>NZ_JAIVKI010000071.1 GCF_020524905.1 Microbulbifer variabilis | reverse complement strand
ATTGCACGCTCTGGCTCAGGGATGTACTCGTCCAGGGTTTCAACCAGCTTCTTAACAGCGGTAGTACCCATTTCGTTGTCGTCTTCGCCGTTCAGGGCCATCAGAGCAGAACCAACGATGATCGGAGTGTCGTCACCGGGGAACTCGTACTGGTCGAGAAGTTCGCGAACTTCCATCTCTACCAGCTCGAGCAGCTCTTCGTCGTCTACCATGTCCGCTTTGTTCAGGAATACCACGATGTAAGGTACACCCACCTGACGAGACAGCAGGATGTGCTCACGAGTCTGCGGCATGGGGCCGTCAGCAGCGGAACATACCAGAATAGCGCCGTCCATCTGAGCGGCACCAGTGATCATGTTCTTAACGTAGTCGGCGTGTCCGGGGCAATCTACGTGCGCGTAGTGGCGAACCGGGGACTCGTACTCAACGTGAGAGGTAGCGATGGTGATACCACGCTCACGCTCTTCAGGAGCATTATCGATACCGTCGAAAGCAACGGCGTTACC
>NZ_JAIVKI010000070.1 GCF_020524905.1 Microbulbifer variabilis | reverse complement strand
GCGCCGGCTACTTCACTGAGGGTGTGAGCTAGTTTTTCTATAAATAGTCCGCCGTCTAAGTCGGCGAAAAGCTGGGTGACGTTTGTGCTCATTGGATGCTCCAAGTTTTTTTAAAGTAGGGGCTCCATACCGGCAGCCCTAAGAGTTACAGCTGACTGATGCGCCTGGGCGCGGTTAAATTTTTAGCTGGCTTTAGGTGCCGTATTTTGTTCAACGATGTCACGTATCCAGGCCATGCCTTTAGTGGTAACTAGTGCGGTGATGTGCTGCACTTTTACCGGTCCTACGAGATATGCGCCTTCCTTTTGCTTTAAGAGTTTTTGCTCTAGGGCCCATTTTGTGGGTGAATTGCGCATGGGTTCACGGCTATACAAAAAGCCATTGTCACGGAGAAGTTTCAGCAGGTTATTCCTGCCCATTCCCAGCATTCGGGCGGCCTGGGTGACGGTATAGGGTTTTGTCTGGTTCACGCTGCCTCCTGATTTTCCTGTTGTGGGGCTTGGCCCTG
>NZ_JAIVKI010000069.1 GCF_020524905.1 Microbulbifer variabilis | reverse complement strand
GTCACAGGCGGCGGTTTGGCCTGGGCTGGCTTCGGTGTTGCTATAGCGGGTGCCACAGCGCTGATGTACAAGAGTGTCCGCGCCGCCGAAGAAATGGAGCGGGGCCAGCTCAAGATCGAAGCGCTGCTAAAAGCCACCGGTAATGCCAGTGGCCGCACGGCAGACGAATTGGATGAGCAGGCCCGTTCGGTGGCTCGCAATACCCTGGCCAGTATTTCCGGCATACGCGATGCGCAGGGAGTGCTACTGACATTTAAGTCCGTGCAGACCGATGTATTTGATCAGGCCATTGTGCTGTCGCAAGACCTGGCGGCGGTGATGGGTGGCGATGCCAAGAGTGCGGCACTGCAGCTAGGTAAAGCGTTGGAAGATCCGGCAACCGGATTGACGGCATTAAAGCGTTCTGGGGTTTCTTTTACCGAAGTGGAAAAGGAACAGATCAGGACCATGCAGGAAAGCGGCCGCGTAGCCGAAGCGCAGCGCTTTATTCTCGCCAAGTTGGCCCAGCAGGTGGG
>NZ_JAIVKI010000068.1 GCF_020524905.1 Microbulbifer variabilis | reverse complement strand
AATCAGCAACCACCCGCACAGCGGGTGGTATGGTGAAAGCCCCCAGAGGGGGCTAGTTACAACCCCGCCAGTTGCATCTGCTCTTGGCGGCGCTCTTCAGCCTCTTGATTTTTGATGTACTCCCGAATCACCTGCTCATCAAGCCCCACTGTACTCACGCAGTAGCCCCGAGCCCAAAAGTGTCTTCCTGTGAAATTTCTCTGTACATGCTTGTACTTCCGAAATATCTGGATCGCAGATTTCCCTTTCAGAAACCCAACCGTATTGGAAACACTGAACTTCGGAGGAATCATTAACAACATATGGATGTGATCCCTCATTGCGTACCCCTCGACCAACTCAATGCCCTTTTGACGACATAAGTCTCGAAATATTGCTCCAATCTCCCGCCTCAATGTCCCAAATAACGCTTTCTTTCGATACTTGGGCACAAATACCACGTGGTACCTGCAATAATGTTTCACGTGAGCTTGGCACTGCCAATCTCGCATATGGCCTCCTTATAGAACTTGCCGGTTCATGGAGGCCATATTTTTACTCTGCACGCCGGAACGGCAGAGCCCTGTCAAGTCTCACCGCCAGAGGCGGTGGTTTACCTATGTGTTAATTA
>NZ_JAIVKI010000067.1 GCF_020524905.1 Microbulbifer variabilis | reverse complement strand
TGACTGGGGTGAAGTCGTAACAAGGTAGCCCTAGGGGAACCTGGGGCTGGATCACCTCCTTAAACGATTATCGAGAATCGTTTCGTAAGTGCTCACACATATTGCTTGATCGGACTGATGATGTTGGATATCAGTAAAGCCCGTTGGGCGGGTCTAGTGCCCTGGATAACTCCCAAGGGTATTGATTTTTAGGCCTGTAGCTCAGCTGGTTAGAGCGCACCCCTGATAAGGGTGAGGTCGGCAGTTCAAGTCTGCCCAGGCCTACCAAATTTTCCTCATGCTTCGTTGAATAAAAGCTTACGTACTAGAGTACGCTACGCTTTTCTTCGCCTCGCCTGAGAAAAATTAACCACGATCGATTCTTTTTAAAATCTAAGTGGCTTATCAAAAATGGGGCTATAGCTCAGCTGGGAGAGCGCCTGCCTTGCACGCAGGAGGTCAGCGGTTCGATCCCGCTTAGCTCCACCATTTCCTGATCCACATTAGAAGTCAGAAAACTGAGTTCTTGGTAGTTTCTCGATGTTTGAGAACAAGAGTTCAGCTTCCTGATTTTTACATCAGATGCTCTTTAACAAGGTGAAATAATTTGTAGTAATACACTGCAAGGCGAGGTTGGGTGTTTAACACCA
>NZ_JAIVKI010000066.1 GCF_020524905.1 Microbulbifer variabilis | reverse complement strand
GGCGCGGACCAGCTGCCATTTTCATAGACGGGAAGTTTGCGGGTTGCGATGAGATTGAATTTATTCTCTGCACTGCCGGCCAGGGCATTGGTGCCACGGATTTTAACCGCAATCGTGGTCACGCCTTCATAGCGGCTGGCGCTGTCCAATTCAGCTTTCAGAGCACTCCACTGCACAGTGTCATTTATACCGACTTCGTCTGTCTCCTCGGTGACCCGCTTAGCACGGACCTCTGGCCGCATCCGACTGCTGAGATTAATTTTTTTGGTAAAGCCTATCTGGTCGTTGGTGGCGCCGCTAAAAGTATGGCTGATGGTTGTCCAGCTATTACTGCCTTCGGCCCGGTAATCAATTTCAATGGTTACAGAACGGGTTTCAAAACCGCCTCTGTTCTTGACCTTTCCCAGCCCCCGCGGCAAGAAAAAATCCAACCAGATTGCGTCCGTCAGCTCGTTAGCGGGACAGGCGAAAAAGGGGCCCAGATAACCACCGGCACTCGGGTTATTACTTGCAATGCTGATGGCTTCCTCCTGTGCGCTAATAAAGCCGGTCCAAGTCGCATCGGGGTCGCCATTGCCGTCCACCTTTTCCATAGTGGCAGCATTCACCTGATCTTTGGAAACCACCCGGTATTCACCGTCATTACTGGCACTGTTGC
>NZ_JAIVKI010000065.1 GCF_020524905.1 Microbulbifer variabilis | reverse complement strand
CGCACTGTCCGAGGCGCAGATTCTGGAAATGTACGATTACCTGAAAGCGCTGCTGGCCGGGCGCGGCGTCGCGATGCTCTGATGAGCCAGGTACTGCAGACCGTCTACGCCAGCGCCCCGATCGATCAAATTATTCTCCACACCCTAGAACTGAAACACACTGCATTTACGGATGGAGCGATTCGCCTGTGCCAGGGATTTGATGATATCGAGGCAACGCTGGAAGACGGAGAAACAGCCACTTTTATTGCGAGCGGCTTCGGGGTTTCCCTGCCACAGCGCTCAATGCGCGGCCGCCAGGATTTACAGTTCCAGCTGGATAATGTCACCGGCGAAGCGCTGCAAAATATTGATGCCGCGCTGGAGGCGGGCGGATCTGTCCAAGTGATTTATCGGCAGTTCCTCGAATCCGATCTGTCCGCCCCCGCACAGCCGCCTACGGTGATGACGGCGGTATCGGGTAAAGCCAATGTGGCCTCTGTGTCAGTCATCGCCAGCTTTCACGACCTGGTGAATAAAGCCTGGCCCAATAAATTCTACACGCCCGATTTTGCCCCCGGCCTGAAATACTACGGCTAACTCTTATGTCTTGGATAAACGACTATCTCACCGTCCCCTATGTAGACGGCGGACGGGATATGCACGGCTTTGATTGCTGGGGGCTGGTGCGCGATGTG
>NZ_JAIVKI010000064.1 GCF_020524905.1 Microbulbifer variabilis | reverse complement strand
ATGCGGAAAATAAGGTTACGTAATTTGAGTTCGCGTATACTTGCCCCATGGATACTCCTGACGTTTTCACAATTACCGCTCATGATGCAGCGACCCTGGAAAGCTGGATTCGCAGCACCTCGCTTCCGCAGGGGCAAATTACTCGAGCGAAGATTATTCTGGCTCTGTCGGAAGGCGTGCCGGTGATGGACGTGGCTGCGGCCCAGCGCGTGTCTCGCAAGACAGTTCACAAGTGGAAGACGCGCTTTATCGAATCGGGCCCGGAGGGTTTACTTGACCAGGCAAGGCCAGGGCGACCGTCGGTAATTGACGCCGAGATTGTAAACCGTGTTCTCACATTGACGACGAGCCGTATTCCTCATGAGTCCACTCACTGGAGTGTCTCGTTGATGGCGAAGTACGCCGGTGTTACCACATGGCAAGTTAGGCAAATCTGGAACGCTGCAGATCTGAAACCACACCGACTCAGAACCTTCAAGATCAGCAATGACCCGCAGTTTGCCGAGAAAGTGGTGGATATCGTTGGTTTGTATATGGACCCGCCGGACAATGCCTTGGTGCTGTGTGTCGATGAAAAAACCCAGATCCAGGCACTCGATCGCACTCAACCAGGGCTTCCACTTGCCCCGGGGCGCATTGGAAGTCGCACCCACGATTACAAGCGTAATGGAACGGCGGCTCTCTTTGCAGCCTTCAAT
>NZ_JAIVKI010000063.1 GCF_020524905.1 Microbulbifer variabilis | reverse complement strand
CCTCAAAGAGTATTAATCGAGTCCACAGGAAGACTAGAATTAGAATTCGTCTGTGCTGCTCATAAAGCGGGACTGCCGATAGTTGTTTGCAATCCTTCGCAAGTAAGAAACTTTGCAAAGTCAGCGGGACGGCTCGCCAAAACAGATAAGCTAGATGCAATTGATATCGCACATTTTGGTGAAGCTATGAAGCCAAGATTGTCATCAATCAAACCAGAAAAACTCAGAAATATCAGTGACTTGCTGACGGTCAGGAACCAGTGCTTAGAAATGAGCACAATGCAAAAGAATCGTCTCAAGAGAATGCCTAAGTCTGTTCACAAGCCCATTCAGGCTATCTTAAAAGCCATCAAGAAAGAGCTAGAAGGGGTCGATAAGCAACTTGATAAACTTGTTAACAGTGTTGCCGAGTGGCGACAAAAACGCGATCTCTTATTAAGTGCTAAAGGAGTCGGTAATGTACTGGCTTACACGCTAATGAGCGAACTTCCTGAGCTGGGCAAGTTGAACCGCAAAGAGATAGCGGCCCTTGTGGGTATCGCCCCGATGAATCGTGATAGCGGCAGCTTCCAGGGTAAACGCTATATTCGAGGTGGGCGACATCGTGTACGCACGGTTTTGTTTGTTTCTATGATGTCGGCAATACAATGCCACCCTAAATTAAAGCCAATGTATGAGCGCCTGGTCGCTGCTGGTAAACCAAAGAAAGTAGCCCTTATCGCATGTATGAGGAAGCAACTTACCATCCTCAATACGATGGTAAAAAACAACACCTACTGGGATGAGAAAATGGTTTAAATATTTGACAAAGGGCCATAGTCACTTGTTA
>NZ_JAIVKI010000062.1 GCF_020524905.1 Microbulbifer variabilis | reverse complement strand
ACGATCAATGCCCAAGGCGGTGCTGACAGCGTCACTGGTGCTGATGGCGCCGACTGGACCTTAACCGGTACCAACAATCAAGCCATCAACAGCGGTATCACCTTCTCCGAGGTAGAGTCCCTCACTGCCGTCAATGCCAATCTACTGGGTACCAGCGGCACGGATGCGTTTGTGCTGCAATCCGATGGGGAGGTTGAGGCTTATAACCTGAGTGTTAGCGGCATGTCCGCCGTAGACGGTAATGGTGGTGACGACAGCCTAAACGCCAGCGCCTACAGCGATGGTCTGACTCTGACCGGCACCAATAACCAGGTAACCGCGGGCTCCCTGACCTTCGATGGCATTGTCAGTGCAGTGACTGCAGCGCTGACCGGCACCAGCAATGGGGATAGCTTTACCGTAGACGGCAGTAATGCCGCCAGCAGCTACGGCATCGCCTTTACCGGAGTCAGCAGTATTCATGCGCGGGGTGGCAGCGACAGCGTGATCGGTGCCGATGGTGCCGACTGGACCTTAACCGGCACCAGTAAAGAAGCCACCAACAGCGGTATTACCTTCTCCAAAGTAGAATTCCTCACTGCCGTCAATGCCAATCTACTGGGTACCAGCGGCACGGATGCGTTTGTGCTGCAATCTGGTGGCGATGTTAAGGCTTATAACCTGAGTGTTAGCGGCATGTCCGCCGTGGATGGCAATGGCGGTGACGACAGCCTGGACGCCAGCGCCTACAGCGATGGCCTGGCCCTGACCGGCAGCAATAACCAGGTAACCGCGGGCTCCCTGACCTTTGATGGCATCGTCAGTGCGGTCACCGCAGCGCTGACCGGTACCAACAATGCGGATAGCTTTACCGTAGACGGCAGTAATGCCGCCAGCAGCTACGGTATCGC
>NZ_JAIVKI010000061.1 GCF_020524905.1 Microbulbifer variabilis | reverse complement strand
GTTGTGGAACCACCTGATCCCTTGCCGAACTCAGAAGTGAAACGCAACATCGCCGATGGTAGTGTGGGGTCTCCCCATGTGAGAGTAGGTCATCGTCAGGCTTCTAATCCGAAAGGGCCTCCCAATGGGTGGCCCTTTTTTTATGTGCGAAAAAATAGTTAATAAAAATAATAAAAGCAGAAAATAAAAAATAGAGTTATAAGAAAAGTGTGCTCTGGAGAAAAATAAAAACTCCGGCCAAACCCCAGTCAAATTTTTACTCGCAACACTTCTACTGAGAAATTCAACTCGATTTAACCCCAAGAGAAATAATAAGGGTCAGCAAGAGGCTGAGTGCTTTCCGAGCTGCGCAGTGCTTGTGTCGCCATAGCCGTGAGAGGAGCGGACTACCCCAGATCAATATCCGTGGTGCCAACCTGGTACGCCAAAGGCAACCGTAGAGTAGTGAGTACGGCTCGCCATAAACTGCTGGTCTAGGCATGCCTGGTAACCTGATAACTTGGTTGCGCTAAGTATTAGGCTAAGGTGATTTTGAGCCTGTGACTCCAAGAATGAAAAATTAGCTGTAGATGTAGAAAATAAAAAGGAAAGGAAGAAAAAAATAGTCCGCAAGAAGTTCTTTGACTGTGCTTGCCCAGCCAAGGACTATTTAATCCAGGGGCTAAATAGCCTGGAAAATACAAATGCTTTTAAACGATCTGTCGTGTTTCCCTGAGGTAATGGCTGGATTCAATGCGAGTTTATATTTAGCTTTTTCCCTCCATCTTACTGTGTAATTATCGTGTGATTTTCAGCCAAAAATCTTTTTAAAAAATTCCTACGAAAAGAGCTTGCGGTGCCCCCGTGAAGTCCGTATAGTTCGCCTCCTCGCTGCTCAAGCAGCAGCGGGAAAGCAGCTCTAACTCATTGATTTTATTAAAAAATTGATTTGAAAAAGAGCTTGCCAAGCACGGAGAGG
>NZ_JAIVKI010000060.1 GCF_020524905.1 Microbulbifer variabilis | reverse complement strand
CCGGCGCAGCAACGAACTGTGACAAACAAGGCCTTCGGTGGCCGCCGAAGGTGGGTCTCAATTTACCCGTTAGCGAAAAGGATTTTCAACATCAGAATCGGAGAAGAACAACCATACAAAGCGCTGCAAAGGGACGGCTTACTCTGTGCACCTTTTGCGCAGGTCGCTTCGCTCCCATTTTTGCGCAAAATGCGCCCAAAGTAAGCCGCCCCTGAGCGCGGCGTTAGGCATCAAGGAGTAGATAGTGTCTTTGAAAGTTGGAGACTGGGTTAGAAGTTACAGTTCAGGAATATGGCAGGTGTATCGAATAATTGACTATAAATGCCTAGATCCTGTCACAGGAGAAGAGCAGAATAAAACTACTGTATTCTCTAAGCGCTTTGTATCTAATTCGTGCAAAGGTTCTTTCAAAGAGGAATGTTGCGATTCTTCATTGGTCGAGAAATTGAGCAAAGATGAAAGAGCGGAGCTAGAAATTTTCATCGGAGAAAATAAAAACCTGTATGAGAAATATTTGGCTTATAAGCCTAAAGGTATCGATTGTATCTACAACGCAAGAATAGGAGTGCCTGAGTCGAGAGATTTGTAAGAAATTAACGATTCACTATCTGGCTCAGAAGCAATGAGAGACATAGATATAAGCCGCTATTTAACCGAACTAGGCTACAACACGAAGGCAATGCCGTCTTGGACAGTGCAATTTGTTTCTGAGAATTTCAGCGTGGTGGGTGGTTGCCTAATGTTTAGATTCAGCAGGGTCTTGGAGTATTGAATGCCTAACAAATCAATCAACTACGCGCCTTCGGCGCCGGACAGCTTACACTGCGCTTCGCTTCGTTGCAGCTGCCGGTTATTGAGGCGTTAACCATATGAAGAAATTGGCGAGAATATTAGTTGTAGGTTTGGTCATGGTACCATTTACACTGATACTAGGTAAAATTCCCACATACCCCATGAGCGGTGATTTGAGATTTAT
>NZ_JAIVKI010000059.1 GCF_020524905.1 Microbulbifer variabilis | reverse complement strand
GCCGTCAATGCCAATCTACTGGGTACCAGTGGCACGGATGCGTTTGTGCTGCAATCCGATGGGGATGTTGAGGTTTATAACCTGAGCATTAGCGGCATGTCCGTCGTAGACGGCAATGGCGGTGACGACAGTCTGGACGCCAGCGCCTACAGCGATGGTCTGGCCCTGACCGGCACCGATAACCAAGTAACGGCGGGCTCCCTGACCTTTGATGGCATTGTCAGTGCAATTACCGCAGCGCTGACAGGTACCAGTGGCGATGACGCCTTCGTCATTACTGGCGACAACGCGCTGGATGTTGCAGACATTAGCTTTAGTGAGCTGAGTAGCGTCGATGCAGGCACCGGTACGGATAGCGTTGCGGCACTGGGCGTCGTAACCCTGACAGGAGTCGACAACGAAGCCTCTACAAGCTTGATTGACTTTAGCGGTATCAACAGTGTTTCCGGTGGCAGCCTCGAGGGTTCTGCAAATGCAGATACCTTCGTGGTAATCAGTAATAGCAATGTCACTGCGAACAACATTAGCTTTACTGGTTTTGGCAGTACGATCGATGCCAAAGGCGGCACTGACAGCGTCACTGGCGCTGATGGCGCCGACTGGACCTTAACCGGTACCAACAAAGAAGCTATTAACAGTGGTATTACCTTCTCGGAAGTAGAGTCCCTCACCGCCGTCAACGCCAATCTACTGGGTACCAGTGGCACGGATGCATTTGTGCTGCAATCCGATGGTGATGTAGAGGCTTATGACCTGAGCATTAGCGGTATGTCCTCCGTGGATGGCAATGGCGGTGACGACAGCCTGGACGCCAGCGCCTATAGCGATGGCCTGGCCCTGACCGGCAGCAATAACCAAGTAACGGCGGGCTCCCTGACCTTTGATGGCATCGTCAGTGCGGTCACCGCAGCGCTGACAGGTACCAGTGGCGATGACGCCTTCGTCATTACTGGCGACAACGCGCTGGATGTTGCAGACATTAGCTTTAGTGAGCTGAGTAGCGTCGATGCAGGCACCGGTACGGATAGCGTTGCGGC
>NZ_JAIVKI010000058.1 GCF_020524905.1 Microbulbifer variabilis | reverse complement strand
GGCATCGAAGCTGTGAGTGGCGGGAGTTTAGAAGCCTCGGATGCTGATGACACCTTTGAAATTACCGGTCTAAATGCACTAACGGCCAATGATATTGCCTTCAGCAGTATCAGTAGTGTCGATGCCAAGGGCGGTAGCGACAGCGTGATCGGTGCTGATGGTGCCGACTGGACCTTAACCGGCACTAGTAAAGAAGCTATTAACAGCGGTATCACCTTCTCCGAGGTGGAGTCCCTCACTGCCGTCAATGCCAACCTATTAGGTACCAGTGGCACGGATGCGTTTGTGCTGCAATCCGATGGTGATGTAGGGGCTTATGACCTGAGCATTAGCGGTATGTCCGCCGTGGATGGCAATGGCGGTGACGACAGCCTGGACGCCAGCGCCTATAGCGATGGCCTGGCCCTGACCGGCACCAATAACCAGGTAACGGCGGGCTCCCTGACCTTCGATGGCATCGTCAGCGCGGTCACCGCAGCGCTGACCGGTACCAACAATGCGGATAGCTTTACCGTAGACGGCAGTAATGCCGCCAGCAGCTACGGTATCGCCTTTACCGGAGTCAGCAGCATCAATGCCTTGGATGGCAGCGACAGCGTGATCGGTGCCGATGGTGCCGACTGGACCTTAACCGGCACCAGTAAAGAAGCCATCAACAGCGGTATTAGCTTCTCCGAGGTAGAGTCCCTCACCGCCGTCAATGCCAATCTACTGGGTACCAGTGGCACGGATGCGTTTGTGCTGCAATCCGATGGCGATGTTGAGGCTTATAACCTGAGCGTTAGCGGCATGTCCGCCGTAGACGGCAATGGCGGTGACGACAGCCTAGACGCCAGCGCCTACAGCGATGGCCTGGCCCTGACCGGCACCAATAACCAAGTAACGGCGGGCTCGCTGACCTTCGATGGCATCGTCAGTGCAGTCACCGCAGCGCTGACCGGCACCAACAATGCGGATAGCTTTACCGTAGACGGCAGTAATGCCGCCAGCAGCTACGGTATCGCCTTTACCGGAGTCAGCAGCATCAATGCCTTGAATGGCAGCGACAGCGTGATCGGTGC
>NZ_JAIVKI010000057.1 GCF_020524905.1 Microbulbifer variabilis | reverse complement strand
TATCGGCTGACCGGTGTGTTGCCGATAAAGATCTCTTCCGGGTCCACTTCGTATTCGCCAACGCCCACCGCCATCATTAAATACAGATATTGATCGTTGCCGATATATTCCCGGCGCGGTTGGTTAAGCAAATCGGGAAAGACTTTATGACGGCCGGCAATCTCGGGCACCACACCCATCAGCCTGGCCTGATTACCCTGGGCGTTGGGGTTGTAGATGGTCGAACCATCCGGTGTGGTCTGGTTGTAGTTATCGGGGATCTGATTGGCAAAATACACGGCGGCAGCGGCGGCAACCACCGCAACGACAACCATCGCGATGGTGTATGGATCTTTCGCCTCTACCACCAGCTCAAACTGGTCGCCGGGCTGAATAAGGTAGCTGGCCCACTCGCTAGATGGCAATTTCTCATTATTTACTGCCGCCGAGAATAGCGGTACCTCACGGGGTTCATAGCTGGGCACATTCGCCTGCAGCCAGCTTTCAAATGTTTGCCCCGGTGTAGCCGTGCAGGTTTCGCAATTTCCCCGTTCAAGCTTGCTGGGGTAGATTTTTAGAGTCGCATTCATAGTGAAAATAGTCGCAGCGTTGGAACAATCGGCGGAAGGCGCGCGGGCTGGTTAATAGCGGTTTTCCATACTGCCGCCCGGTGTGCAGGATTTGGGTCTGGCCGTTATTAATTACTATGCCCACATGAATCAGACAGTCGCCGCGAAAACCGCAGGCAACCGCGCCGGGCTTGCAGGGGCTCGGTAAAAAATCCGGTACCACCTGCAGATAACTGTCGGTCAACAGCGGCTTGTCATCCGGGCAGACATGGCCAAAGGATTCCAGCAAGGGGGCTTTGAACTGCCGGTGCAACACATCGCGCACCAGCCCCCAGCAATCAAAGCCGTGCATATCCCGTCCGCCGTCTACATAAGGCACGGTGAGGTATTCATTAATCCAGTGCATAGGGAGTTAGCCGTAGTATTTCAGGCCGGGGGCAAAATCCGGGGTGTAGAACTTATTGGGCCAGGCTTTATTGACCAGGTCGTGGAAACTGGCAATCACCGACACAGAAGCGGCATTGGCTTTGACCGATACTGCCGTCATTACGGTTGGCGGCTGTGCGGGGGCACTTAAATCCGATTCAAGGAACTGCCGGTAAATCACCTGGATAGATCCGCCCGCCTCCAGCGCGGCATCAATATTTTGCAGTGCTTCGCCGGTGACATTATCCAGCTGGAACTGTAAATCCTGGCGGCCGCGCATGGAGCGCTGTGGCAGGGAAACCCCGAAGCCGCTCGCGGTAAAAGTGGCTGTTTCGCCGTCTTCCAG
>NZ_JAIVKI010000056.1 GCF_020524905.1 Microbulbifer variabilis | reverse complement strand
GCCTTCATAGTGGCTCGCGCTGTCCAGTTCGGCTTTTAACGCGGTCCACTGCACTTTATCGTACACGCGGGTATCGTCAGTGCCTGGGGTTGTGCGCTTTGCGCGAACCTCTGGGCGCATCCGGCTGCTGAGATTAATTTTTTTGGTGAAGCCTATCTGGTCGTTGGTGGCGCCGCTGAAAGTGTGGCTGATGGTGGTCCAGCTACTACTGCCTTCGGCCCGGTATTCAATTTCAATGGTGACAGAGCGGGTCTCGAAATCCCCATTATCTTTTAATCGACCGAGCCCTTGCGGCAGGAAAAAATCCAGCCAAATTGTGTCTGTCAGCTCGTTGGCGGGACAGGCGAAAAAGGGACCACTGTAACCACCGGCACTCGGATCTGTACTGGAGATGGTGATCGCTTCATGCTGGGAATTAGCAAAGCCGGTCCAGGTTGTATCGGGGTCTCCATTGCCGTCCACTTTTTCCATGGTGGCGCTATTCCCAGAGTCCTTGGAAACCACCCGGTAATCGCCGTCATTGCCGGCACTACCGCTAATAGTGATGATTTCATTCACCGCATAGAGGAACGGCCATGAGATATAGCCGCCACTCTCTGCATCGTATTCGTAACAGCTCAGAGTGTGGCCGGCCATGCTCCAGCGCGTGCGGCTGAAACTGGAACCCGAGGAGCTGAGACTGCCTTCCAATTCCAGCCCGGTCTGGCCGCCGCTGCTGCCCACCTCCGGCGAGGTATACACATTGCGGTATGCCTCGTGACTAGCGACGCTCTCACCGGGTCCAAACAGGCTGTAGTCGATATCGCCAAAATATCGGCTGACCGGTGTGTTGCCGATAAAGATCTCTTCCGGGTCCACTTCGTATTCGCCAACGCCCACCGCCATCATTAAATACAGATATTGATCGTTGCCGATATATTCCCGGCGCGGCTGGCACAGCAAATCGGGGAAGACTTTATGCCGTCCGGCAATCTCGGGCACCACGCCCATCAACCGGGCCTGATTACCCTGGGCGTTGGGGTTGTAGATGGTGGAACCATCGGGCGTGCTCTGGTTGTAGTTATCGGGAATCTGATTGGCAAAATACATGGCGGCAGCCGCAGCGGCGACCGCAACCACCGCCATCACAATCGCAGCATACCCTTTAGCCTCCACTACCAATTCAAACTGGTCGCCGGGCTGAATAAGGTAGCTGGCCCAATGTTTGGGCGGTAGTTCTTTGCCATTTACCCTAGCCGAGAATAGCGGCACCTCTCGTGGCTCATAGCTGGGCACATTCGCCTGCAGCCAGCTTTCAAACGTCTGCCCCGGTGTTGCCGTGCAGGTTTCATAATTACCCCGCTCAAGCTTGCTGGGGTAGATTTTTAGCGTCGCATTCATAGTGAAAAAATTCGCAGCGTTGGAACAATCGGCGGAAGGCGCGCGG
>NZ_JAIVKI010000055.1 GCF_020524905.1 Microbulbifer variabilis | reverse complement strand
AAGCGGGAATGGTTAACAGGAAATCTCTATCCGACAAGAGAGGATGCGATAGCAGATGTAAGAGCCTATATTGCTTATTACAACTCACGCAGAATACATTCAACACTGGGGGACATAGCCCCTATCGAATTTGAGAAATGTGCTTAAAGAAGTGTCCGGTTGGAGTTGACCACAACAGTTTCCACCCGCGCGGCGATACCCTCGCGCTCGGCTTCGGTCAGGCCATCTTCCCCGCGTTCTTTGGATTGCTGACCGGCAATGGCATCGTTATAGCGCTGTATTTCCCGCTCGGCATATTCTCGACGTAGAGCTTCAAGGGATTCATAACCTCGCCGGGTTAAATCCTGCTCGCCAACGTGCAGAGAGGCGATTTGCCGCAAGCGCTGCTCGTGATCGAGACGAATTTTCCCCTGGCGATCCGCCAGAAATTGATCCAGCTGAATCAACTGAGCGGAACCCGCTTCCTGCTGACGTTTTAATTCGGCCGCAACGCGCTCCCGCTCGGCCTGCGCGCGAGCCTCAGCCGCTGCCTCCGAAACTTTCTTGCGCTCTTCCCACTGTGCCATCGCCGCTTTCAGGTCGGCGTCCTTCATTTCCTGCAACTGCGCGCGGTATTTTTCAACGAGATGGCTCTGGTATTGAATCTGGACCTGTACACCATCCCGAGTGGCCTGCTGTAGCTGTTTTTGGTGATGCAGGTATTTCGCTTGCAGCTCGAAGTATTTATCCGCGCTCTGCTCCGCCTCAGTGGGCATCAACACAGTGCGCCACCAGCTCACCGCATCCGCGACAAAACCGACACTCTTGGAGGCTTCCTCGGTCCTGCCCATGGCCTCCAGGAACTCTTGCCAGTTCTGGCTCAGGGTATCGACTTGGCCGGCTAGGCCGCCCGCCTCGGCAGAACCGGCGCCGCCCACCTGCTGGGCCAACTTGGCGAGAATAAAGCGCTGCGCTTCGGCGACTCGACCGCTTTCCTGCATGGTCCTGATCTGTTCCTTTTCCACTTCGGTAAAAGAAGCCCCAGAACGCTTTAATGCCGTCAATCCGGTTGCCGGATCTTCTAGCGCTTTACCTAGCTGCAGGCATCGCCACCCATGACCGCCGCCAGGTCTTGCGACAGCACAATGGCCAGATCAAATACATCGGTCTGCACGGACTTAAATGCCAGTAGCACCCCCTGTGCATCGCGTATGCCGGAAATACTGGCCAGGGTATTGCGAGCCACCGAACGGGCCTGCTCATCCAGCTCGGCTGCCGTACGGCCACTGGCATTACCGGTGGCTTTTAACAACGCCTCGATCTTGAGCTGGCCCCGCTCCATTTCTTCGGCGGCGCGGACACTCTTGTACATCAGCGCTGTGGCACCCGCTATAGCAACACCGAAGCCAGCCCAGGCCAAACCGCCGCCTGTGACAAGGCCATTAACAGCACTGAGGCGACCGGCCACCCCACCCAGGGGACCGTCTATGGCGGCAACACCTTGGGCTGCACCACGCATAGAGCG
>NZ_JAIVKI010000054.1 GCF_020524905.1 Microbulbifer variabilis | reverse complement strand
AATGCAGCCGACGGCCAACTTTGTGCGCATTTTACGCGGTCGCTACGCCCCCATTATTGCGCAAAATGCGCACAAAGTTGGCCGCGTCTGATTGCGGCGTTAAATTTCATGAGAATTCGACATGAGTGAATACGAGTTAGCAATAGAATCGGTAAGAAATTTTTCTCATGAAGGTAAGGATTTTCGTGTCGCTAACCATCATACAGAATTCTTGGATGGTTCTCTCTATTTAATCAATTTTGAGGGCAAGGACGGCCCTGCTCATAATTTCGTGTACATAGAGGGTGAGAAAATTGAAGTATGTAAGAATCAAGCTCTACTTAATGAGTTAGTTGCACGCAAATCCAAGAAAGTGGGCGTTACAGCTCTGTTGAATGGGCTAGGTGGTATTTCTGGTATTATTGGCTTAATCATAACTGTTGCAATTATCTATTTAGTAATCGCAAGGCCGGAAACAGAAGTTCCTAAAGAGTTATGGGCTGCATTAACAGCTATATTGGCTTTCTATTTTGGTAGCAAGTCATCCAAAAAGTAAAAATTTAACAAGCTAATGAACTTCGCGCGCGAAGGACACGCGCCGGACAGCCTACGCTGCGCTTCGGCTGCCGGTTATTAGGGCGTTATTGTGGCGGTCATTTTTTAGATATTTTGTAGTTGCTACAAGCATCGATCTCTAACTGGACACACTTTTTCAGAGAGTATTTTCTACCGGCTGGTACCGCAGTTTCATTCAAGTGCCTTCGTTTTAAGTTAGCAGGCCCTGCAAGCCAACCGCGCCATCTTTGAGTGCCTGTCAGTTAGTTAATCGGTAGGGAAAGTATGGTATGTTTCCCGATAAATTTATCGGGCAGTGGCCAGCCACCTTTGGCTGGCAGAGAGCAAGTAGGTCGTTCAGAGCGCGCCAGCTATAACCAGGCTAGGCAAGATCGCCCAGCCGGAGGCTGGGCTGGACAGCCTACGCTCTGCTTCGGCTGCCCTTGCTGGCAACGTTAGGCATCCGTATGGAACTTCGAGTAATTCAATGCAGCTGGGGCATTTTCATTGCTTGTACGCTAGTGATTATTCTCGGTAGAGGTGAGGCGGCTGAAGATGCTATTTTACCAATAGCCAGTTCCCTGGCATTTTGGATCACAGTAACAATGCCTATTTGGTTTTTTTCTTTGGCAACTGCATCTTTGCTTTCAGGTTTAATTCATATTAGTAAATACGGCAATAAAGCGTGTGGGAACCGGTTAAAAGTCTATGGAACAGCTGCTCTTGGTGTTTCTCCATTACTTATTTTCTTCGTTTCAATCTGGTTGTCTTTGTTGCCATGGTAAAAATGCCTAACAAACCGCAGCAATCGCTCCCGTTGGTCGCTGGGACAGCCAAAACGCTGCGCTTATTTGTCTGCCCCTGTGCGGGGCGTTAACCATATGAAGAAATTGGCGAGAATATTAGTTGTAGGTTTGGTCATGGTACCATTTACACTGATACTAGGTAAAATTCCCACATACCCCATGAGCGGTGATTTGAGATTTAT
>NZ_JAIVKI010000053.1 GCF_020524905.1 Microbulbifer variabilis | reverse complement strand
TAGTCGACCCTGAAAAAAACCAAACACCAGCCTCCAGTACAGTGTAATAAGGGCTTACGGAACGATTCGCACTAAATTCACCTTCCAAAACATGAGCAAATGAACCGTATTGTCAGCCAGAATGGATTTGAAACTGTAAAAATAGGCCAAAATGCTTTTTCCAAGGCACAAAAAAACGTCTCCAGTGCCTTGATCATCCATTTTCTCAAATTCCAGGCACACGCAGCCATGAGCAGATTTATCGCATCACCCACTGAGCCCTTGAGGAAGTTTCTTGTCAGTCGAAAATCAGATTTGAGATGTCCAATCAGCGGCTCAATCGCTGCCCGGCGCCGGCACTTTTTTCGTTTCTTTTCCCGCTGGTAGCGATTGCCTTTTTTCAAAGCCGGCTTGGGCAAAACTATTTCCGCACCTTCGGCCATTTTCTTTCCGCGATAGCCCCGATCGCATATGGCCTCTTCAATCTTGGATTCTCTAACTTCATTGGCCTTCCTGATCACCTCATCCAAGGTCTTGCTATCGTGAATGTTTTCGGAATGACTTACAGCACTTAGAATAATGCCGTCTTTCGCGGTAGAGACAATAGAGGCTTTACTGCCATATTCATACGGTTTATGGTCTTTGCCCTTGGCGACACAGTACACTTGTGGTTCATGCAAGCTGTAGATTTTGTCCTTATCATTCTTCTGTTGTTTTAAGACACGCTCATACAGCGCAAAATCATCCTGACAAGCATGCAAATGACTCTCAGGTAATTTCCTCTTCATCTCCCGCAACAGAATGCCCGCGATGGTGCGCAGGCGTTTTACTGCTTTTTTTGCACTCGAACGTTTTTTGACATGACGAAAGAAGCGGAGTTTAAGCCGCATTTCTTTCACTTCCTTGGCATAGGTCCGACGTTGCTGAATATCATTATTCTTGGCGAGCTTATTCAATCGGTTAATAATTCTGATCGCCAACTTGCCATCCGTTGGGTAGGTAATAAACTTTTCTTGTACCGTGGTATCGATATTTACGGCTTTCTCTTCAATGGTACTGCCATGGAGCTGTACTGACATTTTGAAAATTTTTTCAACACCGACCTCGCCAATGCGTCTGCGAAAATGGACTAGCTCTGTGGGGTGACAAGGAGTTTTGTTTTGGAAAGATTTTAAACCACAGAAGGCTTGGTAGTAGGGGCTTCGCTTCCATTGAAGTACAACATTCTCATCGCTCAAATTTTCCAGCTGCTTGAGAATTAGTAGGCCGACGAGAAGGCGAATGGGGATACTGGGGCGCCCCCTCCTGTCAGAATAGTAGTGCCCAAAAGTGCGCTCAAAATCTGTCCAGGGAATTGCTTTTGAGAGCAATAACAGTGGATCTGACGGATCAAGTTGATCGAGTAGTTCGGAGCCAAAAAAGCTGGTTTGTTGGTACTGATCGGTGTCCGTGAGCATAATCATCCTTGAGCATTTCGACCAGAAATTTGACTCAGAATAGCGAAAACTGGTCGAAATGGCTATGCCGTATAGCCATACAGCCTTAGTGCCACAAGGCCTAGCGGCTTTTTTCAGGGCCGACTA
>NZ_JAIVKI010000052.1 GCF_020524905.1 Microbulbifer variabilis | reverse complement strand
TACGACGCTTGAGGTTGTATTCTGCTTCGGCAAAGGTGAATTGGTGCATGATCTATCGTAGCCTTGACGGATAGCCTAATACTACCAAATTGACTGGGAATTATTCAGAGGTTCCTTAGCTTACTTTAAAGAAAAAGGTATTTCACAAACACTAGATCAAATACCAATGGAGTATTTCATTGAAGCAATAAATTATTTAGAAAATCACCCTTTGATAGACTCCTCTAAAATTGGTGTAGTTGGTGGCTCTAGAGGTTCAGAGGCTGCATTTTTATTGGCAAGTATGGATTCTCGTATTAAATCCGTAGTGGTTACTACTCCAAGTAAGGTTGCTTGGTACGGACTAACTGTGCCGAAGTCAGCTTGGACAATTGGTGGTCAAGATATTCCAGCTTTAGGTTTAGAGTTAGATTCAAATGCTAAGTTACTCGACAGATTTACAGTCGCATTAGAAAATAAAACTAACGTTAATAAATCTTTATTCAAATTTGAAAATATTAATGGTCCGATATTAATGATTTCAGCAGAAAACGATCAAGTTTGGCCATCTTTTCAAATGTCTAAAGACATCGAAGTTTATTTAAAAAGTAAGCAGTTTAAACATAAAGTAGTGCATAACTCTTACAAAACAGGTCATGGTTTCAGTAAAGAGACTGCTCCTGAAATTAAAAAGTCAATTATTAATCACTTTGTGCGTACATTGTAGTGCTAACAAGTTACTCAAAAGGACGCAAAACGCTTGGCTTGCGCTCCTTCGTCGCTAATTTTAGCCAAGCATTTGTGCGCCCATTAGTAAGGCGTTAGTAGCCCAGTTAAGAATTTTAAAATTTACGCTTTGGTAGTTTCCGGTTTTGGCTTCTTCCAAAGTTTTTAGCTCAGTTTATCCGGCTGTTTTCAGTCTTACCTAAGTCGGGTATTCTTAGCGTAAATGGCACTTGGGGTTGGGTTAATCCTTCCCGTTCGCTCGGTGCTTTTGTTTAATAAATTGGTAGCCTTAACGGCGTTCCGCTCGGTGGGTATTCTCCGTAGTTGGCATCGTGCAGTTATGGGCTACTAACAATGCAAAGCAAGCGGAAAGTCTTGTCATTGCGTCTGCCGTGCATGGCTTCGCCATTATTGCACAACAGCCACAATGCCAAGCCTTCCGTTGTTTGCGGCGTTATTGTGGCGGTCAATTTTTAGATGTTTTGTAGCTGCTGCAAGCATCAATCTCTATCTGAGCACACTTTTCCTGAGAGTTTTCCTGCAAGCTGGTACCGCAGTTCCGTTCCAGTGCCTTCGTTTTAAGTCAGCAAGCCCTGCAAGCCAGCTAGGCCATCGTGGAGTGCCAATCCGATAGTTATCCGGTGGGGAAAGTATGGTATTTTCCCCTGTAAATTTATCTGGCAATGGCCAGCCAAAGTTTGCTGGCAGAGAGCAAGTAGGTCGTTCAGTGCGCGCCAGCTATAAAGGTCGCCCAGCCGGAGGCTGGGCTGGACAGCCTACGCTCCGCTTCGGCTGCCCTTGCTGGCAACGTTAGAGTTCAACATGATAGAAATTGAAGGGCCGGCCAACCAAAACTGGTCAGAGATTGATTTTTATAATGGCCGGACTCAAAGAGATTTTCCAAAACGTCCTTTTTCTGTTGAACCG
>NZ_JAIVKI010000051.1 GCF_020524905.1 Microbulbifer variabilis | reverse complement strand
TTCACGAAAAGTGTGGGCATCGCCACGCCTTATATCGAGCAAGCGGTGGGCTTCTGGCTGTTTGGCGGGAGCGAAGCCGCGAGCGTGCGGAACTGGGCACCGAACAGCACCACTTCTCGGGCGACGGTAACCGGCACCCCGGTGTATGAACGGGGCAAGGTGGCCCTGACGCCGGTCAACTATCTGGACACCGGGGAACAGCTAGACCCGCAAGGTGCCTTCACGATGATTGCGGTGTGTACGGCGTCACTGCAAACCTATTGTGGGACATGGCACAGCGGAATTACTGACGCCATGCTCTATTCGACTAGCAATACCAGCTCGCTGTATTTTGCGGCAGAGGGGAGTGGGTCGGGATTGGGGCCCATCTCCTTCAACCCCGGCCAAAATCTGCGTTTTATCGCGGGGACCAAGACGGTGCAGGATGTAACGATGGTCTATCAACACGACGGCACCAACCTGTTGAGCAGCAGCGGTATCGCCGGCAACCGAAACCCGTCGGCGAACACCTATCGCGTCGGCCCCAATGGCGGGGTTGGTGATCAGCTGGATACTACGGTGCAGTACCATGCCGCCAACCTCCTATTCCCGCTCGCACTGTCCGAGGCGCAGATTCTGGAAATGTACGATTACCTGAAAGCGCTGCTGGCCGGGCGCGGCGTCGCGATGCTCTGATGAGCCAGGTACTGCAGACCGTCTACGCCAGCGCCCCAATCGATCAAATCATTCTTCACACCCTCGAACTGAAACACCCGGCATTCGAAGCGGGTGCGATTCGCCTGTGCCAGGGATTTGACGATATCGAGGCCAAACTGGAAGACGGCGAAACAGCCACTTTTACCGCGAGCGGCTTCGGGGTTTCCCTGCCACAGCGCTCCATGCGCGGCCGCCAGGATTTACAGTTCCAGCTGGATAATGTCACCGGCGAAGCGCTGCAAAATATTGATGCCGCGCTGGAGGCTGGCGGTTCTATCCAGGTGATTTATCGGCAGTTCCTCGAATCCGATCTGTCCGCCCCCGCACAGCCGCCAACGGTGATGACGGCGGTATCGGGTAAAGCCAATCCGGCCTCTGTCTCGGTGATTGCCAGTTTCCACGACCTGGTGAATAAAGCCTGGCCCAATAAATTCTACACGCCCGATTTTGCCCCAGGCCTGAAATACTACGGCTAACTCTTATGTCTTGGATAAACGACTATCTCACCGTCCCCTATGTAGACGGCGGACGGGATATGCACGGCTTTGATTGCTGGGGGCTGGTGCGCGATGTGTTGCACCGGCAGTTCAAAGCCCCCTTGCTGGAATCCTTTGGCCATGTTTGCCCGGATGATAAGCCGCTGTTGACCGACAGTTATTTACAGGTGGTGCCAGATTTTATAGCGGGCCCCTGTAAACCCGGCGCCGTTGCCTGTGGATTTCACGGTGAGTGCCTAATGCATGTGGGCATAGTGGTGAATAACGGCCAAACCCAGATTCTACATACCTCCCAGCAACTGGGAAAACCCGACCTGATTGCACCGCGCGCCTTCCGCCGATTGTTCCAACGCTGCGAATTTTTTCACTATGAATGCGACGCTAAAAATCTACCCCAGCAAGCTTGAGCGGGGTAATTATGAAACCTGCACGGCAACACCGG
>NZ_JAIVKI010000050.1 GCF_020524905.1 Microbulbifer variabilis | reverse complement strand
GCGTTAGCGCCTTGCGGTTTGCAATAATCGAGGCGGTGGGGTCATAGGGCGATTTCACCCAGGCCGTCTCATTCCAGCCGTACAACCCATTATTTTCCTCGGAGGCATCATTCCAAACTTCTGCCAGCTCACTGCCAGGGGGCGCGCCGGCCGCATCCAGCGCGGCCTTGGTTTGGAAGGACATGCGCCCCTGCGCCAGCGCCAGCACTGCAGCCAAGTGGTCCTGAATGGCCTTGCTGATGGTCGGTTTTCTAATGCCCTCTACCTCCACCGTGCTGAACTCATCACCAGCTAAAATTTCATTGAGGGCAACAACGCTATTTTGCAGCTCCGCCACCGAACCAAAAAAAGTGCTCATAAAGTTATTCCTGATAGCTATCCACAGCGCGGGCCACGCCCCGGCTAAATTGTTGAAGGGTGTTCGGGTCCAGCAGGCCCGCAACAGTCTGCTCCTCGGTGAGCACAATCCGGTCTTCAATTTCTATGCGCGCACTGTATTCCCAGGTGTGCGGGCCTATCGGCTTACAATCACTGAGCGGGTGAGTGATAAAGCGCACGGTGTGTGGGATTAACCCCTGAGGTGTGAGTACCTCGGCACTAAACCAGGCAATCGCATCGGACAGTGCGTGGGTGACAAAGCCCTCGAAAATAGCGGCTTCATTCGCTAACAATTTCCACTTAACGGGGAGCTCTGTGGGAACCCTGGCAAATCGGCGCCGCTGCCGGGCGCGACCGCTGGCCATTTCGGTGCGGATGCGGTTATCTAGTTTTTTCAGCGCATAGCCGTCCAACTGCGGTGCCGGCAGCTCCGCAGGGTATTTGATTAAGGCCATGGTTAATTTCCGGTGCGGGATAGACTGTGGTAAGTGGATTCAAACGTATTGGCTACTTGGCCTCCCTCATGCACATCGGTCGCAACGATGTTAAGAACATCCTCCCTTGTCAGTCCTTGTGCTCGCTCGACCTGCCAGCCTTTTTCACGGTCTTCTTTCAGAATGATGGTGATATTTCCCCCTGGGCCGCGGCCTTTTAACGCCTTGGTTAAATCGGCATTTTGATTTGGGGATAAAACCCGCTCGCCTTTATCCAGCAGGTAGGTGGATTCTTTCGGTACATAATCAAGGCCGCCGTGGGCGATGCCGGCAATGGCGGTCCCGGCGATGATGCCGGCAGAGGCATAGCCCATCCCTTTGACTAACGCCGCATAAGGCGCGCCGGCCACGGGACCCAGCCCAATAGGCGGCATCGACAACGCAGCGATTGAGGCCGCCTCTGTATTCATAATGGTTTGCGCTACGGCGATGGCCTTTTGTGCGAGGAATGCCGCTTTATAGATAGCTGACTGTTTGCCAGTGCCTTTTTCGGCAAGATCGGTCATCTGCCCCATCAGGTTTTGTGCACCAAAGAGCACAAATTGATTCAGGCCAGCTTCGCTTTGCCGGCGCATTTGCGCATGATGCTCCTGAATGGCGGTGAGCCGATCAAACAGCGCCTGTTCTGCCAGAATTTGCTGCTGATGGGCCAGTTCTCGACTCAGTTGCTCCTCAATCAGAGCAGCCTGCTCGCGCTGCCGCTTTTCCTCCCGTCGCGCAGCCTCTTCCGTGAGCGCAGCTTGGTAGCGATCATTTTCCCGCTGGCTGTATTCATGGCGCAATTGCTCGATAGATTCATATCCGCGCTTGATTAACTCCTGTTCGCCAACGTGCAGAGAGGCGATTTGCCGCAAGCGCTGTTCGTGATCGAGACGGATTTTCCCCTGGCGATCCGCCAGAAATTGGTCCAGCTGAATCAACTGAGCCGAACCCGCTTCCTG
>NZ_JAIVKI010000049.1 GCF_020524905.1 Microbulbifer variabilis | reverse complement strand
TTGAGCATTTCGACCAGAAATTTGACTCAGAATAGCGAAAACTGGTCGAAATGGCTATGCCGTATAGCCATACAGCCTTAGTGCCACAAGGCCTAGCGGCTTTTTTCAGGGCCGACTAACTAAATTTAGTATATGGAAATATATAGATGTCTTTACACATCATCTTTGATACAAATTATCTGCGCTCTCTTGGTGCCAATGAATATATAGTGGGTTCTATTCCAGAGAGGCTAGAGCAGCAAATTAGTTCAGCGCTAGGGAGGGGTGATATATTATCAATTCCCAGTACGGTTCAAATTGAAATGAATGCTTGGGTCAAAGAGATCGCTGAAAAAGATAATATGAATACCCGAAAAGCATGGGACTTACTTAAAGATAAAGGATATCAGCTATCGCCAGAGTTCTCTGAACAGAATACAGATATAGATGTCCTTTCTATCCTAAAAAGTAAGTTTAACGAAATCTATGAATTAGAGCCAACTATTGATCATTATAAAGACGCCGAAAAGAGAGCATCCTTCAAGTTACCACCCTTGCCTAAGAATCCTGAGGGCGAGGAATTTAGAGACAGGGTGATCTGGAGTCAGCTCATATCCTTGGCTAAAGAATCAGATCTCCCTGTATTAATAGTTTCGGGCGATAGAATATTTGAAAATGGGGCAAACTCCGAGGAAGGGCGCTCGTTAAATATTAATGTCGTGAAGACCGAAGATGATTTAAATCAATGGCTGGATCAACGATCTAGCGTTATCCAACAGGTCATTGATGATATATTGCTTTTCAGCGCTCAACTAGCCGAGAAGAATATCAATATTGAAGGGAAAGATATTGATAGGATAAGTGATTTCCGCTCTGTTAGAGATTCCAGTGGTAACCTAATTAAGAGGTTTGTTATTAATACAAGTGATGGAAACAACCTCCCAAGTAAGATTTCAGGTGAACTGTTATATCAAGGAGATCTTCCAATTCTAATCAGTTTGCAGATTGAAGAGGATTTTATTGAGATGCGTCGTGACGTGACAGCACAAGATGAATCACAGTCTAGAATTCAACAGCAGCTAGATGTCTCTAAAAAGCAGTTTCTTGAATCCGAGCTTCGCAACCTAATTGGTGATTAATATGAATTTCAGAATTGGATCAGTTAACTTCACTAGCGTAAAAATACCGGTTCTATGGGGAACCAAAGCGATCTTATCGCATGCAAATGGTTCGTTATCCGTAATCGATATTGGAGGAGAAAACGCTAAGGTTTTAGTAATGTCTGATGAGCCTTGGACTGATATCGAATTCACGGAGAAAGAAGATGGATTCGTAATATATGAAGGAGACATGCAGTCTTTCTTCTATTCTCCAAAGAGGAAGATCTTTCGAGACATGACAGGATCTTTGCCAGAATGTGAGTTAGCCAAAGAATTTACAAGAATTGGTACCAATAAGATAAGCGGAGGCATGGTGTCTGGATTCGGTGTGGGTATTGGGATTTCCGAAAACGGGTTCTTTATGGGTGGTCCAATCCCACAAGGGCTTGCAGAGTTGAAAATTTAGTGTGACATAACAAGCGGGTTAAAAATAACGCCTGACGTTTTGAGGCTCAATATTGGCGAAGTGTGGCATCCCAATAGCCTTGTAGTAAACGCTTTTGGTCCGGATAATCAGTTTATACCCAGCGTTCCTATAATTGTTTCTATTATTGATAGCTCGGATGCTACTGATACAACAGGATCAGAAAATTTTGTGAAAGCAATAAAGGAAGGCAGTCTTACCATTACTGTTTCTTGGTTGTGTGGTATGCAGACTGTTAAAGAAATTAATATGGTAATCAGCGGTGAATAGTACGTTTAACAAGTGACTATGGTCCTTTGTTAAGTATTTAAGCCATTTTCTCATCCCAGTGAGTGTTGTTTTTTACCATCGTATTGAGGATGGTAAGTTGCTTCCTCATACATGCGATAAGGGCTACTTTCTTTGGTTTACCAGCAGCGACCAGGCGCTCATACATTGGCTTTAATTTAGGATGGCATTGTATTGCCGACATCAGAGAAACAAATAAAACCGTGCGTACACAATGTCGCCCACCTCGGATATAGCGCTTACCCTGGAAGCTGCCGCTATCACGATTCATCGGGGCGATACCCACAAGTGCCGCAATCTCTTTGCGGTTCAACTTGCCCAGCTCAGGAAGTTCGCTCATTAGCGTGTAAGCCAGTACATTGCCGACTCCTTTAGCGCTTAATAAGAGATCGCGTTTTTGTCGCCACTCGGC
>NZ_JAIVKI010000048.1 GCF_020524905.1 Microbulbifer variabilis | reverse complement strand
GCGAAATACCTGCATCACCAAAAACAGCTACAACAGGCCACTCGGGATGGTGTACAGGTCCAGATTCAATACCAGAGCCATCTCGTTGCAAAATACCGCGCGCAGTTGCAGGAAATGAAAGGCGCCGACCTGAAAGCGGCGATGGCACAGCGGGAAGAGCGCAAGAAAGCTGCGCAGGCAGCGACCGAGGTCCGCGCGCAGGCAGAGCGGGATCGGGCTGCAGCGGAGCTAAAACTTCAGCAGGAAGCGGGTTCCGCTCAGTTGATCCAGCTGGACCAATTTCTGGCAGATCGCCAGGGGAAAATCCGTCTCGATCACGAACAGCGCTTGCGTCAGATCGCTTCTCTGCACGTTGGCGAACAGGACTTAACTCGGCGAGGTTTTGAGTCCCTTGAAGCCCTGCGTCGAGAATATGCCGAGCGGGAAATACAGCGCTATAACGATGCCATTGCCGGTCAGCAATCCAAAGAGCGCGGGGAAGATGGCCTGACCGAAGCCGAGCGCGAGGGTATCGCCGCGCGGGTGGAAACCCTGCAGCATTCCTGGCTCAGTGAAATGGAGCAGTTGCAGCTTCAGCAGGATGCAGAAATGCAGCTGCTGGATCAGGCTTACCTCAGCAAGATTATTGCCCGCGACGAATACGAACGCAGCCTAACCCAGCTGGAGAAAAAGCATCAACAGCAGCGCCAGGCGATGGACGAGACGGCCGAAAAGGCCAGGCTAAATAGTTACGTCGGCGGGGCCAAGCAACTGCTGGCCGCCGTTGGTACCCACAATAAAAAGCTGGCGGCGCTGCAAATGGGGATGGCTGTCTATACGGCTGGCACTGCCATGGTGCAAAACATTGCTGAGGCGTCGAAGGTCGGCTTCCCGCAAAACATCCCATTTATTATCGGCGCGACCACTCAGGGCATACAGATAGCCAACCAGTTGAGCAGTATCAAAGAACCTGCCGGCATCGCCCATGGCGGCCTCGACTACGTGCCGGAAGAATCTACTTATTTGCTGGATAAAGGCGAGCGGGTTTTATCCCCAAATCAAAATGCCGATTTAACCAAGGCCCTAAAAGGCGGCGGCCTGCAGGGAAATATCACGGTCAACCTAATCGAAGACGCCTCTAAAGCCGGTCAAGTCGAGCGCTCTCAAGGTGCTGGCGAGTCCGATGTCATTGATATTTTTGTGGCCAATATCCGTGAGGGTGGCGACGCGGCTGCCGCTATCGAATCTACCTACAGCCTTTCTCGCACCGGAAATTAACCATGGCCTTAATTAAATACCCTGCGGAGCTACCGGCTCCGCAGCTGGACGGCTATGTGCTGAAAAAAGTGGATAACCGTATCCGCACCGAAATGGCCAGCGGTCGCGCACGGCAGCGGCGCCGATTTGCCAGGGTTCCCACAGAGCTTTCTGTTAAGTGGAAATTGCTAGCCAATGAGGCCGCTATTTTCGAGGGTTTTGTCACCCACGCATTGTCCGATGCGATTGCCTGGTTTAGTGCCGAGGTACTCACACCCCAGGGGCTAATCCCCCACAAGATGCGCTTTATTACCCATCCCCTTAGCGACTGCAGGCCACTGGCCCCCCGTATCTGGGAATACAGCGCGCGCATGGAAATAGAAGACCGGATTGTGCTCACTGAGGAGCAGACCGTGGCGGGCCTGCTGGACCCGAACACCCTTCAACAATTTAGCCGGGGCGTGGACCGCGCTGTGGATAGTTATCAGGAATAACTTTATGAGCACTTTTTTTAGTTCGGTGGCGGAGCTGCAAAACAGCATTGCTGCCCTGAATGAAATTTTAGCTGGTGATGAGTTCAGCACGGTGGAGCTGGAGGGCATTAGAAAACCGACCATCAGCAAGGCCATTCAGGACCACTTGGCTGCAGTGCTGGCGCTGGCGCAGGGGCGCATGTCCTTCCAAACCAAGGCCGCGTTGGATGCTGCCGGCGCATCACCTGGCAGTGAAATGGCAGAAGTTTGGAGTGATGCCTCCGAAGAAAATAATGGGTTGTACGGCTGGAATGGGACAGCCTGGGTGAAATCGCCCTATGACCCCACCGCCTCAATTGTTGCAAACCGCAAGGCGCTAACGCCGCTCGCCACCGCCGGCTCAGCGCCGGGATATGAGTACATCATTACCGATGAGGCGGGCAAGATTGCGTTGGGTATCCGCGAGGATGGCACGGTCGAAATACCCGCGCTGGCGGATACCGAAATAGCCGGTGGTGAATTCGTAGGGGCTTCGGGCTATCCAGGTTACATCTTCGTGCTGACCGATGCGAACGGCAGGATTGCACTGGGCATTAAGGACGATGGCACGGTCGTCATACCGGTGTTGGAGATTACAGATAGTGCCGGTAACGAAATCGTAGAGGTCTCGGGTTATCCCGGCTATGCGTTCGTGCTGACCGATGCAGACGGCAGGATCGCGTTGGGTGTCAGGGATGATGGCGCTGTCGAAATACCGGCGCTGCAGAGCTTTGATACGGAAAGCGTGCGTCTATCGGGCACTTACAGCCATTCACTCAACTATATCTGCAATGCCGGCCAGTCACTGGCCGGGGGATCGGATGG
>NZ_JAIVKI010000047.1 GCF_020524905.1 Microbulbifer variabilis | reverse complement strand
AGCCAACCAGCCGAGAATTCATTTCCATTTCACGCCCACAGTGCATCCTGGTTGAACGCCGTAGAAGGATGGTTTGCACAGCTCGAACGGCGGGCTCTTTACCGAGGCATATTTACCGACGTGGCGGATTTGAAGGTCGAGCTGCAGCGATTTATTCGCGTTCATAACCGCGATCTTGCCAAACCATTTAAATGGACAAAGAGCGCCGACACAATACTGGCTTCAGTGCAGCGAGCCAAAAATGTATTACCTAATTAACCGCATGGTCCACTAGGCCAGCTAGGTATTTCTCATAGGCAACCCAGACTTCAGCCTGGGAGGCGTCGGGGCCGGTAATATGCCGGGTTAATAATACCCTTGATATGCTCGAAGTGTACTTATCACGGAGGATAAGAATGAAAAAACTAAGAGGTTTGGTGGTAGGAGTTCTACTGTTACCTGGCTTAGAGGGTTGTGCTGTAAAGAATGATACGCCAGTGATAATTAGCGAGTATTTCGCTATAGAGCACTTCTCTAATAAGCAGGAGGTCTTGAGTAAGGCGAGACAGGCCTTGTTGAGAGACGGATTTCAAATTTTATCTGCTGATTTAGAGGCGGGTTATATCTCTACTTCTCTGAAAAATTGGAAGCTTTCGCCTAATCAGGCCCATTGTGGTACGGCTAAAGGGGTGGATTATTTGGATGACAATCACACCAAGACAGAGGTGGCTTTTAATGTGGTAGTCGATGATAGAGCAGTGATTGTTTGCTCAAACATTCAGGGAGAGTATCTACCGGGAGAGTTGGCTAAAAATCTTACTTTAAATTGTGTTTCTCGCGGTGTTATAGAGGTTGAGATGGCAAAAAAAATACTGTTGTGATTTTTGGTGTTCAAAGCCCACATTAATGGACTCATTTCTTTGACTCAGGAGCGTAGAAGCCAATGATAACCTCGCAAAAATTTACTTCTTTGCCAGGAACCCGCCCCGTATCCAGGCGCGGAACTGGTCTCCCGAAGATTGGCAGCTGACCAGAGAATTTTACGATGAGATAATCAGGGTGCGCCCAGCTGGCTGTGTGGTGCAACTGGGTGAGGCGGGAAAGATCTACTTCCACAATGACCCTCCAGCGAGCAGGAGACCGTCCAATCGGTGAGATATTGTGAGGTACCAGCTGGTAAGCCCCGAGCACCAAGCCGGTAGATTTAGTTGGCTGTGTAATAGGGCCCTGCCGGGCCAGTTGGGGTTAGTGTTTACAGTCTTGGGGGAGGTGGCATGAGATTCGATTCAGCGAGACAGGCTTGGCATGATGCCTTTGATGGCTCTGCGGCGGCGTTTGATTATGAGGCTATGGGCAATAGGAGCACGGTCACCTCAAAGGCTCGGCGAGGGCGGAAATTAATTATTCGGGGTGAGGTGCAGGGAGAGGCTAATCAGGTGATTTGCCGCATTGATGTGCCTCGGGTGAGTGGTGTTGAAGCGATTGTGGGCAAGGGTAGCGGTAGCCGGGTTATGGATTCCTGTGAGAAGGGAATTATTCAAAGCGTGGTTGCCAAGCTGAGACAAAGTGATCCGTTGGCTTACTGCTGGGGCATGGCTGCCTATGCGCCACCGGCAAAAAGATTTAAAGAGCGGGCGGCGCTATTGCAGTACTTGATGTCTGAATTCGATAAGTGGGAGGAGCCGCACCCGAGGGATAAGGTTAGCCAGTTGGCGTTATTTTGTATTAGTGCGAGTGCGCTGCGGGATGTGAATGGGCGATCAATAGATCTAGGCCATGCACGTAAAATATTATGGTGTGACAAAAAGGGTTGGGATGGGACGTGGGTGAAAATTTGGAAGCGTTTACAGCGGCGTCTGGACCCTTTGCCTGGAAGAGCTTTGGGACCTGTGTCTGAGTTGGTGCAAGAGTACCGCATTAGATTTAAAAAGGCCTGTTGACAGCTTTGTCCTGAGAAGGTATAAATTCCCCAGCATGCGGTTTTTCCGCTTTGCAGAATAAAACCGGCCTCTGAGCCGGTTTTTTTGTGCCTATGAGTTAATTAGGATTATCTGTTGGGAGTTAATATCTGCGGACTTTAATCGTCATTCATTTCTTCGTGGAGTGGTCATTCCCTGGTCTGTTATCAAGTATCGGAGTTTGTATAATTTACTTGTATTGAACTCGGCTGGTAGATAATTCTATGTGCAAAGATTTCAGCTGGTTTATTTAGTGCTATCGTCCTAACAGTTGCTCGTCAGTTGGGTTTTTATCATTTACTGTGGCGCATGTGTGTTATAAAATTTCTCTCTGGATTTACCAGGTGTTTTTTGTCAGGGAGGGTAAGGGTGAGTTTTTCATACTGCTATTTTTAAGGTTTTCTTCTGTATCAATTCTATTTCTATAGAAGCTCTATTTTTCACTTCAATTTCTTGTCGTGGTTTTACCTTGTTGTGATTTTTTAGTTTGACAGATTGGAAAGAGTAACTCTGGTGCATTGAGGTTGCTTTCTATTTTGGTTCAATTTCTAAATATACTTGGTTTCAAGTAATAACTGCAATACTTTCATGCTGCAAGAAGATTGTCTTTCAGACCCAAAAATAGCTCATTCGGTGATCTCCCACCCCGACTCGCTCTTGGTCTGCTGTTTAAGCG
>NZ_JAIVKI010000046.1 GCF_020524905.1 Microbulbifer variabilis | reverse complement strand
GGGTTACCCCGTAATTCAGCCAGGATTTTTTTATAAGTTCCGACCGAGATATTCCCGTGCTTGTTTAATCTCGCCGCCTCGCCATGCACCACATACATACCAGCAGGCAGGACACCCATATGCCGAAGGGCTCGCTCAAAGCGCTTGTCGTTCCGGTTCACATCCATGACCGACGGGGCCAGATATTTACTCGGTGCGTTACCGTTGGAAACCTGATCACGGATAAAGACTTTCGCGATACCTGAACGCTTCGTGGCTTTCTTTACCAATACAGAGTTCAGCGTTAACTTTGCCGGGTTTGTAAATTCACGCCCCATCGCTGAGCGCTCTTCTCCCCGTATACGAAAGGCCACGTTATTTAGGGCAACCGAGCTGGCATAAGGCAATTGCTTTTTCAATTCAGCAGATGCTTGATCAAACTTTGAAGTATCCAGCTTTACACTAACGTCCATCGTCCCCGCCCTGCTGCCTTTCCTGCAGCTTCAAGCGTTTGTGGTTGTAATACCAATTCACAACGAACCCACTCAAAGCAATCAAGAAACCACCCACCGCCAATAACTCTTGTGCGGCATACCCACCGACTACCGCTGTTCCCGCAGCAACCGTAGTGGTTGCACTGGCGACCTTCTGAACCATGGCTTCCCTCGCTGCCTCTTGAGCTACAGTGTTCACCGCTTAACCTCACTCACCCACGACTTCACGAAATAGAAACCGATGATGATGCTGTAAGGCTGCACAACCACATCAACTAGCAAGCCCTTTAGGTCTGCTACAAAAGGCGCCTTGAAAGCCATGGCCGCCGCAATAAATAAAACCAGCAGCGCCCAAACCAAGGTCACCAGAAAGGCAATTAATCGCCGTGCCCGGTTCTGCGGCTGCGTGGCTTCCAGGTATTTGAGATACCAACGGGATTTTTCCTCATTGGTAAACCACACCGCATCCACGGTATTTACAGTGGCATCCAGCACCTTGCCCGCAGACTCTGGGCCGGCAAATAAACCCTTAACTCCAGACCAAATACCCATCATGGATACTCCGGCACATAGTGCGTAATTGTCAGATCAAACTCAGGCGGCAACAGCTCTCGCAGCTGCTGCATTGCCCTGCGGGATTGCGTCACCCACCAACCACCGGGAGCCAGGTTAGAACCAATACCAATACAGCCTTGCACATCCGCAGAATAATTTGCCGTATGGATTAGGATTTTTGAACGACCTGGGACTTCCTGTAGCTCCCACACATTGGGAAATCTAAGCGAGTTATAGGGATTACAGGAATAAACCCCCTCAGGAATACAGCTCTCGAACGGACGATTCCCCAACCACGGGCGCTCTACCGTATAAAACACACAGTCGCGCACTCTCAGCCGCCCCAATGTGGCATCAGGCCCATAGGCAAATCGCTGCAAATTGCAATTCATGAAGTTCTACTCGCAGAATATTGGAATAGAAAATGGCACCCAAATGAACACCGCCAAGTACAGAAAATCGAAGACTAAAAAATGAAAAAACCCGCACAAGGCGGGTTAAGAGCATGGTTAAACAATCTTTTTAAAATTAACTCTATGAAATACATAGACAAGCTAAATTAATCATATCCTTAACCACAGATCACACTTAAAGACATAGTCAATATGATTAATTATCGTAAGCAGTACTCAATAAGTATAAAAGAGAGATAGGATTTGTATCTACCACATTACCATATTCATCTCTTAATATAATTGTAATGTTGTAATCTTCACTTCCATCTGTCGTAGTAAATTTTGTGACATCAATACTTATCGGATCCACAAACAATGAATCAGTAATACCATAATCAGGAAAATATATTACTGACTCTCCTTTCCCAAACCATAGCACATCAATAACATACGCCTTTTTAGCCCTAGTATCACCTGGCATGGAAACTAGCTTATCTCTAAGTGACAATTTCACTCGACTATCATCTAGTGTGAGCTTTTCGACATCAACCACCTTACTTGGATTCGCCGCTTTCAATTCTCCAGCAACAAAAAATAGATGTTTCCCCCTCTCATACGCGTCTCCGTTAGCACCCAGCTCAACAAAACTTTCATACTCAGATACATAACCATCAATCATGATTTCTTTACCATCTTGATTTAAACGATCAAGACTATCTACTCGAACATTAATCTGACGAAAAACCCAGGCATCATTAACTTTCCCGGTAAAAATCCAGCTATCTCCATTGGGATCATTAGGACTAAATAATTTTTTTACTGACAGTTTAGGTGCATAGGCATACTCAATTTCTAAAGAAGTAAGCATAGGAGTAGCCCTAGGCTCCGCTTGCTCAACAGTCAACGTTACAGATTTAACTTCGTTCAGATCAAGCCCCGAATAGACCACCGCGCCTCTTCCTGAGTAAATATTCTGTAGTTCATACTTGAAAGTTTTCGCCTGAGCAACGCAGGCCAATAAAGCCGCAGAAACGACAAGTGTTTTAATTGCACTTTTAAATAACATAAAAAATCTACTTATAAATATCTTGGTTTCGGATAATAAGTGCAATTGGTAAAGGAGGGCTCAGCTGGTAGAGTCTGCACCTCTCCCGACCAAGAGAAAGATACTGATGAGCTACTACCAACTGAGCGAGAACGAACGATTCCAGATTTACAGCCTAAGAAAAGCCGGACACTCTCAGAATGCAATAGCAAAATTGTTAGTGAGACATCCCTCGACGATCAGCCGAGAGTTACGACGCAATATAGGCTTTCGAGGATATCGTCCAGGACAAGCACATAAGCTCGCAGAACAAAGACGTCAGCAAGCGTATAAGGCACAGAAGGTGACTAATGGCGTGCGGCAACAAATAGACACCCTAACTCGGAAAGAATTAAGCCCCCAGCAAACTGCAAGCTATTTAAAGAGACATACAGGTGTATCGTTACATCATGAAACAATCTATCAACTAATTTATTTAGACCAGGCAAATGGTGGAGACTTATACAAGCATCTTAGGATTGCCTCAAAACCTTATCGCAAGCGATACGGTAAGTATGATAGACGTGGAAAGATCAAAAACAGAGTGTGCATAGATGATCGACCAGCTGTTGTAGACCGAATGAATCGGATTGGCGACTAGGAAGGTGATACCGTTATAGGCAAGGGGCGTGGCGGAGCTTTGCTGACTATGGTTGAGCGCAAAACATTATTTACTGTTATTGTTAGATTGACTGGCAAACGATCAGACTCGCTGGCTG
>NZ_JAIVKI010000045.1 GCF_020524905.1 Microbulbifer variabilis | reverse complement strand
GGGGTTAGCAAGCCGCTTGGGCGATTGCTCTGGATGGTGCCGACAGATTCCCCAGGGCGGAGATCGTCGTAGATGGCACCGGCACGGATGTCGAGAATGCGCTTTCCTTCACTATCCCAAGCATCATCATGCTCATACTCAGTAGGGCTACCCTTCTGAATAAAGCCAACCATGGCCGAGGCAATCTTGGCTGCAACGCGTTCGTTTTCTTCATAGTCTTTAATATCGTTGAGGCGATTCATTACCGCTGCAAAGATGGAAACCCCTCGGGTTTGGTGCAGCCTGCGCACAAATTTCAGGTGCTCGATATTTTCCGCACTGTGGCGCCTGCGCTTCATACGCCAGTTAAAAGAGGCTCCAGGGTGCTCGTCGTAGAGCCAGAAGGCCTTGGCTTCGCCCCAGGCGGATTTCTCAATACCCTGCACTATGCGTTTGCTGGAATCGTTGTAATCCACCGGCAGGAAATCCGGCTCCAGGCATTCGATGGTGTAAGGCACTGGGGTGCGATGCTTTAAGCCGGGCACCGTGCCCTGCAGGTGCCGCAGCAGAGTTTCGCCATCGCGCAGCCAGGTATTACAAAGAAGCCGCTGGGATTTTCCCCAGCTAAATTGCCGGGTGCATTCTGGGCGCCGCGCCCATTCCTTGTGAGCCTCATTCATTTGGCTGGCGAGGCCTTCGTGAATATCGCCATCCCAGGTTTTGGGCTGGAATTCCACATCGATACCGCGCGGGCCGACGATGTTGTTGGTTAGAGTGGTGAGAATGCCGAAGGCAAAATCGTGATTTTGCTCCAGGTGCCGGGCCTGGCCGCGCAGCGCCTCCACACCAGCTTCGGCGACCAGATCACCGCTGCGGTTATCACCGGGGTTTTTCCGCAGGCGACTGGGTCGCGCGGCTTCATAGGCGGCGGCAATCTCCAGGGCACGGCGGGCTTGCACGCGGCGCAGGGCGGCCTCGGGCGCAAAGAACCCGATTACAGAATCCAGTTTGTTCATCAGTAAAAGTTCGCGTAGGCGGGTCCGCGGTGTTTGCCGGCAGCCTTTAATGTTTCTTGAGACGCGCGGCGCTCCCACTCCTGACGGCCAGCGCGGATTTCCTGCAGGTTCTCTGCGGTAAATTGGCGGCCGTTAATCACCGTGGTTTTACCGGCGAGCACGTCTATCTCGGCCTCGATATAGAGGTCGACCATTTCTTGTGCGGTTTTTGACATTTAACTATCCAGTAGGGAACCGACCGGCTGTGCTGGCCGGTGTGGTTTACTCGGGGCTGGTTTGGGTTGATCCGGTGATTGATCGGGCTCGCTAAACAAGGTGCGCTGGCCCAGCTGCGATTCGATGGTGGACCACTTTTTCTCGTTGTATTTGTGCATGCCCTTGGCGTGGGCTGCGTGTAGGGCGTAGACCTCGGTATCGGTGCCCTCATTGGGCCTGCCGGGGCGCTGCTGCCAGGTTTCCCTGCCCTTGTGCTTTTTGCTGGGGGCTTTGACCTCGGCGGTGACCTGCTCCCAGTAGTCCTGGCGCACATGCTTGCAGCTGTGCATATAGGCGCTGGTGCCGAGCAAGCGCTTGGCGATCAGATCTTTGGCCTTGTGGGTACCCACGATATACACCCGAACCCCATGGCGATCTGCCTTGGTGCGGCGTTTGGGATTGTTGTAATCCACCTGCCTGGGTTGAGAAAAGATTTCCTTGGTGCCGAAGTCGTTACTGTCCCCTTTGATCGCCATCACCAGCACGCCGCGATGTTTTTTATCGCGGGTTCTCACCCAGTGATATACCGCGTTGCTGGTACCCCCATCGGAGGAGTCGATACTGATTGCCGCTGCGCGGATCTCGCCAAAACGCTCGTGCTTGAAAGGCTGGAAGACTAGCTTGTCCAGGGCAGCCCAGCAGTCGTCGCGCTTGTCGGCGGTGTCGCCATCGATCTCGCCCCAGAACATCTGCCAGGACTCTTCATTGCGGCCGAAAGTGCGGATGCTGATTGCGAGGCGGTCATGCTGCACATCGATGCCCACCGTTACCAACAGGCCGCCAGCGGGGCAGGATAATTCCGGGTAATCCTCGGCGGCTTTCTGCAGTTCCTCATGGTCCAGCAAGCGGCTGGCGGCATACTGGTAGGGCCTGCCCAGTTTGTTGTTCTGAAAAACAATACGCGCGGATTCATCACCGCTTTTGGCTTCATGCTCCGCTTCGAGAAAATCCCGCACCACATCGGCGAGGCCGGTGCCGGGGATACACACATAGAGCTCGGAGAGCTCCATAAAGGTTTCTATCGGTTCGATTTCATCGGGCCCAAAGTCTTCACCACATTGGGTTTTGACCCAGCCGGCAAAATCGTCGCCATTCTCCCGCGCCGTTTTGCAGGTCTGCAGAATATTGGCCTGGCGGCGGTAGTCATCCCATTCGCTGCCACATTCCGGGCAGCCATAGATAGCAGTATCAGGCTGATGTAGGCCGAATACCGGATGCGGTATGCCCTCTTCTTTCTTCAGCCAGCGAACGTTTTCCCAATCCAGTACATGGGAGTCGCCGCAGTCGTGACAGGTCACCGGCAGCACGCGCATGGTGCCGAGCTTGGTGTAATGCTCCACCTGGGAAAGATCCGCTACCGCAGGTGTGCCGCCAATAATTAATTTCTTGTTGCGCATGCGCTTAAGGCGTTCGCGCAGGTGGCGAATGGAATCGCCCTGATCCCCGACGTCTTTGTTGGTATCGTCTGGCTCCTCCACATAGCCCCGGCGGGCCGTGGTGGATTTCACATTGGATATCGAGTTGGAGCCAATGGTGCGCACCTCACCACCGGGGAATTTCTTCCGCGTTGAGCGGCTGCCGCCTTTGCGGCTGGTGGTGACATCGATCACCCGATTCACCGCTGGCGAACCTTCGATAATCGGCACCAGCTTTTCATCCATAAACAGGCGGCCTTTTTCATCCTTGGGAAACAGCATTAGGATGCGGGCCGGGTCGGTGACGGCGACCTTACAGATATCGGTGGCCAGCAAAACCGTCCAGCCAATCTGCGCGGCCTTCTGCATCACCACCATCCACGACACTGGGTTATCCAGCGCGTGCATCACGCCCCAGAAATAGGGCACATAATCGTTGCGGTAATAACCGGCGTTATCGCTATCCTCAGACGGCAGCTTGATATTGTCTGGCAACCACTCGATCAGCGGGATTTTAGGCTGCGGTATCCAGGCCTGGCGTACTTCCTCCACTAGCCTCTTCAGATTCAATTTCGTAACTGCCAATAGCTTTGAGGGCAGCGTCAATGTTTGGCTGTAGGGGTTCGCGATCGATGGTAATGGCATGCTGGCTCTCGATAGCAATAACGATGCTTTCCACCGCTCCTAAAAATTCATTCTTGCCAATGGTGGACCACTCCACCATCGCCTTGCGAACAGACTCGATATCCAGAATTAATTGGTCTTGCCGATACAGCTCACGCATTTTTAATTGCGCATTTGCCTCAGACTCAACTGCCTGTGCCATATCGCGGCGGCTGCGGGCATCACTCACCTGACGGCCTGCCGCTTCTGTGCGCAGCCGCTCGCAGTATTCTTGTAGCCAAACTTTGAAACTGGCTCCCTGGGAAAGCACCCCAGCCTGCCAATGCTTGGCAATCGCGGGCTGCGAAGCGCCAACCAAGCGAGCAAAGCCCAATTGAGTGGCCTGATCATCAAGAGAGATATCACCAGCCAAGGTATAACCCCCTATGAAATTTTGGATATCTGTTAAAAAAACACGGTCCGAATCACCCGTGTGTTGGCCCCCTCAGGAGGACCCGTTCAACGTCTCTTTGCGGTCGCAATCGCATAGTCCATGGCCTTATCCAGTTCAATCGGCAGATGGCGTCGCGCTATGCCTTCGGCTATTTGGATAAAAGGGAAACGTTTGCGGTAGTCAGGCTTTCCCTTGAGGAAAATCAGGATGGGCTTAACCGTTGGCCGGCGTTTACCGCCAGCCCTCTTCCACACGCCTAAGACACCATTAACTTTGCCAACGAAATATTTCCCCTTTTTACCCTGCGCACTACCTGTCCCCCTTGTAGAGCCAGGGTTACCCCGTAATTCAGCCAGGATTTTTTTATAAGTTCCGACCGA
>NZ_JAIVKI010000044.1 GCF_020524905.1 Microbulbifer variabilis | reverse complement strand
GAGACCCCACACTACCATCGGCGATGTTGCGTTTCACTTCTGAGTTCGGCAAGGGATCAGGTGGTTCCACAACTCTATTGTCGTCAGGCAAACTGGCTTGGGTTGGCGTTGGTCTTATAAGCAATTTTGCTTGGCCTGCCGTGTTATCGCTGTTTGCCTCGGTCTTTTGACCGGCGATAACCCCAAATAAGTCGGTAAAACAATCTGTAATAATACACCGCAAGCGATTGTATGTCTCTAACTCACAATCCGCTAGCTTAGCTAGTCGTTAGTAACCATCTCTGTTGTATGGTCAAGCCGCACGGGCAATTAGTACTGGTTAGCTCAACGCCTCACAACGCTTCCACACCCAGCCTATCAACGTGGTAGTCTTCCACGGCCCTTTAGGACTCTCAAGGAGTCAGGGAGATCTTATCTTGAAGGAGGCTTCCCGCTTAGATGCTTTCAGCGGTTATCCCGTCCGAACATAGCTACCCGGCAATGCCACTGGCGTGACAACCGGAACACCAGAGGTTCGTTCACTCCGGTCCTCTCGTACTAGGAGCAACTCTTCTCAAATCTCCAACGCCCACGGCAGATAGGGACCGAACTGTCTCACGACGTTCTAAACCCAGCTCGCGTACCACTTTAAATGGCGAACAGCCATACCCTTGGGACCGGCTTCAGCCCCAGGATGTGATGAGCCGACATCGAGGTGCCAAACACCGCCGTCGATGTGAACTCTTGGGCGGTATCAGCCTGTTATCCCCGGAGTACCTTTTATCCGTTGAGCGATGGCCCTTCCATACAGAACCACCGGATCACTATGACCTACTTTCGTACCTGCTCGTCATGTCTGACTCGCAGTCAAGCGCACTTATACCATTATGCTCATTGCATGATTTCCGACCATGCTGAGTGCACCTTCGTACTCCTCCGTTACTCTTTGGGAGGAGACCGCCCCAGTCAAACTACCCACCATACACTGTCCTCGATCCGGATAACGGACCAGAGTTAGAACCTCAAACATACCAGGGTGGTATTTCAAGGACGGCTCCACAGTAACTAGCGTTACTGCTTCAAAGCCTCCCACCTATCCTACACAAGTAGGCTCAAAGTTCAGTGCAAAGCTGTAGTAAAGGTTCACGGGGTCTTTCCGTCTAGCCGCGGGTACACTGCATCTTAACAGCGATTTCAATTTCACTGAGTCTCTGGTGGAGACAGCGTGGCCATCGTTACGCCATTCGTGCAGGTCGGAACTTACCCGACAAGGAATTTCGCTACCTTAGGACCGTTATAGTTACGGCCGCCGTTTACCGGGGCTTCGATCAAGAGCTTCGCCGAAGCTAACCCCATCAATTAACCTTCCGGCACCGGGCAGGCGTCACACCCTATACGTCCACTTACGTGTTTGCAGAGTGCTATGTTTTTAATAAACAGTCGCAGCCACCTGGTCACTTCGACCGGCCTCAGCTTAGGGAGCAAGTCCCATCACCAAAACCGGCGTACCTTCTCCCGAAGTTACGGTACCATTTTGCCTAGTTCCTTCACCAGAGTTCTCTCAAGCGCCTTGGTATTCTCTACCTGACCACCTGTGTCGGTTTAGAGTACGATTCGCT
>NZ_JAIVKI010000043.1 GCF_020524905.1 Microbulbifer variabilis | reverse complement strand
TAGTACAGGAATATTAACCTGTTTCCCATCGACTACGGCTTTCGCCCTCGCCTTAGGGGTCGACTAACCCTGTCCCGATTAGCGTTGGACAGGAACCCTTGGTCTTCCGGCGGGGGGGTTTTTCACCCCCCTTGTCGTTACTCATGTCAGCATTCGCACTTGTGATACCTCCAGCAGACCTCCCGATCCACCTTCAACGGCTTACACAACGCTCCTCTACCATGCTCCTAAGAGCATCCGCAGCTTCGGTTACCAGTTTTAGCCCCGGTATATCTTCCGCGCAGGCCGACTCGACTAGTGAGCTATTACGCTTTCTTTAAAGGATGGCTGCTTCTAAGCCAACCTCCTAGCTGTCTGGGCCTTCCCACATCGTTTCCCACTTAACTGGTATTTGGGACCTTAGCTGGCGGTCTGGGTTGTTTCCCTTTCCACGACGGACGTTAGCACCCGCCGTGTGTCTCCCGCGATTGCACTCCTCGGTATTCGGAGTTTGCATGGGGTTGGTAAGTCGGGATGACCCCCTAGCCCAAACAGTGCTCTACCCCCGAGGGTGAGACGCGAGGCGCTACCTAAATAGCTTTCGAGGAGAACCAGCTATCTCCCGGCTTGATTAGCCTTTCACTCCGATCCACAGGTCATCCCCTAATTTTTCAACATTAGTGGGTTCGGTCCTCCAGTTGATGTTACTCAACCTTCAACCTGCCCATGGATAGATCGCCGGGTTTCGGGTCTATTGCCTGCAACTAAACGCCCTATTAAGACTCGATTTCTCTACGGCTCCCCTAAGCGGTTAACCTTGCTACAGACAATAAGTCGCTGACCCATTATACAAAAGGTACGCAGTCACCCCGAAGGGCTCCTACTGCTTGTACGTATACGGTTTCAGGTTCTATTTCACTCCCCTCTCCGGGGTTCTTTTCGCCTTTCCCTCACGGTACTGGTTCACTATCGGTCAGCTGGGAGTATTTAGCCTTGGAGGATGGTCCCCCCATATTCAGTCAAGATAACACGTGTCCCGACCTACTCGATTTCACTCTAAATGCCTTTTCGTGTACGGGGCTATCACCCTGTATCGCGGTACTTTCCAGAACCTTCCACTAAAACATAAAGAGCTTAAGGGCTAATCCCCTTTCGCTCGCCGCTACTCAGGGAATCTCGGTTGATTTCTTTTCCTCCGGGTACTTAGATGTTTCAGTTCCCCGGGTTCGCCTCCCTAACCTATGTATTCAGTTAGGGATACTCCTAAAAGGAGTGGGTTTCCCCATTCGGACATTCCAGGATCAAAGCTTGTGTGCCAGCTCCCCTAGACTTTTCGCAGGCTCCTACGTCCTTCATCGCCTCCAGCTGCCAAGGCATCCACCGTATACGCTTAGTCGCTTGACCATACAACACAAACGACTACTAACGACTTTAACATTCAGACTCAACGATAAATCATTGGCCTGAACGCCGGATTGTGTGCTTGAGAGACACACAATATTTTTGATGTTGAGTGGTGTTAAACACCCAACCTCGCCTTGCAGTGTATTACTACAAATTATTTCACCTTGTTAAAGAGCATCTGATGTAAAAATCAGGAAGCTGAACTCTTGTTCTCAAACATCGAGAAACTGC
>NZ_JAIVKI010000041.1 GCF_020524905.1 Microbulbifer variabilis | reverse complement strand
TGGGATAGTGAAGGAAAGCGCATTCTCGACATCCGTGCCGGTGCCATCTACGACGATCTCCGCCCTGGGGAATCTGTCGGCACCATCCAGAGCAATCGCCCAAGCGGCTTGCTAACCCCGTTTTTAGAAACCATGCACCGCATGACCGCTGCCGGCACCATGGCCAGCTTTAGCAGCATCAGCAAAAACTACAACGGGACTTATAGTTCGCAGCGCCAGGAACTGGTGGAACAGTGGGCGAATTATGAAACCCTCAGTCTGGAGTTTTGCGAGGAGATTGTAGAGCCGGTCACCCGGCGTTGGGTGCAAATGGGTTTACTGGCCGATGCCTTTCAAGTGCCAGCGGATGTGGACCCATCCACGCTAATGCACGTCGATTTTATTACCCCGGTGATGCCCTGGATTAATCCGGCCCATGAAGCCAGTGCGGATGAAACCCTGCTGGAAAATGTGCTGGTCAGCCCACAGCAGACCATTCGTCGCCGCGGCAAAAAGCCGGATGATGTGATCAAGCAAACCGCTGCCTGGCAGAGAAAGCTGAAAGAAAACGATATCACCACTCCAAGTAAACGCGCTGCGGTCCCCGCAGAAAATACTGAGTCCGACTCTGAGTCTGACTCCGACTCTAAATAGGAAACCGCAATGCCTAAAAAAACTTGGTACAGCATTACCGCTGCTGCAAATACGAGTGAAGCCGATATTTATTTGTACGATTACATCGGCTACTGGGGTGTAACAGCAAAAGACTTTGCCCGAGATCTCAAAGCACTCGGTGATGTCAGCAAGATCAATCTGCATATTAACTGCCCTGGTGGTGATGTGTTCGATGGCACCGCCATTTACAACCTGCTCAAAGATCATAAGGCCGAGGTGGAAACCTGGATTGAAGGCATTGCAGCCAGCATGGGCAGTGTGATCGCTCTCGCCGGGGACACGGTTCATATCGCCGAGAATGCCTATTACATGGTGCACAACCCCAGTGCCGGTGTGCGAGGTGATGAGCGCGCCCTGGAAAAAACCAAGAGCCTATTGGCAAAAATTAAAACCACCATGATTGGCCTTTATTCCTCCCGCACCGGAATGTCGGATGAGGAAGTCAGTCAGGTGATGGATGACGAGACCTGGTATACCGGCGCCGAGGCCGTGGAAGCCGGCTTCGCTACCGATACCACTGCCGCAATCGAGATGGCTGCCAGCTTTAACGGCGATCTCTTCAACCAGTTCAAAAATACCCCTCAAGCTATTAGTGCATTGGTTGTGCAGGGGTCCACTGAATTTAGATTCCCGTCTGCGGTTGCAGGCAACCCAAACCAAACCCATAGCCAGGAGGCGCAAGCCATGACTACAACCACCTCCACCACGCCAGCTGCAACCGCTGCGACCGAGGTTGCCCCAGAAATGAAAGCGCAGATTACCGCCGATGCCAAAGCACAATTTGCAGCGGATGAGCAAATACGCAAAGACACTATCAAAGCCGTTTTTAAGGGCTTCGAAGCGCACAGTACGGTAATGCAATCCTGCCTGGATGATATGGACTGCACCGCTGAAAAGGCCAAAGACCAGCTGCTCACAGCGCTCGGTAGTCAAACCCCAACCCCAGTGCAAAGCTACAGCGTAGTGGTGCAGGAAGGTGAGGGTATCAAGCGCATTAAGGCGGATGCTGAGAATGCCATTGCCATGCGTGCCTTCGGCGAGAAGCGCACAGAGGGCAACAGTCTGGCCGGCTATACCATGCTGGAAATTGCCCGTATGTTTATGCACGCCCACGGACAGAATTTGGCGGGCCTGGATAAAATGGGCGTGGTTGCCGCAGCGTTTACCCATAGCTCTGGTGACTTCGCTACCGTCCTCGGCAATATCGCCAATAAATCCATGCTGAAGGGTTACTCTGAAGCGGCAGAGGTTTTCCCGCAGTTTACCGCCACTGGAAACTTGAGCGATTTCAAAATAGCTACCCGCACCGACCTTGGCACCTTCCCCTCACTGCGCCAAGTGGCACCCGGGGCAGAATTTAAATATGTGAGTATCGGCGAGCGCGCCGAGACCGCCGCGCTGGCCACTTACGGGGAACTCTTCTCTATTACTCGCCAGGCGATTATCAATGACGACCTGGGGGCCTTCACTCGAATCCCACAAAAGATGGGTCTCGCTGCTATTCGCACAGTGGGGGATCTGGTGTTCAGTATCCTGATCAACAATCCCAAGATGGCCGATGGCAAGGCCTTATTCCATACCGACCACGGCAACTTAGCCGAAAAGGCAGGCATCAATACAGCCAGCATCGATGCCGCGCGGGTATTGATGGGCAAACAGAAGGACGGTACCGCTTTCCTAAATATCCGCCCCAAATTCCTGCTGTGTGATATTGCCGATGAGGGGGCCGCAAAGGTAGCGCTGGAGTCAGAGTTTGAAGTGGGTGCTGCTGAGAAATCCAACACTGTACCGAACAGTGTGCGCAATATTGCCAGCGTGATCTCCGATGGTCGCCTCAGCGGGCACAATGGTTGGTACCTCAATGCCGACCCGGTAGCGCACGACACCATCGAAGTGCTCTATCTGGATGGCCAGCAAGCCCCAGTACTGGAACAGCAAAACGGCTGGAATATCGATGGGGTGGAATTCAAAGTCCGCCTCGATGCAGCTGCGAAAGCCTGGGATGCAAAAGGCATGGTGAAAACACCTAAGACCTAATACCCAGCTCAAACCGAACCAAACCTTAAAGAATCCGAAAAGGGCCGCACATCGCGGCCTTTCTTATTGCAAAAGTTCAAATCCAAGCGGGGAAAGTGAAATGGCTACCAACTTTGTTCAAGACGGGCGCATGCTGGATTACACCAATAGCACCAGTGCGGTAATTACCTCTGGCCAGGTGATAGCAGTAGGCGCAGTGCTGGGTGTGGCGATGGACGATATTGCCGTGGGTGAGTCCGGTGTGATCGCTATTGATGGCGTATTCACCGTGCCCAAAGTATCCGGCGCGGTGATTGGCCAGGGCGAGTCGCTCACTTGGGATGTATCCGCAGCAGCCTTTGACGATAGCGCTGCAACAGCCGCAACCGGTGATATCACTGGTGCAACTACCTTCGCTGCAGAGGCTGCCGGTGATGGCGTTACCAGCTTAGCGGTGAAGTTTACCGGCGTGCCGGGCACGGTGAAGGCTTAGGTGATCCATGGATCTGGACCAAAGAGCCGCAGAGCGCGCGTTCCGCAAATGGGGCAAGGCCGCTACCTATACAGATGGTAGCGGTGCTGAGCCTGTAGATTGCCGGGTGATAAGAGATCGGGAGATAGATGAGTTCGACGATGAGGAGCGAGTGCGGGTGCCGCGTATCGAGTTGAGTCTTCTGGTGAGTGAGGTAGGGGCTTATAGCTCAGGGGCGGTGATTGCGCTGGCTGGTGTGGCGTATACGGTGCGCAAGCGGCTGGAGGATGATGGGGTTGTTTGGCGGGTGCAGGTGGATGGGTAACAGCTATCGCTAGTAAATTTTTATTAGTGGAGAGATGCTAATAGCAAATATCTCAAAAAGCCACCCTTGTTTTTCATGTTTATGTTTCAGTGGGTGCTATGGTCTGAAGTAACACGTTTATCAATTATTAGTTAAGTTAGCTTTTATGAATGGATTGACTTTTGGTGTGAGCATTTGATGGATTGAGAAAGTTAGAAAAATCAGTACTTGGGTTCCATATTTAATAAATTATTGCGGTTTTTTGTTTTAAAAATTCATAGTAGTATCCTTGCTGGAATGTATATTTATTTTAATTTTCTTGAGTAGGGTTGAGTGTGTTTAGAAATATTATAAAATTGAAAAGAGCTATGGTTGGCTCGCTGTGTTTTTTTGCATTTGGATCTGCAGCTGTTCACGCTGCTACTATAATTCCAGGTTGCGAAAACTATAGTAGTGACACGGGTGTTATTTATGTTAAGGATAGTCCTTCTAGAACAGTGGTGGGGCGTTCGGCAAAATTTGTATCACAATCGCCATGGTTGGTTCACTGGGGCCATAAAACAACTTTCAAGCTTGCCCATTTGGACTCTTCCAACAGGACGGTAATTACTGCAGAGCGTGACAGTGACATAGATGAGGAAGGTGAGTCGGATCTACATTTGACTCCAACGTATCGAGGCTGGAATTGGGTAGCTGTAATTGATAAAAGTGACAAGAAGTGTGACAACGAACGTTTCTTAGCAATTAATGGACCTACTGTGTCAGTTAGTAAGAATAATGAGTCTACCAGTGGTAACTGGAAGAATGGTGACTTTTTAATATCTGGCACAATGGATCAGACTTATGCAATTAATGCTAAGGCTGGCCTTCCCATGAAGTTTCAGGTTCAGAGGAAGACAATCGCTCAGTGGACTGGTACTCGATGTGATGTTGTTGAGGAAACAGCAACATGGGAAAATTTTGGTTCATTAAGTAATTTATCTAGCTATAACTACTCCGAGCGATGTGATGCTCATTATCGCTTTAGAAGTTACGATGGTGAGTTTTTCAGCAACTGGAAAAGTTTAATAGTCCAAGGTGGTAGCACTGGCAGTACTGGTGGTGGCACTGGTGGTGACACTGGTGGTGGTGGCGGCGGTTCATGTTCAGGCAGAATATGTGATATTGAGCCGTAATTTATATATCTAAATTAAGAGTGATTTTTTGAGCCTATTTACAAGCTGATATTTAATTTAGTTCTTTTAAACCCGCACTAGCGGGTTTTTTTATGCTCAAAATTTCTGGAGCACTTCCCAATGACCCAACGCATCACCATCCGCGATGGCGTTTTAAATAAGCTTCAAACCCTATTCGGCTACACATTTCCACCACCTGGCACCACAGAAGAAATTGATTCAGAAAAGTTGCCGGCAATTGTGGTGGGCTTTGCTACTGAAAACATCGAGCGCGAAATGCATGGCGGTACAGGTCGGCAGTTGGACCTGACTATTGCTGCGGTTGTGAAGAGTCGCGGCGATGTGTATGCCGCACTGGACCAGGCAGCTGAAGATATCGAGCATGCATTACAGGATGCCACTTTAGATAATACCTGTGACTTATTCCTGCTTAACCAAACGCAATTTGCACTCGACGAAGATCACCCACTGGGTGAGGTCCGCCTGACCTATAGGGCCCAGTATTCCACCGAACCCTCAGCTCTTTAACTGAACAACCCAATGAGGTCATAGCTATGGCACAAGGTTATAAAACAAAATTCTCCCGCAGCAATGATGGCAGCTCCTATACGCCAGTAGCTGGGATGCTGGATATTGACCCCGGTGAGGAGTCACGCGGTTCTGTTGAAATGACGCCGATTGATGGCACCAGTGGCTATATGGACTATGATCCCTCCGGCTTACGCGATGCCGGCGAGGTTTCCATTACTTTGATCTGGAAAGAGACAGACAGCGGCCAGCAGGCACTGCGGACAGATTACGACTCCGATACGAATAAGCATTATCAGATTGAATATCCTGAAGGCACGACAGTAGAGTTTACCGGCCATATTACCGGCTGGGGTAAGGCGGTGCCCAAGGATGACAAGATCACTCGCACCGTGAAATTTAAGATTTCTGGTAAACCCACAGTAACCGCAGGCAGCTAACTATGAATTTAGTTCCTACCCCTATTTTAGAATCCGAAACCGTTGTATTTGGCCAGCAGGAAGTGGAGTTATTTGAGCTGAGTGCCTACCACCGCTGTGAATACCTGCAGAAAACTACCGAAGATATTCCACTGCCGCAGGGTGAAGAGTTGCCGGAAACTGAGCTGGAAAACTTTGGCCAGCTTTGGGCGTTTCGTGCAGGGGAAGTCAGCAAGAAATTGCTGCTGGTGGCTTACTCCATCTGGATGAAGCCGGATTGCCAGGATTTGTTGGAAGATATTCACCATGGCCTAATCCGCAGCATTACCCCTAAGTTGATAGATGTGCTCTATGTCCCTGCAGCTAAGTTATCCGGTCTCTATGTAGAAACACCCGTTGAGGGAGAGAGTGGCGAAATAGAAGGCGAGGACACCGAAAAAAAAGGCTAGTGCCGGGTTTTCACTTTGCCCGGCAGCTCGCACGGGACTTTAACCGTCCTGACTATTTCAATATGTTGCGCTCCATGAGTTCTACCGAATTTGACCACTGGTTTGAATATCACTCTGAGCGACCACTACACACCGAGGTCCAGCAGTGGCAGCTAGTGGACCATGCGGTTAATTAGGTAACACATTTTTGGCTGGCTGCACTGAAGCCAGTATTGTGTCGGCGCTCTTTGTCCATTTAAATGGTTTGGCAAGATCGCGGTTATGAACACGAATAAATCGCTGCAGCTCGACCTTCAAGTCCGCCACGTCGGTAAATATGCCTCGGTAAAGAGCCCGCCGTTCGAGCTGCGCAAACCATCCTTCGACGGCGTTCAACCAGGATGCACTGGTCGGCGTGAAATGGAAATGAATTCTCGGCTGGTTGGTTACCCACTCTGTGACTTCTTTGGTTTTGTGAGCGCTGAGGTTATCCAGCACAATGTGCAACTCCTTGTCTTTCGGTGTCTGCCGCTCGACCTGTTTCAGAAATGCAAGAAATTCCTTGG
>NZ_JAIVKI010000040.1 GCF_020524905.1 Microbulbifer variabilis | reverse complement strand
GGCCTATGAGCAAAACCCTAAAGCCGTTAAAAAGTGGCTGGAAGAAGACTATCCAAACATTAAGCGGCGTGCGAAACGGGAAGATGCAGAGATTTACTGGGGCGACGAAACAGGAATTCACAGCGATTGCCAACATGAGCGAGGCTATGCGGCAAAAGGGAAAACCCCCTTTGTGAGACTGAATGCCAAACATGCTTCACTCAATATGATCTCTGCGGTTACAAATCAGGGAACTGTGCGGTTTCAAATTTATGAAGGGAGCATGGATGCTGACAAATTGATCGATTTTCTCAAACGATTGATCAAAACAGCAGGCCGTAAAGTTTATCTCATTCTGGACAATCTTAGGGTTCATCATGCACGAGTCGTTAAAGCCTGGCTGGTAGAGCATGAGGATGAAATAGAAGTATTTTATTTACCATCATATTCGCCTGAATTGAACCCGGATGAATATTTGAATTGTGATCTCAAAGCGGGCGTTCACAGTGGGATGCCAGCACGAACGAGAGAGAAGCTGAAAAGCAAGGTACTTTCTCACATGAGAATGTTACAAAAGAAGCCCGCACGTGTAGCTTCCTACTTTAAACACCGCTCAATTAAATATGCAGCATAATGAACCACTTATCCGCCGGGTTAATAACTCAAGATGCTGTGTAAATTATTAAAAATAAGAATAGGTCGTGTAGCATATTTAGAGCACACAACCTTACTATTAATGATCTCTCTCTGGCAAATGAATGCAGCTAAGAATCTTTACTACATAATTTACTCTTGGTTAGAGTTAACTGTATGCTTTGAAAATAGCGATGAAAAATTTGTTGGGCTTTTATGTGCAAGATGGTATCATTTTGTTCTGTTCTCTAAATTTGAAGCGAACTCAAACTTCATTCTAGCTAGGGAACCTCTGAATAATTCCCAGTCAATTTGGTAGTATTAGGCTATCCGTCAAGGCTACGATAGATCATGCACCAAGTCACCTTTGCCGAAGCAGAATACAATCTCAAGCGTCGTATAACTCGCCGAGAGAAGTTTCTTTCTCAGATGAATGCCCTCATCCCATGGCAGCGACTAGAAGCTCAAATAGCGCCTTGTTATCCACGGGGCAAGCGTGGCCGGCAGCCTTATCCATTGAGTGTCATGCTGCGCATTCATTGTATGCAGTTGTTTTACAATCTCAGTGATCCGGCTATGGAAGATGCGCTATTTGAGATTGAATCTATGCGTAACTTTGCCGGGTTGACTCTGAGCGGACCAATTCCCGATGAGACAACGATTCTTAACTTTCGCCACTTATTAGAGTCGAATCAGCTGAGTAAAACTCTATTTGGGGAAATTAGTAAACACCTCGCTGAGAATGGCATGGCACTGCGTGAAGGTACCATTGTAGATGCCACTATTATCTCCGCTCCAACTTCAACTAAGAACAAAAAGAAGAAGCGCGACCCAGAAATACACCAAACTAAAAAAGGTAATCAGTGGCATTTCGGGATGAAGATGCATATCGGTACAGCTGACACCCTCGGACTCATACATAGCCTCGACACAACAGCCGCAAACCAACATGACATTACTGCAACAGGCAAATTGCTGCATGGTAAAGAGAAGCGAGTTTGGGGGGATTCTGGCTACACGGGTGCAGAAAAGCGAGAAGAGCTTAAATCTAAAGATGTGGAGTGGCTTATTGCAGAGAAGCGTAGTCGCCTGAAGCATCGTCCGTGCCGAACTGAGTTGCGCAAGGTAGAAAAAATAAAGGCGCAGGTTAGGGCAAAAGTAGTACACCCATTCCGATATATTAAAAATATTTTCGGGTATGGCAAAGTACGCTATCGAAGTTTAGAAAAAAACACTCAGCGCTTATTTCTGCTGGCTGGCTTTACCAACTTACTAATTGGGAAAAAGTATCTGCTGACTTAGGGTTAGTGTGCCTTAAATTCGCCAAACGCGGATCTAAGGCAGAAAAAATGGAGATAACTATGTATAGAAAATAGAGTTTCGAGTAAAAAATAGGCATTTTTAGTTGTAGGAAGCCTGATGCAAGGCTAAAGGCTGATTTTTCAGAGGATCCCTAGTTCTTTATTTGCATATTCATTTGCCGCATCTTCGTTACTAATTTCCTCCTCTCTAAGGCCTAAGTTGTAGTAAGGCCAAGCAAAGTCTGGATCAATATTGATTGCTTCCTCGTAGTAATGAATGGACTTTTTTTTATGGCCTATCATAGATAACGCAGCACCGGTATGATTAACAAGAAAAGCTTTTCTACTTTTGGGGCAATTTTTGATCGATCTTGTCATGTATAGTTCAAGTCCGTCTGCATCCTCATTTTTTGTAGTAATCATGCCGTATGCTAGGGTTGTTCTCCAGTTATCGATGCCCTTTAATAAATATTCTGCTTTCGAAGGGCTTAACAGATAAACAATGTAAAGCGCCTGTAAAGACCTTACTTCTTCATTTTTAGGATTTATAGCGATAGCCTTTAAAATCCATTTGTATCCTTTGAGTAGCTTCATTTTACGGAAGGAGAGGCCTCCCTGATAAGTATCCTGGTAATACGCTTCTGCTAGGCATGTTAGAGCTTTCTCATGCCTTGGATTTTCCATTAGCAAGTAGTTTGAAATTGCTTTGCACTCTTCTAAAAGTAGAGTTTCACCACGAAATCGGTTTAAATTTTCTTCAGCCTTTTCAATTTTTATCTTCATTATCGCTTTAGTTTCTAGGGTGAATAATCCTATGGTTCTTGCTATTGTATTAAAAATTATCAGATGTATTTTTTTATTAAGGTCGAAATTTTTTATATGGCGAAGTTCAATTTCTTTATCCAAGGATTTGATTACACTTAATTAACAAATAGGTAAACCACCGCCTCAGGCGGTGAGACTTGACAAGGCTCTGCCGTTCCGGCGTGCAGAGTGAAAATATGGCCTCCATGAACCGGCAAGTTCTTTAAGGAGGCCATATGCGAGATTGGCAGTGCCAAGCTCACGTGAAACATTATTGCAGGTACCATGTGGTATTTGTGCCCAAGTATAGAAAGAAAGCGTTATTTGGGGCATTGAGACGTGAGATTGGAGCAATATTCCGAGACTTATGTCGTCAAAAAGGCATTGAGTTGGTCGAGGGATACGCAATGAGGGATCACATTCATATGTTGTTAATGATTCCTCCAAGGTTAAGTGTTTCCGATACGGTTGAGTTTCTGAAAGGGAAATCTGCGATCCAGATATTTCGGAAGTACAAGCATGTGCAGAGAAATTTCACAGGAAGACATTTTTGGGCTCGTGGCTACTGCGTGAGTACAGTAGGTCTTGATGAGCAGATGATTCGAGAGTACATCAAGAATCAAGAGGTTGAAGAACGCCGGCAAGAGCAGATGCAACTGGCGGGGTTGTAAATAGCCCCCTCTGGGGGCTTTCACCATACCACCCGCTATGCGGGTGGTTGCTGATTTCATAGCCGCAAGAAAGTTGAACGGTTGGATCGATTGATGTTGACAATTAAGTTGCCATTGATAATCAAGCTAAATCATAAAGTCTTGTAGATCTTTATCGACACATCAATTTCTTCTTATATGCTTAATTAACAAATAGGTAAACCACCGCCTCAGGCGGTGAGACTTGACAAGGCTCTGCCGTTCCGGCGTGCAGAGTGAAAATATGGCCTCCATGAACCGGCAAGTTCTTTAAGGAGGCCATATGCGAGATTGGCAGTGCCAAGCTCACGTGAAACATTATTGCAGGTACCATGTGGTATTTGTGCCCAAGTATCGAAAGAAAGCGTTATTTGGGGCATTGAGACGTGAGATTGGAGCAATATTCCGAGACTTATGTCGTCAAAAAGGCATTGAGTTGGTCGAGGGATACGCAATGAGGGATCACATTCATATGTTGTTAATGATTCCTCCAAGGTTAAGTGTTTCCAATACGGTTGGGTTTCTGAAAGGGAAATCTGCGATCCAGATATTTCGGAAGTACAAGCATGTGCAAAGAAATTTCACGGGAAGACATTTTTGGGCTCGGGGCTACTGCGTGAGTACAGTAGGTCTTGATGAGCAGATGATACGAGAGTACATCAAGAATCAAGAGGTTGAAGAACGCCGGCAAGAGCAGATGCAACTGGCGGGGTTGTAAATAGCCCCCTCTGGGGGCTTTCACCATACCACCCGCTATGCGGGTGGTTGCTGATTATACATGGTTAGTGTCGCTCATATACAGGCGTCATAAGGAGAGATCTGTATAAAAATGTTGTCTTCGGCTGCAGATCTCTAACTAATATTTAAGCAAGAATTATTTAAACTCGATATCCATTTAGAACCTAAAGGGATTGTTTAGCCTTTTACTGCTTAATGGTGATTAGAACTAGAATCTGTAATGTCAAACCTTAAATTCTAAATTTGTTCTTTGTGTAAGATAAATGGCCGGAAAGTATCTGTGTTCGAGTTTAAGTGGTCAAGAATAGGATTGTTTTTTTCTATATTAAGTTCTTAGATAGGTCGCTTCAGATATGTCTGTCAATCGCCTTTTACTTTTATTTCTGTAAGGATGCCAGATCGATACGTGCTGTATGGTTTTATATACTTTCATATGTAACTGTTTTATACGGCCCAATATGCTTTTAGGTGTAACTATTTTTCCTGTCTTTAATACATTTTTAATGCGTTATTTTTTTATTGTAGGGTTTGGAGTGAGATTAATTTCCGTCAAATTGTTGAGCCTTGTGCCGATTTAAAGGAAATAGTGTCATTCTTATAGTTTTGCGATTTGGTACTATTGACAGTAGTTGGTTTAAGCGTAGAAAGTTGACGGGCTGTTTGGGGTATCTAATTTCAATAATAAATTTAAGGTCCAGGTTATGAGTAAGACTGCTCTCTCAGTTTCAATGAAAACTGTATTGTCTCTTTGTCTGTTAACTTCATCTGCTATTGGTCTCGCTGAAAATATTTCAGACATTGAGCGTAGTAATGGCAAAGCAAAATATAAGCACTGTGGTACTCAGCATCCATCTATTCAGGAGGCTGCGCTGAAAGAGCAGCACTTTACTGCTTTGCGACAGAAATCAGCTGTTGCTGATGGAGGCCACACATTACGACCGAATGGCTCCGTTAGTATTGATGTGTACTTCCATGTAATTACTGATTCTTCCAATAATGGATCACTCCCCAGTAATGTTATCAATGCACAAATGGATGTGCTGAATAATGCATATGCAAATACCCCTTTCACTTTTAATCTAGTTTCTACCTCGGTAACGGCTAACAATTCTTGGTATAACGTGGGTTATGGTTCCTCCGCAGAGAGTAATATGAAAAATTCTTTGCGCGTAGGTGATGCTGGGGATTTAAATATTTATGTAGCTGAAATTAGTGACGGTTTGTTGGGGTGGGCAACTTTTCCAAGCAGCTATGCCTCTGATCCTTTCGATGATGGGGTGGTGATTTTAACCGGATCGGTGCCTGGTGGTGATGCGGCACCTTACAATGAAGGTGATACTTTGACTCATGAAGTTGGTCACTGGTTGGGTCTTTACCATACTTTCCAAGGGGGATGTGGAGGCAGGGGGGACTATGTTTCAGATACTCCTGCAGAAAGGTCCGCGGCCTACGGCTGTCCGATAGGTCGGGATTCCTGTACACGGGGAAGAAATGCTGATGGGCTGGACCCGGTGACAAACTTTATGGATTACACGGACGATAGCTGCATGTATGAGTTTACGGAAGGACAGGCTACGCGAGCAGACGAGCAAAGCGCGACTTATCGCGGACTATAAAGGGTAATCGGGGGGATCTCCCCCCGATATATTTTGCCTTATGAGAAACATTCGATTTATCTTAATTCTTTGTGCTCTGAGTTTGCCGAGTATCGGTACGGAAGCTCAGCGGCTTGCTGTACCGGATTACGTTACTTGTGATAGGAACAAGCTAACCTCTTGGCAAGGGAGGGTGTCTAAATTAAAGCAGGTAGATGGTAGCTTTGAGTTGTGGATGGAGACTGATGACGGTACCAGTGAGCATCTAAAACTCTCTATGCCTAGTTGGAGTGATCTGCTAGAACAGTTTCGCCTATGGGGGGACGTTTTCCATGCGAGCGATTGGGAAAAACTTGTCGATCCAGAGGCACACCTTTGGCCTGGAGTTCGAGCAGTTATTTGGTTGTGTGATGAAGAGGATCATCAGCCAATGATTAATTGGCAGCCCTCTTCATGATATCGTAATAAATAGCCTATCGATATTTCTTGGTAGGCGTGTTGAACTATCTGTTTGCTGGGCTCTATTTTCCTCTCTACTGTCTAATTAGATAATAGGAGCAAGGAAATTCTGCATGCATTAGTAATGTTGACAACGCAATACATCTATAACTAGTGCGAATTAATTGGTGAAAAAATTAAGATCGTATGGATTTTTTCGGAAAACTACAGTAGTTAACGGCGTGGGGAGTAGTATGGGTCTAGCAATTGCCCTGACCAATAGATAGAGAAAGTTAGTACCGGTAGTTATAATCTTGGCTGACTTCTGGCCACGGGAAAGAGTATGGTGAGGAGTGCATTTGTGTACAGGCAGACGTATCTAATCTGGCTGATGTACACAAAATCGAAGAAACGACACTATGGCATGTAGGCAGGGTGTATTTGTTGTGTAATGTTTTTTGGGGCGACCCTCAAAACTATGGCAGAGATTTCTATTGAGGAGTGCAGTGGGTATTGTCAGTAAGTTTATGGTGGGCTACCCATGTTGTCCTTTTTTTAAGGGAAAATACGGTGATAATTTGTACTATCCACGGCAGCGGAGTCAAGTCCGTATAACATAAGCTATATTTGTGACTACAATGTCGCCAATTTTGATGTTGTTGAGTTAATACAAAATTTGGAGCATGGTCTTCGTAGAATATAGTCAGACATAAAAACCTTTGAATTTTCCTGGGTGCGACTAGTATCAATATACTTCACTCCACAATAAGTGAATTTCCAAAGGTGCTTGCTAGTGGTCCATGCGGAAAATAAGGTTACGTAATTTGAGTTCGCGTATACTTGCCCCATGGATACTCCTGACGTTTTCACAATTACCGCTCATGATGCAGCGACCCTGGAAAGCTGGA
>NZ_JAIVKI010000039.1 GCF_020524905.1 Microbulbifer variabilis | reverse complement strand
AGCCCTTATCGCATGTATGAGGAAGCAACTTACCATCCTCAATACGATGGTAAAAAACAACACCTACTGGGATGAGAAAATGGTTTAAATATTTGACAAAGGGCCATAGTCACTTGTTAGCTGTTTCATGCTTATTACTTGGAATACGCTTTTTCTAACTGCTGAGGTAAGCCTTTTAATTTTCCAGAGAGCTTCACTTTCCAATGTTTGTCGATTCTCCTTAGAGAAACAACCTCCATTGCCTCTAAGTTGACTTCCCCTACACTTACTTTGTTTCGAGTTACTAGGTGAGATGTATCATCTCCCTCCTTTACCTCGCCAAGTATCTCCATACCATCAAAGTTGATACCGCCTGCAGCTTCCGCTCTAAGCATTATGAAACTGAATAGTCCGGCAAAAAATTCTACGTCACTTTTATTTTTGACTGATTCTTCTGTTTCATTTTCTCCAAAGAATGAGTTAATGAACTGCGACCTCTCATTTTCAGGAAGAACGGTATAGAAGCTCATTAGCTCCCTGAATTCTCTGAGCTGTTTGGGGTCAAAATGCTCAGCAGCTTGCGCATAGCGGCCCTCCGCCAAGTCATTAAAGTAAACTTGCGCTCTATCGCTAGCAGTTTCCGCGAAAACGATAGAGGAAAATATAGCGAGGAAAGAAAAAACTAGATATTTCATTTTTATTCATTCTTGTGGAAAAGGTCAATGTACAGCTAACGCCTTGCTAAGGGGCAGCCGAAACGCAGTGTAGGCTGTCCCGCGGAGGCCGCGTCTTTTGCGGCCGGAGTGTACTTGAGCAACTTGTTATGCATTTTCAGCGCGCCAGTATTTAAATGCATAGTACACGGGAAAAGGGACAATAATAAGAGCGATTGACCCTTGGGCGAGCACAGCCAGAGCAAAAATAGATTGCAGGCCAAGGATTGCTGACTTACCAACCCTAGCAAGTCCGAATGAACTGAATAGAACCGAAGCGATAGTGGCAGAAAGAAGCAGGCCGACTAAATGTGGATAGAAAACATTTCGGGCCTCATTATGGAGGACGGTAAACGTATCACTGCCGCCGTGCTTTACTAGAACAGCGAAAAGCCCAAGGAAAAATATCCCTTGCAATGTAAACTGTATGGCTAGGTTCTTTCTCATTATTCAGAGTCCATAACGCTTTTAGCAGGCGCGCACTTTAGTGCGTCGGCTGCCTAAACTTGTTAAGAGTCACCAAATCTCCGCAATAGCTTGAGGTCTTTATCTTCTTCTTTTGAATGTATCAATCCATATGACTCTGTTTCGACCATTATTCCGTTCTTTAGATAGGACCAATTTTCTTTCGTAAATGACGCCTGATATTCATCCTCGTCAATTGAACATACAACTACGCCCGTAGCTCCATCCGAGTATTCCACTACGTCCCCAATGTGAGCTACTTGACCATCGATATACTTCATACTTGGAGCTCTTAACGCCTTGCTCAGCCGCCGCCGGAATGGAGCCGCCTTGTGCTAGCGTAGCGTACAGCACAAAGCGAGCGGAGTGTAGGTGGTCGGATGCAGCAATTTGTTATGCTTTTTTATAGTTCTTTAGCCAATATTTTAGTAGCACGATAACCTTTATCCCTTTGAGTTACATATGCATGTTTGAAGGCTTTTCTAAAAGACATATTGTGACGTAGCTCGGCTGATAGCTTTCTGATGATCTTATGGGCACTATATGCCAAAAGTTCTTCTAGCAAACATACTCCAACCTTCACTAGTAAATCCGAGTCCTTGGTACGCCTACAAATTTCTCATATTACTCTGAAGTTCTCGGCTGGGTTGTTTACAGCGCCATACGTTAGAGCTTCTTCAGCCTTAGACATTCCTTGAGGCGATTGAAGTTCAAATTTTATCCAGGCCCTTGCCATGGCATGAACCTCGGCATCGCACACTTTTAATCCTGGATATAAAAATTTCGATGGGCCATGTTTCTTCATATATTCACTGCATAACGCCCGCATTTGTGGCTGGTTTGGAGTGCAGCGGAAAACCAGTCCGGCAACATGCGCTTGTTAGGTGATTCACTCAAGTGTAAGGTCATTTGATTTACCGTAAGCACCACATAGACAACATTTTTCTGGAGACCAAAACACTTGCAAGAATGGAATATGCCCTTCAATATTTTTTAGCTCGAAAGTAGAAACGTACACAGTACCTTTTTCTTTTAAATGAACTCTTTTTGAATATTCACCAAACCTGTTCTCAGAATTAGCAGGATAGTATTCTACAGTTGCTTCAGCTCCGTAATTTAAGCCCTCAGCATTCATAGAAATAGTCGCCTGAAACGTATTCGATGCAACTTTTTCTACCTTGATGAGCTTATCAAAGTTAGGCCCCATTTTAGGGGCAGTACAGGCGAACGCCAAACTAGAGGCAAATAGAAATACAAGACTGATAAGAACTCGATTCATAGTTTTTCACCTAACGTTGCCAGCAAGGGCAGCCGAAGCAGAGCGTAGGCTGTCCAGCCCAGCCTCCGGCTGGGCGAGCTTGCCTGGCCTGGTTATAGCTGGCGCGCTCTGAACAACCTACTTACTCTTTGCCAGCCACCTTTGGCTGGCCACTGCCCGATAAATTTACAGGGAAAAATACCATACTTTCCCCACCAGTTAACCAGCTAATCGGCACTCCACACAGGTGCAACTTGCTTGCAGGGCTTGTTGACTTAAAAAGAAGGCACTTGAACGAAACTACGGTGCTAGTTTCCAGGAAAACTCTCTGGAGGAGTCTGTTCAGGTAGAGATTGGTACTTGCAGCAACTACAAACCATCTAAAAAATGACCGCCACAATAACGCCGCCAGCAGGGGCAGCTTACCTTGTGCGCATATTGCGCGAAAATGGGAGCACAGCGACCCGCGCAATATGTGCGCAAGGTAAGCTGTCCCGAGGAGGGCCGGAGGCCCGGAGCATCCTGCCTGGCTTTGTTAATTGCTTGATGTGCCATCGGAGCTCTTACCGCCCTCAATGTATGTTTCCATGTAAGCTTCAGTAGTAGCGTATGGAAAAGAATTGACCATCACATCCAGGAGCTCATAAAGCTCAGTATCTTTGATAGAGACAGATTCTGTCTCCAAGGTGGTCTGAATATTATTGTAAGTGTCCATATTTTGGACAATAAATTTTTCACCCCACTCATACATTTTTTCTTCCTCTCCGCGCCTTGAAAATCCGAGGAGAAGAGCAATCATGTTTGCTTGATCTACCGACCGCCCTGACTGCGTAAACACTGCTGAGATTTCTATGCCCCGCTCTAGCCCTCTCTGCTCTCCAGTAAAGTAAGCAGCTACGACCAGACAAACAACTACAACAATTCTAATAATATTTTTATACGGCATGACTTCTCTTGGGCAATTAACGCCCGCATTTGCGGCTGGTTTGGAGCGCAGCGGAAAACCAGTCCGACAACATGCGCTTGTTAGCTCTTTTAACTAATAGGATCTCATCCATGCAAGGATATCATGGTAATCCTTGAGCGTGATGTCCCACTCACTTGTTGCCTGATTTTGTGCAAAATCTATAGCACCACTTGTAAAGGTTGATGTGGTAGCCAATATTACTTTATTTGGGCCGTTCTTCGTGTTTCTAACACCGTGCAAGGATCTTATTAGCTCAACACCAACTTTATTTGATTGTGCATAGCGCTTACACTCAATAAAATATTTTGTATCAATACCTAACTCGTTTCGATGTACAGCTATTATGTCTTTTCCACCATCTCTGGTGCTAGCTGTTAGTGCGACCTCAAAGCCTTTACTTCTAAATATTTCTGCAATAATTTCTTCAAATTCACGAGGTGAAATTTGATGTAAATATTCAGGATTCTGACTTAGAAATCTAATTAATTCTGGTATGTTAGAACTAAGAAGGCCTACATCGGTAATTATTCTACTTTCTGAAATAATTAATTTTGGCTCAGGAAATAGATATATCTCTTCATGCTCAGGGAGATACTTGATGTCTGGCTTATTTTCGCAGCTAGCACCTTGCGTATTATCTATTACATAGCTCAATACATCTACAGGATACTCTGTGGCATCAAATTTCAGTTGTATCTCAGAACCACATTTGGTGCAGTTGAATTCAAACAACAATTCGTAATTGTTCTCTTGGCCCATGCCATTTTGATGATACTCACCTCCGTAACACTCATTATTGAAATCTGAAATGGGGACGACGTGTACCTCTCCACATTCGTCACATGAAGATGATATATCTCCATCAAACGTCCACATTTTATATTCTCCGTAAGTGAGCTAACGCCTGCATCAGCGGCCGGAGCAAGCCACGCTTGCGGAGGTCCAGCCCAGCGCAGCTGGGCTATGCTGCATGCATTTGTTATGTATTTTCCCCGATTAACCTTCTGAAATAGCCTGCGACATATTCTTTGTAAATTTCGGGCGACTTTTCTTCTGCTTCGACACCAGACTTTAGGGCTAACTCGATGAACTCTCTTAGCTGCGGCAAATGATCAAGCCTTCCCTGCCTCAAACATTCCTGAATATTGAGAATCATATCCGTTTTTACTTCTGGATAGCCACCTTGGTCCCAAGCTTGCAGAATATAGCAAGCCATTTTTATCGCAGCCCCCTCATGAAGTAAATCTATGTCCAACCCTTCGCCACCAATAGATTCTGCTGTGCAATCTACATACGAAAACGGATCGAATTTCCCATCCTCTGTACCGAAATCGCTAAACAGGCAGCGATAATCGGCGCACACATAATACATGTACAAGATATCTTTGATTGCCTCTTCAGCAAGGCAATACTTTTCAAATTCCTGTTCTTCCAATTCTTGATTCATTTCTCAAGTACGACCACATAACGTTGCCAGCAAGGGCTGCCGAAGCGAAGCGTAGGCTGTCCAGCCCAGCCTCCGGCTGGGCGATCTTGCCTGGCCTGGTTATAGCTGGCGCGCTCTGAACAACCGACTTGCTCTTTGCCAGCCACCTTTCTTTGGCTGACCACTGCCCGATAAATTTACAGGGAAAAATACCATACTTTCCCCACCATTTAACTAGCTAATCGGCACTCCACACAGGTGCAACTGGCTTGCAGGGCTTGTTGACTTAAAAAGAAGGCACTTGAACGAAACTACGGTGCTAGTTTCCAGCAAAACTCTCTGGAGGAGTCTGTTCAGGTAGAGATTGGTACTTGCAGCAACTACAAACCATCTAAAAAATGACCGCCACAATAACGCCTTGCTAAACGGCAGCCGAAGCGTAGCGTAGGCTGTCCGGTGGAGGCCGCGCCTTTTGCGGCCGGAACGTATTTAAGCAACTTGTTATGAACTAACGCCAAGAAAACTTAAGATGACTCCAGCTATTGCACTTCCTGGAACTGAGACAGATAAATCATATAGCCACTGCAATGCAGTTTGATTTTTTGCTTTGCCATTAGTTTTTAGAGTTTCAATGGTAGAAGCGAAGCCTTTTTGTTGCTCTGGCGTTAATTCATGGAAATGCTTCGAAGCTTCAGATACAAATGAAGTCAAAGAATCAGAGCTAAGGATGCTCTGAAAAATCAGCCTTTAGCCTTGCATCAGGCTTCCTATAGCTAAAAATGCCTATTTCTTACTCGAAACCCTACTTTCTATACATAGTTATCTCCATTTTTTCTGCCTTAGATCCGCCTTTGGCGAATTTAAGGCACACTAACCCTAGGTCAGCAGATACTTTTTCCCAATTAGTAAGTTGGTAAAGCCAGCCAGCAGAAATAAGCGCTGAGTGTTTTTTTCTAAACCTCGATAGCGTACTTTGCCATACCCGAAGATATTTTTAATATATCGGAATGGGTGTTCTACTTTTGCCCTAATTTGCGCCTTTATTTTTTCTACCTTTCGTAACTCAGTTCGGCACGGGCGATACTTCAGGCGACTACGCTTCTCTGCAATAAGCCACTCCACTGCTTTAGATTTAAGCTCTTCTCGCTTTTCTGCACCCGTGTAGCCAGAATCCCCCCAAACTCGCTTCTCTTTACCATGAAGCAATTTGCCTGTCGCAGTAATGTCATGTTGGTTAGCGGCTGTTGTGTCGAGGCTATGTATGAGTCCGAGGGTGTCATCTGTACCGATATGCATCTTCATCCCGAAATGCCACTGATTACCTTTTTTAGTTTGGTGCATTTCTGGGTCGCGCTTCTTCTTTTTGTTCTTAGTTGAAGTTGGAGCGGAGATAATAGTGGCATCTACAATGGTACCTTCACGCAGTACCATGCCATTCTCAGCGAGGTGTTTATTAATTTCCCCAAATAGAGTTGTACTCAGCTGATTCGACTCTAATAAGTGGCGAAAGTTAAGAATCGTTGTCTCATCGGGAATTGGACCGCTCAGAGTCAACCCGGCAAAGTTACGCATAGATTCAATCTCATATAGCGCATCTTCCATAGCCGGATCACTGAGATTGTAAAACAGCTGCATACAATGAATGCGCAGCATGACACTCAATGGATAAGGCTGCCGGCCACGCTTGCCCCGTGGATAACAAGGCGCTATTTGAGCTTCTAGTCGCTGCCATGGGATGAGGGTATTCATCTGAGAAAGAAACTTCTCTCGGCGAGTTATACGACGCTTGAGCTTGTATTCTGCTTCGGCAAAGGTGACTTGGTGCATGATCTATCGTAGCCTTGACGGATAGCCTAATACTACCAAATTGACTGGGAATTATTCAGAGGTTCCCTAACACTCACATTAAGATTTACAATATCTCCGCCAACATTATGACCTTCATTATCTGATATTTCAAGTTCCACATTGTGTGGTACATCGACTCTTATTAGATCACCACCAATATTTGTTCCCTTGTTTCCTTTAATAATTATTGCCATAGAAATCTCCTTAATTCATAACGCCCGCAACAGGGGCGACCAATGCTATGCACATTTTGTGCGAAATTGGGAGCGCAGCGACCCGCACAAAATGTGCATAGCATTGGGCGTCCCGCGGAGGCCCGCAGGGCCGTAGCATACTGCTTGCGTTTGTTAGTTTTTGCTCGCACCGGGCCTGAACTCACTGTACCGAGGATGAGGCCAGATATATACCCCATTATTTACATAGTACGATTTTAGTACCGGCAGTTTTCTAGCTTTAAATAGATCGGGAACTCCACCGAACCGATTCTCATATATTTCTACTGCGCGAAGCCGCCTAATACGCCAGAGATAGAACGAGTCACCTGTACAAATCGCTTTTGCTTCACGTGTGGCAAACCTATGAATTAGCGACTTCAATTGAAGCTGGTGAATCTCTTTAAGTACGAGAACCTTAAATAGCTTACTCTCCTTCCCAAGCTTGTAGTCCTTTCTACGTATATTTATTTCACTGCTCCTCAAGGAAAACTAACGACAAGTTAAGCGGCGCGGCACGCGTCCGCTTGAACGCCTTGTTAACCATAGTTCTTGCGAAGGAATTCGATCAGTGCCTTATTACCGTGCCTGCTACCATTGAACTCATCTTCG
>NZ_JAIVKI010000038.1 GCF_020524905.1 Microbulbifer variabilis | reverse complement strand
CGTGTTCATAACCGCGATCTTGCCAAACCATTTAAATGGACAAAGAGCGCCGACACGATACTGGCTTCAGTGCAGCGAGCCAAAAATGTGTCACCTAATTAACCGCATGGTCCACTAGCGGCGCCGGACAGCCTACGCTGCGCTCCGGCTGCCGGTTATAGCAGCGTTAGGGCTATGAACCTGAAATGAAAGTTTTAGTGACCCTTATAATTGTTTTTATCGCTCAGGGTGCACTTGCATGTCGGGAGCTAAATTGGACCTCAGAACAGTGGGCTGAAAATGCCAAAGAAGTTTATATTGGCAGAGTGTCTAGTATATCGATCCCTGAGCTGGAAAATCGAGTGTTAAGCAAAGAGCAAGAAGGTTATTTAGTCCGTGGAGCGGAAAGAGTAATCCGGATAAAGGTATATGAGACCCTGAAAGGCAGCCAAGAAAATCTTGTTCAGGTGGAATTAGGTTGGTGTCGTGGCGGTAAGGCAGATCTCGGAGAAATGGTGGTTCTTTATAGTCTCAGTAAGGAGTGGCACGTAAAACAAGCTAGTAGTGCTATTGCCAAAACTAGAGCAGTCCTAACAAATAAAGGCACCGGACGTGGTAAAGCTACGCCGGTGCTTTAAGCGTTAAGCACATAGGGAAATATCGTGCCACAGTCAAAAAAAATATTTATTTCGGTAATTGCTGCATGCTTTATGATTGGATGCATTAATCACGCAGCAGATATCGTAAATGGTGGGCCTTTTCCATATACCTTTGCGCCATTCGGTTTCAATGCGTTCTGGACTGCATTGTCTGTAATTGATCTCATTGTGGTAGTTTTGCTTATAACTAAATTGAGCGCTGGCCTAGTTCTCGCCGCCATAGTTATGGTGCTAGATGTTACCTTGAATTCATATGCAATTTACGGTGTAGGAGTGAAGCTTGCGTTTTAGCCTGTACAACTTCAAACACTATTTTGTGGCTTTGTTCTTGGAGCGTTACCGGCATTGTGGGGCATAGTTCCTCGTCGTAATATTATGGAGGCCAGTGAGATAAATGCTTAACAAGGCCAGGCTGTACGCTTCGGCGCTCCGCGGGACGGCCTACGCTATGCGCTGCGCGCATAAGCAGCGCAGGCCGCCCCAGCTGGCAACGTTACATTTCAAAATAGATTGAGCATGGAACGAGCAGAGATAATAGATCCAGGGTTTTCAACCGCAGATGCTGACTTCCCTGAATTCAATATGGATGAGGGAGACTTAATCCTTAAATTTAAGGATTGGCAGGAAATTCAGTGAGAGGTGTTCTTTTCAGATACCGTTGCATTTAAATGGCAAATGATCGAAACGTTCGTCGAAGGCGAAGAATACGATAGAAGCCATATAATTACTGAGTCAAAATGGCTGGAAGATCATATAAAGCAAGGTGAAATCGGGGCTCAAGAAGAGTACAAGCATTACAAATTTAATTTTAATGGTAATGGGCAGCTTGAGGTAATCAGCAATGGTTTCACGGTCAAAATGTAACAAGTCAAAGCACGTGGACTTGGTAAAGCTGTCACCTTTTTTGTTCCAAAAAAGCCGCCAACTTGACCAAGCCGGTGTTTGAGGCGTTATGGTGCAATGTGAAATTCAGTAGGCTTTTAAAGGAAAGCAGGCTATTTTGGCCAAGTGAGATAGACATCTCCGATGGGGTACTTCAAGCAGAGGGAAGAGCTTCTTTTCCAAACCTATTCGAGATATGGAGCAAGACGGAAGAGTCACAGGCACAAATCAATGAATGGCACGCTCTAATGAGCTGGGCAGTTTTTTGTGGTTTCCATCGCGCCGCCAGCGAACATCTATCGAGAGAAGATCTTTCCCCGGTCAAATTTTTCGAAATTGATCGTAAGTATGTGGCACTTAAAGTGTATGAGTCACTAAAGGCAGTATACCCTAGCTATCCCAAACAAATGAGGTCGCAGTACAAGCATGGTGTTGCACCATAACAAGTCGCTCAAATTCGTTCCGGCCACAAAAAGCGTGGCCTCCACCGGACTCGCTACCGCTCGCCGTTTAGCGAGGCGTTATGTTTCCGAGCTACCAAAGAGGTAAAGATGGAAAGTTATTTATTGTTCTTGCTTATTGCTATAGCAACTGTCTTGAGCCCTGGTCCCGGTGTTATTCTGACACTTACCAATGCTATTCGATATGGTATGTCTGGAGCTATTGGTGGCATTCTGGGAATTGCATTCGGAACATTTATTGTTGCGGGAGTTTCTGCGACTAGTCTTGGAATACTATTGGCTACTTCAACAGTGGCTTTCAGTATTATGAAATTTATCGGGGCAGCCTACTTAATATATCTCGGTATCAAGCTATGGAGGTCACCAGCTGCAAAAATAGATCCCAAAGGTGTTTCAATAAAGAGTCGAAAACGGCAGTTTTCTGAAGGTTTAACTCTACAGCTTACAAACCCAAAAGCCGTTTTCTTTTTTATGTCCATATTTCCACAGTTTGTTGACTTTTCATCAAATCATGTAGGCCAGTTCGTACTTTTGGTGGTTACTTACAGTAGCCTTGTAGTCTTAATCCATTTGCTCTATGCGCATTTGGCTAAGTCTGCACGTAGCTGGCTTTCATCAGATAAAGGCGGTCGTATGGTTAATCGGCTGGGTGGCGGTACATTTATGTGTTTTGGTGTTGGTCTTGCGTCAGCTGGCAAGTAGCAACATAACCAGGCCATGCTGACGGACAGCTTACGTAACGCGCTTCGCGCTAAATACGTTTCAGCTGCCGCAGATGGCAACGTTAAACATAAGCTATGAAAGAAGCTCGCACTAAAACAAAGAAAAGAAAAATTGTGAGTTCAGATCAAGGCTATATAAAAGGAAAATTTGAAGCGCTAGAAGATATCGCCTCCGCGCTATGTCCAAACTGGCTGTGGTTCTGCATCTACGTTTTTCTGATTCTTTGGTTGGGCAGCCATCTTTGGCTGGCCATAACGGAGCTCGGAATTCCAAATATTCGTACTACAGATATTGTTTGGTTAAAAATTCATCCAATCTGGTTTGCGGTGGTTTTTGTTCTTAAGTTGGCTTTTTGGTTTCTAAGCTCAGCTTCCGTGATAGTCTTCCTTAGAAATATAGGGCGTGCCAAGTAATGCATAACAATCGCAGGCAGTTTGTTCTGGCCCTGCGGGCCTCCACGGGACGCCCAACGCTATGCACATTTTGTGCGGGTCGCTGCGCTCCCAGTTTCGCACAAAATGTGCATAGCATTGGTCGCCCCTGCTGCGGGCGTTATGGCTATTTAGTGATGGAAGAATTTATTAAGAATGACTTAAAGTCATTACAATCAGCTTTTCCAAATGGGATTACGGATGACGAGTACTTTCCTTTGATAGACGCTCTATACGGTGAGTACTCAAATAGGAACCTAGCCACTTTACTTTCAGAGTTTCTAGGAACGAACTATTTTGACCTAACTAGAGATATTGATAAATCGCAATCATCTGGTAAGTCTGATGAATTAAAAGTTAGCAAGGTTAGGCACCGCTTGAATGAAGCCGGTTTTACCTGGGATGATTGAGTTATCATGAAGCTAATCATCCATAACAAACACAGGCAGCAAGTCCCAGCCCCCTACGGGTTCTGGGAGGGACAGCCTACGCTACGCTTCGGCTGCCCCTGCTGTAGGCGTTCAGGCTGTAGAAAAACTCTTAAAAGGTAGCTTTTTTGTTAAAATGGAGGTCTTGATGTCGAGATTATCCATATGCCCAATTTCAAACGTTACGATTACAACCAAGATGCAATGGTCGTCATCAATTTCGAAGAACAACTACAACCTGAAACCTTTGAATTTACACTTCATCATTTGATTGATGACCATATCGACCTCTCTGTCTTCCATAAAAAATATCAAAATGATAGCGGCGGGCGAACCGCCTATGATCCGGCTATCCTACTGAAAATCATATTGTTTGCTTACTCAAAAGGCCTTACTTCAAGCCGTGAAATTCAATGGCAATGTGAGAACAATATCCTCTTCAAAGCACTGTCATGCGATACCGTTCCACATGTTACTAGTATTGCGAGTTTCGTCAGCAGTTATCCTGATGCGATTGAGTCGGTGTTTGAGCAAGTGTTACTGGTCTGCGATCAACAGGGGCTGCTTGGCAACGAACTATTCGCAATAGATGGATGCAAGATGCCATCCAATGCCAGTAAAGAACATTCGGGGACTTTTAAAGAGCTAGAGCAGAAGCAGGAAAAGATTCGCAAGAAGATCAAACATTGCCTCAAAGAGCACAAGAGGCTTGATGGCAGGAAACCTAAAGAGAAAGAGCGAAAGCAAGCGGTAGCTAAGGCGGCTGATACCCTACAGAAACACTTTGATAAAATTGATCAGTTCTTAAAGAATCACTCCCCCAGGATGGGGCAAGGTAAAAACCCTAAAGAGGTAAAAAGTAATATTACGGACAATGAATCAGCCAAGATGACTACCAGCAAGGGAACCATCCAGGGCTATAACGGTGTTGCCGCAGTTGATAGGAAGCATCAGATCGTTGTTGAAACACAGGCCTTTGGTGAGGGGCAAGAACATCATACACTGAAGCCTATTCTCGATGGCATCAGTTGCCATTATCAGAATATAGGAATAGAAGAAGACATCTTGGTCAAACAGGTCATCATTACTGCTGATACTGGATTCGCCAACGATGCTAACTACAGCTACCTTCGAGAAAAGGGCATTAATGCCTACATACCTGACAATAAATTCCGTTCACGTGATAAAGCTTTTGCTAAGCAAAAAGCTAAGTATGGCAAGCGTAATCAAAAAGGTAGAGCTAATACTGAGCAGACTTTCCCAGCTAGTGAATTTACATTCAACAAGAAAAAGAAAACCTGCATCTGTCCGGCAGGAAAATCCATGCTCTTGTTAAAAGAAGAGCATGTTAGTGAAGGTAAGAAAAAGCTATTGTTCGAAGGGCGCCTCACTGATTGCAGGGAATGCAGCCTTAAAGATCAATGTATGCGAAACCCAGATTCTGCAGACTCTCGAAAAGGACATGGAAGGCAAGTATCCCTTACTTGGACAAACGGACGGAAAGCCACCGACTGGATGAAAAAGCGGGTTGATAGTATCGAGGGCAAGACCATTTATGGGCATCGAATGTCTGTTGTCGAGCCAGTGTTTGGGAACATTGGTACCAACAAGCGATTGAATCGCTTCTCGCTACGAGGAAAAATTAAGGTTCAGGGACAATGGCAGATGTTCTGCTTGGTACATAACATTGAAAAGTTGATGAGATATGGCAGTATCCACTGATTGAGTATAAATTTAGGGTAGCAAGACGCCTAAATTTAATACAATGAAAGAAATTTAGTGGTATAGCTAAATTTAGGCCGAAATTTTAATTGGAGGAGTCTGAGGAGTGACAGCTTTTTCTAAAACTGTTTTTCTACAGCCTCGTTATACAGCCTAGAAACAATAATGCTTAAACCCGTAAAGCCGTTGAATCAGCGCGAGTTAGAAGCTCTTTCTACAAAGAGGCTTCTCGCTTACCTACGTCGGTTACAGCGGTGTGAGGAATCGATAGAGCTTTCTGATTGGCAAGAAGACAAAGTCTCCCCGTTAGGCGGTATCGTTTTTAAATCTTCAGATGAGTGGAAAACGCAGTACAATCTAGTAAAAGCGGTGCTAGCAAAGAGACCAAATATTGGTTAGACCAATTCATCGGCGCAGGCCATATAACCAGGCCAGGCAAGATCGCCCAGCCGGAGGCTGGGCTGGACAGCCTACGCTCCGCTTCGGCTGCCCTTGCTAGCAACGTTATGCCTGTCGCCTAAATTTCGTACTAATGTCGTAAGAATGACGTAACTAGTTAAGGCTGATCCGATGAAAATTTAAGTTCAATTTTCAGAGGACAGAGAAATGGAAGTGCAAGTAGATACAAACAAGATCATCAGCCTGCGAAAGTCGCGAGCTTGGAGTCAGCAGCAGCTGGCTGAAGTAGCATCGGTTAGCTTAAGAACCATACAGCGAATAGAGAAAAGTGGTAACGCGTCCCAAGAGTCGGTTAAATCAATTTCTTCTGCATTTTCAATTGTGCCAGAAGATATTCTTGTAACAGAATCAGAAGAATTTTCTGTCGGAAAACGAGTCAAGAATTATAATGCCGCAATACTGGCACTTGGGGGCGCATCTCTTCTATGCGCCTCATTTTCCACGGCGTCTCCAATTATGCTTAAAGTAGATGCTAGCTCAAATAATGAGCAGCTGACATCTATTCAGCTTCTTAATGAGGAAGGCGTTGAAAGTGAAATGCGTATAGATAACATGCTAAAAATTGAGCTAAACGCTGAGCAAACACCGGAGAACCAAATCCGGCTAAAAACGAAAGTGTACGAATTCAATGAGTCTACCGGGTTTGTACTTGTGGCTAGCCCGGTTTTACTCACAGAGTTTCATGAACCTGCGGGCATTAAGTTTACGGCTTCAAGCGGGGTTCCATTTGAGGTCCAGGTAACCCCCCAGAACTAGGCATAACAATCAGCGGCAGAGCGACAGCCAACGCTGGGCGTTAAATTCCATGAAGAAAATAGCTCTCCTGATTGCTTTAGCCATTTACCTCCTGGGATATGTTGAAATCAGGAATGGTGACATTCTCGTACATGCGACTAGTTACAAATCGGAGGTATCGGAGGTAGAGAGTGGCAAGCAGATATATCAGCATAGCGTGCGCAGAGGAGACTTTGTTGGTTCACTTCAGCCATTTGCTGCTGGGATGGGACAAGTTGCAGTATGGGTATATGCCCTCCTGCGGTACATCGAACTTATTTATTGGCATATTTCAGAGCCGGTTGGCGCGGAGTGGCCTTATGAACGCTGAAAAATTTAACAAGACTGAGCACGCGACAAGCGCGTGTCAGCAGCGTTCTGCGGGCGTTAAGTTCTCATGGAGGTTGTGATGCCCAAAGAGGCATATATATTTTTAGGTGCTTTAGTAACCGCTTTAATCGGTATTTTAGTGGCGCGGTATACTGGTGGCGTTCAACTAAGGATCGCAAAAAACAATTCGGAGAAAGACATTAAGCTTCAATTGGATCGTTTAGCTGATGAAAGGTTAAGAGATGAGGTTTCACTTGAACGAGACAAACTTGAAAAGCTACATAAAATCCTTTCTGTAATCGCCTTTGAAAATTCGCAAACAATGAGTTACATCCAGTCATCAGAAACAGAGCTATCTGACTTTCGTAAGAGGTACATCGAAAATTGCGATCGGCTTCATGATGCTCTAGCTATAACAGATTTATATTATCCAGACATGTCAGAATCAATTAGAGAGATATTCGGGCAGGCAAACTGCTTTTGGGGCTATCAGGAGGGTGTAATTCAAATTGATATCAAAACCAATGAGCAAGGTTGGCAGTCGAACCTATCTAAGGTTCTCGACGCTGGCGGTGCAATTAACGAACGTGTGAAGAGTCTTCAGTATCAAATTGCTGAGCGCGGGAAAGAACTTAACGAGGCATTGCAGCGGACAAGCCGCTGAATGCGGCGTTAAGTGATACAAGGATAGTCAATGAAATCATTCATCATTAATTTTGCCGGCTTAGTTGGATCTTGGTATATGATTGATCTTACTTCCGAAAACTCGCTTAATTCAGTAGTTGCTCCGTTATTATTTACAGCCTTTCTAATTTCCAGTGTGTTGTGGTTTATTGTGAAGTTTGGGATAACTCAGGGCTCTGGCACTGGTGGTTACTTTGGCATTGGTGATTCTGGTAATTTTGGTGGTGGAGATGGAGGGGGTAGTGATGGTGGGTGTTAAATCACTTAACAAGCGCATGTTGTTCGCCGCTATCGCGGCCGGACGGCTTACGCTACGCTCCAGCCGCCGTTGCTATGGGCGTTATAAGTAAAACCATGAATCAGCTTCAGATAGGAAACGAATCAGATTATTGCGTAGTACTCGACAATCCACGACTCAATGATGAGGGCTGGGTAGAGTACTATGATCTGCATCTAAGATCGGAAGTAATGAAAGCATCTGTTAAAGTAGAGAACTTGCCGTATGCAGTCGCAATTTGGGAGTTCTTTAAAGAGCTCGATGACCACTGGTCGGGCTGGGAAGGTGAGAAGTCTTGGCGAGCACTGAAGGATGAATTCAGGCTGGATGTCACAATATCGAAAACAGGCCACGTCAATTTATGCTTTCAACTCAACCTATATAGTTATGAGTGGCGTGCTATCGCAAACATATGTATTGAGTCGGGGCAACTAGGCCAGTTGTCACGTAGTATCCATAAGTTCTTCCGAATCAATGCAAACTTATAACAAGTGACTATGGCCCTTTGTCAAATATTTAAACCATTTTCTCATCCCAGTAGGTGTTGTTTTTTACCATCGTATTGAGGATGGTAAGTTGCTTCCTCATACATGCGATAAGGGC
>NZ_JAIVKI010000037.1 GCF_020524905.1 Microbulbifer variabilis | reverse complement strand
AAGCTGTATTTTATTTCATTTCTTTCGCAAAGAAGGCGCTGGCCTTTTTTAGGATCTCCTTCTCCATACGTAACTGCTTTACCTCACGTCGCAGCCGGTCTAATTCAGTTCGCTCATCAACGCCCAGTCTCACACCACTTTCTTCTTGCTTCAGTTCCTTTATCCAGCGTCGTAGATTGTTGGTAGTAGTTCCAGCAACTTCAGCTGCCTTAGAAATCGAATACCCTTGCTCGGAGACTAGGGCTACGGCGTCTTTCTTGAACTCCGGCTTGAAATGCCTACGTATACCTTTTGTTGTCATACTTCACCTCGCTTGGTAGTTTTACCATCTTAGCGAAGTGTCCGGAAGAATTAGACCACTACATAAACACTCGTCCAAGGAAGATTCTAAATTGCTTGAGCCCACTAGAATTTCTAGCAGGCAGGCGTGTGTCACTTATATTAGCAATCTAGGGTTTTTGTGGTACCCGCCACAAAATTTGCGACGATAAAGTGCCTCTCTTAGTATATTTTTCAGGTCTTTACTCAGCACATATTTTTGTTCCAGTTAAATTATCAAGTTTTGCATCGTCCAATTTTACGGCTTTAGCTTTATCACCATCCAATTCGAACAACACGATACCACAGCCACTAAAAATTGGCGCTTAAGTGAGTTTGTACTTTTTATTTTGAGCTGACTTAAATGAACCAGCAACGTTACAAAACGAATAGCTCCCTATGCTTGAAGAATTAGCTACAAATATTTCACGATCAGCTGGAATGTTAACGGTAGCTGTTTTATCTCCTCGATTTTTAGGCCCCAGTGGTTTGAAAACTTTCCCACAGCTGGATCCTTCTTCCTTAATTGCAAAAAGATAAATTGATGAATTTGCTCCGATACCTACCTTTACGTGTTTTACTGGCATCTCCAAAGCGGCCAACTCACCCTCCTGCGGCTCTAGATACCTGCTAGCACAGGCAGAATTAAATATAGCTATTGCGACCAAAACAAAACTTTTTACGTACATATTTTTATAACTCTCTATTTTTTGAATACTGTAGTGGAACGCCCAGCGCTGCAGATAATTTGTAACGATGAGGGAGCGGAAGCTTTCCGACAGCCACTATTTGTTAGCTTCTACCGCCATTTACCGGATAATTTCTGGACACCTACAGAACATGTTGATGGGCCAAGGTTGAGGCCATTAGCGACTAGAAATAACTCGGCCTCTAGATCTAGCTCAACTTGACGAGATTGATGACTATCAAGCCATGCGGATAAAATATTACTTTTACTCTCCTCTAATTTTTTTGAAGAGATGCCCCACATGCGCAGCAACTGACATTCCCTCCAGCTAAATCACTGAAAATCCCACCCACAAAAAAACCCGCTAAAAAGCAGGTTTTTTTGGCCGTTGCTATGCAACGAAATATATGGTCGGAGTGGCCGGATTTGAACCGACGACCACCACACCCCCAGAAGTACTGGTACAAAAATCTAACCCATTGATTATAAACGATTTTATAGATGAAATTCCCGCCTGTAAAATTAGCGTCGAAAATTACGGCAAACCTGTATGTATAGCCAGCGATTCATTAACCCCCACGATGGTACCGAATTGACGCCTTAACCACCCCCTCCACAATCAGCTCCTGCCCCTCCCAGATAGGGATTGGCTTATATTTATCATTTGCCGACAACAACCACCCCCGCCCTCTATCTAAGATTTTGCAGGTCAGTTGCCCATCCAGGGCTACGACCACCACATCACCATTTATCGGCGTCAGCGAGCGGTCAATGATGAGGATATCCCGGTCAAAGATTCCCACCCCTTGCATAGAATCGCCATTGGCACGAGCCATGAACGTCGCCGGGCCATTGGTTATTAAATGCTCATCTAGGCTAAGGGCTTCTTCTTTGTGGTCATCTGCTGGTAAGGGGAAGCCGCAGCTGACGCCACAGAACACAGGAAGACCTGCAGAAAGAATAAAAAAGAGCAAAAGGCAGGTGGGATCAGACGGGATGCAGCCGCCTACCCTTGATCCACAAAAATTTTGGAGTACCTAATTGGTACAAGCAGCTATCAAAAAAATACATACCAAACCAGATTTAAATATTGTTCGATCTTTTCATTTTAGGTAACGTTAGATTCCACACACGAATTGACCGGTCAGCGACAATGAAACTCGTAATATGCTTCCGGTCGATCGATTTTATATTACCCAACAAAGATAAGGACATACCCCATGCAGTTAGAGACTGATATCAAAGCCGGCCCTAAAGCTGGAGTTGACTGTTGCGGATCAGGCTGTACGCACGAAAAGTAGAGCTTTGAAGGTTGGTTATCTCACTATAACCAACCTACTCGGGGCTGCGATCTTGACTAGGTTTACGCGGCCCCCACTGCAACAGCAACTGACCTCCTGAATCACTAAGCCGCAATGACAGCCGAACATCACGACGCGGGCGATTCTGAGGAATGATTAGTAACCAACAAATCAAACGGCACATAGCGATATCCTTCGAGGTATTTACCAACGTCGATATCGGCCACTGCGCCACCTCTTGACCTTGCCTGACTACTTTAATAATTCTCGAAGCTGTTCTTGCTTTTTATTTAAGGCATTCAGCTCATCAACAAGGGTGTTGGTTGCTGCATCCAGGTTGTTTATCTGCACCATTAGCATGTCCCTGATTTTCGGATCGGCAGTGTCTGCGGTCATATCAATAGTGTTCAAGCAAGCACGTATCTCGTCTTCAACCTCTATAAATGTCATGGTTCAACTCCTTCTTTCCGACGACACAGGGGCAATCTACCAAACCACTGTTTGGATACACAGTACTCGAGGCAGAATGAAGCATACGCCTACATTTCGCGCTCAGGAAGTCAGTATATGCAGGAGAAGAGGATGCCGTAGGGCAACCAGGAATGCCTCTAAAAGCCGAGCAGCTACTGTCGGAGGATGCGGTTTATTCGTCCAGGGGGACCAGAGTCTGAGCTGGCTCTTACGATGAAGACTCCACCCAATTCTTTTCCGCAGCTATCCAGTGTAGATGACTGTGTGGGTTCCATCGCCAGAAGGCTAGGGATATTCCCCGCTAGTCTTGAGCCATCAGTTAACAGAGTAACAAGGATGGCATACGAACTGATCATTAAATATCCATCTGGACTGAGGACTTATTCAAGGTGGCCCTCCCCCGGATAGATGAGGTGCAAGCAATACTCTTGCGGTAAAGGAGGGATAGTTTCTAAAAGACCTAACAATGTATATATAAACTAACGCTGCTTTTTTAGTAACAGCCAGCTGTATTTCCTTGAGTATAATTGGGGATTACGCCAAAACCTGAAAAGTATAGAATGAGCAAGAGATACTAAGTGTAAGGATTTAGTGTGAAGAAAAAGACCGCCAGTAAATCAAGTAGCCAGTATGGCGAAGAAGAAAAATCGATCATTGACTACATCTGCAATGATAAACAGGTAGCATACCGGCTAGGCCCCATTCTGAGTCAGTACAGCAATTATTGCAGTGAAGCAAATTTTTGCATTGATGTTAAAAATAAGAATGCTTCATGCACGATACTTTTATCTAGAAAAAACTAATGATTTGACCACCAGGCTTTTTGAAAAGTCCGGCCGGATAAAACTTGATCTTCTCTGCTGCCTCACGCTATTGGATAAGTTAGAGAGGGATGGCCTCATATTGATTCATTCGGATTTTGGGTTCAATCCTGAAAGCTTAATAATCAATCCCCCAAAAAATCAAAAAAAGAAGGATGAAGATACTTTATGGTTTTCAATTTCAGATGAAAAAATACTTAGCCTACTCATAAAATATAGTATCTCTGAGATAATACCCACCCCAACCTTAAGAAAATTAAAAGAAAACAATTTTAAATCTTTAGATGAGATAAAGTTTGGAAAAACCATAAAAGTCGCTTGGGCCGGTGTAATCTCATCTTTAATTTTGGGAATTTTAAGCCAAGCCTCCTCATATTTTAATAAAGACTCGTCTGAAAAAAGACTTCAAGAAGTCACCAAGATTATTGAAGATTCACATTCAGAACTTGGAAATTCTGTAAGGACAAAGTTCCGAGAATCAACTACTGCAAGCATTGACAACGACAAATCAGATAACATTCCACAACAAGACACAAATCCTATTAGCCAAAAAAATGATCTGAGAAAGATAAAGCCTGAAGATCTCATCCTTCAAATCCAACAGCATTTAAATTATCTTGGATTTAATGCTGGCCCTGAGGATGGTAAGTTTGGGATTATGACTCTTAAGGCCATTAAGGCCTTTCAGGCAGAAGCCGACCAAGAGGATAGTGGGATTCCATCACTTACTCTCCTGGAAAGATTGAAAGTAGCGGCAAAGGGATAATAAACCTTACTCATCTAACATGGTTAATTTCTGGGCTGATTCGCCCTGCGAGAACTTCAGCCCATATTTCTCCAGTATTGCCATAAACTGCTGCAAATAGATGGCCTGAACGGGCTCATAAGGTGGCATCCACTCGTCCGGGCCTTTGTCGCCCTTGCTTTGGTTCCGGCCATCATCGACCAGCCATAGATTCTCAGGGTCTTCAGCAAACTGCCTCTTTAGCTTCACAGTCCAATTGGCACCACCGTGCTCATGCGCCCATGAAAGTGGCACGATGTGTTCAACATCCAGGTCGGAAGCCAGGGTGTAAAAGTTGCCGGTGTACGGGTCCAGCCACAGGCCAGATTGAACTGTGCAACCCTTAACATTGGTGAATGTCACCGGGGCCAGAGAGAACTGTACAAGCAGCTCTTGGCGAGTGCTCAGACAGTCACCGTCCGCATCGGACCAGCTGGGCAACCACTGCTGGCGATCGTAAGCCTCAGGTTCGGCTTCGTAGCAACCGCTTAATGTGGCCGCAAGAACAAGTAGATAAAGTAAGCGCATATAAATCTTAAACGACAAAGGGTTACTCTAAACCCAGTTATTATGACACCAGTTATTCCACTTGAGTGTTTGTTTAGCCCATTATATTCTGGCGTCCTATCATTGGGGGAGCCTGTGAGGCTTCAATCTTAAGCTAAATATTTATCACCCATGGAGGGGTTAGGTGTAACAATTCCGTACTGTTGAAGACCTGCGTGAGTACATCAAAACTTTAGGTCCCTTTTATGCCCGGCCAACCGAACAAGGAGCCCACCCGACACTTTATAAGAACAGCAAAGATGCCTCTGTGATTATGGGCGTTAGAAAGCGGGACTATCTATTTTCTCCAGATGAACATTGGGTACTCCCCCATGAGAAAATGGGCCTATCCTTTTCCGCACACTGGCAACACTTAAAGCGCATCTATCGCTTGAAAAAGAAAATAACCCGAGGGCTACCTATCCACGTATTCTGGGTTCTTGAGAAAGTAGATATTCCCTCTGGCCTAGCCTTTGTGCCAGACCCGAAAGATAAAAATCATTACCTATTAACGGTGACTGAGAGAATGAAAGTGGAGACCTTGGTAGAGAAGCTAACCTGGGTCGCAGATAGAATGTCAGTTATACGAGAGGCGCAGGACGCACTATGATCGAATACAAATACCCGGATGAAGAACAGATCCTGTTTCACTATGCCGACAAGATGGGTGATACGAAGGCCAGGGCGGTACTAGAAAAGCGGGAAGTGGCAAACGAGCAAGAAGCGCAGACTCTCTCCAGCTTTTACTGGAAGATGGTGGATGTTATGGCGGACGATCGGGGCCAGGGGCTTCCAATTCTGGAGCGAGAAGGCTTTGAATCCTGGGCTGAAGCTATTTTCCATACTCTGAATGGCTATCTTGTAAGTAATGGCTATGAAGAGCAATGGGATAACGAAGAGGAATAAGCTTCACTTCCTTTCACATTAGATCATACTTTTCAGCGATAGCCTGAAACTGCTACAAAATAAGTGCGCGCAGGCTAGCACGGGGGCGACCATTGATCGGGGCCATTATCGCCCTTGCTTTAGTTCAGGCCGTCATCAATCAGCCAGAGTGGCAGATAGGAGAATAGGCAGTAAAAGGCGCATGACGACCCTCATTGTTTTGAGGGATCGTACAGGAAGTTGATCAAAATAAACAAATACATTTTGTTTATTTTGTTTTGTTTTGTTTTGTTTTGTTTTGTTTTGTTTTGTTTTAGACCATGTAGAACCATTGCCTATGGCAACACCTACCTTTTTTCTTCGATGCAAGGCTTTCTGCTTTTTCAACTGAGCCCTCTTTATGTTTAGAATTATTTACACGTAAGGCCACTTGCATTTCGACTTACTCAACCGGGACATTATCAATGAGAATTGTATTGCTGCTAATCGATGCGTCTCAACCCCTGCTCCTCACCGCTATTATTATCAGTCTTTCCGCTACAATGGCCATGGTATTTGTTACGACCAGGGTAACGATTAAACACATTCAGAATTTCCCCACCCCTATTGAAATACACCTTTCGCACACCTTTAAGTTGGTCCGAGTTATAATGGGCAAACAGTTTAATAAAGTTATTGAGGTCATGTGCCACCCCTATCTTGTGTTAAATTCAACCGACCTAAAAAACAATAAATCTTTCCAAACCCGCAAAAGAAAATAAATCAAATCCACACAATTGAACTGAAATTTTAAAATTCAAAAAATACTCCCCAACCCAACAGGGTTATTCAACCCTTACATTGTCTGTAAAATCTAGTAAAGATAACGATTCAACTGAAGACAAATACACTCGAAAGTATGCACCGCCAAACATCCCCCTTGCGCCAAGAGCCTTTTTTTGAGTAAATTTTTACCTTAAAAAAGTGACATCCTGACTTTGATAAATTACCCATCAAGGATAAAGAATAAAATCCTAATGTCGGTTTTTTGAAATTAACGGGACGCGAGCTGCGTAAATCTCGTATGATAGCGGCAAAATCCGGCTGAAGCGAAGGTAAACCACTTCAACCAGATCTATAGCACAAGGTAGGAAACAGGACCTTGACATCACACCAGCCGCAGATCGTTCAATTGCTTTTCATGACCCTATAGCGATGCTAAGCAGGCTTCCGGTAACACTACCATGGAATACATCCTCTTGGCCTAACAACTTGTCTTCTCTCCCACTCTATCGGCTCACCTTTCTCTTCTTTAGTCTGTAATTCAGCTGATTTTAAAGGTATAGTGCCAAAAGCAACGGGAATGAGGTCCTGAGGATTGGATAAATTAACATAATTTATTTCCCCCCGCCTAGTGGAAGGGCAAAGAACATTCTTTAAATCAGCACTCCAAGAGGTCTGATAGTCGTCTGCAGCACCAATTACCTCGATATAATCTCCTGACTGGGTTCTGTAGCTACTCGTAAATGAATAGCTACATAGATTTCTATAAGAATAAATTTTTTCCCATGCTATGGGTACGTCCACCCATACAAACTGACAGTCTTCGGCAAAAGAATTTGCGCTTGCAACCACGGCCGTCAAAACGACTGGCAGAGATAACTTTTTAAACATATATATTCCATTATTACTTTATTACTTTATTACTTTATTGATCATGTGCGATCCCTTCATATTTTAACCTTCCAAACTTAAATGTAAATTTTTTCTACTCCAACACAGTACCAATTTACTGTAACCTTAAGAACATGATTATTTGGCCCCATATAGCTTCAATCTTAAATTAATGCAAAAGATTTAGAGTTCATATATTCATTCGCTCACCCTATAGAAAACCTAGAAAACCTAGAAAACCTAGAAAACAAATTTATTCGTCTTTTACCTCCTTAAAGAAATAACATTATTGTTTTCTACATATGCAGGGAGGTTCGGCGTGTATGGCAGTTAATTTGCATTACTTATCCCTAATAATCACAATTAAACAAAAGTAATAGCTAGGAGGCTTGGCTACTCTATCAAACCCCATCCATTGCCCCCAACATCTGCACAACCAACCCAGCCAAACCGCTGCCGGTATCCCATTAATCTCCTACATCCCCCCGGAGTGGCCAGCCCAATTAATCAAGCCGGCCCATTGTCATCATCAACATAAACCCGCTCATCGTAATTCACCGCCGTCATACTCACCCGCTCAGTGCCGCTGGGTTTAATATCGGTGATGAGTGCCGGGTGGCTCCAACGCTCGGCCTCGCCGAACATATACAGCGGCGGCTCCATACTGCCATCTAGTGTGGGGGAAAAATTCAGATTGGAACCTATCGTTACGATATTGGCGCTGTCGGTTGGCGTAGCCGTATAGAGGCCGGACAGGGTGCCATCTGGTTTGCGCAGGGCGAGGAAGTGCGTACCTGTGCCCCACTCCAGGTCCGCATCCAGGGTGATCACTCGCCCGTTGACCGCCAACACTCTGCCCGTCTGTGAGTAGCCGGGGATATCGTCGGCGAGAGCGCAGTAGCTCAGATAACGGCTGTTGAGGCCGTCCATTTCGGTCTTGAATGTGTAGCGGGTGCGGCGGTATCGCTGAATGCGCCTTTGCCGCATGCCGAAGCGCCAGGCTTTGGTTTTATCGGTGATGCCGAAGGCCCTAACTTTTTTCGGCGCTTGCCCCAGATCTCCCGGTAAGGTGCACAACACCGTGGCCGGTTTCCAGGTTTGCGGGTCGAAATATTCCACCTCGATGCCGTCCGGCTCGTCGGGGTCAAACAGCTTTATATCCCTTTCTAGTTCACCGACCATATTGTCCGGTTGGTACATGTGCTCGAAGGCGGTGCGCGGGCCATCGCGTACTGGGATAATTTGCCCATAGTCCAGGGTGGGCTCGGCATAGCCCACGGCGAGGACTTTTTTTAGGGCTTCGAACAGGGTGGTTTTGTTATCGAATACCGCCGAGAAGCTATCACCGCGCGCGCTCCATAAATCGTGCAGCTCCTCCATCTCCTCCAGGCCAATCTGGTGATCGGTATGACCGACGCTCTTGATCACATAGGCAAAGAACGGGGCGATATCTTCAGTGAGTTGAGGCGCGGACCAGCTGCCATTCTCATAGACGGGAAGTTTGCGGATGGCGATGAGATTGAATTTATTCTCTGCACTGCCGGCCAGGGCATTGGTGCCACGAATTTTGACCGCAATAGTGGTCACGCCTTCATAGTGGCTCGCGCTGTCCAGTTCGGCTTTTAACGCGGTCCACTGCACTTTATCGTACACGCGGGTATCGTCAGTGCCTGGGGTTGTGCGCTTTGCGCGAACCTCTGGGCGCA
>NZ_JAIVKI010000036.1 GCF_020524905.1 Microbulbifer variabilis | reverse complement strand
CACACTTCCGCACATACGCGAGTCAGAGCAGCAGTCAGGGTGGTTTTACCGTGGTCAACGTGACCGATGGTGCCCACGTTCACGTGGGGCTTGGAACGTTCAAACTTTTCTTTTGCCATTGCAGCCTCCTAATATAGATGAGCCGCTAACGGCACCACCCACGTCCAGAACATGCGCATCCGACCCGGAAAAAACCCCGACCCCGGACACAAACAACCGCAAGAGTTTTCACTCTTGCGGCTATTGAAAAATGGAGCTCATGGGCGGATTTGAACCGCCGACCTCACCCTTACCAAGGGTGTGCTCTACCCCTGAGCTACATGAGCAAATCATCGCCTTCCTAGGCGACCACAAGGCTTGCCGTTTTGGAGAGCATTCCAGCCGAACCCATAATTGGAGCGGGCAGCGGGAATCGAACCCGCATCATCAGCTTGGAAGGCTGAGGTTCTACCATTGAACTATGCCCGCTTGCGGGAGCCTCCAGACGAAACTACCTGTTTCGCCGGCAACACCTTACGGTGTAAAAAATGGTGCAGGGGGGTGGATTCGAACCACCGAAGCTTTCGCGTCAGATTTACAGTCTGATCCCTTTGGCCACTCGGGAACCCCTGCCTCAATGCGGGGTGCATTCTCTACACCTTCCGCCGCACTGTCAACACTTTTCTCTTTAAATTTCACAGACTTAGCTACAAAACTTAATGTTGAACAGCGCCGGGATAAAATGGAGCTGGCGAGAGGAGTCGAACCCCCGACCGGCTGATTACAAGTCAGCTGCTCTACCAACTGAGCTACGCCAGCCCTATCCCGTCCATTGTCGAAGCTGAACTGTCACCCTCGTCAATGGAGGCGGGATTCTAGGGGAAGTTATCCCGACAAGCAACACCCTTTTTACAGATAAATCAGAATTTTTTGTGTCGCCTATTGCTACATACAGCAAAAAACGGCCGCATCCGATTAGCGTTTGAGGATCTAGACCTATAGCCCAACTCGTTTCAACCCGCCACTTCTGCACAGAGATTTCGACGACGATCCAAATCGGGGTACTCCTGCTGCAGCTGGAGCCAAAACTCGGGCGCTAAATCATCTGAGACGCCCGGAGCCAACACAATCCAGCGCTCGCTATGCGTCTGTGGCTCCTCACGGAATTGTGCGTGAATCCCTTTCTCGAGCAGCTCATTCGTCAGCGACTCAGCCCTTAAACGCTCACTAAAAATACCAAAGGAAATTCCATCAGCCAGTGCCCCCTTGGGAATCACATAGCTGTCTATCCCCTGCGCCTGCAATTCACGCAAGCGGTTATAGGCTTCTCTACTGGAGTTTAAGGGTGGCAGGAAGACCCAATATCGCATCTGCCCCTGCATTTCCACATCTCGCAACACGGCGGCGACCTGTAAGGCCTTTAAGCGCTGTACTATCGCCTCACCTAGAAGCTCCTCTGTAAAGGGGCCAAGTAATGTACAGAGCTGTTCTGCGGAGTGTTCGGCAGATGGCGACACCAAGGGTTCCGCCAGAGGAGACAGATCTTTCCGTGACATTTCGCTGACCAGGGTAATACCCTGAACCTGGGGGTCCGCTCGCCTATCGGCGATCCTTACCCTTTCTTTATGAGAGGTTGAGGTGCTGACAAACCAAGCGAAAACGCCGAAATTCAACAGTAGTAAAGAAAGAGCTATCCAGCGCATAGAGCATTATTTTTTTTCAAGGATTACTTAACGCCAAGCCGTCCATTACCAGTTCCGGGACCAGATGGTGCTCCCGCTGATAAAGTGCTGACAGCAGAGGGGCATCGCCGCCTGTTAGCCACAACAACGGTTCTCCCTCACAATATCCGCGCAACTCATCCAGTGCGCGATCAATAGCTCCGAGCACCATCAACAGAAGACCGCGGTTAATAGCTTCATCGGTACTGCGCCCGGCGCCCAGGGACTCCGTTAGAGTAATATCCTGCGCACTTTTAGCCGCATGGGTGTCAAGGTACAAAGAGCGCTGCATAAGACCAATGCCGGGGACTATGTAGCCCCCCAAATGACGCCCATTATTGTCGACCAGATCCAAAGTTACTGCGCTGCCACAGTCCACAATTAGAGCTGCTTGTCGCTCTCGATCATAGGCGGCCAACATCGCCAACCAGCGATCAGCCCCAAGTAGACGATGGTTTTCATAGCCACAGGCTACTCCAGCGCACTCCAGTAACACCTGGGAAAACTCCACCTCGAGAGAAAACAACTCCTGCACATGCCCAATCAACGTTTCCGCAACTTGCGGACCTGCCACATTGACCACCCGCACTCTCCGAGGATCCAGTAGGTCCCACCCTTCGGGCAAATATCCCGCGCGCAGATCCGCAGTTTTAAAACTACCTCTGGATCTCACCTGCCTTTCATTTAGCAGACGCCACTTACCCCGGGTATTACCGATATCCAGTTCGAGAATCAAATCTGCCCCCGCAAAGAGATTTCTCCACCATGGAAGTGTTGTTCCTCTCCATCGATATTTAACTTCAAAGCACCTTTTTCACTGACCCCTGCAGCAATTCCGCTCCAGGTTTGTGTGCCCGCCTGTAGAGTAACCTTCTGCCCGGCAAACTGATCTAGCTGCATCCAGGCTTCTCGGTAAGCAGAAAAGCCTTGTTCGGTATAGTTTTGCAAAAGTGGCAGTAACTCAGCCAACATCGCCGCGACCAATTGATTTCGTGAAATTCCAGGCTTTACCTGCTGCAAATCCGCCCATGGCTGATCAATAGCAGCGGCACTCTCACTTCGCAGACCGCTATTTAAGCCAATACCAATCACCACAGCACAGCGATCCGTGAGATCGCCTTTAAGCTCCAGCAAAACACCCGACAACTTTCGACCATGACACCAAACATCATTCGGCCACTTGAGGCGGACATCCGGTACCGAAAAACGCGCCAATGCACGCGCAATCGCTACCCCCACGGCGAGACTCAACCCTTCCAGGCATTGCACGCCGCCATTGAACTCCCACCCTATAGAAAGACTAATACCCGCACCATAGGGGCTAATCCATTGGCGTCCACGACGTCCACGACCTGCACTCTGACGCTCGGAAAGCAACGCAACTGCATGCCCTTCGCCCTTTTCCATCAGCGATAGCAACCGGGTGTTAGTGGAGTCCACCTCATCGAACAGGATCAGCTTCCGCAATAGCGCCCCAGACTCCTCGCCGAGTGCACTGTAAATTTTCTCTGCAGATAAGAGATCCAGGCCTCCGGGTAAACGATAACCCTGCCCTTTAATGGACTCCAATACCAATCCATACTGTTCTAGTTTCTGTAACTGTTTCCAAACCGCAGCACGACTGACTCCCAAGGCTGCGCCGAGAGCCTCGCCAGAATGCACCTCGCCATCAGCCAATATTTTCAACACCGGGCGCAACGGCTCCAACGGACTCTTCGCAATAGTATCTAGCAAGGTAATCAACTTTTTATGTAGCGACGAAAATAGCGGTGTCCCAAGCTGGTCAGCACTTCATAACCTATAGTGCCAGCGTATCCAGCCACCTCATCTACGGTCAGATCTTCGTTCAAGATCTCAATCGACTGTAGGGATTCACGCTCCTCTTGGGAGAGCGCAGAAATATCAAACGTGGTGGAATCCATGGAAATCCGGCCAATTATCGGCAGTTGACGACCATACGCCCAACCACAGCCACGCCCTCCCTGAGCCCGGATTATCCCATCGGCATAACCACCCCGGGCCACCGCCAGCCAGCTGCCCGCCGCTATCAGTTGAGTCGCCCCATAGCCCACCCATTGTTCACGGCTGACAAAGCGTTTTTGCACGATAGGTAGGCTCAGCGATACGGCGGGAAGCATGGGGTTAGGAGTACCGGGAATCGGATTGACCCCATAGAGCGCAGAGCCTGGTCGTGCGATATCAAAGTGATAGTCCTCTCCGAGGAAAATGCCCGATGAATTGGCAAGACTCAGCTGAACTTCAGGGCACAGCGACCGCAGCCTTTCCCCAGCTTCTTTGAAGTTACGCAACTGAAAATCATTCTGCGGATGCTGCGGCTCATCTGCACAGGCAAGGTGGCTCAGCAATATGCGGATATCCGCCGAGTGCAGTAACTGACTGTCCTTTAATAGTTGGTCAAACTCCTCTGGCGTCATACCCAAGCGGGTCATACCTGAATCTATTTTTATCGCACAGGGGGACTCAATCTCTTCCCTGGCACAAATGTCTACCCAGTTGCGCAGCTGCTCTAAAGTGAAGAGCGTCGGTATTAATCCTGCACGAGCACATTCCAGTTCCGCACCGGCGCGCACTCCGGTCAATATAACAATGCGGACACTATTGCCCAGCTCCTTGCGCAAGCGCTCCCCTTCCGTTTGAGTTGCCACGAAAAAGTCTCGACAACCCTGCCTGTAAAGAGCCGGCACTACCTGATTCATACCAAGGCCATAAGCATCCGCTTTGACCACAGCGCCACAACGGGTACCAGCTGCCAATCGCTTCGTTAGATACAGATAGTTGTCAGCAATGGACTGCAAATTGATACTCAGCAGCCCCTCGCGAAAATCGTTCATGCCATCACAACTCTCAATTCACCAGCTAGGTTGCCCCAAGTAAGCTTTCACTTCGTAAAGCACGGGCACCTACTAATATACACAGCCCCACCAAAGAAAGGGTGACCAGGGAACCAGCTACGGCCAGGAGCGCAGAAACGGACTCCCCAGCCATTAACGCACTCAACCACTGCTGCTGCCCGATAAGCGGGGTCAGCTGCCACAAGGGAGAATCCAGCTCAATATTGGAGAGCTTTAATGCGACTAATAGTGTGACAGGTAGCGCCTGCAAAATACTCAACTGAATCTGGGCATCTTTGAAGGAGCGGGAGCGCAACGATAGCAGGATCTGCAGTACGGCGATCAGAAGCGCAAGGGGAAGTAAAATGAGACTTATCGTAAAGAGCTCAGAGATCCCGGCAGTAAAGCGAACCCCAATCTCAGCCAGGGGAAGCAAGCTGAATGAAACGGTTAAAACTGCCAGTGAAAGGAGCGCGCCAAACCAGCCAATGCTGGTAACGGCCACAACCTTTGCCACTATAAGTTGCCAACCACTAAAAGGCTGCTGTAACAACACCTCAATGGTCATGCGTTCACGTTCCCCAGCAGAAGTATCAATAGAGGGGGCCGCACTACACACCAGTAATGCCATTATCAGTAACACGGGAACCATCAGCCCCCACATTGCCAATCCTCGACTAGAAGGCGTACTGACATCCCTCACCTCAAGTTGCCACGGCGCTAGAACCTGTGTGGCTAAGCCTCGAGCCGCTAAGCGCTGTTGCACAACCAACTGTTGAAGTTGTGCCAGATGCTGCTGTACCAATTGTGCTCCACGCCCACCGGACTGATCTGCGCTATCTACATACAAATAAACTTTGGGAGACAACAGGCTTCGATAATCTTCCGCAAAATTTTTCTCTATTTGCAAAACCACATCATATTTACTTGCCAAAAGTGCTTGTGGAACCCCATCTTGCAATCGCTCAACCTTAAGATCCCCTCCCTGTAATTTCTCCTCCAAGATAGGCGCATACTCTGCTCCAACAATAGCTACGTTAAAAGTAGTTTCAGACATTACCTTCAAAGATAAAGCACCGCTGCCAATCATCAGCGCGGGAAACAATAAGGTAAACCCCAGTGTGATCAGCAGAGCGCGCCGATCCCGCCAAACCTCGAGTAACTCTTTGAGAAGTAATCCTCGCATTTGCTGTGAAAGTCTTTTTTTAGAAATCATCATGCGAGTTCACCATGTTTACTTCTCTCTGCTACATTTCCGTAGGCAAGATTTACAAAGCTATCCTCAAGATTTTCACAGCCTGTTTGCCGCATAAGCTCATCTGGAGTTCCACTCCCCACTATTGCACCTTCGGCCATAACCAGCACCTTATCGGAAAGCTCAAGGACCTCAGCCATGATATGGCTGGAAAATAAAATCGCCGTTCCCCCTTCACGTAAGCGCATAAGAGTTTTACGCAGCAGGCGAGCCGCAAGTACATCCAATCCCCGAGTAGGCTCATCGAGCACCAGGTGCCTTGGGCTATGTACTAATGCTCTAGCGAGAGAAACTTTCATTCGCTCCCCTTGAGAAAAGCCCTTGGTACGGCGATTCCAAAGGTTGGATAGTTCCAATTCATTCCTAACTAACTTTAAAGCCCTTTCTAATTCTGCCCCAGCCAACCCGTGCGCACTGGCAAAAAAAGACAGGTATTCTGCGACGGTGAGTCGCTCATAAAGCCCCTCCCTATCACCGACAATGCCGAGCTGCCTACGAACACCTTTTGGGTTTTTAAAGGGATCTAGATTACCCACAGAAACGTTACCGCTATCCGCTTTCAGAAGTCCGGCAATAATTCTCAGGCATGTAGTCTTTCCAGCACCGTTCGCACCGAGTAGTGCCGTTATCTGACCATCGGGCACAGAAAATTCCAGATTGTGAAGTACGCTATTTCCGGAAAACTGCTTATTCACTCCTTCTACTCTAATCACAACACTTTCTCCTTGAGCTCTTCACCGTCAGCTGTAGGAGTAACATCCAGCTTTATCTCGGGCCCATAAATTCCACCCATAAATGGTGGTCTATGGATTTTATTGACACAGCTTGTTTGCAGCTCTTCCATTGGAGAGTCCAGAAACTCTTTGATCAATCGAGGTAAACAACCTCTCATCGAGTTAATATGACCACCGCTGGCAATAATCAAATGCTGTTTATTGGTCAGGTAGCCAAGTTGCTTTTCCGTGTATTTTGGCGGCGTAATCGGGTCAGCCTCACCAGAAATCAGCAGTACCGGATGATCGCGGGGTTGCGGCTTAGCATAGTATCTATCGGCTACAGGCCAAACTTCACAACCACGTTCAAATATCCCTAAAAAAGCATCCCCCACAAAGGTGCCGCTAGTATCCGCTGAAATTTCTTCATCAGTGATACGAGATAATTCTTCCGCACAGGCAATTGAAAGGGTTAATCCAAGAGACATGCCTACTGCCGAGTCGGGAAATAGGCCGGCAACTCCGGCGAGAGGGTTGTAATTACCCATACCTGCCTGCTGGATAGCAAAAGGTAATTGTGCAGCAGCCTCTGGAGAATAAAGCGCAGTGCGTATCGTATTTTGTAAAACCCAACGAGGCATCGGGTGCTTCATCGCTTCTCCTGTCACTGGATCAGGGAAGTTTATTGCTATGGATTCATCCCACTGACTTAATAGATCATCCAAAGCCTCCCTCCAGTTACCAAATTCAGAGCAGGTTGGATCAAGCTGACAGTCGCGCATCAATATTCGTAAAGCACTTTCTGCAGCCGCTGCACTTAGAAATACTTTTGTATCAATGGGTGCTACAGCATCAAGCACAAGAGTTTTTAAACTGTTTGGATACCACTGTTGATAAAGAAGCGCTGTCCGCGTTCCCCATGACCCCCCCCACAGAGATATTCGACTGTGGTTGAGATGTTTTCGCACCTTTTCCAGGTCCTCAACTGCCTGTCGACTACTCAATGAATTAGCAAAGTTAGCTTGCTGCAGATAACACTGTTCCAATTCCTTGGAAATAAGTGTTAAGTCCATCGGTGTATGCCGATCAATACCACAATTAAATGGCCGGGAAAATCCAGTTCCTCTGCGATCTACCATGACTACTGCATGATTTTGATTAATTTTGTGGAACTTGTTCAGTAGAGGAACGAGAGCACTCGCCGCTTGCCCTGGCCCACCAGCAAGGAGATATAAAGGTTCGCGCTCCGACTTATCCAAAGCGGGTGAAATGAATACCGCCAATTCAACTTGACTATCTCCCTCACCCACTGGAATTCGCTCGCACTGTAGTGGATGCCTCCAACCATCCAAATAGCAATCCTGCGCTTCAGACAATTCCTGCGAGACCACTACCGAAGCGAAGAACAGACTACATAGTATGGCTATGCCATTTAGCAGCCTTTTAACACCTAACACGACATTATTCTCCTTAACTTATGGTGCCGATCACCGCAGTGTATCCAACTTCCTGCATCCATGTCCCCTGCAACTCTCAACCGAAGAATTGCATTAGCACCCATCTGCGCTCAGTGGTAAGGTTTCTTTTTTAACTTGCCCATGACTGCACCCATGAGCTTTTCAGACCGTGAAAAACACTTAATTCGAGCCGCTTTTGCCTGGGGCCAGATCACCCAGCAGGAGGGTTATACACTTTCTGACCTGGAGATTGAGAAGTCGGTACTTTTCCGCCGCTTACTTGGCGGAAGACCTGCACTGGCTTTCCCTCCCCCACTTCGCCATGGTTTCCCTTGGTATGAAGTTATTGAGGGGCGCGCCGAGCATATCGTCAGCGCCTCCGAGGCATCTCCAGAGTGCAGCTTCATTGCCCCCGGTTGCAAAATCGGTGAAACCTGCATATTGATAGATGGTGCTTTCTGGCGGGTGGTTGAAACCATTGCTGAACGGGAAGAGTACATCGTCGAGTGGGGCCAATACCCCATGCAATGGCGTTTGAAAAAGCACTGGGAAGTCAATTATGAAATGACCCAGCAACTACACAGTTTTCGTAGAGACAACCCCAGTGCCAAAGTCTCTTTCGACAATTACCTTGGCCAACGAGATTACCGGGAATTTCGCATTGATGACGATCAGACCGTCTGGCTATGTGAATGGCAGTTAAGCCGTATAAGTCTCTCCGGCTGGGTCTGGGTGGGTACTCTGCAATCTCTTACAGAAACACAGCTAATTCCCCTCTACGAGGATCCACTCGGTCCTATGGTCCTTGGTGAGTCAAGTATGGATAAAGGTGTTGCTTGGCTCCGAATAGAAGAGGCTGGTAATGAAGCCCGTTTCGTTAGGCTCGATGGCACATACGATTACCAGTCGCTATCCTCGGCAAGTGCAACTTACTTGAAGAGTTTGTTACATAAATTGCAAGAGAGCTTAGAAGATATCGAAATCATGGACTGCCATGGGGATTCTCCCATTCGGCGGTTTTCTCTTCCTTCTGCCCTTGTCCCCCTCGATGAATTAAGCTTGAAGGAAATGCAATACGACCTGGTACCTGATAATGCCTACGAGCAATTGGAGTAGCATAGATACAAGCTGTTTATAAAGCCCCCAAGGGGCTTTTCATCACCTTCTAACTTTTATATCTAAGTCCAGCCTGTTTGCCCACATACCCACAGCAAATCTCTGTTTCCCAATGATGACGATTCTATTAACAGGCTGTTACTAACAGAATCCATGGACAGACCTGTGCATAACTCCGGGATATCCACTCTCAGGCCCCTGTTTCCGTGGGGCCCTTTTCAACGGGTAAAAAAACACCAGCCTTTTATCCACTTTCCACAACCTGGCGTTATTAACAGAAAGTCTGGATAGACTTGTGCATAACTGCGGTATATCCACGCCAGGGCCCATGGTTGCTCAGGCTCACCAAAACGTGCAAAAAATCACCGGTGTTTTTATTGGTATTACTGTGTCAGTTTTTTCAGCGCAATGATTTTTTTGTGCTAAACCATATTTTTTAATTTCGGGTAATTTTTTGGGATAGGTAAGCGGCGGATTAAATAAAGTGCCGTATTTTTTCGTATTTCCTATTTTTTACTTTATAAAAATAATTAGGAAAACACTTCGCTTACAGGGGTAAAAGCCCCTTGGCTTTTTACCAAGCTTTTTATTTATCTAGGGTTTTCGTCGAGTTGGATTTTTCAGCGAGAGTATTGCGAGTAAAAATTTGACTGGAGTTTCTCTTTTTTCTCTTTTTTCCAAACCGCGTTTTTATTCTATTTTTTTATTGTCGGCTTTTATTATTTTATTAACTATTTTTCCGCACATAAAAAAAGGGCCACCCATTGGGAGGCCCTTTCGGATTAGAAGCCTGACGATGACCTACTCTCACATGGAGAGACCCCACACTACCATCGGCGATGTTGCGTTTCACTTCTGAGTTCGGCAAGGGATCAGGTGGTTCCACAACTCTATTGTCGTCAGGCAAACTGGCTTGGGTTGGCGTTGGTCTTATA
>NZ_JAIVKI010000035.1 GCF_020524905.1 Microbulbifer variabilis | reverse complement strand
CGAAGATGAGTTCAATGGTAGCAGGCACGGTAATAAGGCACTGATCGAATTCCTTCGCAAGAACTATGGTTAACAAGGCGTTCAAGCGGACGCGTGCCGCGCCGCTTAACTTGTCGTTAAGCGTCTAGAGAGATATGAGCAAATCTATAGTAATACTAGGATCTGTAACGATATTTCTGATATTGGCATTTAGCGTTGTCAATATTCAGCAAGGTGGCAAAAATTACGCCCAGCTCAAAAATGAGGTTTCGGGCTCTGCCAAAGCGGACGCTGAAAGTGAGCTTGCTAAAGGCCAATTTGATATTCTGGCTGAAGCTTATGGCTTCGGTGATGGCGGTAGAAAAGTTCCTGGCATAGGTTTTGAACAATATAGCAAGTGCCTCAGCAAATTCGCTCCTCTGAGAATTTACTTGCGTTCAGGCGATGTCGCATGGGAAAAGAGTGAGATTGAACTCATTAAAGAGCTAACAGAATCACCAAAGTCCACACATACATATGCGGAATCGTTCAATCTCAGGAAATTTAAGTGGCTTATGGAGAGCGGTGCAGTCCGATGCGCTTAACCAAGCAATGCAGCCGACGTCTTATTTTGTGCACTTTTTGTACGGTCGCTGTGCTCCCATTTTCGTGCAAAAAGCACACACAGTAAACCGCGGCTGATTGCGGCGTTATGTTTCTCCATGAATATTGAGTCCATTGAAATTGAAGACCCCATTGAGCATCACACAAAGGGGGCAATTGAGGTTCTAATTACTACCAGGTCTGGAGAAAAGAGGTGGTGTTTCTTTTTCACTCCGGAAGGTATGGCTGCATGTGGGGATTGGATACCTGGCGCCCACGTTCGTTTTCACTATGGTGCTTCGCATATGATTTTGGTGTCTGATATATCCAAAAATATTGTCGAGCGCGCACTAAAAAATATTGAAAGCAGGGGGGAGCTTGAGCAATGTACAGTTCCGGTAGGGTAAAAAAACATAACAATCACAGGCAGGTTGCGCCGGCCCTTCGGGCCTCTGCAGGACGGCCTACACTACGCTTCGGCCGCCCCTGCTGTGGGCGTTAAGTTTTCAGGGAGAAGGTGTTGAAGATTAGCGATTTTATTTTTCGATTCCCAACATGCGGAATAACAAGGGATGATGCAATTTGTCGTGTTAGATTATTTGTTGCAAGTGGAGATACGGTTTATGCAGTTCTAACCGACCTTGGTGAGAAAAATACCGGCTCCTCTGTTACAAACTCTGTCGAGAATATTAGGCTTGAGTTAATTAAAAAGGGCTTTATTAGCGAACACGCAAAAATTATTGAACATTATGATAAGGAATATCCTGAAGGAGGAAGTTTTGACTTTGTGACGTTCGACGAGAATAACTCTCCAAGCTGGGAGTCAAGTCGTTTGTCTTCTATTTGTGAAGCATTAAGCGTCGACCCCAAAGAGTTTTTAACTCACTCTTTAGAGATTCCTAAGCTGTACGAGGATATAGAACGGATTCGTCATGATATAGATCCTTACATAGACGAACCGTGGTCAGAGTCTTATGATGTAATAAATAGACGAGAAGATATACAGGCCGATATGTTGCCAGAAGGGAAACTATCGGAAGCAATCAACAGAAATTCCGGTGAATCTGAGCTGCAAGCTTTAATAAAGTCTGACCTTTCAATAATTGGTGATTTCTATTCCCATCCAGCTGAAGAATATATTTGTTTTTCAGAATTTCCCCTGTCTGATGGCTTCGTTGATTTTGTGATGTTCTCCGGACGCTCTCGAATGGATGTAACTCTTATCGAGATTAAGGGCGCAAACTATAATCTAATCAATGGAAATAGCTACGAAGATTTCTCTGCAAAGACTAATCAAGCTGTCCAGCAAATAAGACGAAGGTTGGGTTACATTACGAGAAATCCGGAAAAGTTTAGAAGATTTGTTCACGAGGTTAGAGATACTGTAGAGGCTGGGAGAGCCAAGTACAATTCATTTATAGGCCCTCAGGGAGCATTGCAGGTAGATCCAAACAAAGACATCAACCTGCATACAATCGTCATTGGCGGTAGAAGCAAAGATGATCTTAAAGAGAGTCGTCTTCGTCATGATTATGAGAGAGGTAATTCGCCGTCTATACGAGTTGAGTCTTGGGATAGCTGGATTAAGAAATCCCGACGCAAGTAAACTTAACAAAGCGCTGTTGTCGGACTGGTTTTCCGCTGAGCTCCAAACCAGCCGCAAAGCGCGGCGCTAAGTTTTATACACATGTTTTTACAGTTTTCTTAAACAAATCAATAAGTTACAGTTTAGCATAATAGGAATTGCAGATTTGGCTGGATTATTATGCAGGACTGGGTCATGGATGAAGTGAAATATCAGGTTATGGGTGATGTTCGTTTGAATAAGCGCTTGTCTAATATTCTCAGCAGCTTAAGTTCCGACCCAAAGAATAGTATTCCCTGTGCAAACAAGACTTGGGCAGAAACATTTGCAGCCTATCGTTTTATTGAAAATGATAAAGTCAACTTTGACTCTATTATGAGCGGCCATAAATCAGCAACTCTTGAAAGAATCAAGGCGCAGCCCGTTGTTCTTATCCCTCAAGATACCACTTTTCTAAATTTTGCTACTGACTTAGAAAGCAAAGAGATGGGAACACTAAGACGGAAAGAGACCAATCAGCAACTCTTACATACCTCTATTGCTATAACACCATCCAGGGATAATTTGGGCGTTGTTGAGGGCAGCATGTGGCAGCGAGATAAAAAATCAAGCGCTAACTCCCGCTATACCAAGTCGATACAAGATAAAGAGAGTCGACGCTGGCTAGACCACTACGAGTCTACCTGTCAGATACAAGAGCGCTGTCCTGAAACCACCATTGTGAGTATCGCGGATAGAGAGGGGGATATTCATGAATGGTTTCAATTGGCTGAAGACCAAAGTGAACAGCGCCGTGCAAATTATATCGTTCGAGCCAAGGCCAATCGTACCTTAGAGATTGATGGAGAAGAAACGATTCTGCTTTGGGACCATATGATCGAGCAGAAATCTATCGGTAAATACACGGTAGAAATCCCCAAGCGGAATGGAGAGCCAGGAAGAGAAGCCAAAGTCAACGTATCCACTTCTGAGGTACGGTTACTAGGTAAAGGCAAGTTTAAGCGACCACTTTCACTCTATACCGTATTTGCTAAAGAATTAAACCCACCAGAGGGTGAGAAAGGCATTGAGTGGATGCTGTTGACAGATCTTCCCGTTGAAGACTTTAAGCAAGCAAAAATCATCATTGAATGGTATCGAAGCCGGTGGGAAATTGAAACCTATTTTCGAGTAGTGAAAGGCGGATGTCAGATAGAAAACAATCGCTTCAGAACAGAGCAGCGAATGTTGAACTGTATTGCGATCTATATGATTATTGGGTGGCGACTACATTCGATGACTACACGAGCACGAAGACTTCCCGATACACCGTGTACAAGCGTTTACTCTGAAAAAGAATGGCGCATGATATGGATGATGCGAGATAAAACTCCCCCACCCAACAAACCTCCAAGCATGAGGGAAACAACTCGAATGCTGGCAGGTTTAGGAGGTTTTCTGGGGCGTAAAGGGGACGGTGAGCCGGGGATTAAAACCGTTTGGCAGGGATACACCAAACTGCTTCATTATATTGAAGCAGCAGAAGCTTTAAATGGGCTGAAATGATGTGTATAAAACAAAGGCGCGGCGTTATGTGTAAGGCGAGAAATGGACTCTGAGATATATGAGAGAGCAAAAGATCTAGCATGTTCTTTGGTCAATGCGTCCGGCGCTGGAGATACCAAAGAATACTGGAGTCTGCATCACGAGCTAGAAGCCCTTTGCAGAGACAACGAAGTCGGCGAGAGAAATCATCCATTTCAATGGGAAGCTCTGGCTGATTTCACGACTGACGATGGAGCTTCTATCGAAATATATGAGAAGGCATTTGCTCTGGCCGAGAATATGGGGCTAAGTGACTACATGGCTTCAATTAAGTTTGCACTTGCTGAACGGTATCGTTCTCTCAATCTTGCTGAGCTGGCGCATTCATGTGCTGAGGCAGCTAATGAGTATGCTAAAAACTCTTGTGATTTAGAGCTCCGTAAGGAAATTAGTGAGTTCTTATTAGACGAATAGGAAAACACATAGCAAGCAAAGGCTAGCGACGCAAAAAAACGCGCGCCAGCTTTGAGCGTTATATTTTTGTTCAGTATTCAACTTTTATCAATACAGGAAATGGTGTGTGAAAGAAGGATTTGAAAAAGTTAAAAGTGAGATCAACTCAAAGATTTCATTCTGGAACAATGTAAAAAGCCGTAAGGTTAAAGCTGGGTTAATCGTTCTATTTATAGGGATAGTTTGTTTGAAAATTTATACAACCGTTTTTACATTCGATTGGTTCACAAACTTAATTCAATCGTTGTAAGTTTGTTTACAAATATAACAAGCGCTTCAACAAGGACAAATACTGGTTGGCTCCTACGCTGCGCTTCGGATTTTAGCCAACCAGTATTTGCCTGTTAAGCGGGCGTTATAAGTAAGAGTATGGGCAAGAACTTATCACCAGAAGAAATGGAAGTTTACAACGCTATAGATGAGATACTATGGCGAGATTGGGACCCAATTGGGGTAAATAATATGCCGGGCGCGCGTGATGAGTATCATAACTATCTTCCTCACATTTTTCGTCTAACAATCGAGGGCAAGAATGCAGAGCATATATCATCTTCGTTGGTGGCGATAATTGAGGGTAGTATTGGTTTGGCCTCAAGCAAAGAACATTGCCTTAAAGTTGCCAGAAAAATTGTCGGTGCCAAAAATAACATCATTGGGTAACGCCACTTATAACAAGCGCATGTTGTTCGCCGCTATCGCGGCCGGACGGCTTACGCTATGCTCCTGCCGCCGCAAATGCGAACGTTATGTGTAATTCTCGATGAAGCTCCTTCTACTAACAATTTTATGCGTAAGCTCATACATTCTCATGGTTTGGATTACGACCAGAGAGAAAGAAGATCAGGTTCAATATCTTAAATGGGTACTGCAAGCGACACTAGGTACCATATGTGTCCTGTGGCCGGTACTATTCATTAGTAAGTTTTGGGTTCTGTTCGTGGCAGCTTTGCTTCTGGTTATAGCAACTTATTTAGGTTCGCAAGGTGGGCTTTTCGGTAGGCTAAGTAAAAATGGTATGTTTGGTGGTTTCTGGTTAACAATCCCTTTATATGTCTACTTACTATCAAACACATAACAAGCGGCTGTTGTCGCCCCTACGGGGCTGGGACTGCCTTTCCGCTGCTTCGCAGCTCCAAGTCAGCCCCAAAGCCGGGCGTTATTGTGGCGGTCAATTTTTAGATGTTTTGTAGCTGCTGCAAGCATCAATCTCTATCTGAGCACACTTTTCCTGAGAGTTTTCCTGCAAGCTGGTACCGCAGTTCCGTTCCAGTGCCTTCGTTTTAAGTCAGCAAGCCCTGCAAGCCAGCTAGGCCATCGTGAAGTGCCAATCCGATAGTTATCCGGTGGGGAAAGTATGGTATTTTCCCCTGTAAATTTATCTGGCAGTGGCCAGCCAAAGTTGGCTGGCAGAGAGCAAGTAGGTCGTTCAGTGCGCGCCAGCTATAACTAGGCCAGGCAAGATCGCCCAGCCGGAGGCTGGGCTGGACAGCCTACGCTTCGCTTCGGCTGCCCTTGCTGGCAACGTTATGTGGCTATCAGATCAAAGCGGAAATGAATATTAGAAATTTTGTTGCGTTAGTTCTTGTTGTCTCTGGATCAATATTATTGGGTGGCGCCTTGTGGTCTTTAGCAAGTATATATACTTGCCCAGAGGGCACACCGGATTGTGAGGGATGGGCTATTTGGGGTGGCTATGTACTAGGTCCAACAAGCTTCGGGCTTCTAGTTGGTGGAATAGCTCTGTATAAAAGGTATAGCGCCTGGTTCCAGCTTGTTGCAGCCCTTGGGTTAGCATGGGGCGTGTATTGGGGGTTTGTGTGAAACCGCATAACAATCACAGGCAGGTTGCTCCGGCCCTTCGGGCCTGCGCGGGACGGCCTACGCTAAGCTTCGGCCGCCCCTGCTGTGGGCGTTATGTGTCCTAAGGAGAAAATTCATTGGAAGAAATAGCCGAGGGGGCACTGAAGGGGTTACTACGCTTAGTTAGTGTAGTGGTTCGCTCTTTAATGTGGCTAATCTGGGAGCTTTGCTTTGAAGTTATAGCTTGGTATGTTGGGTGGCCTATATGTCGCGCCATCAGTTTTGGCAAGCTACCTCAAGAGGCCATTACTGATCATGAACAAGCTTCAAATTTCACCAACTTTACTGTATCCATGGTGGGGCTGGTTTCTTTGGTGGGGTTAGCAATCTTAATAGCTAAGTTAGTTGGTTCAGGTTGATCATACTCACCACACATAACAAAACGCTCAACTACACTCCGGCCGCAAGCGGCCTCCGTCGGACAGCCAAAAGCGTGCTTCGCACTGGCTGCCGGTTAGCTCAGCGTTATACACAAGAGGACATTAGGGTTTGGAGCACTTCGTAGAAATAAATCTAGTTTTCCCAGAACAACTTACTGAGTTATATGGTCAGTTCTTTAGTACTCTTTGCGATAGAAATATTGATCTCGCCGACAGGTTATCCACGTTAAAAAGCGATTTCTCTACACTGCTAAGCAATGAATCTTTTGAATCATTAATTCACAATCATAAAGAATCACTAGAGTCGTTAGAAAGCTTAAACTCAGATTCAAGCAAATTGGATCTCTACTATGTTACAGGTGGTGATACAGAAGACTTCATTAAACGTATTGCTCTCCTTTCAATAGATTTGCAGGCTGAAAAAGTATTGATTTATGGTAGAGGTGAAGAATATGTGTATGTTTGCTCTAACAGTCAGGAAGGGATTTACTTTGAATGCTTTGGAGACGTAAATGATTTTATGGAAAATGGATTTATCAATCCAGAGAATCTAACAACAAGAATCAATGTAGAATCTGCTTCAAAACCTGAGACAAACACACCTAACGTTATGCTGGGTCGGTGGGAGGTGGATATTGAGGAGTCACTAAGAATTTTTGAAGAGAATATAACGGCGAATTGGGACAGTATACCAGATGTGATAAAGGACTTTTATTCTCCACTGGACGGGTTTATAGAGAATTTAAGAAGTGGGCATAAAAAATCTGGTAAAAAGGTATTAGAAATCGATACAGATTTCATAAAAATCTACTTCAAGGGTAAATTGCATGATAAGGTCAAGTTTAGAGTAATAAATGTCTCAGAAAATAATATTGACATTGTTGAGCTATTAGACGAAATGGGAATGGTTGAGGAAATCGATAAATCGCTACATTTTAACAGTTCCAAAAATACAATGTTAGTTAAGGAGGGCAAGAAGGAGACAGTGTATCAAAAGGTATAACAAACAAATCATGTTCGCGCTGCACGCCGGACTCGCTCCGCGCTGCTCCACTCGCCGCATATTTGGGCGTTATATGTAATGGAAAGTTTAAGTGTTTATAGTTTCCCTCACTTATAAAGCGGAATTAGCTGAAGTAGATAAGCATATTGAAGGTCATGTTGCTTTTCTTGAAAAATATTATGCAAGTGGTAACTTTATAGCTTCAGGTCGAAAGGTACCTCGAACTGGAGGTGTCATATTGGTTCAAGCAGGAAATTTAAATGAGGTACAAAAAATCATCCAAGAAGATCCATTTCATATTGCAGACTTGGTTAACTACGAAATTACAGAATTCATACCAACGATGGCATCTAAAGAGTTCGAGTCTCTTAAAAATTGCATATAACAATTCAATCAACTTCGCGCCTACGGCGCCGGACAGTTTACACTGCGCTTCGCTCCAGCTGCCGGTTATTGAGGCATTAAATTATGAAGAAATTACCAAGCCTTATAGTAATTTTGATTTTTTCGGCAAGGGCGTATGCCTGTCTTCCAAATGTCACATCTCCACCCATTTTGGTGCAGTTCAATAGCTTCTTGATTGACCAGCAGTATGATGGCCAGAAGACCCAAGCGTTGGTGAAGACCCTACTTGACATAGGAGAGGACGGGCGCGTAGAAAACTACCACATCATCTCAGTCAAACCATCAAGCCTCAATGTTCACCAAGTAGAAGTGGCTGTTAAAAAGGCAAAGTTTTCAGCACCTGCGAACCATGGTAATCCGGTTCAGGTTAAAGATCACATATATACCTTTGAGTTTGAGGTGGGTAGATAATTTAACAAGGCCATGAACTTCGCGCCTTGCGGCGCCGGACAGCCAACGCTGCGCTCCGGCTGCCGGTTATGGCGACGTTATTGTGGCGGTCAATTTTCAGATGTTCTGTAGCTGCTGCAAGCATCAACCTCTATCTGAGCACTCTTTTCCTGAGAGTTTTCCTGCAATCTGGTACCGTAGTTTCGCTCCAGTGCCATCGTTTTAAGTCAGCAAGCCCTGCAAGCCAACTACACCATCATGGAGTGCCAATCAGATAGTTAACCGGTTGGGAAAGTATGGTATTTTTCCCTGTAAATTTATCGGGCAGTGGTCAGCCAAAGTTGGCTGGCAGAGAGCAAGTAGTTCGTTCAGTACGCGCCAGCTATAACCAGGCCAGGCAAGATCGCCCAGCCGGAGGCTGGGCTGGACAGCCTACGCTTTGCTTCGGCTGCCCTTGCTAGCAACGTTATGAGTCATGACAACTGATAGAGAAATTGCCAACTATTGGTATAACGAGCTAATTGAAGGTCTGCGCCTAATATCCAGTGACTTCGAGGTTCAGGAAAAAAGCCTGCCTGATTTTGTACATCTTCCTGATGAAGTGCTTAATGCTGTTTCACTAGATACGTTGGGGTTAGTTGTTGAGTTCGGGTTATTATCGAAAGAAGAATTTGCTCAAGTTACACTTTTAGATAATGCGCTTGAGAGTATCACTTTACCTTTAGATTACGAAGAAATGATCCAGCAAATGAAGTCTGGCGATGACTTTAAACACCTAAGGAAACTTGCTCGTAAAGTATTAGATAGTTTGGGTCAGCCATATAAGGAGCCAAGCATTAGTGCCACTTACATCAAAGGCTCATAACAAGGCCATTAAATACGTTTCGGGCGCAAAAAACGCGCCCTCCACCGGACTGCCTACGCGTTGCTTAGGCATCCGTTTATGGCGGCGTTATACGCAAGGAGTACCAAATCACCATGGATGACGAGCTATTCCTTAGCAAAGAAAAGAGTGATTTAGACTTAGATTTGGTTTCGAGCTTTTTATCTAACTCATATTGGGCGCTCGGCAGAAATAGAGAAGAGGTAGTTCGCTCTATAGAAAACTCATTTTGTGTAGGATTATTTTTTAAAAAATCGCAAATAGGATTCGCCAGAGTTGTCACTGATTATCAAACATTTGCCTATATTATGGATGTTTTTATCGTTCCTGAGCACCAAGGTAAAGGATTCGGAAAGAAAATAATGCAGTTCATGTTGCAATCTCAGGAGCTTCAATATGTTTCCACGTTTCGGCTTAGGACTGAAGATGCTCATGGTTTCTATGAGGGCTTGGGTTTCAAAGTAAACCACATAGAGATTTTGGAGCTAGCGCGCAGTAACTGCGTATAACCAAGCGCTGCAGGGGACGGATAACTTTGTGCACTTTATTGCGCGGTCGCTTCACTCCCATTATTGCGCAATCAAGCGCCCAAAGTTAGCCGCCCCTGAGCGCGGCGTTATGCATAGGAAGACATGAAATACCAAGGATACAAATCTCGGGAAGAAGTTTATGAAATGGTGAAAGATTCGTTTCCCTTCCAGAGTAAACCCGAGGGCTATAGGCTAACGAATCAAGGAGCAGAAGATTGTGTCTGTAGGTATATTATTGAGCATATGGAGCGCTACTCTGAAGCTGAAATTCCCATGGATGGTATTCGATATCTCCACTCCGAATTACCAAATTTGTCTGCTCGTGGTATGAATTGGCTTTTGCCCAACTTGCTAAAAAAGGCCGTAGTTTGCATCAATCGTTTTGATACGATTATGGATACAATAATCTACGATCTTGAGCTTGCCGCTGAAGGGGAGAAGCAAGCAAGGTCACGGTATTCGTGGTTGTCTGCTGTTCAGCGCCAATGCCTAGAAAGTACCCTGGAGTATCTATCCGAAGAGCATGGTCACGCTATATCAAAGGCAATCTCAGCACTTAGTCCAACAAATGCATAACAAGTCAATGAACTACGCGCCTTCGGCGCCCGACAGCTTACACTCCGCTTCGCTGCGTTCCAGCTGCGGGTTATTGAGACGTTAGGTGAGCAAATGGAGAAATACGTAGTTCTTCTATTGATAGGCCTTCTTGCAGGCTGTGCTTCCACAAAAGTGGATAGCTGCAAAGTATCTGCGGAACAAGTTGCCACTCTTGA
>NZ_JAIVKI010000034.1 GCF_020524905.1 Microbulbifer variabilis | reverse complement strand
TTTTTTTACCCGTTGAAAAGGGCCCCACGGAAACAGGGGCCTGAGAGTGGATATCCCGGAGTTATGCACAGGTCTGTCCATGGATTCTGTTAGTAACAGCCTGTTAATAGAATCGTCATTATTGGGAAACAGAGATTTGCTGTTAGTTTGTGAATAACTTAGAAATGGTACAAACATGGGAAAACGGCGAGGAAATAAGATATAAAAAAGCCCCACGTCGTGGGGCTTTTATACTGCTGGTGGGGTCAAGTTTATTTTTCTAGTTCCACTGGCACTCGCCCGAAGTTACCTTCCATCTCCGTAGCCAGGAAGGACATTACTACCCAGGCTGCAACGTTTTGGCGCAGGTTCTCAGGCTTTACCTTATCCAGAGTATCGTTGGGGGTATGATGATAGTCGAAGTAATCGGTGCCATCCTGGTATAGGCCGAAAGCGGGAACCCCTTCAGCTACAAATACACTGCTGTCTGGTCCGCCATAAGACTGGTTATTGCCGCGTTCAATACCCAGGGGCGCCAGTAGTTGCATCATTTGGTCGGCGATATCGAACTTGTTCTCAGGCAAGCGCGTATCAAAGCGCCAGATCTTACCGGCGCCAAAATCAGACTCAGAAACGGCAACAATGTTATCCAGCTCTTGGCGGTGTGCATCCAAGTACTGCTTGGCACCGACCAGGCCTATTTCCTCGGCACCGTAAAGAACTACACGCAGGGTGCGGCGCGGGCGGACTGGGAGTTCTGCAATCAGGCGAGCGGTTTCCATCACAATGGCGACACCGGCGCCATCATCCAGCGCCCCAGTGCCTTCATCCCAAGAGTCCAAGTGTGCGCCAATAATCATGACCTCTTCAGGGTTCTCTCGACCGGTGATCTCACCGACAACATTAAATGAGGGGCCATCGCTGTGGCGTTGGTTGTCCATATCGAGCTTCGCTTCCACGGGTTTTCCGCGATTCAACATGGCCTCTAAAAGGTTCGCATCTGGGGCGGACAGCGCCAGTGCGGGTATTGGATTTTCGATATTGTCGAGGGACATCATACCGGTATGAGCAAAGCGATCAGAGTCAGTACCCACTGACCTTAGTAGTAGCGCTGCGGCACCTTTCTCTGCAGCTGCGCGCATACCTTTACTGCGCCCTTGCACAACGGGGCCGTAGCCCTCTCCGGTACGCTTCTTTTCCATGCGCTTGTTGATAAAAGCAATTTTTCCTTTTACCTGTTTGGGAGAAGCCTCTAGCAGGGTTTCTACATCGGGAAATTCGACGATCTCTGCCGTTAGGCCACCTTCGGGAGTTGCCACGCTGTAGCCCAGAGAGGAAACCACCAGCGGCTGGGGGTAGGGGGAAATTACCTGGGCGTGTGCATGTCCTCGTGTCCAGCGGGGGACTTCGATTTGCTCCGTATAAACATTATCGAATCCCAGAGATTTCATTTTCTCCTGGGCCCAGGCCACTGCGCGTTGATCGCCTTGGGTACCCGCGCGACGGGGTCCTACTTCCACTGTCAAAGACTCAACGATGCTATAGGCGTTGGAGGAAGCCAGGGCGCGATCGCGTAGTACTTCGGCTACAGACAGGTCTTCCTGAGCCAGTGGTTTTGCTTGGGCGATGCCGATCGCTGCGGTTGCAAGAAGGCCCCCAGTAAGGGACAGCAATGGTTTAAACATACGTTTATCCTTGATTAACACTCGTTGACTCAAGACTTTGATTGTTTGTTAGGTTTGTTGATAAGCAGCTTACTGCGAATCTGGCGCAGCTGTTCCAGCCCCTTCTCGGTAAACAAATAGGGTGGGCTATCGCTCGACTCGTGCTCCTCTATTTCCAGGCATTTGAGGCGCATTTTTTCCAGTTCCGGATCGTGGCGCATTGGAATTGCTACTAAAGCACGCCACTCACTTTCACTGGCTTGGCCGGTAATAGCATCCTCGAGTCCTTTAATAAAACTAGCCCTGTCCATACGAAAGCGTGGGGTACGCAGGTGCATCAATGTCCAAATTACAATCACAAATGCGCAGAAGGACAGCAGCAAGGTAAGGAACAGGTTCACTTTTCTACGGCTCCAAAAGCAATTTTATCGCGATGGCCAGCGTAACGAGAATAATTACAGGCTTAATTAATTTGGCCCCGTGGGCAATTACCAGGTTTGATCCGAGCCTTGCACCGATAATCTGGGCGGCAGCCATTGTGATGCCCAGTATCAGGGAAAAGTGGCCGCCCAGCATAAATATCGCCAGTGATGTAATGTTGGTGGCTAACACTAGCGGTTTGGTCGATGCAGTAGCTTTACGCATGTTGAAACCGAGTAGCGCGGCAAATGCTAGGGCATAGAATGCTCCCATACCGGGACCAAAAAAACCTCCGTAAAAACCAATACCTCCACCGATTAGCAAGTTAAAGGGCCTAGAGCCCATTCTTGGCTTGGAATCGATATCGGAAATTCGCGGTGAAAAAGAGAAATAGAGGGCAATGGCGATAATCAGTATCGGCAGGAGTGTCTCCAGTGTTTCAACTCCCAGTTTAGTGACTGCCCAGGTGCCCAGGCAAGAGCCGATCACTGCGGCCACCAAGCCGGACCATAGAGGCCTGAGCTGTAGCTGCCCTTTTTGAAAGTAGTTAAAACTGGAAGAAAGAGTACCGAAAACAGCCTGGAATTTATTGGTGCCGAGGGCATCCAACGGCGGAAGCCCAGCCCATAAAAGTGTGGGCAGGGTAATTAGGCCTCCGCCACCGGAAATGGCGTTGATAAAGCCCGCGGCGAAAGCCACCGCGGTGAGTATCAGAAGAGTGGTAAATGTTAAATCGCTACTAAGTTCTATCACTGGAGGATTCACTGACCTCCGAGGTATCGGTTTGCATATTGCGATGGAACCCTTGGTATTTACTGAAGCGGTACTGGATTTCTCTCATATCTTCATCCAGATTCCCGGTGGGCCAGTAGAGCGAATCTAAACAAAAACGTCTACGGGAAAAGTCCCAGGCTATTAGTAAAATGGGTACTTCCGCGGCGTAGGCAATTCGCAGGAAGCCGCTCTTCCACTTGGTGACTTTTCTTCGGGTGCCTTCCGGGGTGATACCCACCCACATTTTTTCATTATTCCGATACTGTTTGGCAACCTGCTTGGCAATCCCCCCGGCGGAACCACGGTTGGTGGGAACGCCACCGAGCCACATAAAGAGCCCTTTAAATGGGAAGAAAAAGGCTTCTCTTTTCATCAGCCAGGAAATCTTCACACGATAAGCCATGATAAAAGGCATGGCCACGATAAAGTCCCAATTGGACGTGTGCGGAGCCAGAGCCACCATGACCTTTTTTTCAGCGGGAAAAGTACCCTCCAGTTTCCAGCCCATCAAGCGTATTATTATCTTGCCAATAGCGGCGGTAATGCTATTGCCGAGACGGGGGATTTCTACAGGTAAATCAATTTGCTGACTCATTATCGGTATCTCAATCTACAGCTCAAGCATTCCGGGAGGAAATGTTTCCTCCAAGGATAATGCCGGTAAATTAGTGTTCGCGAGTTGCATAGAATCGAATATCTGGATAACGTTCCTCTGCCAACTGCAAGTTCACTCGGGTGGGCGCCAGGTAAGTTAGGTGTCCGCTGCCATCTATGGCGAGATTGATGCTCGCTTTGCGTTTAAAATTTTCCAATTCTTTGACGCTCTCGCTTTCCACCCAGCGGGCAGTATTCACATTTACATTTTCGTAAATAGCTTCCACCTTATATTCATCCTTGAGGCGATAGGCGACCACTTCAAACTGCAGAACACCAACGGCACCAACAATGATGTCGTTATTGTCCAAGGGGAAAAATACTTGTGTGGAGCCTTCTTCAGAGAGCTGCTGCAAGCCCTTTTGCAGTTGTTTTAGTTTTAGGGGGTCTTTTAGGCGTATACGGCGGAATAACTCCGGAGCAAAATTGGGGATGCCGGTAAATTTCAGGGGCTCACCTTCGGTAAAGGTGTCACCAATTTGAATCGTCCCGTGATTGTGAAGGCCGATAATATCGCCGGCAATAGCCTCTTCCACATGGGTGCGATCGCCGGCCATAAATGTCACAGCATCAGCAATTTTTACATCTTTGCCGATACGCACATGCTTCATTTTCATGCCACGGGTGTAAGTCCCTGAACAAACGCGCATAAAGGCGATACGGTCACGGTGCTTGGGGTCCATGTTGGCTTGGATCTTAAACACAAAACCGGAAAACTTTTCCTCGTTCGGTTCTACCTGGCGCTCTTGGGTGGCACGAGACTGCGGGCCTGGAGCCCACTCGACAAATCCGTCGAGCATTTCACGCACACCAAAGTTTCCGAGGGCGGTGCCGAAAAATACTGGAGTGAGTTCGCCTGCCAGATAAGCTTCCAGGTTGAACTCATGGGTAGCACCGCGCACCAGCTCGATTTCCTCGCGAATGTCCTCCGCGTATTCACCGAGCAGCTCATCGGCTTCGGCAGAATTGAGCCCTTTGATCTGAATGTCGTCGGGAATGGTGTGGCCCTGGCCCTGGGTAAAGACGTGGATGGTATCGGTGTAGAGGTTATAAACCCCTTTAAAACTTTTACCAGAATTGAGTGGCCAGTTGATCGGTGCGGCCTGGATATTCAGGACTTCCTCAATTTCATCCATCACTTCGATGGGATCGCGAATATCCCGGTCCAGTTTGTTGATGAACGAGAGAATTGGTGTGGTGCGCAGTCGGCACACATTCATTAGCTTGATCGTGCGATCTTCGACACCCTTGGCACCGTCGATCACCATCAAGGCCGAGTCCACTGCAGTGAGTACACGGTAGGTGTCTTCGGAGAAGTCTTCGTGTCCAGGTGTATCGAGGAGGTTAACCGTGCGTTCCTTGTAGGGAAATTGCATTACGGAGGAGGTGACGGAGATGCCTCTTTCCTGCTCCATGGCCATCCAGTCGGAGCGCGCGTGGGGACCTTTTTTCCCTTTAACCGAACCCGCCAGCTGAATGGCATTTCCAAACAGAAGCAGCTTTTCGGTCACGGTAGTTTTACCGGCGTCCGGGTGGGAAATGATAGCGAAAGTTCTACGTCGTTGATATTGTTGAGAAAAATCTTTATTCACTTAGATTTAACCTTATCTGTGTACGCCCCTGTGTACACATAATGAAATATACCCCAAGGCCGAATCTGAAAGGCCGCATTATATCAAATTGGCCTTTGGTTTTGCTTGTGGTTGGTGACTAGCGGATGGTATATGGTCAGGCTTATCGGCGCCATTAGAGTCGTATTTGGAGTAGCGTTGAAGCTTAGCTGTGTACATGAGAGGGACTTAGATGTGACTGTCATGTTGGTTTTGGTCACAAGTGGGCTCTACAAGTAATGCTGAGGGTAAGTCACTGGCTCTACTAGCCTAAATGGCTAGTACCTCTTATAGGAGCTTCATTTGGAAAGAATGCTGGACAGCCATGTCTCTCACTCCCTCCCAATGCTAGTAAGGGTCTAGTTTTGGGGAGGGGGCGAACGCGCTTTTTAAATCAGAGAGTTCTTCCCGAGTAGTACAGCATGATGCAGATTTGTAGGCATAACACGAGCGATGGAGCCATCATTGCTGCCGACTTTGAAAAAGTGAACTCCAGAATCCATTTTTACCGATTGAGCACCACCTTGCTTCAAGGCGCTATGCAATTCTGCTTTGGGGATTTTATGGTTCTTGGAGGCACTATATATATAAAAGCTGACATCATTAGTTACCCCTAAAATTTTGGCCGCCTCAATAACTGTTCTGGTAACACCCTTATACAGTTCTTCATTAGCCTTGATTCGTGCGAGAGTATCCATTTCATTCTCGCCTTCAATATTTAAATTCTTTACATACACATTACTGATAAAGTCATCAGGCCTAGTGTTAAACCTATCGCAAGCGATTCTTACTGAATCTACTAAATGCTGAACATTATTGGCATCAACACCGAAGACCCAAAGTTCTTTTTCATCAACAACAGCTGCGTCCTTTAGTTGTGTGCCTTTAGGCTGGAAAGGAGATATGCCTTTCTTGTATTTCGACTTCCACTGCTCTAGCGTGTTGAAAGTTGTCCTTAGAACAAACTCTCTAAATACTGAGCCATTTAGAATCAGGCTTACGTCAGTTTTACAATCAAAATCGCCTTCAGCGATTGTCATAGCTCCTTTTGACACGGCTTCCAGTCCTTGTGTAAATAGTCCATAGCTTCTTGAGAAATGAAGGTACCCAGACAAATTTCAGGCCCAATAGAAGCTTTCTCATAAGAGTGTTTGAGATCAAAAATATCGTCGGACCAGTCCCCTTTACTGTAATCCGTAACAGCATAGGTCTCGGCAATATAGATTTTTTGTTCTGCAAGAGTGGCTTCTAATAAAGTTAAGGCTTCTTCTTTCGTTTCGGCCGGAACTACTGAACGACCATAACTTATTTCGCATCCATCACTGGGCATAGAGCTATCTTCATGGTGCTCTACCTTAGCTTCAACGACCCAAAAAGTTGGCATTCTCTATTCCTTTCATACGTAGTTGTATTTCTTAGGGCCTCACCACTTCAGAGAGGTTCTAAGAGTAAGGTTTGGTACAGTCGTGTCATTTATAGACTTTCTACATTAGACAAATCCTAAGGTCTATCGACACGTTAAGGCATAGTGCCCAGACTCTATGGGATTGATTCTTGGTTTACAGGCTTTTGCTGTCAAGTTGATGCACTTCCTTGTTCGTAAGGTGAGACATTGTTGGCATTACTCACAACCATAATTGTTGTGGCTTCCCTTTGGGTGAATTTAGCTCTAAGCGGCTTTATTTTGAGTAACTTCAGCTTCCCAGTGCTCAACATCATCGATAGCCCAAAGGTTGTGGCTGCCGGAGGCTTTGATACGTGGTTTTGGGAATGGATTGGTTTCTCGCTCTACCCATCTAAAGATTGTGCGGCTTGAGCAGCGATAGCGTTCGCTTAAGTCTTTGGTTGACCAATATCCTTTAATCATAAGATTTTCCTTTTCTGTTGTTTCTTAATATCTCTGCGTTTAGCGCTGAACCAGGGCAAACCCCTGGCCGTTGTGTGTGAGTGCGCCTGTCTTTTGCAGGGCGTCGAAAACGGGTTTAACGCTTCTGTAACCGCCGGTGATGCTGTTGCTGATGTTGCGCAACACTGGGCGGTTGCCGAATTCACCGGCGCGGATGCGCTGGGCCAGTAACTGCTGTTCTTCGCTCAGGTGGCTGGTGTGATCTGGCCGTTGCTCTGTTGTTTCGGGCTGTTGAAACGGTTGTGAAACGCGTTTACCAACCGCTGCTGCGGCGTTAAACGCGAGTAACGCGACCAGTCCCGCTATGTCGGTGATGATCGCCAGCGCGAGGAAGCCGATATGCTGAAGCCGCGTGGGGTCTGCGTTTAGGGTGTTGGCGAGGCTGTTAAAGGCGCTGTGTGTGTTGGCGGTTTGGCCGATGGTGGATAACTTTTCTATCAGTTGGGTGCGCTCATTCTCCAATGTGGATAACTGCGCTGCGGTATGAAGGGCGCTCTGGCGGTAGCCGTTGTTGGCGTCGGTGTTGATCAGGCCGTTTAGGGTGTTGATCTGCTTTTGCAGGCTGTTGAGCTGCTGTTGCAACGATTGGTATTCACGGCTGTTGCGGGCACTGAGCTGTTGTTGCTCTTCGCTGTGGGTGGATAGGAATCCGACGGTGGCCACAATGCTGATCATTACCAGCAGGGGCCAGAGGCAGAGTAGGGCATAGCCGCTCTTTTGCCCTTGGCTGCACAACCATAGGCCCAGCGGGGCGAAGCTGAATTTGCACAGTTCCAGGGCCACCGCAGTGGCACCGGCCACCAGCTGCCCGCCCAGGTCTGCGGGCATGGACACCCATAGCTGAACGGTAAAGGCCAGGCTGGTGCTGCAGAAGATTAGGGCGGCGATGCCGGTGAGGGATTGCCAGAGTTTCACGCGGCGGCCTCAGTGGGTAAGGCCAGTTCTTCTATGGCTTTACGATAGATGGCCTTTATGTTGGTCCAGCTAACAGCCACATCTTGGCTATACTCACCTTCGCCGCCACAAACCTCACAGTCCCCCTCTTCAGCTAGGTTGTAGCTGCAAGCAGTACAGGTGACCGTTGTTGTTTCTGCAAACTCTCCAAGTAGAAGATACTTCGCACCATTCTCAGCTGTTAGTTCGGAAGGAGCTAATACATATCCTTCAGGAATTAAGGAGTTATATTCATTCTTTGAGTACGCAGTAGCCTCCAAGGCGCTCTCTGAAAAACTAAGCTCATGAAGCATCATGCAGAAACAGGCTATATCAACCCAGTTACCTGGGTTTGACTTGAGTAGGTACTTTCGGATTTGGTCGAGCAAGCTTTGCCTTGAGCACACATCAGGATCGTACCAACCTGAGCGGCCTTTTAATTGGGCGCTAATTAAGGTTTCCTTCATCCTGATGGCGAATCGATCAACGGCTTCATTATTTATTTTTGTTTCTGTTGTTATGTTCATGCTGCTCTCCCTTTCTCCTGCTTGCGATTAGGCAGAATCTCTGCCTGCCAGCCGTGGTCTTTGTAGTGGTTGGGGTTGGCTTTGTTTTTAATGATGTCCAGTTCCGGGCGCACTAATTCGGCCAGGTCATTCAGGCGAACGCCGTAGGCTTCGAACTCGGTTGAGTCTTTATAGAAATCGCCCTCTGGGGTTTCGCACTCGACAAATACCGTCACCTGCCAGTGGTGTTGCCAGCTGAGGATTTCGTGCTGCAGCTTGGCGCGGGCGATATCTCCCACAGATTCAATGCGACGGCGGTGAGTGATTTTTAAAATTGGATCGCCGTCGGTATCCAAGCCTGTGCTGCTGCGGGCGGTGAGGATCAAGCCGGGCAGCCAGCGGTTAACCAGGCGGGCGTGTTGGGCCTGCTTGCTCATGGGTTTGCGGGGTTTACGCTTGGCCACTGCTTTCTTCCTCTGGTGGGTGTCCTGCGCAGCGCCCAGTAGAGTCCATGTTGTCGCAGCCGCTATAGTAGCTAAGTCCTTTCTCCTGCTGTTTGCGCAGAAAATGCCGTACCTCATTTGGAGACATTTCTCTCCCGGTTTCAGCATCCTGCAAAATCCCATCTAGCCATTTGTCAGATTTCCTCAACGCGCCTTGGATATCAATGCATATATGACGAGTTACTCCTGAAACAAAGTTTGTCATGTTCTCCACCTGATTAAGTTATTAATTACCTCTACCCACTTAGCCCGCACTGGGCGGGCTTGGGTCGGTATTTAATTTTCAGCAGGCCTGGGGCTGGGCGGTTTCGAATAACCCTGCTCGGCAGGTCTTATCTTTCCGTTCTTTCAATTTTCCATCCACCACGCTGTAAATCTTTGCGGTGTCTGTTTTCTTGTCGAATATCTGTACCCAGCTGGTGAAAATATCGTTTTTGGCAATTTGTGTTGCCACTTCAAAGGCTTCTTTTTCTGTGTGGTATGACTGCTTAAAATCTATTACGCCACCCATCTCAAGGTTGTAGGTGCCGCAAAATAGGGCGTATGGTTTCATTGGATCTTGGTCCTGTATTTGGGCCCAGTACCTGCGGCCCGGTTGGCTATTGTGGACAGTCCTAAACTACGCGGCGAAATCGCCGATATAAGTTTTCATTTGGGACTGAACCAGCACTGAGCTGAGGGATTGTTGTAGTTCTCGGCCCATGGCTTCCTGTATAGCCTCTAGGCGTTTGATGCGGGCGGTAAGGCGCGGAGCGTCGCCACCAGTGAGGATGGATAGGCGCAGGTCAAAGCTGCGTGATTCCAGGCCGTTGTAGGGGATGCACTCGAATTTGAATCCTGCCGGTAAACCCTCATCACTGCGGGCTTCGATATTCTCCAAGGCGCTTCGGCTAGATTTAAAGTCTTCAACGGAGTGATCCTCTTTACGTGAGGATTCGATAGTGAGGCGACGCACTGCGGCAATCGCTTTGCTGGTGTTGATCGCCTCACCATCGGCGGAATAGCAAAGAATGTTTTCGGCGTAATCCTCCATAAATTCCGCCATGGCTTTTTGTGAGCATCTGTCGCCATTGAGTTGTAATAATGCCTTGAATTCAGCGGTTTTAATTAGGCGCAATTTTGCAGAGAAGTCGGCGTGGCCGGGTTCTTGGGTGGTTCCCAAGTTGAAAATGGTTTGCGCGGTCATGCTTTCGGGGTCAACAAAACACTTGGCACTATTATTGCCAAAGTCCATGCAATATTGCTCAAAATCTTCGAGGGATGTGGTTTCCATTTTCCCGCGATAGCGTGTGCGGCCCTGTTGATATTTCTCCAGATTGAGAATCTGGAAATCTTTGGGAGCTGCTATTGCTGGTGTGGAAAGCTTGGCCTGATCAATTACTTTCGCCAATTCAGCGGTGGTCTGTGATTCCTTGATTTCCTTTACTGCACTTTGATCCATGGTCATTTGTAAATCCTTATTTTCTTTTTTAGGTTTAACTTGGGTTTGAAAGAAATGGGTTTTAAGGCTTAGCCGTTGCTTTTAAGTTTGGCGACGTTGCCGTTGCTCTCTTGGTCAAACAGCGGTGGCTGCTTTTCAGGGTAGAGACTTAGGGCG
>NZ_JAIVKI010000033.1 GCF_020524905.1 Microbulbifer variabilis | reverse complement strand
ATCCAGCTTTCCAGGGTCGCTGCATCATGAGCGGTAATTGTGAAAACGTCAGGAGTATCCATGGGGCAAGTATACGCGAACTCAAATTACGTAACCTTATTTTCCGCATGGACCACTAGTATAGGGTGTTCACAAGGGTTCTACACGCTTCAGAGTCGAATACTGGCTTTGATTGACCATTTGTGTTGCGTTCAACACCCGTATTATTGGTCACTCCTGCCGCCGTATTGGAAAAGCTGACAAACTGCGTAAAGTGTTTCGCTCTGATAAACCCTCAATGGCAGTGTTTTACCTGGCTGTGAAGACTGCCTGAAAAATATAAACGATTTCTGTTCGGGCCTGGAAGCCGCTATCCAACTGATTATTGATCGAATTTAGCGATTGACTCGCCGACTTCCAGCAACCCATAAGCATGAGAAGTTTCACCGGAGCATTTAAGCCCACTTAATGAATATCCCACACCCAGCAATATATTTTATATCAAGTCAATATCTCTAATCTCAACGATCTGAGAACCTTTATATTCAGCATTAACGCTTACACGATCTCCGTGTTTTATATCAACGCCTTTTACTTCTTTCTTATTAAAGAAAAAATAATTTCCAGAAATTTCATCCTTAACTGAAAAAAGGTGCTGCACCTGATTAAAATTTTCGTCCTCTACAACAATCTCTTCCACCGTCCCGACTATAACACTTTCAGCCGCGACAGCTGCCGATACAACAAATAAAATCGATAACAAAAGCGCTCTTAACATAATTCCCACCATGTAAAAACATTTATTTAAATACAGTTAGTTGCTATATTTTACAGAAATTTTTGCTGATTGCCTTGCAGCATCTATTGATTCAAACCTAATAACCAGCCCATTCTTAGGGTCTGTGAAAGATTCGCCTAGCGACTTAAGTCTCGCCACATCATTATATTCACCATCATTGGCATAACTAACAATTACCGAGGGAGAATTTTGGGTTGGATACATGATAGAATGGCGAGTATGGTAATTAATATAGTAGTAATTTTTCCCATGGCTACTACCTTCACTCCGAATTTTTATTTGCTGGGGAATATCCTTTGATAGCTCCCCGGGGCCGAGGTAAATTGATTGCAATTCTGCCTCTTGAAACACGCCCGCAGACGGTGTAATTACTCTTGTATATTCTGGGAATAGCTCATACCATCCTAAGAATTCTCGCTGACCACTACCAAATATTTTGGAATAGCCAAGTCCCATTATCCCTACCCCACCATAGCTACCATCAGATGCATCCCCATCATTATTGCCATCAAAATTTGCATGCGCTAATCCAAAATTATGACCCACTTCATGCTGAATAAAATCTATGCCACGTGCTGGACCTAAATTTAACCCCACTAAGGACCACCCCCCCCAGGTTGCACCGACTCCATATGCTCCAAAAATAGCTTTTGGATAAAGATATACTCGATGGTCCCACTTCCCTAGATCTAGAGGTTCGTTATTCTCATCCACCAGGTTTTCTTTGGCCCACTCCGTAGCTTCATCACGAAAACTCAGTCCTTTGTCCGTATATCGGCCACCAAGATGTACCCTATCATATATCTCTTGGTAGCTAAGCATGTCGCCATTTATTTCATCAGGGACATTGAAAATCACACAATCAATTGAAGAGGTATACTGTCCAGGAGAGCCATAGCAATAATTCTCTAATGAGCTATCTTCAACACGATGCCGTACAAAATTATGCTGCCCAAGTGAATTATTATAATATACGTTATTCATAGAGTCTGGGTTATTGAAAACCCTATTTGCAAGATCAGATATATCGAGAATATCTAACGACGAGTCACCATCGAATTCCAGGTATATGAATACAATACTGCTTTCCTTAACCTTTATTGTATTAATAGAAAACATTAACCGTTGAGAACTACTATCACTTAGTGAGAGGTCGATTGCCTCAGTCGCAGAGCTTCCTGAGGGAATATCTTCCGCTTTCTCGTTAAGGCGGTACTCCCAATCACCATTTTTATTTATATGGAACTCACCATACTCACCCTCAATAGCTTCATCATTAAAAGTTGGTGCATTTCCATCAACATCACTGATAGTTAGCGTTCCGGCTAAGTACTCCGTATCACCAACCACTAATGTACCAATTGGTATTTCTACATCAAATTCGTATGGATCATCAAACCCTACAATAGTAATTGTAATGGGAGTTGTTTCACTATTTTCCTGAATGCCTATATCGAAATTATCACTAACAACCTCCTCCCCTTTAATTGGATCTGCGAGAAGGTCATCAAGCACATACACCCAACTTCCATCTGCATGGACCTCAAGCTCTCCATAAACCCCTTGGAAGCTACCTGGAGTAAATTGGATATCTCTATTTGTATCACTGGAAAGCACCCCTGAAACTCTCTCTTCGAGATTTTCTGAAATTTTACCAGAGCCACCTGTTATTTGGTACGAACTGCTGTCGCCTGAGTCGTTACCACTTCCTGAGTCATCACCATCTCCTGAATCATTGCCACTTCCTGAGTCATTGCCACTTCCTGAGTCATTGCCACTTCCTGAGTTACCACTCCCAACAGAACTTCCATCCGTGTTTTGGTCAGAATTTGAGCTTCCTCCACCACCTCCGCATGAAGCGACAAGAACAGATAACAAAATGGTCACTGCGATCTTACTTATATTTTTCACACATTCTCCTAAGCACTATAGCAACTTTACAATATGCTTAAGTTGCCGAACGCAAAACCTAATCATCTATTCGATAGATATAGGTTAACCGCCTGCAGCTAATTTTAACTATTGACGGCCCCATTATTGTATAAATTTCATTAGCGTCATTAGATTTAAGGCTATAAATTTTAGAATTTGGTCTTTATTGATGAGTGATTTGAATTTTTTCTTTTTTGTGAACTTTGTATAGGTGTAGACATCGCCTCCATAAGCTCGCCACTTTCAACCTTTATGTATTTTTTCAGTATTATTCGGCTACATTTTTTTGCAACCCTTAACCCTAAAAGCTGCTTCATAACTTGAAATCAGTTATTCTTGCGACCTCATGGAATGATAAGACGCAGTAAGTGTGAATAGATTTAAGGAGCCTTGCTTCCCCCAACCAAAACGTGGATAAGGTGGCCCCAAACCCATTGATAACTGCGTATGTTTTGAAGGTATCTTGTGAATATTGCGCTCAGGAGCACGATGGAAGGATCTCTCTCCATCTAACCCATCGCCGAGTACTTGCTGGAGAAGGCTCCAGTTTTGGGAAGAGCAAGGCGCTTGGTTGGAGGCTTGGCGGAAATTTCCCGGACAGCGCTATCAAAGATCCCTGCTTATGTGATATTACCTATAAACATACAAAAAAATCGGCACCTAGTGTACGACAAGATGGCAGAAAGCTTGGAAAGTATGTTCGACACTGGAAAATTGAACATCCTCGAACGAACTTTTTCATGGCTAGGAAACCACCGTCGCTTGGTCGTCAGGTGGGGTCGCTATTGTGAGCAGAGAGAGATAGCCCTTTCCCTATATCACGTCTCTACCTTATTCCCACCAGCTGGGAGTGTTGGTTATTGATATCAAAGTAGCAATAACCAACTCCTTCTAGTATTTCCAGAAAAGTATTGATTCCTTAAACAGTATGGTATGAAGCTATCCAGCCCCTCTCCAGATTATTAGCAACAAGGGTGCTCCGGTACCACAGATATTCAATAGAAGTAGTGGTTTCCCCTCCATGATAACGATCGAAGGTATCTCTGGATACACCCATAACTAGGGCTGTTAGACTCAAGCATAGAGAGAGTTCTTTGTGTTTGATATTAATTCGACACCAACATCAAAACGGGAAACTCTCTTCTTTTCAATTACACTTTAGTGTTCGCGGTGGCTTCTTTCATTGACTTCGCTGCTTGGTTCAATACTTCCTTAGGTATTTGATTCACGAAACTTTCATAATCTAACCCATGGTTTGCACGGGGAAGTCTATCTTTTCGAATCATTGCAATAAATTTCTTGTTAGATCTATCTACATTTTGAGAGCTGTCGGTATTTTCTGACTGATTATAAGCTTTTACATCCTGACCTAGTCTAACACCTTCCATAAACTCAAAGAGTGAGTGACCTCCTAATGTATATAGTTGTGCTGCTGCAACTAGGGTATAGAAATTAAGCTTATCATCATACTCTTTTGGTATTAAACTAAGAGAGTCTGACAGGCTTGATACTAGTCCCAAGCCTGATATGGAGTTAACAAAAGGCATCGTTCTTGCTTTGGAGTTTTTCAGCCAAGCAGGAATACGCCTTTCACGGCCCTGAGGCTTTTCTGCTACAATTACACTCGGTATACTATTTATCTGTGCTTTTGTTAGAGGTATTTGTGTTTTGTGCTGCTCTTGAACAGGTGCATACTCTTCACTTTTTATTATGCCTTTATATTTTGTTCCCTTTAGTTTATTTGGGCTATCTTCTCTGCCACGCCCTTTTCCAAAAAATTTATGATTATGATAAACAATTTTATTACGTCTATCCTGGCGTTTGGCGTCAGCATCCGTGACCTCATGACTTAGCCATGCAATACATTGCATCAATCCGGCGCAGCGTGTGCCGAGTAAAGCAAGGTCATCCTTATCTTCTTTCGCTTGATAAGTTGCACTCGCAAATTGAGCGAGTTGATTATTTACTTCGTATGCTCTTGGAGTGACACCATCTGTATACATTGCCAAAAATACAGCAAGAGCATTTTCATTTCCATTTTTAGCAATATGATTTTCAACCCATGTTTTAAGTTTCCGCTCAGTATCTTCCATTATCTTTTTTATTTTTACGTAGTTTGTTCTAGATGGGCTAAGTAATTCCTCGGCTATTGTGCTCTCTAGAACTCTTCTGTATTCATCGCGACTGTTAGCAGTCTTTTCTGGAAAGCTTCTGACATCAGAGTAGTTTTGAGGTTCTTGAACAATTCCTCCTACAATGTAGGTTGGGCTATTCCTAGAAGCTTGTCCCCCTTTATTTGGTTCTAACAAAAGCGCACGTAGTTTGTCAGCTGACATCGACTTTCGTTGTTGCATATTGTCACGTGCGCAGGCCTGTAGTTTGGTGATAGCTTTTAACAATTTTTCCCTTTCTTGTGTAGAAATATCACCAAGTTTTGTACTTACCATTTCTCGAATTTCGGTTTCAGAGTAAAAACGACCTATTTGCCCTGCGCTCCGATTTGAACTATAAAGTCGTGCTTCTAATAATTTTCGACGTATAGCCAACAACGGTCTAACAGATGCCCTAACCATAGCGCCCCCAAACCTTCTGGTGACGTTAGGACGAGTTTGACTTAGTGAATTGCCCCCTTGCGCTTCTTCAGTTTCACCGCTACGGGCCCCACCATTTGCTTTTTGTACCTGCTTCATTTGGCGCGAGATACTAGCCCGAGTGGGTTTTAACATGCATTCCCCTTACCAATTGTACTTATTATCCGAAACCAGATTTTTTAACTACAGCGATCATTCACACTTTATTGTCTGTAGCGAGTACGGCACTTGCGATGGAGAAAGGTGCAATAACTAAAACTTTTCCCCCTTTTGCAAAGTCATCTAGCGAAAAAGTCTCTACCGTGAATGCAGCAACATCGGCATCTTTAATTTCATTCATTGTTCTGTGTGAAGGTTTGGTCGGACCAGGCATGGACTCTTTTTCACTTTTGTAAAATGTCAAGCCGTCTTCTGGATACATTTTTAATAAACGAAAACCTTTATCATCTCTCAATTTCTTCATTGTTTTAGGGCATAAGTCGATGTAGACCCGTGGAAAATCGGTCTTTAGGCTTTCTGCCACTTCCATATTACGGACACCCTCCACAATGGATAAATTTTTGATTCCTCCTCGCAGTTTCAGAGACATCGCCATCGCAACAGCAACTTGATCATCATGATCATGGGGAGCATCCTGAATAATAGTTAGATGGTCGATATCAATATTGTTAAAAGCTGCCCACTGTGCATCTATCGTATCTTCCTTATCATTCGGGAAAACGTTCTTCCATGCTAAAGAAAAAGCAATTTTGTCTTCTGTACTTTCAATAAATTCATCTACACCAATATTGACAAACAGTTGAACCCATTTTTCACGCGATAGCTGTTTGTCACCGTCCAGCCCTTCGTTAAATAATTTAAATGCAGGTATGGTGTCATACATGGGAATTTTTGTTGGAATTTCGCTCAATACGATCGGTCCTTCTGGAAATAATTCGTTATCAAAAGACTTGAGAGCCTCTTCAAAATTAGGATACCAATCGTCTGAGGACGCCATTTTTTTTTCAAGCAGCTGAGGGTGGACAATATGCGACTCGATTTGCGCTTGTAGTAACGTCAGTGCAAACATATGTCTCGGATTGTCTAGATCAGCTTTTCCTTCGCTTTCAATTTCTTTAAGTATGTCTATTGCCTCACCGGGGCTCGGTATCTGCTGGCCATATTTATCTTCTTTATTAGGTGACCATGAGCCAGTGTTAACACTGTTATCCTTGTTTTCTAGATATATTCTGGATAGGAACCCATCAATACTGTTAGGTTGATCACCTTTCCATGTATTGGTTATTTTAGTAATGGCTTTATTAACATTTGTGAAATAATTCTTAATGTCATCAGAGGATTTTCCTAGATGCGCTTTAAGTCTCGGGCTTCCTGCGGGAAAATTAGAGGCGTAAAATCGATAGGGATGCATATTTGGTGTAATTGGAGCGGGTGCCCCCTTAGGTATGTCTTTTCCGTAAAGCCTACTATAGTCATCAGGCTGAACCAGCTTTTGCAAATAGGTAAGAAGCCCTACATTACATTTAATGTCTTGAGCCAATTTATTTGTTGAATCAAGCTTACTACCGTCAAAAGGAATGCTTCCATCAGCTGTTGAGCAATTAACAGCGTCAGGGTTTTTTTTCTGGAGCATTGCCAATCCAATACCAGCGTCGAATGAAGGTGTATCCCCGACTTTTGGTGCGTACGTAAAGTTAAATCCTGCGCCTTTTTTTTCTACCTCACCTTTCTCTGCCGGGAGGGAAGGTAAGTTTCCTTGAACGAAGAATTTTACCTTATTTTCTTCCGCTTTTTTTTGAAAAAAATTCGCCAGAGTAATTTGCGGGCTTTCTTGGGGATTCACATCACCACCCAGCTTTGCTACTTTTTTCATAACAACTTTTGGGTCAGGCCTGCCGAGTTCTGGTGCATCGGAGTCTTTGTTTTTTTCAGTTAAATTTTTCGGTTTGCTCGGACGCTCTAGAGAATCAATTTTTTTAACCCCCCCAAACCTTCCCAGACATTTCTCAAATTTTGCTTTTGATTGCTTACCAATACCCGTTAAGGCCCTTTGTCGATGACCGTTAAAAGTTGACTCAGTTTCTTCATTTGTTTCTCTGGCACTGAACCGATTACTTGGAACCGAAGCCTTACTCCCAGCTTTGCCGATGTCGCCTGGCATATTTTCTCTCTCAACAATAATAACTTGACTAGAAATTGATTTCATATTCTTTGGTAGTTTAGTCCCACCTAAGAAAGATGGTAGGATATCAGATAAAAAATTGACCCTTTTAGCTTTTGGTTTTTAATTTTTATAATCCGGTCTTTTTAATAACAGCCAGGGCCTTCTCACACAAATTAGCTTATCGACGATTATTGGAAAATTCATAAAATAACGAAAAACGACATCCAATTAATCAAAACAACTAAGAGTTTTACGGAACCCTTTCAATCTCCGGAATAATCACTCTACCTCATTGCGTTTCTTATACATTTCTCGATCATATACCCAGAAAGACAGGTGATTACGCCTCGGAGGAACCACTGGCTCCATACTTAAATCGAAAGTAAGCAGCCTTGTCTCACCTGCTTCATAAGCTTTGTCCATGGTCACTTGAGCACCTTCTCATCCCGAGCTCTCAAGTCTTTTTAGGGGGGCTCGACCCTCTGGCGCTTCTCCACTTTGGCCTGGAGATAGAAAAAATGTCACCGCCGCAATGTCGTCTGTTGCTGCAATGTGAACCTTAGTTGACCATCCGCCTCTTGATGAAGAAGTTGCCGCAAAAGTCGCCCGCAGTTTGCGGTTTAGGGCATAGAACGACTTACAGGTGGCTTAAAATAACGAGGGAAATAGGGATGGGATCTTTCTCACCAAAAGAAGAACCTGGACACAACAGAACACTATTTGATCTTGAGGAAAAAGAAGGTAATGGTTGGAACATAGGTGGAGATCCAGGCCGTAATGACTTTGATTTTGGGCTGTGGATACAGCCAGGTAGTGTCTGATCTAATCGTTGAACGGTTTGGCATCACTCTGTAAGACATGAAGATGACCTTAGGTTAAACGTTCAGGTCTTCACCGTATCTCAACCATTACGAAGAGCGTTGGCTACTCGACAATCGCTCCTGCATTGTCCTAACAGGCTATATCCTTATAGGCCTAAGCCATCGGCTGACCTCTGATAGATCACCCGTGTCATTAATGACCCAGGCACTTCCTGTGCAAGCGCTGGTTGTTGAGGGTTCACTTACTATTGACTGCAACAAACCAAGGCACCAGGAGGTTGCCAACCAGCCCCCTACTGGTATTTTCCGAGCGTATGCGAAAGACGCATATTTATCGGATCTCCTCCGCATAAGGTACATTAACTTTCACTGCACAACTGCGTTATTTATGCTGGCCGATAGATCACAGGGCTTTGCCTATTATGACGTTTTTGTTCATCAGCTCGCAGTTTTGCTAGGCGATCTTCCCACAGAGGACCTTCACCTCATTGGATAATACCCATGCTAAGCTTACACAAGCCATTGAATTACGAGCCTGCGGCGCCGGACACGTCAAAAGCAGTGCGCCGGTTATTGGGGCGTTGAGACTGTAGCAAAAATAGGTTCCTGCGGAGAGTAGGATGGAATTGTTTTCTCTGTCGTCAATGCCCTAGAATTTGCTTAATGGATGTATTTATAGTTCTTGGTTTCAAGTAATAACTGCAATCCTTTCATGACCAGAGAATTCAAGAGCATTGTCGAAAGTTATTATCTTGATTTAATCTTTGAAACCCAGCATATGGCTAACTGCTGCTTCAGCCAACAGGTCTGATCGCTTGTCTGTCGATCTCACAATAATAGTAAATAACGTTTTGCGCTCGACCATAGTCAGATAAGCACCGCCAGGCCCCTTGTCTATAACGGTATCACCTTTCCAGTCGCCAATCCGATTCAATCGGTCTACAAACGCCGGCCGATGATCTATGCTCTCTCTGTTTTTGATCTTTCCGCGCCGATTATACTCACCGTAACGTTTGCGATAGGGTTTTGATACAATCTTAAGTTGATTTTATCGGTCTCCACCACTTGTCTGATCTAAATAAATCAGCTGGCTATTTGTTGCCACACGTCATCTGTCACTTTCTGTGTATTATACGCTTGGCGGTGCCTTAGATCCGCAAGCTTATATGCTTGCCCAGGGCGATATCCTCGAAAACCATTATTGCGTTGTAGCTCTCGTCTGACGGCGAGGGATGCCTCTCTAATAACTCTGCAATGGCTTTCTGAGAGTGTCTGGCTTTTCTCGGGCTGTAAACCTGGTATCGTTCGTTCTCACTCGGTGGGTAGTAGCTTATTATCAGTGTCTTTCTCTTGGTTGGGAGAGATGCCGACCCTTCCAGCATACCCCTCCCTTACCCATTGCAGTTATTATCCTAAACCAATACTGCTATCTGTTTACCCATTTATATTAATTTTTCAAGCTCGTCCTGCGTTGTATTTATCCCTCTATTCATTTCATCATATATTTTTAATAGTTTCTCTGTCTCGTTAATAACGCTTAAAAAAACTTTAATATTTTGCTTTTCTTCCATCTTTTTCTTTTCATCTTTTGGCTCATATTGATCGAGAGTCGACATATTTTTGTCAATTTCATAAATTAATTTATCTACATCTTCTTTAAGTTCTGCCATTGATTGAGCACCGTTACTCATTAGGTTGCGCACCTCAATGATCAAAGGAGCAACTACATTTCCATTAAGATTTCTAACTCTTGATCTTATAGAATTCGCATCTATTGTCCCGTAATTCTTAAGCTTTCCTTCATGATTAACCTTGATTTCATATCCCGGCTTCGAAATAGATTCTTTTGTGGCCTTTAAAAATTCTTGACATCTACCCGAAAAAGTCGGAATTTTATGGCTTTTATTATCGCACCTACCAGAATGATGAATATTTAACTCCCATTTTTCAATAACGTTCGGCTTGGGAACAGGTGTCTTGATTGATTTGGGTCTGCTGAATAATTTACTTATTCTTTCGCAAATTTTTCCTAGACAAGTTTTCGACCTGCTAGTTTCGTCAATCTGATGTGCTTCTGATATCCCCATGCTTCTAGCGGCCACAATAGCTTGGTAGATAGTAGTCATGTTAAATTAATCCTATATATTTGCATATCAGTCAAGTCTAATTCGGTTCTAACAATTAATCTTTCAATTTATGACTTTAAAATATAAATTATGGGCAATTTTAATATGGGAGCCTCTGAAAGTTCCGTAGAACAGGCCTTAAAGGCCGTAGAGGTATCACGGAATTATTCAGAGTTATCCCTGTAAAGTCACGCCTTAATTAGTCGGCCCTGAAAAAAGCCGCTAGGCCTTGTGGCACTAAGGCTGTATGGCTATACGGCATAGCCATTTCGACCAGTTTTCGCTATTCTGAGTCAAATTTCTGGTCGAAATGCTCAAG
>NZ_JAIVKI010000032.1 GCF_020524905.1 Microbulbifer variabilis | reverse complement strand
ACACCATTAACTTTGCCAACGAAATATTTCCCCTTTTTACCCTGCGCACTACCTGTCCCCCTTGTAGAGCCAGGGTTACCCCGTAATTCAGCCAGGATTTTTTTATAAGTTCCGACCGATATATTCCCGTGCTTGTTTAATCTCGCCGCCTCGCCATGCACCACATACATACCAGCAGGCAGGACACCCATGTGCCGCAGGGCACGCTCAAAGCGCTTGTCGTTCCGATTCACATCCATGACCGACGGGGCTAGATATTTGCTGGGTGCAGTACCGTTGGAAACCTGATCACGGATAAAGACTTTGGCAATGCCTGAACGCTTGGTGGCTTTCTTCACCAATACAGAGTTCAGCGTTAACTTTGCCGGGATTGTAAATACACGCCCCATAGCTGAGCGCTCTTCTCCCCGTATACGAAAGGCCACATTATTTAGGGCAACCGAGCTGGCATAAGGTAATTGCTTTTTTAATTCAACAGATGCTCTATCAAACTTTAAAGTATCCAGCTTTACACTAACGTCCATCGTCCCCGCCCTACTGCTGTTCCTGCAGCTTCAAGCGTTTATGGTTGTAGTACCAATTAATCATTAAACCGGCTGCAGCTATCAGCACACCAGCAAGGCCAAGCCAGTTGTTTGCAAGCCAACCCGCGAAAGTTCCAGCACCAATGGCAGTCATATAGCCAGCTTTATCCGCTATTTCTCTCAGGGCATCCTGAAGCGTCATGACTGCTTCCAGGCAATAGTTGCCTTCTCAATGCTGCGCCCCACGACATAACCACCTAGGCCGATTTTTACATTTCCAGAAGGGCGAGAGTCTGGTTCTCGCTAAGGTTTGGCGCTATCCACCCCAACCAATGAAAGACGATCAGCCCCACGAACGTAAGCATTGTTACTGGCCGCCAGTTTCTTTGTAGCCATGACTCTCCCCCAGCTTCTGCAGTGATTACCCGGGTAGCCGCTCGCAACTCCTCCAGGTCCATTGAGATTAACTTTAAATCCACCTGCGCCTTTAGGCGATTGGCTTCTGTCTTATCCGGGAATGCCTTGTCTATGACCTTGCCAACCAGGTTGGATATAGCTGAAATCATTAGTAGCTCCATACCGTAGGGCGCGCACGCTCGCTCGCCAGGAATTGATTCAAGGTCATCCAAATGGATAAACCGCTTTTTGATCGGCCCTTTCTGCTTCACGCCTATACCGGTGAAACCCTCTTCTAAGGCAATTTTTATGAGCCTATGCGCCCCGCTCACAGCCACCGAAATATCAACAGCCTGGCCGGTGGTATGGGCCATGGTGGCATTCAATCTGGCGTTATGAACTGGGCAGCGGTAACCGGAGTTAATAATCACCGGTTTGCCATAGCGCTCTCTAACTTGGATTAAGCGCCTGAGCGTTTCATCTTTGAAGTGATTTTTGCCACAACAACGGCAGGCCAATTCCAACTCTTTGAAATAGTCGTTATCAAACATAGAAGTACCAGAAATAAAAAAACCCGCACAGGGCGGGTTAATTTTTATGAAATAAGTATCGCTACAGAACGACTTTACTAAGACTTTTTAACTGACTTAAATAAACAGCGTATCTTAAACCTTAAATCAAAAATAAGGATACGATTAAAGCTCGTAAGCTTCCCTCAGCACATCTTTAAGATAAATATGATGTGTTTCAAACTCCATACCTTGCGCGTCTTTAGCTTTAATACTGACAGCTGTTTCATCACCATCAGGCCCAGGCATTGTTGAGACTTCTAACTTGTATGCCTCAAAAAACTTTGACTCATCGCCGTAGGGTGCGTGAAAATGAAAAACTTCTTTCCCTTCTCCAAACCACAGCAATTCGATAACAAATGCCATATCACCATTGCTTGAATTTGGATCAACAGCTGGATTATCTCTTAGCGATAACTCAACCTGACTACCATCAACCGTAAGCGATTTGACATCAATAACTTTGCTTGGAGTCACATCAACTAATTGTCCATTAGCAGAAAATAGCCGCTGGTCAAAATTTAGTGAACGCTCTTCCCCAATAAAGTCTTCAGCTTCAGAGACAAAACCTTCAATGTGAACCATTGCATTATTAGGATTGCCAGCATTAAAACCGTCTATTGCAATATCAAGCTGACGAAACACCCAAGCATCATCGACGGTGGAATAATACCTCCAACCTTGGTCCCCTGCTTTGAAATTACTTACTGACAAACTGGGCGCATAAGGAAAATTAATTTCTAACGATGTAAGCATAGCAGGCACTGAATTATCCGCTTGCTCAACAGTCAAAACCACAGAGCTAGCGTCATTCAAATTTAGGCCTGGGTACTGTATCTCACCGTTAGATGAATGCAGATCCTGAAGTTCATACTTGAACGTTTTAGCTTGCGCACCGAAGGATATTAAAGCCACAGAAACAGCTATTGTTTTAATGGTATTTCTTAAAAACATAAAAATTCACTGAAAAATAAATTGAATTAACCGCTCGAAGAGAAAGTGAACCTTATAACGCACATCAAAACCCAGCACCTGATCACATTTTTCGGAAATTCCATTCAAAAAAGGTATAAAGTATAGGTTAAGGTCTACAGAATTTTATCAACGGCAGTAAACCTTCTGCACCTCACCTCGAATAGTCAATTTCCGTCCTCGCCGGGTGTTTGAGGTAGCGGTACTCCCATTGCCCATTGCCCATTGCCCATTGCCTCATAATCAAACGCCGCTGCAGAGCCATCAAAGGCATCATACCAAGCCTGTCTCGTTGAATCGAATCTCATGCCACCCCTCCAAGACTGTAAACACTAACCTCAACTGGCCCGACTGGGCCCTATCACGCGGCCAACTGAAAACTATTGGCTTGGTGCTCGGGGCTTATCAGCTGGTATCTCTCAATATCTCACCGATTAGACGATCTCTCGCTCGCTGGAGGGGCATTATGGGAGCAAACCTCTCCCGCCTCACCCAATTGCACCACACAGCCAGCTGGGCATACCCTGACAGCCTGATTATAAAATTCTCTGGTCAGCTGCCTATCATCGGGAGGCGAGTTCCACGCCTGAATGCGGAGCGGATTCCTCGCACAGAAGTAAATTTTTTGCGCGGTTATCATTGGCTTCTACGCTCCTGAGTCAAAAAAATGAGTCCATTAATATGGGCTTTGTAAACCAAAAATCAGAACAATATTTTTTTTGCCATCTCAACTTCTATAACACCGCGAGAAACGCAATTTAAAGTAAGATTTTTAGCCAGCTCTCCCGGTAGATACTCTCCCTGAATGTTTGAGCGAACAATCACTGCTCTATCATCGACTACCACATTAAAGGCCACCTCTGTCTTGGTGTGATTGTCATCCAAATAATCCACCCCTTTAGCCGTACCACAATGGGCCTGATTCGGCGAAAGCTTCCAATTTTTCAAAGAAGTAGAGATATAACCCGCCTCTAAATCGGCAGATAAAATTTGAAATCCGTCTCTCAACAAGGCCTGTCTCGCCTTACTCAAGACCTCCTGCTTATTTGAGAAGTGCTCTATTGCGAAATACTCGCTAATTATCACTGGCGTATCATTCTTTACAGCACAACCCTCTAAGCCAGGTAACAGTAGAACTCCTACTACCAAACCTCTTAGTTTTTTCATTCTTATCCTCCGTGAAAAGTACACTTCGAGCATATCAAGGGTATTAACCTCGAAAAATTAACTTATGGATAACAACCCAAATATTACCTTTCGGAAACTGTAATCGTTGACCAAGGATAGGGCACCCAAGTGAACACCGCTAAGCCGTTCAGACTATTGGCCCCACGCCACGCCGAAGCGCTGACACACTGCGCCTGCGGCCTCTTCAATCGTGAGACCACCCAAGCTATGCAGTTCTCTGTGATCAACGTCAATAACTTGCTGGCAGAGTGGTTTTACAAATTCCAACTCCGCCCCACAATTCTAGCCATTCAATTTCGCAACAACTGGGAGAAAATCACATGACCGGAGCACCGATAGGGAATATGGAAGCTCTGAAGCAGATTCTCAACGCTAACCGAATCCCCTATATATGCCGCAAAGATGGCTCGCCCGCCCTTACCTGGGAAATCGTCAATCAAGCCACCTTAGCCCGCGGAACGTCAAAGCTAAGCCCAGCCAGCAGCAACCTGCCTGAAGGCTTTATCCTGGGAGCAGCGAAATGATGGGTAGAAGACGCAACCCTGAAAACGCATGGATGCCGCCGCATGTAGCCCGCTACATGAATGGCTATCGATTTCGCAAGCATGGCGAACCAACCAAGCATATTGCCGGCCCCGACGCGTCCCAGGCTGAAGTGTGGGTTGCCTATGAGAAATACCTAGCCGGTCTGGTGCAAAAGATCTTTACCTTCGCGGATTTAGTAGAGCTCTATTTCGCCTCCCCTCAATACACCAAACATATAAAACCGCAGACTCAAAGAGACTATCATCGCTACAGCCAGCGTGTTCTCGTGGTATTCGGTGAAATGGAACCAGATAATATCAGCTCCCCACTAGTGCAGATGTTTATGGATGCGCGCGGTGCTGAATACCCCACCTCTGCCAATAGAGAGCGAACCTTTCTAGGCATTGTGATGAAGTGGGGCAAAGCCAGGGGCTTCGTGAAGATTGAAGACCCCACAGCAGTAGTAAAAACAATTAAAGTGAAGCCCGGCGGGTGCTACGTAGAAGACTGGGAATACCAGGCCTTTTGGCAATGGCTGGGTGATCGCGGCCACGTGATGCACCAGTGCGCTATGGAAATTAGCTATCTGTGTGCCGCCAGGCAACAGGATGCACTCGCCCTCACCCGCTCAGATATCCAAGAAGACGGCCTACTTATTGTGCAAGCCAACACAGGCAAAGCTCAGTTAAAGCTTTGGAGCTCAGCACTCAAAGAGGCCATTGACCGAGCAGTAGCCACTAACACCGAAGCACAAATCCAATCCACCCATATCGTCCGCAGCCGCGTTGGCCGTGCCTACACCCGTACTGGGTTCAATGCCATCTGGCAAAGGGAACAGCGAGCAGCACTAGCTGCTGGGGTAATTAAACAGCGCTTTCATGATTCGAAGATCAAAGTAGCAAATGACTTTAAAGGGGATGCTTAATAATTTACTGAGCATAAGGCGTGATCTATGACTGAGAAGCATAACTGCATGTAGATCGGGTGATGCACCTGCGCACAGCCAAAACTACCCAGGCAGACTGTGCTAACAGGTTGCAACCCCTCTCTTAGGCTTTTTTAAGGCCTTCCAAATCAACCAAATATTACGGACAGCCTATTTAGAAGGCTCATTATTAGCTGATAGTAAACAATATATCACTATTAATATACTTGAACTAAGGAGCCTGCAAAAAACTTGGAACAATACTCTGTCCAAAATGATAATCACCCTGACCATCACTTTCTTCACCAGCACCCCAACAGCTAACACTACCGCTATCAATTACACAAGCATGAGTCATTCCAAGGGTTAGTGAAGAAATATTGTTAAGGTTTTGAGGTACTATGCCCTGCCCAAAGTGGGGCCAATTATTTGTATCACTTGAACCAGCCCCCCAACAAATCAATTCACCATTCTCGAAGGCACAGCTATTATAAAAGTAGCCAATTTCGAATAGATCTGGAAGAACCACAGTATCTGGCACTTTATTCTGTCCATAGCCATCAGCTGTTCCCCAACATCTCAAACCCATGCTTCCAGCTGCGCAGGTTATTAATCTACCAGCTCCAAAACTGGTAACTGATGATAAACCACTAGGCGTATCGCTTTGCTTCCAATGATTTGATCCCCAACATTGCAATCCTGCCTCATCAAGCGCACAGGTATGAAAAAAACCAGCTGAAATATCAGTAACTACGCCTAAACTATCGGGAACTCGACTTTGGCCAACATCTGCACCAAAACCATCAGTATTTGACCCCCAACATTTTACTTGCCCATTAGAAAGTACGCAGGAATGCTCATATCCTGCAACTAGCTTCGAAACATTGTTAATCCCTTCAGGCGGAGATGCCTCTCCACTAAAATTACGCCCCCAACATGAAATGCCATTCTCATCTACCGCACAGGTATGGTATTCGCCAGCGGCTAAATGTGTAACGTCACCGAGACCATCAGGAACTGTAGCTTGTCCGACATCATTCAACCCCCAACAATAAACCGACTCTTGCTCTAATGCGCAGGTATGAAAAGCACCAGCATCTACAGTGGATGCCTCCCCGCTAAATGATTGCTCAACAGTAACTTCTATATCAAATACTGGACTATCAAAACTTCCATTATTAAAAGTCACTTCAATCTTATAAGTACCAGCATCTTTATAGCCGGGCCTTAATATAAGATCTATTTTTCCACTATCTGACTGTACAATTGCCCCAAATTCGGGAACCGTTGATGATGTAACTGATACTAGACTTCCAATTTCAGCCGAAAGAACCTCATGAGTAGTTTCTGTACCTTCGGATACAATTATTTCTTCAGGAAAAGTTATTTCAGGGATAAAAGCAGCCTGAGTTACAACTATTTCAAATATGACTTTCTGCTTCCTGAACCCATCGTTTAATTCAAAATCAACAGTATAGACTCCAGCTGAGCCAAATTTTGGAGCCAACTCAATGACCAGGTCATTGGACTCACCAATAAATATATTTGCAAAATCAGGGGCAACCAAGTTGTCTATATGGACTTCATTTGCACCAATTCGATTGACAGGTATTCTCGAGACTTCACTGCCAGCTTCCTCAATTGAAAAATCATTCAGGTCATCAATCATCCCTCTAGAGCTACTATTCACCACCCGAACGGAAAAGGAAGTATTTGTAATAGCTTCACCGTCAGATATGTCAATACTTAAATGGTATTCTCCCTCATCACCGGCTTCTGCTGCAAAGGTCAATGATAGCTTTCCGTTATTATTATCACTTGCAGAAATGAACTGAGGCAGATTTTCAATATTGAAAGATAAAGAGTCATCTTCTGGGTCTTCAGCAGATACTTGAAGGGTCAGATTGACACCAACTTCCAAGGTGAAATCTTGAATCCGATTTGACACTACTGGAACTCGGTTTTCCTTATTAGCCGCTTCGTTGCTTGATGGGCCTCTCTTACTTGACCCTCCATCCTTACATGCTTGCAGGGCAAAACAAAAAATCAACAATAAAAGGGGAAAATAATGATTTGAGAACTTCACGCTATAATATCTTTGTATTAAAAATTTTGTTGCACACCATGTGTGTACAATACTTAGTTAGACTTTATTACCCTCCAAAAATTGCCACCGCACTTTCAACATCTAAGATTTAAAGCACTAGCGGTAATTTCGGAAATTCAAGAGAACAATAGTCTATGAAAATAGCGACTTCCCTTCGCCAACCTCAAAAGCAAGACTTTATTAGTCTCTAAATATTAAAGGAGCAAACTTTCTGTCCTCACCACACTTATATGGATAGGCAGATAGAAAAATGAAAAACCCCCACATCAAGCGAGGCTCCTCCCCCTGAAAAACAAAAAATACTAATTCATTTGTTTATATGAGGGCCCCTTTAAAAAAGCTCCTACACTACCACTGATAGGCCAGCTTTACTGTCGCACCGGTAGTATTATCATCATAATACGGCCCATCATATGAGCTAGCTCCTGCATGAACAGCAGCGCCAAGGACAAAAGAAGATTCAGAAAACCCTGAAAAGTAATAGTTGTAGAGCAATGCAAGACCATGATAGCGCACCGCATCATCACCAGCATAATCAACTTCAACAAGCCCCAGGAAAGCACCTAAAGAATGACTATCGGAAGATACAAGGCGCTCCCAACCTAAGCCGTACCCCGTAACCGAACCAGCCTCCTCCGAGAAACCCTTCCAACCCAAAGAGCCGAAGTACTTATCTTTACCGCGGTTAATCGAGTACTTTGCTCCTAGCCCAGCATGATCCACACCCACGCCTACTGACAAATTTGTGTCACCTGCCGCAAAGGTGAGCGCAGAAAAACTCAAGAAAAATACGCACAACAAATACTTCACTATTCTAGATCCCAACCACTAAAAAATTCGGAACAAATATATTGTCTAAAGTCAAAATTTAAAATACTACTCTTTATGAATTCTTGAAGACTCATTAAGCCTTCTTGAATACTCAGTGAAAGATAACTCATGATTTTTCAGCTCTTCACAATAATCAAACTCAAGTTCAAATTTTTTGGCATGAGGAATCGCAATGAAATGTGCAATATTCCAGTCCCCCATATTTTTTTCTAAATAATATTCTTTTAGCTCATTCACACTGCCATTAATCTTTCTAAGCGCTTCCATTGATAAATTAAACGCCCCGTCAACTGATCTCAACTCTCCAGCCCATACAGAGATCAGAGAAGAATTCCCAACATGCATAGCAAGGGCATGGATTTCGCTCGAAATATCTGTAGCCTCGCAGTACAACAATTTTGCAATCTCAGAATATATTTCTTTATCTTTCATTCAGGGTTCCATCGCAGAAAATTTATTCAGACTAGACTGCCACACCAAATATTGGCGGCATTTTCTCTTTATAAAGCCCTCATTACAACCAAGCGCGAAGATGTTCTAGGGAAGTTTGTCAGACACAAAGATACTGGATAAATATCCAATCGAGGGAGCCGAAAAAATCGATTGTGGTAAAAATTACCCCCTCGAATTACCCCTCTAGGGCCCAAAACGAAAAAACCCCGCACTAGGCGAGGTTTTAATTCCTTGAAAAACAAGGAAGAATCTGGGGTGGCCGACGGGGATCGAACCCGCGACCTCAGGAGCCACAAGCAGTGTGCTCTAACTTGAATATCAACAAGTTACCCGGTTTTCAGGTGCCAAATACTGTATAAATATATACCATGTTTGCCCCGAAGCTCAGCCACTCAGGCTGTTTTTGGCACCGCAGATTTTAACTGTATATGTACCCAGCCCCGGCTTTTAAAGTAAGAGCCCCTCAAGCCCTTACAGCTGCGCGATGATACCTGATTGACGCCTTTACAACACCCTCAACTATCAGTTCCTGCCCCTCCCAGATAGGGATTGGCTTATATTTCTCATTTGCCGACAGCAGCCTCCCCCGCCCTCTATCCAAGATTTTGCAGGTCAGTTGCCCATCCAGAGCCACAACTACCACATCACCATTTACTGGCGTCAGGGAGCGGTCAATGATGAGAATGTCCCGGTCGAAGATTCCCACCCCTTGCATAGAGTCGCCATTGGCACGAGCCATGAATGTCGCCGGGCCATTGGTTATTAAATGCTCATCGAGGCTGAGGGCTTCTTCTTTGTGGTCATCTGCTGGTGAGGGGAAGCCGCAGCTTACGCCACTGCCGTAAAGAGAGGTAAATTTCATGGTGCCACCCAATACTGTTTATACATACAGTATAGAGAGGCCTGGAGCGGTCAGGCAAGGGGGGCGCGTGACCTCAGCGCCACCTCTTGGCCTTGCCTGACTACTTTAATAATTCTCGAAGCTGTTCTTGCTTTTTATTTAAGGCATTTAGCTCATCAACAAGAGTGTTGGTTGCTGCATCCAGGTTGTTTATCTGCACCTTTAGCATGTCCCTGATTTTCGGGTCGGCAGTGTCTGCGGTCATCTCAATAGTGTTCAAGCAAGCGCGTATCTCGGCTTCAACATCTATAAATGTCATGGTCCAACTCCTTCTTTCCGACGACACATAGGCAATCTACCAAAATACTGTATGAATATACAGTATTCAGAACAGAATGAAGCCGGCGCCTACTTTTCGTACTCAGGAAGTCAGGATATGCAGGAAATAAGAGTTTTTAGAGGGGGTGGGATTGAAGGAGTTACTCACCCAACCAAAAGGGTCAGCAGTCAGGTAGAACTGGTCAATAAATGGCATCCGCTTGCCTTAACGATTGCCATCGGCGCTCAGGCTTCAGCCGTCACCTTTCAAACATACGGATTACATCAAAGTACACCCTAGTGCCCCTCACCGAGTAAAAATTGATAATAAACAAGCCTTCATTTAGCAAGGGTTAACCGAATTTTATCCAATTTCTACGGCATAAAGTTCCACTGTATATTTACGATCAAATTTTACCAGGACAGATAGCATTACAAGGATTTTGTTATGTCAATAGAGCACCTCTTCGACTATCACCCATATCGTGGCGGTCAGAATCCAAAGCATACTGGTGCGAGCGTACAGTTACTTAAGTTCAAGAATGGTGATAACCAAGCCATTCATTTTTTTACAAATCATGTAGAAACAAAACTAAGATCAACTATACCCACGGGTACAAGCTTTAGTGTGGCAACGGTACCATCATCAACTGAAGGGAAGGCTCACAAAGGCTTCGGTCCAATGATTAGGCTTCTAAAGGGCAAGTTTCCTGAGATCAAAAATAGCGTCAATCTACTGAAAAGAATCAGCTCGATTGAGACTTTACATAAAGGTGGGGCTAGGACAAAAAACGTACATCAGAACTCTCTGATAGCAGTTGATTCCATTGTTACCGGCGATAAAGTGGTACTATTAGACGATGTGACCACAAGCGGCAACTCGCTAGAAGTGGCAACACAGCTGCTACAACAAAAAGGGGCTGTTGTGATTCTAACCCTGGCTCTCTGTAAAACTGTTTAATGAATGACATAGTAGAAATCCGACGCGGTGATCGCGAGTACCCTGCAGGGCTGGAGGATACTCCTAGCCCTCCTGCCGTTTTGTACGCTCGTGGCAATGTCAGCCTACTCAGTCGGCCTGGAGTGGCGATAGTTGGCTCTCGAGATGCCTCACCTAACGGCCTAGAGATTGCGCGAAGAATCGCGGGTTACGTTGTCTCCAAGGGTAATGTTGTCATAAGTGGGCTTGCCCTGGGGATTGATGCTGCAGCCCATGAGGGCGCCCTGGCAGCCGGGGGTGACACTATCGCAGTGCTTGCCCACGGTCTGCACACTGCAAACCCTCGGGCAAACTATAAGCTAGCGATGAAAATACTCGATGCTGGCGGCCTCTGGGTATCCGAACACCCTGAAGGTGTATCTCCGCAAAGGCACTTCTTTGTAGCAAGAAACAGGATTCAAGTTGGCCTGTCTCAATCCTCGGTCATCGTGGAGTCTGCGGCATCAAGCGGGACTATGAAGCATGTAGATTTCTGCCTGCAGGCTCGCCACCGACTCTTTGCCGTTGCCCCTCATAACCCTGAGAATTCACTAGGCCTAAACTGTCAGGGCCCAATGAAGCTCATCAATGAAGGGAAGGCAACAGCCCTAAGAACAAAGTCAGACTACGATCTCCTAGAGCTGTAACCGCCCTACTCTCCCAAAAGCGCCAAAATCTGGGCTGACTCTTCCTGTGAGAACTTCAGCCCATACTTCTCCACTATCGACATAAAGCGCTGCACATAGATGGCCTGAACGGGCTCATAGAGTGGCATCCACTCGTCTGGGCCCTTGTCGCCCTGAGTACATCGTTGGGGGAAACTCTTAGTGCCCTAGTTAGACTGATATGGCAAAATGCGTGTCACCAATAAGCAATAAAATGAGGGATCACTTTATGGCTGGACACCCCGCCTTGACCGAGAAAGATGAGCGTACGGATGTATTGCTTTACGGTGGTAGAAAATACAACATAAAACTCAGCTTTCACCAAGTCAAAAATATGAATGGGCACGCTGTTGGACTGAAGTTTGAAGATTCCACTGGCAGCATGGATTCATCCAAAACCGGCGTTTCGGTTTCTGGACGAGGGCTCGCAAGAGCAATAGGCCTTAGAGCAGTTGAGATGTTGGGCGATTTACGCGGTGTTGATTTCTTTGGCTTTTATCTTCTTACGGAAGGGCTTGATGAGAGGCAAATAAGGCTAAAGGATGCTCTTTATAGCATTCAAGCAAAGGAGATGCACAAAGCCGTTAAAGATACCTTGCCACACGGCATCAAGATTGATGTGGAAGGCGGCATAGGTTGGGGAATGAGTCGCTATGAACCTCAAAAGCTGCCGCAGATGCAGCTCTTCCTCAAAGAGTTGGGCAAAACTATTAGGGAGTCCGCGCTATGTTAGTACGATTTTATGAAGACAGAATTGATGAACTTCCCGATGATGTTGCAAAATTTTATCTGTCTCGAATGGGCGTAGAGTTTATTGCTGAAATGACAGCACAAGAGATCAACGCGCTTATAAGCGGCTCAATGACAGGGAACACGTTGGAGGAAGCCATAGAAGAAGCCAGGCGTGAGATGGTTGAACTAAGCGAGGAAGAAGACCGTTTGACGGATGAGGCTCTAAAGCGTTACGCAAAAGAAATAACGATTGAGAATATTGGCATGGTTAAGTTCAACGACATGTTTTGAGCGGCCCTTCAATGGCGCTAAAAATCGTCGGTTCAGCCCCGCGAACACGAGGCACATCCAATCACATCAACCCATACTTCTCGGCAATGCTCTGAAACTGTTGGGCATAAATGGTGCGGGCGGGTTGATAAGGAGGCAACCACTCATCAGGGCCTTTATCGCCCTTGCTTTGATTGTGGCTGTCATCCACCAGCCAGAGGTTGGCCGGGTCTTCGGCAAAGGCGCGGCGCTGTTCGCGGGTCCAGTTGGCACCGCCGTGCTTATGGGCCCATGAAAGTGGGACGATATGCTCTACATCCAGGTCCGAAGCTTTTTGGAAAAACTGGCCGGTATAGGGGTCCATCCATAATCCCGATACCACGGTGCAAGCCCTCTCATTGCTGAAGGTCACCGGAGCCAGGGAGAGTCGAATCAGCAGCTCCTGGCGCGTGTTCTGGCAATCACCATCGACATCGGACCATCTGGGAAGCCACTGCTGGCGGTCGTAAGCCTCAGGCTCGGCTTCGTAGCAGCCACCCAAAGTAGCCGCTACGACAAGTAGAGAAAGTAAACGCATAAATCTAAAACGCCAGAAGGTTACTCTGATTTCATTTTTTTATAGATATTGTTATGTCGCTCCACCATCATACGCCTCACGAACCTCATCTGATACAGTAAGAGCATGCCGCAATATATCCATACAAGAGGTAATTAGCTTTTCCGATCTGTCTGGCTCTAGAAGGAAATGGCCACGATACTTCCCCCCATGAAACAAATTATTTCTCACTCTGCACACATAAAGAAGCAAAACACCAACCTTAGTTTCTGCCTGAGGTGAATTTCTTGACCAATCCAGCTCCCCATTTTTCTTTACCACCTGTTTACTAGGTGGATTCTGATTAATATATTCAACGCCCTCAGAAACTTCCTTCGGTAAATTATCATAGAACTGACTATCAATTGACGCCCCAAATGAATCCCAGTTTGCCTTGGCATTACCAGGCCCACAATGATACCTTGCCATCTTCAAAGCATATTCAAATTTAGAAAACAAAAAAAAGAATTTACACACCAACTCTTTTTGATAATCATCCACTTTCACCTCCTCAGCAAACATTTTGACTCTAACCAGAATACCATGACCCGAGTCTCGAAAACCCTAAAATTCCAGCTTAACTTTTATTTGGCTTCCGAAATCCATTATTTTTCTTGCGCAATCTATTTTCCCCCACCATCGATCTACAACATAATAGTTAATTGGATCACGATAGTGATACACATAACTACCTATGCTTTGGTTTTCGTTTACTGGCGAAAGAACACATGGAAGCCCTAGAGCAAAAATGACACTTTCAGGAAGTGTTAAAGATTGCTCTTCAACATTCACCGTTGAATGCTGAACATTTTCGCCAACTTTGACGTTGATAGAGTACCCTTTGGAGAGTTCATCACCATGAGCCAGATGGCATCTAAATTTCTCGTACACAACATCTTCAAATTTCATTCCATCCTTTCGATTATTTTTCCCGAAGGGGAATACTGTTTCTTTTAAATTAACCCCTCCATACATAAGCTCAATAATGTCAATATGATCAACTATGAATTTCCTATATCTTTCCCCATTCTTTTTTATACCTGGATACAGCTTTTTAGCAGTTCCATCGACCGCCAAACAGGCAAAAAGCATAGCCTGATTCAACTCTTTTCTATCACTAGAATCTAAAGAGGATTTGATAAGATCACTGATCTTCATTTACACCTAACACCTCAAAAAATTGTGCCATGTTAAAGAACCCTTAAGAAAATTCGGTTTTTTTTCAACTTTAATATTATCACCAATCACACGAATTTAATCTAAATCACTATCATCATCCACATAAACCCTCCCATCATAATTAACCGCCGTCATACTCACCCGCTCGGTGCCGCTGGGTTTAATGTCGGTGATTAGTGCGGGGTGGCTCCAGCGCTCGGCTTGACCGAACATATACAGCGGCGGTTCCATGCTGCCATCCAGTACTGGGGTGAAATCCAAATTTGAGTTGATTTCTACTACGTTGGCGCTAGCGGTTGGCGTAGCCGTATAGAGGCCGGACAGGGTGCCATCTGGTTTACGCAGAGCGAGGTAGTGCCTACCTATGCCCCACTCCAGCTCCGCATCCAGGGTGATTTCTTGCCCGCTGACTCCCAATACCCTGCCCGTCTGTGAGTAGCCGGGGATGTCGTCGGCGAGGGCGCAGTAGCTTAGATAGCGGCTATTGAGGCCGTCCATTTCGGTCTTAAAGCTATAGCGGGTGCGGCGGTAGCGCTGGGTGCGCCTTTGCCGCATGCCGAAGCGCCAGGCCTTGGTTTTATCGGTGATGCCGAAGGCCCTGACTTTTTTCGGAGCTTGGCCCAGGTCCTCTGGCAAGGTACACAACACCGTGGCCGGTTTCCAGGTTTGCGGGTCGAAATATTCCACCTCGATGCCGTCCGGCTCGTCGGGATCAAACAGCTTTATATCCCTTTCCAGTTCACCGACCATATTGTCTGGTTGGTACATATGTTCGAACGCCGTGCGTGGGCCATCGCGTACCGGAATAATCTGACCATAGTCCAGGGTGGGCTCGGCATAGCCCACCGCTAACACTTTTTTCAGGGCTTCAAACAGGGTGGTTTTGTTGTCGAATACCGCCGAGAAGGTATCGCCGCGCGTGCTCCACAGGGT
>NZ_JAIVKI010000031.1 GCF_020524905.1 Microbulbifer variabilis | reverse complement strand
GGTGCTGCGAATCCAGCTTTCCAGGGTCGCTGCATCATGAGCGGTAATTGTGAAAACGTCAGGAGTATCCATGGGGCAAGTATACGCGAACTCAAATTACGTAACCTTATTTTCCGCATAGGCCACTAGGGAAGTTTGTCAGACACAAAAATACTGGATAAATATCCAATCGAGGGAGCCGAAAAAATCGATTGTGGTAAAAATTACCCCCTCGAATTACCCCTCAAAGGCCCAAAACTAAAAAACCCCGCACTAGGCGGGGTTTCAAGTCCTTGATAAACAAGGAGGAATCTGGGGTGGCCGACGGGGATCGAACCCTCGACCTCAGGAGCCACACGCAGTGTGCTCTAACTTGAACATCAACAAGTTACCCGGTTTTCAGGTGCCAAAGACTGTATAAATATATACCATGTTTGCCCCGAAGCTCAGCCACTCAGGCTGTTTTTGGCACCGCAGATTTTAACTGTATATGTAACCAGCCCCGGCTTTTAAAGTAAGAGCTCCTTAAGCCCTTACAGTTGCGCGATGATACCTAATTGACGCCTTTACAACACCCTCAACTATCAGTTCCTGGCCCTCCCAGATAGGGATTGGCCTATATTTCTCATTAGCCGACAGCAGCCGCCCCCGTCCTCTATCTAAGATTTTGCAGGTCAGTTGCCCATCCAGGGCCACGACTACCACATTCCCTTTCATTGGTGTCAGGGAGCGGTCAACAATGAGGATGTCACGGTCGAAGATTCCCACCCCCTGCATTGAGTCGCCATTAGCGCGAGCCATGAAGGTGGCTGGGGCATTGGTTATTAAATGCTCATCGAGGCTTAGAGTTTTTTCTTTGTGGTCATCTGCTAGCCGAAGCTAACGTCTCAGCACACAGGAAGACATACAGAAAGATTAAAGAAAAGAGCCAAAGGCGGGTGGGATATTGCCCCCACCCTTAATCCACAAAAATTTTGGAGCTCCTAATTGGTACAAGCAAATATCAAAAACCCATACCAAACTAGGTTTAAATGTTGTCCGATCTTTTTAATTTAGGTAAAGTTAAACTCCACAAAAGAATTGACCGGTCAGCAGCAATAAGTGCACTACCTGTCGATCGATTTTGTGTTACCCATCAAAGATAAGGATATACACCATGCAGCTAGAAACAGATATCAAGGCCGGCCCAGAAATTATTAAACACATTCCCCTCCCCCCGCCCTGATAGACTTATAGCTAGATAGAACCTTGAAGGTTGGTTATCTCACGATAGCCAACCAATTCAATTCTATTAATGCTGCTCTTGACTTCGATCCTGATTAATTTTGCGCGGCCCCCACTGCAGCACCAACTGACCCCCTGATTTACTGAACCACAGCGACAGCCGCACATCACGGCGCGGGTGATTCTGAGGAATGTTTAGTAACCAACAAATCAAACGGCACATAGCGATATCCGTCGAGGTATTTACCAACGTTGATATCGGCCACTGCGCCACTTCTTGACCTTACCTGACTACTTTAATAATTCTCTAAGCTGTTCTTGCTTCTCGTTTAGAGCGTTTAGCTCATCAACCAGGGTGTTGGTAGCTGCATCCAGGGTGTTTATCTGCGCTTTTAGCATATCCCTGATTTTGGGTCAGCAGTGTCTGCGGTCATCTCAATAGTGTTCAAGCAAGCTCGTATTTCGGCTTCAACCTCTATAAATGTCATGGTCCAACTCCTTCTTTCCGACGACACAGGGGCAATCTATCAAAACACTGTATGGATATACAGCTTTCAGAGCAAGATGAAGCCGGCGCCTATTCCCTCGCGCTCAGGAAGTCAGGTTATGTAGGAAATATAGGCGCTGAGTGGGAAGCTGGAGGATACCGCCGGAAGAGTGCTTGAATGTGTGTCTCACTCACCCAAAAAGACTAGTTGCTAGGCTGACTCTTTCTCACAAAAGGTCAACCCAGCACCCATCACTATTTTTGCTAAAGTAAACTTCTTATAGCCTTGTGTAATCTAGTTCTTATTACAGCGATCACATGGCCGATTAGAATCACCCTGAGTTCTAATATAGCCCAGGTTTACCGCCGCAGTATAAGTACCATCTGAAAGAACGGCATCAATTTGATAAAGGTCGTCGCCACCAGGGACCGATATATTTCCAGTGACAGAGCCACTTAAGCCATTGATAGTGACTCCTCCGGCACTACCAGTAGTCCCATAGAAATCTGATCTCCACCGAAATATGATTGCCATAGACTTATTCTCTCTGGCAAATTTGGAATATTCATCTACGGTGTAACTTATTTTTGCTGTCTTATTGGACGAGCTAAAAGAAAGCTTACTCATTTTAGGTTTATTTTGAACCGAAACGTCATTACAAATTGTTTTGCCTGACAAAGGATCTCTAACTGTTACCCAGTGAGGACCTCTGGTCATAAATGTGATTGGCTCTTTGGCTCTCCATTTAAAATCCTGATAATTATAATCATCCCATCCTACAAATCCGGTAGAGGTTGAGAATGTTGCCGTTTTCCCGCTGTAATCAACATGGCGGGCATCGTGATAAAAAGTTGTTGGCACACCCACAGCTGGATATTCGCTTCCCTTAGGATAGCTGCTTGGATCATACCCACTTGTAGAACATGTTGCAGAAAATGCAACTGTGGAAATTGTTAACCCTAATGTCGCGGAGGTGATTTTAATTATCTTATTCATCAATAAATTCACTACTACTTTAAGAAATGAGTTGCGAAGAATACCCACACAGAAAAAAAAGTAAAACCTTTTTTGTAGTCCGATAGGCCTCACACACCAACTCGGCTTTCTATCATTATCTATACCATCGTACCAACAAAATAAATAAGCCAATTTCGACAAAATGTAATTTAGAACTCTAACATCCATCGGAATATTATTAATTTTTCTATAGAAGCGTCAACAACAAAGAAGACTCGCTCAACCCAATTCCTGCCACTCTCATCCCGACTCAGACTTTCAAATACTCTCCAAATCAAAAAAACCTACGGCCCCTCATTGAGTTAATATAAATAATGAGCGAGGCTCATTCAGAAATGGTTAATCAAATTTAATCCAATTTTTATGGCATAAAGTTCCACTGTATATTTACGATCAAACTTTGCTAGGGCACAAAGCATTACAAGGAATTTGATATGTCAATAGAGCACCTCTTCAACTATCACCCATATCGGGGCGGTCAGAATCCAAAGCATATTGGTGCGAGCGTACAGTTACTTACTACCTAGGCAGCAGCAAAGAATACTGTCGGTTCTTGAAAAAATAATTTCACAAGTTTTCTATTTTTCTTGATGCTCTGCAAATCTGCATTTGCGCGACTCAACAATGTCTCACTTTTTTTCAGTGGTTTCTTTGAGGTCCCTATATTTTTCATGTGATTCCAGACTAATTCATCCGGATTTAAGTCTGGTGCATATGGCGGCAAGAACACCATTTCAAGATTTCTATCCTGTGAGCTGACATACTCTAACACCTTCTTCGATTTGTGTACTGGATGCCCATCAACAATGAGAATTACAGGCCTATTCTGACTTCTCTGAAAATTTTTAAAGCATTCTACGCACTTTTCTACCGTAAACTTTCCACTGTAAATATGATACCAGAAGCCACCTTTATTCGATAAAGCCGAGATCGCGTTAATTGACTGTCTTTGACCACTAGTTTTCACCACTGGAGTTTTTCCTTTTTCTCCCCATGTCCTTTGGAGTGGATCGTCGGATCTGATACTAGCCTCATCCAACCAAAATATTTCTGCCCCGGTTTTTTTCGCATAAGGCTTAATCTTTGGGTAGACTTCCTTTACCCATTTATTCACCGCTTCCTCATCTCTCTCGTAAGCTCTTCGTAACGGCTTTTGTGGCGTCAGACCCAGTCGATGTAGAAGTGTACCGACACTGGAAACACTGAGTTCAACCTTGAATCTCTCATAAATCAAATCCGATACGATCTGACGTGTCCACAACCCGAAGTCAAAACCATACTGCCTTGGATCACCACCAATAATCCAACGCTTGACTTCCTCTTCTTCAATAGCTGACAGCTTTCTACCGCGATCAGGTCTAGTTTTTGGAGATAACGCATCAATACCTTTCTCTCGAGCAATCCTTAACCATTGGAAAATAGTTCTGCTCCCCAATCCTAAGCTACGGCCAACCTCCGCCGCAGATTCCCCATCAAACACTCGCTGAACAGCAATTTTTCGTATGAGGTGCTGCTCCTCAGTGCTAAGTTTTCTGGCATCATATTTCATGCAGATCATATTACCTGGGTGTACTGATTATTTCTGCCTCGCTAGTACTATTACTACATGGGCAGCAGCAAAGGATACTGTTGGTTTTTGAAAAAATAATTTCACAAGTTTTCTATTAGATGATGTGACTACCACCGAAAATTCACTGCAAGTTACTGAAAGGCTAATCCAACAGGCTGGTGCAAACGTAGTTCTAACACTAGCGCCCTGCAAAACGGTTTAGTAATGGAAATAGTTGATATCCAACGTAACAACCCGACGTACCCAGCCAGCCTGGAAGATGCTCCCAATCCTCCAGCAACACTGTATGCTCGTGGTAATGTCAGCTTACTCAGACGGCCTGGAGATTGCCCGAAGAATCGCGGGCTATGTTGTCTCCAAAGGTAATGTTGTCATAAATGGGCTTGCCCTGGGGATTTATGCTGCAGCCCATGAGGGCGCCCTGGCAGCCGGGGGTGTTGTGGTCAACTCTATTTGGGGAAATTAATAAACACCTCGCTGAGAATGGCATGGCACTGCGTGAAGGTACCATTGTAGATGCCACTATTATCTCCGCTCCAACTTCAACTAAGAACAAAAAGAAGAAGCGCGACCCAGAAATGCACCAAACTAAAAAAGGTAATCAGGGGCATTTCGGGATGAAGATGCATATCGGTACAGATGACACCCTCAGACTCATACATAGCCTCGACACAACAGCCGCTAACAAACATGACATTACTGCAACAGGAAAATTGCTGCATGGTAAAGAGAAGCGAGTTTGGGGGGATTCTGGCTACACGGGTGCAGAAAAGCGAGAAGAGGTTAAATCTAAAGATGTGGAGTGGCTTATTGCAGAGAAGCGTAGTCGCCTGAAGCATCGTCCGTGCCGAACTGAGTTGCGCAAGGTAGAAAAAATAAAGGCGCAGGTTAGGGCAAAAGTAGAGCACCCATTCCGATATATTAAAAATATCTTCGGGTATGGCAAAGTACGCTATCGAGGTTTAGAAAAAAACACTCAGCGCTTATTTCTGCTGGCTGGCTTTACCAACTTACTAATTGGGAAAAGGTATCTGCTGGCCTAGGGTTAGTGTGCCTTAAATTCGCCAAACGTGGATCTAAGGCAGAAAAAATGGAGATAACTATGTATAGAAAGCAGGGTTTCGAGTAAAAAATAGGCATTTTTAGCTATAGGAAGCCTGATCCAATGCTAAAGGCTGATTTTTCAGAGCATCCCTAGTTAGTTATTTCCCCAGTTTCCGCAAAATCAGCATTGAAGCAGCTGGGGCTTAAAACAATACAGAAGTATCAAAAACATTAGCGGGACTTTATTAAAGCAGAACAAGTAGATAGCCCACAGCCTTAATCTTCAATTATCTTATTGTACCCATAAGCGTCTTCCCCAAACACTTGAAAATTAGGAACATCAGGCAGCTTATACTCAACCAAACCTTCCGCTGTGGAATATACATCAACACCGGAAGGAGCAACCTTCACATGATTTGGCGTGCAGCGCGCCACCACAGAAAAGCGCGAATCCTCTTTACTGGTATTTGGGTAAGAGGCATGCATATTTAAAGAGGAAAAGATTAAGCATTCACCAGCTTTCATATGGATATCGACTACATCAAATTTATCAAAGTAGTCTTCACCTAGTAGTTCAACTGCTGTACGAAATAGCAACACACTTTTAACAAAAATTGTTCCATAGAGGGCAATTTTGAGCAGCGTAAATAAATAAGTAAAAGAGAAGGGCTGTAATGATAAATAAAATATTTTATTATCTTGGGAATAGCTATAAAGATAATCCATTCGGGCATCTGCCATTGATCCCGGCAATAAACGCAAACATCCATTTTCTTCTGTGCAATCTGTAAGTGCCACCCAGGCATTCAATTGAATGACAGCCGGATCCATTTTCTGGGTGGGTTGTAATTTGGCATATTTACCACTCTCACGGAAAGTTGCATTTTGATGCCATATTGTCCCCTCTGAACCGGGCGATTTATGAAACATCTGGCTTCGCCAACACATGACCTCATCACCCAGTATACTGGCAAGACGTTCAGATATTTGCGGTCTGCGAAATAGTTCTCTGAGCGACTTTATTCGTAAAGCCTGGTAAAGACCGGCACCCTCTATTACCCACTGGCCATGCCTTTTTGCTATATTTTTTATTTTCTCACTCAAATAAATCTCCCCATGAAAATCACAGGAAAACTCTTCTTGAAGCTCATTCTTAAGCTGCTTCGCCTCACTCTCAGAAAGCACTCGAAATGGTGGCAGATATCCGTTTTTTTCAAAAAAATCCAATTCTTTATTGTTCAGAAAGCAACCATCACGCTTTGATTTCTCCTGCATATCACGCGGAACGGTCAAGGTCATATTTTTTAGCGAACCCAAGTCATCAAATAACTGTTTTTTCTTATCCTTTTGCCATGGCAGAATGAATACTTTGTAAAGCACTACCAACCCCATCATCACCCATACCCGGAGATATTGACTGCCAGTGATTTGGAACCCATCAGCAACTTCCTTTAGAGAACCAAACCCTTTCAGCATTTCCTTTAAAGTACTTTTTTTCGCCATTGCTATTACCATTACCAAGATTTGCAGAAATGAGCGGGTCAAGCCATCTTATTCTGCTAGCACTTTGTTGTAGCCATAAGAGTCACTCCCATAAACCATAAAAGTATGTACTTCAGGCAACTCAAACTCAACGGGGCCCTCGGTACTAGCAAATATATCCCAACCAGAAGGTACCACCCGTACATCACTAGAGGTGCAGCGCCCAAGAAAAGAGAACCTAAAACTATTATTTGAAGTATTCGGGTAGGATGCATGCATATTCAGAGCGGAGAAAATCAAGCACTCTCCGGCTTTCATCTCCAGATCAAGCACCTCAAATCTGTCTAAAAATTCCTCACCCAATAATTTGATTGCCGTTAGAAATATTAGGGCACTCTTGCCGACTATAGAGCCATAGAGACCAATTTTCTTATATTTATAAAAATCTGATAGAGAGAGGGGAAGCATGGAAAAGTAAATTCCACGATGATTTTGGGCAAAATCGTATAAGTAATGAACTCTTGCGTCAGTAAAAGAACCCGGCAATAGGCGCAAACATCCATTCTCCTTTGTTGAGTCGGTTAACGCCACCCATGCATTGAGCTGTATTAGTGCTGGTGATGTATCCTTGGTGGGCTCCAGCTTGGCATCTTTGCCTGTTTCCCTGAAGGTGGCATTCTGGTGCCATACGGTAGCTTCTGTTCCCGGCTTCTTATAAAAGAACTGCGATCTCCAACAGATAACTTCATCCCCCAGCAAACTCGCCAGTCGCTGAGCAATTTGCGGCTTACGCAATAAATCTCTAAAAGGTTTTAAACGGAGAGCTTGATAGGTTCCTGCGTCCTCAATAGGCCACTTGCCATGCCTTATTTCTATCTCTCTAATTTTATCTCCATAAAAGCTCACCCCATGAAAGCCATCATCATATTCCTTGAGCACCATATCTTTGAGGTTTTCAGCCTCTTCGGCGGTTAAAACTTTGAAAGGAGGTAAATATCCATTCTTTTTAAAGAATTCCAGAGACTCTTTCTTCAGAAAACAGCCTCCTTCCCCAGTTGATATCGATTTCTCAGAGGGCACCCTTATTGGTAGCTGCTTTAGTTTTTCCATTTCCGTATAGAAGTGTGCTCGAGTCTTAATTTTCCAGGGAGCAATCAGGAAACGGTAACCTATGGCCAAAGCCATCATACACAGAATCTTTATATTTTGCCCCAAGGACACCTCAAAATTTGCACTCTCCTCAAGAGTACCAATACCCTCAAGCATTTCCTCCAAGGTACTCTCTTTCATAAATACTCCGGATTAAATTCATTAGGTTGCCAGGAAAGTGCTTGCCCAGGCACCACACTCTTACTCCTGATATAAAATAGAAGAAGAAACATCAGCTATTCCTCAGAAGCCTTATTCATCGGCTCTGGAGTAACCAGGTTCCACCAGAAATCGAACTTATCCATCAAAGAAAGCAGCACCCTCAGCTGATCTGCATCGCCATCAATTCTCAATGCGCTATTATCTATTTTTTCCTGGATTGTAGATGTCCCAAGGATAATATCGTTGAGATCACTACGATTGATCGTGACAGCACTCTGGGGCTTCTCAACTGGGGCTCCATAGTTAAGCACAGCATTTTCCAGCACTAGAGAGTATTCTTCCTTGACATCCGGTAAGGTGATATTGATGGCAATCTGTTTACCTATCGCCTTGGGACCATTCAAGCGAATTCCCAAGTAATCAAAAATTAGTACAGTGGGCATACTGCGAATGGTGTCAGCGCTGGCAGTCAATGGAACCGGAAATCGCTCTATTCCGTGGCGCAACTCCCTGGCACCACTTAAAAAAAAGTTTCTCCAGGTGCCGTTTTCCTGCTGGTAACCCATCTGTTCCAATGCGTTGGCTAACAAATCTCGCGCCGCACGATTGTTAGGCTCAGCGGAAACCAGCTTATCTAGCACTTCGACTACCCAGCGGTACTCTCCAGCCTCATAGTCTCTCTTGGCTTGCTTTATGACATTGGCCGCACCACCCATATATTGAACATATTTTTTCCCGGCAGCAGTGGGAGGCATCGGGTAGAGACGGGCAGGATTTCCATCAAAGAAACCAAGATAGTAATTCCATACCGCGCGGGTATCGTGATTGACACTGCCGTAATAGCCGCGATTGGCCCAGTATTGGGAAAGCTCTGGGGGCAGCTTCATCAACTCGGCGGTCTGAACCATGTTGTAGCCGTGATTGGCCAAACGCAGAGTTTGGTCATTGAGGTACTTATATAAATCGCGCTGCTTTTTCAAATGGTTGATAACATTCTCCTGCCCCCAGGTGGGCCAGTGATGCGGGGCAAACAGCACCTCCACCCTTCCCCCCCAACGCTGCAGCGTTTCATTGAGATAGCGGGACCAGGCCCGTGCATTGCGCACCTTGGCGCCACGCAATGTGTAAAGGTTATGTAGTGTATGGGTGGCATTCTCGGCGGCGGTAAGCGCCTTTAGCTCGGGAATATAGAAGTGCATTTCCGCAGGCGCCTCGGAACCAGGCGCCATCAAAAACTCAAAGGTAAGGCCATCAATTTTTCTGGTCTCACCTGTTTTACTGATCGTATCTGTGGGCTCAATCAGAGTGACAGTACCCGTGGATGTTTCCAATCCCAAACCCGCTCCCAGAGTGCCCTTCGGGTCTTTGGGCAGCAGGTTGCCATACATAAAGCTGGCGCGGCGCGCCATATGATTACCGGCGAACACATTTTCACTCACCGCCTCAATTAAAAAATCTTTGGGCGCGATCACTTTAACCCTGCCAGATTTAACCTCCTCTTCGTTCACTACCCCGCGCACACCGCCGTAGTGATCGACATGGCTATGGGTATAGATCACCGCCACTATCGGTTTATTCCCCCGATGCTCACGATATAAATTCAATGCAGCTTTTGCGGTCTCCGCAGAGATTAAAGGATCCATCACAATGACCCCACTATCCCCTTCGATAAAGGTGATATTAGAGAGATCCGCACTGCGCACCTGGTAGATACGCGGTGTCACTTCATAGAGCCCGCCCTGGGAAATTAATTGGAGCTGTCTCCAGAGGCTGGGGTTGGCGGTATCGGGGGCTTGCTGGTCATTGGCGAACTGGAAGGCCTCCAGGTTCCACACCGGATTACCCTTTTTATTGTTGATAATGCCGTTATTGGGTAAAGGCGCAATAAAACCACGCTTTACATCGGCAAAATCCTGGCGATTGGCAAATGGCAGCTCTTTCAGTACGGCGTTGTTTTCCTTTTTAGTGCTCAAACTGGCAGGCTTTGGTTCTTGTGCTGGCAATGGACAGGGTATGGATAAAAACAAAACAAAGATGAGAGCTTCGATCCCGACAAAAATGTCCTGGTGTTTTTTCATTTTTCTCACCCAATCTTGAGTTTCTTCAACCCTGCAGTGAACCTGCCGACAAACAGAAAATGACGGAATCTGAAGGAGAGGAAAAACTTTCCTGTTAAAGAGTAGGAGGGATTATAGGCAGGTAGAGAATATGTGCTTGTGGCCAGCCCCACTAAGAAAAGCGGGGGCTGGCTAAGCCATCCTGATTAGGACAATATGGAATGCGGTTTTAGGAACTCGGAATGAGTCGGCGACTATCGACAGGACCTTATACTGCAAGCCACCGATAGCTGAATTCCATCAACGCACATCCAGCAGGTGACGGGCGATAATCAGGCGCTGTATTTCGCTAGTGCCTTCGTAAATAGTGGTGATACGCACATCACGGCTCATTCGCTCCAGCGGATACTCACGGGTGTAGCCTACCCCGCCGTGAATCTGCAGCGCCAGGTAGCAGGCCTCATTAGCTTTTTCGCTGGCGAACAGCTTGCCCATTGAGGCCGCCGGGCCAAAAGCCTGGCCGGCATCTTTCTGCCAGGCAGCTTGTAACAGCAGCAAACGCGCGCCTTCCAACTCGGTATATTTATCGGCCAACTGCCACTGCAAGCCTTGGAACTGGGCCAGCTTCTTGCCGAATTGCTCGCGCTCGTGCATATAACTGCGAGCGCAGTCCAGAGCCTCAAGGCCGATGCCCAGCGCCAGCGAGCCGATACCAATGCGCCCGCCCGCCAGCTCGCCGGCGGCAATGCGGAAGCCGCGATTCTCTTCGCCCAACAGATTGGCGGCGGGGATTCGGCAGTTATCGAAGGAGACTTCGTTGGTTACGGAGGCTTTTTGCCCCATCTTCTCCTCAGCCTTGCCAATAATCAGGCCCGGTGTGCCGGCCTCTACCAAGAAGCAGCTAATACCCTTGCCTTTGGCAGCCTCGGAATCCGTCACCGCCCAAACGACAAAAATGCCGGCAAATTCAGCACTACTGATAAACAGTTTGCTGCCGTTTATCACGTAATCGTCACCGTCCTTAACGGCACGGGTGCGCATGGCTGCAGCATCGGAGCCAGAACCCGGTTCTGTCAGGCAAAAAGAACCAGCCGCGTATTCACCGCTGCAGATTTTGGGCAGATATTTTTGCCGCTGCTCTTCATTGCCAACCGCCTGGATGACTTCGGCCACCATGTTAGTGACTGAGGTGGTCGTGGCCGTGGAACCGCAGCCGCGCGCGAGTTCGGTAATTGCCAGGCTGAAGGCTATGGTGCCAGCACCAGTGCCACCGTAGTTGGGATCGATATTGATCCCCATAAAGCCCAGTTCAGCCAAGGCTTTTAATTTGCTCAGCAGTAACTCGCGGTTGCCGGTTTTATCGAGCTCTGCGGCGATAGGCTTCAATTCACTCTCGGCAAACTGTCGCGCAGCATCCTGAATCATCTGCTGCTCTTCGCTCAATGAGAAATCCATACAGTACCTACTTTATAGTTATCGCGGTTGGATCGGACGGCACAGGCGCCGCGCATACATTATGACGAGGATAATAAAATCCCGGCCGACAATGATTGCCAATTCGCCATTTTCCCCAGGGAAATCTGCAATCAATAGGAAGGTTTACGGTGCTGGGAAGTAATTATGGGTGTAGTCCAGGTCGGACTTGTACCGCCAAGGCACATAATCAGTGGTCATTCTTCCACCGGCTCGGCAACCTTATCTGTTTTTTATCTGCCAAGTGGCGAGCGTTTCGGCCATCCCTGACCGCTTGAACGCCAGGCCTAGCGCCTGGTTGTTTTACTTTTGGGCTCTGGATCGGGCACCGCAACGGCGGTATCGGTTTTCACTTCCTCCATCACCACATAGGTATGGGTCTCACGCACACCCGGCACTGAAGCCAGCTTCTCACCGAGAAAACGGCGGTAACCCAGCATATCCTTAATGCGAATCTTCACAAGATAGTCAAAGCCGCCGGCCACCATATGACATTCCTGCACTTCCTCAAGGCCCGCCACATGCTGGTTAAAGGCCTCCAGGGCCTCGGTAGCGGTGTTGTTCAGAGTCACCTGAATATAAACCACCAAACCGGCATGGACTTTGAGGGGGTCCAGCAGCGCCACATAATCACGAATAAAACCTTCCCGTTCGAGGCGCTTGACACGTTCGAGGCAAGGGGTGGGACTGAGGTTCACACGGCGCGCCAACTCCACGTTTGGCAGGCGGCCATGCCGTTGAAGAATCCGCAGTATTTGGCGATCGATACGATCCAGATCTTCCAACTGTCGAGACATTACAAAATACCCTACTGGCAATCACGCTTTTAGGCGTGATATTTAACCACAACCGTCGCCAAAATGGCGATTAATTCTAAGCGCTTTCGCACATAATCCGGTCTTTTATTCTGACCCTAGATATAGAGCTTGGGAGACGATATGTCGACAAACTTCGCCGGAGATCTCCAGAATGCCCGGGAGCGGGCACACGAGTATTTGCACGCCGACGAAAACCAGTGTGTTAGTGAGCTCCTGGCCGCCCCCCGCCCCAGTGACGCCCTGCGCAAGAAAATTCTGAACACCTCGCGCGAGTTGGTGCGCCACTCTCGCCAGCAGCGCAGCAAGCGCGGCACGCTCGATGCCTTCCTGCAGCAGTTCGGCCTTTCCAATAAAGAAGGCGTGGCACTGATGTGCCTGGCGGAATCCCTCCTCAGGGTTCCCGATGCAGATACTGCCGACAAACTGATTGCCGAGAAAGTGCATTCCGGCAACTGGTCCAGCCATCGTGGCCAGTCGGATTCCCTGTTCGTGAACGCCTCCACCTGGGGGTTGATGCTCACCGGCAGCGTGGTCGAGCTGGACCCGGATATCACCGAGCGCCCCTCTCACTGGATGAAGCGCCTGATCAGCCGCATCGGCGAGCCCATGGTGCGCACCTCCATGATGCAGGCCATGAAAATTATGGGCGGCCAATATGTATTGGGCCGCACTATTGAAGAAGCCCTGAAGCGCGGCCCCAAGGAAAACCTGCCCGGCACCCGCTTCTCCTTCGATATGCTCGGCGAAGGTGCGCGCACCATGGCCGACGCCCAGCGCTATTACGACGCTTATATGATGGCTATCGAAGCCATCGGCAAAGACAACAATAAGCGCGATGTTGTCGAAGCCAACGGCATCTCTATCAAACTCTCCGCCCTACACCCCCGCTACAGCGTGCTGCAGCGCGAACGCGTGATGGGCGAACTGCTGCCCCAGGTAAAACGCCTGTGTGTGGCCGCCGCCAAATACGATATGGGCCTGAATATCGACGCGGAAGAAGCCGAGCGCCTGGACATTTCCCTGGATATTTTTGAAGCCCTGGCGCGCGACCCGGAACTGAAAGACTGGCAGGGCCTTGGTTTTGTTTTACAGGCCTACCAGAAGCGCGCACCCCATGTGGCGGACTGGCTGATTGCCCTGGGGCGCGACACTGGCCGCAAACTGATGGTGCGCCTGGTGAAAGGCGCCTACTGGGACAGCGAAATCAAACACGCCCAACAGATGGGCCTGAGCGATTACCCGGTGTACACACGCAAGTGCCACACCGACTTGTCCTACCAAGTGTGTGCCAAAAAACTGCTGGACGCGGAAGAAGCGATTTACCCGCAGTTCGCAACCCACAACGCCTATACCGTGGGCCTGATTTTGGAAATGGCCGGCGATCGCACCAATTTTGAATTTCAGCGCCTGCACGGCATGGGCCACCTGCTATACGCACAGGTTGAAGCCGTGCACGGTAAAAGCGTGCCTGTGCGGGTTTATGCCCCTGTGGGTGCCCACCGCGATCTGCTGCCCTATCTGGTGCGCCGCCTGCTGGAGAACGGCGCCAACAGCTCTTTCGTCAACCGCTTTATGGATGAGAACACACCCATCGAAGCGCTGGTGCAGGACACCCTCGATTTAAGTGAAGCCTGCAACCCCCTCCGTCACCCGCAAATTCCTGTACCGGAGAATATTTATATGGGCGCAGAGGCCCTACCACGGAAAAATTCACACGGCATCGAACTGACCGACCCACAGGCTGTAGAACCCTTATTGGAAGAGCTGCAAAAACAACAGGGCAAACACTTCCTCGGTGGCCCCATTGTCGACGGTGTCATGGGCAAGGCGGAAGAGCCGGTCTACAACCCGGCCAGCGGTGAGGTGATTGGCCATACCGCCAATACCGACAAACATTTGATTGAGCGAGCCTACGCCTCCGCCACCGAGGCGCAGATCGACTGGGACCGCCAGGGTGGCAACAGCCGCGCGGCGATTCTCGATCGCATCGCCGACTTCTATGAAAAGAAAATCAACGAACTGGCAGCCATTATCTGCCTGGAAGCGGGACGTACCCTAAACGACGGCATCAGTGAAGTGCGCGAAGCCGTAGACTTCTGCCGCTACTACGCCAATGCCGCGCGCCAACACTTCAGTGAGCCCACCGAGCTGCCCGGCCCCACCGGTGAAAAGAACCAACTGTTCCTCGGCGGCCGCGGTGTATTTGTGGCCATCAGCCCCTGGAACTTCCCCCTGGCCATCTTTACCGGCCAAGTGGTCGCCGCCCTTGCCGCCGGTAACGCGGTACTGGCCAAACCCGCCGAGCAAACCCCGATCATCGCCGCCCACGCCGTGCGTATCATGCTCGACGCCGGCGTTCCCCCCAAGGTACTGCACCTGATTACCGGTACCGGCGCCGCCGTAGGTAAACTGCTGATCGAAGATCCGCGCCTTGGCGGCGTAGCCTTTACCGGCTCCACCGAAACCGCACGCCTGATCAACCAACAGCTGGCGGCCAAAGAGGGCCCGATCGTACCGCTGATCGCCGAAACCGGCGGCCAGAACGTGATGGTCGTGGACTCCACTGCCCTGCCCGAGCAGGTAGTCGATGATGTGATTCAATCCGCCTTCCTGAGTGCCGGCCAACGCTGCTCCGCCCTGCGTATTCTGTGTGTGCAGGACGTGATTGCAGATAACCTGCTCAATATGCTCAAAGGCGCTTGCGAGGAACTCACCCTCGGCGACCCCAGTAAACTGGAAACCGATATCGGCCCCGTGATCGACGAAAAAGCCCTGGGCATGCTGGAAACTCATCGTGAACGTATGGCCAAAGAAGCCAAACCACTGTTCGCCTTCGATGAAAACAAGAAACCCAACACAGGCACCTTCTTCGGCCCACAGGTTGTAGAGATTGAAGACTTCTCCGTGCTGAAACGCGAAGTTTTCGGCCCCTTCCTGCACGTAGTGCGCTTCAAGGCCGAGGAACTGGAAGACGTAATCCGCCGCATCAACGCTACCGGCTACGGACTTACCTTCGGCTTGCACTCCCGTATCGAAGGCCGTGCAGACGCGATATTCAAACGCGTGAAGGTGGGTAACTGCTATGTAAACCGAGATATGGTAGGCGCAGTGGTCGGTGTAAACCCCTTCGGCGGCCAGGGCCTCTCCGGCACCGGCTTTAAAGCCGGCGGCCCCCATTACCTATTCCGCTTCGCCATTGAGAAAACCAAAACTATTAATACCGTTGCCACTGGTGGTAATACACAGCTGTTTAGCTTGGTGCAGTAGTCATTAAGGACAGAAAGAGCGGGCTTTGCCCGCTTTTTTTTACTTTAAAATCGCAACCACCTACCACCCCCTTCCCCAGCGCTCACAGCTCCACCCTATTTAACCAAATCCGCAAATGTAACTTTTTAAATGGCAATAGTGCTTGAAAATCGTACAGCTACGGCACTTTTTGCTCGATTTTTCCAGGATCAAAAGCAGCAGCACATATCCACTGGAGCAACCAGCTAACTCATTGACTTTTAAGGTATTGCCAATAAGATCAAAAGCCACGAAATAACAAGATATATAAGCAGCGTCTCATATCCACATTCTGACGTTTGTACTAATTATGTCTAACAGACTGAATTTTCTGGTTTTTTTGCTAGGCCTGCGGCTTTTGGTGTTGGGATATACGATCGGGGATATAATGCAGCTGCTTTTGAATACACTGTTAGCACTACAAGGAGATTTCGTGCATAATTTCATACCTTTTTTACTTCTAATTGGTTCATTAGTTCCTTTTTCATTACAAGCTGAAAGCCACGAATATGAGGTAAGTAAAGTTGAGCATAAGAACTTAGTTGCAAACTTGTATTTACCTAAAACTGAAAAAAAACTTCCTGTAGTTATTGCTTTTGGAGGTTCTGAGGGGGGATTAGATACAGGTAATGCTAACGGTGAAATGATCGCCCCTCACGGTGTTGCTGTTCTGGGTTTAGGGATCCTCTGAAAAATCAGCCTTTAGCCTTGTATCAAGCTTCCTATAGCTAAAAGTGCCTATTTTTTACTCGAAATCCTACTTTCTATACATAGTTATCTCCATTTTTTCTGCCT
>NZ_JAIVKI010000030.1 GCF_020524905.1 Microbulbifer variabilis | reverse complement strand
GTAATGCCGGGCGACAACATTCAAATGGTTGTTACCCTGATCGCTCCGATCGCCATGGAAGACGGCCTGCGCTTCGCTATCCGCGAAGGTGGTCGTACCGTAGGTGCGGGCGTTGTTGCTAAGATCATCGAGTAATCTTTGATCTTCGTGTCGCCGGGGTTCCCCGCTGACGCAATAGGTGAGAGGGTGGTCTGTAGCCCTCTCCATCTTCGGATGCTGTAGTATCCGTGCTGTACAGGCCAGTAGTTCAATTGGTAGAGCACCGGTCTCCAAAACCGGCTGTTGGGGGTTCGAGTCCCTCCTGGCCTGCCATTTTAATCACTCCGCTTGGGATGAGCTTAGGGGTGTCGCAAAACCCTACTTGTCAGTGGGGCTTTTGTGTTTTAAAGCGCTAAGGGCTTATCTATAGTGCGCTAAGGGCTTCTTATATGAATGCTAAAGCAGAAGCGAAAACCTTTCGTCTTGACGGCCTGAAGTGGCTGCTAATAGTACTGCTGGTTGGTGGTGCTGTGGCAGGCAATTCTTATTATGCCGAATTCCCCTTGATCTATCGCGTGTTAGCCGTTACTGCGATCTGCCTGGTTGCTCTGGTGGTAGCGGTAAAAACTGCTAAGGGTAATGCACTCTGGCAACTGTTGCGCGAGGCGCAAATGGAAGTCAGGCGCGTGGTTTGGCCGACTCGCCAAGAGGCCACCCAAACAACCGTGGTTGTGGTGGTTTTTGTGTTGATTATGGCACTAATTCTCTGGGGGTTGGACTCCGCTTTAGGTTGGGCGGCATCCAAACTCATCGGCTAAAGGTTAATACATGTCAAAGAATTGGTATGTGGTCCAGGCTTACTCGGGCTATGAGAAACGTGTCGCCAGCTCTTTAAAAGAGCGCATCGAGCTGCATGAAATGGACCACCTGTTTGGTGATGTGCTGGTTCCCACCGAAGAAGTGGTGGAGATGCGAGCAGGGCAAAAGCGCAAGAGCGAGCGCAAGTTCTTCCCAGGTTATGTCCTGGTGGAAATGGAACTGAATGACGATACCTGGCACTTGGTTAAAGAAACCCCCCGAGTGCTTGGTTTTATCGGTGGCAAGGCGGATAGGCCGGCCCCGATTACCGATCGAGAGGCTCAGGCTATCCTGAATCGAATCGACGATTCTGTCGATAAGCCCAAGCCCAAGACCCTGTTTGAACCAGGTGAAATGGTTCGGGTTATCGATGGTCCGTTTAATGATTTCAACGGTGTGGTCGAAGAGGTCAACTACGAAAAGAGCCGCCTGCGCGTGGCGGTGTTGATCTTCGGGCGTTCCACCCCGGTTGAACTGGAGTTTAGTCAGGTAGAGAAGACCTGATTCCAGTGTGAATTTTTTGCCCTCTTTCGCCGCGAGGTGGAAGGGGGTTTTCGCGTCCCCGGAAAATACATTTTATTGGTCGGGGCGGGGAGCCAGTTGCTGTAACCATTAAAGGTTAATTGCAGCCGGCGTTACCACCCATCTAGAGGAGAGCTGTAATGGCTAAGAAAGTAGAAGCTTATATCAAGCTGCAAGTTAAGGCCGGTCAGGCCAATCCAAGTCCGCCCGTTGGTCCTGCATTGGGTCAGCACGGCGTGAACATCATGGAGTTTTGTAAAGCGTTTAACGCCCAGACTCAGAGCCTTGAGCCGGGTCTGCCGGTGCCGGTTGTGATCTCTGTATATAGCGATCGCTCCTTCACCTTCATCATGAAGTCCCCGCCTGCCGCAGTGCTGCTGCGCAAGGCTGCCAAGATCAAGAGCGGTTCCGGTCGCCCGAACACCGAAAAAGTAGGTAAGGTTACCCGCGCTCAGATCGAAGAGATCGTAGAAATGAAGAAAGCCGATCTGACTGCATCCGATATGGACGCGGCCGTGCGCACTATCGCCGGTTCCGCACGCAGTGCCGGTATCGAAGTGGAGGGTCTCTAAGTGGCAAAATTGAGTAAGCGTCAGCGCGCAATCGCTGAAAAAGTGGAAGCTGGCAAAGCCTACGGTATCGAAGAAGCCGTAGCCCTGCTGAAAGAGCTGTCCAATGTTAAGTTCGCAGAGACCGTAGACGCCTCTGTAAACCTGGGTATCGACCCGCGTAAATCCGACCAGGCTGTTCGCGGTGCGACTACTCTGCCGCACGGTACCGGTAAAGAAGTTCGCGTAGCTGTTTTCACCCAGGGTGCAAATGCTGATGCCGCTAAGGAAGCGGGCGCTGACTTGATCGGTATGGACGAGCTGGCTGCCGACGTTAAAGCTGGCAAGATGGACTTCGACGTGGTTATCGCTTCCCCAGATGCGATGCGCGTTGTAGGCCAATTGGGTCAGATCCTCGGCCCGCGCGGCCTGATGCCGAACCCGAAGACTGGCACCGTAACTCCAGACGTTGCTACCGCAGTTAAAAATGCCAAAGCCGGTCAGGTGCGTTTCCGCGCTGACAAAGGCGGCATTATTCACGGCGGTATCGGCAAGGTTGCTTTCGATGCGAATGCACTGAAAGAAAACCTGGAAGCGCTGGTAGCAGACCTGAAAAAAGCCAAGCCGGCTTCTGCAAAAGGTGTGTACCTGAAGAAAATCACCCTGAGCACCACTATGGGCCCAGGTCTGGTTATCGATCAGTCTTCCCTGAATATCTAATTCAAGCTGTGCGTTGGCATTACCGGCGCACAGTAAATCGAACTTTGGGGTCCACTTGATGCTTCGGCAGAAATGTGGGCCGTCAAAGACCGTAGGTGCCTGATGCGTTGAGGTTTAACGTATCAGGCTTAATCCAAACCTCGGCCAGGTTGGCGTTGAGAGGTTTGAGCCTACGCAGACGGTGTCGCCCAAACCAGTATTTTTACTGGATTTGAGCTTTATGCACCGGAACGGATCGGACGATTGAGTCCGGTTTTTTTCAAATCCAGGAGTGACACTATGGCTATTGGACTCGAAGACAAGAAAGCGATTGTCGCAGATGTCCAGCAAGCTGCTAAGGGTGCTCTGTCTGCGGTAGTTGCGGATTCTCGCGGCGTTACCGTAAATGACATGACTGCCCTGCGCAAAGAGGCTCGCGAGAACGGCGTTTGGTTGAAAGTCGTCCGCAATACTCTGGCGCGTCGCGCTCTGGCAGGAACCGATTACGAATGTCTGACTGACAAATTCGTGGGTCCCAGTATTATTGCATTTTCCAGCGAACACCCAGGTGCCGGCGCGCGCATCCTGAGCCAGTTCGCCAAGGGCAATGACAAGCTGGAACTGAAAGGTGCTGCCTTCGAAGGCGCGATCACCGACGTCGCATTGTTGGCAAGCCTGCCGACTTACGACGAGGCGATCGCCAAGCTGATGAGCGTGTTGAAAGAAGCATCTGCTGGCAAGCTGGTCCGCACTATTGCGGCCATTCGCGACCAAAAAGAGCAGGAAGCTGCGTAATACATTCGCTTTAGCGAATCGCAGTTTCAAAACGAAATACGAGCAGCTACTGCTCAAACCAATTCAGGTAATGACTCATGTCTCTGACTAAAGAAGATATCATCAACGCTGTTGCCGAAATGTCTGTTAAAGACGTTGTTGAGCTGATCGAAGCAATGGAAGAGAAGTTCGGTGTAACTGCTGCAGCAGCAGTTGTAGCCGGCCCGGCTGCTGCTGAAGCAGCTGAAGAGAAAGACTCTTTCGACGTGATCCTGACCTCTGCAGGCGACAAGAAAGTAAACGTGATCAAGGTTGTTCGTGGCATCACCGGGCTGGGCCTGAAAGAAGCCAAGGCACTGGTTGACGGCGCTCCAAGCCCGCTGAAAGAAGGCGCAACCAAAGACGAAGCTGAAGCGGCTAAGAAAGAGCTGGAAGAAGCTGGCGCTACTGTAGAACTGAAGTAATTCGGTTACTGCGATTCCCGCTAGCAGTCGCGGAAAGCGGCAGATAGCGGTAAGGCTGGTGGATTTTTGTCCGCCGGCCTTTTTGCCGTTTGCGGTACTGAGGTTTAAGCGGTGCCGGCGGTATAAAAACCGTGGCAAACCTCAATTTAACCATAGCGCAGTTGCGCTGCTCGAAAGCAAGCGGAGAGGTTTCTGAACAGCATAGTAAGGCTGTATTGCTCAGAGGCTTCTCGCCCGGAGGGGCTCCCGAATGGAGTCCCACGAAGTCTTGTCACTGATCAAGCTGGGGAATTTGAATGGCTTACTCATATACTGAGAAAAAACGTATCCGCAAGGATTTTGGCAAACTGCCTAAGGTCATGGATGTGCCCTTCCTGCTTGCGATACAGCTGGATTCATATCGCAATTTTACACAGGCCGACAAGCGCCCCGACGACCGCTTGGACGTCGGCCTGCAGGCGGCGTTTAAATCCGTATTTCCGATTGTCAGCTATTCCGGCAATGCCGCCCTGGAGTACGTGAGTTATACGCTGGGTAAGCCCGCCTTTGATGTTAAGGAATGTACCCTGCGTGGCGTGACTTACGCCTGTCCGCTGCGTGTACGTGTGCGTCTGATTATTTACGATAGAGAGTCTGCGAATAAGTCCATCAAGGACATCAAAGAGCAGGAAGTGTACATGGGCGAGATTCCGCTCATGACCGATAACGGTACCTTTGTGATTAACGGTACCGAGCGTGTAATCGTATCCCAGCTGCACCGCTCCCCAGGTGTTTTCTTCGATCACGACAAAGGCAAGACTCACTCTTCCGGTAAGCTGTTGTACGCCGCGCGCGTAATCCCCTACCGTGGCTCCTGGCTGGACTTCGAGTTCGATCCAAAAGATCTGGTATTCGTACGTATCGACCGCCGTCGCAAACTGCCGGCGACCATCCTGCTGCGTGCACTGGGTTATAGCTCCCAGGAAATGCTGGAAATGTTCTTCGAGACCAGCAAGTTCGAGCTGCAGGAAGATCGCGTTAGCCTGGAACTGATTCCCTCCCGTCTGCGCGGTGACGTAGCTTCTTTTGATATTAAAGATGGTCAGGGCAAGGTGATTGTGGAAGAGGGGCGTCGTATCACCCCGCGCCATATTCGCCAACTGGAAAAGGCCGGCGTGGAAAAATTGGAAGCGCCACTGGAATACCTGTTTGGCCGCATCTTGGCGCACGACATCATCGATGACTCCACCGGTGAGATCACGATCGAGTGTAATACCGAAATCACCGCTGAGGTGATCGCGCAGCTGCGTGCTCTGAATATCAAGCAGTTCGAAACGCTGTACACCAACGATCTGGACCGCGGACCGTTTATTTCCGATACCTTGCGCGCGGAGCCTTCCCGCACCCAGCTGGAAGCTCTGGTAGAGATTTACCGCATGATGCGCCCGGGCGAGCCGCCCACCAAGGAGTCTGCGGAATCCCTGTTCGAAAACCTGTTCTTCACCGACGAGCGCTACGACCTGTCCGCCGTTGGCCGAATGAAGTTCAACCGCCGTCTGGGCCGCGAAGACGAAACCGGGCAGGGCACCCTGAGCAAAGAAGATATCGTCGATGTACTGAAGACATTGATCGACATCCGCAACGGCCAGGGTATGGTCGATGATATCGATCACTTGGGTAACCGCCGCGTGCGTTCCGTGGGCGAAATGGCCGAGAACCAGTTCCGTGTGGGTCTGGTACGTGTTGAGCGCGCGGTAAAAGAGCGCCTGTCCATGGCGGAGTCCGAAGGCCTGATGCCGCAGGACCTGATCAATGCCAAGCCGGTGGCTGCTGCGGTGAAGGAATTCTTCGGTTCCTCACAGCTGTCCCAGTTTATGGACCAGAACAACCCGCTGTCGGAAGTGACTCACAAGCGCCGTGTTTCCGCGCTTGGCCCAGGCGGTCTGACCCGCGAACGTGCCGGCTTCGAAGTGCGCGACGTACACCCGACGCACTACGGTCGCGTATGTCCTATTGAGACACCGGAAGGGCCGAACATCGGTCTGATCAACTCCCTGGCGACCTACGCCCGCGCCAACCACTACGGTTTCCTCGAGAGTGCCTACCGCAAAGTGGTTGATGGCAAGGTCACTGACGAAATTGAGTATCTGTCTGCGATCAACGAGGCCAACTACGTTATCGCCCAGGCCTCTGCTTCGGTCGATGCTAATGGCAGTTTCGTCGATGATCTGGTAAGCGTGCGTCACCACAATGAGTTTGCTCTGAAAGCTCCGGCAGAAATTCAATATATGGATGTCTCTGCCAAGCAGGTGGTTTCTGTAGCTGCGGCGATGATCCCGTTCCTTGAGCATGATGACGCCAACCGCGCATTGATGGGATCGAACATGCAACGTCAGGCGGTTCCGACCTTGCGCGCTGAAAAGCCGCTGGTGGGCACCGGTATGGAGCGCACCGTGGCGCGTGACTCCGGCGTGTGTGTGGTGGCCAAGCGCGGCGGTGTGATCGAGCGTGTCGATTCCGGCCGTGTCGTGGTTCGTGTGGCGGACGCAGAGGTGGAAGCGGGTGATGCAGGTGTAGATATCTACAACCTGACCAAGTACATCCGCTCCAACCAAAATACCTGTATCAATCAGCGCCCGATCGTGAACACCGGTGACCGTGTTGAACGTGGCGATATCCTTGCCGATGGGCCTTCTGTGGACCTGGGTGAACTGGCTCTGGGTCAAAATATGCGCATCGCATTTATGCCCTGGAACGGTTACAACTTTGAGGACTCCATCCTCATCAGTGAGCGCGTTGTACAGGAAGATCGTTTCACCACGATTCATATCCAGGAGCTGACCTGTATTGCCCGTGACACCAAGCTGGGCAGTGAGGAAATCACCGCGGATATTCCCAACGTGGGCGAGTCTGCACTGAACAAACTGGATGAATCCGGCATCGTGTATATCGGTGCGGAAGTGGGAGCCGGCGATATCCTGGTGGGCAAAGTGACTCCGAAGGGTGAGGCCCAACTGACCCCGGAAGAAAAACTGCTGCGCGCTATCTTCGGTGAGAAGGCCTCCGATGTTAAGGACACCTCTCTGCGCGCCCCGAGCGGCACCCGCGGTACCGTGATCGACGTGCAGGTGTTCACCCGCGACGGCCTGCAGAAAGACCAGCGCTCCATCGATATCGAGAAAGCTCAGCTCGACGAGGTTCGCAAGGACCTGAACGAGGAATATCGCATTGTTGAAGGTGCGACCTTCGAGCGTCTGCAGCAAGCGCTGCAAGGCCAGAAGGCTGCCGGTGGTAAAGGCATTAGCAAGGGTCAGGAGCTTACCGCTGAGGTACTGGGCGGACTGCCACGTGAAGACTGGTTCAAGCTGCGCATGGAAGACGAGAGTCTCAACGAGCAGCTGGAGAAGGCTGAAGCGCAACTGAAAGAGCGCCGCAAACTGCTCGACGAAGCCTTTGAAGACAAGAAGAAAAAACTGGAGTCCGGTGATGACCTGGCTCCGGGCGTGCTGAAAATCGTCAAGGTTTACCTGGCGATCAAGCGCCGTATCCAGCCGGGTGACAAGATGGCCGGTCGCCACGGTAACAAGGGTGTAATCTCCGTGATCAAGCCCGTTGAGGATATGCCTTACGACGAAAACGGTGAGCCGGTAGATATCGTTCTGAACCCGCTGGGTGTTCCCTCGCGGATGAACGTGGGACAGGTTCTGGAAATGCACCTGGGCATGGCCGCTAAAGGTCTTGGTGTAAAAATCGACAAGATGATCAAGGAACAACAGGAAGTCGCCAAGGTGCGTGGATTCCTGGAAGAGGTTTACAACTCCACTGGCGGTCGCAAGGAAGAGCTGGATCAGTTCTCCGATGAGGAAGTCATGACCATGGCGCAAAACCTGCGTCGCGGTGTGCCCATGGCGACTCCGGTATTTGACGGTGCCGATGAAGGCGAGATCAAACAGCTGCTGCGCCTCGCCGATATCCCCGATTCCGGCCAGATCACTTTGCATGACGGTCGTACCGGTGATGCTTTCGAGCGTCAGGTTACCGTGGGCTACATGTACATGCTGAAGCTGAACCACCTGGTAGACGACAAGATGCACGCGCGTTCCACGGGCTCCTACAGCCTAGTTACCCAGCAGCCGCTGGGTGGTAAGGCACAGTTCGGTGGTCAGCGTTTCGGGGAGATGGAAGTGTGGGCGCTGGAAGCCTACGGCGCCGCTTACACCCTGCAGGAAATGCTCACGGTCAAATCCGACGATGTGGAAGGGCGGACCAAGATGTACAAAAACATCGTGGATTCCGACCACCGTATGGAGCCCGGCATGCCGGAGTCCTTCAACGTACTGGTTAAGGAAATCCGCTCTCTCGGTATGAACTTCGAGCTCGAGCACGAGTAAGACCGATTGGTGCAAAAGCCTGTTCGCAGGTGAATTGAGACAAGTGCCGGTACCCCGAAAGCTGTGGGGTTGCCGGCCCGCCCGGCCCGGCGTAACGGCCGGGTTGACTACCCCCTAGTGGAGGAAAGGCCTTGAAAGATTTATTAAATCTGGTGAAGTCCCAGGAGCACCTGGAAGAGTTTGATGCGATTCGTATCGGTCTGGCTTCGCCCGACATGATCCGCTCCTGGTCCTACGGCGAAGTGAAGAAGCCGGAGACCATCAACTACCGTACCTTCAAACCCGAGCGTGAAGGTCTGTTTTGCGCCAAGATCTTCGGTCCGGTCAAGGACTACGAGTGCCTGTGCGGTAAGTACAAGCGCATGAAGCACCGCGGAATTATCTGTGAGAAGTGCGGTGTTGAGGTAACCAAAGCCAAGGTGCGCCGTGAGCGTATGGGCCACATCGAACTGGCCAGCCCGGTTGCGCACATCTGGTTTCTGAAATCCCTGCCGTCCCGTATCGGTCTGCTGCTGGATATGACCCTGCGCGATATTGAGCGTGTGCTCTACTTCGAATCCTACGTGGTCACCGAGCCCGGTATGACCACCCTGGAGCGCGGCCAGCTGCTGAACGATGAGCAGTACTTTGAGGCGATGGAAGAGTTCGCCGATGAGTTCGAAGCGAAAATGGGTGCCGAGGCAATCCAGGAATTGATGGCAGATATCGATCTGCCAGTGGAAATCCAGCGCCTGCGCGAAGAGATCCCGGCGACCAATTCCGAGACCAAGATCAAGAAGCTGTCCAAGCGTCTGAAACTGCTGGAAGCCTTCTACAAGTCCGGTAACAACCCGGAGTGGATGGTGATGAAGGCTCTGCCGGTTCTACCGCCAGACTTGCGCCCTCTGGTACCGCTGGATGGTGGCCGTTTTGCCACCTCCGATCTGAACGATCTCTATCGTCGCGTGATCAACCGTAACAACCGCCTGAAGCGCCTGCTCGAGCTGAATGCGCCGGATATTATCGTGCGCAACGAAAAGCGCATGCTACAGGAATCTGTGGATGCGCTGCTGGACAACGGCCGTCGCGGACGCGCCATCACCGGCTCCAACAAGCGCCCGCTGAAGTCTCTGGCAGACATGATTAAAGGTAAGCAGGGTCGTTTCCGTCAGAACCTGCTGGGTAAGCGTGTGGACTACTCCGGTCGTTCCGTGATCGTGGTTGGCCCGACCCTGCGCCTGCATCAGTGTGGTCTACCCAAGAAAATGGCCCTGGAGCTGTTCAAGCCGTTTATTTTTGGCAAGCTTGAAGCTCGCGGTCTGGCAACAACCATCAAAGCTGCCAAGAAAATGGTGGAGCGCGAAGAATCTGTCGTATGGGATATTCTCGACGAGGTGATCCGCGAGCACCCGGTACTCCTCAACCGTGCACCGACCCTGCACCGTCTGGGGATCCAGGCGTTCGAGCCGGTACTGATTGAAGGTAAAGCGATCCAGCTGCACCCGCTGGTTTGTGCGGCCTATAACGCCGACTTCGACGGCGACCAGATGGCGGTACACGTGCCTCTGACCATCGAGGCGCAGCTGGAATCCCGCGCGCTGATGATGTCCACCAACAACATCCTGTCGCCCGCCAACGGTGAGCCGATCATCGTACCGTCCCAGGACGTAGTATTGGGTCTCTACTGGATGACCCGCGAGCGCGTGAACGATAAAGGCGAGGGTATGTCCTTCTCCGATATCAAGGAAGTGAGCCGCGCCTATTATGCCAAGCAGATCGGTCTGCAGGCTCGTGTGAAAGTACGTATTGATGAAGCCATTGTCGGTGAAGATGGCGAGAAACATCCCTCTCGTAAGGTCTACGACACTACGGTTGGTCGTGCGCTGCTGTGGAATATTGTACCGGAAGGCCTGCCTTTCGATATGGTCAATCAGCCGATGAAGAAGAAGGCTATTTCGCGCATTCTGAACGAGTGTTACCGCAAGGTCGGTCTGAAGGCGACCGTTATTTTCGCCGACCAGCTGATGTATACCGGTTTTGATTTCTCCACCAAGTCCGGTTCCTCCATCGGTGTAAACGACTTCGAGATCCCCGCAGCGAAAGCCGACCTGATCGCAGCCGCTGAAGCGGAAGTGAAGGAGATTGAGGCCCAGTTTTCCTCCGGTCTAGTAACCGCCGGTGAGAAATACAATAAGGTGATCGACGTTTGGTCCCGCACCAACGACAAGGTGACCCAGGCGATGATGGCCGGTATCAAGAAAGAGCCGGTGATCGACCGCGAGGGTAAAGAGGCTGAGCAGGACTCTTTTAACTCCGTATACATGTACGCTGATTCCGGTGCGCGGGGCTCCGAAGCGCAGATTCGTCAGCTCGCCGGTATGCGTGGTCTGATGGCCCGTCCGGACGGTTCCATTATCGAGAACGCCATTACCGCGAACTTCCGTGAGGGTCTGACCGTACAGCAGTACTTCATTTCAACCCACGGTGCTCGTAAAGGTCTGGCGGATACCGCACTGAAAACTGCGAACTCCGGTTACCTGACTCGTCGTCTGGTGGATGTTGCTCAGGACGTAGTAATTACCGAGTTGGATTGTGGCACTGACGACGGCCTGACCATGGCACCGGTGATCGAAGGCGGTGACGTCATCGAATCGCTCGGTGACCGTATCCTGGGTCGTGTGGTTGCCCGCGATGTATTGAAGCCCGGCAGTGACGAAATTGCCGTTTCCGCCGGCACCATGATCGACGAGAAATGGGTAGAGCGCATCGAAGCCATGGGTATCGATGAGGTTCTGGTTCGCTCCCCGATCACTTGTACCACGGCGCATGGTATCTGTGCCCAGTGTTACGGCCGCGACCTGGCTCGAGGCCATCGCGCCAACCCCGGTGAGGCTGTGGGTGTTGTTGCCGCACAGTCCATCGGTGAGCCGGGTACCCAGCTGACCATGCGTACCTTCCATATCGGTGGTGCTGCAAGCCGTGCTTCTGCCGCAGATAGCATTCAGGTGAAGCTGGGTGGCATCGTACGTCTTCACAACGTGAAAACCGTTAAGACCGAAGCTGGTAACCTGGTAGCGGTTTCCCGTTCCGGTGAACTGGCTATTGCCGATAGTGCCGGTCGTGAACGGGAGCGTTACAAACTGCCTTACGGTGCTGTGATCAGCGTCTATGAGGGTGCTGAGGTGAATGGTGGCCAGATCGTGGCCAAGTGGGACCCGCACACCCACCCGATCATTACCGAGGTTGCCGGTTGGGTGAAGCTCTCCGGTATGGAAGACGGTCTCTCTATCCGCAAACAGACCGACGAAATTACCGGCCTGTCCTCGATCGAGATTATCGATCCGGCCGAGCGTCCCTCTGCGGGTAAAGACCTGCGTCCGGCGGTGACCCTGGTTGATGAGAATGGTGAAGAGCTAACCCTGGCCAACAGTAATGCGCCTGCACACTACGCACTGCCACCGCGTGCGATTCTTAGCCTGAAGAATGGCGACAAGGTGAACCTGGGTGACGTTATCGCGCGTATTCCGCAGGAATCCGGCGGTACCAAGGATATCACCGGTGGTCTGCCGCGCGTTGCCGACCTGTTCGAAGCGCGTAAGCCGAAAGAGCCGTCCATTTTGGCGGAAATCTCCGGTACCGTTTCCTTCGGTAAAGAGACCAAAGGCAAGGTGCGTCTACAGATTACCCCGCGTGACGGTAAGCCACTGGCCAGCGGAAAGGACCACTACGAGGTTCTGATTCCGAAGCACCGTCAGCTGACTGTGTTCGAAGGTGAAACTGTTGAGAAGGGCGAGGTGATCTCCGATGGCCCATCCAACCCGCACGATATCCTGCGCCTAAAAGGTGTGGAAGAACTGGCGCGTTACATCACTAACGAGATCCAGGAAGTTTACCGTCTCCAGGGTGTAGGCATTAACGATAAGCACATCGAGACTATCGTGCGGCAGATGCTGCGTAAGGTGGAAATCCTTGAGATGGGCGATTCCAGCTTGATTAAAGGCGACCAGGTGGAATACCAGCGTGTAATCGAAGAGAACGAGCAGCTTCGCGCCGAAGGCAAGCAGCCCGCACAGTTCGAGCGTCTGCTACTGGGTATCACCAAAGCGTCTCTGGCCACCGAATCCTTCCTGTCTGCGGCCTCGTTCCAGGAGACCACCCGTGTTCTGACCGAAGCGGCGGTAACCGGCAAGGAAGACGGCCTGCGCGGCTTGAAAGAGAACGTGGTTGTTGGCCGTCTGATTCCGGCCGGTACCGGTCTGGCCTACCACAGCGAGCGCAAGCGCAAGCGCACCTTGCAGCTGGAAGAAACCTTCGGCGAAGGTCCTTCCGCAGCAGAGGTGGAAGCGGCACTGACCGAGGCCCTCAAGTCCTCTGGCGAATAAGGCGTATTCCACTCCATCCGATGATGGAGTGGGGTAGGTCGGGGCACTTCGGTGTCCGATCTGATATTGGCGACTGTCTGTGATGTAAGCACTTACTTCTGTCGCCGATTGACTAGGCGGGTTGTCGCTTATAGAATGCGGCCCCCGCTGATGTGGGGTGTTTCGTTCGACCTTTGGGTCGGCGCTACACACAGACGATAGGCCCTCACTTTTAGAGGTGAGGGCATTTTATTTTTGGAGTGATTTTTAATGGCAACGATCAACCAGTTGGTTCGTAAGCCGAGAAAACGCAAAGTCGAAAAAAGCGACGTTCCCGCTCTGCAGGCTAGCCCGCAGCGTCGTGGAGTTTGCACTCGCGTGTACACCACTACACCGAAAAAGCCGAACTCCGCACTGCGCAAGGTTTGCCGTGTGCGTCTGACCAACGGTTACGAAGTAACTTCGTACATCGGTGGTGAAGGCCACAACCTGCAGGAGCACAGCGTGGTACTGATTCGCGGCGGTCGTGTAAAAGACCTGCCGGGTGTGCGCTACCACACTGTACGCGGTGCACTTGACTGTGCCGGCGTAAACGACCGCAAGCAGGGCCGTTCTAAGTACGGCGCCAAGCGTCCTAAAGGTTAATCTCCTTTAACGATTTGCGTTTCGGTTTCCAACCGGAGTAAGGCTGAGCTCGCCGGATTGTAAGGTTTTACGGCGGCGTCTCGGAATAACCCTGAAGAGAGGCAATACCCATGCCGAGAAGACGAGTAGTCGCTAAGCGCGAAGTACTACCCGACCCCAAGTTCGGGAACGTCACCCTGGCCAAGTTCATGAACCATGTCATGATCAGCGGCAAGAAGTCAGTAGCAGAGCGCATCGTATACGGTGCCCTTGAGACTGTTTCTGAAAAATTAAACAAAGACCCTATCGAAGTATTTGAAGAGTCTTTGGAAAACATCGCGCCTATGGTGGAAGTTAAATCCCGCCGTGTTGGTGGTGCGACTTATCAGGTGCCTGTAGAGGTGCGCCCCGCGCGCCGTATGGCTCTGGCAATGCGTTGGTTGGTAGAGTTCTCCCGCAAGCGCGGCGAGAAGTCCATGGCTCAGCGCCTGGCCAATGAAATGATCGATGCAGCTCAGAACAAGGGCGGCGCGGTCAAGAAGCGTGAAGATGTGCACCGTATGGCGGAAGCCAACAAGGCGTTCTCTCACTACCGCTTCTAAGTCTGATGATTACCAACATCGGAAATTAATACCGAAAGGCAGCACGGAAATTTCCAGGCTGCCTTTTGCCGTTATATCGAGGATACAACTGTGGCACGTAAAACGCCTATCGCACGCTACCGCAATATCGGTATCTGTGCCCACGTAGACGCCGGTAAAACCACCACTACTGAGCGCGTACTTTTCTACACTGGTCTGTCCCACAAAATTGGTGAGGTGCATGAAGGCGCCGCAACCATGGACTGGATGGAACAGGAGCAGGAGCGTGGTATTACCATCACCTCCGCTGCAACCACCTGTTTCTGGGCTGGTATGCAGCAGCAGTTCGATCAGCACCGCATCAACATCATCGACACCCCTGGACACGTTGACTTCACCATCGAAGTAGAGCGCTCTCTGCGCGTACTCGACGGTGCGGTTGTTGTGCTGTGTGGCTCCTCAGGTGTTCAGCCCCAGACAGAAACCGTTTGGCGTCAGGCCAACAAATACCACGTGCCACGCATGGTATTTGTGAACAAGATGGACCGCGCCGGTGCGAACTTCCGCAACGTAGTGAGCCAGCTGAAAGACCGTCTGAATGCGAACGCTGTACCGCTGCAAATGACCATCGGTGCCGAGGATGAGTTCAAGGGTGTTGTTGACCTGGTGAAGATGAAGGCCATTCTGTGGAATGAAGCCGATCAGGGCATGACCTTCGAATACGCCGACATCCCCGCAGACATGCAGGACGAGTGCGACGAAATGCGCGAGTACCTGGTAGAAGCGGCGGCTGAAGCCAACGAAGAGCTGATGGAGAAGTACCTGGAAGAGGGTGAGCTGACCGAAGAGGAAATCAAGGCAGCGATCCGTCAGCGTACTCTGGCCAACGAAATCGTACCGGTTTTGGGCGGCTCCGCATTCAAGAACAAAGGTGTACAGGCGGTACTGGATGCAGTTATTGAATACCTGCCGGCGCCGACTGAAGTTAAGGCGATCGAAGGTACTCTGGAAGACGGTGAAACCGTTGAGACCCGTGAGGCAGACGACGATGCTCCTTTCTCTGCCTTGGCGTTCAAAATTGCGACCGACCCCTTCGTTGGTACTCTGACCTTCTTCCGTGTTTACTCCGGTAAGCTTGAGAGCGGTACTGCGGTATACAACTCCGTAAAAATGAAGAAAGAGCGCGTTGGTCGTATGGTGCAGATGCACTCCAACGATCGCAAAGAAATCAAAGAAGTACTGGCGGGCGACATCGCGGCTGCGATTGGCCTGAAAGACGTGACCACTGGTGACACTCTGTGTGCCGAAAACGCCAAGATCGTTCTTGAGCGTATGGAATTCCCTGAGCCGGTAATTTCCGTAGCGGTTGAGCCCAAGTCCAAGCCGGATCAGGAAAAAATGGGTATCGCTCTGGGCAAGCTGGCCCAGGAAGACCCGTCTTTCCGTGTGAAGACCGACGAAGAAACCGGCCAGACCATTATCTCCGGTATGGGTGAGCTGCACCTGGACATCATCGTCGACCGTATGCGTCGCGAGTTTAACGTTGAAGCGAACATCGGTAAGCCGCAGGTAGCCTACCGTGAAGCAATCCGTAACACCTCTGAGATCGAAGGTAAGTTCGTTCGTCAGTCCGGTGGTCGCGGTCAGTTCGGTCACGTTTGGGTGAAGTTTGAGCCCGCCGAGGACGAGTCCCAGGAAGGTCTGGAATTCGTTAACGAAGTCGTGGGTGGTGTGGTACCGAAGGAATATATCCCGGCGGTACAGAAAGGTATCGAAGAGCAGATGAAAAACGGTGTTCTGGCTGGCTTCCCGCTGCTGGGCCTGAAGGCGACTCTGTACGACGGTTCCTACCACGATGTGGACTCCAGTGAAATGGCGTTTAAAATCGCCGGTTCTATGGCAACCAAGAAACTGTCCTCCGTGGGCGGTGCGGTTCTGCTTGAGCCGATGATGAAGGTAGAAGTCGTTACTCCGGAAGAAAACATGGGTGATGTGGTTGGCGACCTCAACCGTCGTCGCGGCCTGATCCAGGGTATGGAAGACAACCCCTCCGGTAAGGTTGTAAACGCGGAAGTACCTCTGGCAGAGATGTTCGGTTACGCAACCGACCTGCGCTCTGCCACTCAGGGCCGTGCTACCTACACCATGGAGTTCCTGAAGTACGCCGAAGCGCCGAAAAACGTTGCCGATGAGATCATCGCCAAGAACAAAGCCTAATTAACTTCTGCTCAAGGGGGGCCGGGCCAACAGCTGGGGCCCCTTTGGCAAACTTTTAGCTAGAGGACATCTAAAGATGGCAAAAGAAAAGTTTGAACGTTCCAAGCCCCACGTGAACGTGGGCACCATCGGTCACGTTGACCACGGTAAAACCACCCTGACTGCTGCTCTGACTCGCGTATGTGCGGAAGTGTGGGGCGGTAACGCCGTTGCTTTCGACGGTATCGATAATGCTCCTGAAGAGCGTGAGCGTGGTATCACCATCGCTACCTCTCACGTTGAGTACGAGTCCCCGGTTCGCCACTACGCGCACGTAGACTGCCCCGGACACGCCGACTACGTTAAGAACATGATCACCGGTGCCGCTCAGATGGACGGCGCTATTCTGGTATGTTCTGCTGCTGACGGCCCCATGCCGCAGACTCGTGAGCACATCCTGCTGTCTCGTCAGGTAGGTGTACCTTACATCGTGGTATTCCTGAACAAGGCGGACATGGTAGACGACGAAGAGCTGCTCGAGCTGGTAGAGATGGAAGTTCGCGAACTTCTCGATCAGTACGAGTTCCCCGGTGACGACACTCCGATTATCGTTGGTTCTGCTCTGATGGCCCTGAACGGCGAAGACGACAACGAAATGGGTACTACCGCTGTTAAGAAGCTGGTTGAAACCCTGGACGAGTACATCCCTGAGCCAGAGCGTGCAATTGACCTGCCGTTCCTGATGCCGATCGAAGACGTATTCTCTATTTCTGGCCGTGGTACTGTTGTTACCGGTCGTGTAGAGCGCGGCATTATCCGCACTGGCGACGAAGTTGAGATCGTTGGTATCCACGACACCACCACCACCACCTGTACTGGTGTTGAAATGTTCCGCAAGCTGCTCGACGAAGGTCGTGCTGGTGAGAACATCGGTGCGCTGCTGCGTGGCACCAAGCGTGACGAAGTAGAGCGTGG
>NZ_JAIVKI010000029.1 GCF_020524905.1 Microbulbifer variabilis | reverse complement strand
CAGCTTTACCTTGTTCAGTAGTTCTACGTACAGATCTAAGATTCGGCTGAACTCACTCATTAGGCGGCTCTGGCTTTTGCTGCGGCTTCGCCGGCTAGGCCGAAATAGGCTGCGCCGTCTTCATAATCGTCTGCCACAAATAGGCCGCTGCTTGCGCGGGCCTGTTTAAGTAGCACCATAAACATCCAGCCTTCTTCCTCGGTGAGGTGGTGTCCGTAAAGCGCGTTAAACGCGTTTACGGTTTTGGCCATAGAACGCTCGCCGCTTTCGCTATCGCGCTGTTCGGCGCGGTCGCGCATGTGATGGACGCCTTTTTCCAGAAAAGCGTGGGCTCTGTAATCCGCTGGGGAAAATTCTTTATCGTTCACGCTGCATCCTTCCTCTGTATTGCCAGGTGGTTCCATTCGCGCCAGAGGGCATTCATTTTTTTATCGCCGTCTGCAATCACGCTTTGTGGTGCTCTCCCGTGGTAGCGCAGGTTCATCACGTTGAGGGCGTGTTGGTAGTTGTCGCCATCCAGCAGGGAGAGGTTTGCAACAGGAACTGCAAAATCACTGCTATTCCAGGCTGAAAGCAAAACCTGAGCGGCTACCTCACTCGCGCCGGAGTTCCCCTTGGCTACGGTGAGTAAGGTTTCAATGCTCTGGGTTGGGCTGAAAGTATTCATGCGGCATCACCTCCAAAGGGAGGGCAGTTATTGTTTTGTGTTGGCCGTGCAAAAGTGGGTTTTGGCTGCACTAAACGGATGTGCGCTTTGTGGTCGGTGTTGGCGATATCGATGCGGTGCTTGAGGCGATCAACATCGTTTTTGCTCATAGCCGTTGGATGTACAAACACGGTGGCGGTCATGCGATTCCCTCCCGGTTGTTTTGGGTGCGAATGGTTTGTGAGGTAAGGCGGCGATAGAGTCGGATGCGCAGTTGTTCTTGCTTTGCACCCATTCCGCTAACAATCGTTGCGAGCAGGACGAATTGAATTAATCCGTGCTTTACCGCCTTGGCCACTGCGTCTGTGCTGTTGCGGGCGTGGAGTTTGTAAAAGCACTCTGCTAGCAGGTTGGTGACGTTCGTTACTGAGCACTGCATGGCCTGGGCTGTCTCGCGATTGGAGAGACCGCGGGCGCGATGCGTCAGCGCTTCGGCTTGGCGTGGGGCCAGTGGTCTGAGGTGCTTGACGGTGTCCATTTGAGTGCCCTGTCCTTGGTTAATACAAGTACAGTAGCTGAAAGTTAATGTTTTGGTCAATAGCCGAAAGTTAATATTATAATGTTGGCCACCTTAACTTGTACTTAAGTGCTATTAATCACTGTGAAAGCGGAGGCATATACATGTAATATCCATCCTGTTAGTCGCAATAGTCGTAAAAGTATGTTTAGGGGGGGTGAGAAAAAATTAAAAAACTCTCGCAGGTATGAAACAATGCGGATTGCCAGGCATGAACTACTGTTTATTTATACAGTTTATGGCGGCTGCCAACATAAAGGAGGTGGGCATGGCTACTTATAGTGATATTGAATGGACTGAACAAACTTGGAATCCAGTAACCGGTTGTGTAAAGGTATCTCCCGGTTGTAAATACTGTTATGCAGAGGTTATGTCTCGTCGATTGCAGGCTATGGGCGTGCCTGGTTATGAAAATGGATTTCGCGAAGTTTCACTTATGCCTGAGAGGTTGAATCAGCCGCTGCGGCGTAAGAAGCCAACTATATATTTTGTCAATTCAATGAGTGACTTATTCCAGGAGGCGGTTCCATTTGATTTTGTGGATAAGGTAATGGCAGTAATTGAGCAGACTCCACATCATACATATCAAATATTAACTAAGCGCGCTGAGAGAATGAGAGAATATTTTCTTACTCGCTCTGTCCCTGTAAATGCCTGGCTAGGTGTATCTGTTGAAGATAAGAAATACGGAAAACCTAGAATTCCACATCTACGTGCAATTAAAGCTAAGACACGTTTTCTCTCCGTTGAGCCACTTCTTGAGAATCTTGGGAAGTTGAATTTGCGTGGAATATCTTGGGTAATAGTTGGAGGTGAATCCGGTCGTAAGGCCCGCCCCATGTGCGAAGATTGGGCCTTATCAGTTCGTGATCAGTGTATTAGAGCTGGAGTAGACTTCTTCTTCAAACAGTGGGGAACTTATGGAGAGGATGGTGAGCGCCGAGCCAAGAAGGCAAATGGACGCTCTTTAAATGGTAGGGAATGGAATGAAATGCCATTGATTCCTGCTGTAGCGATTTAAAAGAACTCGAATTGGCCGCTAACATTGCTAACTTTCTTCCAAAATTTGTCAGCGAGTTCGTGGCCAGATACCAAGACCAGCCAATATAGAGTTTGATTCCTTGAACCCTTCACGTGCTCAATATTTGAAGAGGGAGTTTTTCCTGTTCTCTCTATGAGATTTAACCAGTACTGAAACACATCATTTCTTTGCTGTGCTGCACTTGCGTTTGGGGTTACAGAGTTTCTCCAGCCCGGAGCAAATCGGTCTAAAGCGTCAGTCTCTCCTGCTAGATAACGATCAAAATTTCTTTGAAGGTCCTGAGAGCTGACGTGAATTAAAAGGTCCATACGTTTTACTGAGCACAATCTCTCAATTATTGTGAAAGGTAATGCGCCCAGGTTGTAGGGGTCGAGAAAGGCGAAATGAAGACCGTAAGGATCAAGCTTTTTACAGATCTCTGGGATAGTCTTATCGGCAGTGCCATTATACGTGCTAACTGGAGCGTGGAGTTTATGAAGTCTGGTGCTATTTTGTTCAACAGCCCTTGGCTCTACATCTCCAATGTGTACGTGACTAAATTTGGCTTTCTTATTAGTGGATTCTTGCCAAGCAAGGATGCTGCTTCCATCAATAAATTTATTTGTATTTCGGATCTTGGCTCGGCCCATGGCGCAATAGGGGTCGATATAAGTAGCCCCAGCTTTACCTGGGCCGAGGAATTTTTTTCGAGGGCCGCTAGCTATGCCTACGTAGTGTTTAAGTCGTTGGTGTTTATCCTCCGCCCAATTTCCTACCTCATTCGCCAGACCGCCATCGTCAGCGGTTACTATATTGTCGGACATCCATATCTCCTAAAGCAGTTGTTTTTGAGGGATAAATTAATCTGGTGTGTAAGCCCCTAATATCACTCCACAGAAGCTCACATCCATATCAGTAATATCCATCGACGGATAACTGGGATTGATGGGGCGTAAGAAGGTGCGTCCCATATCTTCTGCATAGGTTTTAAAGGTGACCTCATCATTAAGCTTGGCAATCACCCGGCAGCCGTTGGTAAGTGGTTTTTCGGGATCGACAAAAATGATTGTCCCTTCTGGGTATGAGCGTTGGCCAGGGTAAGGGCTGGTCATGCTGTCACCGGTTACGCGTAGAGCATAGGCGCGGTCTGAGTGTGCAGTGGGGCAGGGCAGCCAGGCTTCTGCTTCACCTGGTGCTAGCAGGTCTACGGCCTCACAAAAGGCCCCTGCCTGTACCCAGCTGATCAGGGGGATTCTCCCTTGAATGCGTGGTCCTTGTACAACATTGCTTCCTTCCTTGTTACCTAGCTCTCCAGGTCCCTTACCGGCTCCGGTGAGCAACCAATCCACTGACACCCCAAGAGTTTCCGCAATCCTTGTCGCGGTGCTCATGCGCGGTAATTTCTCACCGTTGCGGTAGCTCCAAATTGTTACGGTACTCACATTAAACAGGCGAGCCAATGCTTCCTGCGTGTCTTCTACGCCGGCATGTGTAACTGCCTGTTTAAACCGCTTTGCAAAGTCAGGATGTTTCATAGTGACATGTTAGCTACAAGTTAATTAATTAGCGGCTATTGATTTTGGGTAGCCGAAAGTTAATACTCTGGCTACTGACAGCAGGGAGAAGCCGAGATGACCCAGGACGTGATCAATTCAGCAATCGATGATGCGGTGAGAATGGTTGGCTCTCAGGCCAAGCTAGCGCGGGCTATTGGGGTTACCCCTGTCTTTGTGTCTCAGATGCGTCGAGGGCTGAGAGCAGTGCCTCCAAAGTTGTGCACAAAGATTGAGTTGGCTACTCAGCGGAAGGTATCTCGTGCCTGCTTGCGCCCTGATGTGTTTGGTTCTTTGGAGGATCAAATGGATCAACAAGGAATGCCAGAAGTTCAGCAGGCAAGTTAAGCCCGTGCGGGTTAGTCGGCGAAACCAGAATAACGATCATTTTCAAATCCCCATTTTATTGTCCTGCCATTCTGCGGTGAATGAGGGTTGGGATTAATTCATTGCGGTATATGGGGATTTGTACAGGGTTATCTCAAATAACCACAGGAAGGGCCGGTGAGGGACGCCAACCCGGCCCGCTTTGATGACGGCGGGAAAGACCGCTGACAGCCGGGAAAGACCGGCATTCAAAATCTGGTTATTGATTTTTGCCAATTCAGGTGAGTTCGCTGGAGGGTTAGTTGTGTCTGAAGAAAGGGCTTTTGAGGGGGTTTGGATCTCGGCCAGTTTATGGCTGGATAAATCCTTAACGATGCAAGAAAAGGTGATGTTGGTTGAAATCAAGAGTTTATCCGCTGACCCGGTGAGGGGCTGTTACAAATCTAACAAGGCGTTTGCTGAGTTCTTTGGGGTTTCAACTTCGAGAATTTCGCAAATTCTTACCTCGCTGGAGGAGAAGGGGTATATCTATCTACGCCATAAGCGTGAAGGAAAACGGGTTGTTGGGAGGAGTATTTTCCTGTCAGAAGCTCACTCTAAAAATCAGCCTGACCTATTTAGAAAACCTAAAGGGGGGTATTTAGGAAACCTAAACGACCCCTTTAGGAATCCTAAAGAGGGGTATTTAGGTTTCCTAAAAGAGAGGAATACATTACTGAGTAATACAGTAGAGAATAATACTATTGGAACAAATCCGGATGTTCCGGAAGTTGATCCGATTGAATCCGAATTTGACCAGCTGTGGAAATCCTACCCAAAACGCGCTGGCGGTAATCCAAGGGGTGAGGCCCTGAAGGCGTATCGCAAGCAACGCAAACAGCACCAGCCTGAAGAATTTCAATCAGGGCTGGATCGCTATCGCGCCTTCTGCGAGCAAACCGGAAAAATCGGAACTGAATACGTGATGCAGGCCAAGCGGTTCTTTGGCCATGGAAAACACTGGCAGGAGGAATTCAGATCGCCAGTGAGTCACCAACAGGGAGTGGGCAATGAAAACCGTAACTCAGGCGCTGGCAACCGGCTCCAGCAGCAACAGCAGCAGATCAACACGGCCTTCGCTAGAGCCTCGGCACGAGAGGCTGCTGTTGGCGCTGTGGAAACGCATGGCGCAGTTGTATGGCCACAAGTGGACTTCCCAGCGCGCGTTGTATGACTCGGAGCAGGGGGAGCGCAGTGGAGTTTACGGTGAGGATTTTATGTTGTGGGCGCGAAAGACACAGGGCTTGTCTGACAAGGATTGGGCAAGGGGGATGGAAAACATTGAGCACCGCAATATCGAAGCTGCGCGGCGTGGGGAGTCTAGCTGGCCACCGAACTATGCAGAATTTATTGGGCTTTGCCAGCCGTCCCCAGGCAGTGCGGCGCACAACCGGTTTAAACCTCTGGCGCTGCTTGACGATAGCGCTCAGGAGCGGGCCCGTCGGTGTGGGGAGAGCGAGCTGGCAAAAATGCGGGGGTTATTCCAGTGAGTACAGAAAGCGCAGAGGAGGAGGCTTTGGAAGGGGAATATATCCCTTGCGAGGAGTCCACCAGCGGGCCAACTACCTGGGCCGAGATGCTGGAAGATTTTAACTGGTAATTACAAATCATCATGGAGCGTGAAGTATGACCGTTGTAACTCTAACAGAAGCCCAAGAGCGAATTATGACTACCGTTGCGAGTAGACCCTTAGCGGCATTCCGCACGGATAACCCGCGCCAAGTGGATTTGGTGTTTGCTCATACGGTGGTGACTCAAAATAAAATCCGAGAAGTGCATGAGGATTATCTGGGGACTTTTCACCGGGACAATCTGCATGTGGCGAGAAAGGTTTTTAGGGAAAATGCTGAAAGTTTACGGGCGGCAGCGTGATAGGGCCCTGCCGGGCCAGTTGAGGTTAGTGTTTACAGTCTTGGGGGATGTGGCATGAGATTCGATTCAGCGAGACAGGCTTGGCATGATGCCTTTGATGGCTCTGCGGCGGCGTTTGATTATGAGGCTATGGGCAATAGGAGCACGGTCACCTCAAAGACTCGGCGAGGGCGGAAGTTAATTATTCGGGGTGAGGTGCAGGGAGAGGCTAATCAGGTGATTTGCCGCATTGATGCGCCTCGGGTGAGTGGTGTTGAAACGATTGTGGGCAAGGGTAGCGGTGAGCGGGTTATGGATTCCTGCGAGAAGGGGATCATTCAGAGCGTGGTTGCCAAGCTGAGACAAAGTGATCCACTGGCTTACTGTTGGGGCATGGCTGCCTATGCGCCACCGGCAAAAAGATTTAAAGAGCGGGCGGCGCTGTTGCAATACTTGATGTCTGAATTCGATAAGTGGGAGGAGCCGCACCCGAGGGATAAGGTTAGCCAGTTGGCGTTATTTTGTATTAGTGCGAGTGCGTTGCGGGATGTTAATGGGCGATCAATAGATCTAGGCCATGCTCGTAAAATATTAGGGTGTGACAAAAAGCGTTGGGATAGGGAGTGGAAAAGTTTGTGGCAAAGATTACAGCGCCGATTAGATCCGCTTCCTGCCCGTGCTCTGGGCCCCATTTCAGAGGTTGTAGAAATTTATAAGGAAAAACTCTTGAAGGCGGGTTGACAGACTTTGTGCCAGGATGGTACTTTTTTTCTAGCTTGCGGTTTTTCCGCTTGCAACAGAAACCCGGCTCCCCCAGCCGGGTTTTTTCGTTTCTGACTTTCTATTTTTCATTGCTCCATCACTTGTACTTGGCGGCGTTCTTGTGGGCGCCGTTTTTTATTCCTTGGCTCTGCGAGCGGAAATTCATGAACTGCAATCTGCAACGATTCGCCTATGGGCCTGATGCCACATTGGGGCGGCTGAGAGTGCGCGACTGTGTGTTTTATACGGTAGAGCGTCCGTGGTTGGGTAATCGTCCGTTCGAGAGCTGTATTCCTGAAGGGGTTTATTCCTGTAATCCCTATAACTCACCTAGGTTCCCGAATGTGTGGGAGCTGCAGGAAGTCCCTGGTCGTTCAAAGATATTAATCCACACCGCTAATTATTCGGCAGATGTGCAGGGCTGTATTGGTATTGGTTCTGGCCTGGCTCCCGGTGGCTGGTGGGTGATGCAATCCCGTAAGGCAATGCAGCAGCTGCGAGAGCTGTTGCCGCCTGAATTTGATCTGACAATTACGCACTATGTGCCGGAGTATCCGTGATGGGTATTTGGTCTGGAGTGAAATCGCTATTCAGCAGTAACGCTAAACCTATAGACGATATTCTCGATAAGGAGAATGGGCTTCTGGTACGGGCTGGAGGTTGGATTGATGGCCTGTCCTATACCGATCAAGAGAGCGCAGACGATGCAAAGGAAATCATTCTGCATGCACAGGAGGCCCGTAAACAGATTATCGATACTGTGGTGGCTCATGTAGAGAGCACGGCAAGTGAGAACACACAGCGAAGTTTAACCAGACGTTTTACGGCCTTGGCAATTATTCGTGTTGAGATGTTTTTGGTTATTGCTTCTGTAGTGGTGTGGCCATGGAACTCTGAGTACGCGAAGTTTATTTGGTCTGTGGCTGGGTCGATGTTGATGTTTGGTGCGTTCTCAGCAGTGATTATATTTTTCTTTGGCTCCTATGGCGTTGGCCAGCACATCATGAAACCGCTGGCCGCTCTGAAGGGTAGGGCAAAAGGGGCAGTGCAATGAGTCCAACAGATGCAGCACATACGGCAATGGAGCGGCTAATGATATGGATTGCGGGAGTGGGTAGCGTGACGGCTCAGGTTGCATCAGCGTTTGAGCAATATGTAATTACCTACGGTGCATTCACCACCGGCCTGCTTTCCATTGTTGTATTTGCTTATTACCGTCATCAGGACATCAAGCTGAAGCGTGAGCAGATGAAGCGGGGTGATGATAGCTCTGCTGAGGAGCGGAGTGGTGGAAGTTAACGTAAAAATTGACACCTCTGCATTTGATCATGCATCTGCGGAGTTACAGCGACAGCTGCCATATGCTGGCTCTGTTGCTCTAAATAATGTGGCTTTTAGGATTAGAGGAGAAGAGCGTTCGGCAATGGGTCGGGTTTTTGTGAACCCAGTTAAGTTAACCCTGAACTCAGTTCTGATAGATAAGGCGACCAAGCGCTCTGGTCGTGCAAAAGTTTATATCCGTGATCATGCCACTAAGGGAACACCACCCAGTAAATACCTGGCTCCTGCTGTGTTAGGTATAGACCGCAATGTAAAGAGATTCGAGAGGGCTTTACGCTATGCAGGCCTGTTACCTGAAGGAATGTACGCGGTACATGGCGAAGGGGCAAAGTTAAACAAGCACGGCAATATCTCAGGGGGCACTTACACCAAGATCCTGTCACAGGTACGGGCCAGCCGTGACCCAACGCAGAACGCAACTAATAGCAAGCGTAGTAAGGCTAAACGAGGTATTACCAAGGGCTACTTCGTTGGGAAGATTGAGGGCACCTTGGGCGTGTGGCAACGGGTAGGGTACAAGCGCCGTCGATCCGTGAGGCCCATTCTTATATTCGTTAAAAAGAAACCTGACTATCGCAAACGTTTTCCATTCTTCCGAATTGCTGAAGGCATAGCCCGAAAGTACATCCCTATTGAGCTTGAAAAGGCAATGGATCGTGCATTGGCTACAGCAAAGCGGCGCTGATTTGAACTTCAACGGGTCCTCCTGAGAAATCCAGCACACGGGTGATTCGGACCCCGCTTTTTTAACAGATATCTGAAATTTCTTAGGGGGTTATACCTTGGCTGGTGATATCTCTCTTGATGAACAGGCCACTCAATCAGGTTTTGCTCGCCTGGTTGGTGCTTCGCAGCCCGCGATTGCCAAGCATTTTCAGGCTGGTGTGCTTACCCAGGGGGCCAGTTTTAAAGTCTGGCTTCATGAATATTGCGAGCGACTGCGTACAGAAGCGGCAGGCCGGCAGGTGAGTGATGCCCGCAGCCGTCGCGATATGGCGCAGGCAGTTGAGTCTGAGGCAAATGCGCAATTAAAAATGCGTGAGCTGTATCGGCAAGACCAATTAATTCTGGATATCGAGTCTGTTCGCAAGGCGATGGTGGAGTGGTCCACCATTGGCAAGAATGAATTTTTAGGAGCGGTGGAAAGCATCGTTATTGCTATCGAGAGCCAGCATGCCATTACCATCGATCGCGAACCCCTACAGCCAAACATTGACGCTGCCCTCAAAGCTATTGGCAGTTACGAAATTGAATCTGAAGAGGCTAGTGGAGGAAGTACGCCAGGCCTGGATACCGCAGCCTAAAATCCCGCTGATCGAGTGGTTACCAGACAATATCAAGCTGCCGTCTGAGGATAGCGACAACGCCGGCTATTACCGCAACGATTATGTGCCCTATTTCTGGGGCGTGATGCACGCGCTGGATAACCCAGTGTCGTGGATGGTGGTGATGCAGAAGGCTGCGCAGATCGGCTGGACAGTACTGCTGGCCACCGATATCTGCAAGGTCGCCGTCACCGACCCGGCCCGCATCCTGATGCTGTTCCCCAAGGATGAAAAAGGCCGGCTGTTCATGGATGAAAAACTGGTGCCGATTATCGAAGGCTCACCGGCTGTTAATCGGGTGATCGATGTCACCACCAGCCGCAAGGGCGGCAGCCGCTCAACACGCAAGAAATTCCCCGGCGGTGAAGTGCGTACCATTGGCTCCAACTCTATCTCCAATGTGAAATCCACCACAGCCCGCCGGGGCTATGTGGAGGAGCCGGACGATACCAACAAAGATGTCGGCGATCAGGGCGACTCCATTCGCCACCTGCGCGAACGCCTCAAGCGCATGCGCAATAAGAAATTAATTATTGGTGGCACACCGGCGGTAGCGGATCTTTCCCAGGTAGAGCACTACACCAAGCTCGGCACCATGCGCGTGCTGCCGGTGACCTGCCATGACTGCGGTGACTCCCATGTACTGGATTGGGAAAACGTCCGCTGGCTGAAGAAGGAAGAGGGTATACCGCACCCGGTATTTGGCCTGCATCAGCCTGATACGGCTATCTATGGCTGCCCGGAATGTGGCAGCGAGTGGGATGACTACCGCCGCCAAGTCAATATTCTGCAGACCTGTAAAACAGCGCGGGAGAATGGCGATGACTTTGCCGGCTGGGTCAAAACCCAATGCGGCGAAGACTTTGGGCCCGACGAAATCGAACCGATAGAAACCTTTATGGAGCTATCGGAGCTCTATGTGTGTATCCCGGGCACTGGCCTCGCCGATGTGGTGCGGGATTTTCTCGAAGCCGAGCACGAAGCCAAAAGCGGTGATGAATCCGCGCGCATCGTGTTCCAGAACAACAAACTGGGCAGGCCCTACCAGTATGCCGCCAGCCGCTTGCTGGACCATGAGGAACTGCAGAAAGCCGCCGAGGATTACCCAGAATTATCCTGCCCCGCCGGTGGCCTGCTGGTAACGGTGGGCATCGATGTGCAACACGACCGCCTGGCGATCACTATCCGCGCCTTCGGGCGCAATGAAGAAAGCTGGCAAATGTTCTGGGGCGAGATCGATGGCGATACTGCGGACAAGCGCGATAGCTGCTGGGATGCCCTGGACAAGTTGGTATTCCAGCCTTTTAAGCACGAACGCTTTGGTGAGATCCGCGCGGCAGCGGTAAGCATCGACTCCTCCGACGGGGGCACCAGCAACGCGGTCTATCACTGGGTGCGAACCCGAGATAAAAAACACCGCGGCGTGCTGGTGATGGCTATCAAGGGTGATAGTAACGACTTCGGCACCAAGGAAATCTTCACCCAGCCAAGGCAGGTCGATTTCAAGAATCCCAAACGGCGGACCAAGGCAGACCGCTTCGAGGTGAGGGTGTATATCGTGGGTACCCACAAGGCCAAAGACCTGATCGCCAAGCGTCTGCTCGGCACTAGTGCCTATATGCACAGCTGCAAGCATGTGCGGCAGGATTACTGGGAACAGGTCACCGCCGAAGTGAAAGCCCCCAGCAAAAAGCACAAGGGCCGGGAGACCTGGCAGCCGCGCCCCGGCAGGCCCAACGAGGGCACCGATACTGAGGTCTACGCCCTACACGCAGCCCACGCCAAGGGCATGCACAAATACAACGAGAAAAAGTGGTCCACCATCGAATCCCAGCTGGGCCAGCGCACCTTGTTTAGCGAGCCCGATCAATCACCGGATCAACCCAAACCAGCCCCGAGTAAACCACACCGGCCAGCACAGCCGGTGGGCTCCCTACTGGATAGTTAAATGTCGAAAACCGCCCAAGAAATGGTCGACCTCTATATCGAGGCCGAGATAGACGTGCTCGCCGGTAAAACCACAGTGATTAACGGCCGCCAATTTACCGCAGAGAACCTGCAGGACATCCGCGCCGGCCGTCAGGAGTGGGAGCGCCGCGCGTTTCAAGAAAAACTCAAGGCTGCCGGCAAACGCCGCGGACCCGCCTACGCGAACTTTTACTCATGAACAAACTGGATTCTGTAATCGGGTTCTTTGCGCCCGAAGCTGCCCTGCGCCGCGTGCAAGCCCGCCGTGCCCTGGAGATTGCCGCCGCCTATGAAGCGGCACGGCCCAGCCGGATGAGGAAAAACCCCGGTGATAACCGCAGCGGGGATTTAGTGATTGAAGGCAGTGTGGAAACACTGCGTGGCCAGGCCCGACACCTAGAGCAAAACCACGATTTTGCCTTTGGCATTCTCACTACCCTGACCAACAACATTGTCGGCCCGCGCGGCATCGATGTGGAGTTCCAACCCAAAACCTGGGGTGGCGATATTCACGAAGGTCTCGCCAGCCAAATGAATGAGGCTCACAAGGAATGGGCGCGGCGCCCGGAATGCACCCGGCAATTCAGTTGGGGCAAATCTCAGCGGCTGTTGTGCAATACCTGGCTGCGGGATGGCGAAACCCTGCTGCGGCACCTACAGGGCTCGGTGCCTGGATTGAAGCACCGCACCCCTGTGCCCTACACCATCGAATGCCTGGAGCCGGACTTTCTTCCGGTGGATTTCAATGATCCCAGCAAGCGCATAGTGCAGGGCATCGAGAAATCTGCCTGGGGGGAAGCCAAGGCCTTCTGGCTGTACGACGAACACCCCGGAGCCTCACTGAACTGGCGCATGAAGCGCAGGCGCCACACGGCAGAAAATATCGAGCACTTGAAGTTTGTACGCCGGCTGCACCAAACCCGTGGAGTTTCTATCTTTGCCACGGTAATGAATCGCCTCAACGATATTAAAGACTATGAAGAAAACGAGCGGGTTGCCGCCAAGATTGCCTCGGCCATGGTGGGTTTTATCCAGAAGGGCAGCCCTGATACTTATGAGCATGATGATGCTTGGGATAGTGAAGGAAAGCGCATTCTCGATATCCGTGCCGGTGCCATCTATGACGATCTCCGCCCTGGGGAATCTGTCGGCACCATCCAGAGCAATCGTCCCAGTGGTCTGCTAACGCCATTTTTAGAAACCATGCACCGTATGACTGCCGCCGGCACCATGGCCAGCTTTAGCAGCATCAGCAAAAACTACAACGGGACTTATAGTGCGCAGCGCCAGGAACTGGTGGAGCAGTGGACCAATTACGAAACCCTCAGCCTGGAGTTTTGTGAGGAGATCGTAGAGCCGGTTACCCGACGCTGGGTGCAAATGGGTTTATTAGCAGACGCCTTTCAGGTGCCTGCTGATGTGGACCCCGCAACCCTGATGCATGTTGACTTTATTACCCCGGTGATGCCCTGGATTAATCCAGCCCACGAAGCCAGCGCCGATGAAACCCTGCTGGAAAATGTACTGGTCAGCCCGCAGCAGACCATCCGCCGCCGCGGCAAGAAACCGGACGATGTGATCAAGCAAACCGCAGCCTGGCAGAAAAAGTTGCAAGAGAACGGTATTACCACCCCAAGCAAACGCGCTGCGGTCCCCGCAGAAAATACTGAGTCCGGCTCCGAGTCTGACTCCGACTCTAAATAGGAAACCGCAATGCCTAAAAAATCCTGGTACAGCATTTCTGCCGCTGCCAATACCAGTGAAGCCGATATCTATCTGTACGATTACATTGGCTACTGGGATATGACCGCAAAAGACTTTGCCCGAGATCTCAAAGCGCTAGGCGATGTCAGCAAGATCAATCTGCACATTAACTGCCCCGGTGGGGATGTGTTCGATGGCACTGCCATTTACAACCTGCTCAAAGATCACAAAGCCGAGGTGGAAACCTGGATTGAAGGCATCGCAGCCAGTATGGGCAGTGTGATCGCCCTTGCCGGGGATACGGTTCACATTGCTGAAAATGCCTACTACATGGTGCACAACCCCAGTGCCGGTGTGCGAGGCGATGAGCGCGCCCTGGAAAAAACCAAGAGCCTGCTGGCAAAAGTGAAAACCACCATGAAAAGCCTGTACTCCTCGCGCACCGGCATGTCGGATGAGGAAATCAGCCAAGTGATGGATGACGAGACCTGGTACACCGGCGCCGAGGCCGTGGAAGCCGGCTTTGCCACCGACACCACCGCAGCCATAGAAATGGCTGCAAGCTTCAGTGCTGATCACTTAAACCAATTCAAAAATACCCCTCAAGCCATTAGTGCATTGGTTATGCAGGGGGCCACTGAATTTAGATTCCCGTCTGCGGTTGCAGGCAATCCAAACCAAACCCATAGCCAGGAGGCGCAAGCCATGCCGAAAACTACCTCCACCACGCCAGCTGCAACCGCTGCGACCGAGGTTACCCCAGAAATGAAAGCGCAGATCGCCGCCGATGCCAGAGCACAATTTGCAGCCGATGAGAAAAAACGCAAAGACACTATCAAAGCCGTATTTAAGGGCTTCGAAGCGCACAGTACTGTAATGCAATCCTGCCTGGATGATATGGACTGCACCGCTGAAAAAGCCAAAGACCAGCTGCTCACAGCCCTGGGCAAACAGACCCCAACCCCAGTGCAAAGCTACAGCGTAGTGGTGCAGGAGGGGGAGGGTATTAAACGTATCAAGGCAGATGCTGAGAATGCCATTGCCATGCGTGCCTTTGGCGAAAAACGCACCGAAGGCAACAGTCTGGCCGGCTATACCATGCTGGAAATTGCCCGTATGTTTATGCACGCCCACGGACAGAATTTAGCGGGCTTGGATAAAATGGGTGTAGTGGCTGCAGCCTTTACCCATAGCTCTGGTGACTTCGGTACGGTCCTCGGCAATATCGCCAATAAAGCGATGCTAAAAGGCTATGAAGAAGCGCAGGAGGTGTTCCAGAAATTTACCAGTGTTGGCAACCTCAGCGACTTTAAGCTGGCTACCCGTACCGATTTGGGCAGCTTCCCCTCATTGCGCCAGGTAGCACCGGGGGCAGAATTTAAATATGTAACCATGGGCGAGCGTGGCGAGACTGCCGCACTGGCCACTTATGGCGAGTTGTTCGGTATTACCCGCCAGGCCATGATCAATGACGACCTCGGGGCCTTTACCCGTATCCCGCAAAAGATGGGCTTAGCAGCCGTGCGCACTGTGGGAGATCTGGTATTTAGCATCCTGCTCAACAATCCCAAGATGGCCGATGGCAAGACCTTATTCCATGCCGATCACAAAAACCTTGCAGCTGCTGCAGGTATCAATACCAGTAGTATTGATAAAGCGCGGGTATTGATGGGTAAACAGCAAGATGGCGATGCCTACCTAAATATTCGTCCGAAATTCTTGATCTGTGATTTGGCTGATGAGGGTGCAGCGAAAGTTGCCCTGGAGTCAGAGTTTGAAGTAGGTGCTTCTGAGAAATCCAATACCGTTCCCAATAGCGTGCGCAATATTGCAGAGGTAGTCTCTGATGCGCGCCTTAGCGGACATAACGGCTGGTATCTGGGTGCCGATCCGAATATGCACGACACCATCGAAGTGCTCTACCTGGACGGCCAGCAAGCCCCGGTACTGGAACAGCAAAACGGCTGGAATGTGGACGGGGTGGAATTCAAAGTGCGCCTGGATGCCGCTGCCAAAGCTTGGGACGTAAAAGGTTTGGTGAAAACACCCAAGAGCTAATACCCAGCTCAAACCGAGCCAAAACTTAAATAATCCGAGCGAGGCCGCGATGTGCGGCCTTTTTTATTGCAACAGTTCTAACCCAATCGAGAGAAAGAGAATGGCTACCAATTTTGTACAAGACGGGCGCATGCTGGATTACACCAATAGCACCAGCGCCGCTATTTCCTCCGGCCAAGTGGTGCCGGTAGGCGCAGTGCTGGGTGTAGCAATGGATGATATCGCCGTGGGCACATCTGGTGTGATTGCTATTGATGGCGTCTTCACCGTGCCCAAGGTATCCGCCGCAGAGATTGGCCAGGGGGAAACCCTCACCTGGGTGGTTTCCTCCAGCTCATTCGATAGCAATGCAGCCACCGCAGCCACTGGCGATATCACAGGTCCCACCGCTTTTGCAGCAGAGGCCGCCGGTAATGGCGTTACCAGCCTGGCGGTCAAATTCACCGGCGTACCTGGCACGGTGAAGGCTTAGGTGATCCATGGATCTGGACCAAAGAGCCGCAGAGCGCGCGTTTCGTAAATGGGGCAAAGCCGCTACCTATGATGATGGTAGCGGCGGCGAGTCTATCGACTGCCGCGTGATAAAAGATCAGGAGGTTGACGAGCTCGAGGAAGATGAGCGTGTGCGGGTGCCACGTATTGAGTTGAGCCTGCTGGTGAGTGAGGTGGGGGCTTACAATTCGGAAGCGGTGATTACCCTTGGTGGCGAGGAGTATAAGGTGCGCAAACGGCTGGCGGATGATGGGGTTGTTTGGCGGGTGTTGGTGGATGGGTAGCCTTAGTGGGTAGGTCAGCACAGGATTTATGATCATTGTGATTGCTATTTTTTTGCGTTGCTCAAACATACAGGAAAATGCTTTAAAATTATTGACTTAAAAGATCGGTTAAAAATGGGGATAGTGGTCAAATTAATCATTTTTCTAGATGGGCCGATAGTGCCAAGTGATCGTAATCTATTGATTTAGTGGAAGAAGATGGCGTGTTGACGTACATTTGTATCAGATATAGTAGCCTCGCCAAATACGAAAAACGCATTTGGCTGGACTCACTACACTGCGTTTCGTTCGCCGCTAAACCGGGCGTTAGGTGCAAGGAGAAGTAATGGAGTTATCTGAAGTTTTCGTAATATCAGCAGCCATCTTAGGCTCTTTAGGTGGTGGTGCTGGCATTATATTTGGAATGTCGAACTGGTTAGGAAAAGTCTGGGCAAATCGACTTATGGAGAAAGAAAAAGCTCAGTATTCTAAAGAGCTCGAGTCAATCAAGTCTTCATTACTAAAAGATTCAGAGAGTTACAAAATAAAACTCAAAAAATCTGAGTTTATATTCGAGAAACAATACGAAGCAGCGTCAGAGTTAGTCGCTATAGTCAGGCAGTTTTTACCGCCTCTTTTACACCAAGAAATGGACTGGTATGAGGCATGTGATGAGATAGCACACAATTTCAAGTCTATTATCGCTTCACTCGAAAAATTTCTATCAAAACATGGTGCGATATTGGATGAGATTTCAAGGGGTTTATTAAGTGATGCTATTGCATTAGCCAGTCAACACCAATTTGAGATTACTGGGCCTGAAGTCCCTGACACAGCAAATAGCGCAGCAGATGAACTTTATAATAAACTACTTAATGCAGAGCAATACTTAACAAAACAGGTTCTTAATCAAACAAGCACCTAACAAGTACATACAATCTGACCTCCGGCCACTGTCACATTTTGTGTAAAAATCCACACAAGAGGCGCCTGTAGCCTCCGGTAGTTAATGTGGGTGTTAGATTTTAAAACTGTACATTGATTTGTAGCGTTCTTTGCGCCGCAAATACACACCCAAACCCGCACTAGCGGGTTTTTTTATGCTCAAAATTACTGGAGCACTACCCAATGACCCAACGCATCACCATCCGCGATGCGGTTTTAAACAAGCTGCAAATTCTATCCGGCTACGCATTTCCACCCCCTGGCACTACAGAAGAAATTGATTCAAAAAATTTACCGGCAATTGTGGTGGGCTTTGCTACTGAAAACATCGAGCACGAAATGCATGGCGGTACAGGTCGACAGCTGGATCTAACTATTGCTGCGGTTGTGAAGACTAGCGGCGATGTGTATGCCGCACTGGATCAGGCTGCTGAAGAGATCGAGCATGCACTACAGGATGCCACTTTAGAAAACACCTGTGACTTATTTCTGCTTAACCAGACGCAATTTGCACTCGACCAAGATCACCCACTGGGCGAGGTGCGCCTGACCTATACCGTCCAGTATTCCACCGAACCCTCAGCCCTTTAAATAAACAACTCAATAAGGTCTTAGCTATGTCACAAGGTTATAAAACAAAATTCTCCCGCAGCGATGACGGCAGCTCCTATACGCCAGTGGCTGGGATGCTGGATATTGACCCCGGTGAGGAATCGCGCGGTTCTGTTGAAATGACTCCCATTGATGGCACCAGTGGCTATATGGACTATGACCCCTCCGGCTTACGTGATGCCGGCGAGGTTTCCATTACTTTGATCTGGAAAGAGACCGATAGCGGCCAACAGGCGCTGCGGTCAGATTATGACTCCGATACCAATAAGTATTACCAGATTGAATATCCTGAAGGCACGACAGTAGAGTTTACCGGCCATATTACCGGCTGGGGTAAGGCAGTGCCCAAGGATGACAAGATCACTCGCACCGTGAA
>NZ_JAIVKI010000028.1 GCF_020524905.1 Microbulbifer variabilis | reverse complement strand
GAGAAGTTTCAGCAGGTTATTCCTGCCCATTCCCAGCATTCGGGCGGCCTGGGTGACGGTATAGGGTTTTGTCTGGTTCACGCTGCCTCCTGATTTTCCTGTTGTGGGGCTTGGCCCTGGATGGTTTCGGAGAGTGCGGCGATTTGTTCGCGCATGCTCTCAATTTGAATTTCTTGCAGCTTTACCTTGTTCAGTAGTTCTACGTACAGATCTAAGATTCGGCTGAACTCACTCATTAGGCGGCTCTGGCTTTTGCTGCGGCTTCGCCGGCTAGGCCGAAATAGGCTGCGCCGTCCTCATAATCGTCTGCTACAAATAGGCCGCTGCTTGCGCGGGCCTGTTTGAGCAGCACCATAAACATCCAGCCTTCTTCCTCGGTTAGATGGTTTCCGTAAAGCGCGTTAAATGCGTTTACGGTTTTGGCCATAGAGCGCTCGCCGTTTTCGCTATCGCGCTGTTCGGCGCGGTGGCGCATGTGATGGACGCCTTTTTCCAGAAAAGCGTGGGCACTGTAATCCGCTGGGGAAAATTCTTTATCGTTCACGCTGCATCCTTCCTCTGTATTGCCAGGTGGTTCCATTCGCGGCAGAGGGCATTCATTTTTTTATCGCCGTCTGCAATCACGCTTTGTGGTGCTCTCCCGTGGTAGCGCAGGTTCATCACATTGAGGGCGTGTTGGTAGTTGTCGCCATCCAGCAGGGAGAGGTTTGCAACAGGAACTGCAAAATCACAGCTATTCCAGGCTGAAAGCAAAACCTGAGCGGCTACCTCACTCGCGCCGGAGTTCCCCTTGGCTACGGTGAGTAAGGTTTCAATGCTCTGGGTTGGGCTGAAAGTATTCATGCGGCATCACCTCCAAAGGGGGGCCAGTTATTGTTTTGTATTGGCCGTGCAAAAGTGGGTTTTGGCTGCACTAAGCGAATATTCGCTTTGTGGTCGGTGTTGGCGATATCGATACGGCGTTTCAGCTGGTCGATATGGTTTTTGCTCATGGCCGTTGGATGTACAAACACGGTGGCGGTCATGCGATTCCCTCCCGGTTGTTGCGGATGCGAATGGTTCGAACTGTGGGGCGGCGCTGGAAGCGGGTGCGCAATTGGTCTTGGGCATCTGCATTGATGCCGCTGAGTACGCAGGCGAGCAGGACGAAATGAATTAATCCGTGCTTTATCGCTTTGGCCACTGCGTCTGTGCTGCTGCGGGCGTGGAGTTTGTAAAAGCACTCAGCCAACAGGTTGCTTACGTTCGTGACTGAGCACTGCATGGCCTGGGCCGTCTCGCGATTGGAGAGTCCACGGGCGCGATGGGTAAGCGCTTCGGCCTGGCGTGGGGCCAGCGGTCTGTAAATAGGCGCCATTTCTTGCTGCGAGGCCATTTCATGTAACCCACATGGTTATTTGATAAGCTGAGAATAAACAAGTGGGTTATGTGCTGTCAACAGGTGGGTTATGTAATTTTTGGCAATTTATGTTTAATCTCATGCTAGAAAAACAAGGGAGTGTTTTTATGGGACTTCAAGAGTTTCTTATTCTGGGTGGGGTGCTGTTTGCTCTTTGGCTGCGTTACCGTTTTGTTCGAGCCCGGGCTGAACATGAAGAAAATGTGCGTCGTGAAAATGAACGGCTGAGAGGTAGCCATCAGAGAACAGTGGAAACTTCTACTAAGGAGCAAATAGATTCTGGTGAAAATTATGATGCCTGGGAAGGCAGTTTTGGGGATGCTACTGCGCCAATAGAGGTCAGTGCTCATTTGCAGATTGACTATACAGATGGCGACGGGAAAAGTACGACTCGATCTGTGAAGGTGAAAAAGTTCGATGAGATGTTATCTGGCGGTATGGTAATAGGTTTCTGTGAATTGCGGAGAGCTACACGTACTTTCCGGATTGATCGCATCTCAGAGTGCATGGATTTAGAAACTGGAGAGAGTATTTCTAGTGTTAGAGACTTTCTGATCAATAAATTTGAGGCATCACCAGAAAGGGTTATTGATACTATTGAATTGGAGTTTTCAGATGTTCTGAAAATCCTTTACTTTGTTGCAAAGGCCGATGGACAGTTTAAAAAAGAGGAGGCAAATGTCATAGCAGAATACTTACGAAAGCTAGTCTCTGATGATCGGGTCAACTTTAAAATGGTAGATAAAGTGCTTCGTAGCTATGACGTCCCGTCACTGCAATCATTCAAATTGGCAGTTGGTCGAGTGATGAAAGCTCAGGAAATTGATACCGATCTTTTGATTGATTGTTGCAAAAAGATCGTGGATACACAAAAAACAGTTCATCCAGCTGAGAAGGCTGCATTAGAGTACTTGGTTAAAAGGCAAGCCATGAGTCCTGTAGATCGAGTGTAGAGTTTCTGCTATTTGACCATGAGGAGCAAGTTGCTTTTCAGGACGGCAGCGTGCTCCGCTGTAAAGGAACCTTCCTTAGATTTTTCTTTGATTAGTAGGATCAGCTCTTGAATTTCAACTGGCAGTTGCTCTTTGTCTGTTTTGTCATAGTCTGGTGAGGTTTCCAGAACTTTCTGGACTTGGGGGTAGTCAAGTGATCCCTGAGGGAGCTTGAGAGCAGTTTCAATTTTACGTGCATCACGAGAGCCAAGATGCTCATACTCTCGCATGATTCTAAGTACGGTGCCTCGGTCTAAAATAGACAATTCATCTTCAATTACAGACTCCCCATAGCGCTCAATAAGGTAATCAAAATTTGTAGCACGGATACCTTGTATTGTGGAGTCTGCAATAGATTCTGCGACCCAGCTGATATCAGTTGGCTTGCAGTTTAGTAGTTGAGCAACCCGAACAGAGTGTGGCGCTGAAACCCCTCGTTTCCTCCAGTGGGTTATTGACTGTGGGTTCACGCCCAGTTCGCGCGCAAGGTCAGCCCATTTGATGCCTGCATCTCTTGCAAGGCGCTCAAATTCTGCCCCTTTTAACTTTGACTCTTCTGAACGTTTCTTTTCCATAACCGCGAAGTTTACACGCGCACCTATTGCGCGGACAGAACCCACATGTTTATACTTGAAGTGTAAACAAGTGGGTTCTAACCATGTCTGAAGCAATCAATGATGCGATCAAGTTCTTTGGTTCCGCTCGGGGGCTGGCCGGGCAGATTGGGGTGACCTCTATGGCCGTCAGCCACTGGAAAAATCGAGGGATACCCGTTACTCGGGCTCTACAGATCGATGTTCTGACAAATGGTGCTGTTTCAAAGGAACGCCTACGTCCTGACATCTTCTCACCCTTGGATGCTGAAAATGATTCTGAAGTATCCGCAGAAGTTCGGGAGGCAAGTTAAGCCCGTGCGGGTTTGTGGGTGAAACCAGAATAACGATCATTTTCAAATCCCCATTTTATTGTCCTGCCATTCTGCGGTGATTGAAAGTTGGGATTAATTCATTGCGGTATATGGGGATTTGTACAGGGTTATCTCAAACAACCACAGGAAGGGCCGGTGAGGGACGCCAACCCGGCCCGCTTTGATGACGGCGGGAAAGACCGCTGACAGCCGGGAAAGACCGGCATTCATTTCTCTGCGCCTTTGGTGCTTCTGTTGGGTGTAGTTCGCTATGCACGAATAGTGAAATCAAGGATAGGTAAAAAAAATGACCCATTCATTTTTCTTCGGGGGGGCTGCTGCATGATTCGTCGAAGTGCTCGGCCGTCTTCAAATTATTTGGTGGTTGCTAATTCCGTTGTTTGCGATCGCCGTATTTCTTTTGCTGCTGGCGGTTTGCTGCTGCATCTGTTGTCAAAGCCTGATCATTGGGAGGTTTCCCCTTCGGCACTAGCCAAAGAGGCTCAGGAGGGCAGGGACAAGATCTACAAGCTATTAGGTGAGTTGATTGATGCTGGTTATTGCAAGCGCATTACTCGGCGTGGTGAGCGGGGAAAAATAGTCGGTACGGACTATGAAATCTCTGATACGCCACAAGAAGCTGATCCACTTCCTGAAAACCCGGATACGGATTTACCGGATACGGATTTACCGGATACGGATTTACCGGATACGGATTTACCAGATACGGATTTACCGGATACGGATTTACCGGATACGGATTTACCAGATACGGATTTACCAGATACGGGTTTACCGTATCCGGATTTGCCGACACAAGAAAGTAAAGATACTAAGAAAGTAACTAATCTAGAAAATAACCAGAGAGAGGGTGAGCAGGGGGGTGCGGTTGCTGTTTGCCAGGAGCAGGCCCCGCGATCCAAGTGTGGTTCCCGCCTTCCCGATGATTGGCAGCTCACCCAGGAATTCTACGATGAGGCGGCCAAGGTTCGCCCTGAGGTGATGCACCAGATCTACGATATCGCGGCCAGCTTTGGTGATTACTGGAAATCTCAGTCTGGCAAGCAGGGGGTGCGGTGCGATTGGTTGGCAGTGTGGCGCAATTGGGTGAGGCGGGAAAGGTTTATTCCTCCACAGCGCTCCGTGCCCCAGCAGCGAACGCGAGACCGTCCAATCGGTGAAATCTTGTCAGACACCAGCTGGTAAACACGAAACATCAAGGAGCGATAGCTATGACCGTTGTGACACTTATCGAGGCCAAAGAGCGAATTTCTAAAACTGTAGCCAGCCGGCCATTGGCGGCATTCCGCACGGATAACCCGCGCCAAGTGGATCTGGTGTTTGCTCATACGGTGGTGACTCAAAATAAAATCCGAGAGGTGCATGAGGATTATCTGGGGACTTTCCACCGGGATAATTTGCATGTGGCGAGGAAGGTTTTTCAGGAGCATTTCGATAGTTTTCAGGTGGCTGCGTGATAGGGCCCGGCGGGGCCAGTTGAGGTTAGTGTTTACAGTCTTGGGGAGGTGACATGAGATTCGATTCAGCGAGACAGGCTTGGCATGATGCCTTTGATGGCTCTGCGGCGGCGTTTGATTATGAGGCTATGGGCAATAGGAGCACGGTCACCTCAAAGGCTCGGCGAGGGCGGAAATTAATTATTCGGGGTGAGGTGCAGGGAGAGGCTAATCAGGTGATTTGCCGCATTGATGCGCCTCGGGTGAGTGGTGTTGAAACGATTGTGGGCAAGGGTAGCGGTAGCCGGGTTATGGATTCCTGTGAGAAGGGAATCATTCAGAGCGTGGTTGCCAAGCTGAGACAAAGTGATCCACTGGCTTACTGCTGGGGCATGGCTGCCTATGCGCCACCGGCAAAAAGATTTAAAGAGCGGGCGGCGCTGTTGCAATACTTGATGTCTGAATTCGATAAGTGGGAGGAGCCGCACCCGAGGGATAAGGTTAGCCAGTTGGCGTTATTTTGTATTAGTGCGAGTGCGTTGCGGGATGTGAATGGGCGTAAGGTGGATGTGAAGCAGGCCCGCGCTATTGTTGGCTGTAATAAATCCACCTGGGATCTGGAGTGGAAGAATATTTGGCGTAAATTACAGAGGCGTTTGGACCCGCTACCAGCGCGTGCTTTGGGCCCTGTTTCTGAGATTGTGGAGAGTTACAAAGAAAAGTTTCTGAAAGTGGGTTGACAGACTTTGACCCAGGATGGTACTTTTTTTCTAGCTTGCGGTTTTTCCGCTTGCAACAGAAACCCGGCTCCCCCAGCCGGGTTTTTTCGTTTCTGACTTTCTATTTTTCATTGCTCCATCACCTGTACTTGGCGGCGTTCTTGTGGGCGCCGTTTTTTCATTCCTTAGCTCTGCGAGCGGAAATTCATGAACTGCAATCTGCAACGATTCGCCTATGGGCCTGATGCCACATTGGGGCGGCTGAGAGTGCGTGACTGTGTGTTTTATACGGTAGAGCGCCCGTGGCTGGGTAATCGTCCATTCGAGAGCTGTATTCCTGAAGGGGTTTATTCCTGTAATCCCTATAACTCACCTAGGTTCCCGAATGTGTGGGAGCTGCAGGAAGTCCCTGGTCGTACAAAGATATTAATCCACACCGCTAATTATTCGGCAGATGTGCAGGGCTGTATTGGTATTGGTTCTGGCCTGGCTCCCGGTGGCTGGTGGGTGATGCAATCCCGTAAGGCAATGCAACAGTTGCGAGAGCTGCTGCCGCCTGAGTTTGACCTGACAATTACGCACTATGTGCCGGAGTATCCGTGATGGGTATTTGGTCTGGAGTTAAGGGTTTATTTGCTGGCCCCGAGTCTGCGAGCAAGGTGCTGGATGCCACTGTAAATACTGTGGATGCGGTGTGGTTTACCAATGAGGAAAAATCCCGTTGGTATCTCAAGTACCTGGAAGCCACGCAACCGCAGAACCGGGCACGACGATTAATTGCCTTTCTGGTGACCTTGGTTTGGGCGCTGCTGGTTTTATTTATTGCGGCGGCCATGGCTTTCAAGGCCCCTTTTGTAGCAGACCTGAAGGGCCTGCTGGTTGATGTGGTTGTGCAGCCTTACAGCATCATCATCGGCTTCTATTTCGTGAAGTCGTGGGTGAGTGAGGTTAACCGGTGAACACTGTAGCTCAAGAGGCAGCGAGGGAAGCCATGGTTCAGAAGGTCGCCAGTGCAACCACTACGGTTGCTGCGGGTACAGCGGTAGTCGGTGGATATGCAGCACAAGAGTTATTGGCGGTGGGTGGTTTCTTGATTGCTTTGAGTGGGTTCATTGTGAATTGGTATTACAACCACAAGCGCTTGAAGCTGCAGGAAAGGCAGCAGGAGGAATCCTGATGCAGGTTAGTGTGAAGCTGGATACCTCAAAGTTTGATCGAGCATCGGCTGAATTAAAAAAGCAATTACCTTATGCCAGCTCGATTGCCCTAAATAACGTGGCCTTTCGTATACGGGGAGAAGAGCGCTCAGCGATGGGGCGTGTATTTACAAACCCTGCAAAGTTAACGCTGAACTCTGTATTGGTAAAGAAAGCCACGAAGCGCTCAGGAATTGCCAAAGTCTTTATCCGTGATCAGGTTTCCAACGGCACAGCACCAAGCAAATATCTGGCCCCGTCGGTCATGGATGTGAACCGAAACGACAAGCGCTTTGAGCGTGCCCTGCGGCACATGGGTGTCCTGCCTGCTGGTATGTATGTGGTGCATGGCGAGGCGGCGAGATTAAACAAGCACGGGAATATCTCGGTCGGAACTTATAAAAAAATCCTGGCTGAATTACGGGGTAACCCTGGCTCTACAAGGGGGGCAGGTAGTGCGCAGGGTAAAAAGGGGAAATATTTCGTTGGCAAAGTTAATGGTGTCTTAGGCGTTTGGAAGAGGGCAGGCGGTAAGCGCCGGCCAACGGTTAAGCCCATTCTGATATTTCTCAAGGGGAAGCCAGACTACCGCAAGCGATTCCCTTTTATTCGAATAGCTGAAGGCATAGCCCGTAGGCATTTGCCATTAGAGCTTGATAAGGCCATGGACCATGCGATTGCGACCGCAAAAAGACGTTGAACGGGTCCTCCTGAGGGGGCCAACACACGGGTGATTCGGACCCCGCTTTCTTAACAGATATCTAAAATTTCCTAGGGGGTTATACCTTGGCTGGTGATATCTCTCTTGATGATCAGGCCACTCAATCGGGTTTTGCTCGTTTGGTTGGCGCTACTCAACCGGCAATTGCCAAGCACTACAAAGCTCAGCTTTTTACTGAAGGTGCCAGTTTCAGAATTTGGCTACAGGAATACTGCGAGCGGCTGCGTACAGAAGCGGCAGGCCGTCAGGTTAGCGATGCTCGTAGTCGCCGAGATATGGCCCAGGCAATTGAATCCGAAGTGAACGCACAGCTAAAAATGCGTGAGCTGTATAAAGATGATCAGCTGATTGTCGATATTGAGTCTGTACGCAAGGCGATGGTGGAGTGGTCCACCATTGGCAAGAATGAATTTTTAGGAGCGGTGGAAAGCATCGTGATTGCTATCGAGAGCCAGCATGCCATTACCGTCGACCGCGAACCCCTACAGCCAAACATTGACGCTGCCCTCAAAGCTATTGGAAGTTACGAGATTGAATCTGAAGAGGCTGGTGGAGGAGGTGCGCCCGGCCTGGATACCGCAGCCTAAAATCCCACTGATCGAGTGGTTGCCAGACAATATCAAACTGCCCTCGGAGGATAGCGATAACGCCGGCTATTACCGCAACGACTATGTGCCTTATTTCTGGGGCGTGATGCACGCACTGGATAATCCCGTGTCGTGGATGGTGGTGATGCAGAAGGCCGCGCAAATCGGTTGGACGGTTCTGCTGGCCACCGATATCTGCAAGGTCGCCGTCACCGACCCGGCCCGCATCCTGATGCTGTTTCCCAAGGATGAGAAAGGCCGGCTGTTTATGGATGAAAAGCTGGTGCCGATTATCGAAGGATCGCCAGCGGTGAATCGGGTGATCGATGTCACCACCAGCCGCAAGGGCGGCAGCCGCTCAACGCGCAAGAAATTCCCCGGTGGCGAGGTGCGCACCATCGGCTCCAACTCCATCTCCAATGTGAAATCCACCACGGCCCGCCGGGGCTATGTGGAGGAGCCGGACGATACCAACAAAGATGTTGGCGATCAGGGCGATTCCATTCGCCACCTGCGCGAACGCCTCAAGCGGATGCGTAATAAGAAATTAATTATCGGTGGCACCCCGGCGGTAGCGGATCTCTCCCAGGTGGAGCACTACACCAAGCTCGGTACCATGCGCGTGCTGCCGGTGACCTGTCACGATTGTGGTGACTCCCATGTACTGGATTGGGAAAACGTTCGCTGGCTGAAGAAAGAAGAGGGCATACCGCATCCGGTATTCGGCCTGCACCAGCCTGATACTGCAGTTTATGGCTGCCCGGAATGTGGCAGCGAGTGGGATGACTACCGCCGCCAGGCCAATATCCTGCAGACCTGTAAAACCGCGCGGGAGAACGGCGACGATTTTGCCGGCTGGGTCAAAACCCAATGCGGAGAGGATTTCGCAGAAGATGAAATCGAACCGATAGAAACCTTTATGGAGCTGTCGGAACTCTATGTGTGCATCCCCGGTACCGGCCTCGCCGATGTGGTGCGGGATTTTCTCGAAGCCGAACACGAAGCCAAAAGCGGCGACGAATCCGCGCGCATCGTATTCCAGAACAACAAACTGGGCAGGCCCTACCAGTATGCCGCCAGCCGTTTGTTGGATCATGAGGAGCTGCAGAAAGCCGCCGAGGATTACCCAGAATTATTCTGCCCCGCCGGTGGCCTGCTGGTAACGGTGGGCATCGATGTGCAGCACGATCGCCTCGCCATCAGCATCCGCGCTTTCGGTCGCAATGAAGAAAGCTGGCAGATGTTCTGGGGTGAAATCGACGGCGATACCGCCGACAAGCGTGACGACTGCTGGGATGCCCTGGACAAGTTGGTATTCCAGCCTTTTAAGCACGAACGCTTTGGTGAGATCCGCGCGGCAGCGGTCAGTATCGACTCCTCCGATGGGGGTACCAGCAACGCGGTGTATCACTGGGTGAGAACCCGCGATAAAAAACATCGCGGCGTGCTGGTGATGGCCATCAAGGGCGACAGTAACGACTTCGGCACCAAGGAAATTTTCTCCCAACCTAGGCAGGTGGATTACAACAATCCCAAGCGACGCACCAAGGCCGACCGCCACGGGGTTCGGGTTTATATGGTGGGCACCCATAAGGCCAAGGATCTGATCGCCAAGCGTCTGCTCGGCACCAGTGCTTATATGCACAGCTGCAAGCATGTGCGGCAGGACTACTGGGAACAGGTCACCGCCGAAGTGAAAGCTCCCAGCAAAAAACACAAGGGCCGGGAAACCTGGCAGCAGCGCCCCGGCAGGCCCAATGAGGGCACCGATACCGAGGTCTACGCCCTACACGCAGCCCACGCCAAGGGCATGCACAAATACAACGAGAAAAAGTGGTCCACCATCGAATCGCAGCTGGGCCAGCGCACCTTGTTTAGCGAATCGGATCAATCACCGGATCAACCTCAGCCAGCCCCGAAAAAACCACACCGGCCAGCACAGCCGGTGGGCTCCCTACTGGATAGTTAAATGTCTAAAACCGCACAAGCCATGGTCGACCTCTATATCGAGGCCGAGATAGACGTGCTCGCCGGTAAAACCACGGTGATTAACGGCCGCCAATTTACCGCAGAGAACCTGCAGGACATCCGCGCCGGCCGTCAGGAGTGGGAGCGCCGTGCGTTTCAAGAAAAACTCAAGGCTGCCGGCAAACGCCGCGGACCCGCCTACGCGAACTTTTACTCATGAACAAACTGGATTCTGTTATCGGGTTCTTTGCGCCCGAGGCTGCCCTGCGCCGTGTGCAAGCCCGCCGTGCCCTGGAGATTGCCGCCGCCTATGAAGCGGCACGGCCAAGCCGGCTGAGGAAAAATCCCGGTGATAACCGCAGCGGGGATTTAGTGATTGAAGGCAGTGTGGAAACCCTGCGCGGCCAGGCCCGGCACCTGGAGCAAAATCACGATTTTGCCTTTGGCATCCTCACCACCCTAGTCAACAACATCGTTGGCCCGCGCGGTATCGATGTGGAGTTCCAGCCCAAGACCTGGGATGGCGATATTCACGAAGGCCTCGCCAGTCAAATGAATGAGGCCCACAAGGAATGGGCACGGCGCCCGGAATGCACCCGGCAATTTAGCTGGGGCAAATCCCAGCGGCTGCTGTGCAATACCTGGCTGCGCGATGGCGAAACCCTGCTGCGGCACTTACAGGGCACTGTACCTGGATTGAAGCACCGCACCCCGGTGCCTTACACCATCGAATGCCTGGAACCGGACTTTTTGCCGGTGGATTACAACGAGCCCAGCAAGCGCATAGTGCAGGGTATTGAGAAATCCGCCTGGGGCGAAGCCAAGGCCTTCTGGCTCTACGACGAGCACCCTGGAGCCTCACTGAACTGGCGCATGAAGCGCAGGCGGCACACGGCAGAAAATATCGAGCACCTGAAATTTGTGCGCAGGCTGCACCAGAGCCGGGGAGTCTCCATCTTTGCCGCGGTGATGAATCGCCTCAACGATATCAAAGACTATGAAGAAAACGAGCGCGTTGCCGCCAAGATTGCCTCGGCCATGGTTGGCTTTATTCAGAAGGGTAGCCCTGATACTTATGAGCACGATGATGCTTGGGATAGCGAAGGAAAGCGCATTCTCGATATCCGTGCCGGTGCCATCTATGACGATCTCCGCCCAGGGGAATCTGTCGGCACCATCCAAAGTAATCGCCCCAGTGGCCTGCTAACCCCGTTTTTAGAAACCATGCACCGCATGGCCGCCGCCGGCACCATGGCCAGCTTTAGCAGTATCAGCAAAAACTACAACGGGACTTATAGTGCGCAGCGCCAGGAACTGGTGGAACAGTGGGCCAATTACGAAACCCTCAGCCTGGAATTCTGCGAGGAGATCGTAGAGCCGGTCACCCGGCGCTGGGTGCAAATGGGTTTATTAGCAGACGCCTTTCAAGTGCCTGCTGATGTAGACCCGGCCACCCTGATGCATGTCGATTTTATTACCCCAGTGATGCCCTGGATTAATCCAGCCCACGAAGCCAGCGCTGATGAAACCCTGCTGGAAAATGTACTGGTCAGCCCACAGCAGACCATCCGTCGCCGCGGCAAAAAGCCGGATGATGTGATCAAGCAAACCGCAGCCTGGCAGAAAAAGTTGCAAGAGAACGGTATTACCACCCCAAGCAAACGCGCTGCGGTCCCCGCAGAAAAAACTGAGTCCGGCTCCGAGTCTGACTCCGACTCTAAATAGGAAACCGCAATGCCTAAAAAATCCTGGTACAGCATTACTGCCGCTGCCAATACCAGTGAAGCCGATATCTATTTGTACGATTACATTGGCTACTGGGATATGACTGCAAAAGACTTTGCCCGCGATCTCAAAGCGCTTGGGGATGTCAGCAAGATCAACCTGCACATCAACTGCCCCGGTGGTGATGTATTCGATGGCACCGCCATTTACAACCTGCTCAAAGATCATAAAGCCGAGGTGGAAACCTGGATTGAAGGTATCGCAGCCAGTATGGGCAGCGTGATCGCGCTCGCTGGGGATACGGTCCATATTGCCGAGAACGCCTATTACATGGTGCACAACCCCAGTGCCGGTGTGCGAGGCGATGAACGTGCCCTGGAAAAAACCAAGAGCCTGTTGGCGAAAGTCAAAACCACCATGAAAAGCCTGTATTCCTCCCGCACCGGAATGACCGATGAGGAAATTAGCCAAGTGATGGATGACGAGACTTGGTATACCGGCGCCGAAGCCGTGGAAGCCGGTTTTGCCACCGATACCACCGCAGCAATGGAAATGGCTGCCAGCTTCAGTGCCGATCACTTAAACCAATTCAAAAATACCCCTCAAGCCATTAATGCATTGGTTATGCAGGGGTCCACTGAATTTAGATTCCCGTCTGCGGTTGCAGACAACTCACCCCAAACCGAGGAGGCGCAAGCCATGCCGAACACTACCTCCACCACGCCAGCTGCAACCGCTGCGACCGAGGTTACCCCAGAAATGAAAGCGCAGATCGAAGCCAGTGCCAGAGCACAATTTGCAGCGGATGAGAAAAAACGCAAAGACACTATTAAAGCCGTTTTTAAAGGCTTCGAGGCGCACAGCACGGTAATGCAATCCTGCCTGGATGATATGGACTGCACCGCTGAAAAAGCCAAAGACCAGCTGCTCACAGCCCTGGGCAACCAAACCCCAACCCCGGTGCAAAGCTACAGCGTAGTGGTGCAGGAAGGTGAGGGTATCAAGCGCATCAAGGCGGATGCTGAGAATGCCATTGCCATGCGTGCTTTTGGCGAGAAGCGCGCCGAAGGGAATAGTATGGCCGGCTATACCATGCTGGAAATTGCCCGCATGTTTATGCACGCCCACGGACAGAATTTAGCGGGCTTGGATAAAATGGGCGTAGTGGCTGCAGCCTTTACCCATAGCTCCGGTGACTTCGGTACGGTCCTCGGCAATATCGCCAATAAAGCGATGTTAAAAGGCTATGAAGAAGCGCAGGAGGTGTTCCAGAAATTTACCAGTGTCGGCAATCTCAGTGACTTCAAACTGGCCACCCGCACCGATCTGGGCAGCTTCCCCTCATTGCGCCAGGTAGCACCGGGGGCAGAATTTAAATATGTAACCATGGGCGAGCGTGGCGAGACTGCAGCACTGGCCACTTATGGCGAGTTGTTCGGTATTACCCGCCAGGCCATGATCAATGACGACCTAGGGGCCTTTACCCGTATCCCGCAAAAGATGGGCTTAGCAGCCGTGCGCACTGTGGGAGATCTGGTATTTAGCATCCTGCTCAACAATCCCAAGATGGCCGATGGCAAGGCCTTATTCCATGCCGATCACAAAAACCTTGCAGCTGCTGCAGGTATCAATACCAGTAGTATTGATAAAGCGCGGGTATTGATGGGTAAACAGCAAGATGGCGATGCCTACCTAAATATTCGCCCGAAATTCCTGATCTGTGACTTGGCCGATGAGGGTGCAGCGAAAGTTGCCCTGGAGTCAGAGTTTGAAGTAGGTGCTGCTGAGAAATCCAATACCGTTCCCAATAGCGTGCGCAATATTGCAGAGGTAGTCTCTGATGCGCGCCTTAGCGGACATAACGGCTGGTATCTGGGTGCCGATCCGAATATGCACGACACCATCGAAGTGCTTTATCTGGACGGCCAGCAAGCCCCAGTGCTGGAACAGCAAAACGGATGGAATATCGACGGGGTGGAATTCAAAGTCCGCCTGGATGCCGCTGCCAAGGCCTGGGACGCAAAAGGCATGGTGAAAACGCCCAAGACCTAATACCCAGTTCAAACCGAATCAAACCTTAAAGAACCCAAAAAGGCCGCACATCGCGGCCTTTTTGCTTTCAGTAATTTACTCGATTGAGAGAAAGAGAATGGCTACTAATTTTATGCAAGACGGGCGCATGCTGGATTACACCAACAGCACCAGCGCGTTGATTACCTCTGGCCAGGTGCTAGCAGTAGGTGCAGTGCTGGGTGTGGCGATGGATGATATCGCCGTGGGTGAATCCGGGGTGATCGCTATTGATGGCGTATTTACGGTGCCCAAGGTATCCGGTGCAGTGATTAGTCAGGGGGAGTCGCTCACCTGGGATATCTCTGCAGCAGCCTTTGACGATAGCGCCGCAACAGCCGCAACCGGCGATATCACTGGCCCCGCCGCCTTTGCTGCAGAGGCTGCCGGCGATGGTGTTACCAGCCTCGCGGTCAAATTTACCGGCGTACCGGGCACCGTGAAGGCTTAGGTGATCCATGGATCTGGACCAACGAGCCGCAGAGCGCGCGTTTCGTAAATGGGGCAAGCCCGCTACTTATACAGACGGTAGCGGGGCTGAGCCTATCGATTGCCGTGTGATAAAAGATCAGGAGGTTGACGAGTTCGAAGAAGAGGAACGCGTGCGGGTGCCGCGTGTTGAATTGAGCCTGCTGGTGAGTGAGGTAGGGACCTACAGCTCAGGGGCGGTGATTACGCTTGGTGGTGTGGCGTATAGGGTGCGTAAGCGGCTGGCTGATGATGGGGTTGTTTGGCGGGTGCAGGTGGATGGGTAGTGTTTAACTACCCCTTCCCAATGATATTTAAATTGTTGAGAATGGATAGGATGCAATGAGAATAATTTTTTGATTAATTGTTAGATATTCGATAATAGTAGATTATGAGAGATGAATTTAAGGGCTTTTATGGCCTACAAGAAGATGAGTATAAAAAGCTTTGGGGAGAGGCAGTTTTTGTATTTGATACAAATGTTCTACTTAGCCTGTATAGATATCAAGAAACTACTACGACTCAATTAATTGCTGTCATTGAGAAGCTAAAGGAAAGAGTGTGGATCCCATATCACGTCGCACTAGAATATCAGCGAAATCGGCTCGACGTTATTGCAAGTCAAAATAATAAATTTTCTGAAGTAAGAAAGGTTGTAAGTAACGGTACTTCCGCTATAAAAAATGAGTTGGATGGTTTGAGTCTAAAAAAGCGTCACTCTACCATTGAGCCTGATTCTTTTATCCAGGATATAAATGACGCGGCTGAAAAGTTTTTATCTGAGTTAGCCCGTTTGGAAGAAAGTCATTTTAGTGTAGTAAGTGAAGATCAAATTAGAGTTAGGTTGGATGAGTTGTTTAAAGGAAGGATAGGGGGAAAACCTAAAGATCAAGATACCGTTAATGTATTAGAAAAAACGGCCGAAGCTCGATTTAAGTCAAAAGTTCCACCAGGTTACATGGATGATGATAAAGAAAAGTCAGGTGAACCCATTTTTTCATATGGGGATCTTAGTTACCAAAGGAAATACAGTGATTACATAGTATGGTCGCAAATTTTAGATCATGCAAAGGATAACGAAATAACAAATTTGATATTTGTTACAGATGATAGTAAGGAAGATTGGTGGTTGAAGGTCAAGCAAAACGGCGAGAAGACTATTTCGCCAAGACCAGAACTAATTGGTGAAATAGCCGAGCACGCAGGTGTGGAGCGCTTTCATATGTACAGTTCAGAGAATTTTCTTAAATATGCCAATGAGTTGTTGATTGCGGAAGTATCTGAGGCGGCAATCGAAGAGGTTAGAGATGTTGCCCGAACTCGTAATAAAGAACATGTTCAATTGACGTCGTTGCATGAATCAACTTTCGTTTTGGAAAAAGCAGTGCTTGATTGGGTTACAATGCGCTACCCTGTCGTAAATGTTGAAATTGGTACTAATGAGCCAGTTGATTTTGTTGTAACTTCCAGAGGAAAAGAAATTGCTTTTTGTGTTAAGGTAGTTCTTTCTCCTATTCAGGCTTTAGGTTGGTTAAGTCGTTCTATTGATAGAATTAATGTAAGTGAAAATTATGATGAGTTGATTGTAGTGTTTGTTGTTAATGCTTTTGATGATGCTGAATCTTTGGAGATTCTATTGACAGAAAAGTATGGGATATCTCTCTATAAAAAAATCATAATTGGGACTGTAGATTCGGGCGAAGAGGGTCGGGGTGCTTTAGAGTTCGAACCTTATTTTATTTTTCCAGGATTTTTAAGCCCTAGTGAGTTTTAGATTTCATCAAAGATTATTTTGTACAAAAAGGTACTGCTGAACTGTAGTTTTCCAAGCCCGCACCAGCGGGTTTTTTTATGCCCAAAATTCCGAGGGTGTTCAGAACTCTGTGTCAGCCATATAGCCTCATAGGCTGATGTGTTTTTCCAAACGGTCCGGGAAGTGAATCGTCAGCTGCGACAGCGTCAGGTTCCAATTCTGAATCGGGTGTGTCCAACGTTCAGAGGCCTTGAGTATACCGGCGTACAGTAGCTTAAGTAAGCCGTTCTCGCTGGCGAAGCCGCCTTTGGTTTTGGTCAACTTGCGGAACTGGCGGTGGACCGCCTCAACGGCATTGGTCGTGTATATCGCGGTGCGCACATAGTCTGGATATTTGAAGTAAGCAGACAGTGTCGCCCACTTACTGCGCCAGGATTTAATGACCATCGGATACTTGTCGCCCCACTTGGCTTCGAGCTCATCCAGCGCGCTCTCAGCAGCATTCAGGGTTGCCGCCTTGTATACGCACTTGAGGTCAGCCATGAAGGCCTTCTGGTTCTTGGAGGCAACGTACTTCAGCGAGTTGCGGATTTGGTGAATGATGCAGTGCTGGATCTCAGTTTTGGGGAAGATGCTCTCGATGGCCTCGGGGAAGCCTTTCAGGCCGTCTACGCAGGCGATCAGGATATCCTGAACCCCGCGATTGTGTAGGTCAGTGAGCACGCTCAGCCAGTAGTGAGCGCCTTCCTGGTCGGATAGGTACAGCCCCAGAAGTTCCTTCTTGCCCTCGATATTCAGAGCCAGAATGGTATAAATGGCCTTGCTGACATAGCGGCCATTTTCTTTGATTTTGTAGTGGATGGCGTCGAGCCAGACAATGGGATAGACCGGTTCCAGATCTCGCTCACGCCACGCCTGCAGCTCCGGCAGCAGCTTATCGGTAACCGCGCTGATGGTGCCATTGGAAAGCTCCATGTCATACATGTCAGTGATGTGGGTGCGGATATCCTGATAGCTGTTACCCAGGGCAAAGAGGGCGATGACCTTGCGCTCCAGTTCATCGGTTAGGTGCGTCTGGTGCTTCTTGACGATCTGCGGTTCGAAGGTGCCAGCCCGATCGCGCGGTGTTTCCAGCTCGAAGGTGCCCGCGGGGCTCTTCATGGTCTTGGAGGTGCGGCCGTTCTTGCGATTGGGGTTGTCCTCGTTGGCGAGGTGCTCCTCCAGCTCCGCCCGCATGGCGGCTTCAGTGAGCTGTTTGATCAGGGGAGTGAGGATACCGTCCTTGCCACTGAGGTCTTTGCCCTCACGCAGTGCTTTGACGGCGGCATCCATATCGAAGGTTGGTTTTGTCATAGGTCATCTCTTTTTGGTCGATGATAAAGAAATGACACAGAATTCTGAACACTACCAAAATTCCTAGAGGTTCTCCAATGACCCAACGCATGGCAGTCCGTGATGCCGTTTTAAGCAAGCTGCAAACTCTATCCGATTACACATTTCCACCCCCTGGCACCACAGAAGAAATAGATTCAAAAAAGCTGCCGGCCATTGTGGTGGGCTTTGCTACTGAAAACATCGAGCACGAAATGTATGGCGGTACCAGTCGGCAGCTGGATCTGACTATTGCCGCGTTAGTAAAGAGCGATGGCGATATATATGCCGCACTGGATCAAGCGGCTGCAGATATTGAGAGCGCCCTGCAAGATGATGCCACTCTGGGCAACACCTGTGACTTATTCCTACTCAGCCAAACCCAGTTTGCCCTGGATCAGGATCACCCACTGGGCGAGGTTCGATTGACCTACAGGGCCCAGTATTCCACTGATCCATCAGCCCTTTAACTCAACAACTCAATAAGGTCTTAGCTATGGCACAAGGTTATAAAACAAAATTTTCCCGCAGTGATGATGGCAGCTCCTATACGCCAGTGGCGGGCATGTTGGATATCGACCCCGGCGAGGAGTCGCGCGGTTCTGTTGAGATGACGCCGATTGATGGTACCAGCGGGTATATGGATTACGATCCGTCAGGCTTACGTGATGCCGGCGAGGTTTCCATTACTTTGATCTGGAAAGAAACAGATAGCGGCCAGCTGGCACTGCGGGCAGATTACGATTCAGATACCAATAAGTATTACCAGATTGAATATCCTGAAGGCACGACAGTAGAGTTTACCGGCCATATTACCGGCTGGGGTAAGGCAGTGCCCAAGGATGACAAGATCACTCGCACCGTGAAGTTCAAAATCTCCGGTAAACCCACAGTAACCGCAGGCAGCTAACAATGAATTTAGTTCCTACCCCTATTTTAGAATCCGAAACCGTTGTATTTGGCCAGCAGGAAGTGGAGTTATTTGAGCTGAGCGCCTACCACCGCTGTGAATATCTGCAGAAGACTACAGAAGATATTCCATTGCCGCAGGATGAAGAGTTGCCGGAAACTGAGCTGGAAAATTTTGGCCAGCTTTGGGCTTTTCGTAAAGGGGAGGTGAGCAAAAAATTACTGCTGGTAGCTTACGCCATCTGGATGAAGCCGGATTGCCAGGATTCACTGGAAGATATTCACCATGGATTAATCCGCAGCGTTACCCCTAAGTTGATTGACCAGCTCTATATCCCTGCTGCCAAGCTATCCGGGCTTTTCGTCGATGTCCAAACTGAGAAAGCGGATAGCGAAACAGAAAGCGAGGAAACCGAAAAAAAAGGCTAGTGCCGGGTTTTCACTTTGCCCGGCAGCTCGCACGGGATTTTAACCGTCCTGACTATTTCAATATGTTGCGCTCTATGAGTTCTACCGAGTTTGACCACTGGTATGAATATCACTCTGAGCGACCACTACACACCGAAGTTCAGCAGTGGCAGCTAGCTCACATTGCCGCCGGTACCTTGGGAGGCAAAGTCTCTAACTTCCTGCCTCAACCGCACAAACCCAAAACCGTGCAGCAGCAAATCGCAATCTGGAACTCCATGAGTTGAGCAATGGCAAAACAAACTTCCATGGCCACCATGGTGGCGAACCTGGAGCTGCGCTCCACGCAATATAAGCGGGAGATGGCCCAGGCGGCCGCGCGCAATAAACAGCTCACCCGCGAAATGAAATCCACCAGCGCCGCCGGCAATATGTTCGGTCGCTCTATGCGTGGTGCAGCCCAAGGTGTTGCCGCCATAGACGGTCCCCTGGGTGGGGTGGCCGGTCGCCTCAGTGCTGTTAATGGCCTTGTCACAGGCGGCGGTTTGGCCTGGGCTGGTTTCGGTGTTGCTGTCGCCGGTGCCACAGCGCTGATGTACAAGAGCGTCCGCGCTGCCGAAGAAATGGAACGGGGCCAGCTCAAGATCGAAGCGCTGTTAAAAGCCACCGGTAATGCCAGTGGCCGCACGGCAGACGAATTGGATGAGCAGGCCCGTTCGGTGGCTCGCAATACCCTGGCCAGTATTTCCGGCATACGCGATGCACAGGGGGTGCTACTGACATTTAAGTCCGTGCAGACCGATGTATTTGATCAGGCCATTGTGCTGTCGCAAGACCTGGCGGCGGTGATGGGTGGCGATGCCAAGAGTGCAGCATTGCAGCTGGGTAAGGCGCTGGAAGATCCAGCAACGGGATTAACTGCGCTCAAGCGTTCTGGGGTTTCTTTTACCGAAGTGGAAAAGGAACAGATCAGGACCATGCAGGAAAGCGGCCGCGTAGCCGAAGCGCAGCGCTTTATTCTCGCCAAGTTGGCCCAGCAGGTGGGCGGCGCCGGTTCTGCCGAGGCGGGCGGCCTAGCCGGCCAAGTCGATACCCTGAGCCAGAACTGGCAAGAGTTCCTGGAGGCCATGGGCAGGACCGAAGAGGCTTCCAAGAGTGTTGGCTTTGTCGCGGATGCGGTGAGCTGGTGGCGCACCGTGTTGATGCCCACTGAGGCGGAGCAGAGCGCGGATAAATACTTCGAGCTGCAAGCGAAATACCTGCATCACCAAAAACAGCTACAACAGGCCACTCGGGATGGTGTACAGGTCCAGATTCAATACCAGAGCCATCTCGTTGCAAAATACCGCGCGCAGTTGCAGGAAATGAAGGACGCCGACCTGAAAGCGGCGATGGCACAGCGGGAAGAGCGCAAGAAAGTTTCGGAGGCAGCGGCTGAGGCTCGCGCGCAGGCCGAGCGGGAGCGCGTTGCGGCCGAATTAAAACGTCAGCAGGAAGCGGGTTCGGCTCAGTTGATTCAGCTGGACCAATTTCTGGCGGATCGCCAGGGGAAAATCCGTCTCGATCACGAACAGCGCTTGCGGCAAATCGCCTCTCTGCACGTTGGCGAGCAGGATTTAACCCGGCGAGGTTATGAATCCCTTGAGGCTCTACGTCGAGAATATGCCGAGCGGGAAATACAGCGATATAACGATGCCATTGCCGGTCAGCAATCCAAAGAGCGCGGGGAAGATGGCCTGACCGAATCCGAGCGCGAGGGTATCGCCGCGCGGGTGGAAACCCTGCAGCAATCCTGGCTCAGTGAAATGGAGCAGTTGCAGCTTCAGCAGGATGCAGAAATGCAGCTGCTGGATCAGGCTTACCTCAGCAAGATTATTGCCCGCGACGAATACGAACGCAGCCTGACCGAGCTGGAAAAAAAACATCAACAGCAGCGCCAGGCGATTGACGAGACAGCCGAAAAGGCCAGGCTAAATAGTTACGTCGGTGGGGCCAAGCAACTGCTGGCCGCCGTTGGTACCCACAATAAAAAGCTGGCGGCGCTGCAAATGGGGATGGCTGTCTATACGGCTGGCACTGCCATGGTGCAAAACATTGCTGAGGCGTCGAAGGTCGGCTTCCCGCAAAACATCCCATTTATTATCGGCGCAACCACTCAGGGCATACAGATAGCCAACCAGTTGAGCAGTATCAAAGAACCTGCCGGCATCGCTCATGGCGGCCTCGACTATGTGCCGAAAGAATCCACCTACCTGCTGGATAAAGGCGAGCGGGTTTTATCCCCAAATCAAAATGCCGATTTAACCAAGGCGTTAAAAGGCCGCTGCCCAGGGGGAAATATCACCATCATTCTGAAAGAAGACCGTGAAAAAGGCTGGCAGGTCGAGCGTGCGCAAGGACTTACACGAGAGGATGTTCTTAACATCGTTTCGACCGATGTGCATGAGGGAGGCCAAGTAGCCAATACGTTTGAATCCACTTACCACAGTCTTTCCCGCACCGGAAATTAATCATGGCCTTAATTAAATACCCTGCGGAGCTCCCGGCTCCGCAGCTGGACGGCTATGCGCTGAAAAAAGTGGACAACCGCATCCGCGCGGAAATGGTCAGCGGTCGCGCACGGCAGCGGCGCAGATTTGCCAGGGTTCCCACGGAGCTCCCTGTTAAGTGGCGATTAACAGCCAATAAGGCCGCTATTTTCGAGGGTTTTGTCACCCACGCATTGTCCGATGCGATTGCCTGGTTTAGTGCCGAGGTACTCACACCCCAGGGGCTAATCCCCCACAAGATGCGCTTTATTACCCATCCCCTTAGCGACTGCAGGCCACTGGCCCCCCGTATCTGGGAATACAGCGCGCGCATGGAAATAGAAGACCGGATTGTGCTCACCGAAGAGCAGACCGTCGCGGGCCTGCTGGACCCGAACACCATTCAACAATTTAGCCGGGGCGTGGCCCACGCTGTGGATAGTTATCAGGAATAACTTTATGAGCACTTTTTTTGGTTCGGTGGCGGAGCTGCAAAATAGCGTTGATGTCCTGAATGAAATTTTAGCTGGTGATGAGTTCAGCACGGTGGAGGTGGAGGGCATTAGAAAACCGACCATCAGCAAGGCCATTCAGGACCACTTGGCTGCAGTGCTGGCGCTGGCGCAGGGGCGCATGTCCTTCCAAACCAAGGTCGCGTTGGATGCTGCCGGCGCGCCCCCTGGCAGTGAGCTGGCAGAAGTTTGGAATGATGCCTCCGAGGAAAATAATGGGTTGTACGGCTGGAATGGGACGGCCTGGGTGAAATCGCCCTATGACCCCACCGCCTCGATTATTGCAAACCGCAAGGCGCTAACGCCACTCGCCACCGCCGGCTCAGCGCCGGGATATGAGTACATTATTACGGATGAAGCGGGCAAGATTGCGTTGGGTATCCGCGAGGATGGCACGGTCGAAATACCCGCGCTGGCGGATACCGAAATAGCCGGTGGTGAATTCGTAGGGGCTTCGGGCTATCCCGGCTATGCGTTCGCGCTGACCGATGCGGGCGGCCAGATTGCGCTGGGTGTCAGGGATGATGGCACGGTCGCCATACCGGTGTTGGAGATTACAGACAATGCCGGTAACGAAATCGTAGATGTCTTTGGTTATCCCGGCTATGCGTTCGTGCTGACCGATGCGGGCGGCCAGATTGCGCTGGGTGTCAGGGATGATGGCACGGTCGAAATACCGGCGCTGCAGAGCTTTGATACGGAAAGCGTGCGTCTATCGGGCACTTACAGCCATTCACTCAACTATATCTGCAATGCCGGCCAGTCACTGGCCGGGGGATCGGATGGAGAAATCACACTCACGCAGGAATACGATAACGTGGGCTTTCCGGCGCACGCATCCAGCCCGAGCGCGGCGCTGCCGCTTACCGTTTCAAACACCCAGTGGTCTGCGCGGGGCGAGTCGCCAATCTACGGCACCTGCGGTTTTATCAAGGAATTGATCCATAGCGAGAATGGACTGGGTCATGAAGACCTCAGCTACCGGTTGCTCGGTTGTAACAATGGTGACAGTGGCGAAACTATCGCTGCGCTGAGCAAGGGCGGAACGACGGGCATGTATGAGGCGGCGATCTCGCAGGCTGCCGCCGCCCAAGGTATCGCCAAACAGGCATTGGCCTCGGCCAGTTTCCAGGCCGTGACCTGGACGCAGGGGGAGGCCGACATCGCGGCGGGCACTTCACAGGCGGACTATCTCGCGGCGC
>NZ_JAIVKI010000027.1 GCF_020524905.1 Microbulbifer variabilis | reverse complement strand
TTATCGGTCTTTATGAACCGGCGCAGCAACGAACTGTGACAAACAAGGCCTTCGGTGGCCGCCGAAGGTGGGTCTCAATTTACCCGTTAGCGAAAAGGATTTTCAACATCAGAATCGGAGAAGAACAACCATACAAGTGGCGGCACAATCGCCACACTTCGCGTGGCTGAATAAAGCACTGCGTGTTTTGCCTGTGCAGCTAGGCGTAAAAATTCTGAGTAAGTATGAGCAACAGAGAACTGGTTACATTCTTAACTTTAATATCAGCAGGCTAAATAAAGTCTGATGATTATATCCCCTGTTATGATGAGATTGTCATGAGCGAAGACAGCCCCCCAGAACTCATAATGGATTTGTCGCCCTTGAAGAATGAAGATGAGGCGATTAAACGTTTGTTATTAGAAGCATATGGTAACCTTAAAGAAAATTAGCCTGTGCCAGAAACTGACTATTTTAAAGTATGTGCTAAATTCTTCATGTACCAGTCTGACGAGATAAATTGGTCAGAGTTTTTGGATCGGCAATAGATATAGCAAAGCATGGTAGGTGCCAATGGGGCGTTAGCGACTTTAATCGGTTTTTAGCGGCGTATATAGAGAGCGGCTCTGATAAAGTACTAGCTAACAATCAGACTGAGCACCTTGCCGGCGTGCTCAAAGAAGAGATTGAAGTAATTTAGTTCTATCAAAGCATGATCGAGCAACCAAATTTAGCAAGTTTAGGCATCGGACATGCCTGACGGCACGCCAATGCTAAAAGCGTTAAATGGGCAATGAATAATGGAAATTTAAGGTATTTTTCTTAAAGCAAAGTCGCACCAATAAATATGCAAGTCTCATTGGCGTGACAGAAGTTACAAAAATAAGCAGAATTAACTGCCACCGTACATCTATTGATAGAGATAACATGTGATACTCAGTTTTCAACAAATAGAACAATTCCACCGAGATGGCATGCTGATCCTGGATTTTGAAATTGATGAACAGCTTCTCGATGGTGCAATCGAAAATATCGAGCCTTTTTACAAGCGTGACGAAGCCGCTTCCCGATATGCACACGGCACCCGGGTTCAGGATGCTTGGCGCTTTGATACTTGTGTACGTCAAATCGCGCTCGAGCAGAGGGTATTACAAGCGTTGAGAGAGTTGGTTGGTCGTGAACCCCGGCCATTCCAGACATTGAACTTTCCCGTGGGTACAGAGCAAAAGACTCACTCGGATACCATACATTTTAATAGCCAACCTGCAGGCTTTATGGCTGGCGCCTGGGTTGCCCTGGAAGATGTGGATGAGGGGAACGGTGCACTGGTTTACTACCCGGGAAGCCATCGCCTACCGGAGATTGGCATGCAGGATGTGGGTGTGCCACCCTCCTATGCCCACTACGGCAAATACGAAGATTACATACAGTCAATGGTCGAGGAAATGGAGCTGCGGTCGCAGCGGGGAATTTTGAAAAAGGGCCAGGTATTGATCTGGCACGCCAATCTATTACACGGCGGTGGCCGCCATCCGGACAAGGCTCGTTCGCGGCACAGCCAGGTCACCCATTACTATTTCTCGGGTTGCAGATACTACACGCCCATGATGAGTAGCGAATCCAGAATCCACTGGCGCCGCCCGAGTTGGATTAGACTCAATGCGCCTTATTGTCTGCCGTACCAACGCAAATCATTCAGGTCGGTAGTTGGGAAAATTGCCGGTAACATCTACCGGCGTATCAGGAACTGAGCCGGTGCTCGATCCACAAATTTTTGATCGATTAATGAACATCGATAGGCTAATTGAAGCTCATCAATGGGTGTGGAATCTAGCAATAATTATATTCTGGGGGAAACTGTGGCGCTTTCCTTGTAGTGGTCAACTAATTCCCGACAGTAATTTAAGTATTCCTTCCGCTTTCGCAGGCGGTATTCCGTCATTGTGCTGGTGGGGACGCTCCCTATTGTAGTAAGTCATCAGTTAATGACTGATGTCTCGCCTTGCTTTTGTGATGGATGTGTAACAGAGAGACAGTATCCACTCACTTTTCAGACTTCGAAACAGTCTTTTCATTGAGGCATTATCTCAGCAATTTCCACGCCGACTCATGCTCTGGGTCATTCGGTAACGCCAAAGCCGTTGGCGGAACTGTTAACTGGTATACTAACTGCCTTGATCTGAGTGGAACGTATGTGTGGTTTCCAGCAAAGCTACAACTGCACTCGAAAAGTTCAATGTCTTTGGAGCGGAGTTGCATTCTGAGTACATCAACGAAGTGCTTCCTCTTCCTATATTCGTAATAGTGTGATCGAGGTATTTAGCCAGCTCCACAATCCCCTACTCACTAAGTGCCTATAATCGCAATTTGAAGTTAGTCAGGTCGTGCCGTAACCAGATACTCAGAACGCCACTAGGGGACACAAATACACCGCGTTTACGCAGTTCATTGAAAACTCGAACCTGCCCATGGGCAGGCTCTTGGAGGGTATAAGTTAACACTGCTTCTTCAATGGCCGTATCAACACGGTTCTTCTCAAAAAGGGCGTCCATGCCGCCACTTGAAACAGCTTCCTTGTACTGATAGAAAGTGTCTCTCGATACACCCAGCATCTTGCAGGCTTTGGATATATTACCGAGTTCTTCTACCAGATTTAGTAATCCGGTCTTGTGTTTGATGATGCGATCATTAGTATGGATCGTGGGGTTTATCCTTGATTTTGCTTATAGGTTTAGGCGCCTTTATCAAAAACGGTAAACCCCTCTTTTTCAAGTGAATGTGTCAGATTTGGTCTGAACTAATCCATATTAAAGCCATTCTTTCATCCCAGTAAGTGTTGTTTTTTACCATCGTATTGAGGATGGTAAGTTGCTTCCTCATGCATGCGATAAGGGCTACTTTCTTTGGTTTACCAGCAGCGACCAGGCGTTCATACATGGGCTTTAATTTAGGATGTCATTGTATTGCTGACATCATAGAAACAAACAAAACCGTGCGTACACGATGTCGCCCACCCAGAATATAACGTTTACCCTGGAAGCGGCCGCTATCACGATTCATCGGGGCAATACCCACAAGTGCCGCAATCTCTTTGCGGTTCAATTTGCCCAACTCAGGAAGTTCGCTCATTAGCGTGTAAGCCAGTACATTGCCGACTCCTTTAGCGCTTAATAAGAGATCGCGTTTTTGTCGCCACTCGGCAACACTGTTAACAAGTTTATCAAGTTGCTTATCGACCCCTTCTAGCTCTTTCTTGATAGCTTTTAAGATAGCCTGAATGGGTTTGTGAACAGACTTAGGCATTCTCTTGAGACGATTCTTTTGCATTGTGCTCATCTCTAAGCACTGGTTCCTGACCGTCAGCAAATCACTGATATTTCTTAGTTTTTCTGGTTTGATTGATGATAATCTTGGCTTCATTGCTTCACCAAAATGTGCGATATCAATTGCATCTAGCTTATCTGTTTTGGCGAGCCGCCCCGCTGACTTTGCAAAGTTTCTTACTTGTGAAGGATTGCAAACAACTATCGGCAGTCCCGCTTTATGAGCAGCACAGACGAATTCTATTTCTAGTCTTCCTGTGGACTCAATTATTACTCTTTGAGGTTTAAGCGGTTGTAGTTGTTTAATAGCGTCTTTAATACCTTCTTTGTTATTGGTAACACTAAAGAACTGGCCAGTAGGTCTCACATAAATATCGAGTTGTTTACTGCTAGTATCGATACCGACATTGATCTCTTGAGATTCCATAAGATAAGCTATCTCCGCCTTGCTATTCGGGCTCGAGGCCCACATGACTATTCGAGTTATGCCTAGTGAGTGCTTATCACATTCATACTTGTTAACGGTCTTTTACGAACCGGCCAGGCAGCGAACTGTGATAAACAAGGCCTTCGGTGGCCGCCGAAGGTGGGTCTCAATTTACCCGTTAGCGAAAAGGATTTTCAACATCAGAATCGGACAAGAACAACCATACAAGTTTAGGCACCGGACAGTAAAATGCCGGTGCTAAAAGTGATATGCAATCAGGTAACATACTATATGAAAGCGACGATTTTTAAATCTAAAATTATACTGTGCTGTATTTTATTGATTTGCGGTTGTGCTAATACACAGCTTGAGATTGAAGGTAATGACTTTGCAATTCTTCAGAGTGGGCATTCGAAACATGAAGGCCAATTGTTGTCACTCATGTTCGCGCTATCAGATGGCGTCGAACTTAAACCTGGAGTATGGACAAAAGGCATTAAAGCTGCCTATAGAATCCCCTCAGGGACAAGAAATATAGTTACGAAAATAGTGTTTTCTCCTAAGAGTACATTCCCTAAAACACCTCAACTTTTAGTAGCATATTTTGCATTCACTCTCGAAGCACAAAAAGGTGAAACATATTACATTAAAGCGTTAGTAGAAAACGGCATTGTTACATCTTGGATTGTTAATTCTCACAATGAAATCGTTGTACCTGCTATGGAAGAACGACTGAAGCCATTACCATACACTACAATTGTTCCAGTAATTCTCTAAAAACCATAACTCGTGAATAAATCGCATAACAAACTAATCAACGCCCGCCAGCAAGCTCGCTCGGACCTCCACTCTGGAGCTTCGCGCCTACGTTTCGGCCCGTTATTTAGGTGTTATGTGTAGGCGTAGTCTGATGAAAGGGCAAATTAATGTATGGTAAAGGTTACATTTATGGTCTCGGTATCGCACTCATCTTGTGCTTTGTTATCTGGCAGTTAGATAATCGTTATTATAAAACGAAGCATGAGTTGCTGAGAAAGCAGCTCCGGAAAAAGAAAGAAAGATTGGATGAATCTGTAGAAAAAAGTTCGCCCAAGACTGAAGATTCAGAAAAATGAGCATGACTACACATTACAAGTTTAGGCAGCCGGCGCACTAAAGTGCGCGTCTGCTAAAAGCGTTCAGGCTGTAGAAAAAATAAAGTGTATCTATGATTCTTTAGATCCGATCGAACATTGGACAAAAATGGTGTTTATATGTGAATTCTGGCTATATTTTCGCTGATGTGTAGGCTGTTTTTCACGTAGAAACGCAATATGAAAATTGGGGTGAGCTTTTCTACACCCTCGTTATGTGAAAGACTTACCCACATTTAGTAGACACTCTATGAGCCATAAACTAAACGCCTAGTAAACAATCCTTTATCCACCCAGAGGGCACGCTCATAATACTGATCAATGGGCTCAGCTGCCCTACTTAAGCAAGTAGTTAACGATACGGTTCCTTCCACCTTCCGGGGCTCGACCATTCAGCTCTACCCTACTTATTCTATCCGTTCAGGACGTGATTGCAGTAAACGGCCTAGTTGCCGCAGACAGAGAAAAACCTATCTCACTACCAAATGAAAGGTAACAAGCGCCAACGAACTTGATCCTGATATTCTCGATAGCCGACAAGATGCTCTTGTAGTGTTTGATCTTCACGTGATGTTCGTACAACAAAGATCAGCACACCCAATGTCGTGGGCAGTAAGGCCCAGAAAGAGTCAAGTGCCAGCGGAAGGAACAGGTGAGCAATCAGCACACCTGTGTAGCCAGGATGTCGAATCAACGCATAAGGCCCCGTGGAAATAACAGAATGGCCACGATCCTCCTGAATACGTACAAAAGTCGAGAAAAATGGATTGGAGTAAATTGCCCAATAGGTAAAGCCATAGCCCAATACATAGATGAAAAACGCACAGACCTGAATCGATTGTGATATAGGGAGAGCGTGCCCGAATCGAACAGCATCGAGCCCAGCCACGATGAAAGTAGCTGGGTACAAGGTTAGGCAACCAAGGCTTGCAAGTACCACATCGCCTCGATCAATGCCCGGACCTGGAGTCACTCGCTCTCTGATGAGATTGGGATCGAGAAATACCAAACCTACCACTTTGAACAATAAGTAAGTTCCCAGAATAGCCCAGCCCATGGGCCATAAGAGTTTTCCAGCTGCACCGAATAAACAGACTCCAAAGAGGAGTGCTTCAAAAATGGTAAATATGATAGCTCGAATCAAAGCCCTACCCTGCGGACAAATAATTTATTAAAAATATGTAGGCCAGCGCCATACTCGAAAGGGTTGGGTGACAAATAAGCATGAAGCGCTGTCAATTTTCCGTATGTTAGAAAGTGCTGGATGTTATTGCTGATGATTGAGGCTAGGAACTTCTATATGGGATCATGAAGGCTTTGAATCATGGCCAGAAAGTCTCTCCCATACGTTGAATGGCTAACTTTCAAGCAGCGGCTACGAAGAACAATGAGAGAATGAATAGGAATAGGCCGCTGATGTTCGGCTGGGGTTTTCGACCGTGCGGAAACCCCAGCCGGCGTTATCTGAGATTAAGCCCCAGGTCTCTGAGGTGCAGTACCTCGGCTACTATCAGAGGATTTACCCTGCTTTTTATCAGACCAGTTACCGCCATTCACTGGCTGATTCGAAGCGAGCTTGGATTTTTTGGCTGGAGTCTTTGCTGCTTTTCTCTTACTCATGATGGACCTCTCTTGCTGAATTCACAGAACTTCCATGTTCACGGTAGCTGACGCGTCAACCTTTTTTTGGTATATAGCTAATAATTCTATAAATATCGATATTTAATTTTTTGGTAATAAAGGATCTGAGTGAGGCGTCACTAGGTAAACGGATGAGATTAATTGATTCTGCCGCCTTTAAAGCTCTTAGGCCGGTTTTAACAAATCAAAGAAGAGAAATTCTGCAGTGCCTGTGTCACATCAGTTCAGGCTGGTTGCCTGCTGACCTTGGTCGAGGATATGAAAATGACTCTAAGTAATAAAACAGAATAAGTAGTCTAAATGTAAGAATAATCATCAATTTATTTGGCAGGTTGTTAAGTAAAATTTTATTAAGCCAACTCCGTAACAAACTCTTTAATAAACTCACCAAACCGCCCTTCCCTATCGGCACTAATTAAATCTAGAGATATTTCTCAAGCAGGTATTTTACGTGCTAACAACGAGTAAAATAGTATCGGTCAAATCTTTCTAACAAGCTCTGATTGTTGTCGATACTATACGCTTTATTCTCAACGAGAATGTAGACACCAAAATACTAAATTGGGTCCTTAGGTGATCCTTTGATCGCAAAAATGTATCTGGCTTGGCTATTGCCATCGCCAGCTCTTCTAATATATAACCCTAAAGAATCCACCACTTAGACTGCCCAATTTAAACAAAAATAGAATTGAATTGAGCTTGGAACAATCACTTTGATTAAAAGACCATCAGACGCATCATCACATACATCAATACCTGAGAACTAGAGTTCGTCCTTACATCTACTCTTGAAATGGACTAAATCATTGACTTTTATCGCGCCATCCATAATATTAAAAGCTTTCAATTAAGCAGATACTAATGAGCCTCTTAAATCCACCTTTGATTCTTATTGATTTACCTTAATTGTTGACCTTTCGGGAGACAACTATAGTTAAACCAAAAAATATGAGGCATGGATATAGAGGAGCAGATTTCAAGACTACCAGTAGTTAAATTATATAATATGAAAGTTGTGGATGTAACAGATAAGAACCTGAGTATTTATTTAAATCTGGCTCAATGTTATGAGGCCGAATTCTCGGTACTAACTAAGAAAAAACCTAATAAGGATGGCCTATTTGCACTAGACACAGATATTATTTCGCCAACTAGAGGTTACATTGTCTTTATCGAGAAGACTCCTGCGGGTATAGCGGCAATAGGATGCAAAGGCACCTCATATGAGGTTTTTGAGTTTTATATAGTCCCTTATTTTAGAAAAGAAAAGTTGGGCACTAAATTCGCTCATTCTATTTGGAGCAAGTTCCCAGGCAAGTGGGAAGTCAAACAGATAGAAGGTGCCGATCATGCGGTGAACTTCTGGAGGAATTGTATTAGAAAATATCCCCACAAGAATTATATAGAAGATCAGTATCAAGACCATTATTGGGGCCAGGTTAATAGGCAAAGTTTTATAGTATTTTAAGTTCGTATATTAGGCCGAGGCATTGGGTATATAAACGACTAATTAGAAGAACAATGAAAAATCAGCTTCTTAGACCAAACAAAAGTATAAATTGGTTGAAATCAATTCAAAGGTTACCGCTAGACAACCAATAGTTTTTCAAGGGATAGAAGATAGAAATTAATAATACTATAAAGGTTTGAAGAATTTAAATGCATACTTTATTGACTAAAAGTATACCTTCCTACTTTTTCAAAATACCGATCTCAATAGCCGTATCCAAAATCGGCTGATACATGGCGTTGTCAGCCTTAATGAAACGCTTACGGGGAAATAAGGCAAGAAGCTTTGGGTCACGCATATTCAAAAGCGCCTGCTGTACTTTATCCTGGAATCCATCGCCCCAGGTCTCGTTGACATCTCCACGAATTGTCCAGTTATAATTTGGGTATCCGGGGGTTTTCCAAATGATCCGCACTTTTGTCTCATCCACCTTACCAGCCTTCTTTTCGTTCTCCCAGACCTTATAGTTCACTGCGCCGACCTGATATCTGCCTGATTGTACAAGATCTAGGGTTGTGGAGTGGTCGCCACTGAAGCCCACATGACGAAAAACATCACGAGGGGGTTTACCGAAAGCCGAACGCACAAAGAATTCTGGCATCAGACGCCCAGAAGTTGAATCTTTAGAGCCAAAAGCAAATGTCATGCCCTCAATGTCTTTTGGGAAGTCTTGTGAAAGAGTTAATCCAGTACTGGTGTTGGCAATAAAATAAGTAGTGAAATCCGCGTCTTCTTCACCTTGAGCAATAGCCTGCGCGCCAGGCTCCGCAAACCGCGCCTGAACCCCTGAAAGGCCACCAAACCAGGCTAGCTGCACTTCATTGTTTTCAAATGCAGTAACCGCAGCGCTATACGATTTTACTGGTAAATATTTGACCTCAATTCCTAGTGCATTCGTTAGATACTGTGCAACCTTATCAAAACGTTTCTGTAGACGGGCAGTATTCTGATCCGGGATGGCGGTGAAAACAAAAGGCTTTGACTTTTCTATGGCCAATATGAATGATACCCCGACAAACAAAATTAAAGCCAAAACAAACATGAATGAGCGCTTTAGCATTTACTTCTTCCTCTGCAGAGCTGGGACTTCATATTTATAGTCAAATTTTTAGACTATATAAAGATATCTAATTAGAATAACCTATACCTCAGGTTGTTGAGAGTAACTCTTGCCAAGTGTTCAATATCGAATATGACTGGCACAGAAATGAAGTTTCTTTGCCCCGACAATAAACCTCTCGCTGTGTTATTAAAGCCTATGAAAGATGTATCCTTTCGAACTACTCATCGATAGAACAATAGACGTAAACATTTTTATCCTACTATAAAAAAACTAGAAAATTAAATAGCTATCTATAATACGGCAACAAACGGAAAGAGATTTAAAAAATCACCTACCTATACCTCTTCGCCTTTTCTTTTCCAGGATTTACTAAATATCACGTGGATCAGAAGTTCTTGCTCAGGAATGCTTCAGCTGTGAAAAAATCTCTCCTAAATATTCAATCTCAACTTTTCTTTACAACATATAGATTCACATATATCGTGCAGATAATTTTTGGTTTAGGATGCAAAAGATCATAGAGCTCATGCAATGTCAAATGAAAAATATATCAGCTTCTTGAATAGCTGAATCTTTAAAATCCATAATTGGCTTACGTATAAAGGATTTCCGTGTATAAACTTTTAATTATTGCAGCAAGTTTTTTTCCTGCTATTGCTTTTGCAAATGCTGTTTGGCCCGCTTTATATCTAGAAACACGTCTTTTTTCTTTTTGGGCGATCGGAATTGGACTTGTCATTGAGTTTATTACCATCAAATGGCTGTTTACACTATCAGTAAAAAAATCCATAATTGCTGTTGTATTTGCCAACTTACTATCCTCTGTAGCTGGTATAGTCCTAATTCCTTTAGCAGGTATTGTATGGGAGATTTTCCCTGGCTCAGTGATGTATTGGGCATTTGGTATAGGCACTTTTAATCCTGTGACATGGATAGCAACCTTCATTTTAGGATGCTTGGTGAACGGCCTACTAGAGGGGAGCGTTTATAAAAGGTGGTTTGTACCTGAGTTTAGGTTCAAAAGTAAGGCTTTTCTCTGGTTACTGGCTGCAAACTCTCTGAGTGTTGGTGCTGCATTTATAAGTCTACTTCTAAAACCAGTACACCCATGATAAATTCTCAATCAATCCCCTCCTTCTCCTTTATGAAATGCTCTTCTGTATACCGCTCTTGCAATGACCACTTTAAGTGTGAATAGGAAAGCTAAGCTCCCAGCTCCAATGATTTCTAGGTAGGACAGCATCAATGGGCATGACTGCCGAGCCCTTCGCTCCTTGTTTTCTCTACAGATGATAGGGAAATGTATACCCTGTTATCTGCGGGTTTCGAAGGGCCGTACTTCAACGCAGAGGTGATTGGTACAATCGTTCAGTTTTTTTCGAATTCCGGGAGCAAGCTACTGTTTAAAAGAAATATATTGACTTTATCTGCAAAGGTGGGTCGATGTGCTCGCCTGAGAATAAATGCATTCCTATGGTAGAAGGTTACAAGAGTCTCATTGGAGATGGCTATAAAAGCAGCCCCGTGACGCATGTCTCATTTCTGGAATTTGAGAAATGTTCATGATCTTTTCTGATAAAACCAATAGTCAATACAAACAGATAACGGTTCAATCCTTTGTTACCTAAAAGAAAGCTAATTGCTATGGGATAGAGGGTAAAAAAGCGTAATGGAATATCTGATCTTTATATTATCTTTCTGCGGAAAAATGACTCCAAAGGTCCAGTTATTAATATGAGCGACCAAGTCAATACCAACAAATGGGAAGCCACCACTAACCATGCAGCTGCTAAATAACCTTCAAAAAAACCTTAGAATATGATTGAAAAAGCATCAATATCTATTAATTGGATACAAAACTCATAGACAATCTACGAGACAAATCAAACCAGTTTTGCAGAAGTAGTTCTCTTTTAGAAAGGCCGGCTTTCTGTATATGGGGATATTTTGCAAAACTACGAGTTCTTTACCCTTAATTCTGTCAGAATGGTTACCCCATATTTTAAGACTCTTGTACCAAATTGCTGCCACCCAGAACCAATGTACCAAGTAATACGCTGAGCGGTGCCTGTTTTACCTGCGTTGCTCATGCACTTTGGCCTCAGTTTAAGATCTACAAGCTTCATCCTGCACGGTTCTAGTGTGCCAACAAGTAATTTAACTGATGGTAAAATATGTTAATGTTGTCAGTGTTTCTAGGGTAGAAACTAGTGTTCCGGTGACTCTAATATTACTTACACCAAGCATTCCAACACTAACTTTTTTAGCTTGATTACATTATCCTTACACTACCCTCTACAACAGACTTCTTATATGAGTGACATTCATTCAAAATTTTAACTATTCCACCTCATGAAAGGATTAAACATGAGTGCAGACATTTTTAATGATGTAAAAATTCGAGAGATGATTAAGTTTTGCTCTACCGGCTATGACGCCTGGGGTAGAATCATTAAAAGAGATGTCGCCAACAATTATGTTGCGGGTCGGGACCGTTCCACCAAAGGTCAGGTTTACTGGAGCAATCTCAATAGTGAAGTTAGCTGTATTTTAGCGATCCATTCCTTTCTTAGAGAATACTTAACATCGAAAGCACCTGCCAGTGAAGTCGCACGATTAGATCAAATGCGAACTAATTTTAGATTGGCAGCGGTCGACTATCAAAGACGATGCTCTACAACACACCTAACAAATGATATAAACAAAAAAATCAACAAGAACGATGCTCTTATAAAAGACAGAGAAGATAACCTTGAGGTTTCAACTATATGTCTGGCATCCTCTATGCAGGATATCACGTCGAAAATAAACGGTATTATCGCAACTTATCTTGCACTTATAGGTATGAGGAAAAATCTAGCTTCATTGGATGCCTCCTGGAGTGAATATTACAAAACAATTCGGCGTGATTTTTTGGCTGTCGCCTCAAATATAGCAGGTCTGTTTGTACCTACGAATGTAGGGAATTCGATCATTGTTGCCTGGATGTATAGCGACATTAGAGATATTAGAAACTTCCACAAAACCGGACAGAAACTATCTGAAGAGAAGCAAGAAATCTTAAAGGTAGCTGGTCAATTTAATGGAGACACTTCCATCGGCGACTTTTATACCTATGTACTGGTAACCGCCTTAGCTGAGCATTATGGTTTTTCCCCCAACAATGGGATTAGATATAACCCACAGCACCAACACTTGGATATGGCTAAAGGTCTTGTAGGCTAATATAATTCTATTATTTCTCTCACGCTTAATATAAGCAGGTTAAATTTAGTGCAGAAACAGTAGGAAAACAATGAGACTCTTAAATTTTTTGGCTTATATGTTTTTTATTGTTGCTGCACTAAAAAATGCACATCAAAATGCTTTACATCCTTTCTCTTTCTTTAGAAAAGGTTACTTAAATGGGTAAGATATTAATTTTTGGGAATTCAGGTTCTGGGAAGTCTACACTAGCAAAAAGGCTTTCAAAAGGAGGGTTAGCCCATCTGGACTTAGATACTTTAGCATGGATGCCAACTATACCTCCACAAAGAATGCCCTTGAAAGAATCCCAATTAAAAATAGAAGCTTTTATCGAGACACATAAAGACTGGGTGATAGAGGGTTGCTATACCGATTTACTAGAGCTTCTGGCCAACCATGCATCGGAGATAATATTCATGGATCTCAGTATTGATCAGTGTATAGTTAATGCCAAGAACAGGCCATGGGAGCCACATAAGTATGAATCCAAAGAAGCACAGGATTCAAATCTAGATATGCTCATAAACTGGATAAAGGAATATAAAAACAGGCATGATACTTTTTCTTACCAATCCCATCTAAATTTTTACAATGCTTTCCAAAAGAAAAAAGTAATTTATAATGAGAATCAAGAGAACATATAAAACGAAAAATAATCTATTTCCAACTGCTAGATTCTGTATTACATGAAATAGCTCTATTCAATTCTCTTAACTTTCCTGTAAGTGGCCACGAGGTCTGAATAGTAGATAGCTAACCAAAGCACCTACACTAGCGCCCACGAATGGCATTAATAAATAATCCCAACTCCATGCTTTTGTGGCCAAAGCCACCGCCGGGTTCAGAATTCCGTATGAAGCATTGTGGGATACAATCAATCCCAGTAACAACGAGCTGCCGACAACAATTCCTGAAGTGGCTTTTCCAATATCCTTATTATGGGCCGTAGCCATAACACCAAAACTGAAAAATGCCGTTCCCAGCCCCTCCCCTATACCACTAAAAATTGATGCCTTATGGGAAACCAACCATCCTTCCTGTCCCAGTGGGACATAAATAGTTACCATCAGCAGCGCCAGAATTCCTCCACATACTTGAACGATTACATAACCTATAAAATCCCTGAAACTGAGCTTCTTGGAGATAAGCATGGAAAAAGAGATGGCAGGGTTAATATGGCACCCAGAAATCCCTCCAATGATATAGACACAAAGTCCCAACGCCAGGCCAGCGGCAATTGGTGTCGCTATAGGGAATGGGTTGGTCGGCGTTAAAGAAGTCAGCACCGCTGTCGCCAGAATAAAGGTACCGATTAATTCTGCCGAAAGTCTTTGGACGAAGGAGTAGCTCATTGATTTCCCCTCAACGCCGAAATGTTATGCGTTACAATTGAAGAAACAACATAGGCGTCATCACTTCATGAAAAGGCACCTATATATTCAATTGATTGTAGACTACAAAAACTATTAGCGTCCCCAATGAAAAACATTGAATTATGGCCTGTGCTAGTAGGTAAATGGGTAATATTTCCAGGCTCTTTTAAAACACATTTACAGAATCCCCTCCTCCTCGTAATCTACTTTTACATCTTTACCAGTTACAAACAAAATACAAACTACTAACCCCGCCAATGCCAGATAAGCATTAACTGTAAAGGCTCTATCAATTCCAGAAGGCAGATTTGGGGCCATAGCAACTATAGTTGTATTCATACCCAAGCCAATGGCGCCACCTGCTATTTGATACATAAAAAGTATTGCTGCGGCCAGACTAGCTCTGGAGGGATCAACAACAGTTAACGCTGCTGTAGTAATGGTGGAGTAAAAAAGGCCAACGCCCGCTCCGAGAATCATCAAACCGGGTATGAGAATCGGATAGGTGGTATTTATGGTTAAGTGTGAGAGCATAAACATACCAGCGCACATGCATATGGTGCCAGCTGAAACGATCACCTTAGCCCTCAACTTTTCATACAGACTGCCTGAGATATAGGAAACAATGCCAAATACAGCCATCATTGGTAACAGGCCTATACCAGAAAAAGCGGCCGAATAACCCCGAACTTTGGTGAGAAACTGGGGGATATACAGCAGGGCAGCAAAGAAGACCACAGAAAGCAGTAAGGTTGCCATACCCGCGGCAAAGAACTTGCTATTTGTGGCTACATCTTCTGGGATTAGGGCATCCTTGTTCGCTTTGCGCTCCACAATAATGAAAAGTCCCAAGAACACCAGGAAAACCGCGAATAATGAGACAATCCAAGGGCTCTTAAAGCCAAGATCTACCACCAGATCCAAGGCAACAAGCAAACCAAGCAAGGAAATAGACAGTGTAGCTACACCAGCATAATCTATTTTTTCATCTACTTTATCAGGGCTGTCATCGGCAATCACTTTCCAGCAAACCAGACAAGCCAAAGCCGCGATCGGAATATTGATAAAAAAGATCCATCGCCAGCTAGCTAAGTCAGTCAAGACTCCCCCTAGCATTGGCCCTATAGCATTCGATGCACCACTAACTGTCATAATTAAACCACCCGCCAGCCCAGAGCGGTCCTCAGGCAATAGTCTATAGATCATCCCCAAGATGGCTGGCCACATCATGGCGCCACCGATCCCCATTAATGCCCGTGAGATCAGGAGCATCCACATATCCACGGCCAGGCCACCAAGCAGAGAGAAGAACACAAAGATTCCAGTGCCTATAAAGAGGATTCGCCGACGTCCAAACATATCTGCCAGGCGCCCACCAGAGATAATAAGAACACCAAAAACCAAGGTATAACCATTTATGACCCATTGGGCCGTGGTGATATCGGAGTTAAACTCTTTCTCCATAGCGGGAATCGCTACAGAGAATGCCGTGAAGTCATTCGCAACAAGAAAAACCGCTAGACTGAGAGCCAACAAGCCAAGAAACTGGGTTTTTGACAAAGGAGTCCTAGTTTCCGTCATTGTATTCTTCCTGTTACTTTTTTCTGCAGCGCGGTTTTATACATATAGCCTGGAAAGTTTAAAGTTTGACCTATTTAATTTTTTTTGCTCTGATTTTTTAGTGAGCACAAGATCAACAGAAGTTTTTAGCCTCTTATTCCGCTTATATGTAAGATATTATGCCAAGAAAAAAAACTATGATTTTCGATAGCCATTTCCATATCATTAGCCCTGGATTTCCACTTTATCCAAATCAAGGCTTCACACCTAATTTCTTTACTACTGCTGATTATTTATCAAGACTGAAGGGATATGACTTAATAGGTGGCTCAGTTGTTTCCGGATCCTTTCAGAAACAAGATCACACTTATCTCAAGGACGCACTGGCCAAGCTTGGCAAAAATTTCGTCGGCGTGATACAGCTTCTAGCCGATACCGATGATGAAACCATTCTGGCATTAAACGCCATCGGCGTCCGGGCCGTAAGATTCAATCTAAAGCGAGGTGGCTCCGAGGAAATAACAAAAATCAAAAAATTTGCTCGTAGAATCTATGAATTGGCCAATTGGCATGTCGAGCTTTATGTTGATTCAACTCAGCTTGAACCTCTTGTACCCACCCTACTTGCGCTACCCTGCGTCTCAATTGATCACTTCGGACTAAGTAAAAGTGGTCTCAGGTTCTTGTTGTCACTCGCTGAGAAAGGGGTAAAAGTGAAAGCCACTGGCTTTGGACGCCTTGATTTCGATCCAGCTACCGCCATTACCGATTTTTACAAAGCAAACCCTAGCTGTCTGATGTTTGGTACGGATCTGCCTTCCACAAGGGCGCCAAGACCATTTAGAGACGAAGATGTAACGTTGATTAAAGAAACTCTGGGTGAACCTGGGGCTAGCAAAGTTCTCCGAAAAAATGCTCTGGCGCTTTATCTTCATCGTAAGTAAGGAGGGGACCTTTAGGGAGAGGATATACTCCTTTCAGAATCACTTCGGGAAGTGCTGCCTAAGATAAGCGCACCTTTTAAGGCTTTACTCTTCAACCCTCTCCTGAAGTACCTTGCCGCTCACAAACAAAATAGACACAATGAGTGATGCCAAGGCCAGATAAGCATTCACTGTGAATGCCCGATCAATTCCGGTTGAGATATCCGGCGCCATAGCTACAATTGTGGTGTTCATCCCCAGTCCCATTGCGCCTCCTGCAATCTGAAACATATAAAGAATCGCACCGGCAAGGCTGGCTCTGGCAGGGTCAACAGCGGTAATCGCTGCGGTTGTGATAGTTGGAAAGAAAAGACTAACTCCAGCACCAAGAATAATTAAACCTGGAATTAGCTGAATGTAAGGGGAGCCTTTATACAGATGCGATAATATAAACATGGATAGACCCATAAGTAGTACTCCCATTGCCACCATCAGCCTAGCTCCAAGTTTTTCATACAAGCTTCCAGTGATAAATGAGCCTATACCCTGCACAATCATCATAGGTAACAACCCCAAGCCAGCATATATTGCAGAGTAGCCATGCACCTTAGATAAGTATTGGGGAATGAAAAAAAGTACAGCGAAAAATATTACGGAGATGAGTAAGGTGGTAATCCCAGCAGCAAAGAACCTATAATTTCTGACAATATCCTTCGGTATCAACGCATCCAAGCTGTCTCGCCTCTCCACCAAAATAAACAATCCAATAAATATCAGGAAGATTGATACCAAAGTAATGACCAGAGGGCTTTTAAGCCCAATATCTACTGCAAGATCCAATGCGACAAGAAGTCCAAACAAGGCTATCGATAAGGTGGCGACTCCTAGGTAGTCAATTTTTTCTTCGACCTTATCAGCACTATCGTAAGGAATCGCCTTCCAGCATATCAAGCAAGCAAGTATAGCTATAGGAACATTAATAAAAAATATCCAGCGCCAGCTAAGCCAGTCAGTCAAGGCCCCACCAACCAAGGGTCCAATACAATTGGAAAATCCACACACAGCAATAACCAGTCCTCCGGCCAGACCCGAACGATCTGCCGGCATCATTCTATAGGTCATACCGAGAATTGCCGGCCACATGAGCGCACTGCCGACCCCCATCAAAGCTCTGGCACCTAGTAACATCCACATATCAACGGCGAGCCCACCGATAAGAGAGAAAAAGACAAAGATTGCTGATCCAATAAAGAAGATTTTCCGTCGGCCAAACATGTCTGCCAAACGGCCGCCACTGATAATCATCACCCCAAAAACCAGGGTATAACCATTCATTACCCATTGGCCCGTGGTGATATCAGAATTGAACTCCTTCTCCATGGAAGGAATGGCTACAGAAAAGGCGGTGATGTCGTTGGCGATCAGAAATATCGCAAAGCTCAATGCCATTAATCCAAGCAATTGGCTTTTTGAAAAAGGGATCCTGGATTCCACTATTTAACCCTGCCAAGGGCCCGCTCTTGGCAGGCAAATAGAGAAAGGTGTCCTGACAGTTTGGCCCATTAGGCCAAAGGGCAGCGGTCGGGATGGTAGATTGGTGTGCTAGAAAGGCCAAAGGAAAGAAGAGAAAGCAGCTCCGCTGCGGGAGCTGCGAGAGATTTACTGCTGATTGTATTCCTGGATCGGCTGATAGCCAGGATTAGCACCACAGGAAGAACGCACTACCAGTTCGGTAGGTAGCACTTCGGGCTCAGCGGTTTTATCACCGATCAATTGCATCATTTTCTCCACCATCAGCTCACCACCACGCTGGATGTTCTGACGCACGGTAGTTAAGGGAGGCGTATAGAAAGGCGCGATGGGAATATCATCAAATCCAACCACGGCGACATCATCGGGTACTTTGTAACCCTGACTCTGTAAGGCCTTGATGGCACCCATAGCGATGCTATCACTTGCTGCGAAGATCGCATCGAAGGTCAAGCCCTCAGCTTTTAGTAGGTCTGCAATGGACTGGTAGCCACTTTCACTAGAGAAAGAAACCTTGATTTGGCGCGCACTAATATCAAGCCCTTCTTCGGCAAGCGCGGCTCTGTAGCCCTCGTAGCGCCCGTGAATCTCAGGGTGTTCAGTATCACCCAGGAAGATGATTTTGCGGCGGCCCTGCTTGAGTAGATGCTCGGTAGCTTGTCGCCCTCCCATCGGGTTGTCACTACTCACGATACAGTAATCAAGGTCTGGTTTGGCAGTGCCTCCCCATACCACCAAGGGATCGCCCTGGCGCTGTAACTCACGTAGTGGACCATCATTGATACCCTGACCAATTACGATCACGCCATCGGCACGTCGAGAGCCCATTAAATAGGCATGCCAGTCATCACTTGTGACGATGCGATTGGAGAACAGCAGATCGTAGCGGTGCTCGGCCAGGCGATCGGCAATCGCACCAATCATGTCCAACATAAAAGGGTCGGAAAAGGTCTGGCCCCCGGCGCTACCGGTATTGATCACCACAGAAATGGTATGACTGCGCTTTAAACGCAGATTGCGTGCACTCTCGTTGATTTTGTAATTCATACTGCGCGCAATCTGCTGTATACGCTCCCGAGTCTTTTCATTGATCAGCGGGTTGTTATTCAGCGCGCGGGAAACAGTGGATTCAGAAACTCCCGCCAGCCGTGCAATATCGGACATGGAGACAGGAGAGGAGGAATCCTTAGGCATGCGTACTTCACCTTGTTCGCGGGAAATACGCCATCTTAGGCGTGCTACAAGAGTTTGTAAAATTGGCGCTGCCAACTCATGCCGTAAGTTTGGCAGAGATTTCAACAGTCCCACCTTCCACCGCACGTCGAAAAAAGTACAGGCTGATCAGAATTACCGAGATCGGCACCAGTGATAAGTAAAAGGCCACCTGGCCATCAAAGGCTTCAAAAACTGAACCCGTAATCAGCGAACCGGTGGTGCCCCCCAGCGCTGAAAAAATCACCAGCAGTCCAGTCATTGCCGAATGCTGATGAGTAGGTAGTGAGCTCAGTATCACAGAGTTTATTGCCGGATAGATTGGAGCCATAAACAGGCCTATAAGCGGCAAGATAAAGGCCGCAATCGGTGCGTTGAACCAGTTGATATCCGAGTTGGTTTGAACATCACTCGATAGAGGCAGGGTCAGCACCACAAGCAGCGCCATTGCCATCAGGCAGACGTTCAGCACCGGATACCAGTGTAAACGCCGCATAATGGCCCCAGCCCCCAAGCGACCCAAGGCGAGTCCTGCAGCAAAAATACTGGCGGCCTGGACACTCATCGCTGCCGGCAGCTTCAAAATCTCATTGTTAAACGTGGGCAACCAACTGCCGATGCCCTGTTCGATCAACACATAGATAAAAACTGAAATTACATAGATGTAAACCAAAGGCTTGGCCATCAGTTTTATCATCGCCCAGAAATCCTGCCGTGGACTAGCACCCTTAACCCGGGTACCCGACTCATCCATATTTGTCAGTAACAGCAAGATAAAGGCAAATAGACAAATCGCAGCCAACACCCAATAGATACTCAGCCATGCAGTGGAACCCGGATTAGCCGAGTCAATAAAGGCACTGAACAGCCAATATCCAGCGAGAACCCCCACCATAAACACCCCCTCAAGGGTATTCACCATACTCGCATGCTCTTTTGGCCCTCGGGTCAATAGGCCTACAGTTGAATAGACTGCGACCTTCACCAAGGCAAAAGCAACTCCCACCGAAAGGAAGAGTAGTTTTGCTGTCCAGAATCCTGGCAATAGGGGCATGGCGATACAAGCCGCGGTAACAATGGCGAGGCCCATCAACATGGCCCGCTTAAAACCGAAACGCGGTAATTGCGAAGCCACCAGGAAAGACACGATACCGATAGGAATATCCTTAAAACCTTCCAATACACTGGCTGCAGATTTACTCACGCCGTAAGTATTAATCACCTGCAATATCACAGTGCCGACACTGTTCAAGAGAATGGCGAATACGAAGTAAATGGCGAAAAGGGAAAGTAGTATGCGCTGGTTGTTCATAAGGAAATCTTTATCGGTCTTTGGCTCAGGCGTACAGCCGTACCAGTCTGTTATTGTACATTTTTCGATCTCTTGGTATGGGCTGATAACTGTGAATTTTCAGGCCCCCAGAACCTAGCAGTATGACTCACTCCCCCAATAATGCAATCGTTTGCATCTTTTCACCTTATTGAAGAGAGACCATTCAGGCTGTTCCGGTCAACCAGGAAAGTTGGCAGTTAATATAAAAACTAAAAAAACTATTATTATCAGTCAGTTAAGCTTTATTTACATTACCAGATAGGACTTAACGAAGGCACAAGAAAATTCCACACACCAAATTTGCAATCGATTGCATTTTAGTGTGTACAAGAGATAGACTGAAAGCAGTTGCCAGGAGTACTAACCACTTCGGCAAAGCGCCTAACCCTCGGTTTTTATGTCAGTGGTATGAAGAAAGAACAACAACATAAACTTGAAATTCACCCCTGGGGCCTGCTGGAAAGTGTGTTCCAAGCGAGTGACTACCCTCTTAACGCCACCCTCTTCTCGCTGGGTAATGGTTTTATTGGCGAGCGCGGCACCTTTGAGGAGGGCTTTGATCCCGAGCCCTTTTCCGATGGCTGTTACCTCAATGGAGTCTATGCCAGTGAGCCTATCCGCTACGGCGAGGCCGCCTACGGATATGCCCGTAATAATCAGCGCATGCTAAGAGTACCGGACGGTAAGGGTATACAAATCTGGATTGAGGGCGAGCGTTTCAGCCTGGCGCAGGGTGAACTACTCGAGTATGAACGCTATTTGGATATGGCCGGCGCAACCCTTGAGCGCCGCCTCACCTGGCGCTCGCCACTGGGGAAAACCATTAGCCTCAAAACGCAGCGCCAGATCTGCCTGACAGAAAAACACCTACTGATCATCCACTTTGAAGTCACTCCACTGGATTTTGATGGGGAGATACGCCTGCTAACGGGTCTGGATGGCAATCTCGACCAAGCTGAGCGCAGTGATGACCCACGCCTTGCCTCCCCTATCGATCAAGGGGATATCCAGTGGCTGGATAATGCCGCCGATGCTGACTACTTGGCACTGCCACTCTCAGTCAAAAGCAGTGGCTTTGAAATTCGCTGCGCAGCCATACATCGGCTACAAGCGAGTGCGGGCCACACAATAACCAATCAACACCATGAAAACCACGTAGCCACTGAATACCACTGCAATGCCCAGCGGGGCAAGCCCATACGCCTAACCAAATACCTAGCCTACTTCGCCGAGCAGCATGCCGAGCCGATTGAGCCTGGGGCTCTGCGTAAGTACCTGGAACTTTGCGCCAATAAAAGTTATGCCCAATATGCCAAGGCACAGCGCGCAGAAATGGATGTGTTCTGGCAAAAATCCGATATCCAGGTATTTGGCAACGACAGCTTGCAGCAGGGCATCCGCTTCAATTTGTTCCACCTGTTCCAATCCCTGGGCAGGGATGGACGTACGAATATCGCTGCTAAAGGGCTCTCGGGAGATGGTTACGACGGCCATTACTTCTGGGATACAGAAATCTATATATTGCCGTTTTTTCTCTACACCCAGCCCAATATGGCCCGCCACCTGCTGGAGTATCGCCACTCGATTCTGAATGCGGCTCGCGCCCGTGCCCGAGAGCTGGCGATCAACAAGGGCGCCCTCTTTCCCTGGCGTACTATTGGCGGTGAGGAGTGCTCTGCATACTACCCTGCCGGCACTGCCCAGTTTCATATCAATGCGGATATCGCCTATGCAGTGCGCCACTACAGCCGAGTCACTGGCGATACGGAGTTTCTGCGGGAAAAAGGGGCGGAGCTGGTTATTGAGGGCGCCCGACTGTGGATGGAAATCGGCCACTTCAACCCTCGCCGCAACAACCAATTTTGTATTAATGAAGTCACTGGCCCAGATGAATATACCGCGTTGGTAGATAATAACTTCTATACCAACCTGATGGCACGCACGCATTTGGAATACGCTGCAGAGGTATACCAATGGTTGCAATCCTCTGATCCAGAAGCCTGCCTGGCCTTGGCCCAACGTATCCAACTGGGCTCGCAAGAACCAGAGCTTTGGACAAAAGCCGCAGAAGCCATGTACCTACCCTACGACCAATCCCAAGGTATCCACCCGCAGGATGATGGCTTCCTCGATAAGCCAGTGTGGGACTTTGAGCAGACACCGGCAAATCATTACCCCCTGCTACTGCACTACCATCCACTGGTAATTTATCGACATCAGGTTTGCAAGCAGGCAGATGTAGTCTTGGGACTATTGCTCGAAAGTTCCGAGTTTTCCATCGAACAAAAACGCCGCGACTTCGACTTTTACGAACCACTCACCACACACGATTCCACCCTATCCGCCTGCATCCACAGCATTATTGCCAGCGAGGTGGGATACCCGGAAAAAGCGCTCGACTACTTCCAGCAAGTAGCACGAATGGACCTGGACAATCACCACAATAATACCCAGCACGGTATCCATACCGCCTGTATGGGCGGCACCTGGATGTGCATGGTGCAGGGCTTTGCCGGTATGCGCTTACAGGCTAGCGAATTGAACTTCACACCCTATGTACCCGAGGGGATGGACGGTTACCGCTTCCGTCTGCAATTCCACAATCGCACCCTAGCAGTGGAAATCAATCGTAGTACTGCCAGCTATACCCTGGAAAACGGCGAGCCCATCAACCTACACCACGTCCATGAACCTGTATTTCTCACAGCAGGAGAAACCAAAACCTTTGAAATAGCACAGCCAGTGGAGGTAACACCGTGATTTATCGTGCTGCAATATTTGATCTGGATGGAGTACTAGCCGATACCGCACGGCTGCATTTGGCAGCATGGCGCCAAGTGGCTCAAGAGCTCAAACGACCCTGGGCTGAAGATACCAGTGAAAATCTCAAAGGGCTGGAGCGCATGGCTTCACTAGAAGTGATTCTTGGGGAAGAGCGCGATCAGTTTAGTGATAGGGAAAAGATTGATCTGGCCAACACAAAGAACCGCTATTATCAAAAGCTGATTCGCAGCTTATCTCCAATAGACCTACTGCCGGGTGCAGGGGAGCTTCTGGCCTGGCTACATGAGAAACAAATCCCCATTGCCCTGGCCTCAGCCAGTAAGAATGCGCAGGCCGTTTTACAAGCATTGGAGATATCACATTACTTCTCAACAATTGCCGATCCAGAGCAGTCCGCACCTAAACCCTGCCCGGATATTTTCCTCGCAGCTGCGAAAGGCCTACAAGTTGAACCTGAACTCTGTGTTGCCTTTGAGGATGCCGTTGCCGGGGTCTCTGCCATTAAAGCGGCACAGGGAATGATTGCTATCGGCGTAGGCAGTGAAAACTCTCTAAGGAATGCCGACTATATTGTATGCAGCCTAGAAGATTTCAACCCCAGGGACTTCTTTCTCTCAGCGATTAGAGCAGCGGACGTAAGTTAGAATTCCTTAGGCAAGCCACATGCTGTGGTAGTTAATGTTCTTTTAGTGTGCTTACTGCCTCACAACATGGCACTATCTATTAAGCTTTCTATTTCGTTTTATCCGTTTTATCCGTTTTATCCGTTTTATCCGTTTTATCCGTTTTATGAGAAGCTAAAAACGGATAAAGCTCGTCCCATAACACTTACCCTACGAAACATCCGCTTTACATAAGATTTTTCTTTATAATTAACGAGCGCTTACATTTCGCGCGAAAATAAGCCCAACCAACAAGTGCCCGAAAAACAAGGCGGTGAGCAATATAGAGGCCGAAAACAAATCCATCCATAGCGCAAAGATCGCGTAAAAATGAGCCGCCATCAGAAGGATCCAACTACAGTGGCCCAGACTCCCTAAAAATTTACCATGTACCTTGGCAAAGTTATTAACGCCCAATCCCCACGCAAAAAAAGCCCAAATTAGGGCCCAACTAATAATAAAAGTTAATGCTATATTAATTAATATACCCAACATATCTATTGAATCAACCATCTTGTTCAGATAGTGCTAAAGCAATGTTTCTAATCGCTTGCTCCATGGATACCTCTCCATCCAAGTAAGGCATCCAATATTGGTCTAGGAGAGACTTATAATCCCAGGAGCCAACATAGAGCCCTTTCATTTCCGCATAGGGGATATAATTTTTTACATCTTCAGATATCTCACTCTTGACGACCTGTCCAACGGTATAAAACTGGATTGGATGCCATATACCTTTCTTATCATCTAGCCCCAATGGATTAAACTCTTTAGCGATGATCTTTTGTAGCTTGCTTTCCCTCCTTACCGCATTAGCATGAGAGATCTCATGAAAAAACATTTCCAATGCGAACCAATCTGCATAATCTGGGTAAGTACTATTGATAATAGTCTGAAAGTTTCTCCCTGAGGTGGTTGCACCCTGTCGCATACCAGGTTTATAGACAACATTTACTGTATGTCCTTTAACTATCAATTTTTCACCGAATAGACTTTCGAGTCTGTCAAAAATACTATCCCCATAGACATCCAGCTTTACCCTTAAGCTCTGGACCCATTCAAGATTGCTTTCCCTATGATGCCCCCAAAGAGTCTTATCATAGATCGTTGAAGGTGCCTGAACATGATCATATAAGGCATTATTTGCTGGTTCAGTACCGTTAGCATCACCACCTAAAATCATCGCTGTTAAATCTGCCATTTCATCATTGGACATAATGATATGAATATTTCGATCGGCTCCCTGTTTTATATAATCCCTAACAGCAGCATCAAAAAGATGTAGCTCATTATCGGAGATCTCCCCCTCCTTTTTGAAGGTAGTATAAAAATGCTTATCTCTTGCCAACTCATATAAAAAGAGATGTAAATTCAACAAAGGTTCACTTTTAAAACTCACTGCTCGCCAACTATCCATTTTGTTATCTGGCTGATCGTGTGCAAGAGCTGGGAAGACTGAAGAAGTTAAAACCAGGGTAAGTAATAAATGACGAACCATCAGAAAGCACCAACTAGTTATAGTTTTAAGGCAAATAAAGAGGTTGATTTTTACAAACCATCCTCTTTTGATAAGCGTTGAATATAACTTTCAGGCAGAGCTCTTTGCAAATAGGTACAATTGCTCAAGTTATGGATAGAGAATCACCTTCAGAATTTACGGATATAAAATCAATTGAGTACAACGAAATATGGCTAGTTTTTTTCCCGTTTCCTTACAAATCACACAAGCGTCCCAAACCTGAGTGGTTCGCCCCTTATGAACAGGTGTTGCGGTACATGAAACAACGCCATCACGTACCGTCCCCAGATGATTGGATTTAAGTTCAACGGTGGTAAAACCAGAGGCCTTTTCTGGCAAGTTTGCCAAACAGCCAATCCCACAAGCCGTATCGGCTAAAGAAACAACACTACCAGCGTGCAAATAGCCATTTGGTGCCAAGTGAGACTCTGCGACACCCATTTCTGCCTTTACCTCCCCCTCTGCAACCTTAACAAGCTCAATACCGAGAAGCCCGGGAAATTTGCTTTTACAGACATTGTTATAATAGCTATGATCCTTCATTATTATTCCCTGCCAAACATTAACAACCAAAATTAAACCGTTAACACACTATCAATAACTTACAATATTACCAATCTCAATTTCTTTGGTTTTTCACAATCTCAAACAAAGATTCTTCAACGAGCTTTTCAACCACCTCGGTGATAAAGGTATGGCATAGTGTATCCCGTGAGGGGCCAGCATATTTTGGATCATGCAAAATCACATGAATTAAAGCTATATGGGGTTTCCAACCTACTTTTAGAAAGGCTCTTTCAAGCCCTAAAATATGGACTCCCCCTTCAACAGTCTCAACACCATTTACCCAAGATTTATACTCGGTGGAACCAGAATCTCCTAAAGCTGCAACCTGAATTTGTACCCCATTCTCTTTACCTTGAAAGAAATATTGGCGGGACGGACTCAGAGAACCTACGACAAGTGCTGAGTACCTTATATAGGCGAGATCCAACAAACCACGCTCCGCAAGGAACCTCTCACCCTGAAACTCAACAACCAGCCCAGGATAAAAATGAGCCAATTCAAATAATGTTTTCCTCATTGAAGGCATATCTGGAACCGGTACTTGAAAGAGCGTCTTGTCAAGAAAAAATTCAAGCTCTGTACCACTATCAGATACAATACAATCGATCTCACAGGGTGTCTGAATCGCCCCTTCACCAAATTCTTGTCGATAGATCCTGTGCCCATCTGAACTTATTACCTTAATATAATCAGAAGCCGCATTGATCACTGCCAACCCTAACCCACCAGAAAGAATATGTACATGTGGTGCATGATTATCGGCCGTTGGCAAATTATGACGATAAAGAAAATAAAATTCAGCCAAGCTTGCGCAGTGCTCAATAGGGGCAGGAGCATTAAAAGGAAGTCCTCTCCCATCATCGGACACCTTAATTACACTATCAAACACCTCAACCTTTACTTTAGTTGCATATCCCATCAAATATTGATCAATAGCGTTGGAAATCAGCTCATAAATCGCATTATTAACTGCAGATGAGCCGGTACCACCAAAGTACATTCCTGGTCTTTTCTTAACAGAAGTTGCTATTGGAAAGAACGCTAAGCCTCCAGCCCCCCCTTCATCCAACATAAATCATCCTGGAACATTTATATTATTTCTACTTAGAAAGCACCTTATAGCAAGGAATATACTCCTTGCCAGGTAACTTCATTCTTTGCTGATTCACAAAGGACTCCAGCATCACATCAATGCTGTGCATTATACCCGGATCACCCCGCAATTCATAAGGCCCATGTTTTTCCACCATGCGGATACCTTCGTCTTTCACATTGCCAGATACAACTCCGGAGAATGCACGTCTTAGGTTAGCCGCCAATAGATAAGGCTCCTGATTTTTATGTAAGGCAAGATTCAGCATGCTTTCATGGGTCGGCGAAAAAGGTTGCTGAAATTCACTAGTCACCTTCAGCTTCCAGTTAAAATAATAAGCGTCGCCAATCTCTTTACGATAGGATTTAACCTCATGTATCCCTGCAGCCATTTGCCTAGCCACTTCCTGCGGGTTATCTATGATGATTTGGTACCTTGAGCGCGCTTCTTTACCCAAAGTGGAAGCAATAAATTCATCGATACGTACAAAATATTCCGTAGCACCAGAGGGTCCAGTAAAAATAACTGGAAAAGGTTGATCCTTATTCTCTTCGTGAAGGAGTATTCCCAAGAGATAAATAATCTCCTCAGCAGTGCCCGCGCCTCCAGGAAAAACCACAATGCCATGGCCTGCACGCACAAAAGCCTCTAATCGCTTTTCAATATCAGGCAGAATAACCAGCTGGTTGACAATTGCATTTGGCGCCTCTGCAGCAATGATACCGGGTTCAGTAATGCCAAGATATTGACCATGTCGGTCGCGTTGCTTGGCATGACCTATCGTGGCACCTTTCATTGGCCCCTTCATGGCACCCGGACCACAACCAGTACAAATATCCAGATGTCGCAAGGCCAACTCATAACCAACTTGTTTAGTGTAATCGTATTCCTCAGATAAAATAGAATGTCCTCCCCAACACACCACTAATCTGGGGCCACGCACCCGATCAAAGGTACCGGCATTACGCATAATATGGAATACTGCATCGGTGATGCCTTGAGAAGATGTTAAATCATGTAGTGGGCTGCCGGTGATTTCACTATTTACATAAATTATATCTCTAAGCACCGCGAACAAATGCTCAGCGATACCGTTAATAATCTTTCCATCCACAAAAGCACTGGCAGGAGCACTTTTAAGTTGAAGCTTTATACTGCGCTCAGTTGGGACAACAGAAATATCAAAATTGGAATAGGTTTCTAAAAGCTCCTTACCATCATCCATATTACCGCCGCTATTAAGTACCGCCAGGGAGCAGTTCCGGAAGGTCTGATATTGAGAACCACGGCTTTCATTGCTAAGTCGATTAATTTCATACTTGGATAAAATATCGAACTGCCCTGTTGGTGAGACGTTTGCATCGATAAGATCTGTAGACATGCAACCCTCTTATTAGACTGGAACTTTAATCTACACAGCAAATACTGTGCAGTTGCTATAGAAGTGTAATCTAACATTATGATTACACTTATTTTTTTATTTCACACGTAGAAGCTTGGCTCTTTACTCAAAAATAATTGACGCATAATTGATCAATTTGGAAGGGCTAGGAGGCTGATTAGAACACCAAAATACCTCTATTCGAGCTCAAGACGTGAAGAGCATTGAATTGGCTTAAATTACGTCTTGTAACTTTGAAAACCTTAGGGGCATCTATGAGAAAGGCGGAATAAAATACACTACTCAAGGAAAACTATAAGTCACAGGAAATCATTGAGAATAACTAGAATCTTCTTACAGTCTGCCTGGAAAAAGTAATTTTTACGTCTATCTAATTGTATCAAGCTAGCCTAGATACACGAGCTTGATAGTTCTGGCTTGATCTGACAACGGCCGCTTCCAAGCCTTACTCTGCCAGATCAAGTAAAAACCTATACAAATCCAAGAGTTAACTGTCTTTAATGGCTCTTCAAAAAACTATTCAACTTTAGATAAAAGTTGATCCAGCTCTTCAAGCACAATCCACGGATCAGTTTCATCGTACAGATGCGAGGAGTATTTCATAATTACATGCTTGGTGTTGTCACTAATCTTGGAGAGTTCAATTTGCGATTGATCCCAAGTCCTGTTGTAAGCATCTACATCTGCGTAACTCATTTTAGTCTGGCGGATTACGGTATGTGGCAACCCTCTACTCATCACTGTGATTGGAATTTCCTGCTTTAATTCATAACGCTCTGGCTTTGATGCGGATTCTTCGAAATCTTCGAAGGAATGCTTTTCCTTTTCCCACTCCATTATCCACTGCATTGTTGCCCACCCCTCCTTGGATAAAGAAGACTTCAGGTTTCCGTACCAGGATTCATGGGCTGCATCCACAAATAGAAGGGCAGAGACCCTACTGGGGTTTTCATTCGCAAATGCCCTTGCCACTAAACCACCAAATGAATGGGCCACAAGAACTACGGAGTCCCATTTCTTAAACTCCACGAAAGACTTGAGCTCAGCTGAAAGCTCATCCATCGATCTAACTTTTGGAACCGCGTGCGCACTTTTTCCAGCTCCAGGCCGATCGTAGATACAGAGCATAAAATCATCAGACGAGAATTTATGAAAGGTATTTTTATAGGTACTATGCGCATCTAAACCCATACCTGAAACCATCAATACTACTTTTTTACCCTCACCTTCCTCTTTACAAAGATAGGAGATTGTATTCCCACCAATGGTAACAAACTCATAATTATGCTCATCCTGCGCCCAAACTGAGCAACAAAGAATACTTAGCAAAAATGCGGTGTAAATTTTCATAATCATCCTTGGAACCTATAGTTAATATTAGATTTACCGTAATTATCGGCACCCTAATCCTTGTTAAACCAGTAACCCCTGCCCCTCATTTGCCTGAATCAAATAACACTATTCACCCGACGCAGAAGTAGTTCTCAATACTGCACATTTAACTGAACAATATACCTCTCGAAAGAATAATTCGTACAACTTACCAATTTAGCTTGCAATATCTATAGTCACTATCCCAGAAAAACTTTCCTGGGGAAACCACTATAATGTTGGCTTTATAAAAGTATCGTTAATTGCTAAGGACAATAATCAATCTTAATAATGCTGCAAATTCGACCAAGTCGGGCACTTAAAGACAAATGGTAAGAAGGCAGGCATAAAAAAGCCGCACAAAAATAGTGTGCGGCAAAGCTCAGAAAGCCTATGGGAGAGGCTGGAGTCGAACTAGAAGTCGTAAGCGATACTTAACTTGATGTTTCGCGGCAGGATATAACGAACATTGGTTGCCTGAGGATCCCGTGGGTCTCCCTCGGTAATGCCCTCCTCATCGGTGAGGTTATCCAGTGCAAGCTGAACGGTAACATCGTTCAAGTAAGCCACTGCACCAAAATCTACTTTGGTATAACCCGGCAATGTCACCGAGTTTTTACTGTCATTGAAACGATCACCCACTCGGCTTACTCCACCAAACACCGCCATGTCAATATTGCTGATCGTGAAATCGTAGTTTTGGCTTAGGCGTACTTGGTACTCGGGCTGGCGCATTACCCGATTGCCTTTAAAGTCGCCATTGGTGATTTCAGGCTTCTGCAAAGTTGCATTCAGGCCCAAAGTGAAGTCCCCCCAGTGGGCCTTACCATCCAGCTCAAGGCCAAGAGCCTCTGTTTCCAAACGGGTACAAGTGGTACTGCCAATAATACAGTCGGGCATACCCTGGGTTTCGTTGTAGTAGAGTGTGGCAAACAACGAATAGTCTTGGTCTTGTAGTTTGTAGCCCAACTCGTATTGGTCGATATCGATAATCAGATCGGAGCCCATTCGGAAGCTCTCGCCAAACTCGCGATAGTTATCAAAGTCTGCAAATTTAAAGCCGGAGTTTACGCGGAAGAAAGTTCCCATATTCTCAGCAAATGCCCAATCTATCGCAGCGGTATACGCGGTACCCTCTTCATCAGCCTTGTAAGTAGTAAAAATACCATCACGCACACCATCATCTACTGAGTAGTTGGTTGCACGATTTGCAGATCGCACTCCCAAATCAAACGTGAAATCGCCTGAGTAAAATTCTCCCGCAATGTAGAAGGCGTTTTCGCGAGCATCACCCACCGCTTCAAGGTCGTAGCTCCAACAGAGAACGGGATCTAACTCTTCATCATCACAAGAAATATCCCCCGCAATTTGCTCACCATCGTGACCAAGCACAAAGTAGTTCTGGTTTCCGAGCGACCACCACTCATCACTTTCCCAGCTAGAGGTGTAGTAGCCCGTTGTCACCTTAAAGTCATCCCACTCTTTGGCTACACTGATATCGTTAGTCGTTGCCTCAATGTCCTTTCGAACGACCCAAGCTCCAAATTGTTGCAACAAGGTATTATCGCTGACCGCTGCCCCAGATACGGTGGTAGCGGAGGTAACGACTGTGCCATCGTTGTATCGCAAATCACTGGCTGAGACCATATGGCCATTGGGAACAAAACCCAGCGTGTCGGCACTACCGTTAGTCAAACCAAAACGCTCGGTAAGGCTCCAACCATTGCCCAGATCCAGCTCAAGATAAGCGCCAGCAATGCTGCCATCCCAGCCACGCCCCTCCCCCATATCGAAAGTTTCCCAACGTGTTTCTGAGCCACCATTCCCATCAGCTTGGGAAATTGGTACTGAAACCTTGCGGTTACTGGGGCCTACCTGGGTATAGTCGGTTGCCAGTAAGGAGGCATTTGGCAGGTACCAAGTACCGGTATCTTTTGTATCGCGAACATAGAAGCCGGCTTTGCCATTATCCATTTCTCTGGTTAGGTGCAGGGTAAACTGGTGACCTTCTTCAGCATCAAAACCAGCATCACGAACGCCAGGAGAAGAACTTATGTACCCCCCCATCATGTAGTAAACATCATCAGTGAGCTTACCGGTTAATAGGGCATCCGCACGCTGGAGGTCGTAGTCTGAGGTGGTGTACTTAAAGCGACCTTCAGTCTCTTCAGTTCCCTCTTTCAAGATAAAATTGGTAGTAAGGCCAGGCTGACCATTGGAGTAAACTGGATTTGGACCTCCGCGCAGTCCTTCTACCCGCTGAATAGTCTCATCCACACGGAAAAGAGAGGAATTTTCCAAAAAGGAAAGTGTTGGTGCCGGATATAGCGGCAAGCCGTTCATGGAAACCGTTACAAAGGGTGCATCACTGCCACCTGGAAATCCGCGGACATCAATGTTCGCACCAGACACACCACCGGAACTCTCAACCCAAAGGCCTGGTATTGACTTCAGGAGGTCAGCGGTACTCGACGGGGAGGCTTTACCGATTTCATCGTCACTCAAGGTTGTGATTGAAAAGCTGGCATCTAGTTTTTTTATTCCTGCGCCACCAGGGGTTCCCGTGGTTATCACCTCTTCTATCACCCTATCATCTGAAACCGGTGAAATAGCACCTTGGGCAACGGCATGCCCCCAGAGGCCCAATTGTATGGCACCAAAGGAAATGGCCAGCACTAGAGGTTTCCTCTTCATTAAACTCCCCTCTCATCGTCATTCTTATTGGATTTATGGAGTGTCTGATACCCACTTAAACTGCAATCGATTGCAATCTGGGTGGATATCTGTCCTGTGAGACGACACCTTTCGAGCACTATAAATTAGGCATGCAATCGATTGCAATATGCTTTCAGCGCCATTTTATGGCCATTTACTGGTTTTAGTCACACTTACTAAATATGTGGGCTTCTGCCAGATAACTTCACTCAGAGAGCAAACGTTGTTACATAGGCGAGGAAAGCTATTTATTACTTTGAAAGGGGCAAAGGCGTTTCTACAGTTTGGAAAAGCTACAAAGGGTGGGGGGGAGGCTTTTCATACCAAAGCTGGGATGTATGGAAAGAGCTATTACCACCAATCGAGGAACCAATATGACCAGTTCTTCCTGTCAACAGGCTGACAACCATTCCCATAAACACGGCCCCCATTGTGGGCATGCCGCCATTCGTCACGGAGACCATGTGTGTTACCTACATAATGGCCACCTACACCATCCGCACAGGGGCCACTACGATGAACATGTGCTGGAAGTGAGTAACAAGAACCCAGATGACTGCAACCCCATCAACAACAGCACTCACGCTACCCATATTCACGGAGAACACTGCGGACACGAACGTATCCCCCACGGCGACCATTTCGATTACCTGGTGGATGGACGTTTGCACCATGTCCATGGCGACCATTGTGACGATCACGGGCCTGTGGAAGTCATTCATGAGCAGTAGGCTAAAATGCCGAAAAACAGCACGCTGACGGAGATGCACAAGGAAGCTGGCACCCTCCAGGAACTGGCCCAGTTTCCCATTACCTGGGCCCAACGACTAAAAATAGTTGGGCTGTTAGTAGCCATAGGTTTTTATAAGCTATGCATTCTTCCGTGGAAGAAAAGGGAGCAACAAAAACTTTTTACCAATCTGGATCAGTTAAAAAATTTAACGATTGACCTCCCCAACCTATCTGCCACTCAACAAGACAACAAGTACTTCCTGAGTGCGCAGGAGCGCAAGTTCTTTACAAAAAACGGTTACCTACCCCCCTTTCGGGTAATTTCCAGTGAAGAGGCGAACGCATTAAAAGAGCTTGCTGTTCGGGAATATAAAAATGACTTCAGCGGCGTGTCCTACTTAGGAAAAAAAATTCGCGAAATAGAGAAAAAATACAATCGCTGGACAATTGAGTATGCAGGCCTGTACCAAGCCCTGCGGCTCAAACCATTTAGAGAGCTATTGCGAAAGCCTCAAATTGCCGAGCGCTTAGCAAGCCTGCTCGGTGATGAGATTATATGCTGGCGCACGCAGTTCTTCGATAAATTACCAGGCGCAGAAGGCACTGCTTGGCACCAAAATGCAACATTTCGCGAGGCGGGAAAATATGCAAAATTACAACCCACGCAAAAAACATCTCCTGCATTGATTCAACTGAATGCTTGGGTAGCCTTAAGCGATACTACCAGAGAGAGCGGTTGCCTACGCATTTTGCCTGGATCTTTCACAGATGCCAGAATTAATTACCTCTATGAATTTATCCCGGAAAATGAACTTTTCTTCTTTTCCCTATTGCCTTTTTCTCCTTCCTATCTCTATAGGCTAGGTAAAATTGCTCTATATGGAAGACTTTTTTATAAGAGCGCCGTTATTTTATTCAGTGCTGAAAAACTCCTGGGGGATAATTTTTTTGACCAATTCGAAGTAAAAGATTTGGAGATGAAAGCCGGTGAGTGCTTAATTTTCTCATCTCTAAATATGCACGCCTCCTACCCCAACACTTCCAGCCACGATGAACGCTTCTCTTTTGTAGGGCGCTGCACAGCTAACCATGTAAAAGTCGCCCCATATGGCAAGGACAGCTACCCAAGTCTTGAAGGACCTATAGAGTACACATTACCCAGGGTAAGCAGTTTCCAGGTTTATGGAAAGGACACCTATGGACTGAATAAAATTTTGGATGACTGACGTTGTCTCGCCAATAGTACTCAAGCATCTCAGAATAACGATGCAATCAGCAACCACCCGCACAGCGGGTGGTATGGTGAAAGCCCCCAGAGGGGGCTAGTTACAACCCCGCCAGTTGCATCTGCTCTTGGCGGCGCTCTTCAGCCTCTTGATTTTTGATGTA
>NZ_JAIVKI010000026.1 GCF_020524905.1 Microbulbifer variabilis | reverse complement strand
TGCTTGATCGAATTTTTAAACAACTCAGTTGAGCGCTCGGCCCTAACTGCGGGACGCGTATTCTACACATCCAGGCTGCTGAATCAAGTGATTTTTTGCAGCTTTTTTCGGTGATCCGAATGGCTCAAAGCCCTTTTCGAATCCCGGCAAGGTCGTTTCCGCCCCCGCTTGAAGTGGCGCGCATTATAGCGACCTCTCCGTGCTTGGCAAGCTCTTTTTCAAATCAATTTTTTAATAAAATCAATGAGTTAGAGCTGCTTTCCCGCTGCTGCTTGAGCAGCGAGGAGGCGAACTATACGGACTTCACGGGGACACCGCAAGCTCTTCTTGTAATAAATTTTCAAAAAGGCTTTTGCTGAAATTTTAACCATGCCGAGAACTCTTACTCTATAGTGGAAGCGGGAAGAGCCTGAACAACAATAAGCTCTCAAGCTTTTAACCGCTTCTATTTAACTGCCTCCAAATGAAGTTGGAAATTGGTATACAGACCAAAGCTTTCTCAATCTGCTTTAACGGTAGGCATCTCGACCTGCGCAGAATCATCTTTTATACCTTCTTTCTTCTCCAGACCCTTACCCCGCATCTTGCCGGTGACAGCCCAGGCCAAAAGAGCAACCCAGGCAATCCAGGAAAGCCCTGCAGGTACATTTGCTGCAAGGATTTTACGGAAGTTTTTTCTGTTTAGAAAAAATGCGGCTATGGCCGGAAGAAACCAAATAGCCAAAAAGAAAACAATAAATAAAATACCCTTTAACAGACTAATTTCGCTAAGTAATTCTGAAAAACGACTAATCATTTGATCGAGATCTGTAAACATATCCTTACCCCAATTTTAAACGGTCCCTTTTACAGTCTCGCTCTCGTCCATTTTTTTACAGCTAATTTAGATATTTTTTTTGTAGATCTTCTAAGCTGGCTTTTTCGCGCCCTGTACGCCAGTAGATATAATAGCTATAGATAGCCAATACCATCATGCCTACAGAAAAGCCAATTAGTGCCGTTTTTGGGTTGCGGAGCAAGCTATCTACAATCCCTGTATAAGCACTCAGAAACTCCCATATTCCTATGATTAATAATTGGAAAAATACGAAAATCCAGCTGAAATGCACTTCACGGCGCTTACGCCTTAACCTTAAAAGGGCCAAATTCACATAGGCGCTCGTAGATTCCTCTAGTGGAGCCCACAAGCCGCGACGATTTAAAAGAGAAAAAATCATTGCGATTGCAAGCATTGAAAGTATAAGAATGATGCGTAAGCTACTGTCCGGGAAGCCTTCCACTAAAAAGACATTGAAAGCATAAACTGCTACGAAAATTGCAAAGAGCCATTCAAAAGTTACTACCATCCACATACGCCGCTCCTGACGACGTACCCACTTCAATATGGCAGCAGGCACTTTTGTGCTAACCCGTTGCTGCTTCCACAAAGTTTCCAGTTCAGACCACTGTTCTTCGCTGCTCGCTTTATTCATTACTCACCTCCCGACAAGCAGATGTTCAGCCGTTCTTTTGCTCGATTCAAGCGCACAGCAATATTGCTTTCACTGATACCAAGCACTTCGGAAATTTCCGTATAGCTTAACCCCTCTAAACGCAGAGTCAGGGTTTGACGCAGGCCCAGTGGTAGTTTTTTGACCGCAACTAGCAGACGCTCTGACCTACGCTCTTCCGCCAGGCGCTCATCAGGGCCCGCTTGATTGTCTGGCAGCGTCATCAATTCCTCTTCACCAGCATGCTGAGGCTTTCTTCTGGCTATTTCGGTTACACAACGATTGTGAGCAATGCGATAGACAAAGGTTTTTAGGCTGGCATCCCCTCGAAAGGAAGCCAGCGCTCGCCATAGACCCAACCATATCTCCTGGAGAAGATCCTCATGCTCTGCAGTAGTGCGCACATAGCTGCGTGCTATTCGGGAAATACCCTCGGCATACTCGGTTATCGCCTGCTGAAATAATTGATCCCGTAAATCCACCGGTTACTCCACTTTTTTGTAATGGGTACTGTACCGACGACGCCAAAAACCTTACAAAAAATTTCGTCTACCTCCTCAAAATGTGTCGATACCTCCATCTGACACGGATAACTCGGATTCGCCTCAGGCTTTGCACACCGACACAAGCCGAGACAACTACACTTCGTCTGCATAATTTCTGAGGACACACTTATGAAGGCTCTCTATACAGCAGTCGCCACAGCTACGGGTGGCCGTGATGGACAAGCGGCATCGTCGGATGGTGCCCTGGATGTAAAGCTCAGCATCCCCAAAGAGCTGGGCGGGGATGGCGGAAGTGGTACCAACCCAGAGCAATTATTTGCGGCAGGCTATTCGGCTTGCTTTATCGGCGCGATGAAATTTGTTGCGGACAAGGAAAAAGTCGCCACACCGAACGATACCAGCGTACGAACTGAAGTTGGCATAGGGCCCAGCGGGAAGGGCTTTGGCTTGGAGGTGGACCTCTATATTGAGCTACCGGGGATGGATAAGGTGGTGGCGGAAAGGGTGGCATTAAAGGCACATGAAGAGGTTTGCCCCTATTCCAATGCGACTCGCAATAACATTACCGTGAATTTACATATTACGGTTTAACCATATAAGGCTGCCAGTGACTGGCAGCCCTTACAAGCCTCTTTCCTCTTACCCTTCACAAGATGAGCGCGCGGCCTTATTGGTCATCTGAAAAGCCAGCCGCGCGGCAGTGCGTGCGCCATGATCTTCAATATCGAAATAGGGATTAAATTCGGCCATATCCGCCAGACAAACCTTGTTTGAATCCAAAACGGTATCCAGTAGCTCTTCGAGCAACTCCAGTGCTACCCCACGCCCAGAGGGCGCACTGACAGCAGGCATTACTGCCGCTGGTAATACGTCCAAGCATACGGTGAGATAAACAAAATCCACCTTATCGATAAAGTCCTGAATTTGCTGCTTAACCTTATCCAGATTCCAGCTGCTGATCTCTCGATCACGAATGACTTCGGCACCCAGCTCATTGGCGCGGTTGTAGAGTGCCGGGGTGTTAGCATTATCGGCAGCACCGACACAGAGATAATTAAATGGACGACCATTGATCTGGCACTGTTCAGCAATTTGATAGAAAGGCGTGCCTGAAGACCCTTTAGGCGAGGGTATACGGAGATCCAGGTGAGCATCGAAGTTGATAATGCCCAGTGTCTTTTCCCGGTGCAGCTCGCGCATCCAACGCGCTATACCCAGATAGCTGCCATACGCGATTTCATGCCCTCCCCCCAGGACCAGGGGAAAGTGACCATTGTCGAGCAACTCATTGATACGCGCACCAAGCAGAGCCTGTGCGGATTCCAGATCCTCGCGGTCAACGCGCACATTGCCGGCATCATAAAGAGGTAAGTCAAAAGTAGCGGGCAGATTGGCCATGGCCAAGCGCAGGATCCGCGGCCCTTTCGCGGCACCGATACGCCCTTTATTGCGTCGCACCCCTTCATCCGAGGCAAAACCGAGAATGGCGATCCCGGGAGGGTTATCCAGTTGCAGCGGAGAAATACGCTGGTGCCAGCGCTCTCCGGCGCGACCGTCCTCGCTGTCGGTGCGGCCACTCCATAGGCGCATATCAGCCAGCTGTAACATCTTTGCCTCCCAGGAAAATCTGTGCGGGTTTCAGCCCGCCAAATTCATAAGCCAGTTGGTCCGGGGTATCCATCGGCCACAACACCATATCCGCGCGCAGCCCAGGGCGCAGCACACCTCGAGAACAACAGAGCCCCAAAGCGCGTGCGGCAGCGCGAGTCACGCCGGCCAACGCCTCAGCTGGGGTCAGGCCAAACAGGTTGCAGCCCATATTCATCATTAACCGCAACGAGCCAATGGGACAGCTGCCAGGATTCAGGTCGGTGGACAGGGCCATGCAAACCCCCGCCTCGCGAAGCTTTTCTACCGGCGGCGCCTGAGTCTCGCGCAATGTATAAAAGGCTCCGGGGAGTAATACCGCCACGGTGCCGCTTTCGGCCATGGCCAGCACATCGGCATCGCTGATGTATTCAATATGATCCACGGAGAGGGCGCTGGCCTTAGCAGCCATCTCGGTGGCCCCGGTGCGCGCCAGCTGTTCAGCGTGCACTTTAACTGGTATATCCAGCTGCTTGGCGGCATCGATCACCCGCTGGCACTGCTCTACGGTAAAACCAATGGTTTCGCAGAACATGTCCACCGCATCGGCCAGTTGCTCGCGCGCAACCGCCGGCAATATCTGTTCACAAATTAAATCGATATATTCATCGGCACGGCCATCGTATTCCGGCGGCAGGGCGTGCGCGGCCAGGCAGCTAGTGACGATTTCCACAGGATTGTGCTGTCCCAGCCGACGCGCTGTGCGCAGCTGTTTCAGCTCCGTATCCAAATCCAGGCCATAGCCAGATTTGATTTCGACGGTGGTAACCCCCTCAGACATCAGGGCGCGCAGGCGCGGCTCCGACAGGCGATACAACTCCTCGGCACTGGCGGCACGAGTGGCGCGCACGGTGGAAATAATACCACCGCCAGCACGAGCCACCTCTTCGTAGCTCTCGCCCCCCAGGCGGCGGGCAAACTCTCCGGCGCGATGACCGCCATAGACCAGATGGGTGTGGCAGTCGATCAGGCCCGGGGTCAACCATTGACCCTCGCCATCGATCACCTCATCTGGAGCGCAGTCCGGCAACTCGCGGCGCGGTCCCAGCCATACAATCTTGCCACTGGTTATCGCCACAGCGGCATCCTCTATAGCACCGTAGCCCCCGACAATAGAAGGGTCCATAGTGGCGGCATTCACATTAGTAATCAGTAGGTCGCAGCGTTCTGTCATAAGCTTCTAGCGGCGCGCTTTTCCTTCTTTAACCATAGATGCCCAGTCCAATACCGAGCGGGATTTAGGGCAGTCAGGATACAGACCATCGCCCCGGCTTGACAGTCATCTTTAAGACAACCATAGTAACCATTATTATTTCTTGTATATACAACCATATACAAGCCCAAAAGGCATCGAACTCAAGCATGAATACTGCAAGCGAGCCCCGCTACGCGGCGATCAAGCGCCATATCCGGCAACAAATCGAGAAAGGCACTTGGCCTGTGCATTTCCAGGTACCCTCGGAAAATCAGCTGGCACAGGAATTCGGTGTCAGCCGTATGACCGCCAGACGCGCATTGAGTGAATTAACCGATGAGCGGGTGCTGATGCGCGCTCAGGGACTCGGTACTTTTGTGGCCGAACCGGTACCGGCAGGCTCCCTATTAGAAGTGCGAAATATTGCCGATGAGATTTCCGCACGTGGCCATAGCTACAGCAACCGAATTTTGCTGGCACAGCAGTGTATGGCCAACGCCGAAGTAGCCCGTGCATTGGAAGTGCCGGAACAGGCCAAAGTTTTTCATACCATTATTGTGCACTGCGATAACGGCGTACCCATACAGTGGGAGGAGCGCTTCACCAATCCGACCCTGGCCCCGGAATATCTACAGCAAGATTTCGCCCACACCACACCCAACGCCTACCTTTCCAGGGTTGCGCCATTGACCGAGGCCGATACCACGGTGGAGGCGATTGCTGCAGAGGCCTCTATTGCCTACGCGCTGGAGATCGCCACCGGCGATGCCTGCCTACAGGTGTGGCGACGTACCAAGAGTAGCGCCGGCACTGTGAGCTTTGCCCGCCTGGTGCACCCGGGTAACCGTTACCGCCTGGGCGCGCAACTGAGATTCTAATTTCTGAATGTATCCCCTACGCCCCGGCAATATTTGACTGATAACTACAGGGCGTAAGAATTTTTACCAAATATTTTGAGAGGAATTTATGTCCGCTGATAAACGTCACGATCCCAGTCGCAAAATCCGCGCGCCTCGTGGCAGTGCGCTCAATGCCAAGAGCTGGCTGACCGAGGCCCCACTACGCATGCTGATGAATAACCTGGATGCGGAAGTGGCTGAACGCCCAGAAGACCTGGTAGTTTATGGTGGTATCGGCCGCGCCGCGCGCGACTGGGAGTGTTACGACAAAATTGTCGAGGTACTGAAACGCCTCGAGGACGACGAAACGCTGCTGGTACAGTCCGGAAAACCGGTGGGCGTATTTAAAACCCACGCCGATGCGCCTCGCGTATTAATTGCCAACTCCAACCTGGTACCGCACTGGGCCAACTGGGAACACTTCAACGAGCTGGATAAAAAAGGCTTGGCCATGTACGGCCAGATGACTGCAGGCTCCTGGATTTATATTGGCTCCCAGGGCATCGTACAGGGCACCTATGAAACCTTTGCCGCAGTCGCTCGCAAACACTTTAACGGCGAAGCAAAAGGCAAGTGGATTCTCACTGGTGGCCTCGGCGGCATGGGGGGCGCGCAGCCACTGGCCGCGACGATGGCCGGATTCTGCATGATTGCGGTGGAGTGCGATGAAACGCGTATCGATTTCCGCTTGCGCACCGGCTATGTAGACAAAAAAGCCACCAGCCTCAATGAAGCGCTGCAAATGATTGAAGAGGCCATGGAAAAAGGTGAAGCTATTTCCGTTGGCCTACTGGGCAACGCAGCGGATATTTTCCCGGAAATTGTGCAGCGCAATATTCTGCCAGATTCCGTTACCGACCAAACCTCAGCACACGATCCTTTAAATGGTTATCTGCCTAAGGGCTGGACCATGGAATACGCCGCAGAAATGCGTAAAAAAGACGAGGCCGCAGTGGTAAAGGCAGCCAAGCAATCTATGGCGATTCAGGTAGAGGCCATGCTGGAGCTACAAAAGCGCGGTGCCGCCACTCTCGATTACGGCAACAATATTCGCCAGATGGCTCTCGAAGAAGGTGTGGAAAATGCCTTTGATTTCCCCGGTTTTGTGCCCGCCTATATTCGCCCGCTGTTCTGTGAAGGTGTTGGCCCTTTCCGCTGGGCGGCCCTTTCCGGCAACCCGGAAGATATCTATAAGACCGATGCCAAAGTTAAAGAGCTGATTCCCGATAACCCGCAGTTGCACAACTGGCTCGATATGGCCCGCGAGCGCATTCACTTCCAGGGACTGCCCGCACGTATCTGCTGGGTGGGACTAAAGGATCGCGCGCGCCTGGCTTTGGCCTTTAATGAGATGGTTGCCAATGGTGAGTTGGAAGCACCGGTTGTGATCGGCCGCGATCACCTCGACAGCGGCTCTGTAGCCAGCCCCAACCGCGAGACCGAATCCATGATAGACGGCTCCGATGCTGTCTCCGATTGGCCACTGCTAAACGCCCTGCTAAACACTGCCTCTGGTGCGACCTGGGTATCCCTGCATCACGGCGGCGGCGTAGGCATGGGCTTCTCCCAACACTCAGGTGTGGTGATTGTCTGCGATGGCACCGAAGCGGCACACAAACGCATCGAGCGCGTTCTCTGGAATGATCCAGCCACCGGTGTAATGCGTCACGCCGACGCCGGCTACGAGATCGCAAAAAAATGTGCAAAAGAGCAGGGCCTGGACCTGCCCATGCTGAAAGACTGATTTTTTACCGCAATAAAAATACCGTCGGAACATTAATGCGCGGCCCTATATTTTTCTGCCGCGCGCTACCGACACCAAGCTGTAAATATTTTTGGTGAAATAATTTATGTATCAATTGGAAATCGATCCCGGTCAGCTAAGCCTTGCGCAACTGCGCCGCGTTGCCCGCGAACCAGTACAACTATCCCTGGCAAAAAGCGCTTATCCAGCCATCGAAGCCTCCGCCCACACGGTTGCCCAGGTAATTACCGAGGGCCGCACGGTTTACGGCATCAATACCGGTTTTGGCTTATTGGCCAACACCCGTATCGAAAGGCACGATTTGGAAAACCTGCAACGCGCTATCGTACTGAGCCACGCCGCCGGTACCGGTAACTTTATGAGTGAAGCTACCGTACGATTGTTGATGGTGTTGAAAATCAACTCCCTCTCACGGGGTTTCTCCGGGGTACGTCCCCAAGTTATTGAAGCCCTGATACAACTGGTCAATGCCGGGGTTTACCCTGCAATTCCCGAGAAGGGTTCTGTGGGCGCTTCTGGGGATCTAGCTCCGCTGGCTCATATGAGTGTGGTACTTCTCGGTGAAGGGGAAGTCTTTATAAACGGCGAGCGCAAAAGCGCTCACGAAGGCCTCAAAGCTGCGGATCTTGAGCCCATTACCCTGGCCCCTAAGGAGGGCCTTGCCCTACTAAACGGCACCCAGGCCTCCACCGCCTTTGCCCTGCTCGGCCTGTTCGCCAGTGAAGATCTGTTCGCGGGCGCCCTGGTTACCGGTGCCATGACATTGGAAGCCGCCAAAGGATCGCGTCGCCCCTTCGACGATCGCATTCACAATGCCCGTGGCCAACGGGCACAGCGCGATGTAGCGGCGATTTACCGCGACCTGCTCGGCGAAACCAGCCAGATCGGTGACTCCCACCAATTCTGTGAAAAAGTGCAGGACCCCTACTCGCTGCGCTGCCAACCCCAAGTCATGGGTGCTTGCCTGCAGCAGATGCGTTTCGCTGCCGAAGTACTACTGGCCGAAGCCAATGGTGTGTCCGATAACCCGCTCGTCTTTACCGACGAGGAAAACCCGGAGAATTCCGACATTATTTCCGGCGGTAACTTCCATGCGGAACCAGTGGCTATGGTCGCCGACAACCTGGCACTGGCACTAGCGGAAATCGGCTCCCTGTCCGAACGGCGCATGGCGCTGTTGATCGACAATAACCTATCCGGCCTGCCGCCCTTCCTGGTGGAAAACGGTGGGGTGAACTCCGGCTTTATGATCGCTCAGGTTACTTCCGCTGCTTTGGCCAGTGAAAATAAATCCATAGCGCATCCCGCCAGCGTGGACTCCCTGCCCACTTCCGCCAACCAGGAAGACCATGTATCCATGGCCACATTTGCCGGTCGCCGCCTGCGGGATATGGCCGACAACACCTGCGGCATTCTGGCCGTAGAATTGCTCGCAGCCTGTCAGGGACTGGATTTCCGCGCGCCATTAAAATCTACTGAAAAACTGGAAGCGGCCAAGGAAAAACTACGCGCGCGCGTCTCCTTCTACGATAAAGACCGCTATTTTGCCCCGGATATTGAAGAGGCTAAACAGCTCCTCAGTAGCGGCGCCTATCTGGAGTCTATTGATTCGACCCTGCTGCCGAGCACCCATTGATTTCCAGAAATTTCTATAAATAGGTTTTTATAGAAGATGAAGTTACAAAAGACCGGGCAGGAGTCCCCGGTCTTTTTTTATCGTTTTTGGTCCGGCAACAACAGCGACCTTAAAGTAGCCAATTGTCCACCGACAGAAATTGCAACGTGGATAACTCCCATCAGTCTCCCGTCACATCCATTAAACCCGATAGAACAATTTTTTTTCTTTGTGAGGAAATTTGCGCCAAAAGTGCTAGGCTGAGAATTAGACGTTTTACCCGCCAAAAGGTGTGGAGGTCTAGATGAAACCGCTGTCGCTTCGGCTGCTTCGTCACTCGGGCTATGCCCTGGCTATTGCCGCGGGGTTCTCCCTATCGGCCTGCAATGGCACAGGATACCCCTGTGGAGGTTATGACTGCTCAGCTAGCTATTACGGATATAGCCCTTATTACAGCAAGTCATATTACAACCTACGGGGCCGCTACGCCCACTGCCACCCCGATGGGGTCTGCCACAACATGCAGCACTGCAACTTTTATTGGGATGGGAATTTTTACCGCCTGAGACCACCTGCAGTAGTGAACAGAGGCTACCAGGTTATCGATCCGCCCGACCCGCCCTATCAAGCAAGGCCCTACTGACACCGGAATTCTGCGTGCGCCCATTTGGCACACATAAGGGGCTTGGCCCCTGCCGGGCCTCTCCGGGGGGAAATTCCGCTTACCGGAGATTGCACTATGAATAGAGCTGTTAAGACGGCTTTCATTGCCGTCACGGTATGCACGGCCCTGACCCTGGGTGCTTGTGCAACCGATAGTTACTATAACGGTGGCTACTATGGCGGTTACTATAGAGGGGGGGGAGTAGCCTATACCTCTTCTTTTGTTTACCCCTATGCAACCCCCAACTACTACCCCTCCAGTAATATCTATGTCTCTTACCGTACGCCGGTTTACCAGTATTACCGGGTAACCCCGCGCTATGGGTACTACTATGGTGGCTATGGCGGTGCCTATTCCTATTACCGCGTACCTGGCTTCCGCGGCAATGCCCGCTACCGGGCCAGGCATTATTATCGCGGGCTTCCCTACTACAACCGCTTTAATTCCCCCGGTGCTGCACAAATGCGCTATCGCGCCCAACACCGTGGTTATCACCGCATTCGCGGTGGGCACCATCACAGAAGACGTTAAGGCTTAGCTGCCTTTACTTAATCGTGAAATAGCTGAGAGTTCTGGTATTTCACATCGCCCGCGAAGTGCCTGTGCAAATCGATAAATCTACTGGTATTTCGCGGGTTATTTTGGTTATCGACATTAAAAGATTTGTTCTCTCCCAGCCAATCAATAATTTCTCAAAAAATTATTTAAAAAATTCATACCTGTAATTTTGCAATAAACTGCGGGGCACTTATTAATTTTTACTGTTACCTCTTTACCAATAACCCACTGACAATGCACAGGGAAGCCTCCGGGCATTTAAAAAAGAGACTGAAACATAGTTTGTTTTCATAATCTCTACCTCGATGTCGTCACATTTCACAAAATGACGCCTTATTCATCATGTTGACAGCTATTCCCTCTACTCTGAGATAAGACAGACGTAAACCCCAGAAAATACAGCTCAATCTGTGAGGTAACTGCAGTGCAAAAACTCCTGCCGACGCTGCTTGCCGTAGCACTGGTAACAGGTATTGCCGGTTGCGCCACAACTGCATCACAGGGAAGTCCAAAGTCGCTATCGCTAAACGGAAAAAAATTTCACTGTGTTGAACAAGAGCTGGAAACCAAAACCCTGGTGCGCTGTGCCCGATCAGGTTAAAAATTCAAGTTGCTGAAAAAACGAAAAATACTCAGTATTTTAAGTAGTCTCGGGCATGGATAATTATTAAAAGTACACAAGTTTTAATTCACTGGATATCGCACGGGCGCTGCCCTTGCCTTTCAAGAAAAAAATCTAGTTTTCAGTTTTATCGGAAGTAATTGGCCCGGGAGCGAAAGAAAAATTTTATTCAACCCTGACTACCCGAAGGGTATCGGTCTGACCACCAGTATCTTGTCGATAGCCACGGGAAACCAGCACAAAGTCGCCCGCCTTCAAAAGATTACGCTGCTTTAAATGACTGATTGCTTTATTGTCCCGCGATGGTCCATCCATACCCGCCACCGCCATCAAAACCGGATCGACTCCGCGATAGAGAGCAACCCGGTTGCAAATCCTGCGGTGCCGGCAAAAGGCATAGATCGGGATCACCGCACGCACCCTGGACATCAAAAGAGCGGTATTCCCAGTCTCTGTCTGGCAGATGATGGCCTTAATATCCTGACAGTGATTGGCAATGGTGATCGCGGCCATGGCGATACAGGCATCACCGGCAGGATAATCGCCGCGCAGACTATCCGAGGGTCTCTGTGTAGCACGGTGTTTTTCCGCCCCAATAATGACCTCTGCCATATGCCGCACTGTCTCAACCGGATAGTCCCCACTAGCGGTTTCCGCCGATAGCATTACCGCATCGGTACCATCCAGCACCGCATTGGCGACATCGCACACCTCCGCCCGTGTGGGCACTGGGCAGGAAATCATCGACTCCATCATCTGGGTTGCGGTGATCACCGTGCGATTCAGGTAGCGGGCAAAGCGGATTAAAAGTTTTTGCACCCCCATTAATTCCGCATCGCCAATTTCCACAGCCAGATCGCCGCGCGCTACCATGATCACATCGCTCGCCAAAATCAGATCCTGCAAGTGCTCATCGGTGGAGATCGCCTCTGCCCGCTCAATCTTGGCGACAATCTGGCTATTGCCTCCCGCCTGCTGCAGCAGCTCCCGTGCCCGGTGAATATCTTGCGCATCGCGGGGAAAAGACACCGCCAGATAATCCAATTGCAGATCGGCGGCAACCCGAATATCGCGCAAATCCTTATCCGTTAATGCGGGCGCGGTGAGGCCGCCCCCACGCTTGTTAATTCCTTTTCGATCGGAGAGCCAGCCCCCTTCCTGTACCTCAGTGGTAACCACATGGCCATCAATTTTCTTTACAAGCAGGCTGAGGCGCCCATCATCCAGAAGCAGTATATCCCCCGGGCGACAATCCCCAGCCAGCTCGGCATAGTCCACCGATACCCCGGCGCTGCTTCCCCGCTCCCTGGGCCAAGAGGGGTCCAAAATAAACTCGGCACCAGCGGTGAGCTGCACACCGCCATCGGTGAATTTACCCACGCGGATTTTCGGGCCCTGCAGGTCCCCCAGTATGGCGATATGGCAGCCCTGACGGGCGGCCTCTGCGCGCACCTGTTCGGCACGGCGACGATGCTCCTCAATTTCGCCGTGAGAAAAATTCAAGCGCACAATATTCACACCAGCGGCGATCAACTGATGCAGGGTGTCCCCCTTATCGGTCGAGGGGCCGAGCGTAGCGACTATTTTTGTCCGTCGGATCATGCCGCACCTAGCCTTACTTTGCGCCTGGGTAGCGCCTTCTTTCACAGGGGAAGCATAGCTTGTCATGCCTGACGTCTCTTAACAGGGGGCAGCGACTAAGCTTTGCGTAGACCGGGTTTCAGGCTATGTCGATAGGCCCGTTCGAGTTTGTAGATGCAAGGGTCAGGGAGTAACTCGCCGATGAGCAGGTTGGTGCAACTGTGGCTAATGGGGGCTCTGCTGGTCATCGGCGGATGCCTATCGAACAGTGTGGAAGAAGCCAGAGTTGTACAGAGCGCGGGAACGGCAAGCTCCGTGTGCAATAAGAAGTGGCAGTTGGTGCGTTTGCGCATTAATGGCGGCGCTGTGTCGATCCATAAGCCCGCAGACTTTACCTTCGTGTGTAACCTCGATGGCAATGTGATGGGGCGCAGCGGCATCAACACTTACCGCGGCGAGCTGCAGGTTACCGACAATGGCCTGATGCTGTGGGACAGCTCCAGCTTCGCCTCCACCAAGATGGGCGGTCCAGAGAACCTGCTACAACAGGAAAACACCTACCTGCGCGCCCTTGCTGGAACTCGCCAGGCATTTACTAAGTCCCGCGGGAAGCGTTTAATCCTGCGCGATGCCTCCGGCGATATTTATATCGAATATGTCAGGGCAGGATCTTGAACACCACCACAGACCACTGATAGCTTTTACGATTAAATGTCGCAAAAACAATGAGAACGACATCATGCCGCGATCTCACCTTCGCTTGCAGCTTGTAGTCCCAACCCTATTGAGCCTGTTTTTTTCCGGGTGCATGTCCTTCAATGAGCCAGCCCCTCAGCCTTTCAGACAACCGGCCTGGTCCGCTTGTGAGCACGACTGGATACTATCGAACCTGCAGGATGGCGAGAACAACTATGAGTACACGCTACTGTGGAAAAAATTCTGGCGCGAACGCCCCTTCTTTACTTGTGATCGCTTCGGCTACGTTCGTGGCAATGGCGGCATCAATCCCTATTTGGGGCGCTTCTACCTCGAGAACAGCGGAGAACTCTCCTGGCCCAGATCACCGGTCATTTCCAGGGTGGGAAACGGACGTCCCAGTGATGAACTGGAAGCCGATTATCTGAGAGCCCTGCGCAAAACCCGCTTTCTCGAAGTGGTGGGTGACAAGCTGATCCTGAGCAGTAACGACAGAGCCACGCGGCTTGAATTTAACCGGGTCGATGAAATCATGCGCTGAGTTGCTGGTATCGCTACCACTGGAACAGCCATAAAAAAGGCGACCCAATGGGTCGCCAATATCACAATCAAGAAGAATCAAAAAGATGAGTCAGATGCGCATTCGCATTGGAAAGCCTCGGCGCGCATCATAGTTCTCACAGATGACAGAAAAATGACAAAGCGGACCTCAAAAGCGCCGCTGATGCCTCTCCAGATTCTCCTGACGCTTGCGTTCACTCTTGCGCAGCAATAGGTAAGTAGCCCCCATGCCACCGTGCTGTTTCTGCGCACTGTGAAATGCCAATACTTCATGCAACTGCGGCAGCCAGTGATTAATACAGCTTTTCAAAAGGGCGGGCTGCTTGCGCCCCTCACCCTTGCCGTGGGTAATTAACGCACAGCGCACATCCGCCGCGACACAGTCGCGCACAAACTCCACAACGGCACTACGGGCCATTTCCACCGAGTGACGATGCAGGTCGAGGCGCGCATCCACCGTGTACTTGCCCAGGCGCAGATTGCGGTAGACACCGTTTTGCACCCCGTCACGTTTAAACTCGATAGGGTCCCAGGGTGCCACCAGCTCAATATACTCACCGGAGAGGGGATTCATTTCACGCTCACTCAAACGCGTCGCAGCGGCACGGCGCTCACGCAAGAGACGCTCAGAAGGCTCGCTTTCCTTTCGCAAGGTAACACGGCGCTCCTGCACTAGCGGTTTGACGTCTCCCAGTTCACCGAGTGCGTCTTTGAATAACTTGCTGTCGCTGCTCATGAAATACCCCCCCCGCCAGCGTCAGTCCAAAAATAAATCCTTGGTCAGATTCCCCGCATTATCGGGGTTATGGGCATAGTCGGTAAAATCTTTTACCCCGCGTTCCACCAGAAGTTCCTCATCGATCAGCTGGCACCCGTTCAGAGCAGCCCCTTTTGTGACCAATATTTCGTAGGCTGCATCGGCCATAATCGCCGGTTTGCGACTCTGCTCGAACATCTCGCGATTACCCACCGCAAACTCAATGGCGGCAGTGGCCACCAGAGTGCGCGGCCACAGGGTATTGACGGCGATCCCCGCCTCACGCAACTCCTCCGCCAATCCCAGGCTTAGGATGGTCATGCCAAATTTGGACAGCGCGTAAGGCGCGAAGGGCCCCAACCATTTGGGCTGGAGATTGAGCGGGGGACACAGGCTGAGGATATGGGCGTTATCCGACTTTTTCAGGTAGGGAATCGCCAGGTGCGCGGTCAGATACACAGCCCGACTATTGATGTTCAGCATCAGGTCATAGCGCTTGGGCGGGGTGGACTCCACATTAGTCAGATTAATCGCGCCGGCGTTGTTGATCACCACATCAATTCCACCAAACTTGTCCGCCGCCTGAGCCATCGCATCTTCCACCCGCTGCTCATCGCGCACATCCACCTGCAGGGCCAGGGCCTTGCCACCGGCGCTCTCTACTTCCTGTGCCACAGAAAAAATGGTGCCGGGTAACTTCGGGTGGGGCTCAGCGGACTTGGCGGCGATCACAATATTAGCGCCGTCCGCCGCGCACTTGAGCGCTATGGCGCGGCCGATACCGCGGCTGGCGCCGGTGATAAAGATGGTCTTGTCCTTAAGCGCCCCTGTGTTTTCTGTCAGGGTTACAAACTCTTCACTCATTGTTTTCAGCCTCCGGGGCAGTCACTGCCGGACTGTAGATTTCCTTGAAGATCGCCGGCATGCGCTTCGGTCTACCACTGGAAAGCTCGATGCATACCAACCGCCACTGGGCCCGCAATACCAATGCTCCATCGGCGGCGCGAAAGACTTGAAAGTAGCGGGTCATATTCAGGCGCCCGTCTACCTCTGTGAGCCAGGTACCGAATACCAGTTCATCCCCCTCTTTCGCCGCCAGTATATAGTCATACTGCCCGTGGCGAATGGCCATTCCCCGATCGAGATCCTGGTAATTTATGACATCCAGGCCCAATGCGGCACTGTGGGCCCATGCAGCAGCTTCGCACCAGCGCACATACTCGGCGTTATTGGCGTGGTGTAAACCATCCACATGCTCAGCCCCCACCCTTACCTTGTGGATAAAAGGGTTGGGTAAATCCCATTGCATAGGCAGCCTCCGGCTAAGTTTCGAGACCAGCTGAATTTATTTCTATTGCGTCCACAAGGTGCACAAATAACAGATATAAAAAAAGGCCCCTGATGGGACCTTTCTCACAAGCTGGCGGGATTATGCGTCCGCTTTAGCCTGGGCACCTTCAGCAGCCTGCTGCTGCGCTTGGTTCAGAGCCTGAGCAAACAGGGCGTCGAAATTGACCGGCGGCAGCATCAATGCCGGGAAGGAACCTTTAACAACGGCATTGTCGATCACTTCGCGAGCATAGGGGAACAGGATCTGCGGGCAGGCAGTGTTCAGAGCCTGAGCCAGCTGCTGACCTTCCAGACCCTTGATGCCGAACAGGCCTGCCTGCTTCACTTCCACCAGGAAAGCGGTGTCTTCTTCCAGCTTCACGGTGATAGTGAGCGTCAGCGCCACTTCGTACAGGTCTTCGTCAACCTTGGCGGTCTTGGTGTTCAGCTCCTGGTTTACCTGAGGCTTCCACTGTTTTTTGAAAACCTCGACACCCATGGGGGTCTCGAAAGAGAGATCCTTCAGGTAGATGCGCTGCATCGCGAATTGTACTTGTGGAGCCTCTGCGTTTGCCGCGCCGTTTAATTCTTCAGCCATGTTACTGCCTGTTTTTATAAAAAGTTTATTGATGCCTTCCGTGAGAAAGACTCCTTGTATGAGCCTTCAGATGGGGGCCTGCAAATACCGTTTCAAGGCCCGGACCGGATTAATAGCAAATATCCAAAGCCGCGTGAGGCACGCGGCGACAACCTTTATCAGCCAGCCGCTTTCAGCAATTTATCGAGCTTTCCTGCACGCTCATGGGCCATCAGCTCATCGCAGCCACCCACATGGTAATCGCCAATCCAGATCTGCGGCACGGTGCGGCGACCGGCCTTTTCCGCCATCTGAGCGCGCAGCTCCGGTTTGTTGTCCACCGCGATTTCGCGATAGTTCACGCGCTTGCTGTCGAGCAACTGCTTGGCGCGAATACAGTAGGGACAAAAACGGGTGGTGTAGATGACAACATCCTGCATAACAAAACTCCGCCTAAAGCCATCTCTTGAATTGCTGGACTAACCCTTGCCCTTGACCAAAGGCAAGTTCTGATTAGTCCACTCGCTCATACCACCCTGCAGTCGGCGCACCTGGAAGCCCTTCTGCTTGAGCAGGCGACCCGCAGGCCCGGCGTGCTGACCCATTTTATCGGCGACAATCACCACCTTATCTTTGAAGGGTTCCAGCTCGGCGATGCGCTCAGCCACTTCCCCGTGGGGAATATGCAAGGCATCGACGATATGCCCAGCGGTAAACTCGCTGCGATCGCGGACATCCAATACCTTGGCCCCATCGCTGTTGATCAGCCGGGTCACCTCGTGCAGGGAAACCGGCACACCCGCCTTGTAGCGCTCGCTCAGAACCAGCGCATAAAGCAGTGCCACGAGCAGGCCGACCAGCAGCCACTGCTCACTCAAAAAGACGAAAAAATCCACTCCGCCCCCAAAATCCATAGTGGTTATCGTTACGGCGCAGCTGCGCCAAAGCTGGCGGGAGTATACACGATTGTGGCGAATTTCTAACCAGCAAAATGATACCCCAGCGGCACCCGCATAGACGCTAATGGACTCATCCAGCGCTATTCGACATGGTTAAACGATGGCCGAACGGGTTAAAATCCGCGTCCGCAATCCAAACCACCCGATAGAGGAAACCCGTCGCTATGGCCGCTTCGCAAGCCCCGCACAAACGCCCCTTAGTCCTGCTGATTCTGGACGGCTTCGGCCACAGCGACAATGCCGAGTACAACGCGATTCGTGCCGCAAAGTCTCCGGTGTGGGACAACATCTGGGCAACCCGCCCCAAAACCCTGATTCAGACCTCCGGTATGGCGGTGGGCCTACCCGAAGGACAAATGGGCAACTCCGAGGTGGGACATATGACCCTGGGGGCTGGCCGCGTGGTTTACCAGAACTTCACCCGCATCAATAAGGCTATTAAAGACGGCGATTTCTTCCGCAACCCCGCCTACACCGCTGCGGTGGACAAGGCTATTACCAAGAACGGTGCGGTTCATATTATGGGACTGCTGTCCGAGGGCGGCGTACACAGCCACGAAGATCATATCGTCGCTATGGTGACCCTGGCGGCACAGCGCGGAGCCCGCGCTATCTACGTACACGCCTTCCTCGATGGCCGCGACACACCCCCGCGCAGCGCCGAACCCTCTATCGCGCGCCTGATGCAGGTCTGCGATGCCGTCGGCAATGCCCATATGGCCACTTTGGCTGGCCGCTACTTTGCCATGGACCGCGACCAGCGCTGGGATCGCACCGAATCTGTCTACGATATGCTGACCCTCGGAACCGCGGAGCACAAAGCCACTGACGCCCTGGCGGGATTAGCTGCCGCCTACGAGCGCGGTGAAAATGATGAATTTGTCGCACCGACAATGATCGGCGAGCCCGCTCCCATCAAAGATGGCGATGCGCTGATCTTTATGAACTTCCGCCCGGATCGCGCACGCCAGCTGACCCGCGCCTTTACTGAAGCGGACTTCAGCGGCTTCGAGCGCAAAGCCCAGCCCAAGCTGTCAGACTTTGTCATGACCACCGAATACGCCGCCGATATCCACGCCAGCTGCGCCTTCCCTCCGGAAAACCTGGTGAATTCCCTCGGTGAGTACCTGTCGGCCCAGGGCAAGACCCAGCTGCGCATTGCCGAAACCGAAAAATATGCCCACGTGACTTTCTTCTTCAGCGGCGGCCGCGAAGAACCCTATCAAGGGGAAACTCGCGAGCTGATCAAATCCCCAGACGTAGCCACCTACGACCTACAGCCGGAAATGAACGCGCCGGAAGTGACCGACAAGCTGGTAGCAGCAATCGAGAGCGGCGAGTACGACACCATTATCTGTAACTACGCCAACGGCGATATGGTCGGCCACACCGGTGTCTTCGAAGCCGCGGTAAAAGCCGTGGAAGCCCTGGACCAGTGTGTAGAGCGCGTCGTGAACGCAGCCCTGGCTGCCGGTGGCGAAGTGCTGATCACCGCCGACCACGGCAATGTGGAAGAGATGTTCGATACCAGTTCCGGCCAGGTCAGCACCCAACACTCCACCCTGCCGGTACCTTTTGTGTACATCGGCGAGCGCAATGTGCAAATGTGTGACGGAGGCAGTCTGGCGGATGTGGCGCCAACCATGTTAGCGTTGATGGATCTGCCACAGCCGGCGGAAATGACCGGCCACAGCTTGGTAAAAATGGACTGATGAAAACTCTCGTACTCTTCCTGATCGCCCTGTTGTCACTGCCCGCCTGGAGCCAGGCGGAGGCGGACCAGCAGGCGCGCCTCACAGAAATCAAGCAGCGCATCGATTCCCTGCAACAGGAACTCAATCAGGTGCGCGGTCAACGCGACCAGCTGCTGAAGGATCTGGAAGAGAACGAGAAAGACATCTCTGGGCTGCACCGGCGCATAGACCAGATCAGACAAGACATGCGCAGCCGCACGGACAAGCTGCGCGAGCTGCAAGAGGAGCAGAAGCAGCTGCAGGAGGCGCGACGAAGTATGCAGCGGCAGGTCGAACAGGAGATCGCCGCCGCTTACCGACTGGGCCGACAAGAACAGATCAAACTCCTTCTCAACCAACAAAATCCACAGAACATCGCCCGCCAACTTCGCTACCACGATTACTTCCTCCAAGAACGCAGCCGCGTTATCGACAACTACCTACAAACTCTCGCCTCGCTGGAATCGGTTTCCGCCTCGATCGAGCGCGAGCGCAACAGCCTGCAGGCGGAACGGGCTCAGCTGCAGGAGCGCCAGGACAAGCTGCGCAGTGCGCAGCAGGGGCGCAAGCGCACCCTGGAGAAACTGGCAGCGCGGCTCGCCGATGGCGGTGGCGAACTCAAACAGCTGCAGGATGACCGCAAGCGCCTGCAGACTCTGATTGACGAGGTGGGCCGCGCTATTGCCACACTGGTCAACCCGGACCAACACAAGCCCTTTGCTAAGCAGCGGGGCAGATTGCAGTGGCCAGTTCAGGGTCACCGCGCCAATGCCTACGGGCAGCGCCGCGCCAATGGGATTACCTGGAAGGGAGTGACTATCCGCGCCAACGAGGGAGAGCCCGTGCGCGCGGTGCACCGCGGGCGCGTCGTCTTTTCTGATTATCTGCGTGGTCACGGCATGCTGGTGATTCTCGATCACGGCGACGGCTATATGAGCCTCTACGCCCACAACCAATCCCTCACCCGCAATATCGGCGAGTGGGTGGAGAGTGGCGATACTATCGCACGGGTCGGCAACAGCGGTGGCCTCGCGCACAGTGGTCTCTATTTTGAAATACGCCATCGCGGCCAAGCCCAGGACCCCACTGCCTGGTGCCGGAGCTAACCGAACACCGTCTTTTCCAACTACGATTTACCGGTTTTTCTAATCTGGCGCCGCACCCGTGCGCCAGTACTTAAAGCCGCTGTATGGGAGTTGAGCTTTTCGCGACTAAGCCTTTGACACAGTAGAATTTGGCGGTGCATTAGAATCCCTGCCAATCTCTGCGGTCTACACTTTCGCAAAGCAGCGAAGAAATAAGGCAGAGGTCACAACAATATGTCCATCTCTAAGGCGCTCACCACATTTCTCGGAGCCGCCGCCCTCACAACCCTGCCATTGATGGGTTTCAGCGAAGGTGGCCAGCAACCCAATGCCGCCACCGTAAATAGCGGGCGCCTCCCCCTCGAAGATCTGCGAAGCTTCGCTAAAGTGTTCGAGCAGATTCGTCAGGGCTACGTGGAAGAGGTAGACGACCGCACCCTGCTGGAATACGCCATCAAGGGCATGCTGCAGGGCCTAGATCCCCACTCCTCCTACCTGGACCGCCGCTCCTTCGACGACCTGCAGGCCAACACCACCGGTGAGTTTGCCGGCCTCGGAATTGAGGTGGGCATCGAAGACAACCGCATCACCGTTATCACCCCGATGGACGACACCCCAGCCTCCCGTGCCGGCCTCAAGGCGGGCGATGTGATACTGCGGCTGTCGGGCAAATCAACGAAAGGGGTCGGCCTGGACGAGGCGGTGGAGTGGATGCGTGGGCCCAAGGGCAGCAGCGTCACCCTCACCATCGCACGCAAGGGCCACAAGGAACCCTTCGATGTCACCCTCAAGCGCGACACCGTGCGCGTGCGCAGTGTGCGCAGCAAGATGCTCGACGAAGGCTACGGCTATCTGCGCATCAGCCAGTTTCAGTTGGATACCGGCGCCGATGTGGCGGAAGAGCTGATCAAGCTCCAGAAGAAAGGCACTCTCAAGGGTCTGATCATCGACCTGCGCAACAACCCCGGCGGTGTGCTGCAGTCCTCGGTGGAAGTGGCTGACGCTTTTCTTGAAGAAGGGTTGGTGGTTTACACCGAAGGCCGCAATGAAGCCGCCAATCTGAGCTATTCTGCCGAACCCGGCGACCTGACCGAAGGCGCCCCGCTAGTGGTACTGATCAATGCCGGTTCCGCCTCAGCGGCGGAAATTGTCGCAGGTGCCCTTCAGGACCACCGCCGCGCCGTGGTGATGGGGACCGACAGTTTCGGCAAGGGTTCGGTACAGACGGTCATCCCCATCAATAACGAGCGTGCCATCAAGCTCACCACCGCACTCTACTTCACCCCCAATGGGCGCTCCATCCAGGCCCGGGGCATCACGCCGGATATCGTTGTTGAGCGAGCCAAGGTCACCCCCCTGAAAGACATGCAACGGCCCACCGAGGCAGACCTGGCCGGACATTTGAACAATGGTAACGGTGGTGCAGACCGCACCTCGCAAGACCGCGCACGGGAACGGGAAGAGGGGGAGCGCGACAACTGGATGGATCGCGACAACCAGATTTTCGAAGCACTCAATGTACTTAAAGGGCTGAATCTCTACGCTCACAGGGACCGGGGTCTGCACGAACGCTTTGCGCGCGCAGATGAACAGTAGTAACGGCGCGCGGCGGGCTCCGGCCCGCCGCCAGCGCACCCGCCCCCGGCCGTAACGCCAATTCCTTCATATCGAGCGCCAGTCCCCTGGTCTAGAGGCGCATTTCTATCCCCGCTTCCTGCATAAAGGCCTTGGCTTCGGCGATGCTGTACTCGCCGAAGTGGAAGATACTAGCCGCCAGTACCGCATCGGCGCCCCCCTGTAAAACCCCTTCAGCCAGGTGTTGCAGGTTGCCGACGCCACCAGAGGCGATCACCGGCACTGGCACCGCCTCGCTTACTGCGCGGGTCAGGGCCAGATCGAAACCATTTTTGGTGCCATCTCGGTCCATACTGGTGAGCAGTATTTCTCCGGCACCATACTCCGCCATCTGTCTCGCCCAGGCTACAGCATCTATGCCGGTGGGCTGACGCCCGCCGTGGGTAAAAATCTCCCAACGGTTCTCCCCCACCTGTTTGGCGTCAATCGCCACTACGATGCACTGGCTGCCGAAGCGCTCGGCGGCCTCGCGCACGAACTCGGGGTTTTTCACCGCTGCGGAATTAATGGCAGTCTTATCCGCACCGGCATTCAACAGGTTGCGAATATCCTGCAGGGTGCGCACGCCACCGCCCACGGTGAGAGGAATAAACACCTCGTGGGCCATCTTTTCCACGGTGTGCAGTATGGTGTCACGCTGCTCGTGGGTGGCGGTAATATCCAGGAAAGTGATTTCATCCGCACCCGCCTCGTTGTAGCGGCGGGCGATCTCTACCGGGTCTCCGGCATCGCGGATATCGACAAAATTAACACCCTTCACCACGCGTCCGGCATCGACATCAAGGCAGGGAATAATACGTTTCGCCAGTGCCATTACTTGCTCCGTTGATCGCAGAGCTGCTGCGCCGCGCGCAGGTCCAGCTTGTCCTCGTAAATAGCTCGGCCGGTAATGGCGCCGTAAATTTCACCGGTTTCCAACAGCTGCTCGATATCCTCAATGCTGCTGACTCCACCGGAGGCGATTATCGGCACCTGTACCGCTCGGGCCAACTCCAGGGTGGCCTCGATATTCACGCCCTGCATCATGCCGTCGCGGGCGATATCGGTATATACAATGGAACTGACGCCACAATCCGCAAAACGCTTGGCCAGTTCGGTAGCTTTCAGCTCAGAAACTTCGGCCCAGCCCTCGGTGGCTACCAGCCCATCTTTGGCGTCGAGTCCAACGATAATTTGTCCCTCGAATTCGCGACAGGCTTCCTCGACCAGCTTCGGCTGCTTCACTGCAGCGGTGCCGATAATGGCCCATTTCACCCCGGCATCCAGGTAGCGTTCGATGGTGTGCAAATCGCGGATACCGCCGCCAATCTGCACCGGTAAATGAGGAAATTGCTTGGCGATGGCCGTGACCGCTTCACCATTGACCGGGTTACCGGCAAAGGCACCATTTAGATCTACCAAGTGTAGGCGCTTGGCCCCCTCGTTCACCCAGTGCTGGGCGGTCGCCAGTGGGTCGTCGGAGAATACGGTGGCGTCATCCATTTCGCCCTGGCGCAGGCGTACGCACTGGCCGTCTTTCAAGTCGATAGCGGGAATTACAATCATGCTCTGCCTTTCGTCGGCGGTGGTTATCGAAGTCAGTAATCGTCGGCGGGGCTCAGGCCCGGCCATTCCAGCTGACAAAGTTCTTTAATAGTTGCAGGCCAGTATCGGCGCTCTTCTCCGGGTGAAACTGGGTGGCGAAAATGTTCTCCCGTGCCACTGCAGCCGCCAGGGGCACACCGTAATCGGTGCGCCCAGCCAAAGCCCCGTTGTCTTCAGCCGGCACATAATAACTGTGCACAAAATAGAAACGGCTGCCATCGGCAATGCCGGCCCACAGCGGATGCTCACGGGTTTGTTGCACCTGGTTCCAGCCCATATGTGGCACTTTTAAGCGTTCGCCGGTGGCTGCCAGCGGCAGGTCGTTGCCAAAAAACTTCACCGGTTGCGGGAAGATGTCCAGGCAGTCGATACCATTGTTCTCCTCGCTGTGGCGCATCATGATCTGCATACCCACGCAAATGCCCAATACCGGAGTGCCCGCCGCAATAGCGTCCTTCAACAGCGGCGCAAAACCCGCTTCAACAAAGCCCGCCATACAGTCGCGAATAGCGCCCACGCCCGGTACTAATAAGCGCTCAGCCCCCTGGGCCTGTTGTGGAGTTTGCGCCAGCACCACCTCGGCTTCCGGCGCCACCTTATCCAAAGCACTGGCAACCGAGTGCAGGTTGCCCATGCCGTAATCGAGAACCGCAATCTTGCCCATCACAACACCCCCTTGGTAGAGGGCATAGTGCCGGCCATGCGCGGGTCCAGGGTGAGCGCCATGCGCAAGGCGCGGCCGAAGGCCTTGAATACGGTCTCCACCTGATGGTGGGCGTTGTGGCCGCGCAAACAATCTATGTGCACAGTCACCAGCGCGTGGTTTACGAAGCCCTGGAAGAATTCATAAAACAGCTCGGTATCAAAATTACCGATGCGCTTCTGGGTAAAGGGCACATCCATCACCAGACCGGGGCGGCCGGAAAAATCGATCACCACGCGGGAGAGCGCCTCGTCCAGGGGCACATAACTGTGGCCGTAACGGGTCATGCCCTTCTTATCTCCCAAAGCCTGGGTAATGGCCTTGCCGAGGGTAATGCCGATGTCTTCCACTGTATGGTGGTCGTCGATATGAATATCGCCATCGCAGCGAATATCCATATCAATCATGCCGTGTCGGGCGATTTGGTCGAGCATATGCTCAAGAAAAGGAACCCCGGTGGAAAACTGGCCGTGCCCCTGGCCATCCAGGTTGACGCTGACTTGAATCTTGGTTTCCAGAGTGTCGCGGGTGACGCTAGCTTTGCGCATCGAAAGCGTTCCTTTTTTGAGCAATTAGACAGAGGGCGCAGATTATAGGATGAATGATGCCCGCTGTGGTCCGCTAGTGTCAGATGAAACTTGATTCGTAACCATTTGCACCTATCATGCGGCCTATGGTTACTCTAAAACGCCGGAAATCCCATTACTGGGCCAGCCTGTTCCTGCTACTTGCATTAGTAGCAGCGCAGCCGCTGTGGGCGGAGCATTTCCACCTCGGTAACAACCAAGTGGAACTGTGTGACCTGTGCTGCATGCATTCCCCCGCAGCACTCGGCAGTGAGCTACTACTCGTTCAGGCTGCGCCCCAAAGCCACTACATCCGGCTCTCTGCGCCAGCAGCGCGCGATTGCCAGCCGGAGCGCCAGAGCGCGCGAGCCCCTCCCCTGTTCCTGTCTCTCAGCTAACCCTAAAAAAGCCAACAATTTGCTTTGTGGATGCCCGCGCCAGTACGCGTAAGGCAGCATCCGCCTGTGACAGGAAATAAAAAACAAATGATCAAGTTCAATACCTTGGCCCTAGCCATTGCCAGCCTGGCTGCACCCGCTATTTACGCCGCTGAAAACAACCCGGCACTGGAAGAAGTTAACGTCACCGTTTCGCCACTGGACAAACCCGCCGATGCCGTGGCGGCACCGGTTTCCATTCTATCCGGCGATGCACTGCGCAAATCCGCAGCTGCTACCCTGGGCCAGACTTTGCAAGACCAACCCGGTGTGGCCAACGCCTCTTTCGGCAGTGGCGTGGGCCTGCCGGTTATCCGCGGCCAGAGCGCCAATCGGGTAAAAATCCTGAGTGACAACCTGGATGTGTCCGACGCCTCTAACACCAGCTCCGATCACGCCGCCAGCATCGAACCCCTGCTCGCCGAGCGCATCGAGATATTGCGCGGCCCCGCGGCCCTGCGTTATGGCAGTGGTGCCGTGGGCGGTGTGGTGAATATTACCGACGGGCGTATCCCCAGTGCCGTACCGGAGGAAATAGAGGGAGCAGTGGAACTGCGCCACAACACCGCCGACAACCAGGATGCCTCCGTGTTTCGCCTCACCGGCGGCACCGGACAGCTGGCCTGGTATGTCGATGGGGTCTACCGGGAAAATAACGACACCAATATTCCGGGCCTCGCCATCGTTGAGCATGAAGAACACCATGAACACAAAGAGCACGCCGGAGACGAAGACGAGCACGAGGAAGCCTTCAACACCGATGGCTATGTGGGCAACACCAATGCCCGTGCCCACAGCTATAGCGGCGGCGTCTCCTGGATCACCGACAACGGCTTTATCGGCTTCTCCCTAAACCGCCTGGAAAATAACTACGGCATTCCCCTAGGTACCCATGAGCACCACCATGACGATGGGGATCATGCAGACGAAGACCACGATGAGCATGAAGAGCACGCGGAGGCCGGTGAGATTGATGCAGTGCGTATCGATATGGCACAAACCCGCTACGACCTGAAAGGTGAGCACCGTTTCGAGGATGATTACTGGGACAAGTTGAGCCTGCGCGTTGGCTACAACGATTACGAACATGTGGAGCTTGATGCCGGCAACCCGGGCACCCGCTTCACCAATCAGGCCTGGGAAAGCCGGATTGAAATAACTCACGATGCCGGCAACAGCTGGCGGGGTGCCTACGGCCTGCAATTGACCGACAAAGACTTTGCCGCAGTTGGCGACGAAGCCTTTATCCAGCCCTCGCGCACCCGCAGCGCAGGGTTCTTTACCATGAAAGAACGCGAGTGGGGAGACTGGCACCTGGACCTTGGCGCGCGCCTGGAGCGAGTAGATATAAACCCGGACACCGCCGACGACCGCGATTACAACCTGATTGGCGCCAGCGCCACGCTGCAGTACTTCCTCGCCGAACATCAGCATATTAGCTTTGGTGCCACTCGCTCCGAGCGTGCCCCCGTGGCTGAGGAGCTGTTTGCCGATGGCGCCCATCTGGCGGAGTCCCGCTACCTATTAGGTAACAGCGAACTGGACAAAGAGAGTGGCGTTAACCTGGAATTGGGTTATCACCACCACAACGAAGCGGCCAGCGGCTGGCACGCTGCGCGGATCGAGGCCAGTGTCTTCTACAACCAGATCGGCGACTATATCTATGCGCAGAATACCGGCGGCGAGGAAGAGGCGCTGCCGGTCTACGCCTACGCCAACCGCGATGCGACTTTCTACGGCGCCGAGGCCTCGGTGACCTTTCCCCTGCAGAGCGGTTACTACGTGACTTTGTTTGGCGATATGGTGCGCGCCAGCTTCGATGATGCCATCGCCGGCGAAAGTACCGATGTACCGCGTATGCCGCCGCTGCGGATGGGCCTGGCCCTGGGTGCCGAGTACGATCAGTGGGGCTGGGAATGGCGCACCGTTAAGGCGGCGGACCAGGATCGCGCCGGCACCCATGAAGAACCCACCGATGGCTATACCCGCATGGACCTGAGCGCCGAGTACAACCTCAACATCGGCAGTAACGACATGGTACTTTTCGCCAGTGCCCGCAACCTGCTTGACGAGGAAATCCGCAACTCCACCTCCCTGCTGCGTGACTATGCCCCGGCGCCAGGCCGCAGTATTGAAGCCGGCGTGCGGTTTATTTTCTAAGCCACAACTGCTTCAATGGCCCCGCGGCGCACCCAGCTCCGCGGGGCTGCATCTCCTACACTTGCCGGATAGGCTCTCGGTGACAACCTGTGGGAACATCAACCCCCACCGCGGCGTCTGAAGTATTGAAACACGCTCGAAGTACCTTCTAAAAAACACAGGGACAATTCTCTCCATGGCCTGGATCAAGCGCACACTTATCGCTCTATTGGTCGTATTCCTGCTGCTCGCCGGCGCTGTCGCCTGGCTATTGGCCGGCCTCGACATCAATCAATACAAGCCGCAACTGGAAAAACTCGCCGCTAAACAGGGAATCTCACTGCAACTACAAGGCGATATCGGTTGGCAATTATGGCCCCGGGTAGGGCTGCAATTAAACGATGTCACCATGGCCCCATTACAGTTGCCCAAAGAAACCCTGGTGCGCGCCGATAAAATCGCCGTGGGTGTCGCCCTCAAGCCTCTGTTGCAACGCCGGGTGGAAGCCGAGGAAATCGTACTGGTGGCACCGCAGATCGAACTCACGGTAGATAAAGAGGGACGCGGTAACTGGGAGCTGATCAGCGAGGCACTGGAAGCGCAGAAAAAGCAACCTCCCAAGTTGGAGATCCCCAAGGAATCAGAGAAACCAGCCGAGCAACAGGTTGAGCTCAGCCTGAATAAACTGCGTATTGAAAAGGGCCTGCTCTCCTACAGCGACGCCCGCTCCGGCAAAGCGTATAAGGTGGAAAACCTGAGTATCAGCGCCGACAACCTGGTGCCCGGCGGCGAACCCGGTCAGCTCAGCGCCGATGCCAGTGTGACAGGCACTGACCTGCGCCACCCTCTCAAGCTGAAACTGGACAGCACCCTGGCCCTGGATGAAGGCCTCAACGGCCTGCGCCTGCAGCCATTGCAGCTAATTGCCACCTCCGATAACAACGCCAAGGCCACCCTGCACCTGCGTGGCTATGTGCGCCGCGACAACGGCAACCAACCTTGGCGCGTACAGATGAACCTGAACGCCAGCGCCGATCCCCTACGCCCCTGGCTGGAACTGACCGGCAGCGAAGTAGTGACCCGCGACAGCGCCGCACTGCAAAAGCTAAATATCGAAGCCAGCATCGAAGGTACCGAACAGGAACTCAACCTGACCCCCCTGCAGTTGCAGATCGACGGCACTACCTTTAACGGCAACGCTCAGGTACGCAATGCTGAGATGCCGGGACTCGATCTGAGCCTGCGCGGCGGTACCTTCAACCTGGACAACTATCTGCCACCCACAGATGAAAAGAATGCCCAGAAGGGCGAGAAAACAAGCGGAGAACCAGCAACTAAGGCGCCCTCCACCGAAGCCACCACACAAAGTGTAGAGTCTACCCAGACCCCGACATCCGCAGAAACGCTGAGCGCCCAGCAGACTGAGAAGAAAACCAAATCCAAGGCCGGCGAACAGCAGGTGCCCGGCGAACCTCTACCTCTCAGTGAGCTGCGTGGCTTTAACGCCAATATCAGCTTGGTCCTGGACCAGCTACAGGCCGCCGGTCTGCAACTGGACAGCCCGGAAATCCAACTCACCGTGGATAACGGTCTCTACCAACTGCAGAAACTCAGTGCCGACCTCTATGGCGGCCAGCTCAATAGCAACGGCCAGTTCAATGCCCGCGCCCAAACTGCTGAGGGGCAGGTACGCGGCGGACTGGTCGGTGTGGATATCGGCAAGGTACAGAAGGCGCTGTTCCCCAGTGAAAAGGTGCAGGTAGCCGGTGAAGCCAGTGTCAACTGGGATGGACAGACCAAAGGCAAGACCTCCACAGACCTACAGCAGAACCTGCGTGCCGCCGTCAATGTATCCAGTAAGGAGCTATCCATAGCGCCGTTCAATCTGGAGAAGAATATGTGCCAGCTGTTCAGCTACGCCGAGAATACTCCGCTGCCGGAAAGGAACTGGCCCGCCCAGACCGATCTGCAAGATGTGCGCGCCACCATCGCGGTGAAAGGTGACGAAGTGAAAGTGACCGAAATTCTCGCCGGTATCGAAAATATCGCCATGACCGGCGACGGCGAGGTAGACCTGAAGAAACAGGACTTCGACTTTGCCCTCGGCCTCGCCCTCGTGGGCGAGAGCACCTCTGCCGATGGCTGCACCGTAAAGAACAAGCGCTGGCGTAACCGCCCGCTGCCCCTACGCTGCAAAGCAGACTTCGACGATGTGGGCCCAACAACCTGTAAACCCGACAGCCGCCGCCTCGACGACCTGTTACGCGAGGAGCTGAAATACAAAGCCAAGAAAAAATATGGCGATAAAGTGGAAGAAAAAGTCGACGAGCTGAAAGACAAACTGAAAAATCTTTTCGGCCGTTAATTCAAGCCGCACCGGGTTCCGCCCGGTGCGCAACTCCAACCCAAATATCCCACGCTATTCAGTTTCGCAATCCTTCCCGTAACTCCAAAGCAGTTGTAAAAATACCGCTTTAAGTACAAGAGCGAAAAATAACCGGGCAAAGAGAATTCGAATAAGCCACTTAAAAGGCGGTGTTATTGCGAATGACTTAGTGCAGTCCTTAGCTTATGCCTGGGGATGGCCATCAAGTGCGCCGAGATCACCCAAGCTTTTTTTACATCGGCTGAGTTTTTTCTCATCGCGCGACAATTTCCTTATTGCCTGCACTTTCTTTTCCCAAAATCCGTTCAAACTCTATGGGGTTAATTGGTCAAATAACAGGAATAACAAATGCCATTACTACTGGAACGGAATCGAGACAATAAATCCAAGCAGGTGATTACCAAGCTGGTTACGAATGCGGCAAAAAATACACCTGGAGAGGAGGCCTGGGGTAACCACCACGTGAACTGCTATGCCTGGGCCGCAAACTGCGAGGAGCCCCATAGGGGCAAGCCAGACCCCGGCTCCTACTCCGGCTATGACGCGGGCTTGGACAATGCCCGTCTGATTGAGGGGGCCAAACGCGATGGTATGGCCTATGTAGCCAACGCCCCAGCAAATGATCCCCCGCCTTTCACCAAGGGTTATTACTGTGTTGCCCTGTATAAGTCCACAACCGACCACCACTGGTACCGGCGGGACCCGGAAACCGGCTACTGGACTCACAAACCCGGCGCTCACGGGGTGAAAAACTACGGGCCCGGTTTTGTAATTCTGCCCAAGCGGTTGGAGACCGCAAACCATAACTATGGCATGGCTGCCACCAATTATCGCTTTGTCGGCTATTTCTATGTGCCGGAAGAGGGCATTCAGGTCTAATCGCTAAGCGGAGGCCGTCACTGTGCTGCTCAGCCTGAGCTAGACCTGAGCTAGATAAGATGGGCAGCAAGGCCTGCCCTCATCGCATTTTCACCTGAGTGATCGAGACACTAACGCCAGTGTACGCAACGCTAATGAAGGCTCCCCCAGATTATTCGTAGCCAGGATCAGGGGATGCCTCTCGACAACATCACTTTCTACAACGCCAAGAAAAAATATGACGATTAGGCCGAAGAAAAGGTCGACGAATTGAGAGAAACCATGAAAAATCTCTTCCGCCGTTAAAGCCCAGGCAAGGTGCACCAAGGTTAACTCGTGCACGGCCCCAAGGTTTCCATCACAAACTCCAGCCTGCAGTATCTCCATGACCCCAAAGCAGTTCCAAAACGCCGCTCTCAAATGGTTCGACAAACACGGGCGTAAGGACCTGCCCTGGCAGCAGAATATCAATCCCTATCGCGTGTGGGTTTCCGAGATCATGCTGCAGCAGACCCAGGTCAGCGCGGTAATCCCCTACTTCGAGCGCTTTATGCAGAGCTTTCCCACCCTGGAGAGCCTCGCCACCGCGCCGCTGGATAAGGTGCTGGCCCACTGGAGCGGCCTCGGTTATTACGCTCGTGCGCGTAATCTGCACAAGTGTGCGCAGACGGTGTTGCAGAAACACGGTGGGGAATTCCCACGGGATGTAGAAGCGCTCACCGAACTGAGTGGCATTGGCCGCTCCACCGCCGGCGCCATTGCCAGTATCAGTATGGGACTCAGGGCGCCGATTCTGGATGGCAACGTAAAACGGGTACTGGCGCGCTTCCACGCCGTGGAAGGCTGGCCGGGGCAGAGCGCCGTGGTCAATCAATTGTGGGAGCTGGCCGAGACCTACACCCCGGACAAACGCATTAACGATTACACCCAGGTGATGATGGATCTGGGTGCCACCCTGTGCACCCGCAGCAAACCCCGCTGTGAAGAGTGCCCGTTAAAGAAATCCTGTGTGGCCCACGCCCAAGGCAATCCGCAGGATTACCCCGGCAAAAAACCGCGCAAGGAAAAACCGGTGCGCAGCGCCACCCTGTTACTACTGGAATACCAGGGCGAAATTTATCTAGAGCAGCGCCCCGCCAGCGGTATCTGGGGTGGCCTCTGGTGTCCTCCACAGGCAGAAGATGCCAAGGCCTGGCTCAAACAACAGCGCTGGCGCGCCAGTGAAATACACACGCTACCGCTGCTGCGCCACACCTTTACCCACTTCCACCTGGATATTACCCCGCTGTGGGTACAGCTCGACAAAGTCCCCGCACAGGTGGCAGAGAGCGGCGCCGGCTGGTATAAACTGCGACACCTAAACCGCGCCCGCGCGGCCCAGGAACTGGGGTTACCGGCCCCTATCGTAAAGCTGGCAAAACAACTACTGGCGCTGCAGGCACCCCTGCTCGCCCCAACTACGGCCGACTAGAACCAGGAGGAGTCCATGTCCAGAACCGTATTCTGCCGCAAGTACCAAGAGGAATTGGAAGGCCTGGACGCGCCGCCCTTCCCCGGCCCCAAAGGCGTGGATATCTTCGAGCACGTTTCCAAAAAAGCCTGGCAGGAGTGGATGTCACACCAGACCATGCTGATCAATGAAAAGCACCTCAACATGATGGAACCCTCCAGCCGCGCCTACCTGAGCGAGCAGATGATGAAGTTCCTGAGCGGTGAAGAGTACGACGCAGCCGACGGCTACGTGCCCCCGGAACAGCAGTAACCAGGCTCCGCAAAGCCTCCCCGTAAAAGAAAAAAAACTTTTTACAATCAAGGGGTTGACTCAGCCCCGCGATAAGGCTTTAATACGCGCCTCGCGACGCAGGGGAAGCCCAGCAAGATCGCAAAGCCCGGATAGCTCAGTCGGTAGAGCAGGGGATTGAAAATCCCCGTGTCGGTGGTTCGATTCCGCCTCCGGGCACCATATTTAAACCCGCGTCAGCACTCGCTTTCGCGGGTTTTTTATTATTTCCACTAGGTACAATTAAGCGTCAAAAAATCACTAACTAAAGTGTCGCCGAAGAAATTTTTTGGCCCAGAAACGTCCCCCAGTGGGCACAGCCCCCCCTTCGACTTCGATGTATTCCAGCGTCGTAAATGTTCATTCTCTGAAATCCTGGTTGGCGCTTATGCCCACCAGCTAACAGGCCCACCCCACACTCAATTTCATCAGCCAAAAGAGCCTCTAAAACCTGCAAGTGCGGGGAGGAATGATCGACAGCTTTTTTGCTGCTTGGCTTCAATTGAACCCGTTATTACAGAAGTTGAATAAGGTTTAACACTCTTATCCGTCGATGAGATGCTTTAGCAGCCAGGGGTTAACATTTCTAAGCCCTGATAGATCTACAATAAAATTAAATGCGCCAGAAGCATTTGGTATTATCATGACTTCCAGAGCATCACCTGCAGCCTTGCTGAAGATACCTGTTCCGCCTAATACAGAGAACGGTGCAGGATTACTACCATAGATCCCGAGAAGAGTTTTTCCCCGAAGCTCTAGCATATTCTCTCCGTCGCCAAAGGATATGTTCAAATTGAAGAGGCCAACTTCTTCCCCATAGTCCTGATTTTGAAATCCAACAAAAGGATCATTTAAAAAGTTGCCGTTGCATATAATCGTGCCAATCTGATCATTAGGATACTCAGCCCCTCCGCTTGGATTTACACCACAATTTAATTCGGGACAACCATTCGCAATCCAAGTGCCTTTTGGATACACATAACCTGTAATAAGTATCACATCTCCATAATTAATAGGCGGCTCTAGCATTTTTGCGCCGTGATTGACATTAGCGAGAGTTCTATCGAAAGATATTTCCAGCTTCAGAGAATGGAAGAAATCCTTTAATGGCGGAAATTTCACCGTTTCGGATGCGCTTGCTTGCCCTCCTAAGACTAAGGCAGACAAGAGCAAAACCATCTGGGACAAGCCTCTAGCCAGCTGTGGCATTTGATATCTCCTTTCACCCAATAACTTCAAAGTTGAACCTGAGACTCTTTAATCAAGACTCAAAAAATAGTCTGGCTTATGGCTTAATCAGGTGTCAATTAATCGAATAAAACAGGCTATATTTCATTTTGTTTAATTTGGCGTCAACACTTCAGTTTATTCCCAACCTTAAATCTATTTGCCTCAAATAAGTTAAAAGAAACTCTCTTTTCTCTCTCTTAATATCTCTTACCTTCAGCAGACACTAAAAAAAACGGCCTCACGACATTATTCTCCGCGGAGGTCACTGTTTTAGTAGACAAGTACAAATAAACCCAAAGAGTTCATACACAAAAACCTCCAAGACTCTATCAGAGCCATGAAAAACCCTTTCAAAGTACTTCAAGATTTTTTCACTTTGTAAAACTCTCAATGAGTCTAGAGCCCGCCTCAGCTAACACCGCCACTCTAAACTCAATTTCATCAGCCAAAAGAAAAAGAGGCAAAAAATCAACAAGCGCGGGGAGAAGTGACTTACGCCCCCCTTTTGGCTGCAAAATTAATAATCAAATGCAATCAGGGGGGGCAAGATGCCACCTTTGCCATTGAAGTCTTTGCCCTTACACAAAGCTTTGACTGCTGCAACCATATCGAAAGTGAATTTGGTCATGCGTCATCTCTTTTAAATTAAGGGTAAAGAATGACACTGAGCTCTAAATGCTACCGTCATAAATCTCTCACACTAAAGAATTTGTAAATACCTCCCTTTATAGCTACATAAATAACGTCATAAATGAACGCTAATATATATTTTTGCTGTAACATATCCACTTTCTTAAGTTGTATGTTTTTAGGATAGAAATGATCAAGAAGATTTTCGTATTAGCTGGAGCTTTATTGGTTGGCGCATGCTCACTATCTCCATATAAAAACTTTAATCCTCGAATAATAGAGGAAAGTACAAGTATTAGAGTTATTTCTAATGTTCAGCAGAACTCTTTAACCAAGGAAGCCTTTGTTAGCCCACTCGGCACAGGGGGAGCAGTAATTTCACTAGTAGAAGCTGGTCATGCCCTGCAAGGTACAAAAACACTCCACCCTTTCAAAATCAGCAACCACCCGCATAGCGGGTGGTATGGTGAAAGCCCCCAGAGGGGGCTATTTACAACCCCGCCAGTTGCATCTGCTCTTGCCGGCGTTCTTCAACCTCTTGATTCTTGATGT
>NZ_JAIVKI010000025.1 GCF_020524905.1 Microbulbifer variabilis | reverse complement strand
TGTGACCAGCAAGACAAGGGGAATTTAAAAAATCGACATAAAAACCTAATGGGGACAGCGACAGGCAACGAGACAAACGTCTCATTTTTTACCGAAACAGCATACAAATATGCGGCGGGGTTCTATATATTGCGCAGTTGACCAATGTGTTACACAGGGTCAAAAAAATAAAAATAATTTACTTTGATGAGAGAAAAAAATGAAAACTGCACCACTACTGGCGCTGCTCGGCAGCGCTATGATGTCGGTCTATGCCTGGTCGGCACCAGAATATATCGCCGATATAGATATCCCCTCTTTTGATGGTACCCAGTTAGACGCCAACCTTTTCGTACCGGATACACCTCCCCCCGAAGGCGGCTACCCCACGGTTATTTTCACTAACAGCTGGGGGTTGGAAAAACATCAGTACCACTTCCAGGCCAAGGAACTCGCTGAGAATGGCTACCTGGTCCTGAGTTACTCCACTCGGGGCTTCGGTTTTTCCGGCGGTCTGGTGGATGTGGCAGGGGCCAATAGTATTGCCGATGTGGGGGTACTAATCGATTGGCTCGAAGCCAACTATCCGGTGGGTAAATTGGGCATGGCCGGAATTTCTTACGGCGGTGGTATTTCGCTGTTAAGTGCCGCACGACATCCTCGTGTCGATGCCGTAGCCGCTATGTCCGGCTGGGCCGATGTGGTTGAGGCGCTCTATCCCAATGAAACGGTTAACCTGGTTTGGGGTAGCCTGCTGGTAGGCACCGCTTTCCATAAAGAGGCGGAACTTGAGCATCTCTGGAGCGACCTGCGCAACGGGCAAAACATTGAATCGGTTATCCAGTTTGCCGCCGAGCGCTCTGCGGTCAGTTATGTGGACGAGCTGAATGCAAATGGTACCGCTGTGTTGATGTCGAATAACTATGCCGACTACCTGTTTAAACCCAACAGCATGACCGATTTTTATTCCATGCTGGAAGGGCCTAAAAAACTGTTACTGAATCCCGGCACGCACGCCATTACCGAGACCCTCACCGGTAATTACGGACATATCTGGACCACCACTTTTCGTTGGTTCGACCGTTATCTTAAAGGGGAAGACAACGGTATCGACCGTGAACCCAAGGTGGATATGACCGTGCGCATTAGCAACAAGCTGGAGCACTTTGAAGACTACCCAGTAACTCAGGAGAGCACCACCTGGTACCTGCGCCCGCGCTTCACCATGTTCGATAATGGCAGCATGAAAGGCAGCAAGTACAGTGGATGGAACTGGACCAACGAATTCCATGGCGGCGCTGACACCTTCGCCGGCACCGGTATCCCGCTGATATCCGACGCCTTGGAAGGTTTCGGTATCCCGGTGTACACCCCCATGCTGGCCATCAACGGCTATTTCGCTATTGAATACAAGTCACCGGTTCAGTGGGAAACACTGAAGATTCGCGGCGAGCCGCAGCTCGAAATGTGGGTGAAACCGAGTAAAAAAGAAGTGCAGCTGAATGCGCACCTCTACGATGTAGGTCCATTGGGGCTCGGCCGCTTGATCACCCATGCCCCCATCACCCTGCACAGCGACCAATCCGGGCAAATGCAGAAGTTTGATTTGGAGATGTTCACCACCAGCTACGATGTCCCCCCAGGGCACCGGGTGGTTCTGGCTATCGACACCCAGGGCCTGATTTATCAAAAACCGGATAACACCAATTACACTATCGAAGTGCCCTACAGCAGCAGCAAGGTTTCCAGCTTGACCGTGCCGCACCTGTAAACTTTCCCTGTAATCACCACGCCCGGCCCCGTTGCCGGGCATGGCCTTTCCATCGAGTTTCATCTCCCCCATCCCTTGGTTTCACAACCCCACGTAATTTTCCGTCAAAGCGGTACAATGGCCTTTTTTTGGCCAAGTACCCCCTCTCTATGAACAAGAAGATACCGCTCGCCCTGCTGACCGCGGCGCTGTTATCAGTAGCATTGGCCGGGTGCAACCCGGCGGAAAAGGCCCCGCAGAAGATCGACCAGGAATCCAGCCTACAAATGGCGGCCCTGGATATCAGAGAAGCCCCAGAGGGCAAGCTCCCCCAGGGAGTAGAGCCAAGTGCCTATCGACTGGATCTGACCCTCGATCCTCGAAAAGACACTTTCAGTGGCCGTGTCGCTATCGATATCCAGCTGGCTCAGGCCAGCAACCATATCTGGATACACGGCAAGAACCTGTCGGTCAGCAAAGCCAGTGCTCAGTTGGCGGACGGGCGTGAAGTGGTAGCCTCCTACCATGAGGTTCTCGACAGCGGCGTGGCCATGGTCGAGTTCGCCGAGACGCTGCCAGCTGGCAGCTTCACCCTGCAAATCGATTACGCCGCCGATTTCGATCGCAACCTAGCCGGTCTGTTTAAAGTGGAAGAGCAGGGCAATGCCTATGCCCTGGCCAAATCCGAGTCCATCCAAGCACGCAAATACCTGCCCGGCTTCGACGAGCCCGGCCTCAAGGCGCCGTTCTCCATCAGCCTCACCGTGCCCGAAGGCTACGCTGCCATCAGCAATGGGCCGGAACTAAAACGCGAGGCCGTGCCAGGCGGCATGGAGAAAGTGACTTTCGCTACCACTCCGCCCATGTCCACTTATCTGCTGTCTCTCTCGGTGGGCCCCTTCGATGTGGTTGAGCGCGCGGCCATTCCGCCAAGCAAGTATCGCAGTGAGCCGATCCCGCTACGCGGTTTTGCGCGTCAGGGCCGCGGCGGCGATATGAATTACATCCTCGATATCACCCCCAAAATGGTGGAGACCTTCGAGAATCAATTACAACGCCCCTACCCCTTCAAGAAACTCGATATTATCGCCGCGCCGCAGTGGCCCAGTGGTGCTACCGAGCTGTCTGCGGCCATCACCTATCGCGAGCAACGCATTTTGGTGGGCGATAACCCCGCACCCGGCGCTCGCCTAGCCTTGGTGGAAGTACACGCTCATGAAGTCGCCCATATGTGGTTTGGCAACCAGGTAACCCCACCCTGGTGGGATGACCTTTGGCTAAAAGAGGGCTTCGCGACCTGGGGCGAGCCGTTGGCGCTGCGTATCATAGAGCCCGAAGGCGGCCATGACCTGAACGCCGCCACTTACGCCATCGGCGCCATGCAACTGGATTCCCTCGCCAGCACCCGCGCCATTCGCGAGCCGGTGAGTGACAACAACAACATCCGCAACGCCTACGACTCCATCACCTATTCCAAGAGTCTGGGTGTCATCAATATGGTGGATAACTACTTCGGCGCCGAGCGCTTCCGCCCGGCTCTGGGGCGCTACCTGGAAGCCTTCAACGGTGGCGAGGCGGACTCCCCCTCTTTCTACAAAGTCATCGGCGAGGAAACCAATACCCCTGAGCTGACGGAAACTTTCCGCAGCTTTGTCGAGCAAAAAGGTGTGCCGCAACTGGAACTGACCCTGGACTGCAGCGATCCGGCCCAGGCCAAGCTGCATGTCATCCAGAGTCGCTATAAACCCCTCGGTTCCCCTATTGCTACAGTCGGACAGCAGTGGAGTATCCCCTTCTGCTTTATCAGCGATAGCGGCGCACAGCAGTGCCAGATCCTTACTGGCAAAGAGGAAACCCTGGCGATTGCTTCGAGCAGTTGCCCCAAATGGGTAATGCCCAATGCCCAGGGCAGCGGCTACTACCGCTGGAACCTGCCGGAGCCCCAGTGGCAAGCCCTTACCGAGCGCTTTACCCAGTTCGCCCCTACGGAGCAACTCTCAATTATCGACAGTGCCTTCGCCGCCTTCGAAGCCGGCAAGCTATCCGCTCCTCGGCTACTCGATGTCGTGCGCCAATCTGCCAAGGCAGACAAGCGCCAGGTAATTGCCATGCCCCTAAGTTACCTGCGTAAATACCGCGATAATTATCTGGATGATAACCAGCGCTTGGCCTTCCTGAACTTTGCCCAGAACCTGTATCTGCCGCTGTTGGGCGACAGCGCTGGCAGCGATGATGCCGACCAGCAAATGCTGCACAGCGCCCTGCTCGGCTTTATGGCGCTGGTGGCGGAAGATCCGGATACACGCAAACAATTAATGGAGAAGGCTATTGCTTTTACCGGCTATAAAACCGGGCGCGATCCTCAAGCACTGAATTCCGATCTCTATGAAGCCGCCCTGACCGTGGCTATCCAGGATGCCGGTCAGGGTTTCCTCACGCACCTGATTAAAGTGCGCACCGAGCTAGATGATCCGCGTTTTGAAAACGCCAGTGCCAACGCTATCGGCAACAGCAATAACCCCATGCAGCTGGAGACTATTCAACAGTTGGCTCTCAGTGAAGAGATGGGCCCGCGTGAGGCATTTGCCCTAATCCGCTACGCCCTGACGCAACCGCTGGTACAGGAGCAAAACTGGACTTGGCTGCGGGATAATTTTGTTCCGGTCGTGGATAAAATTCCCGCGCAAATGCGCCGCCACACTCCCACATTTGCCAGCGCCTTCTGCGATAAAAAGCATCTGGATGAACTGCAGCAGCTGTTCGCCCAGCACGGTAAGCTGACTCCCGGCTACCAGCGCAGCCTGGCGCAGACCGAAGAGCGCATTCATTTGTGTATGGCACTGCAGGAAAAAGGTCAGTCGCTGATGGAAGCTTTGCCAAAGTCGGTAGATCTGGCAAAACAATAAAACTGTTATTTTTTCTCTCTCCCGTGCAGGGTAAGAATATTTTCTCACCCTGCTCGCTTAAAACCTCTCTGCCAATAACCAGTGCGGATACTCTGGCATTGCACTGGCCCCTTTCGGCAAGCTCTGCCTCTAAGTCTCACCGTTATTGTGTTTGCGCAGGCGAAATGCCAGCCAGATCATAGGCAGGCCAAAGATAATGGCATAAGCCCCGATTACCCACACCAGTGCCAGGGCGCCCGCTCCGGGGCTCACCAATATTGCGAGGCCAAAAATTACCGAGAGCACACCAATCGCGATCAACAACCACTCGTTGTCAATTTCCTTTCGCAGTCGGATCGCCCCGACAATCTCAAAAATCCCCCGCACAAAAGCCCAGGCGCCGATAAAAATCACCAGCACCAAAGCGGTTACCTGGGGAAACATAAAAGTCACGATTCCCGCAGCCAGGCTGATCAGGCCAGACACAATCAGCCACCATAGAGGAGTGCTCGCATGACGCCCCATAACCGCTGCAACCAGAGAAAAAATACCATCGAGCAGGGCGTAGATACCAAATAGAAAAACCAGAGTGAGCAGTGACAGCCCCGGCCAAATAAATGTCAGCACACCGAAGATCACTGCAATTACGCCGCGCAATAACAGCAGCCACCAGTTGGCGGAGAGCACCTTCAATATGGGGCCAGTAGCGAGGGGGGAGATATCAGTGGACATAAGCAGTCCCCGAGTTACAGATCTCCACTAAGTTAAGCGCCAGATTGAGCAGACTTCCAGCTCAGAGAGTGTTTTCCCCGGATAAACAACAAATTATGGAGGGAGGCGGCCCACGAGCGCGACCAAATAGTCGACTCTGCAAAGACTATGATCGCGCCGCAGGCCGCTAATTCCAGTGTAGCCGCAACCGACAAGCAGGCGCAGTAAGCGCAAAAACCTGGATAGCAAGAAATTAAAGGATGAAGATGTAAGGGGACTTGATGTGTAGGGCTTAGAAAAGTTCGCGGGACCATTAACGGATAACGGATAACGGATAACGGATAACGGATAACGGATAACGGATAACGGATAACGGATAACGGCGAGAAAAACAGACAAAATAAAGGTAAGAAAAACAGAGAAATACCGGCAGCTATAAAGCTGCCGGTAGAGGTTATGGATTAAGCCAGCTCGCTGATCACACCGCGCAGCTTATCCACAATCGCATCGATTTCGTGCTTTTCGATAATCAGCGGTGGAGACATGCACAGGGCATCACCGATACCACGTGCCATGACACCGGCCTCCCAAGCCATACCGGAAGCCTTGCCACCGAACTTACCTTTGAGGTTTTCAGGTGCGCGCAGCTCGATAGCGCCAACCAGGCCGTAGTTGCGCACATCGATCACATTGTCCAGGTCCGCCAGACTGTGCAGGGCGTTCTCCCAGTGTTGGCCGATCTCACCGGAGGCTCGGGTGAGCAGGCCCTCGCGCTCGTAAATATCCAGGGTCGCCATACCCGCAGCACAGGCCACCGGGTGTGCGGAGTAGGTGTAGCCGTGGAAAAATTCCACCATGCCTTCCGCGGCTGCATCCATGATGGTGTTGTGGATTTCATCTTTCACAAACACTGCACTCAAGGGCACCGCTGCATTGGTAATGCCCTTGGCAGAGGTGATCATATCCGGGGTGACATCGAACTCGATGGAGGCAAAGGCTGAGCCGGTACGGCCCCAACCGGAAATCACTTCATCAAAAATCAGCAGCAGATCATGCTTATCACAGATCTCACGCAGGCGCTTCAGGTAGCCCTTCGGTGGCAGTACCACACCGCCGGCACCGGCAAACGGCTCGACGATTACTGCAGCAATTTGATCAGCACCGTGGAAGGCCACCAGGCGCTCCAGATCTTCCGCCAATTCCACACCATGCTCGGGTAAACCGCGGCTGAAAGCATTGCGCTCAATATCCAGGGTGTGACGCATATGGTTGGCTTTCACCGGCTGGCCAAAGCCCTGGTAATTGGGTGCGATACCGCCCACAGAAATACCGCCGAAGTTCACGCCGTGATAGCCCTTCTCACGGCCGATAAACATAGTGCGGGTGCCCTTGCCGCGTACACGCTGGTATTGCAATGCGATCTTCAGCGCAGTTTCTACGGCCTCGGAACCGGAGTTACCAAAAAATACATGGTCGAGGCCATCTGGAGTGTGCTTAACCAGACGCTCGGAGTATTCGAAGCCCAAATCGTGGCCAAAATTAAAGATGGAGCTGTAATCCAGGGTTTTCGCCTGCTGGTAAATCGCTTCAGCAATTTCTGTGCGACCGTGACCGGCATTGCTGCACCAGAGGCCAGCAGTGGCATCGATAATCTGGCGACCACCTTTTTCGGTGAGGTAGATACCCTCGGCACTCTCCACAATCCGCGGAGCGGATTTAAAGGTGCGGTTGGGGGTAAAGGGCATCCAGAAAGCATTGGTTGGCATTTCAGACATAAACTGTATCTCCGCAAGTTTCCTGAAACTTCAAAATATTTACAAAGGGAGTCTGCGACTCCCGAGAATTGTTCAGGCGCTCGTGCACTCTCAGACAAGCGCGCAGCGCTGCCGTTCGAAACGAAAAATTAGGCTCCGAAGCAGCAGTATTTGGTCTCGTAGAATTCGGCCATACCTTCGACACCGCCCTCGCGGCCAATGCCGGATTCTTTGTTGCCGCCAAAGGGTGCTACGGTGGTAGAGAAAACCCCGGTGTTACAGGCGATCATGCCGTATTCCAGCGCTTCCACCACACGGTTCGCGCGGCGAATATTCTCGCTCATCACATAAGCGGCCAAACCGTAAGGGGTGTCGTTGGCACGGCGGATCACATCGGCTTCATCGGTGAACTTCTGTACTGCGGCGATGGGACCAAAGTTCTCCTCCTGAGCCACCCGCATAGCATCCGTAACACCGGTCAGCAGGGTGGGCGCGAAATAGTTTTCTCCATTGGGCAGCTGCTCTCCGCCAATCTCGATTTTCGCCCCGGCTTCTACCGCATCCTGTACCAGATCCTGTACCCGATCTACCGCACGGCGATAAATCATCGGCCCCATGCTGACACCCTCTTCGGTGCCATGACCGATTTTCAGCGCCGCCACTTCCGCACGCAATTTTTCCACAAACTCATCGTGCAGCGACTCATGTACGTAAATGCGGTTGGTAGCCACACACACCTGACCGGCGTTGCGGAATTTGGTCGCGACACAGGCCTGCACCGCCGTCTCCATATCCGCATCGTCGAATACGATAAAAGGCGCGTTGCCGCCCAGTTCCATGGACATCTTCTTCACGGTGCTGGCGCACTGTGCCATCAGCAGTTTGCCCACGGCGGTGGAGCCGGTGAAGGTAAATTTGGCCACGCGCGGGTCTTGGGTCAGTACCTTGCCAATTCCCGGCGAATCGCTGCCGGTCACCACATTGATGGTGCCCTTGGGAAGCCCCGCCTCTTCTGCCAGTTGGCACAGCGCCAATGCGGACAGTGGGGTTTCCAACGCAGGCTTGATCACTACGGTGCAGCCGGCTGCCAGCGCCGGTGCCGCCTTGCGAGTGATCATAGCGTTGGGGAAGTTCCACGGGGTAATGCAGGTTACCACGCCTACCGGCTGGCGGATGGTGCTCAGACGCATTGCCGGATTGTGAGTGGGGATCGTCTGGCCGTAGGCGCGGCGGCACTCCTCAGCGAACCACTCGATAAAAGAGGCACCGTAGATAATCTCGCCCTTGGCTTCCGCCAGTGGCTTGCCCTGCTCCAGCGTAAGAATACGTGCCAAATCATCGCTGTTATCCATAATCAGCTGGTACCAGCGCTTGAGAATGGCGGCACGCTCGCCGGCGGTGCGGCGGCTCCACTCGGGGAAAGCGGCGCTGGCAGCGGCTACCGCTGCCTCTGCATCCGCCGCTGAGCCATCGGCCACTAAGCCCAGCACTTCGCCATTGGCCGGATCGCGCACCTCTGCGGTGCCCGCGGCATCCCGCCATTCTCCATTGATATAGTTCTGAGACTTCAACAGGTTTGGATTCGCCAGTTTCACCGGAAAACTCCTGATAATTTGGTGTTATTAATGGTATTGCGGCGATTCTGGCCGCAGCAGTCCGGGGTGAATAGTAGTATTTCTCGAACTAAAGTTTATATTTATCAAACTTAAGCGTGAAGTGGCTTGACCACCCAGCCCTCTCTCCGTTGGCAGTGGATACGCTATGGCAAACAAACTCAGAAAACACGGGATAAGTTGGTAGATGGGCAAGACAAAAAGCGCCTTAGGGGGACGCCTCAGCGACATAGACCTGCGTTTGCTTAGGGTTTTCCGCGAAGTAGTACGCGCTGGTGGCCTGGCCCCTGCGGAGGTGGCACTCAATATCGGCCGCTCCACCATTAGCGTACATATCTCCGACCTGGAAACCCGCCTGGGTATGCAGCTGTGCCTGCGCTCCCGCGGCCGTGCCGATTTTAAGCTGACACCTGAGGGGGAATCCCTTTACCAGGCCATCCTCGAATTGGATGGCCACCTGGAAGCCTTTAAAAGCCAGGTGAATGCCATTCAGTCCCACCTCACCGGAACCCTGCGTCTGGTAATGCCTGACGATGTGCTGGAGATACCACAGCTGGACCTGCCGGCAACTATTGCCCACCTGCGCCAGCAGGCTCCCCAGCTGCACCTGGAAGTACAACTTGCCGCACCGCAGGAACTGGAACTGGAAATACTCGCCGGCCGCGCTGATGTCGGTATCAACCCCCTACACTCACGCCGGCCAGGCCTGGAATACAGACCGCTGTTTCAGCACCAGTCCACGCTCTATTGTGGCGCCCAACACCTCTGTGCCCAGGCCGACCAGGTCAGCGAGGAATTACTTACTCAGCAGGAGCTGGCCGCACCCAGCCACGCCGTGCTCTCCGGCGCCGCCCATCTATACCGCCTCTTCCCAAAACGATCCACCGCCAATCATATGGCCGCGCGGCTCTCAATGATTCTGTCCGGCTGCTTTGTGGGATTTCTGCCGGATTACCTCGCACAAAAATATGTGGAAACTGGCAAGCTAAAGCCCCTAATAGCCGAACGCTTTCACTACCGAATTCAGAATGCGGCAACTTTTAAAAAGAGCGCAGCGGAGCACCCGGCTGTACAGCTGTTCTTACAGGTTTTAGTGATTAAAAACTAGCTCCGGAAAAAAGCACAGAAACTTAAATTGTGAAGATGATACCTGCCCAAGGTGAGGATTGGGGCTTCTCTTGCTTCGTTAGTACAGTCAAAAAAATCTTCAGACCACTAAACAATCAAGAAATTTTTCACTATTAAAAAAGCGGATCATCTATACAATGGATGAGCGTAAGAATAATTCACATGGAAGCGTTATGATCGATTTTAAGAGTTCACCCATATTCAAACTCAAGCCTATTGAGATCTCCGAGGCTAGGGATGACTTCAATAAGTTTTTGATTGAAGGAGAGGCTATTTTCGCAGGCTTCAAAACCATTCGGGATCAGGTGGTTTTTACTAACAAGAGGATTATCGCAGCCAATGTCCAGGGAATAACGGGCTCCAAGGTCGATTACACCTCTCTGCCCTACAGTAAAATCCAGGCATTTTCTGTCGAGAGCTCAGGAACCTTTGACCTGGATTGTGAAATCGTGGTTTATCTCAGCGAAGTGGGCGAAGTCAAGTTTGAAATCAAAGGTTCTTTTGATCTTATCCAATTTAATCAACATATCAGTAAGTATGTATTGGCTTAATAAAATTGAAAAAGCTTCACATTCTGGAACTTCATTTTTAGCGTCAATAGCGTATATTTAACCCATCAAAGATTTCAAACATAGGAGAGGGAAGTTCATGTCACAAGTGTGGTTAGAAAGCTTGATTACAGAAAATGCTCAACAAGGTTTTGAGCTGGCCATAAAGCTGTCCAGAATGGGAGTGAAATACACTCAACCTTCGGATGAAGTAAGAAGCCAGTTGAGAGCTTCCTACGGGGAAAACGCAGATAGCTTGATCGCCTCATCCCAGGTAGTTGCCATCAACTACCAGACAGTTGCTGCCGCCAATAACTACTGGCGCAGCTAAGGACATCAGCGCGCTTTACAAGAAACTTTGAGTGTAAATACCTAAAGTTTTGTAAGGCGCCTCTACTTTCCCAAATTTAAGATAAACATCAACTCTAAGGGTCTTTCGAATAGAAGTGTCCCTCCTACCCAATATCCAGTCTAATTCACACAAAACCTCCTGAAACGACAACAACCTCACCATTTCAAACTATATTGCAATCAATTTAATGGACATTAGTGGCATAAGAATCCTGATTCCAGTATTTCCATTAAAGTGAAACTAGAGTGAAACTTAACAGGCTAATTGCTCTGCAAGGATAAATTCTCATGTTGGAGATAGATATGAATAAACGGGAAGAACAACTTATCTCTATTTGGGAGACACATACAGCAGCTGAATTTGAATTGAAAGACGCTGATGCTGCCATTGCCACTATGACGGAAAACCCTGTCTTAATTCATGTACCTGTAAATACAGGAGCAACTGGCAAGGAAGCGCTTAGAAACTTCTATCGGGATATATTTATTCCACAGATGCCCCCAGATATCGAACTGGAATTACTAACTCGCACAGTGGGGGAGCACAGAATTATCGACGAATTTATCCTGCATTTGACCCATTCCCTGCAAATGGACTGGTTCGCCCCAGGTATTAAAGCTACCAATAAGAAATTATCTATTCCTTTTGTTGGGATTATTACTTTTGAAAACGATAAGATCGATTCGGAACATATTTATTGGGATCAGGCCACAGTACTCAAGCAAATGGGACTTTTGGATAATTCTCTACCTGTCCTTGGTAAGGATCAATGTAAACGTTTACTCAATATCAATGCACCAGTAAATGAACTGATCCAGTAAATCCAAAAGGTAAACCCTAACGATATTGGACACTCGCCGAAGCCACCTCACCTTAATAAGCCAACCAATAAAAGTGACTTCCAAGTATCAACTATTGTGGTTTATTAAAATTTTTGCCCTAATGCATCTAAAGAAATTCTATGCTGCGTCTAAGCAGCATAGGTTTATCAAAGGTAGCTGATATCACCTTTCTAGAAGTTGCTGGCTAGGAGCAACTGGAAAGGCTTAAGTCTTGGTACCTGAATACCATCTGTATCAATTCCCACAACAACTTAAGAGGAGATTGGTGTGCGCACCCTGGGTAATTTCTTGTGGTTTATTCTCGGCGGGATCTTTATGGGCCTTTGTTGGTGGTTTTTTGCTCTAATTGCCTTTATCAGCATTATCGGGATTCCATGGGGCAGGGCCTGTTTTGTAATGGGCAAACTCTCATTCTTTCCCTTTGGGCGTGAAGCCATTTCACGCAAGGAGCTCACCTTAAATGAGGACATTGGTACCAGTGGGTTAGGTCTGATAGGCAATATCATCTGGTTCCTATTCGCTGGAATCTGGCTGGCAATTGGTCATTTGGTCCATGCAATTGCCTGTTTTATCACCATCATTGGCATTCCCTTTGGCATTCAACACCTGAAGCTAGCCGGTATTTCTTTATCCCCGATAGGTAAAACCGTTGTAGATAAGGAAGTGGCACAAGCGGCAAGAATGCGTAATGCCAATGCTACTGTTTCTCAAATGCGCGGTAGTTTTTAGTCCCGTTAAAAAAGAGGGGCTTGAAAAGCCCCTAAACTGCAACTCCACTGAGAACCAGGCATAGCAGGGAGAGCTTGAAATGGTATTCTTTTTACTAGCGTCTTTAAGGTTTAGCAATTTCTGATTTCGAAAGTTTTCAGCTTATTACTTAACTTTTAAATAGGACAAATAGTAACTCTCACACTTATCTGTCAGGTACTTCTTTAGATATAGAAACTAGCAATAGCAGTGGAGAGACTGCAGCAAGAAAATACAAAACTTACCCATAAAACACTTTAAACTAACGAAAACAAATCAACCTGAACTTAAAAGGATTTTAATAATGAAGGGTATTAAAAAACTTACTACCTGCACCCTTATCTTAATGTTGAGTGCCACAGGCTTGGCTGGAAACAGCTACTCCGCTCAAAAAGAAAAAAATGAATCAGCAAAAGCTCAGATAATGCTTTTTGGTACCTTTCACTTTTCCAACCCTGGACGGGATTACGTCAAGTCAGAAGTTATTGATGTGCTTACTCCTGAAAATCAGGACTACATAGAAGGGCTTACCAGCAAACTGGCCAGCCAATCACCTACGCATGTAATGCTGGAGTGTGATCCATCTCAGCAAAAAAAGATCAATAAAGAATTTACCTCTTATCTTGCAGGCGAGCATCAACTAAAAAATAATGAAAATGAACAACTGGGCTTCCGAATTGCTCAAAAGGCAAGTCTAAGCGAGGTTATATGCTATGACGAAAATGAAGTACATTATAATGGCGAGGCACTCAGGGCATATATGGAAAAATATGAGTCTGAAAGAAATGCTAGTAACACCGCCTTTTTTAAAGAGTTGAGCAAAGAAACCGGCCAGCGCCACAAAACACTAACTTTAAAAAAATTGCTTCAATTGAACAACGATCCTACTGAAGATCAGCAGAACATGAACCTATATCTTATGAACAACGATATTGCTGCTGGAGAAGCCTTTGCCGGAGCCGACGCTTCCGCCAGCTGGTGGCATAGAAACTTCCGTATGTATGCCAATATTCAGGCCAAAGCACAACCAGGAGCTAAGATAATAGTCATTGCAGGCTCTGGCCATACCGCCATTATGAAAACTCTACTTGCCACTGACCTTCAACGCCAAGCCTGGGATATTAACGACTATCTCTAGGGTTATTCTCTGTATTCTTTCAGGATTTCTAGGAGCTGTCTATATTAGTTGACTTAGACGGCCCCTAGAAAAATTATTAACCTTTGTCTACCTCAAACATTCTAATTAATATGCTATCCAACATAAGGCTAGCTTCATCTAACAATAGCTCTATAACTATTTCCACAGAAGTACTGAAAGGAGTCAATTTTGAAAAAAACTATAAAAATCTTTTCCATCCTACTTACCACTACAATTTGCCACACCATCTGGGCTCAAGAAACAGCAGAGGGAACTATAGTCACCAAAGAGCCTGCAAAAGTTATGATGTTTGGTATATTTCACTTCAAGAATCCTGGCTTAGACCTTATAAAATCTGATCAAATAAACGTACTTACCAATGAAAGTCAGAGTTATCTCGAAAAACTAGCAAATAAACTTGGCAAACAAAAACCAACCCATGTATTAGCCGAGTGTGATCCAAAAGAGCAAGATAATATCAACAAGAATTATAAAAACTATATTGATGGACTCCATGAACTTAACAGTAATGAGACAGAGCAGATTGGATTTCGTGTAGCCAAAACTGCAGGACTTACCGGTATCATTTGTTATGATGACATTCAAATTCATAATAGGCAGTGGACTACGAGAGCATATATGGAAGATGCCGATCCTGAGAGATATAAAGAATATTCAGAATTTTTAAAAGAATTCAAAAGAAGAACCGATGAAGAACATAAATCCCTCTCTTTGAGAGAGCTTCTAAAGCTTACTAATAATATTGAGCATGACAAGCAAAACATGAACCTATCTATTAGGAACAATGACGTAAAAGCAGAAAATATCTATTTAGGAGCTGAGGGTAATGCAAGTTGGTGGCACAGAAATTTCCGCATGTATGCGAATATACAGAGGGTTGCTCAACCTGGAACCAGGGTTATTATTATCGGGGGACAGGGCCATACTGCCATTATGAAAATTTTATTGGCTTCAGATCTACAACGCAAAGCTTGGGATATTAACGTCTATCTTTAGTATTTTCACACAATAAAATTTATCCTAACTTGACACCAATAGTCTGCTATAGCTTTTCAGCCTGGAAATCCAGGCTGAAAAGTAGTGAAATTTTTTTCTAGAGCACTCCGATCCCACTCTCCAGTGTTCGCAGCGGCTTCGTAGGTACTCTGCAGAAAAGTCATTAATGTTTCATCTGGAGAAGTAGATCTCCTAACCTCATCATAGGGAAGGATAAACTCAGCCAATTCTTTTGAATAAAAAGCCGCATCCGGTTTAACCTGCTTATCTGCAAATTTCTCAGATGCAGGATAAGTGTAAGAATAAAATGCTGCATCCTCAAAACCACCTCCGCCCGGCCAAAATCCGGCACTGCTGACTTCATGAGAGTATGCCTCTTGTGCAACCCAGTCAGGGAAATTTGGTACTCCTCCGGGATGCAGGGGTGCCTCTCGACCGGAGAATCGTGTCACCGCCAGGTCAAAGCTCCCCCAAAAAAAATGTACAGGGCTACACTTTCCTATAAATCGTGCACGGAATTCTTTGAATACTCTATCTATTTGGAGTAATGCTTGCCAGAATCGCGTGGTAAATTTTGAGTCATATTGGCAGTGCGCCATATCCACTTCAAAGGGAGTCCCATTGGCAATTTCACTTGGTATCGTATAAATATCAACAGAGAGGCCTAGATCTTTCATTGCACTAATGACTTTCATATAAAAATCTGCAACACACATTGGCCTTAATGGTATCTTCTGTTTTCCACCGTCGCTAACCAGTATTAATAATTGATGATCAAGAAGATCAAATTCAACTGAAAAAGCTCTTCCTCCATAAGGAATAAGAGAGGTATTCAACCCTCTTGCGGTAACATAAAATGGCACATGCCAGGAATGATTGGTCCAGGGTGACTGAACCATGCGAATCTTACCAATGACCTGTGTCCACAGATGTAATGTAGCTGCCGTATCTGACCAATCTTGAAAGTGAAGCTCTGGCCAATCTGTATTTGTTGAACGATTTAAAGACGCCTTCATGCTCTATTCCAATTATTCATGTAATAAGCTCCTAAGGTCACATTGTCTTCTATATGAACAGCTATAACACCTAGTTAGCCTTTAAAAGCTGAACCAACAAATTCTTTAAGTTTGATCATTTTATTTAGCAGAATTCCTAACAAACCCCTAAGAAAGGCCAATAAACTCACATGGTTAAGAGTATAAAAGTGTCACAAATTATCGGGTCCCAAAAATGGCAATCCATGCGACCAAGGAAATATTGACTTAAAAATACAGATTAGACATATAAAAGAACTTACCAAACATTCAGGGTATTCATCTTTATATCTAGAATAAAGTCATAGATCTCCATGAAATCCACGTCTTCACGCAGTTGAGTTGCGAACTACACTCTTTAACTAAGAGATTAAGCAATCAACTCGTTTTTCCGACATTCCCAACTCAAAATAACCTACTACGCGTCAAACAATGCGCCAGAAAAGCCACACAGTCCTATTAATTCCCGGAATTTTTGATCGTGGCAATGCTCTCTTAAGAATGCAACGCGCCCTCGCTGAAACCGGCTTTGACGCCCATTATATTCACCTGCACTACAACTCGGGCTGGCATGGCATGGAACATCTCTCGGCCCAGTTAATGGCAAAAATGGAAAAGATCCTCAAGGAAGAGGAGACCTGTACGTTGGTGGGATTTAGTATGGGGGGAATTGTCGCTCGCTATTATTTACAGGCCATGAGCGGTATTAGCAGAGTACATAAATTTATTTCTATTGCCACCCCGCACCATGGCAGCTATTGGGCAAATTTTCTGCCATACAAGGGTGGTAAACAACTGCGTATCGGCAGTGACTTCCTGAATTCTCTGAACAAGTCAATGCATCTGTTGGAAGAGACCGATCCCGTCTCGATTTGGACTAAATACGATATCACTATAATGCCACATAGTAGCGCCCAGTTGGGAATAGGTATTTCTTATGAGGTTCCAGTAATTTTGCACCGACTGATGCCAATGAGCGGCAAGGTTATTTCATTAATGAAAAATGAAGTTATAGCCGGAATGAAATAAATATATGCAGGTCATTAATGACGCTGAAGACTAGGCATTTAAAATCAACTACAAAATTCATGGCATTGTCATAGGGAGTTAATTATGACTAATCCGGAACAGGAACCAAACCAACCGGAAAGTGCTGTACACAATTATTACCGTAAATTTGAAAGTTTTATTGCCCTTATCCTCACCTTTATCATTATTATAATCGTTATAGTTGCTATTAGTCGTTTAGCTTATTCAGTATACTCCATGCTATTGGTGGGCATGAAGGATCCTCTTGAACACAAGATTTTCCAGACTATTTTTGGTGAGATTATTACCTTATTAATTGCACTGGAATTCAGCCATACCTTGCAATACGTGGTAACCAGACAACAGAGCATTATTCAAACTACGGTCGTGGTGTTAATTGCCATACTAGCGCTTGCCCGTAAATTTATAATCCTGGACCTGGATAAAGTCAGTGCTGGAGAACTGTTAGGACTTGCGGCTGCAACTCTAGCTCTAGGGCTGACCTACCTGATTCTGAAGATCAAGAGAAGTAACTATTAGATTTTTCCAAAAAAATTGGGCGAAGCGATGCTTCACCGCTCACCCAATTAATTGTTACTATCGCTCAATCACCATTTTCCCGCAATGTATGGTGTAACTTTACCGGTGGCGTCTTGCGTTCTCTCTTGCTACGCAGGCGCAGATTAAGCATTTCCACCGCCATTGAGAATGCCATGGCAAAATAGATGTAGCCTTTGGGAACATGCACATCGAAGCCTTCCACTATCAGGGTGAGACCCACCATGATCAGAAATGCCAATGCAAGGATTTTAACTGTAGGATGGCGATCGACGAAGTCACCTATCGGCTTAGCGGCGACTAGCATTACCATCACTGCCAAGACAATTGCGACCGCCATAATGGAGATTTCATCGACCAGTCCCACAGCGGTAATCACTGAGTCGAGTGAGAATACAATATCGAGAATGGCAATTTGTAGAAGAACCATACCAAAGCCGGCTGTTCCCAAAGTTGCGGCATCCGTCTCGGAACCTTCCAAGCTGTTGTGAATCTCATGGGTGGCTTTACCAATCAGAAATAAACCGCCTCCGACCAAAATAATGTCGCGCCCAGATATTTCTATAGAGAAAACGCTAAATAGTGGTTCCACCAATCCCATAATCCAGACGATAGAAAACAACAATGCCAGACGCGTTACCATGGCAAGAATCAGACCTATATAACGTGCTGGCTCTCTCTGTTTGGGTGGCAAACGCCCGACGAGGATTGAAATGAAAATAATATTATCAATGCCCAGCACTATTTCCAACGCCGCCAACGTGGCCAAAGCAATCCAGGCCTCCGGGTTGACTACCCACTCGAACATAAACAATTCCTTTCTATTGGTTATTCTTATTAACCTCACCAAATCAAAATAAGGCTAATAACGTAAAGCCCAAAATAGGCATAATTAAAAAATTAAATGATTTGAACTTTCTATTACTGGGAAAACCTAAAAGGTTATCTCTAAAAGTCGGCCATCAATAGCCTCTCTATGCCTCCTCACGCAACCAAGCCATGGCACTGTCTTCGGAATCAAACACTTTGTACTCACCACCGATAAACCAGCTCCCCACCTTGCTGGCGATTTTCATCCAGCGCTTATCGGAGATAACAGCAACTCGATTGAAATCGCGTCCGTGAGATAACCCCAACTTTAAGTCATCCCAGGCGGCGCGAGGTTCCCAACCTTCCAACTCACTGGCATCCATCAAACAATCTATTTTTGGGTTTTCTACTCCGGCAAGGGCAGAGTTGAGCATGGGGACCATGGTTTGGTAATCCTCATGAGTCAACTTTCCTCGGGCCCGCAGTGTCAAAAAAAAATGATTCCCATTCTGCTCCAATCCGATAGAAACACCGTGAGGTAGATCGCTCATAGGTCATCCTGAAAATGAAATTAGTGTTGGATTTTACTGTGTAAAGTATGAACAAGCTTACATAATGAAGAACAAAAGAACTGGTAAATTTCTTCCGGTTAAACTTACGCTACTTATTTTAACGCGCAATAACAGCTTATGTATTTATAATTTTCTAATAAAATTAGCATAGAAGTTAATCTTCGCCGACAGCTGGCCTTGTCTTACCGCATTGCCAACAATAATCGAATGCCGCCCCATTATCTTCACCACAATCAAAGCAGGACCATCCAATCTGTTCAGCCTCGGCATCCTGTAACAACTGGCACGCGTGTTCGTAATCTCGATCGCGCTCAAGCCACAGCTCCAGCCAAACTTGGCTGGGCGCCAGCTCCCCAGATGCCCCCTGAGCAAATTCATTCTTTAATTTGACCGCTATACCAGCAACCTCCAGACGACTTTTTGCCAGTTCTACCAAGAGGCGGTTTTCATGGGTATAAATCATTTTCATAGCGTTAGAGGTCCTCTTCCAGAACCCCAAGGTTAACCACAACCAGTGGATCGGCCAAATAGATATTTTCTACTGCTCTGTCGAAGTCGTGCAATCGACATGCTGGCAATATTCATCATGGGGAACCGTGATAATTTCCAGAATATTTCCCACAGAGTTATGCCCAGCCCGGCTATTGATAAGTACACGTCCGGAACGACTGGCGATATATTCAAGCACAGCCCTACCCCTGGTGCTTTTATACAGAGCCAAAAGCTGTCCCTTTTCCACTACATCGCCGTGGCTGACAAATACTTCCATCCAATTTCCAATCAGGCTGTGCGCTGGTGTATTGCGTACGGCTTGAGCGTAGATTCGTTCCACACTGACCAACCCCGCAATCTCTCCAAACCTGGGGGCCTCCGCTGCCCGTAGAGTTGTTATTCCGCTTACAGCCAGGATAACGATAAACAGGCAAATTTTTCTCAAGCCTAATCTCCTCATGCTGAATTATTTCGCGACCTCAAACCCAAAAAGCGAACCATGTCGTCGAAGGCTTTTGTTTAGGGCGATAACTTAGGTATAGCTGACTAGAAAATTCACGCCAGATAGAGCAGCCAGGTGACAGTCAAAAAGGGAAATAGGAAAAAGAAATAAGAGAGAGTGCGAGAAAAAAGGGCCACTATTTGTGGCCCTTTTGCGAATCTATGCTATAGGGGGCTAGCTCAGATCAATCCAGGTAGATTTTAATTCACAATACTTATCCAAAGCGTGCAGGGACTTGTCGCGCCCATTCCCTGACTGCTTAAAGCCGCCGAAGGGCACGGTAATATCTCCGCCAAAGTAATTGTTTACCCACACGGAACCCGCATAGATATCACGGGCCATACGATGGGCACGGCCCAGGTTATTGGTCCATATACCTGCCGCTAGGCCATAGATAGAGTCATTGGCGATAGCGAGCGCCTCCTCTTCGGTTTCGAACTCAATAACCGACAATACTGGACCGAAGATCTCCTCTCTGGCGATCGTCATATCACCAGTCACATTGCGGAAAACCGTGGGCTCGTAATAGTAACCACCGGCTACTTCATCTACCGGCTTGCCGCCACACACCAGCTGCGCACCCTGCTCGAGACCCTTGGCTACATAGAACTCAACGGTATCGAATTGGCTGCGATCGATCAGTGCACCCATTGCAGTATTCGGGTCTTGCGGATGGCCAGGCTTAAAGCGTTCGGCGGCCTTGCTTACCTTTTGAATAAACTCGTCAGCAATGCTCTTTTCCACCAACAGGCGCGAACCGGCGGTGCAAGTCTCTCCCTGGTTGTAGAAAATTGCCAATGCCGCGGCATCGGCTGCTTTATCCAGGTTCGCATCGGCAAAAACGATATTTGGACTCTTTCCACCCAGCTCTAAGAAAGTGCGCTTTAGGTTCGACTGGCCAGAGTATTCGGTGAGGGTCTTGCCCACTTCGGTGGAACCGGTGAAGGTGAGACAGTCGATGTCCATGTGCAGCCCCAATGCCTTACCCAAGCTGCTGCCGGGCCCCGGCAGTACATTGAGGACGCCATCGGGCAGGCCCGCTTCCTTGGCTAGGCCGGCCAATTTAATTGCTGTCAGCGGGGTATTGGAGGCTGGCTTAAGAATAACGCTGTTGCCGGTGGCCAGAGCCGGGCCCAGCTTCCAGGCGGTGGTGGACAGTGGGAAGTTCCAGGGGACAATCGCCGCGACTACTCCCAGAGGCATACGCGTGACCAGTCCTAACTCACCAGGGCCCGTGGGCGCCACCTCATCGTAGATTTTATCGATGGCCTCGCCGCTCCAGCGAATAGTGGTGGCCGCACCGGGGACATCTACGGCCATGGTGTCACCGATGGGTTTGCCTGCATCCAGACTCTCTAGCAGGGCAATTTCGACCAGGTGCTCTTCAATCAAATCGGCGAAGCGCACCAGAATTTTCTTGCGCTGCATCGGCGGCATTTTTGACCAAACACCGGACTCAAAGGTCTCCCGCGCCACACGCACGGCCAAGTCGGCATCCTGTGGACCACAACTGCTGATTTGTGCCAGTTCCTCGCCATTGGCGGGGTTATAGGTCGCGCGGGTTTCCCCCGATAAGGCATCCACATACTCGCCATGGATAAAGGCGCGACCTTCGATCTTGAGAGAGGCCGCCAGGGCCTGCCATTCCTGCAGGTTTTGCGGGATGTTATTTTTTTCTGTCATGGCACACCTCGTCTGAGACTGTTAGTTTTTCCAGGTTATATCGAAAATGTGATCACAAATCAAAGAGAATGATGGCTCAGTCGGCTTTCATACGTACTAAGCAAGTCGGCCGGATACGGTTAAGGGCCGCCCATGGAATTACACGACCGTCGTCTCCACCTGCAACCAATCATCCTGAAGCTGCATCATCAACTTGTCACCGTGTTGCAACTCACCGACACCCGCAGGCGTACCAGTCAGTACCACATCGCCAGGTTCCAGAGTGAAGAAGCTGCTGATATAAGCCACCAGATCTAGAATTGGAGTGAGCATATGCTCAGTTTTGCCGCGCTGACGCAGCTCGCCGTTAAGCCACAGAGAGTAACTGAGCTTGTCCCAGTCCGGCAGCCAGTCCAGTTTGACAAAAGGAGAGAGTGGGCAGGAGTTATCGAAGCCCTTGGCCTTTTCCCAGGGGTGCCCGGCCTGCTTTAGCTTCGCTTGTAGATCGCGCAGGGTCAGGTCTAGTGAGAGGCCCAATCCAGCGATGGCGGAGGATATTTCTGTGGCATTAGCATTGCACAGTTTTTCACCAATTAGCAGTGCCAATTCACCCTCAAAGTGACAGCTGCCCCGCCCTGTGGGCAAGTGAATAGGCTCGGCCATCTCTACCGCCGCAGTGGCAGGCTTAATAAACAGCAAAGGTTCTTCCGGTACCGGGTTATTCAGTTCCGCGGCGTGGTCGGCATAGTTGCGCCCCACACAGACAATCTTGCCCAGCTTGAAAGGAACTTCACTGCCGCAAGTATATTGGTGTTGGTACATAAATAAATAAGATACTTAGGATAGGAATTTCGAATAAAGCGATGTAATCAGCATGTGCTATGATCGCGCCTTCGCCAGACTTCGGCACATCTATTAGAAGTGGCAAAGCACTTTTTACACCGCGTTATCCGCACTCAGTGAAGAGATAGTTTATGGCTCCGCACAATTCCGATCAAAAAAAGTCCCTGCAAAAAGACAAGATTCGCATTCTGCTGCTGGAAGGTGTACACCAGTCGGCGATCGACCTGCTGGCCTCGCGAGGCTACACCAATGTGGAGTACTTGAAAACTTCACTGCCTGAAGACCAATTGATCGAGAAGATCGCGGATGCCCACTTTATCGGTATTCGTTCTCGCACCCAGCTGACCCGCAAGGTATTGGAAAATGCCACCAAACTGATTGCCGTTGGATGCTTCTGTATTGGCACCAACCAAGTGGATCTGCAAGCGGCCACCGAGCTCGGTATCTCTGTATTTAACGCGCCCTATTCCAACACACGCAGCGTGGCAGAACTGATCATCGCCGAGACCATTTTTATGCTGCGCGGCATTCCCGAAAAGAATGCGGTGTGTCACCGTGGTGGCTGGCTCAAGTCCGCTGCCGGCTCCTTCGAAGCCCGCGGCAAGACCCTGGGTATTATCGGCTACGGCGCCATTGGTTCGCAGGTTTCGGTCATGGCGGAAGCCATCGGTATGCGGGTGAAATTTTACGATGTCATCACCAAGCTACCACTGGGTAATGCCAGCCAGGTGGGCTCCCTGGAAGAGTTACTGCGCGAGTCCGATGTGGTTTCCCTGCATGTACCCGAGCTGCCCTCTACCAAGATGATGATAGGAAAAGAGCAGATAGCGCAGATGAAACCCGGGGCGATTCTCCTGAATGCCTCCCGCGGCACCGTAGTGGATATTGAGGCTTTGGCAGAGGCCCTCAACAGCAAGCACCTGGCAGGCGCCGCTATCGATGTGTTCCCCGTAGAGCCCCGCGGCAATGACGACGAGTTTGTCTCACCACTACGCGGTATCGACAACGCCCTGCTTACCCCCCATGTGGGAGGCTCCACCATGGAGGCGCAGGAGAATATCGGCACCGAGGTAGCGGAAAAGCTGGCGCACTACTCTGATAACGGCACCACCACCAGCTCTGTGAACTTCCCTGAGGTGGCACTGCCAGGACACGCAGGTACCCACCGCCTGCTACATATCCACAAGAACGTTCCTGGCGTACTGAGCGCGATTAACCAGGTATTCTCAGAAAATGCCATCAATATCTCCGCCCAGTACCTGCAGACTAACGAGACAGTGGGTTATGTTGTGATTGATGTGGATGCGGCCTACTCAGACCTGGCCCTGGAGAAACTGAAGAATATTCCCGGCACCCTGCGCTGCCGCGTATTGTTCTAATTTGTTTAAGCCCCTCAGGACGGGTGTGCAATCCCTCTGCCACCCGTCTTTCAACGCCTTCGGCTGGTCGATAAAAGGATTGATCCACCCTGGCGCTCACTTCTACAATAGCAACTCCTATTCTATCTTTGTTGGCTCAGTGCCACACGCAACCCCTCGCGTGCCCTGGTCCAAGCCGACACCGCATTTTTCATAGCAGGTGTTCCCTTGCGTACTAACGATACCGCCACTACCGGTTTGCTTGCCGGCGTTGCCGCCTTCCTGATTTGGGGGCTGGCTCCGCTCTACTTCAACCAACTGCAGGGCATCCCCGCAGCGGAAATCCTCGCTCACCGCAGTATCTGGTCGCTGGCTCTGGCACTGCTGATTATGTTGCTGTTAGGCAAGCTGCCCACTCTCAAGGCCACACTGCGCGATGGTAAAAAAGTGCGCACCCTCGCCCTCACTACCACACTGATCGGTGGTAACTGGCTGGTCTTTATCTGGGCTATCAACAACGGCCACCTGCTGGAGAGCAGCCTCGGTTACTACATCAACCCACTGCTCAACATTGTCCTCGGAGTAATGTTCCTGGGCGAGAAGCTGCGCCGGCTGCAATGGCTAGCAGTAGCGCTTGCTGCCCTGGGAATTGTTCACGAGCTTTGGCAATTCGGCCGTGTGCCGGTCATCGCCCTGTTCCTGGCTGGGTCTTTCGCCCTCTATGGGCTTGCGCGTAAACGTGCGCCGGTGGAAAGCCTTACCGGCCTCGCCGTGGAAACCCTGTTTATGATGCCAGCGGCTCTGATCTACCTGTTCTACAGCACAAGTCCCACAAGCAATCTGCTTCACAACAACTGGGAGTTGAACAGCCTTCTGCTTTTAGCCGGCCCTATTACCCTGGTGCCACTGTTGTTATTCACCATCGCCGCACGGAGGCTCAATTTATCTACCCTCGGCTTCCTGCAATATATCGGACCCTCGCTGATGCTTGTTGTTGCCACTCAAGCACTCGGGGAGCCATTCAGCGAAGGCAAACTCACCACCTTTATGTTTGTATGGCTGGGCCTGGCACTCTATTCCATTGATGCGCTGGCACAGAGGCGCAAGCTGCACTTGCAGGGTAAGGCGGCGCTCTAGTAAAGAATCTTTCAAAAGCTTCTCCCAGTTCATTTGTGTGAAAATGGCGGCAAGCGTTAAGGAAAATATGCCGCCATGCGCTGGAGTTGAAACCTCATATCAATATCCTGTCGTTACCGAGCGGGCGACAACTACTCACAACCTCAATCGCCACCCTTATCTGATTCAATTGCTGGGTAATCCGGGTAGTGGGCTTCGCCCTATCCCTCCCCTGACACTAATTGTTCTTTATATGACAGTGACTGAGAAAGAGGGGATATCCATTTGGCAAGACCATGATGAACACCTGAGATTTCTTGCCATCATGCTTACCGGTATACTGTTAGCTCCTTGGATCGCTATGTCCGAGTTATTGCGCCAACGCGACGAAGCAGTACAAGAACAAGCCAAGCAATTTGAACGTGAACGAGAAGTATTGGAACGGTAGTCTCTAGATACCCGTTTGCGACTACTGCAATCCCAGGTAATACCGCACTTTTTATTTAACACCCTTGCCAATTTGCGTGAACTTATAGAGTTCTCATCCCCACAGGCGCCAGCATTTCTGGATAGTTTAATTACCTACTTGCGGGCATCTATTCCAAAACTGGATTCTAGCCACAACGCGATTGGTCAAGAACTTTCTTTAGTGCAGGCTTATCTGGCTCTGATGCAAATACGTTTGCCCGACTAGCTGCTGCTTTCTTTTAATGTTGATTATCCAGTAAAGCCCCTTCTCTCCCCGCCCATGACAAAGAAAGAAATAGCGACAAAAATACAAAAAAACCGAATGGAAGTTTTATAGATCCAAGCATACGCTTGGGTTACCTCGGAAACCAATGATTGGCAAGAAAATGCTAAAAGCTTTCGCCAAACTACTCTTAACCTCTCTTTCCCTTTCAATCACTACCACTCCGCTGATGGCAAAACAGCCAGAGTCCCTGCGTCACTATCCACCCTATGTAGAAGACGATGGCAAAATGCACATCTACTTCTGTGGCACCGGAACCCCGGACCCAGCCTATCAATGGCTACGTCATCCAGCCTGCGTGGCAATACGCAGTAGCGGAAAATTATTCCTTGTGGATGCGGGCGAGGGCGCGACAGCTCGTATCGGTCAACTCGGCCTTAACTTGGCGCAAGTGGATCCAATATTTATTACCCACTGGCACTCTGATCATTTTGGCGGCTTGGCAATGGTGATTAATGAGTCCTGGTTTGTGGGCGCCAATAAGCCGATTAACGTGTATGGGCCCTATGGCATTCACAATATCATGGAAGGAATCAAGCAGAGTTTTGGACCAGATATTCTATTCAGGGCGGCCAATAGACAGGGAATACTCGACCCCGTTTTGGCTGTCGCCACTCCTCACTTGGTAAATATCGCCGGGGATCAATCTGAAGTTATCCAGGAGGTTTGGCAGCATGGAAATACAACGGTATCTGTCTTTGCCGTACATCATGAACCGGTTTTCCCAGCCTTTGGCTATGAGATACGTTTTGGTTCCTGCAAAGTTATTATCACCGGAGATACCCATGTATTCGATGAACTGGAGAATATTGAGCGCGGTGCCGATTTATTAATTTCAGAGGCTCTCAGTTATTCGCAATATATCAGTAAACTCAAACAAACCGGAAATAACCGCAGGGCGATCCTGCGCTATGAAAAAGCCGATCAAATTATACATTATCACTCCAACACACTGGATATTGCCAAGATGGCAACCAAAGCAGGAGTAAAATCTGTTACCTTGACGCACCTTATCCCTCCTCCAGTTACCGAAGCCGATAAAAAAGGATTTGTTGCTGGTATGAGCAAATACTATTCAGGTCCCATTCGAGTGATGGACGACCTTGATGAAATAGTACTCTCCGATAGTGGACGCGGCCAATGCAAAGTTGAATACCCAACCGATCCTAACCCCACAGCTACACCAAAGAAAAAAAATATAGATAAAAATAATAAATTAAATGAAGCTAACAACCCAAAGGAAAAGGATCAAAGGGCAAAGAGGACAGATGAGAAAAAGACAGAAAAGAAAACCGTTGAGAAGAGTAATCCAGAATAAGAACGGCGCTTTTAAAATCGCCTATCACTCAAGACTGCCTAACTCTACAAAATTATGCTCGATAGGCAGTCATTAATTATTTACATTTTGATATCAACCAACGCGATGAAGGGCACAAATTTTATTGCCATCGGGATCACGCAAATAAGCGATATACAATTTACCAGCAACCCCCTCACGAATTCCCGGCGGATCTTCACAGGCAACCCCACCACTGGCAAGACCTGCTTGGTGCCAGGCATCCGCCTCTTCAGTACTCGTCGCACTAAAGCCAATAGTACCCCCATTGGCGTGGGTTGCTGGCTTGCCATCTATGGGCTTTGAGATCGCAAAGACGCCAGATTTAGTAAAGTAAAAACAGCGGCCTTTATCATCAACAACACCAGGCTCATAACCTAAAGCCCCTAAAACGGCATCATAAAACGCTTTGGACCGCTGCATATCATTAGTGCCAACCATAATATGACTAAACATTACACTCTCCAATTTTGTCAGTTTCTTGGCGACAATCCGGCCAAGTACATAGTCACAGCTTTAATTGCCTTCTGCAACAACATTCTCTAGTAGTTACCTCAACCAAAGAACCTAATCTTACCAAGACAAAAAAATATATTATCATCTTATATCGCCATTCATGACCACCTTCCTGCACTTTATCACCCTCCCTACAGAGTGACTTATCTCATTTATATAGATTTCACAATCAATGAATTGTTGAGAAAAGGTGATAACGTTCGAGACCTAGCTCTTATCGCCCACTGATTGTTTGTAGGTGGAAGATAGTAATTTTTGCAGCAATATAATTCCCATCAGGGGTTCATCCGCGCTTTCCAGAAGGTCATCATTGGAGCAGGCGAATCTATCTGGCATCCGAGATATTAATGGAAACCACAGAATTAAATCTATGCCCAAGTTAAAAACTGCCCGCAGGTATTCTTCCCTTGGCAATTTCTTTTATTACCGTATTTTCCACATTGACCCCATGCAGTGCCACTTTAGGAGTTTGTCCAAAATAAACGCAGGATCCAAAAACTCTAACAGGGCCTTTTACACCCTTTCTAACTATTGCTATGCTCCTAATCCATTTGGCTCTACTAGCATTTAACTTTCTGAAAAATGTAGGCAGTAATCGATATAGCAATAATGTAATATTAGAAAACCTCTGGTTGATGACCACAATTACTATCACAGACTCGTTTGCGGCAACATTGGATATGTGGCTACCTAGACTAGGTTTTATTGGAATAGAAGCACAGCAAATTAACTGAAACCAGAGCCTTATGTGCATATATCAAGTGCATATTTAGTCCTGACTATCAAATGATTTTTTGATCAAAAAATCATGAGCCAACAATACTCATTGCTCCCCCATAAGAGAGAACCTTACCAATGGCGATCATACTCACCTTTACCTCGAATTGATAAGTGCCATCAACTTCATATTCTCTGGCGTAGATTTTTGGGCTCAATATGCCAGGCAAGGGAATACCAAAAATCTTAGTTTTCACAAAATGATAAGTAAGTGAGCCATCAACTTCTACCGGGGTGAAATACATTCTCAATGGCCCCATTTGCTCAAACAACAGGTTTCCTTTTGAGAAAAAGTAAGAATTTAATTTGAGCCCATCAAAATTGCGCATCCATAGGATATTATTGGCAGAGTGATGACACTCCACACGAAGAGAGCATTTCTTATTCTGCTTGGGAAAGCTAAACAGACTACATATTATCTGTGCAAGTAAAGCGCCCCTTTCGACAGTTACCTCCCCTTCAATCACTTTCCTACCACTGTGCACTTCTCTGATAACGGGTGAAAGCCTTTGGTAGGAGGCTCCCATCTTCCTTGAAATAATATTGGTCATTATTACTACTAACTCAATAAAACCATCCTGGAAACAATAAAAACGTTTGATTTTTATTGTATGAGAATATCGGCGGTAAAAAGTATCGCGTATCTAAGGGAAAATAAGAGACTCTAACGTCCTACTTATTTAACCAGTCATCCATAGCCGCCAATATCTGATGCCTATAGGGCTGGGTTTCATTGATCATTTGGTGGCGGGCACCGCGAATCAACACCCGATGACAATGCGGAAAACGGTCGCGGATTGCGCGCATATCATAGCGCCAATCGACAGTGGCATCACCGGTACCCTGCACAACCAAGATTTTTCGGGAGTTACGGGCAGTTTTAGGGAAGGTCTTGATCCAATCTACCATGGCGCCGAGCCAGCACATGGAGATTACCCTGGATTGCAGGGGGTCACGCAGGGCCTGGCGCCGGGAAAACTCGGCATCGTGGGTATTGATTGTGAACTTGCGGCTAGGTTCATTAATAAACAAACGGCCCAGATAGTACTTCCATTTCACTATATACCAGTTGGCCGGTCGCACCAGAGGAGCCAATAAAAAAACCTTATCCAGCGGTTGCCTGCGACTGAACTGCAAATGAGCCAGTAATGCCGCCCCACCAGTGCTCTGCCCCAGGGCGTGCCAGGGTTTAGGCAGCTTGTCTTCAGCGATGGATAAAAGGCGGTCAAACACTTGGCGATATTGCAGGAAAGTCTGAATAGCAACTCGCTCGCCACTGGAGAGACCATGGCCAGGAAAATCGAAAATCACCACATTGAGATTGCGCTCGAGACCGAAGCGAATTGCGGGACCATAAATACCAGTATGATCGAAATAACCATGACAGATAAACAGCGTACCGCGAGGCTTTTCTACCAGCCAGTACTGGGAAACCAACTCAAAGCCCGCCGCTGTGAAAGTGCCAACGCCGGTTTTATAAGAGAGAGGAAAATGTAAATCGTAAAAATTTCGATAATCCTGCATTTCAGTCAACAGCGGCGCCATGTCATTGGCGAAGTCGAGCTGCGGCAACTTTTGCCGTAAAGCCGAATAGTCCGGGCGTTGAGTTACCGGGCTGCTTTCGTAAACGCTGATGTCTTGCAAGGTTTCCATTGAACCAATGGTACTGCATTTTTGCCAGGGAGGAAGAGGCTGGGTGAGTGAACAGTGACTTATATATTAAAAAGGCGGGCACAATGCCCGCCTTTCTTACCCACAAAAGAAGTAAGCGCTTACTTAATTTGTGGCTCCAACTCACCGGCTGCGTAGCGCTGGCTCATAGCATCGAGGCTAAGTGGGCGAATCTTGCTGGCTTGACCGGCGGTGCCAAAGGCTTCGTAACGCGCAACACAGATTTCCTTCATCGCCTGTAAAGCGGCTTGGTAGAATTTGCGCGGATCGAACTCAGACGGGTTCTCCGCCAAGAAACGGCGGGTGGCGCCGGTGGAGGCGAGACGCAAGTCAGTATCAATATTGACTTTGCGCACGCCGTGCTTGATGCCCTCGCAAATTTGCTCAACCGGCACACCGTAAGTTTCAGGGATTTCACCACCAAACTTATTGATAACCGCCAGCCACTCCTGAGGCACGGAAGAAGAGCCATGCATTACCAGGTGGGTTCCTGGAATACGCGCATGGATTTCCTTGATGCGATCAATTGCGAGGATGTCGCCAGTGGGTGGACGGGTAAACTTGTAGGCACCGTGGCTGGTACCACAGGCGATTGCCAGGGCATCTACCTTGGTTTTTTGTACGAAGTCTGCAGCTTCTTCCGGGTCGGTCAGCAGCTGATCGTGGGACAGCTTGCCCTCTGCACCAACACCGTCCTCTTCACCGGCCATACCGGTCTCCAGGGAGCCCAGGCAGCCCAGCTCACCCTCAACGGAAACACCACAGGCGTGGGCCATATCCACCGCACGCTGGGTAACATCCACGTTATATTCGTAGGAAGCCGGGGTTTTACCGTCCTCACGCAGGGAGCCGTCCATCATCACAGAGCTGAAACCCAGCTGAATGGAGCGCTGGCACACTGCCGGGCTAGTGCCGTGATCCTGGTGCATTACCACTGGAATCTCCGGGAATTCCTCGATAGCGGCCAGGATCAGATGGCGCAGGAAGGGCGCACCTGCATACTTACGCGCACCGGCGGATGCCTGAACGATTACTGGAGAGTCGGTTTCCTTGGCCGCCTCCATAATCGCGCGCATCTGCTCCAGGTTATTTACGTTAAAGGCCGGTACGCCGTAACCATGCTCGGCGGCATGGTCCAGCAATTGGCGCAGGCTGATAAGAGCCATAATAAATTCCTTTCTCGTCTACTCGTCGTATTTGTAATTTTTTGCTTTTATCGCACTCCGCTCTCAGTGGAGTGCATTATTGTGTGCTCAGTCTTCGGCGCGGGATTCGAGGATCGCCACCGCGGGCAGCTTCTTACCTTCCACATATTCCAGGAAGGCGCCGCCGCCAGTGGAAATATAGGATACCTTATCGGCAATACCGTATTTATCCACAGCCGCGAGGGTGTCACCACCACCGGCAATAGAGAAAGCATCACTATTGGCAATAGCCTTGGAAAGATGCTCGGTGCCAGCACCAAACTGATCGAATTCGAATACCCCCACAGGGCCATTCCAAATAATGGTCTTGGCGCCTTTTAGAATCTCAGCCAGTTTTGCAGAAGACTCTGGACCAATATCAAAAATCATATCGTCTTCAGACACAGCATCGGCGGCTTTAGTTTCCGCTGCGGCTGTCTCGCTGAATTCCTTACCGGTGACGACGTCGACGGGTACAGGAATATCGCATTTCTGCATCAGACTCTTGGCGGTATCCACTAGGTCGTGCTCACACAGAGACTTGCCCACCGGTTTACCGCTCGCGGCGAGGAAAGTATTGGCGATACCACCACCCACAATCAGCTGATCCACTTTATCCGCCAAGCTCTCCAGCACGGTGAGTTTGGTAGAGACTTTAGAACCACCCACAATCGCTACTAGTGGACGGGCAGGTTCTGCCAGGGCTTTCTCCAAGGCGTCCAGTTCTGCTGCCAGTAGAGGACCAGCACAGGCAAGAGGGGCAAACTTGGCCACACCGTGCGTGGAAGCCTGGGCTCGGTGTGCGGTGCCAAAGGCATCCATTACGAATATGTCGCACAGTGCCGCATAGGCCTTAGCCAGCTCTTCGCTATCTTTTTTCTCGCCGACATTGAAGCGCACGTTCTCCAGTAACGCGACCTCTCCATCCGCTAGCTCGACGCCATTGCGCCACTCCTTGATCAGGGCCACTTCACGACCGAGCAGTTCGCCCAGATGCGCAGCTACCGGAGCCAGGGAGAATTCCTCTGCATACTCACCCTCAGTAGGGCGGCCCAGATGGGACATCAGCAGTACTTTGGCTCCAGCATCAATGGCGGCCTGGATAGTGGGGAGCGCCGCGCGAATACGGGCATCAGAAGTTACCCGGCCATCTTTTACCGGTACATTCAGGTCCTCGCGAATTAGTAGGCGCTTACCCGCAAGCTCCAGATCTGACATCAATTTGACCGCCATTCACCAATCCTCTTCTACTTCGATTAACTGAAAATGTGGGCGCGGAGTATATCAACTGCGCCGCACCACTGCCGACAGGAAAACAAGGAAAAACATGGCAGTTTCACTAATAAGACCTGAAAAGGCAGGGATTCCCTGAGAGACCGTTTGTCCAAAGCGTTGCCAGACACCAAACGCCAAACCAGAAGCCCCACCCATATAAGCCAGTTACACGATGCGCCTCGACGTTGTTTGGAGGGAAGCTTGTACCAAGTACTCAATAAATAGATATGGCTACAGGAGCAGGCTCTCTCCCTGCTGCCAATATGCAGCCCGAACGCTCCCATTCCACTCTGTAACCTATTGATACGAAAGTTCTTTTCGCTCAATAGCTGCGCCGCTAGAATTCACGCCCCCTTCAAAAGCACGACTAAACAGAACCCGGCGTATGCCTCAGTAGCGGCGGGTGCACATAAGGAAATTTTTTACCTATGGAACAATCCGACAGCGATATGGTTTTTCAAAGTTACGGGCGCTGCTGTAACAATGAGGAATTCTTTAAGGATTTTTATGATCGCTTTATGGGCAGCTCTGCAGATATTCGTAACCTGTTTGCCAATACGGATATGAAGGCTCAGCGCCACCTACTGCGCAACGGCATCATGCAGCTGGTGCTATACGCCCGCGGCATGTCCGATACCAAGCTACGCGCCCTGGGTAAAAGCCACGACCGAACTGGATACAATATTCGTCCCGAATGGTACCGCCTCTGGCTGGATGCACTTATAGCCACCCTGCGCCAGCATGACAGTGAGTTTTCTCCAGAAATTGAAGCCGCCTGGAACCGTGCCATCACGCCGGGAATCGATATAATTCGCCAAGCCTACTAAGCCGCCAGGCTATAGAGAGAACTATCTGAAGAGGGAGCCACCTGCGTGTAAACCAACGTGTTTGCCAGACGCTCCCTCGCCCTCTATAAAACCCAGCATTTCCGCTAGAGTATTTGAGAACCTTTAAAGGCTTACAATAGATCTATCGCCTGAGCCTTTAATTGTGTCGCACAGGTAGCCTTGCCATAAACTAGCCACCCTAAGAAAGCGACCGTTAATTAATTATTTCAAAATGATTTAACCATCAGCAGCCCTAGCTAGCGATAGAGCCTTTATTACCAGTTACTCGAAAGCTTTTTAAACACGAGTATTAAATAATTCAACAAGGAAATCTTATGAAAATTGTACGAAAGTACAGCATCCCACTGGCACTAGCATTGGCCATATCCGCTTGTGGAAAAGCGCCATCAAGTGATAATCGCGAAACGAACTCTCCTGATCCCACCTTAGCTTCCACAATAAGTACCACAGCCCCACTTTCCATCAATTACGAAAAATTTACCCTGCCGAATGGTCTGCGCGTAATCGTGCATGAAGACCGCAAAGCTCCCATTGTTTCTGTGGGCGTCTGGTATCACGTTGGCTCCAAGGATGAAAAGCCTGGGCGCACAGGTTTTGCCCATTTATTTGAGCACTTGATGTTCAATGGTTCAGAAAATTACAACGACGAATACTTCAAACCTTTTGAGCAGGCCGGTGCCACGGGAATGAATGGCACCACTTGGCTGGACCGTACCAATTATTTCGAAACTGTACCGACTAACGCCTTGGATATGGCCCTTTGGATGGAATCGGACCGTATGGGCCACCTGCTGGGGGTTATCACCCAGGAAAAACTCGATGAGCAACGCGGGGTGGTTCAGAACGAGAAACGCCAAGGGCAAAACCAACCCTATGGAAAGGTCTGGGAGCGCATGCAAAAGGCGATTTATCCAGCAAACCACCCCTACTCCTGGACCACCATTGGCTCGATGGCAGACCTCAATGCGGCAACTCTTGAGGACGTGCATAAATGGTTCAAACAATACTATGGTGCGGCCAATACCGTGTTAGTTTTGGCTGGCGATATCGATGTGGAAACGGCCAAGGCTAAAGCGAACCATTACTTTGGCGATATCCCCGCTGGACCGCCGTTAATCAAGAAAAAAGCCTGGATTGCCAAGCGGGAGCAATCCAGCCGCGAGCAAATGTTTGATCGTGTAGCCCAACCCCGTCTTTATAAAGTCTGGAATACACCCAATCTCACCCATGAAGACGCCAATGCTATTGCCCTGACCGCAGCGGTACTCGGTGACGGCAAGAATTCACGTCTGTATAAACGCCTGGTTTATAAAGATCAAATCGCCACCAACATCAGTGTTGGCCTGCATGAATTCGAACTCTCTTCCATCTTCCCTATTACCGCAGACGCTAAGCCCGGAGTGGCACTTACTGAGGTCGAGGCCGCCATTGAAGAGGAGTTAGAGAAGTTCCTCAGCGAGGGTCCAACTCACGAGGAACTGGCCAGGGTTAATATGAGCGATTATGCCTCAATGGTGCGTAACCTCGAGCAAGTCGGTGGCTGGGGCGGTAAAGGAGTACTCCTTGCGCGCGGAGAGCTCTATCAGAGCAACCCCAATGCCTACCTGGATGCACTGAGTGAAAAACAAAAAATCACCACTCAACAGGTTCGCCATGCCGCACAGAAATGGCTATCCAACGGCGATTACAATCTTGAAGTTCTGCCCTTTCCCGAATATGACGTGGCTAAAAGTGGGGCTGATCGTAGCAAGCTCCCCGAAACAGGTAATTTCCCCAGTGTGCCCTTCCCCAAGCTACAAATTGCCGAACTTTCCAACGGCCTTAAAGTAATCCTGGCTGAACGAAACTCAGTGCCTGTTGTGGATATGCGCCTGCAGTTTGATGCCGGCTATGCCGCAGATCAAGGCAACAAATTGGGCACCTCCAGTTATGCCATGTCCATGCTTAAAGAAGGCACCGGCAAGCTGGACGCCCTGCAAATAAGCGCGAGAGAGGAAATGCTGGGTGCACATATCAGCGCAGGGGCTGACATCGACACTTCTACTGTGCGCCTCAACGCATTGAAAACCAATCTAGATGATTCCGTAGCATTATTCGCCGATATTGTTATGCACCCAGCATTTTCAAAAGAGGAAATTGAGCGCAAACGAGCGCGCTGGATTGCAGCTATTCAACAAGAAAAGACCCGTCCTGTACAAATGGCACTGCGCAGCTTGCCGCCATTACTTTATGGAGAAGGCCATGCCTACAGCGTACCATTTACTGGCTCCGGTACAGAGGCATCAATAGAGTCACTAAATCGCGATGACTTGGTGAACTACCACAAAACCTGGCTTCGCCCAGACAATGCCACCCTTATTGCTGTTGGTGATATCAATCTGGAAGCACTTACACAAAAACTGGAACAACACTTTGGCGACTGGAGCGCACCAGAAAGCCCGCTGCCCCAGAAAAACCTCGCTCAGGTGGCACATCCCCAAAAAGCCAGTTTGTACCTGATCGATAAGCCAGACGCAGAGCAAAGCATTATCATTGGCGGCTTACTGGCACCGTCTGAGAAGATAGCCGAGCGCGATGCGATGCATATGATGAACGATATTTTTGGAGGGACATTCACCGCGCGCTTGAATATGAACCTGCGCGAAGATAAGCACTGGGCCTACGGTGCCTATTCCTTTTTGACCGGAGCAAAAGGCCAACAACCACTAATGGTTTATGCTCCAGTGCAAACGGATAAAACCAAAGAGTCCCTGATGGAATTACAGACTGAACTACGCAGTTACATAAGTAGCAAACCCGCACGGGAAGAAGAGTTGCAAAAGGTCAAAGACAAAAAGGTCAATGAATTGCCTGGCAACTTTGAAACCATTAACGCTGTCTCCAGCGCAGTTTCGAATATGATTATTTACGACCGCCCACTGGATTATATGGATAGCTATACAGACAAAATCCGGGAAGTAAATCTATCAACCATACATAAATTGTCCCAAGACACCATTAGACCAGATCAATTTACCTGGGTGATAGTTGGTGACAAAAAGAAAATTGAGAGCGGTCTTCGAGAGCTTAATATTGGCAAAATTATAGAGCTCGACACCAATGGCAAACCGATCGAAAAGATAACCCTCAATTAACTCACACTTAAAGTAGTTAGGCACGGTAATGTGCCTAACTACTAATTTCTGCCCCAGCAAGCTGAAAATTAAATACTTAAGTAGTATTTTTATTTTTAAATCCGCCGTAAATAAACGTTTACAAAAGAAAACTTCTCAATAAAAAAAGCGCCAACTTTAAACAACTTAAAAAAAGTGTATTTTTTTATATAAAAAGGCCGTTTTTTATTTCTCAAAAACCAAAAGGTTGTTATTTTTCATGTCGGGGAGGGCGGGATTTACTTCTCGCAAGGATTTCTTCTCCCCAAAAATAAAACAATATCTGTTAAGGAGTAACTCATGAAAAAGGCCCTTTCGATATTTGCCAGCGGTGCCCTGGCTTTTAGCTTCGCAATATCAGCCAATGCCGAAGACAAGCGCTATATCGTCACATTCAAGGAAGGCAAGGGGGAGGCCGTCAGGTCTCTGGTACAACAAAATGGAGGGCAAAAAGCCCTTGAAATTCGCAACCACAACGCCATGGCCGCACATCTTCCGGCAAAGGCGCTGATGGCACTGCGCAGGAATCCAAACGTTGCCTTTATTGAAGAGGACCTGAAGCGTTATCCCCTGTCCCAGGAAATGCCCTATGGTATTCCTATGGTACAGGCAGACCAACTCAGCGACCTGCAGGCTGGCAATCGCACCGTATGTATCATTGACTCCGGATACGACCTGGGACACGAAGACCTGTCAGGTAATGCGGTTACCGGTAGTAGCGACCCAGATGGTGCCGGCAACTGGTATGAAGACCAAAATAGCCACGGCACCCATGTAGCTGGCACTATCGCTGCCATGAACAACGACACCGGTGTTGTAGGAGTAATGCCAAACAGCACTATCAATTTGCACATCGTCAAAGTCTTTGGTGCAGATGGTTGGGCCTACTCTTCATCTTTGATTGCCGCTGCTGAAGAGTGCGCAGCCAATGGCGCAAACGTAATTAATATGAGCCTTGGTGGCGACAGGGCAAGCTTCTTTGAGAGACGCGGTTTTGATAACCTCAATAAGCGTGGCATTCTCTCTGTTGCCGCCGCAGGTAATGATGGCAATACCCGTCATAGCTACCCAGCTTCTTACAATTCCGTTGTCTCCGTAGCAGCGATCGATAGCGATAAAAACATCGCTGGTTTTTCCCAGCAAACCAACCAGGTTGAGCTCGCTGGCCCTGGAGTGCAGGTACTTTCCTCTATTCCCACTGGCAGCGGCCAGGCAGCCACTTTGGAAGTAGCCGGTGCTGAAGTTGAAGCCGCAGCTATGACAGGGACTCCCATTGGGGTGATCAGCGGAGTTTTAGAGAATTGTGGCACCGCCGAATCTGCCTGTGTAAGTGCGGCGGGCAAAATCTGCCTAATTCAACGCGGCAATATCAGCTTTGCTGAAAAAGTGCTGAATTGCGAAGCCGGGGGCGGTATTGGGGCAATTATTTACAACAACGTGCCCGGGCTGCTATTCGGTACCCACGGTGGTGTGGAAACCCATATCCCTTCTGTAGGCATCTCCGATATCGATGGCAATACCCTGCAGACTCAGCTGGGAGCAAACGCCACTATAGAAACCGAAGCAACGAATTACGCTTACTTTAATGGTACCTCCATGGCGACTCCCCATGTTGCCGGCGTAGCCGCCCTGGTTTGGAGCCACTATCCAAACTGCAGTAATACCGAGATCCGCGCTGCACTTCAGGCTACTGCAGAAGATCTGGGTGATGCTGGCCGAGATAATGCTTATGGCTATGGTTTGGTTCAGGCCAAAGCCGCCTTCGATTACCTGGCAGCCAACGGTTGCACTGGCTCCATGTAATTCTTAGCAGGCCTTTAACACTTAGGGGGAGGGAATTACTCTCCCTAAGCCCATAAGAAACTAGCATTAAGAAACTAGTTGTTCTTCAAACACCTCAGGGCTGAGATAGCCATTAGCGCTGTGAAGTCGGAATCGATTGTAGTCTATCTCTATATATTCAAATACTGTTTCTCGCATTGAACACCTTGTGGAAAAGCGGTTTCCATGAATCGCCTCCACTTTAAGTGAGTGTAAAACGTTTCTGCACAGCGATATCGTAGCAATTACCCTTGGCGCTCATACTGCACTGCAGATCATATGCTTTAATTAAAGATTGATAATCTCTGGAGCAGTATTGGCTTCCCCTGTCAGTATGCAAGATAACATTCCTGGGTTTTTTACGTCGCAATAGAGCCATTTGTAGGACATCACAGACTAATGAAGCCGCCATCCTTTCGGACATGGCCCAACCAATAACCAGTCGGCTATAGAGGTCGATCACTACAGCCAAATATAACCAGCCCTCTTCTGTCCATAGGTAGGTGATATCCCCGACCCATTTCTGATTCCGTGCGAAGTTCTGCTTGAGCAGATTAGGGGCCAGTGGCAGGCTATGTTTCGAATAGGTCGTGGCTTTGTACTTCTTGGCTGCTTTGGCTTGTAATCCCTGCCGACGCATACTGGCAGCAATCGTTTTTTGATTATATTTGTTACCGTCACTGGACAGCTCTTTTATCAGACGTGGTGCACCACTACGTTCTTTACTGGCTATAAATTGCTCTTGTATCAAGCTATCAAGCTGCTTCCAGTATTGCTGCTTGGAATTGGTGGTCGCTCTTGATACCTAAGCGTAAAGCCACTAAGTGTACGCTCTACACCCTGGCCATAGCCTTGTACTGAAGTATTGCCTGTGCCATTGCATAAAGGCGCACCTCATTTCAGATCCTTTGAAAAGTACGTTGCGGCCTTTTTATTAATCCGGAAATTAAATTTTACACTCGCATTTCCTGGCAGACTTGTTCTTGCCAGATATATGAGCACTCTATGCCGCAATAAATAATTGCCGGGTTAATAAGATACCGAGTTCCTCAGCCTACTCAGCTAACTGTCGTTTCAGGCGAGCATTCTCTGTGGTCAGCTCTCTCTCGGCATCTCCTTGGCTCTGATACAACTTAACTTTACTTCGCCATCCGTAAATTTGGGAAGGATGCAGCCCAAGCTGTTTAGCAGCAACGCTTACGCCCACCCTGGCTGCCAGTGCTAGTGGACCATGCGGTTAATTAGGTGACACATTTTTGGCTCGCTGCACTGAAGCCAGTATCGTGTCGGCGCTCTTTGTCCATTTAAATGGTTTGGCAAGATCGCGGTTATGAACACG
>NZ_JAIVKI010000024.1 GCF_020524905.1 Microbulbifer variabilis | reverse complement strand
CCGCCTTGCTATTCGGGCTCGAGGCCCACATGACTATTCGAGTTATGCCTAGTGAGTGTCTGTCACGTTCATACTTGTTATCGGTCTTTATGAACCGGCGCAGCAACGAACTGTGACAAGCAAGGCCTTCGGTGGCCGCCGAAGGTGGGTCTCAATTTACCCGTTAGCGAAAAGGATTTTCAACATCAGAATCGAACAAGAACAACCATACAAAGCGCTGCAGGCCGACGGCTAACTTTGTGCACTTTATGCGCAGTCGCTGCGCTCCTATTTTCGCGCATAAAGCGCCCAAAATTGTCCGCGGCTGAGCGCGGCGTTATGCACCTGGAGCACCATGAAGATTAAACGTGAACAATCTGTATGTGAGTGGGCCGATGTCGAACCACAAAAACCAGAGGCAGGAACGAAATTAGGAATTGCTCTCAGTACCTTAGGCAAAGAGCCAATAAACGGGCTTCGACACAACCCTGAAAACGGAACAAATGGCTGGTACATTTGGTGTGGCGAAGAAATGTCACAAGATGATGATTTCTTTTCACCACTGCACGTCGAACACATTGAAGAGTATTTACCAGAGGTAAAAGAATACCTTGATTTACCACCAGGCTACCGTTTTCTCATCGATGGTAAAAACTACGAAGATGTCTGGTTTGAGCAGGTATTACTAAATGCATAACAAGCGGCGGCAGGCGGACCCAGTTTCCGCTCGTACCTCCCTCCAACTGGCCCGCTGCGCCGGGCGTTAGGGCTAAGTATGCATCGAGCCGTGATTACCTTAATGATATTCATACTTCCGGTTGCTTCCTTTTCAATGGACTGCCCGAAATTCAGTATCAATGATTATGCAAGTGAAAGCTCTACCATTTTTTGGGGAGTTCCTGTGGAGGCGAAATTAATAAGCAAGGATTTTGAGGGGAAGGTTCTCTATCGATTTGATGTGATGAAAAAAATCAAAGGGAAATTAGATGGTGTGGCCCAGGTTTACACTGAGAATTATGAGCTCCAAAAATTTCAGCTAGGGTATGAGTATATTGTGTTTGCAGATGTTCATGGCTCTGTTGATTTATGTGGCCCTTCTCGAATTATACAAAGTGATTGGAACTCAGAGGACTTCTTTGATAGAGCGGATATAAGCGAGGATACTAAATTATTAGTTAAGAAAGTCTTCGGCGTATTAGAGGGTTCGCCCTAACAAAGCCATCATAGGGACAGCTTTTCCGTCGCTTTGTTTTGTGCTTGAATAGCACAAAAAAAATAAACTCCAAAGCTGCCCGATATGGCGACGTTATGTGTAAAAGGGTTTTATGGCACTTTTCATATTGGGCACACTTTTGGTGATAGTATTTTCCCCATTAGTATTGCCTTGGGGTAAAAAACTACTGATTTATTGTGCTGCTGTATGGTTTTTCTTGTGGCTTATTTTTTTCTTGCAAGCAGAGCGTGAAAGTAAACCGACTTATGATGCAGGTTTGGTAGGTGATAGTGCTGCTTTAGGTGTTTCAATTTTGGCCTTTGCTATCGTAGTATTCGTACGTAGCTTAATTCATTTTGTCATGTATAAAGTTAAGGCTAATCGTAATCACACATAACAAGTACAAGCAGGTTGCTACGGGCCTTTGGCCCTTCGCGGGACGGCCTACGCTACGCTCCAGCCGCCCCTGTTGTAGTCGTTCAGGCTGTAGAAAAACTCTTAAAAGGTAGTTTTTTTGTTAAAATGGAGGCCTTGATGTCGAGATTATCCACATGCCCAATTTCAAACATTACGATTACAACCAAGATGCAATGGTCGTCATCAATTTCGAAGAACAACTACAACCTGAAACCTTTGAATTTACACTTCATCATTTGATTGATGACCATATCGATCTATCTGTCTTCCATAAAAAATATCAAAATGATAGCAGCGGGCGAACCGCCTATGATCCGGCTATCCTACTGAAAATCATATTGTTTGCTTACTCAAAAGGCATTACTTCAAGCCGTGAAATTCAATGGCAATGCGAGAACAATATCCTCTTCAAAGCACTGTCATGCGATACCGTTCCACATTTTACTAGTATTGCGAGTTTCGTAAGCAGTTATCCTGATGCGATTGAGTCGGTGTTTGAGCAAGTGTTACTGGTCTGTGATCAGCAGGGGCTGCTTGGCAACGAACTATTCGCCATAGATGGATGCAAGATGCCATCCAATGCCAGTAAAGAACATTCGGGGATTTTAAAGAGCTAGAGCAGAAGCAGGAAAAAATTCGCAAGAAAATCAAACATTGCCTCAAAGAGCACAAGAGGCTTGATGGCAGGAAACCTAAAGAAAAAGAGCGAAAGCAAGCGGTAGCTAAAGCGGTTGATACTCTGCAGAAACACTTTGATAAAATTGATTAGTTCTTAAAGAGTCACTCCCCCAGGATGGGGCAAGGTAAAAACCCTAAAGAGGTAAAAAGTAATATTACGGACAATGAATCAGCAAAGATGACTACCAGCAAGGGAACCATCCAGGGCTATAACGGTGTTGCCGCAGTTGATAGGAAGCATCAGATAGTTGTTGAAGCGCAGGCCTTTGGTGAGGGGCAGGAACATCATACACTGAAACCAATTCTCGATGGCATCAGTTGCCATTATCAGAATATTGGAATAGAAGAAGACATCTTGGTCAAACAGGTCATCATTACTGCTGATACTGGATTCTCCAACGATGCTAACTACAGCTACCTACGAGAAAACTGTATTAATGCCTACATACCTGACAATAAATTCCGTTCACGTGATAAAGCTTTTGCTAAGCAAAAAGCCAAGTATGGCAAGCGTAATCAAAAAGGTAGAGCTAGTGCTGATCAGACTTTCCCAGCTAGTGAATTTACATTCAACAAGAAAAAGAAAACCTGCATCTGTCCGGCAGGAAAATCCATGCTCTTGTTAAAAGAAGAGCATGTTAGTGAAGGTAAGAAAAAGCTATTGTTTGAAGGGCGCCTCACTGATTGCAGGGAATGCAGCCTTAAAGATCAATGTATGCGAAACCCAGATTCTGCAGACTCTCGAAAAGGACATGGAAGGCAAGTATCCCTTACTTGGACAAACGGACGGACAGCCACTGACTGGATGAAAAAGCGGGTTGATAGTATCGAGGGCAAGACCATTTATGGGCATCGAATGTCTGTTGTCGAGCCAGTGTTTGGGAACATTGGTACCAACAAGCGATTGAATCGCTTCTCCCTGCGTGGAAAAAGCAAGGTTCAAGGACAATGGCAGATGTTTTTCTTAGTGTAAAATATTGAAAAGTTGATGAGATATGGCAATATTCACTTATTGGGAAAGAGAAACAGACCCTGTACGTTCAAAATTAACACAATGAGTTAATGTGAGCTATTTATCAAAAATCTGCTCAAATTTTAGATTAGAAATGCCTGGCTGAAGGCGGTTTATGGTTGATCCGTTTTTCTACAGGCTCGTTAGGCCACTTATACAATATTATCGCGGGGTTCCCATGAGTTCATTTGCACTTATCATTAAGCATAAAACTAGGCCAGGGAAGCGAGACGAGGTCCGTATGGTTTGGGAAAAGCACATGGCTCCGGCCATAGCGGCCAATCCAGGGCATACCGAATACTTTTATTGCTTCGACAACGCTGACTCAGATTCCATCATTGCTTTTCAGCAATACACCAGCGCTGAAGCCTCACAGGAGTTCTTAAAAACAGCTAGTTATGCAGCGTACCTCAAAGACGTCGAGTCTCTTCTGGCTGGGCCACCGCAAGTCACGGCGCTGACTCCGATGTGGTCCAAAAAGGCCTAACAAAGCCAGCAACTCTGCACAGCAAGCAATGGCCTTGAAAAGCTGGCCATTAAAACGCTTGCTGTGCCGGTTCTGGCGGGGTTAAATGCAGGAACGTAATTTGACCAAACCAGAAAAATCGGTTTTGTACGTGTTATTTGCCTGGTCATTGCTCCATACATTAGGGGTGAGTATATTTCTGGTAAATCACGAGTTCAATCACGTGCAGAAGTATATTTACTCAAGTAATATATTGACTTCTATCGCTAAAGGTGTTGTGGCTTTATGGTTGATTAGTGATTTACTGTCGTTATGTGGTTTTGTTGCTTCGATTGTTTTGAGGGTAAAAGATATCGGGGCACACGTTAATCAACTTATTCTATTAGCGTTTGGTGCATTAATTAGTTCAGCTTGGTTTTTCTTATCTTTATCTACTCACGTAGTAAGTTAGGGATCCTCTGAAAAATCAGCCTTTAGCCTTGCATCAAGCTTCCTATAGCTAAAAATACCTATTTTTTACTCGAAATCATACTTTCTATACATAGTTATCTTCATTTTTTCTGCCTTAGATCCGCGTTTGGCGAATTTAAGGCACACTAACCCTAGGTCAGCAGATACTTTTTCCCAATTAGTAAGTTGGTAAAGCCAGCCAGCAGAAACAATCGCTGAGTGTTTTTTTCTAAACCTCGATAGCGTACTTTGCCATACCCGAAGATATTTTTAATATATCGGAATGGGTGTTCTACTTTTGCCCTAATTTGCGCCTTTATTTTTTCTACCTTTCGCAACTCAGTTCGGCACGGGCGATGCTTCAGGCGACTACGCTTCTCTGCAATATGCCACTCCACATCTTTAGATTTAAGCTCTTCTCGCTTTTCTGCACCCGTGTAGCCAGAATCCCCCCAAACTCGCTTCTCTTTTCCATGCAGAAATTTGCCTGTTGCAGTAATGTCATGTTAGTTAGCGGCTGTTGTGTCGAGGCTATGTATGAGTCCGAGGGTGTCATCTGTACCGATATGCATCTTCATCCCGAAATGCCACTGATTACCTTTTTTAGTTTGGTGCATTTCTGGGTCGCGCTTCTTCTTTTTGTTCTTAGTTGAAGTTGGAGCGGAGATAATAGTGGCATCTACAATGGTACCCTTACGCAGTGCCATGCCATTCTCAGCGAGGTGTTTATTAATTTCCCCAAATAGAGTTGTACTCAGCTGATTCGACTCTAATAAGTGGCGAAAGTTAAGAATCGTTGTCTCATCGGGAATTGGACCGCTCAGAGTCAACCCGGCAAAGTTACGCATAGATTCAATCTCATATAGCGCATCTTCCATAGCCGGATCACTGAGATTGTAAAACAGCTGCATACAATGAATGCGCAGCATGACACTCAATGGATAAGGCTGCCGGCCACGCTTGCCCCGTGGATAACAAGGCGCTATTTGAGCTTCTAGTCGCTGCCATGGGATGAGGGTATTCATCTGAGAAAGAAACTTCTCTCGGCGAGTTATACGACGCTTGAGCTAGTATTCTGCTTCGGCAAAGGTGACTTGGTGCATGATCTATCGTAGCCTTGACGGATAGCCTAATACTACCAAATTGACTGGGAATTATTCAGAGGTTCCCTAACATGAGTTAGAGTATATGAACTTATAGATATAAAGTTTGCACAGAAGATAAGCCAATAGATATTGCCCTTTGACATAGCTCTAGAGCTTCAATGCCGTGAGTTGAGTATGAATATAAAGAATGAAGAGTATTATGATGCCATGTGCGCTGAGAGCGGAAATTCCTACCTGAGTTATCCAGGTATGGTTAATGGTATGAAGTCTCCCATGAAATACATGGCCTTAAATTTACAAGGAAAACTACTAGCTCAAGTCTCTCGAGGGTACTATAAGTACTCTTTAAACAATCAAGCACAGTCATTACTACAAATGATGCGCTAGCTGAATCTCGCGACCTGTAACATTTTTCCGCTATGACCTAGCGCTGAACTACATTTTTCTAACCCCTTGATCTAAAAGATTCTTCAGTAAACCTTTATTCAATTCTATTAGATTTACCGGCTATATTACCCGTGCATGTAGCTTTCAGATAAGTATTCCAATACTATCTGCTTGAGTTGGAAAGCAGTGAATAGAGCGATATTAAGTTATCCCGAAATATCTTGAATTAGTTTGATTGATGTGGGACGTTGACTTTTCATATAGGCATATACTGCCTAACCAATAGATTGGCTGAGTTTATATTTTAATGTTTACATTCATAGTAATCTATAGCACTGTGATGGCAATATTTACTTTTCTGCCTGCTTTAAAGTATGAGGCTTGGTATATACGTGGATTTGATTTTCCCAGATTGCAGTTCTCAATATTGTTAATCTTTCTTTTGATACTTCAATGTATTTTTCTTGATTTCAATAGCCCCATAGCTTATGGCTTAATTCTAATTAGTATTTTTTGCTTGGGATGTCAGTTGTGGCGGATATTTCCTTACATATTTCTTTTCCCTGTTCAAGTGGAGCGTGTAAATTCACCGGAAGAGAAGCTTGAGGATTACGATGACATTGGTATTTTGACTGCTAATGTACAAGGTTCAAATAGAAGAGCAATAGACTTTTTAGATCTCATTAAGCGGCATAATCCGGACATTATACTCACACTGGAGTCGAACAAGTGGTGGCAATCTCAGCTGGATACATTAGAGCCAAACTATCCATATACGTTAAAGTGTCCTCTCGAAAATTTATATGGAATGCATCTATATTCCAAGCTTCCTTTGTCGGATAGCCAGATTCAATTTTTGGTTGAAGATGATGTGCCCTCTATGCATACATTGGTTCATACCCCTAATGGTCGTACGATTAATGCCCATTTTCTACATCCCGCCCCTCCAAGTCCAACTGAAAATGATACTTCAGAAGAGAGAGATACAGAATTGCTTGTTGTTGCAGAAAAGGTAAAAAATAATATTTCTCCGGTAATAGTTACAGGTGATTTTAATGATGTGACTTGGTCTCGTACTACACGGCTTTTTAGAAAACTTAGTGGGCTTCTAGATCCACGTATTGGGCGAGGTATGTTTAATACTTTTCATGCAAAACATTGGTTCATTCGTTGGCCATTGGATCATTTATTTCATAGTAAACACTTCAAGCTTGTTGACATTCAACGTTTGCCGGCATTTGGTTCTGATCATTTCCCTCTATTGACCCATTTACAGCTTCACACTCAAGTTGTAGCTAATGAAAGTAACATTCCACCAGCACAAAAATAGGGTAGTGTTGCTAAGGAAAAGACTGCTCAGAAAAATATTGAAATTAGCGATGTGACCACTTTGGGGTGCTCAGAGTAGTTGATGGAATTATTTACAGGATATGGTGTTATTTTTTGATTTTGAAAAGTTATCATTTTTTATTACTTTAACTGATGGCTAAGTAATGGCTTGTATAGATTTCCTTTAAGGTTGTGGATAAGGCTTGGAGTAATAATGTTTGCTGAAATCTTTAAGGTTATTACAGGTTGACACAAAGAATTAAAGGTGATGTAAATGGAAGAGTTAATTTTATATAAATTTATTTATAGTGAAATCGTAAAGGTTATAAACCAGCAACTAGTTGCTGGTCGATCATACTGCTGGATTTTTTCTTTTTAAATACTCAGCTTTTTGTAGAAGGTTGTAGGTTGGATTTTTGTTGAATCAAGGGGCTGCTCTGCAGCCCCTTTGATGCTAATTATCCAGTTACTTTTAGCTTATTTACCACTTTTTGCACATCATCGGTATTTTCAGCAATGGCCTGTGCTAAATCTTTTTGCGCGCTGGACTTGACGGTGCCTTTAAGAGTAATCGTACCTTCTTGTGCGGAGACATCGATCTTTGTTCCAGAGACTTCTCGGTCAAGCAATAGTCTTGTTTTTACAACGGTGGCGATCTTGGTGTCTGTATATTCTTTTGAGATGGTTTCTCCAAGGCTTTCTTTGTTGACAACGGTAAGTTTGTTGTTCACTTTCTTTACGCCATCAATGCCGGTAATAAGTTCCTCTGCTAGACGTTTATCGATATTACTCTCCACCTCGCCGGTCAGTACAACTACACCATTGTTGACATCAGTATCAATGGTGAAATTGTTTAGATTTTCATTGAGTAACAGTATGGCCTCCGCTTTTCCATCGAGCCATGCATCGCTCATGGTTGAGTTTTTGTGGTCAGCTTTTTCTCCGGCCATAGCGCCAGCTGAAAAGGATATTGCAATGATGGCGGCGCTAAGGGTGCTTTTCATAAGATTCATAAAATACTCCATTCTTTGCTTGTGACAAAATAACTTAAGCAGTATCCATGCCAAGTTTTTCTGATGTTGATTTAGTGCTTTTTTCGTGGTTAAGGTTGATAAGGCTATTTGTCAGCTGTTCGATAGCCATTTGTTGCCTTGCTGTAAGCGCAGAGAGTGCCATTCTTAAGCGGCAGTCGCCGATAGATCGGATGATTTGTAGCTGCTGATGCCTCTGAAAATTTTCGCATTCAATGAGTCTGTTGATAAGCTTGTTGGGAGGGCGCTTTGCGATTATGGCAATTGGGCGACGTTTTATTATCCATTCTTTAGTTGAAGATGAGGCATTGAAAGAGGCCCCTTCAAGTAAAGTTTTTACATTTTTATGTAAATCTTTCAAGTTCGTAAAAATCTCTTTAATGCTTAGGTCGTCTAGGTTAGTTAAGCTTGCTTTGTAAAATAGCTCGGCATTTGTGCTTAGGTAGTAGATAGTGTCTATTCCGTATTTTATTGATTGTTGAGGTAGATTTGATGATGTCGATATTTTCACAGGTAAGTGATTCACTTCTATATACCTATTTAATTCTAACGAAATGACAAGTTTTATTGGGCCACTTTTGATGATGTTGAATGTCGTTTATAAGATTTTACAAATGGGAAATGTAAATTTTCCTTTCTTTTGGTGAGTTATGGGTGGAAAGTTGCCGCTGTGGGCTAGTTTTTATATCAGGTTGGTTTTGGGCAGGTTAGTAGGTTCTGATTCCTTGGGAATGGGGGTAACTACAGTCATACCAAAAAAGCCCAAGGTAGGTTTATGATAGGTATGAAATTTTTTTGGCCAATTAATTGTACACTAAATGCATGAATATCTAATGAAATTCTATGAAGTGTCTCTGGCTAAAGCTTGAATTAAAAAAGTACCCTTGGAAAACGACCAGAGGCATTTCCCAAGGGTAGTTTTTCATTAATAAAAGAATTTGAAGGGTGCTGTATATTCCCTTCCGTAAAGGCTAGCAGTCTTTATCTTTTGTATTAAGCCCCTCTTTGACCTCTTCACAGGTATCTTCAATTTGATTTCCGGCCTGCTCGGCTTTCTTATCGATTCGCTCTCCGAGAGTTTCAGCGGATTGTTTCCCACAGGCTGCGAGAGAGAAACTAAATACTGTAGCGAGTATAACTAAGCTGAGTTTCTTAACTGGATTTTTCATGGGCTCTCCTTTGGTCGAGTTTTGGATCACTAGGCTTTTTGCTAAAGCTTGGCTCGCAAAAAGTGTCTATTTCAGTTCACCAGATTACTGTACTGTATTAAAGCAAGAGCTATGCCAATTTTATTTTGAGCTTTATTTTAGGGTTGAAAGGTTATTTTTACAGTAGATAGGCTTAGGGTGTGAAAATCTTTCAATAGAGGATGTAATATCTTCACATACTCTTCTTAGAAAAAAGGAAGCCTGTTAAAGCGTTTTTTGTTGAGATGGAGGTGGTGAGAAGAGTGTGTTGGAACAAACTTGGGGGCGATACAGTGATGCCCCCAAGCCATAAGCTTAAAAGGAGGTTATTTGCGTACCAGCAATAGGCCGGTTTCGATGTGGTCTGTGTAGGGGAATTGGTCAAACAGGGCAAAGCGCTCAATATGGTGGGTCTTGCTCAACAGTTTGAGGTTTTCCAGTTGGGTTTCTGGGTTGCAGGAGATATACAGGATACGAGGAAAGCGCGCAACCATCGCACAGGTATCCTCATCCAGTCCTGCACGGGGTGGATCTACCAGCACAGTGTCGAAATTGTAGCTATCCAAATCAATATGAGTGAGGCGGCGAAATGGTCGAACCTTGTCTATAGCTTGGGTAAATTCCTCACTGGATAGACGCACGATATCCAGGTTGGTGACTCCATTGGCTTGAATATTTTCCTGGGCAGAATTGACCGAAACCTTGGAGATTTCTGTGGCCAGTACCTTTTCAAAATTTTCACTGAGCGGAATGGTGAAGTTGCCGTTTCCGCAGTAGAGTTCAAGCAGGTCGCTGGAATTTTGCCCGCAGGCATTCTTGGCCCAGTGGATCATGGAACGACAAATGTGCCCATTGGGTTGGGTAAAGCTGCCTTCTACTTGTTTGTACTGATACTTCTTGCCATCGATATCCAGCTGCTCGGTGACGAAATCCCGCTCTAACACGACTTTCTGCTTGCGTGAGCGGCCCAGTATGGGAAAGCCCAGTTTTTCCTGCAGGGCTGTGGCTTCTTGCTCCCAGATTTCATCCAGCTTTTTGTGATAGATGAGTGTAATGAGCGCGTCACCACTCAATGTGGTGAGGAATTCGGCGGAGAAAAGGCGCTTGCGTAGCACCTCGCTGCTGTTAACAGCCTCCAGGACCTTGGGCATCAGCTGATTCATCAGCTCTGAGCCCACGGTGAATGTATCGATGATAAAGGGAATCTTGTGTTCGCCTTGGCGATACATAGCGTAATGTGCTACGCCGCCTTCATGCCAAACCTTGAACTCGGCGCGAAGCCGATAGTGAATGGGTGGCGATGGAAACAGCTCAGGCTCCAGGTTGGTGAATTCTCGATAAGCCTCGGCCAAACGCTCGGCTTTTTGCTGGAGCTGTTTTTGATAGTCGTCGGTGTTAACGCGGTGCAGTGCCATATTAAAATACGGTAGTCTCATTGGTAGAGCGGGCGCGAATTATATAGGAATCCGTATGGCAATAGGTGAGATTGCAATAAGAGTGTCGGGACAGGGGCTTCAGGAATTTACTGATCAGGTAGCTGATTGGGTTTCCAGGCTGAATGTGGGGGAGGGGCTTTGTACGCTTTTTATCCAGCATACTTCGGCGAGCCTGCTGATTCAGGAGAATGCAGACCCCAGCGCGCGTAGGGATCTTGAACAATGGCTTAATCGGCTGGTACCAGAGGATGACTGCCTCTACACCCATACTCTTGAGGGGCCGGACGATATGCCGGCTCATATCAAAGCGGCCCTAACCGCCACTAGCCTCTCCATCCCCGTGCAAAATGGACGATTAATGCTGGGCACTTGGCAGGGGATCTACTTGTGGGAGCACCGCCACCATCACGGCGAGCGCAGAGTCATTCTTCATATCTGAATACGGGCTCTAGAGGCAGTTGGTGGGTTTGGGCAGCCCGGCAATCTTACTGGCGACCTTGGCGGGGCTGGGGGGGAATAATTGCATCAGATAGATGCTACGGCCTTTTTCGGGGCCCAGCCGTTGACCGATAAACTTCACCAATGGGCGCATGGCGGGGGAGAGTTCGAACAGGCGGTAGAATTCCTGTAGTAGTTCAATCACTTCCCAGTGTGCATTTGATAGTTCTATTTCCTCGGCTCGAGCCAGCGCTTCGGCCACATCGCGGTTCCAGTCATTTAAGTTGCGCAGGTAGCCCTCTTTGTCCAAAGGGATTTCTTGGCCATTTACATTCAGGTTGCTCATTGTTCGTATCACCGAAACCAACTGACGATGGGATTATGCTCGGTGCACAGCTGCACCCAGCGGGTGTCGTCGATTATCTCTACCGAGTCAGGTGCCGAGCTGGTCTGCAATCCGCGGGCTTCGCTATCGGCCGTCAGGCAGTAGATCCTTGTTTCTTGTAGGCTCTGTAGGGCTTGGTGCTGTAGGGCGTAGACCCCATCTTCGATCAAGAGCAGGGCATCACCCTCAACAAGGCTTTGCAGGCAATCGTGCAGAGCCTGGCAGCTAAAGGGAGATTTGCTGACTATGTGTAAGGTCATATTAAAAGCTCAACACACACTGGTAGGCAGCGATCAGTTCTCCGGGTTTTTCGACCAGGGTGACTTCTGCTCCGGGAATTTGTATTTGTTCAGGGAGAATACCTCTCTCCTCCAGACTGCTTTGACAGACATAGAGCTCCTCGACACCAAACATGGGTAGTGCCTTGAGGTTGCGGCGCAGACTTTTTTGCCCTATGGCCTCTGGGGCTTGGTTGTCCAGCAACTGAAATATGCCATCACCAAGGAACAGCAAGTCAATATCCTGCTCCATAGCGGCGGAGGCGAGGACAGCTTCAATGCCCTCTCTGGCTAGGGCGCTGCCATAGGGTGCAGCCCGGCAGAGGGCCAGGGTTCGATTACTCATTATTAGCCTCCAAAAGTGATCAGGCGCTCAGAGTTGGCTACAGCATCGGTGAGCTGACCGAGACCGGCCAAATCGAAACCTTCCGCGAGATTCGCTACGGGTTTCTCCAGGCGATGAGCCTCCCGCTGGCTTAAGACACCCCGTCTCTGTGCGGCGGCAATGCAAACGACTAAATCCAAGTTGTGCTTCTGCTGTAGCGCCTGCCATTCACTGATCAAGTCGGCCTCGTCCTGTGGGGGGGCGGCAATCATGTTGCTATTTTGTACGCCATCACAGTAGAAAAATATGCGGTAAATTTCATGTCCCCCAGCCAGCAGCGCTTTGGCAAAACGCAATGCACTGGCTGCCGATTGGGAGGCGTGAGGAGCGGAGTAAATTGCCAGGGAAAACTTCATAGGGGTACAAATAGTAAAATGCCCCGCGTAGCGGGGCATTGTTTATGACTCAGCAGCGCTTGTCTGTTAGTCGTCGGAAGAGGCGAATCCGATGATGTGCAGCAGGCTGGTGAACAAGTTCAGGATGTCCAGGTACAGGGCTACGGTGGCCATCAGGTAGTTGGTTTCGCCGCCGTTGATGATACGGCTGGTGTCATACAGGATGAAACCAGAGAACAGCAGAGCGATAACACCACTCAGGGCAACACTGGCCAGAGGCATATAAACGCCGAAGAAGCCAGCGATTACCATACCCAGGGAGCAAACCAATACGGCGATCAGTCCCACAAACAGGAAACCACCCATAAAGCTGAAATCTTTGCGGGTAGTCAGCACATAAGCAGACAGGGCAAAGAAGATCAGAGCGGTGGCGCCCAGGGCCTGCATGACGATCTGGCTACCGCCGGCCATACCCAGGTAGTGGTTCAGCATTGGTCCGATGGATGCGCCCAGCAGACCAGTGAATGCGAAAACAACGCCAACGCCGGCGCTAGAATTGGCGGTGCGCGGCAGTACGAACCAGATCAGGGCGATGGCTGCCAGAGAGCAGATCAGGCCCATGCCTCGGCCCATACCGATGGCCATGGAGATACCGGCTGTAACAGCACTGAAGAGTACGGTCATGGCCAATAGGGCATAGGTATTGCGCAACACCTTCGCCGATTCCGAGCGGTCCAGTGCGCGGGTATTTGAATAAGCTTGCGGTTGCATTTAGCGACTCCTGCTATTTAATCGATACCGGAATCATATAGCTCGCGGTGGGGACCATCAAGTCGGTAAATCCCTTTTAAGCGCAGGCTATAAATTGAGATGAATTCGAAAAACCGTAGTTTTTTCAGGGTCTTAGTCGAATCTTCTCCTGCTATTAATAGGGGTCTGTTGGAATTTTTCAAGGGCTTTTAGTTGCCCCAGGACGAAAAGGCACCTCGATATCGACAATTAATGGCAGGTGGTCCGAGGCCTGTCGGGTGAGTGTAGTTCGGGGGACTCGTACTTTTTTCACCGCAATGCCGGCACTCAAGAAAACATGATCGATGCGCACCTTAAGAAAAGTGCCTTTGGGAGTGTGTCTGGGGGCCTGCTCCTGGGCGTCGCGCAAGTAACCATTTAGTCGTTTGCATTCGGCGGAGGTGGGCAGTGCGTTGAAGTCGCCGAGTAAAATCCGTTCGCCTTTACAACGTGGGTTGCTCAGCCACTCCGGCCCCAGCAACGCATCCACCTGGCGCAGGCGTTCTATACGGGATAAGCCCAGGTGCGTGTTGATTACCTGGATCTTGGTGCCATTGTGTTCAATTTCTACCCAAATGGCGCCGCGAGGTTCATCGGCAGCCGGATTGAAGAGGCGTCCCTTGCCCTCGGGTGGTCCTGGCAAAATCCCTTTTTTGATTAGCTTGGCTGGTAAGTGGGTAAGAATGGCGTCGCCGTAAAGCTCTTCATTGAGATGGATGGCGGGCTGGAAGTGCACATCCATAGCGAGCAGCCGCGCCAGCCGTTCTGCTTGATCGAGCCCCCCACTGCGTTTACGTCTCACATCTAACTCCTGCAGGGCGACTATGTCGGGACGGTAACGGGCGATTACCCGAGCGATGCGCTGGGGTGACAAGGTGCCATCCGTTCCCTGGCAGCTGTGCACGTTATAGGTCATAACCCTCAGCGTTTTCTGTGGCGGCCGGTGTTCATCCAGCTTCATGGGGCGTGCGCCGCGTAAGTAAGATCTGGCGGCGTTACGCAGGTCCTGTGGGCGCCAATAACCCAGGCGAGGGTCTGGTGGTTGGATATCTTGCGGCATCAGGGCAAAGGCGTGGGTTTCCCTGGGACCGGCGGCGCCATGGCTGCCATTTTCCATGGCGAAAGTCAGTGGTTGCTCTTCACTGGAACACCAGCCGTACATCATAAAGTCGCCGGCGTCGGGGTGACTGCAAAGGCTGATCATGTCGGCGATGGACTGCTCGGGGTAGGGATGCTCGTCTCCCATCAACTTGCGGCCATCCTCCGGCAATCGCAGCGGGCCATGTTTCCACCAGCCGTGCACCGGGGAGTTTACTGAAGTGGGGTCCACCCGATAGAGCACCAGCGGTACATTGGCCTGTTCTACAATCTTGCGGGCGACCTCCTCGCGGCTGATATCCCCCAGCTCCAGGTTATAGAGCATGGCCAGTGGACCGAGGGCAGTGAGCGCCAATGGAGTTTTGCTCGCGGTGTGTTCAGTCGGCTGCTCTTGCTTTTTTATATCCTCTTTATCCATCCATTCGCTGCCAAATAGGCGCGCTCGCTCCAACTGAACTCCATGCCTGGTCTGGCCAGGTTCAATTTCCGGTAATTTAGCAAGCCCGGATAGTGTCTCTGAAAGAGCGTCACCAAGGCTGCGGCCATAAACCTCTTCGTAGGGTTTGGTTTGCTCCTGGCCGTGGTCCGAGAAAATCCATACGTCATAGTGGCGCCGGTCGGAAGCATGTGCGGCACGCCAGATACGGGCCACGGCATCGTCAATGCCCTTCAAAACCCAGTGGGCAAACGCCGAGCGCGGACCGCGTCGATGGGATTGCTCGTCATAGCCGAGCAAATTGACATAGATGATGGGCAGGCCACGGCTGATATCCACCTTGGCACCCATGGTGCAAAATTCCCGGGAGAGGATGGTGACGCCGACCCGGGTGGGGACAAACATCAGTTCCTTTAAAAAGCTTTGCCCCTGCATTACCCCGCGCAGACAGTCTATGAGCGAGAGTAATAACTCCACTAAAATTAGCGCACCCGTACGTACCAGGCTCCATAAATTGCTGATGACAAGGACTGCGATAGTCCATGGGCTGGCACTGCGCAGGGCTGGCCCCCAGCCTTGATCGGCCGGGCAAAAGTGGGCTTCGCCTGTTTTGGTGCCAGCGCGGAATAGACTTAGGTAACAACTTCCGCCGCGTAGCAGCGGATCGCGCTGCTGGAACATGGCTCGGCTTTCCACCAGTGCAGCTACTTCAGGATCGTACATACGGCCGAGCTTTTGGGTTTCGTGTACCAGAAAGCCAAAGGCCGGTACTGCCTGGCGCACGCCATAGAAGAGTTCTGCCTGCACGGCTGGGGTGGTAGAGGGGACCCCCGAAAACATGTGTTCCAAACGGTAGTGTTCTTTGCGAATCAGGCGCTTCAAAAAAGGCATCCTGCCCCCGGCCAGGGCTTTTAATAATTCCGGATGGGCCAGGCCATCGATTTGGATCAGGATTAAACCCGGAGCATGAGGTTGGCGATCGCTGGTAGAAAGTCCCAGCAGCTTGGCAATCCACTCGCTGCGGCTGAAGCGACGGCGCCAGCGTCTAATGAAAAGTCCAAATTCGCTTATCATAATCTGCGATTAAGGCTCTGGTGCCTGGCCAAATGCGGCGCCTGCGGCTCCAGTCAGTCCCTCGATAATCTCCCACTGGGCGCCGATAAGGTTGCGCATGCGCATCCACTGGGCAAAAAGGGAGTCATCCATAGCCCAACCGTATTTAAGAAGTGGTTGATAGAGATCCAGGGCCCGCTGCGCACAGCTGTGCATGGAAAAATCCCGTGCGGTGTTCAGCGCCTCGCGATTGAGGGCTTGACGCCGCTCCGGGGGGAGCTGATAAAGCCAGCGAATGGCGTCGATAAAGCCATCCAAATTTATATCCGTCACCAGCCGCCCATTTTTGCCGTTGCGCACCATCTCCCGTGAGCCATTGGCATCCAGGGCTATAACCGGTACACCTCCGGCCATTGCTTCGGAGAGTACCAGTCCCTGGGTTTCACTGGTGGAGGCGAACACAAAGGTATCCATTGCGTTGTACATGTCCCGTCGTGCTTCGCCGAGCACCGCGCCGGGCATATGCAGGCGCTGGGACAGACCGCGGCTGGCAAAGATTGCCTGCAGCTCTTCCTCGAGAGGCCCGCTGCCGGCAAAGAGGAAGTGGGTGTTTTCCTCATCGCGCATAAACCGGGCTACCGCGTTACAGAGAAAGCGCAGGTTTTTCTCCTGTCCGAAGCGGCCCAGATGGCCGACGACAAAAGCGGACTCGGGGATGCCCAAGCGACGGCGCACCTTACTGCCGTCGCCATTGTTGTAATCTTCCAATTGAACGCCGGTAGGAACCTCGGCGATAGGGGTCTGCACGCCTCGCTCGCGCAGCAATTTGACAATACTGTGGCTGGGCGCCATTACCAGGCTCGCCAGGTTGGCATAGCGGGTGGCGAGCTCAACCACAAAGCGCTTGAGCACCTGTGAGTCTGCGGGCACATAGTGGGTGTAGTGTTCGTAGAGCGTGTGGTGGGTAAAAACCAGGGGCAGCTCTCGCTGTCGGGCCACCCGCAGAGCGGTCATCCCCAAAAGGAAGGGATGGTGGGCATGAACAATATCTGGTTTGAATTGATCCAGTCGGTCACTTAAATCTGGCGAGAAAGGCAGTGCTACAGAGAAGTCACTGCCATTGAAATTCTGGATTGCATGGATGCGGACTACATTCTTTTCCCCGGCGATTTTCTCCGGGAATTCCGGAGCCACTATCAGCACATTGTGACCCCGCCTGCGATATTCCTCACTAAATGCGGCGACCGAGTGCGCCACGCCACCGACGTGGGGCAGATAGGTATTGGTTAGCATGACGATATTCACAGGGATTTTAACTCCACAGACTGCAGCCCCTCGCCAACCAGTGTGGGTGGAAAGCCAATGGGGTTGACGGCTATGGCCGGCGGCTTTCCATACCAGTCTGCCATCCAGGATACTTTCGGGTGTATACCGGGGGTAATTTCCAAAGAAATCACTCCAAAGCGGGTCGGTGCTGGACCAAAGCAAATGGGTTCCTTGGCGGAGGTATCCTTGAGCCATTCCGGTGGTAATCCTGAGACCAGAACCAAGGCGTCCTGTTCCTCTCGCACAAAGCAATTGCGCTGCATGGCAATCCACTCCGCTGCCGCCCAGGCATGTTGCCCATCACCCATACAGCCACCCAGAGAGTGGGGGTGAATGGCCTCCGGCCACTGACCTGTAGGAGAGGCCAGCTTGGCGACATTGCGCATCAATTCCAGGCAGCGCCTATCACCGGCGCGCAGTAAGACCTGGGCGATGTGCAAAGTGAGGTAGGCGTTGATACCCGAGTGGATCATGTCTTGAAAAAAACCGCCGCTAACAAAGCAGTTTTCGATCAGAAAATCGGCCAGATCGGTCAGTCGGGGATTATCCGGTGAGTAGAGCTGCAGCGGGTAGCCGGCCACTACAGATCCAATAGCTCCAGCATCCAGACGCCGGTTGGGTGAGGCCGGCATGGCGGCTCGCCCGAGCCGCTCTTGTGCGCTGCTGAGACTTTCATCGATGGTTCGTTGGAAGTCGTTGGCCGCGGTATTGAAGCGGTGTGCGTTGTCGTCGATGCCCTCCCGAGTGCAGATGGCCGCGGCTGCGTCTAATCCGGCCACCCCCCAGAAGTCATCCCAGTAGTAACAGTCGTTGGGACCTAAGTGTTCGGCACTAAAGCCCGCCGGGAGCAGTCCGGCACAAAGGCTGCCATCCTGGGGCAAGCGCTTGTTGATAATCCATCTCGCACCTTTGAGGATGGGGTCACACCAGAAGTGCTTGAGGGGCCTGTTGGCCAGCTGGCAAAACAGATTGAATATCCACAGCGCTTCGCCGTTGGAGTCCCACTCACCGTCTTGGGAGTGAAAGAAACCATCCCGTTTTTGGCGTTGGGGAAACTGATCCAAAGCGCGTTCCGCACGATCAATAAACCCGGCGTAGAGCAGCGATTGGATCATAAAAGCGGCATCGCGGAACCAGAATCGCTTATAGGTATAAGGGCCTGGGTACACGTCTTTTGGGGAGTGCAGGATCAGGGTGCGAATGGCAGAGTCGTAGAGGAACTGAAAATTCTGGTCGGGTACTTTGAGTGCACAGTGCCCGGTTAAACTTTCTTCCCAGCTTTTCACCTCTGTGTCTTTTGGGGTTTCGGAATCCAGGGGGATTGAGACCTCGAGCTTTAGGGGTTTGTGGCGCTCTAAACGAAACATCGCTGCGGCCGTGGCCATACCGACATCGCACTCTCCTTGCATTCGGCCGGTTTCGTCCTTCAGGTGCAAGTAAATATCACCACCGCGATAATCTGAGGCCAGGTGTTTGTCGATGGGTTGGCTGAATGAAACTGCCTGTTTATCCTCAATCAGCCAACCTTTGCCTTCGTCATTCAGCCGGACTTTATGCACAAAGCTGACCCCCTCAGGATTGCAGGGGCGCAGGACTACCAGTAGCCAGCCGCCATCCCGGCAACTGGCCGTGAGCTTTATTTTGCAGTGAGGTACGCCACTCTGTGCTACCACAGCAACATGATTACGCAGTTTTAGACCTCTACGGGCAGATTCTGTGACTACGGCGAGGTTATCTGCCAGTTCCTGATGTTGCTCACAGTAGGTGAGAGAGGCTGGCGTAAGTTCTTCCCCACCATCGCCGATAACCCAAGCGTCAATTGACCAGCCATCGTAAAAAGGTGTGACCAGTCCGCGGGGATCAACCACGGGTAACGCCTCGCAATTGGGCAGCCCTACGGCGGTCCAATTGCGGTGACTGAGGTTGCAGTGGGTTATGGAAAAGGCTCTGGGGATAAAAGAATTGTCGCGCGGATCAAACTGACGTTGTATCCAGTAGGGCCAAACCCAATCCAAATTGTGTTGGATTACCTTGCTATTTATCAGCGCACGGGCATGGAAAACTGCACCCGCGCGCAGTAACTCAATGGGTTCACTCACTTCGGAGGGTTCGGCAAAGCGCTGCAGATGCGCCATCAGGGTCAGTGGGTCGAGGAAACCGTGGGCGGTGGCGAAGCGGCGAACAAAGAAGCGCCAGGGTAGCCATTTCATCCAGGGCATCAGAGGTCCTCTTCTTTCACGATCTTCTTCAGTGCACGTCGCGCCATGCGGGTCAGACCGATTAGGGCCAGCACGGCGAGTACAAAGCCCATGATATATAGCGCCCACTGCACTGTAGTGCGTTCTTCTACCTCACCCAGGGACGTTAGATCCGCGGCGATGGAACCCACATACACATTGTTTAGCGTGAGGGGAATTACCCCTAGGGCATTGCCCAAAATAAAGTCCCGCAGGCGTACCGGAGTCAGCCCAAAGAAGTAGTTGGAGAGTTTAAAAGGGAACAGCGGTACCAATCGGGTCAGCATGATCATCTGCCAGCCCTCACGCCTTATTACTTCGCCCACGGTGGCGGGCTTGATATGGGACATAATCCAGCGAGATGGTTTTTCTCCGAGTAGGTAGCGGGCGATTAGAAACGCAAGGGTGGCGCCGAGAACAGTTCCGGCAAGCACGAGTAATGTCCCCTTCACAACACCGAATACAAAACCTGCCCCTAGAGTAAAAATAATGCCCGGCAGCAACAGAACGATTGCTGCAGCAACAATTAGAACGAACAGCAGGCTGGTTTGCCAGCCGCGGTCATTGAGCCATTGGAACAGTGCGATCAGTTGTTCATCCAGGTTGAAATAATGCAGCAGGCCGAGCGCCCCGGCCACGGCGATCAGGCAAATCAGAATCACAATTACCGGGAGGAACTTCGCCGCCATAGAACTGCTCGGGAGCTAACAACAAACGGTTTTGATTGCCGCCAGTTATTAGCCTAGCCAATGGAAAAGGGCAGGTGAGAGTTCATAGTGGCGTCCTGGAGATTTTTTTGAGGTAAGGACGCTTAAAAACTAATGAGCACTGGGGGAGGGTTAAAACCGATATGAAAAATAGAAATATTAAGAGTGAAGTATCGGTTGGCGTGGGGATAGGCGTGTGCACTTAGATGTGGTCACTAAGCACTTATACTTACTTGAATAATTGCATATTGAGCGGGTGTGTGCTGCTGCCAGGAAGGGGTGATCGTTGTTCAAGGGCGGGTTCGCAATTTGGATCTTTATCGGCGCTGCCTGGAGTTCAGCCCCCGAGCCTGTGCTTCCACTCAATGAAGCGGTACAAACGGCGATTCGGGCAAACCTGCGGGTGCAGGGTGCCGCGCTGGAGGTCGATGAAGCGGGTGATTCGGTCGAAGCATTGAAGACCCGTCGCTACCCGCGGCTAGAGCTGGATGCCGCTATCAATCACAATCTCACTAGCCAGAGCTACACCTTTCCTGAAGGTAGTCTTGTCCCCGATTCTGAAATCGGTCCAATACCGCCAGACAATGTGGAGATCGCCACGGAAGAGGGAACGACTAAGATTGTTTCCGTCAGTGCGCGCCAACCATTAACTCGGCTTTACACCATTGCCCTGGAAATCTGCGAAGGCTATGTCACCACCGAGATGGCGGTGCAAAAAGTGCGTTGGACCCAGCAGGATGTCGCCTACTTGGTGAAGCTACAGTATTTCGAGGTGGGCAGGATTCTTGGCGATCTACTGGCGATTGATGAATCCATTCTCTTTTTGAGTTCACTGAGCGATCTTGTGCGCAATTATGTCGATCAGCAGGTGGCTCTGGAGTACGAGTTACTGGATGTGCGCGCCCGTCTAGCCCAGCGTCAGCTGGAGCGTCAGAGGCTGGTTGATGAAATGATCACTGGCAAAGAGCGGCTCAATGCTTTAATGGGGCGTGATGTGGCAACGCCATTTAGCGTTGAGCAACTTCCACTTCCTTACCAAGTCGTCTATGACACCAATCAATCTCTACTCCTGGCCTTTGATCAACGCGCCGATTTTATTGAGTCGCAACTGGCCATAGAAAAAGCAGAGTACAGTTACGATGTCAAAAAATCAGAATATATACCCGATGTGGATATCCACTTCAGCTATATCAAACTTTTTAACGTCAACCTCATTCCCGATTCTGAGGCTTTCATTGCTCTGGATTTACGCTGGGAGTTTTTTGATTGGGGGCGCAAACGCGATGAACTGGCGAGCCGTGCGAGCAAAATTGCTGGGGCCGAAGTCAAAATGGGCGAAGTACGCAATCAAATTGAAATTGAAGTTCGCGACAGTTTACGCAAGCTGAGCACCGCACAAGAGTCGGTAGGCGTTGCGCGAGAGCTGCAAGCAGCTTACCGGGAAAAGCTGCGGGTGATGATTAACCGCTATCGTGAGCAGACAACACTTCTGACCAATGTGCTGGAGACGGAAACCCAGCTTGACCGCGCCAACAGCGATTACAACAAAGCGGTGCTTTCTGTATGGGGCGCACTGGCCGAATATGAAAAAGCGGTTGGGGAGGTGTAGCGGTGTTGCGTTTCACTTTCCTACTACTTTTTTTACACATTCTTGTTGCATGTCACAGTGAGCCACCGGAGAAGCATTCAGTGCCTGTGCAGGCCGCTATAGCGCGCAAAGAAACTGGTTTCGAAGGTTATCCTTATTCCGCAGTGGTTAACCCCTACACCCAAGTGGATGTGGCCTTCCGTACAGAGGGGTACATCGATGAAATACCAACTCGCAGGGCCCTGGGGGAAGTCCGCATACTGCAGGGCGGGGACCAAGTGATTCAAGGTGAGCCTCTTGCAATAGTCAATGACGAGCAATACCGGGACAAAGTCATTGAAGCTGCAGCGAATGTGAGTAAGGCAGAGGCAGCTAGACGCAAAGCAGATTTGGACTACAAACGAGCCTCAGCCCTATTTGCTACCGCAAGTATCACTGCACCGGATTATGACGCTGCCCGGGAGGAGTATGAGGTCTCACAGGCTTCGGTTGTGGGCGCCAAAGCTCGCCTTGACACTGCCAGAGAGGATCTGAATGACACGGTACTGCGTTCTCCTCTAACCGGAATTATCCTGCAGCGCAATATAGAGGTCGGCACTCTGGTGCATAGGGATACGGTGGGCTTTGTGGTTGCCGATACCTCTCGGGTGAAGGTGGTTTTTAATGTGCCTGATGTGGTGTTGGGCTATACCAAGTTGGGTAGTGTCGTGGCTATGCGCACCGAGTCTTTACCTAGAAAAGTTTTTACCGGTCAAGTTACCGAGGTCTCCCCGGAGGCTGAGGAGCGCACCAGGGTTTTTACCATAACGGTAACGGTACCTAATCCGGATGCCTTGCTGAAGACCGGCCTGGTAATGAGCCTTGTACTGGATAGAGGCCAGGTTACCCCGAATCGTGTAGTGATCCCACTGTCTTGTCTGGTGACCCAATCGAGTGTGGCAGAAGGATTTGCAGTTTTTGTTTTGGAAATTGAGCAGGAAGTCCTGCGGGCAAAGTTGCGTAGAGTGATACCTGGGCCAGTAATTGGTAACAGCATCGTAATCTTACACGGACTCTCTGTGGGGGATCGTGTTGTGTCCAATGGTTCGGCACAGTTACAGGACGGCCAAGCGGTGAGGGTAGTGCCTTAAGGGAATATCAATGGCAGTTAAGGATGAGGAAACTAGAGAGGAGATCTTGGAGGCGGAGAGTGAACACCGCTTTAATACCGCACGTTTTTTCGTCGACAACCCTTCCATCTCCTGGGCGTTACTGGTTGGCGTTATGTTCTGGGGCCTTTTCGCCTACTTGGCAATGCCCAAAAGTAAGGACCCTAATATCCCAGTCCGTATTGCAACGGCAACCACCAAATGGCCAGGACAGAGTGCTATTAAGGTTGAAGAGTTAGTAACACGCCGAATAGAAAATGCTATAGCCCAGAGTGAATACCTGTATCAACCCGATGCCCGCTCTTTTGCCATAAAGTCTTTGACGCTTGATGGTGTTTCCATAGTGCAAGTCCAGCTTGCGCCTCATACCGATGTTACCAAGGCGTTTAATGATATAAACCTAAAGTTGATTGATGCTCAGGGGTCGTTACCAACGGGGACGCAGTCCACACAATTTAATACTGAGTTTGGCGATACCGCGGCCGTACTTTTGGCGGTGGCCAGTCCGCGAGCAGGTCCAACTGAAATAAATCTCAGAGCAGAAAATATCCGCGAGGCCATTTCGGAAGTTCGTGCTGAGTACAAACGTCAGGGACTGGAACAGCGCGTGAGTATTATGGTGGCCCTGCCGCTCTCAGTGCATGGGGCTAATGCCATGGCAGCCTTTCGGGTGTTTTCCAATTGGATGGAAAATGAAGGTTATGGTATCGCCTTTAAAGTCCTGTCTGGTCCAGGTTATATCGGGGTGGATTTCACCTCGGATAAAACTGATGAAGAATTAATGCGCGCCGAAAAGCGGTTTCTGAATGAACGCCTCAGTGCCCAAAAATTCTTTCCCGATGCCTGGGATCCATTTATCGTTCACGATCTTGCTAAAACTCACGAGCGCCTGGCTGCAGTAGCTGGAGCAAAATATAGCTATCGACAGCTGGATGATTTCTCCGATCTAATTGCGGCAAATATCCGTACGCTGCCCCAAGTTAAAAGAGTATTGCGCTCAGGGGTTTTACAGCAACAAGTCGACTTGATTTATTCTCAGGAGCGACTTGCCTCTTATGGTTTGCGCCCAGATATGATCGCCCCGGTACTCAATGCACGCAATACGACTATTCCCGGCGGTGTTTTGACTGTGGAGAATCGGGATGTTTCTATATTTCCCAGCGGTGATTTTACTGATTATCAGGAAATAGGGGATGTTCCTATTACTCTGAGTAAAGAAGGTACTCCTGTATATTTGCGGGGTGTGCTGGATATATCAATGGGTTATGAATCACCACCGCAGTTACTGAACTACTATATCAGCCGCTCTAAACATGACGGGACATGGCATCGTCATCGCAGTGTTAACTTATCAGTGCAGATGCTTGATAAAGAGCAGATCGGCGAGCTGGGCAAGGTGCTCACTCAATTACTAGATAAGGTTAGAGCCGACTTGCCTCCTGATTTAATAATTGAAAGGGTTTCTGACCAGCCTCGGCAGGTAAAGGAAAATGTTTCACTTTTTATTACGGCGCTGATTGAAGCTATCATCCTCGTGGTGATTGTGGCCTTTATAGGTTTTTCAGATTGGCGCTCAGCCGTGCTCCTGATGATCTCAATCCCAATCACTCTGGCTATGACTTTCGGTTTTATTCAGGTAATGGGGGTGGAAATTCAACAGGTCTCTATTGCGGCACTCATTATTGCCCTGGGACTTTTAGTAGATGATCCTGTTGTAGCCGGAGATGCAATCAAACGGCAGATGGCTGCGGGCAAGCCCTCTTTTATAGCTGCTTGGCTAGGCCCGACCTTGCTTGCCAAGGCCATTTTTTTTGCAACACTGACCAACGTAGTCGCTTATTTACCCTTTTTACTACTAACTGGTAATCAGGGTGACTTCCTACACAGTCTGCCGATTGTTATGGCCAGTGCACTGATTGCTTCGCGAATTGTGTCAATGACTTTTCTTCCCTTTCTTGGCAATCTCATTTTGCGTCCGCCTAAGCATGTTGAAGCAAGCTTGGAGAAAAAGCGAAAAGAGGGGCTTACAGGGTACTACTATCGTACAGCTAGTTGGGCAGTAGATAACCGAAAAGTTGTTTTACTGGGTTTTTTAGTTGTTTTGGTCGCTGGGTTTGCGCTTAAAATGCAGTTAAAAAACGCTTTTTTCCCCGATGATATACAGTATCTTTCCTATGTAGATGTCTGGCTGCAGAACGATGCCAGTATTGATGCTACGAATAATGTTGCCAGGCAAGCGGAGCGAGTGATACGGGAGGCGATTGAAAAATTTCAAAAAGAAAGTTCTAAAAAGCCTGACGAATCAATCCTGCAGTCCCTTAGTACAACCGTAGGTGGAGGTGCCCCAAGATTTTGGTATACCGTTAATCCTCGTCCGCAACAGGCGAACTATGGCCAGATTATCATCCGGCTGAGTAACAAAGATTTGACTCCAGAATTAGTGCCAGTTATCCAAAAAGCGCTTAGTGAGAATATCCCAGGTGCCGACTTGGATGTCCGCCAGTTGCAGACGACGCCGGTAGATTATCCCTTTGAAATTCGAGTGTCCGGGCGAGTGACGACCGGTTCAGAAGAGGAGAGAAGGGATATTGTTATTTTGCGACAGATTGCAGAAAAGGTGAAAAATATTGTACAGCAGTCGCCCTATGCACGCACTGTACGTCAGAATTGGGGTGGGGAGAGCCTGACCTTGAATATGAATGTGCTTGAGGACCGTGCTGCTATGTCTAGGGTTACCAATGAGGATATCGCCCTAGCTTCTTCTACGGGTATCAATGGTACTGAAGTGGCCACTCTACGTCAGGGTGATAAAGAGATACCCATAGTTGCTCGTTTGCGATTGGATCAACGGGGACAGCTACAAGATATTAATAACCTCTATGTTTTTTCTTCAGACACCGATGTCAGAGTTCCACTAGAGCAGGTTGCAACAACAGGAATCGACTTCAGGACCGAAAGAATTCGCAGGTTGGAACTATTTCGAACTATTTCTGTATTTGCATATCCTTTTAGTGGATATATTTCCTCGGATATTATGGGGGATGTTAAAAAGGAACTGGATGCCTTGCGAGAGACATTGCCGAGCGGCTATCAAATACAAGCTTCTGGTGATGAGGCAAACTCAATACATGGTTTTTCACAGCTGTTGATGATTCTTGGTGTTTCCTCCGCTGCAATTTTTCTGGCTCTGGTATTCCAATTTAGTAATCTTTTAAAACCACTAGTGGTATTTGCTACGGTGCCACTCGGTATGGTTGGCGCTTTGTCCGCGTTGTATATCACTCATCAACCGTTTGGTTTTATGGCATTTCTGGGTATTGTCAGCTTAGTAGGGGTGATTGTTAGTCATATCATTGTACTATTTGACTTTATAGAAGTGCGCCATGCCGCTGGCGACCCATTCAGAGAGGCCCTATTAGATGCGGGCATTCTACGCCTAAGGCCAATATTGATTACTATTGCGGCTACTACCTGTGCTCTGGTGCCCCTAGCCTTCCATGGAGGCCCCCTCTGGCAGCCTTTGTGTTTTGCACAGATAGGAGGCTTGATTTTGGCGACCTGTGGCACCTTACTGCTGGTGCCTGTGCTCTATACCGTCATGGTGGTAGATCTCAAGTGGATTCGGTGGGAAGAGAAATCCTCAGACCCAGATGGTGGCAGTAAAAGTGCTATAAAAGCATAAAGAATCTGCTTAACAGTCATACATCTGAGTGTAGGAATAGTCATCTCATCCCCCTTAAAAAACGGAGTATTAACTATGTTTGGGGCTTATAACCCCATTCAGCAATGAGAGGAAGTCAGATGCGTCTTTTAATGAAAATCCTGATTCCCGTTAAGAGCGGAAACAATGCTATTGCGGACAAGTCCATGTCAAGAACATTTAATGATTTCATTGCTTCAGCTGAGCCGGAATCCTCTTTTTTCTTTCTTGAAAATGGCAAGCGTGGAGCCATTTTTATTCTGGAGGAAAAGCGGCAGGATCGTCTGATGGCTTACAATGAAAAGTTTTTTTCTGCCCTGGGAGCGGAAATCTGGATTACCCCTGTTTTAAATCAAAAAGAGTTGCAAAAGCACCTTTAAGTAAGTGGAGCCTGGAAGTGAGAGGAGACTGGGCTTTCTGAAAGCTGTTGGAGCTTGAGAATTGGGACACTATACTGACTCTTCGGTTTACTAGTGGCTTTCACGGTAATTGCCTAGGTATTCAAACCCTTTGCAAGTGTGAGCCCAGGCATCGCAACTTACCAGAGGTGCTCTATGCCTGATACTGATAATAGAGGGATAAGGGGGGTATCAATTGGTTTAAGCTGCCTATTGGTTTTTATGTCTTTGGTCTTATCAAATGGTGCTGTTGGAAACCAATCCGGGATTTCTACTAGTGCTTATCGTTGGCAATTGGGTAATGCAAATATAATACAGCTCCATTCGAATGTGGACTATTCGCCCTTACCAGTCTTTCCCCATTATAGAGATATCCCAACTGTAAAAGGTTATATGGTTGTTTCTCCTTTTAAGATGACTGTTTCTATATCTCAAAACCAGTATGCATCGAGTGAACTTCTTGGGATCGTCATTTTTAGGACTATTGCTAGAGATGTTTCAACTTCTCAACGGGCAAAAACACTGCCTATTCGGCACTTCGACGCTGTGATTGAAAGCGATTTCAAGCCGACCATGGCCCGTAAAAGATACCACCGTATCTGTGACCGTAAGGCACCACGCAATTTAAGTCCTTGCTCTGAGGCGCAATGGAATTACCGCCAGGCGAAGGATTGCCTGAAAGCCCGAGAGGACTGGGAAGTGCAATGGGGCACACCGGAAACCGCAGAACCCCATGAACGAGCGCTGGAGAATGTGAGAGCCAGGGTTAAAAACGCTGAGAAAGATCGGCGGCGGTTTTGCGAGATCAAGGAAGATTCTCAGGATTGAAGGCCTTTAAGTTGATAGGACATCAATCCAATTCTTTATGTAGTTCAACAAGATTTGAATTGGCCCTATGTCCATGTTGTTTTTAGGCGTCGAAGGCCATCAGGAACTCCCAATCTTGCTCGTGCTTGTAATCTCCAGCAGTGACTCACCGCTATACCCTCTGTAAACTATTTCACCAATAGAACTTTTGATATGAGCGAAGTTAGTGGAAGAGCGTGTATTGTTAACCGGTGCCAGCGGCTTTGTAGGAAGAGCCCTCCTGCCGGCCCTCCGAGCCAAGGGTTTTGACGTACTGCCCGTGTATCGTCGAGCGGTTGAGGGAGGGCTTCAGATACCGCACATAGATGCGAAGACTGATTGGAGTTCCGCTCTGGATAATATTGACGTGGTAATCCATGCAGCTGCGCGAGTCCATGTAATGCATGAAACCGCAGATAATCCCCTGGCAGAATTTCGTAAGGTTAACTTGGAAGGTACCCTCCAACTGGCCCGTCAGGCCGCCTTATCTGGAGTGAAACGGTTTATCTACTTAAGTTCTATAAAGGTGAATGGGGAGTCAACTACCGGTAGGGGAGCATTTACTGCTGTGGAAACTCCCCACCCGGCCGATCCCTATGCAATTTCTAAAAAAGAAGCAGAGGATGCGCTGCTGGCTTTGGCCAAGGAGACCGGTCTGGAGGTCGTCATCATCCGCCCACCGCTGGTATATGGACCGGGAGTAAAGGCCAATTTTCACTCTATGATGAGGTGGCTTCAAAAAGGCATCCCCCTTCCCCTGGGTTTAGTAAGGAATCGTCGCAGCTTAGTTTCTATCTATAACCTGATCGACTTGCTCACTATTTGTATTGATCACCCTAAGGCCAAGAACCAGATCTTCCTTGTATCCGATGATTTCGACATGTCAATCACAGATTTGCTCAAGCAACTCTCCAGGGCCTTGGGGTGTCGTGCCCTACTAGTACCCGTACCAGAATCTGTTTTGACATTCACACTCACCCTACTGGGGAAAAGAGCCGTATCCGATCGTCTGTGTGGTTCCTTGCAAGTGGATATTGAGAAAACTAAGCAATTGTTGAGCTGGGAACCACCGGTAACTATAGAAGAGGGGTTGGTTAAGACTGCAGAAGATATGAAAAAACATAGTTTCAATCGATAGAAGCTAATTGTATGGGCCTTAGAGTTGAGGCCGTGCAGTAGAGTAACTACAGCGACCTTCTGTATCTAACCCTGCCTATTGACAATAGCAGAGTAGAATCCCATCAGATAAGAACTGGGAACATCAATAACCGAGCGATGCCCTGATTTTGCATAGAGTTTCACTCTGAGTTTTTCCCGGCGCTTGAGGGCGTTGGTGATTTGATCCTCACTCAATGCTACCTCAATGGTCTCCTCAATCATGCAGCTAACTGATGAAACGCAGTTGAGGGTTTTTAGATTTAGCTGAGATAATTCAAGCTGGTCTCCACCATTTAAGATCGCCTTTTCATAGTTGCGCCAGTTTTCTCTGTATGTGATATCAATATGCAGCTGATATTGACGGGCGGAGCCATCAGTGGGCGCTAGGGCTCGCAAATTAAAGTAGTACAAATTGTAAGTGGAGCCATCTGTTGTTCCCTGCATTGGGGGGCCGCTATATTCAATCGCGCTATTACCCGTAGTATTCTGTATTGTCACAGCTTGACGAACTTCACTAGCGCTTTTTTGTGTGATGTTTGTCGTAGCGCTACATCCGGCTAGTAAAACTGCTGCCAGACCGATCGCAAATTTGGTCATATACCCTTCCTACTACGATAGAGATTTTGATTTTATAGGGGCGAAGTATCTCATATTTGATATCTTTTGTAGTTATTGTAACGCACTTTTTTATATGATTGACAATATCGGTAATCGTGTAAAATTTGAGCTAATACAGCACCCTGTAATAAATTGATCAATACTCATATCATATTTGCATATTTGCATATTGGTATTGATTATTTAAGAAATGCTATAAGCAAGCTTAAATTAAACCATCTGCAAAAATTGATTGAAAATTTATCAGGGCCGTGTGCTCATGTACATCGAGAGCCGTAGGCTCTATGGCATCTGCTGTTGACTGATAGTCCAAATCTTTCTTATAGCTGCAGCGTTATTACTGACTCAGCTTACATCCAATAAGAAATAACAACTGGTTAATAACTGTGGATAGACGGTCAGCTTTTTGTGGTGATAAAAGTAAACAATAAACAGGATTGATGTTCTTATAATATATGGAAAGGTTTGAGGTGCTTCAATGAAGGTCAAGTATGTAACGGCCATTATTGTAGTGATTTTGGCTTTGGCTTTGCTGGTTTATTTCTATAATCATCAATTTGCTCGAGGCATAAAATTTGAATCGCAACCGATTCCGAGTGAAGTAATAAAAAGTAATGATGACCTCAAGAAGAAAGAAACAATTAATATTCTGATTATTGAAGGTGGCGGTGTTCGTGGTCTAATACCTCTCTATTTGATACGTCACATTGAAAAACGGCTTGGTAAGCCCATCGAGGATGTGTTTGATGTGTTTAGTGGGGTCTCGACAGGTGCGATTATTGCAACCAGCCTAAATATACCAGATGCGGAATTTAACCGCTTAGACGCCGAAGATGAAAGTATTTACTCAAAAACTGATAGATTAATCAATATTTATGAAAACGAAAGTGAATATATTTTCTCTACTCCCTGGTATCACAATATTTTAACGGTGAACGGGTATCTCTCACCAAGATTTATTGGGAGCCGGCTGTGTGATGTGTTAAAGAGAAATTATTCCACTGAGCTGAAGTTCACCAGTTTGGAAAAATACGTAATTATTCCCTCTCTGGATATACATAATGGTAAATTACACCTATTCAAGAATCGGGGAAGCGAGGCCTCCAACCTTCCAACAAATACGTTGTACCAGCTTATTATGGCCGCATCCAGCGCGGAAGCTTTTTTCACCCCCGTAGATTTTGTAACTACGGGTGACACTCTAAGTCACGAATATTTTGCAGATGCAGCAATTACAGCTAACGATCCCGCAAGCATTATTTTGCATGATGTAATCGAAAATTTTCCAGGGAAAAACTATTATGTGCTAATACTTGGGTCTGGGATTCATCCAGTATCTACTATGGATTTTAACTATAAGAGTTTGAAGAGCTGGGGTAAATTGCGTTGGTTTCAGGATGCTATATTTAGCATGAGCCGCTCTATGGACTATCAACAGATATTTTCACTTGAAATTGCAGAATCTTTAGCGTCAACACGTGTAAGGTATGACTATTTAAATGTTCTATTGATCGATCCATTTATAGGCCCCTTTGATTACAAATTAATCGATAAACTGAAAGTACTTTCGGATAGGCTTATCGAAGAAAATGCGGAGGAGATTGATCAAATAATTAATTATCTTAAGGAGGAAGGTTCGGAGGGAAATTGATGTGATTTTTTATATTTGATGCATCGATTTTTTTATTCCTTTTTATTTTTTGGGAGAATTTTTATTAATTCAGGAAGGTTCCTTCCAGTGGTGAATCCTGTAATGCCGCCGATGTTCTGCATCATAAATAAAAAAGTAGTTAGATCGATAATTTTACCATTTTTTTGAGTGTTTGCAGAGTGAAGCGCCTTTACGTACGTGTATTTCTCGAAGCACTTAGTTGATTGATTTCACTAAAATTCCTGTAATGTCTAACATGGTGTGATAAGACAAATCAAGCCTAAATTCACAACTAATACCCTAATATGATGCTATCTTCATGCTGAAAGTCCTCCGAGCATACTTACATATTGTCAGTTCAAGAAAATTAAATTCATTGAAAGGGAAAATGCAAAAGAAGTCATCGTATTGACAGTGGAAGAGTAATCAAAACCTCTAGATTTCTACGGTCGCTAAATCCCAGGAAAGATATGTTCAGCAGTACCAAACTATTGCAGGGGGTGCCGATCACTAGGACAGTCGCCATTATTCGGTAAATATATTCACTACGCATTAACACTTTTTTCAGCTGAAAATCGTAGAGGTAAAAGACAGCCAGGTGATAGTTGGGGGCAGTATCCTATTATGATTTACCTTTATCGGGTTGTTTGGCGCGCCAAATATAGCAGGATAAAGCATATTCTAATATATTGGATGCAATGACTATTGCAGTAGGGGCTAGGTTATCTTTCTCCTTCTTTCTAATAAAAAATACCCCATTTGCTGGTCAGCTAATCCAATTGAGCCCCTTTGAACAAGGTTTCGTTACCCTGAATGGAGAGCTCCTATGTGTTACTCCTTTGCAGTCCCTAATGATAAATCGCTGTCATTACTACCTGTTGAATTCAAGAAAGACGCTCGTGCCTGGAAGCAATTACGTCTGGACCAGAAGTGGGAAGTTTCTGCTGGGAAAGCTGAGATTCAGTATGTTCTCGGTTTAAAGGGACAGCCCCGAGTGAGTCAATTTCGTTTGGCGGGTGCGAGTGAAAGAGTCTATCCACGGTATTTTGCGCCAGGTATCGTTAGGGATGGGGGGCAAAATTGGCTGCGCCCTCTGCGTTACTCCTTACGGTCTGCAAATTCTGCAGTAGATCTATCGACCCGCTATAGCCTTTATAATGCCCGGTTGGATAGATTGTTGGATGCAAAGACCTGGCGACCTTTGATAGGGCGGCAACATGGCATTTTGCCTTTTTCTAGCTTCTTTGAGTGGGTCGAGCGCAAGGGGAGGAAAGCACAGGTTCAATTTACTCCTGTGCGTAAGGATTTAATGTGGGCACCAATCCTTTGGGATTACTGGGAATCTGTTGGCGGGGAGGTTGGTTACTACTCATGTACTTTGATTACTGATGAACCAGCCCCGGAGGTTGAGGCAACAGGCCATGATAGAAGCCCTATCTTTTTGGGTGCTGAATATGTGCAGGTCTGGTTAGATGCGAAGTCTTATACGGCTCCAGAGTGGCAGAATTTTTTGATGGGACACCGTGAGCCGGTAAAATATCAGGCCTTCGCTATTGCGTGAGAATTTGAGGGGTTGCTTATGGCTTCCCTCTTCTTTGTAGGCGGGTATTTCGAAGTTACTCTTGATTTTGATGACTGCTTAACTTTCTTGTCTGACCCGGCATGAAACAACTCTAGCGGTGTTGTCTCTATAGTAAATTCTACTATTTCTTACTCGCTGTAGGTGGTTCTTTATGCAAGCTTGGTTGTGTTGCGAAAGTTGTTCTTACTATTCCGCTGGTAATCTGAATCGATGGGCCGCGCACAGGGCTGGAGCATATGTATCAGCCTGACAATATGGTGGGGGAGTTACAAAGGGATATACAACTACTGGCCCAGGGTGAGGTGGATGGTGTGGAGGTAGAGTATTTTGACCCCCACACCTGGAAGTCGGCCACCATACTCTGCACCCTGCCCAGGGATCAGGGGCTATCCCTGAGCAAGGTCAGGGTCGTTGGTATCACCGATAAAACCAAAGCCTGGGGCTACGACATGCGCCCGCGACGCATACAGGGCTACCGCTGCACCCGTTTCACATTCAAAACCGAGATGGACGGACGGCCTCAACAGCCTTTATTTGAGCTGGTGCGCCCTCGCCGATGATATCCCCGGCTATTCGCAGGCGGGCAGGCTGTTGGCGGTTAACGGGCGAGAAATCACCCTGGATGCGGACCTGGAGTGGGGCGCAAGAACGTACTTCCTCGCCCTGCGTAAACGAGACGGCACCCTGTCCGGGCTCTATACGGCTACGCCAACCACCAGCGCTAACGTCGTAGCGATAGATTCCAATCTGGATTTTACGCCCACACTAGATGGCAGCATGGAGCCGCTGCTGTATATGTTAGGCGAGGCCAGGCGCTGGAGCCACCTGGCACTGATTACCGATATTAAACCCAGCGGCACCGAGCGGGTTGGTATGACGGCGGTGAATTACGATGAGCGGGTGTATGCAGATGATGATAATGGCCCATCATAGTCATGGTGGTGCTTAAATAACTCAAACTAAGTCAAAAAGAGAACAATAATGTGAAAACCTATAAATAATGCTAGACATTGTTATACGACCTCTATACTGTGGGGAAAGCTAGAAAGATCGTCTCTTATTTAAATCCTACATTTCGCAGTTTTATCCGTAATACCTCGTCCTGCAGCATCTAAGTTTCAGTCAGATTTCCAAGCAGTTTTAGCCTTTGTTAGGCACTAATATTTTTATTTTTTAGGATATGATTATGTCAAATGTAGTTAAAGGAACCGTAAAGTGGTTCAATGAACTTAAAGGTTTCGGATTTATTGGCCAGCAGTCTGGACCAGATGTTTTTGCTCACTCAAGTGCAATTGTAAACTCTAGCTTTAGAACCTTAATGGAAGGCCAAGAAGTTGAGTTCACAATTACCCAGGGACCGAAAGGCCCGCAAGCTGAAAAGATTACCATTATTTGAACTCTGATAGTTTGCTAAAAGTTAAAAGGGCTAGCCTGCTTAGGCTGGCCTTTTTTTTGCTCTTATTTCATACGGAGATGGGAAAGTCTCACGTGACTCAGCGTCAGGCAAAGGGAAGGTGTAAAAAAGGGCGAAGTAAGGCTGCCGGAGTTGAAGAGATAACCGATGGCATACTACTGGTGAGTGAATGGCAGTAATAATTAAGACCTGGGTAAATTTTAAATATATAAAGTCTTAGAAGTAACTGGGCCAAAGTAGCCTTTGATGCTTAAGACTTATATGCGTTTACTTTTTTTACTAGTTTTTACAGCCTTACTAAGCGGCTGCTACGAAGCGGAGCCTGAGGCCTACGACCGCCAGCAGTGGCTTCTCCGCTGGTCTGATGCGAATGGTGGCTACCATAATGATCCTACCCACTAATCATGCAGTAAATAATGTTTTGCGCTCAACCATAGTCAGCAAAGCTCCGCCACGCCCCTTGCCTATAACGGTATCACCTTCCCAGTCGCCAATCCGATTCATTCGGTCTACAACAGCTGGCCGATCATCTATGCACACTCTGTTTTTGATCTTTCCACGTCGATCATACTTACCGTATCGCTTGCGATAAGGTTTTGAGGCAATCCTAAGATGCTTGTATAAGTCTCCACCATTTGCCTGGTCTAAATAAATTAGTTCGTAGATTGTCTCATGATGTAACGATACACCTGTATGTCTCTTTAAATAGCTCGCAGTTTGCTGGGGACTTAATTCTTTCCGAGTTAGGGTGTCTATTTGTTGCCACACGCCATTAGTCACTTTCTGTGTCTTATACGCTTGTTGGCGTCTTTTTTCTGCAAGCTTATGTGCTTGTCCTGGACGATATCCTCGCAAGCCTATATTGCGTCGTAACTCTCGGTTGATCGTCGAGGGAAGTCTCTCTAACAATTTTGCTATTGCATTCTGAGAGTGTCCGGCTTTTCTTAGGCTGTAAATCTGGTATCGTTCGTTCTCGCTCAGTTGGTAGTAGCTCATCAGTGCCTTTCTCTTGGTCGGGAGAGGTGCCGACTCTACCAGCTGAGCCCTCCTTTACCAATTGCACTTATTATCCGAAACCAAGTTGTGTAAAATTATTAGATATTGTTTAAATTGCATAATGAAAATTTGAGAAGGAATTTGATTGTGAGTAACCGTAAGCTTGCACTAGCATTAGGGGTATTTGGTCTTGTATTTATTTTGACTGTAATTATCTTTCCTGCGCAAGACTGGGCTCATGCTATTTTCTCTAAAAATGAAAGTGCCTTTGCTGGAAAATTGGCTGTACTTGAGGGTCGTGTTGAAGAGATTTACAGATCTCAACAGCTTCTGCAACAGGATATTGATAAATTAAATTTTATAACTGGTGCGGATAGTGGGGATCTCGATGTAAAGGAGTTGTCTTCAGGGGTTTTACAACCGGAAGGGCCGGTCGAATACAATCCGAACGATGATCCCTCTACCAACATGGATTTTAGAAAGCTTCAACTAAAGAGGCTTATTAATGTAGGCTTTAACGAGGAGCGAGCGGAATATGTATTATCTCTTTGGGGTAGGTTTGAATATGATCAGATGCAAGTAGCATATAAGCTGCAACATTTGCCTGACAATTCCTCACCAGAAGCTCAAGAATTAATGGCGGAGTTTGATAGGTATAGCTCCCCCTTTCTCTATATGTCCAAAATGCTAAGCAAGGAAGAATTTGATTTATATGCAAAATCAGTAGGGATGAAACCACAGTTGACAATTGGAAAGGTGTTACCTGATTCTCAGGCAAGTAGAATTAACCTAAAGCAAGGCGACCAAGTGCTATCTTACAATGGTGCTTCAGTTGTAACAATACATGATCTTCGACAAATGATACAACGTATCCCGCCTGGAAAGAGCATCCCATTAGAAATTATTCGAAAAGGAAAGGATTTTTCAGAAACAGTATATATATCTAGTGGCCCGCTGGGTATATTGAGCACTGAGTAATCCTACCCATCAACAACGGACATGCCATTAAGCGGCTGGTTGTTCCTTCAGTTTTATCTCACTAAAGACCCCATGTTTCAGTGATCACGGGCATAAAAAAGCAATTTATTGAGGTGCCCTGCAGTCTATCTCTATATATTCAAATATTGTTTCTCTCATTGAACACCTTATGGAAAAGCGGTTCCCATGAACCGCCTTCACCTCGAGTGAGTGGAAAAACGTTTTTGCACCAATGTTGTCGTTGATGGGTAGGGTCAGTAGGCCGGCCCGGTCAAAAAACGTACTGCAAAAACGCGCCGGTCACTCCTCCCCACGCCTGCCGATTCTGGGCGCTCTTTTAGTTGATGAAATGGCATAAGAGGTTAGGGCCTGAGCTGGTACGAGATCTTTAGCCAGTGGGAATTTCACGAAGCGAAAGGTTTTGAAGCTCTTTGAATAGATTATTCACTGATCAGAACCTCGGAATACTGGTGTGGACTGCAGGGGCAGAGGGCGACTGAAGCATTTTTTTGGCTTGGGCTGGCGCGGTCAGACCTGGTTTGGGTAGCGCTTGGTCAGGCAACTATCTTGAGTTTTTTGTTTTCTTCACTTCAGCTAAAGCCTTAGAAATTGCTTGCCTTGCCTTCGTGTATGAGCTTTTGGGGTCTGCTTCATTAGGCAGAACAGTGAATTGCTTCTCTTTGTCGGTTAGTGGCTTATCGCTCATCGTCATGGTCCTTATCGAGATCAATGATCATCTTTCCATCTCTGTCACTTTTTCCAGACGCCAAGCCTTCTGGTTCTTTGATCTTGCCTTTGTCTGCTCTCATTTTTTGGGCTAGTTTTTTTAGGCCGGCTTTAGCCCGCTCTTCTTTGGAAAGCTTTTTGAGCTTCTCGTCATGGGCAGTATTGAAGTCTTTGATTTTGTCATTCATCAAATAATTCTCCGGATACAGCTGTCGCTTCTGGGATCATACTGGAACCCTTTTTGTTCATAGTAATCTCGAACATCATTATTTATGGGGTGCATGATTTTTACATGCGTAGCACCGAGAAGAGTGGCATAAGCGTATAGGGCCAAATAAGTTAGGTCTAAATGTGGCTCCCCAGCTTCTGGTGACTTCTCGATATAGTCCAGCCTTAACCCTGTAGCGTGATATGTAGGGCGCCCCATGGCAAAGCCTACTAGGCGGTTCCCGGCCCAGGTAGCAGACTCAAATCGCTTAGGGAAATTAAGTTTCCAGCTTATCCAGGAAGAAGGCCAGTCCCAATCAACCTTCCGGTTGGGGTGATTCTCCCAATGCCGGAAAGCCGCATAGGAGGCAGTATCGACAAGTTCAAGGCGGGTATCTGGTAGATCCAGTGCCTCATTGGCCATTTGGATCGATTGCCGTCTGAGTTCGGCATACCTGCGCTCTAGCTCCTCGCGCATGCTCAGCTTGTAGACTGCCATATAAACTCCTTTTCAAATGGCTTTTCTGCTTTTTTCTTTCAGCTGGAGGAGGGTACGGTCGCCATGAAGGCATGCACTTTCCGCCTCCCTGGCAGTAAGAGATATTTTTGCGTTGAGACTTTGTTGAGACTTAAACGAAAAAGGGCGGTACCAAGAAGATTGGTACCGCCCTTCGGTGCTTGTAACTCTATGATTTACAAGGCTTTATATGGCGGTGGGGCAGTCCGCCTATTTACCTTCCAGGCTGATCCTATCATTTCCATTGAACCCTAGTAAATACGGGGCCTGTAAGGCATTTTCCTTCCAGAAGCATCCGGCCTTAAACCATGAAATCCGTGATAAAGTGGGGGAACAAGTGGGGGAATGGAAGCTATCATGGAGGATATATGGGAAAGCTAACCGTAAAGGGTATCGAGGGGATCAAAACACCGGGCAAATATGATGACGGCGATGGCCTGCGTCTATTTGTGCAGGTATCTGGTGCAAGGAGCTGGGTTCTTCGCTATCAGCTTCATGGCAAACGCAGGGAGATGGGCTTAGGCAGCCTGAATGATGTGAGCCTTAAGCAGGCCAGGGTGGAAGCTGGAATCCAAAAGAGGCTGATTCTGCAAGGGGTCGACCCCGTTGAGGAGCGCCGACGCACCCAGCAGAAGCAAAAGGCTGCAGCACAGGGGGAGAAGGCAAAGACTGTCATGTTCCGTGATATGGCTGCTGATTACATTGAGGCCCACCGTGGAGGATGGAAAAGCACCAAGCATACTCAGCAGTGGGAGAACACCCTTCAACAATACGCTTTCCCAGTGATAGGTGATAAGGCCTCCTGTGATGTCTCCACTGATGATGTGCTGGAGATGCTGAAACCAATTTGGCTAGAGAAACCTGAGACGGCAAGCAGGGTCCGCAATCGAGTGGAGCTCGTGTTGGATGCGGCTAAGGCGCGGGGGCTTCGAGAAGGTGAGAACCCTGCCCGCTGGCGTGGTCACCTGGACAAGTTACTCCCAAAGCGCTCAAAGGTTCGTCAGGTGAAGCACCATAGCGCGCTGCCTTGGGCAGAGCTGCCCGAGTTTATGCTAGAGATTGCCAAGAGAGAAGGGTTGGCTTTCAGGGCTATGGAGCTGACTATCCTGACAGCAACTCGCACAAGTGAAGTGCTGGAGGCGACTTGGGATGAAATAGACTTCGAGGCCAAGTCGTGGACAATTCCGGCTGAAAGAATGAAGGCGGGCAAAGAGCATAGAGTCCCACTAGCACCACCTGTGATAGCTCTACTGGAATCTATACCACGAGTCGATGATAGCCGGTTTCTATTCCCTGGCCGAGATGAGGGGCGGCCACTTTCGAATATGGCCATGCTAATGGCATTGCGCCGGGTAGGCCGTGGCGACCTAACTGTCCATGGGTTTAGGTCAACTTTCCGTGATTGGGCTGGCGAGATGACTCCTCACCCGCGTGATGTGTGTGAACAGGCACTGGCCCACAGCCTTGGAGATTCAGTAGAGGCTGCCTATAGACGCGGTGATCTATTTGAAAAGAGAAAGTCACTAATGGCCGATTGGGCTGCCTATGCAACCACCGCTCTAGCGGATAACGTAGTATCGATACGAAAATAATGGTTGGAGCGGGCTGTGAAAGTGCTGTAGTAATGCGCAAATACAACAATTGTTGTACGGAGACTCCTATGATTCAGATGTTGGTATTTTATAGAGGCGTCCAAACAATATAAAATGACATGTTGTCATCTAAAAATGGATCTTAGGAGTATTTGTGAAAAAAATAATTATTTTGTTAGCCTTATTTCTATCTGGCTGTGCAAATTATACGCATCTTATAAAGAATCTAGAGCCCATAGAGTCGGACAACTCCATTGTCCTGGAAAGCCAATTGACTTATGAGGCGAAATATGGATTGGCAAAGGTAAATTGGAAGGAAGGGTTGGAGCGTGGGATTTATCGCCCTGAATTTGAAAATGAATTTGGGACTTTCTATCGGGGTCCCGAAGCCTGTGTGATTCAATACATGGAAAAACTATCTATGGGTCCATTCGAGGGAGGAATCTGGATTCCAAAAGATAAAGTTAATAATTCACCAAGGCTTTATTATTACTTCAATTACAATAAATCTAACGCACAGGCAGCAGGTGGGTTGGTAGTGTCTGCGATATTGGCGGGTTCGAAAGGGGATCTAACCATGATGCCAGTAATTACGTCCACAGAGTTTTTGGATAAAATCAAGATATCAAATTTGGATTAACTATCCGTCTTCGTAAGATAGATGTTTAAACGCTGGCTAGGCGCTGTTGTCGCAGCCTTCGGCTGCGGTAACAGCCTAATGCAATGTCGCCCTGCCCCTGTTGTGAATCTTGTATCGATACGAAATCAATGGTTGAGACTGAGTGATGAAAGTATTGGTATAATATTTAGTGTCGCGAAAAGAGGGATTAAAATTCCGAAAATTTTGCAAATTCATGAAAAGAGGTTTTCAAACGTCACTGAAGAATTCTAGCTTGAGAGCAGAGCTTTACGCGCAGATAGACTTAAGAAAAGCAAACGTAGTATCCGAAATTTATACCATGCGATCATCTCAATACACTAAGATATTCATTAGGTTTTTGGCTCTCTTAACATTTGTAGTGTTAGCCGGGTGTGTAGTTAACCCAGATATAGAAAATGCAAAAAATAGAAGCGAAAGGGTTATTTCCCAAATAGAAGTCTCGTTGCATTTCGAAGAGTACAATTCTCATCCAGATATGAAGGCTCTAGCCATAGCCGTTTCTGATAAAGGGGCGGCCTCTATTGGATGGGCATATGACTGTAGAACACAGGAAGAAGCTAATATTTTAGCTCTAAAAGAGTGCGAGTCTCGTAGAGATAACCGTAAGGTTAAACAGCGTTGCTACATCTATTCTGAAGGACATGCAAGTCTGTCAGATAGGAAAATCACAGATATTTATCTAGGTGAACTTCATGAAGAGGCATCCGAACTAGCCGAAAGCGGAGAGTATGAACGAGGCGTTAGTGTGGCTATGGAATCCTTAAAAATTGCTGCGGATAGAATTGGCCCTGATACTCCTCAGGTGGCGCGGGCCCTTAAAAATTTAGCTTACTTCAACTTAATGAATGGTAATCTAGAAAGTGCAGAGTTGAATATCAAGAGAGCATTAGAAATTTTAGAAAAAAGTCGCGGTACTAACCATCCAAGTTTTATATCTACACTAGATAATTTGGCCGACTTTTATCGTGTAACAGAGCGTCCAGAAAGAGCAGAACTGATAAGTAGACGTGCTGAAGAGATTCGACTGCAAGTGAAATATTCAAGCGAGAAATCAATCTGATCTAGATTTCATCCTGAAACTTGTGGTTATAGGTGAAATAGATATTCATCACTATTGCCGACGTATATTTTTCCCATAGCTTAATTGTAGTAGTTCAGGTTTGACTTGATAGGGTGTCTTCTAAATAAGCGGGAATTGTAATGGCAAATCTGAACTAATCAAGCAAATGGTTTTATGCAGCACCATCCAACCTCTTATCTATCCAGGCCTCTATCTCTCGGCTATCCCAGCCGACAGCGCCCGGACCTATGCGGCGCTGCTTAGGGAATAGTCCCTCTTGGATCATCCGGTAAATACTACTGCGCTTATAGCCGGTGTAACGCTCGACTTCTCGCAAGCGCAGTATACGACGAGGTGTTTTCATACCCCTATTTATTAATTCTTGGTTGTGGTTCATCATTTTTCTCCTTTGTAAACTTAGACTGCACTAGTCTTGCTTAGGCTGAATTTTGACATTCAGAAATGCTGTGGTTGGATGATCTAGGAAGCTCCTTCTGTGATAGATTTTCCTTTTCGTTCTTTTAGCTTTCCATCCACCACGCTGTAAATCTTTGCGGTGTCTGTTTTCTTGTCGAATATCTGTACCCAGCTGGTGAAAATATCGCTTTTAGCAATTTGTGTTGCCACTTCAAAGGCTTTTTTTTCTGTGTGGTATGACTGCCTTAAATCCTTTACACCACCCATCATTAGGTTGTAGGCGCCGCTAAATAGGGCGTATCGTTTCATTGGTTTCTCCCATTTTTAAAATGGGCTCCATACCGGCAGCCCTAGGACGGTTACAGCTGACTAGTGCGCCTGGGCGCGGTTAAATTTTTTAGCTGGCTTTGGGTATGGGCTTGTCTTCAACAAGGTCGCGAATCCAGACCATGCCTTTGGCCGTTACTTTGGTGGTGATGTACTGCACTTTTACCGGGCCGCGGTAATATTCATCGGCTATGGCAATTAGCAGTTGTTGTGAAACGGCCTGTTTTGTTGGCGTATTGCGCATGGGTTCACAGTCATGCAGCAAGCCGTTTTCCCGCATTAATTTCAGCAGGGTATTTCTACCCAGTTTCACGGTTCTGGCGGCCTGGGTGATGGTGAAGGTTTTTTCCTTTTTCACGCTGCCTCCTGTTTTTTCGGTTTTATTTGTGAGGTTTGAGCTTGTTGAGCTGCGAGTATGCGCAGTTGATTTATTTGGATTTGTTGCAGCTGTACTGTGCGTGCTAGCTCTTCGTAAAGTTCTAAAATCCGGCTAAATTCACTCATGGCTTAACCCCGTTGTTTTTTTGAACTTCCTTTCTCTGCCGATGGCGGGTTCCCAGTATCGACAGGGTTGGCAGCTCCAGCCGCGTAGTTGCAATTGCCCGTTAAATGCGGGTTCTGCGGGTTTTCCGCAGTGGGGGCAGGGCATTTGCGGGAGCGGCTGGGCTTGGTTCACGCGGCTTTCTTCCTCTGTATTTCCAGGTGATTCCAGTCGCGCCAGAGGGCGTGGAATCTTTTCTCGCCGTTTGCAATCACGCTTTGCGGTTCTCTGCCGTGGTAGCGGAGGTTGATCACGTTGAGTGCGTGCTGGTAGTTATCACCATCGAGTAGGGCGAGGTCTGCAACGGGGACCGCAAAATCACTGCTATTCCAGGCGGAAAGCAAAACCTTTGCGGCAATTTCACTGGCGCCGGTGTGGCGGTTGGCTACGGTGAGCAGGGTTTCCACACTCTGGGTTGGGCTGAAAGTATTCATGCGGCATCACCTCCAAATGGCGGCCAGTCGTTGTGATGTGTTGGCCGTGTAAGAGTGGGTTTTGGCTGTACTAAGCGGATGTGCGCCTTGTGATGGGCGTTGGCGATATCGATGCGGTGCTTGAGGCGATCAACATCGTTTTTGCTCATTGCCGTTGGATGTACAAACACGGTGGCGGTCATACGAGTCCCTCCGGGTTGTTGCGGATGCGAATGGTTCGAACTGTGGGGCGGCGCTGGAAGCGGGTGCGCATTTGGTCTTGGGCGTCCGCACTGATGCCGCTGAGTACGCAGGCGAGCAGGACGAATTGAATCAATCCGTGTTTAACCGCCTTCGCCACCGCGTCTGTGCTGTTGCGGGCGTGCAGCTTGTAAAAGCACTCCGCCAGCAGGTTGGTGACGTTGGTCACAGAGCACTGCATGGCTTGGGCGGTCTCCCGATTGGAGAGTCCACGGGCGCGGTGCGTTAGCGCTTCGGCTTGGCGTGGGGCCAGTGGTCTGAGGTGCTTGGCGGTGTCCATTTGAGTGCCCTGTCCTTGGTCGATAGGGCGACAATAGTAAAATCCTATTTTTCAGTCAATAGGGAAATACTATTTTTGTATATTTAAGTGTCTGTGTGTTGTTTTCTTGCCAGTGTAAGAAGCTTGATAGTGAGAAGTGCGTCGTATTGATTGAGGTAGTGGTCGCATGTTTGTTTGCAACCACTACCGCTATCTGGTGAGGAGAGTGGGGAACGGAAGGCTGGCTGGAAGAAGTTACTCTGGGTAGAAGGACCCGATGATCACGCCACAAAAGGCCACATCTAAATCCGTAATATCCATGGTGGGATAGCTTGGATTGATGGGGCGTAGAAACAAGCGCCCCATGTCTTCCGCAAAAGTCTTAAATGTGGCTTCACCGTTTAGGCGAGCGATCACGCGGCTGCCATTGACTACAGGTTTTTCTGGATCGACAAAGATAATAATGCCTTCCGGGTAGCTTCTTTGCCCTGGGTACGGGCTTGCCATGCTGTCACCCCTCACGCGCAATGCGTAAGCATGGTCAGAGTGAGGCGTTGGGCAGGGTAGCCACTCTTCTGCATCACCAGGCTGAAGGAGATCTATCGCCTCACAAAATTGCCCCGCCTGCACCCAGCTAATTAGCGGGATGCGCCCCTTAATGTCTGGTCCCTTTGTCACATTGCCGGTGGTGGATTTGTCGGACTCAGGAGACTGAGGCCAGTCCATCCATCCAGCCTTCAACCCAAGCGCAGATTCAATTTTTCTGGCAGTGCGAGAACCAATGTTGGTATGCCCGCCACAGAGTTGATTAATGTAGTTGTTGTCTGGATAGCCCAACTTCTCGGAAATGGCGGTCCTGCCGTGCTTGCCGGCCAACAGGTTGAGATTGTCTTTGCGTATGTCTTTGATTTCCATCGCTCAATTATGCCATTAGGAAAACACTAGCGGTTATTAGGGAAACCCTATTGACTGAGGAATAGTAATTCCCTATTGTTTCGCCAAGGAGGGGATTAGCTATGACACCACGACAGTTCTATTACGCGTATTCAAAAGAGAAAGTGGAGCAAGTTGCCAAGGATGCTGGCACCACTTTCGCCAACTTTAAGCAGATTGCTGTTGCTCGCGGGTCTGTTGGCCGAGGTTTGGCAGAGCGGTTGTGTTTGGCCTCGGGTGGGGAGATATCTGAGCTTGAGGCTCTATATCCAGAACGCTACGAAGAGCCTGCAGAAGTTCAGCAGGCAAGTTAAGCCCGTGCGGGTTAGTCGGCAAAACCAGAATAACGATCATTTCAAATCCCCATTTTGTTGTCCTTCCATTCTGCGGTGTATGAGGGTTGGGATTAATGCATTGCGATATATGGGGATATGACCAGGGTTATCTCAAATAACCACAGGAAGGGCCGGTGAGGGACGCCAATCCAGCCCGCTTTGAAGACGGCGGGAAAGACCGCTGACAGCCGGGAAAGACCGGCACTCAGAATTATTCAGTCTCCTGCCGTTCGGGATAGGGCAGCAGTGCAGGGACTTTAAGAAGGGCACGTCACGACCTCGGGAAACCCTATTTGCATCGAGGAGAAACAGCGCCAAGGGCCTGGGAGGGTCCCAAGCCGGTGGAAGGCCGGCTCTTTTCACTGCGCTTCGGGCGCTTCTGTTTTAGGGGGAATTCTCTATGTACGAACAGTGCACTATGGATGATGTGCGCCGTGCGCTCACGTTTGTTCTCGATTATGCCGTGCGCGATACCTGGGTAGAGATGGGTATGGCGATTAAGGCGGAGTTTGGTGATTCGGCCTTTGATATCTGGGATGAGTGGAGCCAGCAGGCCGATAACTATTGCCCTCGCTCGGCGAAAAGTACCTGGAAAAGTTTTAAACGGTCTGCCGGTGGTATCGGTATAGGCTCACTGTTCGCCAAGGCGAAAGAGGGCGGTTACAAGTTTGAGAGCCGGGAATTAACACCAGAGGAAAAAGCGGCCTGGGCTAAGGAAAAGGCGGTGAGGGATAAGCAGCGGGCTGAGGATGTCCGCAGGGAGGAAGCTGAGACAGCGGCTTGGCATGAGGCCGTAAAGCAACAGGCGCAGGCGATCTGGTCGGAACTAAAACCTACAGGACGAAGTAAATACCTGGGTGCAAAAAAAATTGGTGCGCATGGGGTTAGGTTTTTCCGTTCCGCGGTGTTGCTGATTGAGCGAGAGGATCATTTGGAGCGGGTAAGAGATCAGGGAAAAATCTCAGAGTTCTTCAAGCTACCTAAAGATGGACGTGGAAACTGCCACTACTTTAAAAACGGTTACTTTGCGATCCCGATGACTGATATCGATGGAGTTATTTGGAACTTGCAAGTTATCACCCCTAATGGAAGAAAATTATTTCTACGCAATGGACGTAAATCTGGTCTATTTGTTCTCCTCGGTGAGATAGACCAGCGCAAGCCATTGGTGTTGGCTGAGGGCTTTTCCACTGGTGCCAGTGCGCGTGAGGCTACAGGATGTCCTGTATTGATCTGTTTCGATAGCGGTAATTTATTGCCAGTTGCCGCGCAGATTCGTGAGCGATTTCCCGATCAACACATGGTTTTCGCTGCTGATAATGATCTGCATTTGGAGATGAATGACGGTGTAGAAAAGGCCAAGGCTGCAGCGAGGGCTGTTGGTGGTTCCTCTGTGTGGATTCCCTCATTAAAAGATGAGATGGAGGAGAAAGCTGCGTGAGTAAAAAAAAGCCAGAGGGATTTGATTTTAATGATATTCATTGCCGGTATGGTCTGGGGGAGGTGCGGCGGCAGTGGGATGCTTTTATGGAGAATGTGGTTATCTTCCCGCGCCCATCTGATGGGGTGCCTTCTGAGGCTTTAGAGAAGGCAGAAATTATTAATGATGCCCCGCCTATTGATGAGATTCCTCCTGAGTATTCTGAATCTCCCGCGCCCTCTGAGGCTGGGAGCGATTCCAGTGGGTTATTTGATGAATTCGGTCGTTTCTCTTACCAGGCGTTGATTGATCACTTTTGGTATGTGTGGGGAACCCGGCACGCCTGGGACAATATTAATCGAGAGCAGATTGAGCTCTCGAACTTGCGTCATGGGGTAGGGAGAGAACGTTTTAAGCTGTGGGAAGAGTCTACCGAGCGACGATGGGTAAAGGATATTGTTTTCTCACCTGGCACGGACATGGGGCCAAAATATGTAAACCTTTATACCGGTTTTAAAATGGACCCTGATCCTCGAGGTAGAGTGGGATGTTCGCGTATTCTGCACCATATTTTTAGGCTTTGTGGTGAACGTGATGCTGAGTTTGAGTGGTTGATGCGTTGGATTGCGTATCCTTTACAAAATCCTGGTGCCAAAATGGATAGCTCAGTGATCATGTATGGCAGTGAGGGGCCAGGTAAGTCGATCATTTGGGAGAAAGTGGTTAAACAAATCTATGGCGAATACTCTGTGACAATTGGGCAGGCTCAGTTGGAGAGCCAGTTCACTGGGTGGAAATCTCGTAGACTCTTTGTTTTAGCCGAAGAGGTGGTAAGCCGCTCCGAACGAAATCACCATAAGGGGATGCTGAAGCAAACCGTGACAGGTGATACCCATATGATTAATGAGAAGATGCTGCCTGAACGGGAAGAGTCGAACCACATGAATTTTGTGTTTCTTTCAAATTCCACGGTACCACTTGAGTTAGATATGGGTGATCGGCGCTATCTTGTGCTGTACATCGATAAAGTACCGAAAAAGCAATATTTTATCGATTTATTTGCTGAAATAAAAAATGGTGGTGTAGAGTGTTTCTATCATCACCTTTTGAATCTCGATATGGGAGACTTTACTCCCCATACCAAGCCGCCAGATAATGATGAAAAGGAAGAGTTAATTAATGCTAGCTTGCCCTCTCCAGCCTATTTCCATAAGCTCTGGAAGCAAGGTGAGTTAGATATTCCGTATAAGTCAGCAGTTGCAGGAGATTTATTTAAAGCATTCCAGCGATGGTGTGAGCGATCAGGCGAGTTCAAACGGACCGAGAGATACTTTGGAGCTGAGTTAAAACGGGTGATGCCGCAAGTGCGTCTCAATATTAAATACCCTGAACAATTAAGTGCACACATAACCAAGCGTATTTATGTGACTGAGGAAGATATGGACTTCAAATACGATACACACTTTGCAGAGCGTTTGGGTGATTCGTGTCGTCAATTTAAATCAGCAGTTGCTCTTGGTACGGAGGAGTGATCAACAAGTGATCGATTTTATGACACTTATGACACATCTATGACACTTCGTATGACACTATGAAACCTAGTAAATACGGGGCCTGTGACGCTTATGACACTTTTTCTTAAATACCCCTTACACGTGCGCGCGCACACGCATGTGTATGCACTTCATTTTCTAGTGTCATAAGCGTCATAAGTGTCATAAAAATAATTAACTTACTGATAAATAAAGATTTTTTTTATGACTCAATTTATGACACTTATTTTTGAAGTGTCATAACCAGAAAGGAGACAGCAGTGCGCAATGTAGGTATGAACTTGACGAGAATCCAGGTGGCAACAACGATTGCGGATGTTTTACTTGAAGACTACCGAGTGAATAACTGGCGAAATCTAAATGGCTTTCCTGAGATTGTGGTTGAAGACAAGGATGCTTACTTTTTGGTTTCCCTGAAGTTGGGAGAGTATTCGTCAAGAGAGTTGATGTTGGATCGTGGCTCGATCCGCGCCCAAGCAGGAATGAGAGAGGATACCGGTAGATCAACTCCCCAGTTTGTCTCTGCTATTCAAGATCTTGTAGTTGAGCTAGAAAGAGCCTTGGAAAAGATTGAGGAGAAGGCCGTTGATTAATCGAGTTGAAGAGCGTTTGCTTGATTGGGCGGTTCAGGTGATTGGAAATATGGCCAGACAATATAAATCACCACTTGCGGCGATTATGGAAAATGGTATTGCCAGCGAGTCTGCAGGTAAGGGCTCTTCAATCCTGATCGATGAGGAGCCTATGGAAGTGGAAGAGGCTGTGCGTAAATTGCCAGAAGTGTTAAGGCAGGTAGTGAAGGTGCAGTATTTACGTGAGGGTCTCTCAGCAAGAGGTAAGGCGAGGGCCGCTGGAGTTTCAGTATCGACCTACTATCGTCACCTGGATGCCGCTCACGTTTTGCTTGATGTTGAGCTGTTTGGTGCTCGTGGCCCAAGAGTGGCGTAATAATTTCCAAGTTGGGGGTTTACATCCGTGATAATAAAATATTAAATGTAGGCAACCTGCCATAGGTGGGTAAGAAGAAACCCGGCTCCCCCAGCCGGGTTTTTTCGTTTCTGAGGTTTTATTTTCATCTCAATTCATCCTGTACTTGGCGGCGCTCTTTTGGGCGCCGTTTTTTTTTGAATTCTTTAGCTCTGCGAGCGGAACTCCATGAATTGCAATCTGCAACGATTCGCCTATGGGCCTGATGCCACATTGGGGCGGCTGAGAGTGTGTGACTGTGTGTTTTATACGGTAGAGCGCCCGTGGTTGGGGAATCGTCCGTTCGAGAGCTGTATTCCTGAAGGGGTTTATTCCTGTAATCCCTATAACTCACCAAGGTTCTCCAATGTGTGGGAGCTGCAGGAAGTCCCTGGTCGTTCAAAAATTTTGATCCATACGGCAAATTATTCTGCGGATGTGCAGGGCTGTATTGGTATTGGTTCTAACCTGGCTCCCGGTGGTTGGTGGGTGACGCAATCTCGCAGGGCAATGCAGCAGCTGCGAGAGCTGCTGCCGCCTGAGTTTGATCTGACAATTACGCACTATGTGCCGGAGTATCCATGATGGGTATTTGGTCTGGAGTGAAGGGTTTATTTGCCGGCCCAGAGTCTGCGGGCAAGGTGCTGGATGCCACTGTAAATACCGTGGATGCGGTGTGGTTTACCAATGAGGAAAAATCCCGTTGGTATCTCAAATACCTGGAAGCCACGCAGCCGCAGAACCGGGCACGAAGATTAATTGCCTTTCTGGTGACCTTGGTTTGGGCGCTGTTGGTTTTATTTATTGCGGCGGCCATGGCTTTTAAAGCGCCTTTTGTAGCAGACCTAAAGGGCTTGCTGGTGGATGTGGTTGTGCAGCCTTACAGCATCATCATCGGTTTCTATTTCGTGAAGTCGTGGGTGAGTGAGGTCAAGCGGTGAACACAGTAGCTCAAGAGGCAGCGAGGGAAGCCATGGTTCAGAAGGTCGCCAGTGCAACCACTACGGTTGCTGCGGGTACAGCGGTAGTCGGTGGATATGCCGCACAAGAGTTATTGGCGGTGGGTGGTTTCTTGATTGCGTTGAGTGGGTTCATTGTGAATTGGTATTACAACCATAAGCGCTTGAAACTGCAGGAACAGCAGCAAGGCGGTGACGATGGACGTTAGTGTAAAGCTGGATACTTCAAAGTTTGATCGAACATCTGCTGAATTAAAAAAGCAATTACCTTATGCCAGCTCGGTTGCCCTAAATAATGTGGCCTTTCGTATACGGGGAGAAGAGCGCTCAGCTATGGGGCGTGTATTTACAAACCCAGCAAAATTAACGCTGAACTCTGTATTGGTAAAGAAAGCCACGAAGCGTTCTGGCATTGCCAAAGTCTTTATCCGTGATCAGGTTTCCAACGGAACTGCACCGAGTAAATATCTGGCCCCGTCGGTCATGGATGTGAACCGGAACGACAAGCGCTTTGAGCGTGCCCTTCGGCACATGGGTGTCCTGCCTGCTGGTATGTATGTGGTGCATGGCGAGGCGGCGAGATTAAACAAGCACGGGAATATCTCGGTCGGAACTTATAAAAAAATCCTGGCTGAATTACGGGGTAACCCTGGCTCTACAAGGGGGGCAGGTAGTGCGCAGGGTAAAAAGGGGAAATATTTCGTTGGCAAAGTTAATGGTGTCTTAGGCGTTTGGAAGAGGGCAGGCGGTAAGCGCCGGCCAACGGTTAAGCCCATTCTGATATTTCTCAAGGGGAAGCCAGACTACCGCAAGCGATTCCCTTTTATTCGAATAGCTGAAGGCATAGCCCGTAGGCATTTGCCCTTAGAGCTTGATAAGACCATGGACCATGCGATTGCGACCGCAAAAAGACGTTGAACGGGTCCTCCTGAGAGGGCCAACACACGGGTGATTCGGACCCCGCTTTTTTAACAGATATCTAAAATTTTCTAGGGGGTTATACCTTGGCTGGTGATATCTCTCTTGATGATCAGGCCACTCAATCGGGCTTTGCTCGCCTGGTTGGCGCTTCGCAGCCAGCGATTGCCAAGCACTACAAAGCTCAGCTTTTTACGGAAGGTGCCAGTTTCAGAGTTTGGCTACAGGAATACTGCGAGCGGCTGCGTACAGAAGCTGCAGGCCGTCAGGTTAGCGATGCTCGTAGTCGCCGAGATATGGCCCAGGCAATTGAATCCGAAGTGAACGCACAGCTAAAAATGCGTGAGCTGTATAAAGATGATCAGCTGATTGTCGATATTGAGTCCGTACGCAAAGCGATGGTGGAGTGGTCCACCATTGGCAAGAATGAATTTTTAGGAGCGGTGGAAAGCATCGTTATTGCTATCGAGAGCCAGCATGCAATTACCGTCGACCGCGAACCCTTACAGCCAAACATTGACGCTGCCCTCAAAGCTATTGGCAGTTACGAGATTGAATCTGAAGAGGCTGGTGGAGGAGGTGCGCCAGGCCTGGATACCACAGCCTAAAATTCCGCTGATTGAGTGGTTGCCAGACAATATCAAACTGCCCTCGGAGGATAGCGATAACGCCGGTTATTACCGCAATGATTATGTACCCTATTTCTGGGGCGTCATGCACGCACTGGATAATCCGGTGTCGTGGATGGTGGTGATGCAAAAAGCCGCGCAGATCGGCTGGACGGTTCTGCTGGCCACCGATATCTGCAAGGTCGCCGTCACCGACCCGGCCCGCATCCTGATGCTGTTCCCCAAGGATGAAAAAGGCCGGCTGTTTATGGATGAAAAGCTGGTGCCGATTATCGAAGGCTCGCCAGCAGTGAATCGGGTGATCGATGTCACCACCAGCCGCAAGGGCGGCAGCCGTTCGACGCGCAAGAAATTCCCCGGTGGTGAGGTGCGCACCATTGGCTCCAACTCTATCTCCAATGTGAAATCCACCACAGCCCGCCGGGGCTATGTGGAGGAGCCGGACGATACCAACAAAGACGTCGGTGATCAGGGCGATTCCATTCGCCACCTGCGCGAACGCCTCAAGCGCATGCGCAATAAGAAATTAATTATTGGTGGCACGCCGGCGGTAGCGGATCTTTCCCAGGTAGAGCACTACACCAAGCTCGGCACCATGCGCGTACTGCCGGTGACCTGTCACGACTGCGGCGACTCCCATGTATTGGATTGGGAAAACGTCCGCTGGCTGAAGAAAGAAGAGGGCATACCGCACCCGGTATTTGGCCTGCACCAGCCTGATACGGCTATCTATGGCTGCCCGGAGTGTGGCAGCGAGTGGGATGACTACCGCCGCCAGGCCAATATTCTGCAGACCTGTAAAACCGCTCGGGAGAATGGCGATGACTTTGCCGGCTGGGTCAAAACCCAATGCGGTGAAGATTTCGCAGAGAATGAAATCGAACCGATCGAAACCTTTATGGAGCTATCGGAACTCTATGTGTGTATCCCCGGCACCGGCCTCGCCGATGTGGTGCGGGATTTTCTCGAAGCGGAGCATGAAGCCAAAAGCGGCGATGAATCCGCGCGTATCGTATTCCAGAACAACAAACTGGGCAGGCCCTACCAGTATGCTGCCAGCCGCCTGCTGGACCATGAGGAGTTGCAGAAAGCCGCCGAGGATTACCCAGAATTATTCTGCCCCGCTGGCGGCCTGCTGGTAACCGTCGGCATCGATGTGCAACACGACCGCCTGGCGATCACCATCCGCGCTTTCGGCCGCAATGAAGAGTCCTGGCAGATGTTCTGGGGTGAGATCGATGGCGATACCGCGGACAAGCGCGATAGCTGCTGGGATGCCCTGGACAAGTTGGTATTCCAGCCTTTTAAGCACGAGCGCTTTGGCGAGATCCGCGCAGCCGCGGTAAGCATCGACTCCTCCGATGGGGGCACCAGCAACGCGGTGTATCACTGGGTGCGAACCCGCGATAAAAAACACCGCGGCGTGCTGGTGATGGCGATCAAGGGCGACAGTAACGACTTCGGCACCAAGGAGATTTTCTCCCAACCCAGGCAGGTGGATTACAACAATCCCAAGCGCCGCACCAAGGCCGACCGCCACGGGGTTCGTGTTTATATGGTGGGCACCCATAAGGCGAAAGACCTGATCGCCAAGCGTTTACTCGGCACCAGTGCTTATATGCACAGCTGTAAGCATGTGCGGCAGGACTACTGGGAGCAGGTCACCGCCGAGGTCAAAGCCCCCAGTAAAAAACACAAGGGTCGGGAAACCTGGCAGCAGCGTCCCGGCAGACCCAACGAGGGCACCGATACCGAGGTCTACGCTCTTCACGCAGCCCACGCCAAGGGCATGCACAAATACAACGAGAAAAAATGGTCCACCATCGAATCCCAGCTGGGCCAGCGCACACTGTTTAGCGAATCGGATCAATCACCGGATCAACCTCAGCCAGCCCCGAAAAAACCACACCGGCCAGCACAACCGGTTGGCTCCCTACTGGATAGTTAAATGTCAAAAACCGCACAAGCCATGGTTGACCTCTATATCGAGGCCGAGATAGACGTGCTCGCCGGTAAAACCACGGTGATTAACGGCCGCCAATTTACTGCAGAGAACCTGCAGGAAATCCGTGCCGGTCGGCAGGAGTGGGAGCGTCGTGCACTACAAGAAAAACTCAAGGCTGCCGGCAAACGCCGCGGACCCGCCTACGCGAACTTTTACTCATGAACAAACTGGATTCTGTAATCGGGTTCTTTGCGCCCGAGGCTGCCTTGCGCCGTGTGCAAGCTCGCCGCGCCTTGGAAATTGCCGCGGCCTATGAAGCCGCAAAGCCAAGCCGGCTGAGAAAAAACCCCGGTGATAATCGCAGCGGTGATCTGGTCGCCGAAGCCGGTGTGGAAACCCTGCGCGGCCAGGCCCGGCACCTGGAGCAAAACCACGATTTTGCCTTTGGTATTCTCACCACCCTGGTCAACAACATTGTCGGCCCGCGCGGTATCGATGTGGAATTCCAGCCCAAAACCTGGGCTGGCGATATCCACGAAGGTCTCGCCAGCCAAATGAATGAAGCTCACAAGGAATGGGCGCGGCGCCCGGAATGCACCCGGCAATTCAGCTGGGGCAAATCCCAGCGGCTGCTGTGCAATACCTGGCTGCGCGATGGAGAGACTTTACTTCGGCACTTGCAGGGCACGGTGCCTGGCTTAAAGCATCGTACCCCGGTGCCTTACACCATCGAATGCCTGGAACCGGATTTTTTGCCGGTGGATTACAACGATTCTAACAAGCGCATAGTGCAGGGCATTGAGAAATCCGCCTGGGGGGAAGCCAAGGCCTTCTGGCTGTACGACGAGCACCCCGGAGCCTCACTGAACTGGCGTATGAATCGCAGGCGCCACACAGCAGAAAATATCGAACACCTAAAGTTTGTACGCCGTCTACACCAGAGCCGGGGAGTCTCCATCTTTGCCGCGGTAATGAATCGCCTCAACGATATTAAAGACTATGAAGAAAACGAGCGCGTCGCCGCCAAGATTGCCTCGGCCATGGTGGGTTTTATCCAGAAGGGCAGCCCTGATACTTATGAGCATGATGATGCTTGGGATAGTGAAGGAAAGCGCATTCTCGACATCCGTGCCGGTGCCATCTATGACGATCTCCGCCCTGGGGAATCTGTCGGCACCATCCAGAGCAATCGCCCAAGCGGCTTGCTAACCCCATTTTTAGAAACCATGCACCGTATGGCTGCCGCCGGCACCATGGCCAGCTTTAGCAGCATCAGCAAAAACTACAACGGGACTTATAGCTCGCAGCGCCAGGAACTGGTGGAGCAGTGGGCCAATTACGAAACCCTCAGCCTGGAATTCTGCGAGGAGATTGTAGAGCCGGTCACCCGACGCTGGGTGCAAATGGGTTTACTGGCTGATGCTTTCCAAGTGCCGGCTGATGTCGACCCGGCAACCCTGATGCACGTCGATTTTATTACCCCGGTGATGCCCTGGATTAATCCGGCCCATGAAGCCAGTGCGGATGAAACCCTGCTGGAAAATGTCCTGGTCAGCCCGCAGCAGACCATCCGCCGCCGTGGCAAAAAGCCAGACGATGTGATCAAGCAAACCGCTGCCTGGCAGAGAAAGCTAGAAGAGAACGGTATCACCACCCCAAGTAAACGCACTGCGGTCCCCGCAGAAAATACTGAGCAAGACCCCGAGTCTTAAAAGGAGACCGCAATGCCTAAAAAATCCTGGTACAGCATCACTTCCGCCGCAAACAAAGGTGAAGCCGATATTTATCTGTACGACACCATCGGTTATTGGGGTGTAACCGCAAAAGACTTTGCCCGCGATCTCAAAATGCTTGGGAATATCAGCAAGATCAATCTGCACATCAACTGCCCCGGTGGTGATGTGTTCGACGGCACCGCCATTTACAACCTGCTCAAAGACCATAAAGCGGAAGTGGAAACCTGGATTGAAGGCATCGCAGCCAGTATGGGCAGTGTGATCGCTCTCGCCGGGGATACCGTCCATATCGCCGAGAACGCCTATTACATGGTGCACAACCCCAGTGCCGGTGTGCGAGGCGATGAACGCGCTCTGGAAAAAACCAAGAACCTGCTGGCCAAAGTGAAAACCACCATGATTGGCCTGTACGCCTCACGCACAGGAATGTCCGATGAAGAAGTCAGCCAAGTGATGGATGACGAGACTTGGTATACCGGCGCCGAGGCGGTAGCCGCTGGCTTCGCCACCGATACCACTGCCGCAATCGAGATGGCTTCCAGCTTTAATGGCGATCTCTTCAACCAGTTCAAAAATACCCCTCAAGCCATTAGTGCATTGGTTATGCAGGGGCCTACGGATATTCGATTCCCGTCTGCGGTTGCAGGCAATCCAAACCAAACCCATAGCCAGGAGGCGAAAGCCATGACTACAACTACCTCCACCACGCCAGCTGCAACCGCTGCGACCGAGGTTACCCCAGAAATGAAAGCGCAGATTGCCGCCGATGCCAGAGCGCAATTTGCAGCGGATGAGCAAAAGCGCAAAGACGGTATCAAAGCCGCTTTTAACGGCTTCGAGGCTCACAACACTGTAATGCAATCCTGTCTGGATGATATGAATTGCACAGTAACCGCAGCCAAAGACAAACTGCTTGAAGCCCTGGGCAACCAGACCCCAACCCCGGTGCAAAGCTACAGCGTGGTGGTGCAGGAAGGTGAGGGCATTAAGCGCATCAAGGCAGACGCTGAAAACGCGATTGCCATGCGTGCCTTTGGTGAGGAACGCACTGAAGGCAATAGTATGGCCGGCTATACCATGCTGGAAATTGCCCGCATGTTTATGCACGCCCACGGACAGAATTTGGCGGGCCTGGATAAAATGGGTGTGGTTGCCGCTGCGTTTACCCATAGCTCCGGGGACTTCGCGACGGTCCTCGGCAATATCGCCAATAAATCGATGCTGAAGGGGTACTCTGAAGCGGCAGAGGTGTTTCCGCAGTTTACCGCCACTGGAAACTTAAGCGATTTCAAAATAGCTACTCGCACGGATCTTGGCACCTTCCCCTCACTGCGCCAAGTGGCACCCGGGGCAGAATTTAAATATGTGAGTATCGGAGAGCGTGCCGAAACTGCCGCGCTGGCCACTTACGGGGAACTCTTCTCCATTACTCGCCAAGCGATCATCAATGACGATCTGGGGGCCTTCACTCGAATCCCGCAAAAGATGGGGCTCGCTGCTATTCGCACCGTGGGGGATCTGGTGTTCAGTATCCTGATCAACAATCCCAAGATGGCTGATGGCAAGGCACTGTTCCATGCCGACCATGGAAACCTGGCCACCGCAGCAGGGATCAATACCAGCAGCATCGACGCCGCAAGGGTAACAATGGGCAAGCAAAAGGACGGCGATGCCTTCCTGAATATCCGCCCCAAATTCCTGATCTGTGATATTGCCGACGAAGGTACTGCACGGGTCGCGCTGGAATCCGAGTTCGAAGTGGGCGCAACCAGCAAAAACAACACCGTACCCAATAGCGTGCGCAATATCGCCAGCGTGATTTCTGATGCGCGCTTACACAACCACAACGGCTGGTATCTGGCTGCCGATCCCAATATGCAAGACACCATCGAAGTGCTCTACCTGGACGGCCAGCAGGCCCCGGTGCTGGAGCAACAAAACGGCTGGAATATCGATGGGGTGGAGTTCAAAGTCCGCCTGGATGCCGCTGCCAAGGCCTGGGACGCAAAAGGCATGGTGAAAACACCTAAGACCTAATACCCAGCTCAAACCGAACCAAACCTTAAAGAATCCGAAAAGGGCCGCACATCGCGGCCTTTTTGCTTTCAGTAATTTACTCAATTGAGAGAAAGAGAATGGCTACTAATTTTGTGCAAGACGGGCGCATGCTGGATTACACCAACAACACCAGCGCGGTGATTACCTCTGGCCAGGTGCTAGCAGTAGGCGCAGTGCTGGGTGTGGCGATGGATGATATCGCCGTGGGTGAGTCCGGTGTGATCGCTATTGATGGTGTATTCACCGTGCCCAAAGTATCAGGTGCCGTGATAGCCCAAGGTGAGTCGCTCACTTGGGATGTATCCGCAGCAGCCTTTGACGATAGCGCTGCAACAGCCGCAACCGGTGATATCACCGGTGCTACTACCTTCGCTGCAGAGGCTGCCGGTGATGGCGTTACCAGCTTAGCGGTGAAGTTTACCGGCGTGCCGGGCACCGTGAAGGTCTAGGTGATTTATGGATCTGGACCAGCGAACCGCAGAGCGCGCGTTTCGCAAGTGGGGCAAGCCCGCTACCTATATAGACGGTAGCGGTGCTGAGCCAATTACTTGCCGTGTGATTAAGGATCAAGAGATTGACGAGTTCGATGAGGATGAACGCGTGCGGGTGCCACGTATCGAGTTGAGTCTGCTGGTCAGTGAGGTAGGGGCTTACAGTTCTGAGGCGGTGATTATCCTTGGAGGTTTGGAGTATCTGGTGCGCAAGCGGCTGTCGGATGATGGGGTTGTTTGGCGGGTGTTGGTGGATGGGTAGCCGAGATTCTTTGCTCGCCGGCTTTTAGCTAACTAGGGATTGCTGCCGCTGACTTAAAAAAACTGGTCGTAGTGCTTTTACTAACAAAGACCAGTAGAATTTATTGTTTTACATCGATAAAACTCAGTAACTTATTGATACTTCGAGGGTTCACAAAGTGATATAAAGCAGCTTCTTTTGAATTAACTGCTAGGTAGATTTTGAGGAGAATTCGTGGGTACGGAAATCACGCTTGATGTTGCTGGGGTGTCTCTCACGTATAGTAAGAACCATCGTGGGGTTGATCATGGATCGATTTTTCAGGAAAAAGATCGTAAAGCGATAAAAAGCCAACAAATCAACTACGATTGCGATATTGATGAAAGTGAGGACCCTACACCTTTGGAGATGGGCTTCACCCGTCCACTCAAGAGCTTGGCCACACGACTCGAACTGCTGGGTTTCAATCTGGATCGTGTTCAACGTGAATATGAGAAGGTTGTTAAAGACTGGATAGAGGAGCAGCAATCATTTTTTGATAATGATGAGTTAGTGCTTGATTTGATGAGCTTTTCTGAGTTTTGTGCGTTTATTCATGCTCATCCGTTAAGTGATCTTGATAATACTTTCATCTCTGGTTTTGACGAAGCAAGCACAAAAAAAATTGTAGGTCGATTTGATGAAATAAATCTCGAACGAATACCGTGCTACAAATCTTATGATGCCAGCGCCTATTCTGAGAGAGGCTTTTTTCTAGACTTAGTGAATATTCTTCACCCCTATTCGACTTTACGTCTCTTGTCAGAGGTAGTGGCGAACCTGGATGTTTCCGTAGAGTGGCAATATGGTCCGCTGGTGGAAGCGGGATGGTCAACAGAAGGGGAATTCGTCGCAAATGCACAACGAACTGAGACCTTTTTAATTGCAACTGAAGGTAGTTCAGATGTCCATATACTGAAACATGCTTTAGAGCTATTGGAACCTGATGTTATAGATTTTTTTCGATTTATTGACGTTAGCGAAAGTCATCCTTTTTCTGGAACAGGAAATCTTGTCAAATTCGCTGAGGGGCTTGCGAAGATTGACGTTCAAAATCAAGTTTTATTTGTCTTCGATAATGATGCAGAAGGCCTAGATGCCTATAATCGTTTGTCTAGGCTCGCTCTGCCAGTAAACATGCGAGGGATTATGCTGCCCGAGATAGAAACGTTCCGTCAGTTTCCCGCTGAAGGTCCCGAGGGATTGCGGAATTCAGATATTAATCGGCGAGCTGCGGCAATTGAGTGCTATCTAGATCTTGAGGTTGGAGGTTACCCTCCAGCCAAAGTGCGTTGGAGTAGTTACAAAAAAAGTCTCGAATTGTATCAGGGGGCACTAGAGTATAAGGATTCCTACAGCAAGGAATTCTTAAAGCAAACTCCCGAAACCTTGGCTCAAGGTGGGTATAATGTCAGCAAGATTGAGGCCATCCTAGGCTTGCTGATAGCCGAGTGTACAGCGATAGCCGCTTGTCAAAATTACCCATATTTGTCGCAGCATAGATAATCACGTATTGAGTAATCAGGTTGTCGGCCTAGTAATTCTAGGCACAGTGACAGCTTTTCGATTCCGGCAGCGTATTCACTCCAAGCATACTTATGATGCGGAGGTTAATGTTGCCACTAGTAGAAATCATAGTAATTACCCAAACCCGCAATAGCGGGTTTTTTTATGCCCAAAAATCTTGGAATGCTTCCCAATGACCCAACGCATAACTATCCGCGATGCCGTTTTAAACAAGCTGCAAACTCTATCCGGCTACGCATTTCCACCCCCTGGCACTACAGAAGAAATTGATTCAAAAAATTTACCGGCAATTGTGGTGGGCTTTGCTACTGAAAACATCGAGCACGAAATGCATGGCGGTACAGGTCGACAGCTGGATCTAACTATTGCTGCGGTTGTGAAGACTAGCGGCGATGTGTATGCCGCACTGGATCAGGCTGCTGAAGAGATCGAGCATGCACTACAGGATGCCACTTTAGAAAACACCTGTGACTTATTTCTGCTTAACCAGACGCAATTTGCACTCGACCAAGATCACCCACTGGGCGAGGTTCGATTGATCTACAGGGCCCAGTATTCCACCGAACCCTCAGCCCTTTAACTCAACAACTCAATAAGGTCTTAGCTATGGCACAAGGTTATAAAACAAAATTTTCCCGCAGCGATGATGGCACTTCCTATACACCAGTGGCGGGCATGCTGGATATCGACCCCGGTGAGGAATCGCGGGGTTCAGTTGAAATGACTCCCATTGATGGCACCAGTGGCTATATGGACTATGACCCCTCCGGCTTACGCGATGCCGGCGAGGTTTCCATTACTTTGATCTGGAAAGAGACAGATAGCGGCCAGCAGGCACTGCGGGCAGATTACGATTCAGATACCAATAAGTATTACCAGATTGAATATCCTGAAGGTACCAAGGTGGAATTTATCGGCCATATTACCGGCTGGGGTAAGGCCGTGCCCAAGGATGACAAGATTACCCGCACCGTGAAGTTCAAAATCTCTGGTAAACCCACAGTAACCCCAGGCAGCTAACGATGAATTTAGTTCCTACCCCCATTTTAGAATCTGAAACCGTTGTATTTGGCCAGCAGGAAGTGGAGTTATTTGAGTTGAGCGCCTACCACCGCTGTGAATACCTGCAGAAAACTACCGAAGATATTCCACTGCCGCAGGGTGAAGAGTTGCCTGAAACTGAGCTGGAAAACTTTGGCCAGCTTTGGGCGTTCCGTGCAGGGGAGGTGAGCAAAAAATTGCTGCTGGTGGCTTACGCCATCTGGATGAATCCGGATTGCCAGGAATCACTGGAAGATATTCACCATGGGCTGATCCGCAGCGTGACCCCCAAGTTGATAGATGTGCTCTATGTCCCTGCGGCTAAGTTATCCGGTCTCTATGTAGAAACACCCGTTGAGGGAGAGAGTAGCGAAAACGAAAGCGAGGACACCGAAAAAAAAGGCTAGTGCCGGGTTTTCAATTTGCCCGGCAAATTGCACGGGATTTTAACCGTCCCGACTATTTCAATATGTTGCGCTCTATGAGTTCTACCGAGTTTGACCACTGG
>NZ_JAIVKI010000023.1 GCF_020524905.1 Microbulbifer variabilis | reverse complement strand
TTATTCGTGTTCATAACCGCGATCTTGCCAAACCATTTAAATGGACAAAGAGCGCCGACACGATACTGGCTTCAGTGCAGCGAGCCAAAAATGTGTCACCTAATTAACCGCATGGTCCATTAGCCACTCAGAAACAGCTTCAATATAGCTTGATGGCAATATATGACTGCCTGGGAAGATTTGATGTTGCTTGTTTTTAATATTAATAAGCTCAAATAGAGCAGTGTTCTCTGCCTGCGTTGCAAATTCATCGTTATCTGCAGTGATAAGCAGGAGATCTTGGGCTCGGATGTGGGAGGCAAAATTGATCGGGGCCACTGCGGCCACCCTGTTATCAAGATAAGGGGGCACCAAGCTGATTACGTTTTGGATGTTTTCTTCCAGCGCACTGAGCAATAAAACAATCTGTGCACCCATACTGTAACCGGCAAGGCTGATTCGGGTTTCATCCAGTTGGGGTTGCGTTGAAAGCCAATCAATCAAGACCCGGTAATCCAATATGGTTTTGCGAATCATATCCACGTAGGCATTTTTATCCCGAAAATAGTGCAATTTGTTCATGATGCTGTTTACTGGAAGATCTGGATTTTTACGGCTGCCGTGGTATCGGGCATCAATGGCAATAACCACATAGCTCTTTTGGGTGGCGATATCAGTAATCTTGTTGACCTGGGTGATTGTTGGGCGATCCTTGAATGAGCCACTCCACCAGCGTTCATGACTTCTGCCGATGGCGGAAACACCGAGTAAAATGGGGTAGCTTGATTTTTTGCCTGGGGATAACGGATCTGCCCATTGACTTTGTCGCCATCAAAGCTGGTATAAGTAAAGCCGAATTGATTGTTGTCCAGAGGGGTTAGGAAAATATCAAGAGACTGCGGAGTTTGGTAATTATGGGATGAAAGGATCTCCTGAAAGCTTATGGGCTCCTCTTTAAGAGCGATAAATAGATGCCAATAAACTACGAGTAAACCTAAGCCAAAAACACTAAACACGATGGCTTTGAGAATTATTAAGTGTGCCTTTTGCATAAAACTAATCTCCAGTATTTACCGAAGAGGCTAAGCGCAGAAAGGTGAAATTCAGATGATTTGTGAGAGGAAGAATAACTATTTGGATTTCTACATTAAAATAAGAGAAGCAGCCGGGGGACAGCTGCTTTTCTGCTCTGAATTTTAGCTTAGGCCCATCAGCGCTTCTTTGGTAAATGGAGTGATTTCCTCCGCGCGATCTTCGCGTACCTTGGCGAACCAGTGCGGGTCCTGTAGTAGTGCGCGGCCAACAGCGATCAGGTCGAACTCCTGGTTGTCCATGCGGCGGGTCAGCTCACCCAGATCGGTGGGATTGGCGGTGCCGCCCATGCCCTGGTTATTGCCGCCGATAAAATCATCGTCGAGGCCGACACTGCCGACGGAAATTACCGGTTTGCCAGTCAGTTCCTTGGTCCAGCCTGCCAGGTTGAGGTCAGAGCCCTCGAACTCCGGCAGCCAGAAACGTCTTGTCGATGCGTGGAAAATATCAACGCCAGCTTCAACCAGTGGTGTCAGGAAGCGTTTTAGTTCTTCGGGGTTTTGCGCCAGTTTGGCTTCGTAATCCTGTTGCTTCCATTGGGAGTAGCGCAGCACAATGGCGAAATCTTCGCCCACGGCTTCACGCACGGCTTTGATAATTTCCACAGCAAAGCGGGTGCGGTTCTCGATGGAGCCACCGTACTCATCATCGCGTTGGTTGGTGCCTTCCCAGAAAAACTGGTCGATCAGGTAGCCGTGGGCGCCGTGAATTTCTACACCGTCGAACCCAATTTCCTTGGCAGCTTTTGCCGCAGCCGCGAAGGCTTGTACAACTTCCTGGATATCCCCTTTGCTCATCGCCAGGCCAGAGGCTTTGCCGGGTTTGAACAGGCCCGAGGGGGAGTAGCCGGGTACAGATTTGTCCGGGCCTATGCCCTCTTTACGCACAGAGCCCACATGCCACAGCTGTGGGATAATCTGGCCACCAGCAGCATGTACTTCATCTACCACTTTTTTCCAGCCGGCGAGGGCGGCATCGCCGTAGATTGCTGGCACATTCTCATAGCCATTAGCAGCTTTGTGATTGACGAAAGTGCCCTCGGTAATAATCAGGCCAACTTCTCCCTCGGCGCGGCGGCGGTAATAACCGGCTACTTGGTCATTGGCGGCATAACCCGGCGACATGGTGCGGGTCATCGGGGCCATAGCGACCCGGTTGCGCAGTTTTAGGGATTTATGCTCGAAAGGGCGCAGCAGGCTGTCCAGGGAACCACTCATATTTCTCTCCTAGGTTGCTCGATTCACCACTGGGACTCACCGGTCCCACTAGGTCACAATTAAAATGGTTGCGTTATAAGACCTTATTTTGGTTGTGAGTTCAATATCTGGTTTCGTATTGCAACCCTTTTGTCGGTATACTGGCCTTATGTCACGTAAACGCTTTGATGATCTCGATTGCTCCCTGGCCTGCGCCCTGAATGAGGTGGGAGACTGGTGGTCCCTGCTGATAATTAAGCAGGCGATGCTGGGTACCCGCCGTTTTGTGGATTTTCAAAGAAACCTGGGAATCGCAAAGAATATCCTTGTGGACCGCCTGTCTCGTTTATTGGAAAACGAGGTGTTGGTGCGTTTTGATGCGGGGGAACACGGCACTCGCTACGAGTATCGCTTGACGGAAAAGGGCCGCGACCTGTTTACGGTGATAATAGCCCTGCGCCAGTGGAATCTGCGCTGGAATGGCAATAAAGATGGGATGCATCTGATTGATCAAAACAGTGGCGAGCCTATCTCCGAGGTGGCTGTGCAGAATGCCCAGGGGCAAAAACTCAGCATCCGCGATGTATTATTTGTGGATGAAAATGGCCAGCCGCTGGAGCAGGCTGGCTAGTTAGTGGCTGTGTTATTCCTGGCTAATGGATAGCAGCTTGATAATATCCAGAGTCTTGCGGGGCTCCCTGCGCATCGCAGAAACAACGCCGTGCATAGCTAATAGGCGCTGATCTAATTCCCCTTTCTCCTGAAGCGCCTGTATTTCTTCTGCGGCTTCGGAAAAACCCCGTTGCTCATAAGTGAGTAGCAACTCGACGGTTTGCTCTGCCGGGGTTACTTGGCGTGGAACTGGGGTATAACCCATCGCTTTCACCATACTCTCAGCCGTCAGCCAGGTGGACCAGGGGTTTTGCCCGGTAACGAGCTGGCCATCCACACTGACTTGTTCTAGGTAGGTGGGTCCAGCCTGAAAAATCGCGCCCTGTTCACGTAAGCGATCCTCCAGCAGGAAGGGATACCGCTGTGGAGCGTCGGGAATAAGAAATAGCTCTTCTTCGTTGGTAAAAGCACTAATCTGCCGATCGGTGATTAAGGGTTCGCCATTTTCCAGGGTGACATTGGCAAGCGCCGCCGGTCCATGACATACCGCTCCGATAATTTTGCCGCTGTAATAAAGATCCCGCACCAGGGTCTGAATATAGGGATTATCGGGGAAATCGAACATGGCGCCTTTACCGCCAACAAAAAATACTGCCTGGTAATCTTCCGCAGAAACTTGATCGATAGGAATGCTGTTATTGACCTTTTGTTGCGCTTCCGGGTCATTGAGAAAGGCGTAGTCGAAAGGCCCCATATCATCTTTATCGATCACCGCAGGTGGTTTGCCACCTTTGGGGCTGGCAATATCGACAATAAAGCCGTTGGCTAAAAAGGTGTAATAGGGGCGTGCCAGTTCAGTTAATTCATAACCAGTGGCCTTGCCACTATCTCCTATCGTTTCAGTACTGGTGACAACAGCTAATATTTTTCCTCGGCTTTCCTTGGGTAATTGTTGTAAATACGGTAGATCACTGATCATCGTAGTGAAAAAATCCTGCTCCTGGGGTGGAATTAAGCCATTAACCCAAATAATAAAAGCAAAAAAGACGGACAGAGTCAGTGCCAGGGAAATAAGAATTTTCTTCAACATATTAATCTCCAAAATTGTGGTAGCAGACGGGAAATCTTCTAGTGAGTGAATTCGTAGGAGAATAAGGGGAGGAAGGTGAAATTCAGGTGAGATTGTAGTTGCTAAATAGGAAGAAAGAATAAACTGCGTTCGGGATAGTATAAGGCATGGATGCCGATTCACTGTGCGTCTTGAATACAGTAGGTTTTAGTGGTAATGGTCTGAACCATAGAAAGCTACTGTGTTAGAGACAGTGCGCACTGATAAATATTTTTTCGATATTGGACAGAGATGGTCCAATTTAAGGCTTCACAGATTCTCTTGGCCAGGAAAAGGCCTTGACCTATACCATCACTGCCATCCTTCTTTTGGCCGGGTAAGAGGGCGGTTTCTAGATCTAATTGATTGTCCGTGGCGTTCTCAAAACAGAGTGTGTCCCCTTTATAGGCAATAACCAATTCAGGGCTGGAAGCGTGCTGTAAAGCATTGCTGATTAAGTTATCGAATAGCAGAGTTACCAGGAGTCGGTTGGCCAGGGCTCTTTCTTTGTATCCTAATTTTAAATCAACCTTAAAATGCTTTTGTGCAAGTGCTTGGTGTTGAACTAAAAGGCGCTCCTCAAGAAAGGCACGCAATGGGATATTTTCAGGTTTTAAAGACTCTGAGCGGGCGAGGGCCAGGAGTGTTTTAACGGTCTCTTCCATGCTAGTAACGGTTTCTAATAGCTCTGTTTTTTCAAGTTTGGTCATTTCCCTGTTTTGACTAAGAGTCAGAGTGCCTTTCAGTATGGTTAGCCCGGTGCGCAACTCATGGCTGGTATCCCGGGTAAATTCGGTTTCCCTGCGCAATGTCTGCTTGAGCTGGTTAATCGTTTCTTGCAGGGTAGATGCCAAATAGCCGATTTCATCTTGTTCATTGTTATAGGGCAGGGAAATCTCTGAGTCGGTATTTATTTGCTGTTTAACAGCTTTAGCCAGGGTTACAACAGGTGCGATGGTTTTATGGGAAATACGATAAGCGCAGTAAAGAGCTAAAAGCAGGGTCAAAGCACAGGCAGAGGCAAAAAGCCAGAGTAGTTGTGAGGATTGTCTCGTAACAGTGAGTAATTCACTAACTTCAGCCACGAGAACTGCAGAGCTGTTGTCCGAGAAATGTACCCTACGCAGATGGAAGTGAAACTCAGAATCACTAAACCATTCAGCTTTTTCTGTATGGTCGGGCAAGGCAGTACGCAGTTCTGGCGGAATTATCTGGTCTTTAGTGTAAAGCGTTAAATACGGTAAGCGAGGCTCTGGAATGGAATCAGGCCATTGTGCCTGTTGTTCGAGGTGGCGAACTTCCCCGGCCAATAAATTATCGAGCAGATGGTCTTCAACCACGTAGGCAACCATCATACAGATGGCAAAAAATACCAAGCATAGCAGTAGAGTAAATCCGCCCAAAATAGCGAAAACCTTTCTTTGTAATTTACTGGTTTCGCGCATTGGCAACATCCAGCTGATAACCGAGATTGTTAATGGTTTTCAACATAGGAACCTGGAAAGGCTTATCTAATGTTTGGCGCAGACTATAAATATGGGATTTTAAGGCGTCTGTTTTAGGCGGCTCATCACCCCAAATATGGTGGATTATTGCCGAACGACTTACTGGAGCTGGTGAGGCTTGGGCGAGCAAAGCGAGAATGCGGTAACCGATAGTTGTCAGGGCCAATGGTTGTTTATCCCTGTAAGCGGTTTGCTGGCGCTGGTTTATTTGTAGATCACCGATTTGGATTTCATCACTGGTATGCAGTTGGTGTCTGCGGGCAAGGGCACGGCACCGCAATATCAACTCCCTTGGTTCAAAGGGTTTACATAAGTAGTCATCGGCACCAATGCCAAAACCGCTCTCCTTATCTGCGATCGAATCGCGGGCGGTCAACATCAGTATTGGCATATTGACCGCTGCTTGTGTCTTGATCTTCTCGCACACCTTTAAGCCATCCATATCTGGAAGGCCCAGGTCGAGAATGATCAGATCGAAGATTTGTTCCAGCGCCAGATGCAAGCCCTGGCGACCCCGGTGGGCAAAATCCATTTGCCACCCTTCAATTTCCAAGAACTCGGCAAGCTGACGAGCGATACTGGGGTTATCTTCTATCAACAGTATTTTCAGGGGGCGCACCGGTAAATCTCTTGTGGCAGAGAAAGTTACAAAACATTCTGCCAGAGTACCGGTGAAATTGAAGTGAAGCTCGGCGGCTGAATCGCTGTGAGGCTTAAGGATAATTAGATATTGAGGCTTCGGCCGCCGTCTACAGCAATAACCTGGCCGCTGATATAGGGAGCGTCGCAGACGAGGAAGCGTACAGTTTTGGCGATATCACTGGGGTCACCGGTTCGGGCCAGGGGAATGCGCTGGGTGATTTGTGCTTTTTTGGCTTCATTTGTTACTTCTTGCTCCGGCCATAGAATGGCACCGGGGGCGACGGCATTGACCCGAACCTGGGGCGATAGCTCCAGTGCAAGGCTTTTTGTCAGCATTACCAGCCCAGCTTTGGCGGCGCAGTAAATAGTGTGTTCGGGCATTGGGCGCTCGGCGTGGATATCCGCCATATTAACAATGCAGCCCCGCCGTTGGCTGAGGCTTTCTTTTAGGGCCTGGGTAAGAAAGAAGGGGGCTTTGAGGTTGCTGCCTACCAGCCGGTCCCAATCCTCCTCGGTAGCCTCTCCCACAGGTGTAGGGTGGAATGCTGAGGCGTTGTTGACCAGAACATCGATACCACCCCAGGCCTCTTGTGCGCGCTGGGCAAACTCTGAACAAGCTTGGGCACTATTTAATTCACTGTGCAGCGCAATAGCAGAATTGGGGCGGCGTTGGTTGAGTTGATCCACCAGAGAGCTGGCAGCATCAGCCGAGTTGCGATAGTGAATAACAACCCGGTGATCTTTATGGAGTTCTTCGGCAATCGCGCGACCCAAGCGAGCGGCCGCGCCGGTAATTAATACACTACGCACTGAAGTTATCCTTAACTTTGGCAATTGCCTTGATGCGCTCCCGGTCCAGCGCTTGTCCCAGCTTCGCCCCCTGGTAACCCTGCTTGATTAACTCTTCGGCGGTTACCGCAGCTGCCGCTTTGCGGGCGGCACGCAGGTAGTTCACCTGTGGGTAATCTCGGTCCTCCAGGCCTTGACGGCCTCGGGCATCTGCCTCACAGGCGAGCAGGAAGTTTTCAAACCGCTCGGGGCGCCGCAGGGCATCCAGATTGCGGATCATTTTCATAAGGGTTTGAGGGCGTAATTCGAATGCCCTGTGGCAATGCAGGTGGTATTCGCAGACACCGATAGCCAGAGCAGTTAGTTCTTTTGGAGTACGCCATCGTTCACAGACTGCCTGCACCAGGGGAACTCCAGCAGATTCATGACCGGTATGGCTGGGGAGGGTTTCATCGGGAGTGAGGCCTTTACCTAGGTCGTGTAGTAAGACGGCGAAACGCACAGGCAGCTCGGCGGGGGCGGTGTGGAGGGCCAATAAAACATGCTCGCCGGTATCCACTTCGGGGTGGTGTCTGGGAGGTTGGGGTACGCCGAACAGGTTTTCCAATTCAGGAAGCAGGATGGTTAGGGCTCCGCACTCGCGCAATACACGGAAAAAAATATCGGGGTCCGGTTCAGTCAGAGCACGGCTGACCTCTTTCCAAACTCGCTCGGCAACCAAATATTCAACCTCGCCGGCCGCTACCATCTGCCGCATTAGGGCCATAGTTTCTTTGGCGACGGTAAACCCAAGGTGGTGATAACGCGCGGCAAAGCGGGCTACTCGCAATACACGCAAGGGGTCCTCGGAGAAGGCAGGGGATACGTGGCGCAGCAGGCGGGCCTGCAAGTCTTCCTGGCCTTTGTAGGGGTCGATTAGCTCTCCGTCTTCAGTCTCGGCCATGGCGTTGATGGTGAGATCGCGGCGCAGCAGGTCTTCTTCCAGGGTGATATCCGCTGTGGCATTGACAGTGAAACCCCCGTAGCCGTGCCCGCTTTTGCGCTCTGTACGGGCAAGGGCGTACTCCTCCCCGGTTTGTGGATGCAGAAAAACCGGGAAATCTTTCCCCACTGGGCTGTAGCCGAGACTGCGCATGTGTTCGGCATCGGTGCCCACCACTACCCAGTCTCGTTCAGTTACTGGACGGTTGAGCAGTTTGTCACGAACCGCGCCGCCAACAAGGTAGATCTTCAAGTGAAATTCTCCACAGCTGGAGATAGTGATTCTTCGGGAAGGGGTTGCACTGCCATAAATCCATTGGTTCCGGCACAGTCCACCAATTACTGGGAGACAACATTACGTGATTACGTGGGAAGTAAAGACTGGGATTTGAGCAAGATAAAAAAAAGGCCCCGAAAAAACAAGGGGGCCCAGGGTCTTAGGGTATTCGCTTAGCAAACATCTAATTGCCAATAGCGGGATAACTGACTTGCCGGCCATGCCCGCTGGAGAGGATCTGGCGACACAGTTGTACCGCAAAATCTGAGGTCATTCTATGGGACCTGTCATACCTGTCAACTATATCTTTTAGTATTTTTTGAGGGGGTTGTTTCGCTGTTCGTTAACTAGATACATGGACCGAATTTCGGGCTGGTTTTGCAGCATTGAACAGCATAATTTATAGGGGCGATCCTGTTGGGCAGGATAATTTCGCGCCTGGCTTCGGGGGATGAAGTCGGGACTCGTGAAGTTGACCTGGCCGTCAAGGACTGCAGTTGTTGGGGAGAATAAATATGAGCGAACTACATGTGCTAACCACCGGGGAAGCGGCTCGGTATTGTGGGGTCAATTTCCGAACGGTGATTCGCTGGATTGAGCGGGGGCAGCTCAAAGCTTACAAACTTCCGGGGCGTGGCGACCATCGCATTTGTGTAGAGGACTTCGTGGGCTTCCTACGGGATAACTCTATGCCAGTGCCGAATGACCTGGCTGTACCTAGCCGCAAAGTACTGTTGCTAACAACAGACCCGGAGCTGACTTCTTCAGGCCTGCAGGCTCTGAAAAATATCGGCTGTGATATCGAGGTAGCTGGTGATAGCTTCTCTGCGGGCATTTTAATGGCTAATGCCAAGCCGACGTTGTTAGTGGTTGACGCCGCTTTGGTTGGTGATGGTGGGTTCCAGGTGCTGGATTATCTGAGGTCGCGCAGTGAGTATAGCAACCTGCGTATTCTGGTCGTGGCTGCCGAAGAGGATCAGGATAAAGCTCGCTGGTTAGATGCAGGAGCGGATGCCCTCCTGGCACATCGCGAGGAGCGCGGTGAACTGGCTGCTAAAGCTAGGTTGTTGTTAGAGGCTGATCACTAAGCCAAGCTTTTCTGCTTAGATTTATTCCAGGTCATTCGCCCCATTTGCCCGGGAGCTTTTTTAAAAAAGCTCCCGGGCAAAATTCAGATGGGTTTCGGAATGAGCATTGATTCCTCTTCTCCCTCCTGCCTGTCTCGGCCCTGTTCAGGGCAGTGGTAGCTAGCCGTAATTTCATCCCCGTTGAGGCTATTTAGGTGTATATCAAAACCCCAAAGCCTGTGTAGATGCCTTAAAACCTCGGGTGTATCTTTGCTTAATGGGCGGCGGCGATGCTGGGTATGGTTTAGGGTTAGGGAGCGGTCTCCCCGTGTATCTACAGAGTAAACCTGGATGTTAGGTTCCCGGTTACCTAAGTTATATTGGCCAGCGAGATTTTCCCGTAACTGTCGATAACCACTTTCGTCATGGATTGCGCTGACAACAATTTCATTTTCCTGGTCGTTGTCACTGATACAAAAAAGTTTCATATCGCGCATTACTTTTGGGGAGAGAAACTGCAGGATAAAACTCTCGTCCTTAAAGTCGCGCATGGCAAAATGCAGTGTCTCTCGCCAATTACTCCCAGCGATATCTGGAAACCAGCGGCGATCTTCATCGGTAGGGTCTTCACAGATGCGCCTGAGGTCACTAAATATACTAAAACCCAGAGTGTATGGGTTGATGCCGTTGTAATAGGGACTGTCAAAACTGGGTTGGTAAATCACATTGGTGTGGCTTTGTAAGAACTCCATCATAAAGCCTTCCGTGACACGACCACGCCGGTAGAGCTCTGTCAATAATGTGTAGTGCCAGAAAGTGGCCCAGCCTTCGTTCATTACCTGGGTTTGACGCTGTGGATAAAAATACTGGGCGAGCTTGCGTACGATACGCACCAATTCCCTTTGCCAGCCTTCGAGCAGGGGAGCATTTTTCTCAATAAAGTAGAGGATGTTTTCCTGTGGCTCTTCTGGAAAACGTTTTTCATTCGAGGCTTCAGCGCCGTCCCCAAGTTTTGGAATTGTTCGCCAGAGATCGTTTAGCTGCCGCTGTCGATATTCCTCGCGCTCCTGTTGCTGGCGTTCCTCTTCGATAGCAGAAATGGGATACGGTCGTTTATAGCGGTCAACGCCGTAATTCATCAAAGCATGGCAGGAGTCCAGTACAGCCTCGACTTCATTGAGACCATGACGCTCCTCACAACGAGAGATGTAATTTTTGGCAAAAATCAGATAATCGATAATGCTGCTGGCATCAGTCCAGGAGCGAAAAAGGTAATTTCCCTTGAAGAAAGAGTTGTGCCCATAGGAGGCGTGAGCGATTACCAGAGCCTGCATCGTCATGGTGTTTTCTTCCATAAGATACGCGATACAGGGGTTGGAGTTAATAACAATTTCGTAGGCAAGTCCCATTAGGCCGCGTTGATAATTATTCTCAACGCTAATAAATTGTTTGCCGAATGACCAGTGGTTGTAGCCCACTGGCATACCCACCGATGAGTAGGCATCCATCATTTGCTCAGAGCTGATTACCTCAATTTGATTGGGGTAAGTATCCAGGCCGAATTCGTCAGCCAGTGCGCCTATAGCGCGGTCATATTCCTGGATTAACTCAAATGTCCACTCTGAGGATGTAGAGATGGGATTTACAGACTCTGGTTTTTGCGAATCATCGCCGCCGGCAAATTTGTCTAGCATCGAGCGGTCACCTTCTGGCTGAACAGTTGGCGGAATACCGGGTAGATATCCTGCACATCCACAATTTGCTCCATGGCGAAGTGATTGGGGAACAGCGCACGCACGCTTTCGTATTCTTCCCACAGGGCTTGATGGTCTCTGGGAGTGATCTCAACATAGGAGTAGTACTGTACATGGGGCATGATGTCATCGATAAGGATGCGATGGCAGGTGCTTGAGTCATCATTCCAATTATCGCCATCGGAAGCTTGGGCCCCATAAATATTCCATTCGCTGTCCGGGTAGCGATCCCGCATAATTCGTCTCATTAATTTTAGGGCGCTGGAAACAATAGTGCCTCCGGTCTCACGTGAATAAAAAAATTCCTCTTCGTCGACTTCCTTGGCGCTGGTATGGTGACGGATAAAAACGACTTCTGTGTATTCATAACTGCGTTGCAAGAAAAGGTAGAGCAATAGGAAAAAGCGTTTGGCCATATCCTTGGTGGCTTGATTCATGGAGCCAGATACGTCCATAAGGCAGAACATAACCGCCCGTGAGCGTGGTTTCGGCTGCCGGATTAGCAAGTTATATTTCAGATCAAAATCATCAAGGAATGGCACCCGGCCAACCCGTTTGCGCAACTCTGCAATTTCGCTTTTCAGAGCTTCTATCTTTCGTTGATCGCGCAGAGCGGACTCTTTTTGTTCTTCTAGTTCCAGCGATTCCTCTAGATTGCGGATATGTCTTCTTTTATTGCTAGTTAAGGCGATGCGGCGTGCATGCGCGGCTCTTAGGGAGCGAATGACATTTAGACGACCAGGGGTGCCTTCGTTGCTTATGCCCGCCCGAACCACTTGAAAAGATTCATTGCCGGCGAGTCTCCGTTTGATCATATTGGGCAGCTGTAATCCTTCAAACATAAAGTCCAGGAACTCTTCCTGGGAAATTTGGAAGACAAAATCATCAACGCCCTCGCCGCTGTCACTGGCACCGCCACCATTACCATCGCCACCTTTAGGGGGTTGACGTGGTATACGATCGCCTGCAGTAAATTCTTTATTACCGGGAAGAACACGTTCAGTATGGCCGCCATTGCCGTGGGAAAACAGAGGTTCGCTGATATCTCGGGTGGGAATACTGATACGCTCGCCCTTATCCATATCCATTATGGAGCGGCTGTTCATTGCGTCGCCTACAGCTTTTTTAATATGGGCCTTATAGCGCCTTAAAAAGCGCTGGCGATTAACAGTACTTTTCTTTTTCCCATTTAGGCGGCGGTCGATGATGTAGCTCATATTTCTGCCTTTCGTCTGAATAAAACAATCTGGCAAAGGCCACCAAGCAATCTATTCAGAAACACTCTTTCTAGCTATTGGGCCCCGACCGGGGCCCTAAGCAGTTGAAATTTTCAGCTCTATTAAGGTCGAAACACTCTCATTCAGGTATTTGAGAATCACTAACGGTAACTGTAATAAATCAGTTACTGTGATTTGCGCACTCGCAGATACCATTCTGATAATAATCTAACCTGCTTCTCTGTATAGCCACGTTCCACCATGCGGGCAACAAAATCGGCATGCTTGCGCTTGTCATCCGCTGAAGCCTTGGTGTTAAAGGAAATTACTGGTAGGAGATCCTCGGTGTTGGAGAACATCTTTTTCTCAATAACGGCACGCAGTTTCTCATAGGAGCGCCAGTCTGGATTTTTCCCTTGGTTGTTGGCTCGAGCACGTAGAACAAAATTGACAATTTCGTTCCGGAAGTCTTTTGGATTGGATATCCCTGCGGGCTTTTCAGTTTTCTCCAACTCCTCATTTAGTGCGCCACGATCAAGAATTTCACCGGTCTCTGGATCTCGGTATTCCTGATCTTGAATCCAGAAATCCGCATAAGTGACGTACCGATCAAATAAGTTTTGACCATATTCGGCGTAAGATTCAAGATAGGCCGTTTGAATTTCCTTGCCAATAAATTCGACATACCTTGGGGCCAAATATTCTTTGATAAAGCCAAGATAGTTTTCCTGTATTTCCGGTGGAAACTGTTCCTGTTCGATTTGTTGCTCAAGGACATAGAGTAAATGCACTGGATTGGCCGCCACTTCCGTAGCATCAAAATTGAAAACTTTAGAAAGTATTTTGAAGGCAAAGCGAGTGGATAGCCCATTCATACCTTCATCGACACCGGCATTATCTCGATACTCTTGAATGGTTTTTGCTTTTGGATCGGTATCCTTGAGATTCTCACCGTCATAGATACGCATCTTCGAGTAGAGACTTGAGTTCTCTGGATTTTTAACACGAGAAAGAACAGAAAATTGAGCCAGCATGCGTAGGGTGTCGGGCGCACAAGGAGCTTTTGATAGGGAGCTGTTTTCCAAAAGTTTTTGATAAATTCTGATTTCTTCGTGAACTCGAACGCAATAGGGCACTTTGACGATGTAAATTCGGTCAAGAAATGCTTCATTATTACGGTTGTTGCGGAAGGACTGCCACTCAGACTCATTGGAGTGCGCGAGAATGGTGCCATTGAACGGTATAGATCCGAGTCCTTCGGTGCTGTTGTAATTACCTTCTTGGGTTGCTGTGAGTAGGGGGTGCAGCACTTTGATCGGAGCCTTAAACATCTCCACAAATTCCATCAACCCTTGGTTGGCACGGCAAAGGCTACCTGAGAAGCTGTAGGCATCTGGATCATTTTGAGGAAAATCCTCAAGCTTTCGAATATCAATTTTTCCGACTAGCGAGGAAATATCCTGGTTATTTTCATCACCGGGTTCAGTTTTAGAGATAGCAACTTGATCAAGGATCGATGGGCGAATTTTCACTACCCTGAACTTACTGATGTCGCCTTTGAATTCATGTAGGCGTTTAACTGCCCAGGGTGACATGATGGTATTTACATAGCGCCTTGCAATGCCGTAGTCCTCCTCAAGGATACGACCATCTTCATTCGGGGAGAACAAGCTCAGAGGAGACTCAAAAACCGGAGAGTTCTTGATAGCGTATATAGGAACCTGCTCCATAAGTGCCTTAAGGCGTTCTGCCAGAGAGGACTTGCCGCCGCCGACAGGTCCCAATAAATAAAGAATTTGCTTTTTCTCCTCTAAACCCTGGGCTGCATGGCGGAAGAACGATACGATCTGCTCTATGGCCTCTTCCATGCCATAGAACTCACTGAAGGCTTTGTAACGTTTGATAACTTTGTTACAGAAAATACGTGATAGGCGAGGGTCGCGGGAGGTATCAATTAGTTCTGCCTCTCCAATCGCCATCAGCATTCTCTCAGCGGGTGAGGCATAGGCGCTGCGGTCCGTTTTACAGAGTTCCAGGTATTCCTGAATACTGAGCTCTTCATCCTGGATTGACTCGTATCTTTCCAGGTAATGATTAAAAATTGTCATAATATTTACCTCCCTGTAGCCTGGTGGGCAGAGTCCAGCGTCCTGCTTATCGTTTGGAATCAGAGCACTGACTAGTTGTTTCGAAGACTGTTTCTACTGCTCTTCCCACAAGATGCGTGGTTGGCGGTTATTCAGTCATTCCTTGCATGAGAGTCGCCCGGCATAAAGCGCTATTCATTATCGCCGTTGCTAACTTTGTTCTTCCCCGAGCCTGATGAAACAGTCCCGGCTTCTCCAGCATAGCTTTCTGGTTCACTACGGCACTGAATTGTCATCCAGAAAGGTTGAATTCAATGGCAGTTTTGGTCTTTACTTGCGGCCTACAAGAAGTACGTGGATTTATGAGGAGCTGATATGGAGATTTTAGTGACAGGGGGTGCTGGTTATATTGGTAGCCATACCTGTGTAGAGCTGCTTTCGGCAGGTTTACAGCCAGTTGTGCTGGATAATCTCTCTAATAGTAACCGCGAGGCTTTGAAGAGGGTAGAATTGATCACTGGTAAAGAATTACCTTTCTTCAATCTAGACATCAATGATATGCCTGGGATTCGCCAGGTATTTACGGATCACAAAATAGAAGCAGTAATCCATTTTGCCGGTCTTAAGGCAGTAGGTGAATCCGTAACTCAGCCTTTACGTTATTACCAAAATAACGTTGCTGGTACCCTAGCTCTAATGGCTGTGATGGAAGAATTTGATGTTAGGAAAATGATCTTCAGTTCATCAGCCACAGTCTATGGTGACCCAGAAACGGTACCAATTCGTGAAGGCTTTCCCACTGGTGCCACAAATCCGTATGGCTCAAGTAAGCTGATGGTTGAGAATATAATGAGGGATATTTGCGCAGCGCCAACCAACCATTGGAAAATAAGTCTTCTACGCTACTTTAATCCAATTGGTGCTCACGTGAGTGGTCAAATCGGTGAAGACCCTCGTGGAATTCCCAATAACTTATTGCCTTATGTTGCTCAGGTTGCTGTGGGACGGCAGCCGTTTCTACAAATCTTTGGTGACGATTATGCCACGGTAGATGGTACAGGTGTAAGAGATTATATCCATGTGGTAGATCTGGCCCGAGGTCATTTGGCTGCATTGAATATGCTGAGTAAACCTTCAACTCAAGTCGGATGTTACACCTACAATCTTGGTACGGGTAAGGGAAGTTCAGTATTAGATGTAGTGCGGGCATTTGAAGCCGCTAGTGGCAAATCTGTACCCTATAAAATTGCATCACGTCGACCAGGAGATGTTGCTGAATGTTATGCAGATTCGACTTTGGCGGAAAATGAACTTGGCTGGAAGGCTGAATATAGCTTGGAGCGAATGGTCGAAGACACCTGGCGTTGGCAGTCTAAAAATCCAAGTGGTTACGAAATAAAGTAATTTTTTCAACTGAAGGCAATGCTAAGTAGTGGGAGGGAGCCCGCTACTTTTTATAATTCTCTAATCCAGTGGAACCATTATTATTGCAATAGGTCTTTATTCCTTGTTGTTAAGGGTGATTTCTTCTTTATGGAGTGAAGACGCATTGAATCGATTGATATTTGATACCTTAAGTATTCATAGGGGTGCAAAAAGAGTTATTGCAGATTTATGCTTATCTACTACTGCTCAGATAATAAAAATATCAGGGAAGAATGGTTCGGGTAAAACAAGCTTTTTATTAGGGGTGTCAGGCCTGATTCCTATTTCATCCGGTAGTATTAACTTGCTTGGAGAGAGTAAAAAATCAAGCAGGAGAAGCATGTGTGGAGTATTTTCCAGTGCAATTTTACTTCCTGAATATTTGACTGTTAATGAGATTTTGTCTGCCTGTCAGGCTCCAATTTCTGACCAATTGAAAGTCTTTGAAACAGAGTTTTTGTGTAATATTCATTCTTGCACAAGAATTTCAGGTCTATCCGAAGGGCAAAAAAGAAAGGTAGCCATAGTTTGTGCTTTACGAAAAGAAAGGGGAGCCCTGTTATTAGATGAACCTTTTAATGCTCTTGATAAGGTGGCTATGGGAGTTTTAGTTGAATATCTATCAAACTATTCTGGAATGCTTATCTATACAAGTCATAGCAAGGTTTCTTTTTTAGCAAAGGAAACGGAGATTACGTTGTGAGTGTCTCTGTACAGGATTTGTTGATTGCAGGGTTGAAACATAGGCTTAAGGTTTGGGTTGAGGCAAACCAATGGTTGTTAATCGGGCTCGCTTCTATATTGGCCCCCGCATTGCTAGTGATCCACCTCCCTGTAAGCTTGTTATTGACAGAAGAAGGCGAAACTGTAAATGCTTGCTTATCTATACTACTGGTCGTACACCTTGTTTTTGCTGTTTCAGGACTTTTGTTATCGCCGGTACCAACAGAGCTAAAATGGTATCTGAGCTGTTTTAATGTTGAAGAGTTGGTTAAATCTCTCTGCCTGGTTCAGCTAAAATATAATCCGTTCTTTTGGGGGGTGTGGGTGCTACCCCTTTTGGTGTTGTGGTACCTGGATGAGCCATTCAATTTCTTCGAATATTTTTTCTGGTTTTCTCTATTTTGTACATTCCAAATACTTTCTTTTTTTGTTTTAGGGATTCTCAGATATGGACAATTTTATTTTGCTTGGCGAAAACCTTTTTTTATAAAAAATGCGCGTTTAGTAAACAGGTTGCTGATGGCATTGGCAATTGCCATTTACTGCTATGCATTGACAACTGCTAGCCTATTGATTGCCTTACGTATTGTGCTAGGAGTAGGTTCAGCACTATTTCTTGCCTTTGCAATTAATTCCATTCTGGAAGATGAGGCTCAGGTCAGATTTTGGATGATGATTAAATCCTGCAGTGAGGGAATGATTGTAATTCAGGAATACTTGATGGGGCTTCTGATAGTTACTCCAGGGGCACTACTAATCTTCGTGATGAATGGGTTTGAATCGGTAGTCTATTTCTTGATTTATATGCTCGCTGCAGCAGTGCTTGCTTTACTCTCACTTAAAAAGAATGGACGTGTTATTTTGGCCCCCCTATTAGCTGTCTCAGGCATGATGTTAATGAGTTTGTCGTATTCGGCTGGGACAGGATAGGTAGATTAAGTAAATATCATTAGTGTTGTAGGTAGAGAGGGAAAGGTGACTAAAAAAATCTAAGCTTTCAAACCTTCCAGTTCTCCGGCAGGGGGATAGGTTGGTTTGTATTCTGAATTTTTTAAGGTAAATGCTCTGATCGGTTATATGCCTTGAAGGGGGGGCGCCCCCATGAGTCCATTTTAAAATACCCTGATATATACTCTGTTGAAATTTACAGACTACAGTCAGTACAAAAGAACTCTTCATCACCCAGGCGCATGGCGGTTAGATATCCTCCCCAAACACAGCCTGTATCCAAAGCGTAAATGTTTTCAGTATCAGCTCTGCCTTCAAGGGCGGCCCAGTGACCAAAAATTATTTTGTCATTTTTGGTTTTTCTATTAGGGAAACTAAACCAAGGTTTGTAATCCCCATGGGATGCTTGTGGTCCGCGCTTGGTAACAAGGTCGAGGGTACCATCCTCTTTGCAGAAACGCATCCGTGTGAAGTAATTAGTAATAGAGCGCAGTCGCTCAATACCGATTAGATGATCATTCCAACAGTGGGGCTCGTTACCGTACATGCCGTAAAAAAAAGCTTTTGCCATTGCTTCATCTGAGAGAGCAGATTCGACTTCGCGTGATAGTTTCTGGGCTTTGGTAATACTCCAAATGGGGGGAATGCCGGCGTGGACCATGGTATACCCCTTTTTATGTACCAGTAGGGGGAGAGACTGTAGCCAGCTTAATAGAAGGTCTGAATCCTTTGCCCTAAGAATTTTTGCCAGATCTTGCTCTTTCTCTGCCAGATGCTTGGCGCCATGCGCCAGTGCCAGTAGGTGCAGATCGTGATTGCCGAGAACAGCGGTGACCTGCTGGCGGTGCTCATAGAGAAAGCGCAAGGTGCCCAAACTGTCTTCGCCGCGGTGAACCAAATCTCCGGCAACCCATAACTTGTCACGGTCAAAGCGAAAATGGATTTTTTTCAGTAGTCGTTTTAAAGATTCGAAACAGCCCTGAATATCGCCAATAGCATAAGTGGCCAAACTCTTATCCCCCGAGATCTAGCTTGCTTATTGTTGCCCAAGCTTTGCGCAGTAATTCGACAATTGTACAAATTCTTGCACGCTTAATGTTTCTGGGCGGCGGCTCGCGTCTACTGGTAGTTGCTCATGGTCAAGTGCAGGGAATAGGGGTTTTAGTGCGTTGCGCAGCGTTTTTCGGCGCTGTTGAAAAGCGATATTGACGATTCGTTCCAGTAGCTTTTCATCTTCCGCTATATAGGGAATTTCACTATGGGGTATTAGGCGGACAATAGCCGATTCAACTTTAGGTGCTGGTCTAAAGGATTGCGGAGGCACTGGGAATAGCCCGTGTACACGGCAGTAATATTGCACCATGACTGTGAGGCGTCCATAGGATTTTGTTCCGGGGCTGGCTCCAAGCCGATCGACGACTTCTTTTTGCAGCATAAAGTGCATGTCCTGCACTTTGCCTTTGAAGCTGAGCAGATGGAATAAAAGAGGAGTGGAAATATTGTAGGGTAGGTTACCTACGATACGCAGAGGACGCTCCGCGGCAAACTCGCCAAAATCAAATTTCAATGCATCCCGCTCAATAATTTTGAAGTCGGGATAGTCCCTGAACTTAAATTCCAAAAGGGGAATTAGATCCCTATCCAGTTCCACCGCTGTGAGTGAGGGGCAGCGTTGTAAGAGTAGTTCAGTGATAGCGCCTTGGCCTGGACCAATCTCAACTAATTTATCGGTTTCTTTGGGAGCTATAGAGCGAACAATACGCTCGATAATATTCCCATCGACCAAAAAATTTTGGCCGAAACGCTTGCGTGCCTTGTGTTGGAAAAAGTTGTCCATTAATTAATCTACAATTCTAAAATGGTATGAGGCATTCGTAAGGCTGTTATTGTCTAGCAGGACTGTAGTCGCGCCAGCTCAATTGCCTGGGACAGAGCAGCCTCAAGGCTGCCGCAACTGGCTTTGCCGCTACCAGCCAGGTCCAGTGCTGTGCCGTGATCGACCGAGGTGCGAATAAAAGGCAAGCCCAGCGTAATATTTATGGCTTTGCCAAAGCCGTGAAATTTTAACACTGGCAGCCCCTGGTCGTGGTACATAGCAAGTACCGCATCAAAATTTTTTAACTGAGGGGGGGTAAACAGTGTATCCGCCGGCAGTGGGCCGGTCAGATGGAGCCCTCGACCGCGCAGCTTTTCAAGTGCAGGTTCAATCACTTCAATCTCTTCCCTGCCCAAGTGGCCTCCCTCTCCGGCGTGGGGGTTTAGGCCACAAACTCCGATGTGGGGTGAATCGATGCGGAATTGGTCGCGCAGACCGCGATGTAAGATCTCCGTAATGAGCTCCAGACGATCACCGGTTATTGCCGCGCTGACATCTTTAAGTGGCAGATGTGTAGTGACAAGTGCCACCCGTAGTTCCTGAGCGACCAGCATCATGACTACCTGCGCTACGCCCGCTCGTTCTGCAAAAAATTCGGTATGGCCACTGAAGGGAAACCCGGCTTCATTGACTACCCCCTTGTGCACAGGGCCCGTAACCAGGGCGTCAAATCGGCCATTTAGACACCCATCTGCGGCTATCTCTAATGTCTTTAATACATAGGCAGCATTGGTAATGTCCAGTTTTCCTGGCTGGGAAGCTTGTTTTAAAGGGCTTTCTAAAATATAGAGGCTACCAGGGGCCGTTTCTGATAGTGGGGTATCTTCAGAGAAAGATAGAAGCTGCAGGGGAAGCTCTAGTCTGCGGGCAGCTTGTTCCAGAAGGCTGGGATCTGCAATGGCAATCAACTGGGCAGGGCTGCCTTGCTGGGCGACTTTGACACATATCTCCGGGCCAATACCTGCAGGTTCTCCGGGAGTCAATGCGATTCTGGGTATCATAGAGAGGCCACACCTTATACGAATAAAAAACCGGGCGCTTTGGCCCGGTCTCAGAGATCTCAGAAAGCGCTCTTATTGCGCTTCTTCTTCGGAGTCCTCTTCCTTCTCATCTGTCAATTTGATCTCTACATAAGCCTGGTCTCGGATTTCCCGGCGCCAATTTTGCAGCTCTTCTTCATAGCGGCGATTTCGCAGGAGATTCGCAGCTTGGTTGCGGATGTACTGATCGGTCATATCCTGTTTGCGTCGACCCTCCACTTTAAGGATATGCCAGCCGAACTGGCTGCGAAATGGCAGACTGATTTCGCCGATGCCGGTGGTCTTCATGGCTTGGGTAAATTCTGGCACAAACTGCCCCGGCATAGACCAGCCGAGATCGCCACCGGACAGCATGGAGCCAATATCTTCAGAATTCTCGCGAGCGAGTTCAGAAAAATTATCGCTGGCCATTGCTTCTTCGCGCATGGCCACAAGCTTGTTGTAAGCCTCGTCATCGGTAAGGATGGCCGATGGCTTAAGTAGGATGTGGCGAACCTTCGTTTGCTCTACCAGCTGCTCGCTGGCGCCTTTTTGCGCATGTATCTTGAGTAGGTGGAAACCGGCATCACTGCGGAAGGGTTCGGTGACTTCACCAACTTTGAGGCCGTTGAGCGCGTCGGCAAAGAGGGTGGGGAGCTCCACGGTCTTGCGCCAGCCCAGGTCGCCACCGGCAAGGGCATTCTGTCCAGCAGAGTTGGCGATCGCTAGGCGACGGAAATCGGTACCTTCGCGGACCTGTTTAACCAGCTCTTCGGCTTTCTCGCGCGCCTGGGTAACCTCACTGGCGGGGGCGCTGGAGCTGATCGGGATCAGGATATGGCCCAGCTCGTATTGGGGAGATTTCCAGAACTCCCCCTCTTTGGAGCGCAGGAAATTGTCGATATCCTGGTCGGTGATCTGGATTCGGCGGTTAACGCTACCCTGTTCCACCCGGCGGATCATTAACTCCTGGCGAATCTGCTGGCGGAAGCTCTTCATGGTCATGCCATCAGCACGAAGGCGTTGACGAAACTCTTCCGGGCTGACACTAGCGTTTTGTTGAACCCGGGCAATTGCCTGGTCTAGCTCGGATTCAGAGATGGTAACGCCCGCACGGGAAGCCATTTGTAGCTGTAACCGCTCAATGATCAGTTGTTCCAGTACCTGGCGGCGCAGAACATCCACAGGCGGTGCTTGAACTTGTTGGGCCTGAATTTGGCTGGCGATAGTGTTCATGCGCTGGGCCAGTTCACTGGCCATAACTACATCTTCATCGACAACGGCGACTACCCGGTCCAGGGTTTGTACTTGTGCTGTGACCGTGCCGGCAATCAGGGCGCAGGCAGCCAGAACGGATGACAGGCCTAGTTTAGGCATAAATTTCTGTATTATTTTCATCACGGTTTCAGCTTTTCTCTCTGATCAAAATTGGCAATTCCCTTGGTTAACATATTGGTGACCGATGCGCCAAACCCTGCTAACCCCTTCAATTGTACTTCGAGGTAGATACCTTCATCGTATTGGAGGTCTTCAGCTGCCACCACTCCGGCCAGATCATTGTCCAGGGTACGACGCCATACCACGCGTGCTCTGTAGCAGCAGTCGTCATATTCGATACCGGCAAGGTATTCCAGTTCCCGATTCAATGTCAGGTCATAGGCCGCGCCAGCCATTATAGAGGTATGGAGATTGATGGGCAGTACGGCTGAGCTGTTGAGCTGTCGTACCGAGGAGTCATCATCGTTGTCTATCTCATCGGGGAAAAGCGGGTTGTCATTCCGCTCATAGTAATAGCTAAGGTTAAAGATACGGGCATCGTTATCAAAGTAGCGCAGGCTGAAGTTGCCCCGATTAATATTGTGTTCCGAATCATCGTAGACCAGTTCGCTGCCAATATGCAGGGATTGAATTGGGCGGCTTTCCAGTTTTGCTGCTAGCTCTGAACGAGGGGTTTCTTCAACTAGCTCCAGAAGGCCGATCTGGGTATCGCTAGAATAGAAAGCTTGGCCGATACTGGCGGAGAATAAGTCACGCCCGCTGATAGGCTCGATAAAGCGAGTCGTTAGCCCCAGAGCAATTCTGCTTGCATCGTCGATACGATCATTACCAGTAAAACGGCTGTGGCGGAACAGCTGGTCATAACTGAAGGTGAACAGCGAGGTGTCATAGAGTAGATTATTACTATCGGGGTCGATTGGGCCAATGTCGTTGATATCCTCCCCAGTGATATTGAAGAAATTTTCTTGGTTGGCATTACTACTGAGCAACCCATATAGGCGGGGCTCTAGGGTTTGGATGTAATCGCGATTAAAGGCAAAGCCATCTCGCTCGAAATAGAGGCCGGTATCTAGGGTGAGTTGGGCTGCGGAAGCACTAGGGGTGTCGTTGGCACCTTCCGGTAGGAAGGTGTCGCTGACTTGGTAGCCTAGGTAACGGCCTGCCAATCCAGGTTTGAAATAACCCCACAGCCACTCTTTATCCCAAAAAAGCTCATAGTCCAAGCGTAGGCGGTCTGCAGTTACAAAGTTTTTTGTATCTGTGATGACACTGTCGGGGTCGTCGGTATCCCTAATATACCTAATCGTCTGAGTATCCTGATGTCGCCAAACAGTGGCTTCATTCTGTAAAGCTAGTTGCCAATCACCCCAGCGGTAATTGCCGTCAACATCCAGCCGAGGTAGTTGGGCAAAAGTGTCGAAATCATCATTTTGCAGTACTTGGTAATCCTGGGCGCGAAGGGTGATTGCCCAGTTTTCAAAGGTCAATCGGCCCTGGGCTTTTTGACTTACCTGGGTTTGCGCGTTGATATCAAGACTGGCGGTACTTAAATCCCGGAAATAATCCGGGTCGCTCACTTTGGTGTAGTCGATATCGGTACGCCAGATGCTGCCGCTATAACCGCCTTGCTGTTCGAGGTTCACCAGCCAGCGATCCTTGCCCTTGTAGGGCAGGACCAGGTCCTGTGGAAAGCCCCGATCAATCAGTTCCTGCGCGAGGTCATTATTGCCGCCCTTGTCGTTAGGAAGATCTGCAACACGGACTTCGGTGTTGAACATGGGACTTAGGTGGCGGAATTCTACCTCAAGGCCTGTGCCGCGATACTGGATATAGCGCGGTGCGATCGTCGCATCCATCTGCGGGGCAATATTCCAGTAATAGGGAACCGTTAAGTCCCAGCCGTTCTTTTCGCTGTTGCTCAGGGAGGGGAAGAGGAAGCCCGACATGCGCGCATCGCCCACGGGGAAGCGAAAATAGGGGAAGTAGAGCACGGGGACATCCAGTATCTCCAGCCGTACATCCCGCGCTGTCCCCTGGCTCTCTACTTGATCGATATTGATTTCACCGCCACTCAGGCGCCAGAACGCCCGGCCCGGCTCACAGCGGGTATAGGTGCCATCGGTAAGGGTCAATTCACCACTGGTTTGGCGAGCAACTTGAACCGCATCGCCATGGATGAACTCGTTGTGTACCACATAAGTCGCGTCCTCAATGGAGGCGGCCTCGGTGTCGGTGTGCACCTCGGCGGAGGCCCCTCGGACCAGTAAATTGGGTTCACGCAGTTCGATAGCACCACTCAAGTAAGCGGTGTTGGTTTGGCGGTTGAGTTCCACCTGGTCGGCAAATAGTTGGCGATAGCCCTGGGTGATATGGACATTGCCTCTTAGTTCAGCAGACCCGTCGTCTGACAAGTGGGACTCTTCAGCCGTGGCACGCAGTGGCGCGTCTTCCGGGGGGAGATTCGCATCCGGGTAATCCCTGGGAGGCTCAATAAAAGCGCCGCTACAAATTGCCGGTATCCTGGCTCTTTCCTCCGGGGTTAATTCAGAGCGAGGTAACCAGTCCAGATATAAGTAAGGATTGTATTCGGGGTCTAGGGCGGTCTGCTCCGCCTGGGTCCATAGGGGGGCTGCGGCCATCAAGCCGAGTGCAACAGTGTGGACTCGTGAATTCTTAGCGATCGCCAGCGCTAGGCGACGCCACCGGGAGACTTCAAGCATCAATCGATAGGTTCCGGCTATTCTTTGGTGTTTCTTTTATCGGCAGATGCGTGCACAGCTATCTAGCCGGGGCGCGCAAAAAAATTATCGCCCGATTCTACTTGAATGTAGGAGTGGTTAATAGCCGCACAGGCGGTACGGGAGTAGCAAGGGGATAGTAGCTGCGTCTTATCGGCAGGGTTTCAATATGGGCGGCTTAATGGGAAACTGCCTCGATAGAAAGAATTAGCTATAGGCCAAAGAGCAAATGAAGGATGTATTGTGAGTGATGACCTGCGACGAGAGACTCTGGCTCGTTGGGTGGGGAGAGCTCTGCATATTGAATCACCAGTAGGGTTGGCCAAACTTACCGGGGATGCAGGTTTTCGGCGCTATTTCCGTACTTTTACCGAGCCCAAGTTAATTGCTGTTGATTCCCCTCCTGAGCGTACCAATCCAGCCCGCTTTATAGCACTTGCCGATTATCTGCGGCGCAATGGCGTGCACACGCCCATGGTGGTGGCTGCCGATTCGACTAATGGCTATCTGCTATTGGAAGACCTGGGCGATACGCAGTTATTCAATGTGTTGGGTCATGACAGTGTTGAGGGGCTCTACGCGGAGGTAATGAGCGAATTACTAAGCCTCCAACAGATACCTCGTGAAGAGGGCTTATTTCCGCACTATAGCCAGGAATTGTTGCTGACAGAAATGCGTATTATGCCCGAGTGGCTGGTTGGCAAATTACTTGGCTATACCCTAAATGAAGTGGAAAACCGCCTGCTGCAGGATACCTTTCAGCAGTTACTGGAGAGTGCCGCGAGCCAGCCGCAAACCCTGGTACACAGGGATTACCACAGCCGTAACTTAATGGTCCGTAGTGGTGAGCGCCCTGGAATCGTGGATTTCCAGGATGCAGTGTGGGGGCCGATCACCTACGATTTGGTCTCTCTGTTACGGGACTGCTATATCCGCTGGCCACGCCAGCGGGTCGAGCGCTGGGCTTTAGCTTATGCTGCTACCGCAGAAGCCGCTGGGGTGCTGGAACCTGTAGACCCGAAAGTTTTCTTAAAATGGTTCGACTGGATGGGCCTCCAGCGTCACATTAAAGTGCTGGGCTTGTTTCCACGCCTTTCGCTGCGCGATGGCAAGCAGAATTACCTGGGAGATCTGCCCCTGGTGATACGCTATGTGCTGGAGGTTGCTGACCGCTATGAGGAACTCAAGCCGTTTGCGCAGTGGTTCGAGCAACAGCTGCTCCCGCTGATCGAGCAGCAGCCCTGGTACAGCGATTATCGCTGTGCCGGTGAGAACCTCAGATGAGCCGAATAAAAACTGATAGATGAATTGAATGACTCAGCTCACCGAAAAAGCCCCGACAACCGCGATGGTCTTGGCTGCAGGTTTTGGGCGTAGAATGCGCCCCCTTACAGACCAAACCCCAAAGCCTTTGTTGTCTGTGGCAGGTAAACCTCTTATTGAACATGTGCTGGAGCGACTACAGGGCGTGGGAGTTCAACGGGTTGTGATCAACCTGGGCCATTTGGGGCATATGATTCGTGACTACCTGGGGAATGGCGATCGCTGGGGCCTGGATATCCAGTATTCTGTGGAGCAAGAAGACCGACCCCTTGAGACCGCCGGCGGAATTCTCAACGCGATGCCGCTGCTGGGGAAGGGTCCATTCTTTGTGGTTAATGGGGATGTCTGGTGTGACTTCGACCTTGCCCAGTGGGTGGCACGCCCCCTACCCAAAGAATGCCCCGGTCGCCTGCTTATGGTGCCTAATCCCCCACATAATCCGGAGGGGGACTTTGGAATCGAGAATGGCCTGCTATCTGGAACGGCTAAGCCCCGCTATACCTTTGCCGGCATCAGCTGGCTGCGCCCCGAGATGTTGACCCACTATCCCAAAGTGCGCGAATGCTTTGGCCTTGGTGAGGTGTTCACCTTCAATGAGGACAAGTTACAGGCGGACTTATACACCGGGGACTGGTGTGATGTGGGCACCCCTGAGCGCCTGGAAAACCTGCATTACCGCCTGAGCGCGGAAAACTGAGTTACTGAAGGAATTAAAGATGTCAGATTACAAGATTGCCCCCTCGATTCTCTCCGCCAATTTTGCCCGCCTCGGCGAAGAGGTGGACAATGTGCTATCGGCTGGTGCCGACTGGGTGCACTTCGATGTGATGGACAATCACTATGTGCCTAACCTCACCATCGGTCCAATGGTGTGCGAGGCGTTGCGCAAGCATGGTGTTGAGGCGCCAATCGATGTGCACCTGATGGTGGAGCCGGTGGATGATATGATCCGAATGTTTGCCGATGCGGGTGCCACTTACATTACCTTCCACCCGGAAGCTTCACGCCACCCGGACCGCTCCTTGCAGTTGATTCGCAGCCTCGGTTGCAAGGCGGGTTTGGTGTTTAACCCAGCCACAGGGCTGGATGCGGCCAAATATGTGATGGATAAGCTGGATATGATTCTGCTGATGTCAGTCAATCCGGGCTTTGGCGGGCAGAAATTTATTCCGGGCACCCTGGATAAGTTGCGTGAGGCGCGCCAGCTGATCGATGCTTCCGGTTACGATATTCGCCTGGAGATCGATGGCGGGGTCAACCGTGACAATATTGCGGAGATTGCTGCCGCCGGCGCGGATACTTTTGTTGCGGGTTCTGCGATTTTCAATGCCCCCGACTACGCTGAAGTGATCGGTGCAATGCGCGAGAGCCTGTCCTGAGAAAAACCTGGCGGGCAACCTCTTGCCCGCCGTATACGGGATTTGTAAACTTGTGCGCCTGCACAGAGGGAATTTCCGTGAATCACACTATCCCCACATCCAGCAGCTGGCGATGGCGCCGCTGATCCGCTGAGGCTTATTGGTAAACGATACCATTCGGCCACCTCTCCCGTGGGCGCTGCCTATACTTTGGCGCCAACAAGAAAAATACCCTATATATCGGAGTCTCTATGACCCCTAGTGAATACGCCCAACTTGTGTCTGCGGGCTATAACCGCATACCGCTGGTACGCCGTGTACTGGCTGATATCGAAACACCCTTGTCCACTTATTTGAAGCTTGCCGAAGGGCGCTATAGCTACCTGCTTGAGTCAGTACAGGGCGGAGAGAAGTGGGGGCGCTACTCCATTATTGGTCTGCCGGCCAGGACTTTGCTACGGGTGCGTGGCAACGAGGTTACGGTGGAGCGCGACGGAGCGGTGATTGAAAGCCATACGAAGCGTGACCCATTGGCATTTGTAGAAAAGTTTCAGCAGCGCTATCGGGTGCCGGAGCTTACCAACTTGCCGCGTTTTAATGGTGGCCTGGTCGGGTATTTTGGCTATGACTGCGTGCGTTATATCGAGCCACGCCTGGCCCACAGTATGCCGCAGGACAGTCTGGGCAACCCGGATATCCTGTTGATGGTCAGCGATGAGCTGGTGGTGTTCGATAATCTTGCTGGCGCGGTTATTTTTATTGTGCATGCGGACCCAACTCAGGTCGATGCTTATGAGCAAGCCCAACAGCGCCTGGATCAATTGGTCGAACGGCTGGCACAACCGTTACCGGATACCATGCCATTGGATCTGGATGGCAAGGGAATCGAGGAGGGTGCTTTTCACTCCCATTTTGGTGAGGAAAACTTCAAAAAAGCCGTGGGCCGGGTGAAAGAATATGTCCTCGCCGGCGATGTGATGCAGGTGGTGCCCTCCCAGCGCCTGTCGGCTCCCTTCGACGCACCGCCTCTCAATTTCTATCGCGCACTGCGCAGCCTGAACCCCTCACCTTATATGTATTTCCTCGACCTCGGCGACCACCAGGTTGTGGGTTCCAGCCCAGAGATTTTGGTTCGCCTGGAAGAGGGCGAGATGACAGTGCGCCCGCTGGCGGGCACCCGTCGTCGCGGTGCCTCAGAAGAAGAAGATAAAGCCCTGGAGCAGGAGCTTTTGGCCGATCCCAAAGAGTGTGCCGAGCACCTGATGCTGATCGACCTGGGGCGCAATGATGTGGGCCGCGTAGCGGCGACTGGCAGTGTGCGGGTCACCGAGCAGATGGTGGTGGAGCGTTACTCCCATGTGATGCATATCACCTCCAATGTCACCGGCCAATTGCGGCAGGGACTTACTGGTATGGATGCCCTGCGGGCTGCACTCCCGGCTGGTACTTTATCTGGGGCACCAAAAATTCGCGCTATGGAAATTATCGATGAGCTGGAGCCGGAGAAGCGCGGTATTTATGGCGGAGCGGTGGGCTATCTGGCCTGGAACGGCAATATGGATACGGCCATCGCAATTCGCACTGCAGTTATTAAAGATGGACAGTTATTTATCCAGGCTGGTGCCGGTCTGGTAGCCGACTCAGATCCTCAGTCCGAGTGGGATGAAACTATGAATAAGGCGCGGGCGCTGTTCCGTGCAGCGGGTATGGCCTTAGCCAGTTGTTGTGATGAAGTGAAGGCCAAGCAAAATGAGTGCAGCTAGTATTTGCGAGCGGACTAACCTCACACTCAGACAAAATTCGATAGCGGTTAGCACCGGTACCTCTATGGCTATAGGAGCCAAGCAATGATTTTAATGATCGATAACTACGACTCCTTTACCTGGAATGTGGTGCAGTACCTTGAGGAGCTGGGTGCCGAGGTTGTGGTCAAGCGAAATGACGAGATCACTCTTGAGGACATTGAACAGATGGCCCCGGCGAAAATTGTGATTTCACCAGGCCCCTGCACACCCAATGAGGCGGGGATTTCTCTGGAGGCGATTCGCCACTTTGCCGGGCGCATCCCTATTTTGGGTATATGCCTTGGGCACCAGAGTATCGGCCAAGTGTTTGGTGGGCGGGTTGTGCGTGCCGGCCAGGTTATGCACGGCAAAACATCGCCTATAGTGCACAACAACCTGGGGGTGTTTCACGGCCTATCCAATCCTTTCGAGGCCACCCGTTATCACTCGCTGGTGGTGGATAAAGGCAGCTTGCCCGAGTGCCTGGAAATTACCGCCTGGACAGAAACGCCAGAAGGTGAGATCGATGAAATCATGGGGTTGCGCCACCGGGAATTGCCCGTTGAGGGCGTGCAGTTTCATCCCGAGTCCATTCTCACCATGCACGGTCACGATATGCTGAGGAATTTTCTCGAGTCCTGATAGTAAGGGCAAAACGCGGGGCGGTTATTTGCGCCTCGCACCAATTAACACTGAGCAGGGCAGAGTGAACACAATGAATATACAAAAGGCCATCGCCAAACTGGTGGATGGAGAGCATCTGACCCGTGAGGAGATGCGCGAGACCGTGGGCCAGATTATGCGCGGTGAAGCCCAGGAAGCGCAGATAGGAGCCTTGCTGATCGCGTTGCGTATTCGCGGTGAAACCGTCGATGAGATTGTTGGTGCAGTGGAAACCATGCGCGCACTGGCCACGAAAGTGGAGCTCGATCTGGACAACACTGTGGATATCGTTGGCACTGGTGGCGATGGCGCGAACCTATTTAATGTGTCCAGCGCCAGTAGCTTTGTCGCCGCTGCAGCCGGTGCCAGGGTGGCCAAACATGGCAACCGTTCGGTGTCCTCAAGCAGTGGTTCCGCTGATCTGCTCGAGAGTGCCGGGGTTTACCTAGATTTAAGCCCAGAACAAATGGCCCGCTGTGTGGAAACGCTCGGTATCGGCTTTATGTTTGCGCCCAGCTTTCACAGCGCCGTTCGTCATGTAGGCCCCGCGCGTAAAGCGCTGGGTCTTCGAACCATTTTTAATTTGCTGGGCCCGATGACCAATCCCGCCGGGGTTAAGCGCAAGGTGATCGGTGTTTACGAGAAGCGTTACTGCCGCCTGTTGGCTGAAGTTCTGCAACGTCTCGGTTCCGAGCATGTATTGGTTCTACACAGCGATGACGGCCTCGATGAGGCCAGTATTGCTGCGGATACTTTTGCGGTGGAGTTGAAGGATGGCGCTATCAGTGAGTTTACTCTCTGTCCCGAAAACTTTGGTCTGCCCCGCCAAAGCCTGGATGGATTGATCGTTTCGGGTGCGGAAGAATCTCTATCCCTGATTTGTGATGCACTGGGCAAACGCGAAACCGAGGCCGGGCAAAAAGCAGCGGATATTATCGCCCTGAATGCCGGTTTGGCTATTTACGTCAGTGGTGTTGCAAATACTGCAGAGCAGGGTGTTGCCATGGCTCAGGACGCCATCGGCAGTGGTTTGGCCGCGGAAAAAATTAATGACCTGGCTGCCTTTACCAGCGCCTTTCGTCCCGAGGAAGTGAAATCGTGAGCACACCGACCATTTTAAAAACTATTATCGAGCGTAAGTGGCAGGAAGTGTCAGAACGTAAATCTCAATGCAATCTGGAAGATATGCGTCTGAGCGCTCAGGACCAACCGCCGACGCGAGGGTTTGTTGCGGCGCTGGAGTATAAAATTGCTGAGGGTGAGGCCGCAGTGATTGCGGAAATCAAGAAGGCCTCACCCAGCAAGGGGGTAATTCGTGAGGATTTTTTTCCCGCAGAAATTGCGACCAGCTATGAGAGAGGCGGCGCAGCCTGCCTGTCGGTGCTCACCGATAGGGATTTTTTCCAGGGTGATGACAGTTATTTACAGCAGGCGCGCAACGCAGTGCGCTTGCCCGTGTTGCGTAAAGATTTCACCGTCGACCCCTACCAGGTGTTTGAGGCGCGTGCTATCGGGGCCGATTGCATCCTGCTCATTGCTGCCTGCTTAGAAGACCAACAAATGCAGGAACTCAATGGCTTGGCCCTTGAGCTGGGATTAGACGTACTGGTGGAAGTACACAATCGTACGGAGTTGGAACGGGCACTGCTTCTCCCCAACCGTCTGATCGGAATTAATAATCGCAACCTGCACACCTTTGAGGTGCAGTTGGAGAATACTTTCAAGTTGCTCGATCTGATTCCCAAAGACCGTATTGTTGTTACTGAAAGCGGCATTCATACCACTGATGATGTTGCGGCCATGCGCGGACACAGCGTCAATGCATTTTTGGTTGGTGAGGCCTTTATGCGTGAAGAGGAGCCAGGGCGTAAACTGATGGAGATGTTTAACTGAGTGTCAGTGGCATTTTCGGGAAGATAGTCGCGTAAAAGCCACAGACACAAAAAAGGGCGATTAAATAAATCGCCCTTTTTTGTGTTGTGGTATTGGTTTTTGGGGCAGGCAATTAGCGGGTGCCGTAAACCACCATGGTTTTGCCTTTAACCGACACCAAGCCCTGTTCTTCCAGGGTTTTCAATACGCGCCCGACCATCTCACGGGAGCAGCCGACAATACGGCCAATTTCCTGGCGAGTGATCTTGATTTGCATGCCCTCTGGATGGGTCATCGCATCGGGTTCATTACACAAGTCTAAAAGGGTACGCGCCACACGACCGGTAACATCCAGGAAGGCCAAGTCGCCGACTTTACGGGTGGTATTGCGCAGGCGCCCGGCCATTTGCGTGGCGAGGGCGAACAGGAATTCTGGGTGCTGACGGGTCAGTTCCTGGAATTTAGTGTAGGAAATTTCCGCAACTTCACACTCAGTTTTGGTGCGCACCCAGGCACTGCGGGTGTCCTGATCAAAAAGGCCCATTTCACCAAAAAAGTCCCCGTCGTTCAGGTAGGCCACGATCATTTCACGGCCCTCGTCATCCTCAATCAGGACAGTCACTGAACCGCGCATAATGAAATAGAGAGACTCACAGCGGTCGCCGGCATAGATAATTGTGCTCTTGGCCGGATAGCGGCGCCGGTGGCAATGGGCCAGAAAGTCTTCAATATTGCCGATAGTCATGGGGTCTTCGATAGCAACCGTCACGGATTTATTCCTCATTTTTTGTCTCGTGCTCCATCCCGGCTTTAGCAGCTGAGCACTCTTGAATTATCGCGCGAAAAAACAGTCCCCAACAGAGGTTGGTCGCGGCAAAGTTCCGCAGTGTGACCTGTGACACTCTGGTGCCGGTGCGATTGGACTGAAATCTCACTGCTGAAGTATGCATTTCAGCAGTGGACATTCCGCGCGGAGGTGTTGCAGACACTATACCGGAAATACTCGGCTTGTCGGGATAATCTTGTACTCTGTGCTAAGCTTCGCGACTTGAATTTCAGTGGGAGCATGGCAATGCAGGGCAAGGTAACCTGGGTTAATGATTTGACCTTCGTCGGCGAAGCCGGCAGCGGTAATTCTGTAGTGATGGAAGGGGGCCGCACCAATAATGGCGTACGTCCGATGGAGATGATTCTCCTCGGTGTTGGCGGTTGTGCAGCTTACGATGTGATTTCCATTTTACAAAAGGCGCGCCAGGATATTATTTCCTGTCACTGTGAATTGAATGGCGTCCGCCCGGATACGACCCCTTCGCCTTTTGAGCGAATTGAAATGGAGTTTGTTGTGCGAGGTCGCGGATTGAAAGAGTCCCATGTCGCTCGTGCGGTGGAATTATCTGCAGAGAAATACTGCTCCGCTTCAATTATGTTACGCAATGCGGGAGTAGAGATTGTACACCGCTATCGAGTGGAAGAAGCCTGAATTAAACATTGCAGGAAAAAGAAGAAAAAAGAATAGGCCCACTAAAAGGCTGTTACTTTTAGCGGGCCAGTCCATTTTGTGAATCGATTCTTAAAACTTTAAATTTTGTAACTGGCTGAGGTCATCACCTTGGATACCAGTGACATGGCCCCTTTCACCGGTGCAGGGAAACGTTTACCCCCGGCGGCCAGCGCCGCGTGAGCATGTTCGCTTTCATCGACCAGCATCTGCTCCACTACCGCGCGACTTCTTTTGTCCTGGGCGGGCAGCTTTTGCAGGTGACTTTCCAGATGCTCGCAGACCCTTTCTTCTGTCGCGGCGACAAAACCGAGGCTGATGCGATCGCTGATTTTGCCGGCGGCGGCGCCCAGTCCAAATGACAATCCATACCAGAGCGGATTGAGCAGGCTCGGGCGGCTGTCCAGCTCTTTGAGACGTTGCTCACACCAAGCGAGGTGGTCGATCTCCTCGTCCGCGGCACGCTCCATTTCTCCGCGAATTTCTGGCAGTTTCGCTGTGAGTGCCTGGCCCTGGTAGAGAGCCTGTGCGCACACTTCGCCGCTGTGGTTGACTCGCATCAGGCCAGCGGCGTGTTTACGTTCGGCATCGCTGAGTTCAGCTTCCGCTTCCCCTTTGGCCGGAGATACACGACCGTGGCAGGGTTCGCCCGGACTCAGAGTGCGCAGAGCGCGGTCAGCTTGAATCAACAGGCGATCGAGTCCACTCAGATTGCGTTCGCTCATGTATGTTGCTCCCTCTGTATGGCGGCAGCTAGAGGCTACCGCCATGACTGGTAAAACTACTTATCGCTACCGGCCTGTTCTCTTTCGATCGCGCGATAACCGATATCCTTCCGGTAAAAGACACCCTCCCAGTAGATGGCGCGGGCAGCCTCATAGGCATTGGCCTGGGCTTCGGCAACAGTGTCCCCCAGTGCGGTGGCGCAGAGTACGCGGCCGCCATTGGTGACCACGCGCTCGCCGTCTTCGGCAGTGCCGGCGTGGAAGACCTTGGCGTTATCGCCATCGGCTTTTTCAAGTCCACTAATGGCATCGCCCTTGCGGTAGCTGCCAGGGTAACCGTGTGCGGCCAGTACCACCCCGAGTGAAGGGCGCGGGTCCCACTCTGCCGTTACGCTATCGAGCTTTTTGTCGAGCGCAGCCAGGCACAGATCCACCAGATCGGATTTCAAGCGCATCATAATGGGCTGGGTTTCGGGGTCGCCAAAGCGACAGTTGTACTCGATCACTCTGGGAGCACCTTGCGGATCGATCATCAGGCCGGCGTATAGGAATCCTGTATAAGGCGTACCCTCGGCAATGAGGCCTTTTACGGTGGGCTCGATCACTTCCTGCATAATGCGCTGGTAAACGCTGTCGGTCACTACCGGTGCGGGAGAGTAGGCACCCATGCCGCCGGTATTGGGGCCGGTGTCGCCGTCACCGACGCGCTTGTGATCCTGACTGGTGGCCATGGGCAGGATATTCTCCCCATCCACCATAACGATAAAGCTCGCCTCTTCACCCTGCAGGAATTCCTCAATCACTACACGGCAGCCGGCGTCGCCAAAGGCGTTGCCGGAGAGCATATCGCGCACTGCCAGCTCGGCCTGTTGCTCGGTCTCGGCGACGATGACGCCCTTGCCGGCGGCGAGGCCATCGGCTTTGACTACGATGGGCGCTCCGCGCTCGCGGATATATTCGACGGCCGGCTCAATTTCGGTGAAATTGCGATAGGCAGCGGTGGGGATCTCGTGGCGTTCGAGGAAATCCTTGGTGAAAGCCTTGGAGCCCTCCAGTTGGGCAGCGCCCTTGCTGGGGCCAAAGATGGCGAGGCCACGCCCGTTAAAGAAATCCACAATGCCGTCAACCAATGGCGCTTCGGGGCCGACAATAGTGAGTTCCACGCCGTTTTCCTCGGCGAAGTCCGCCAGTGCGGGGAAATTATCGACGCCGATAGCCACATTCTGCACTTTGCCTTCACGGGCGGTGCCGGCGTTGCCCGGGGCTACGAACACGGTGCCCACTTTCGGGTTTTGTGCGGCTTTCCACGCCAGGGCGTGCTCGCGGCCACCTGAGCCGATGATTAATATATTCATTCTTAAATCCCCCTAAGTCGACCACTTGGGTCCATTGGACAGGTATCAGGTGCGCTAGTTTAGCGCGGAATCATTGCAGGTGGTGTTGTCCGCCTGCAATGGGCGCCTCTTTGTGGTGGGCGCTAGAAACTACTAGTGACAATGGCGCAGTGGATACTTCATTGTCACCAGCCTCCGCGAAGCACGATAGGTGCTCCACGGAGTTTGCCGATGATTTAATGGCGGAAATGGCGCATGCCGGTAAAGACCATGGCCATGTTGTGCTCGTCCGCTGCGGCGATCACTTCTTCATCGCGCATGGAGCCACCTGGCTGGATGACCGCCTGGATACCGACAGCGGCGGCGTTATCGATACCGTCGCGGAAGGGGAAGAAGGCGTCGGAGGCCATCACGGACCCCTCAACGGCGAGGCCGGCGTGCTCAGCCTTGATCGCGGCGATACGCGCGGAGTTAACGCGGCTCATCTGGCCCGCGCCAACGCCGACAGTGCGGCCATCTTTTCCGTATACGATGGCGTTGGATTTTACAAACTTGGCCACTTTCCAGGTGAACAGCAGATCGCGGATCTCCTCTTCAGTGGGCTGGCGCTTGGAGACCACTTTCAAGTCGGCGGCGGTGACAATACCGTCATCACGATCCTGAACCAGCAGACCGCCATTAACGCGCTTGTAATCCAGTGCCGGGGTGCGTTCCGCACTCCATTGGCCACAAACCAGCAAACGCACATTTTTCTTTTCGGCAACTGCCTGCTTGGCTTCTTCGGAGACAGACGGGGCGATGATCACTTCAACGAACTGGCGTTCGACGATAGCGCGGGCAGTTGCGCCATCCAGCTCGCGGTTGAAGGCGATGATGCCGCCAAAGGCGGACTCGCTGTCGGTGGCGAAGGCCAGGTCATACGCCTTGCCGATGTTCTCACCAATTGCCACGCCACAGGGGTTGGCGTGCTTAACGATCACACAGGCTGGCTCGTCAAAAGCTTTCACACATTCCAGTGCCGCGTCAGTATCGGCAATATTGTTGTAGGACAGCTCTTTGCCCTGCAGCTGATTGGCGGTGGAGATACTGGCCTCAGCCGGGTTGGCCTCGGTGTAGAAAGCGGATTTCTGGTGCGGGTTCTCGCCGTAGCGCAGATCCAGCTTCTTGATAAATTGGCTGTTGTAGGTGCGCGGGAACAGCTGCTTATCTTCGCCCTTAATGGCGCCCAGGTAGTTGGCGATAGCGCCGTCATAGCCCGCTGTATGTTCGAAGGCTTTTACTGCCAAGTCAAAGCGGCTGGCATGGCTCAGGGCGCCGTCGCTGGCTTTCATCTCTTCGATAATGCTGTCGTAATCGCTGGCATTGACCACGATGGTGACATCTTTGTGGTTCTTGGCCGCGGCGCGAACCATGGTGGGGCCGCCGATATCGATATTCTCGATGGCTTCCTCGAGAGAGCAGTCAGGCTTGGCAACAGTTTGTGCGAAGGGGTAGAGGTTGACCACAACCATATCAATCGGAGTGATACCGTGCTCACCCATAATGGCGTCATCGGTGCCACGGCGTCCCAGAATTCCGCCGTGCACTTTCGGGTGCAGCGTCTTAACGCGGCCGTCCATCATCTCGGGGAAGCCGGTGTAGTCGGAGACCTCTACAACGGGGATTCCTGCTTCTTTGAGTTGGCGGTGGGTGCCGCCGGTGGAGAGGATTTCTACGCCCATTGCGGAAAGCTGTTGGGCGAACTCTACGATGCCACTCTTGTCAGAGACACTAATCAGAGCGCGGCGGATTGCAACCTGGTCTGTCATTGCACTTGGTCCAACTGGTTTTGGGATAGGGTTGTCAGTGGTTGTAGCGGAGTTTGCGCTGCTGTGGCGAAAACTGCCGCCGGGAAAATAGCGAAGGGGGATGAGTAACCTCATCCCCCTTCAAAAATTCGCATGGTGGGAAGCTTACAGCAGGCCGTAGCGCTTCAGCTTCTTGCGCAGGGTGCCCCGGTTGAGCCCCAGCAGTTGCGCGGCGCGTGTCTGGTTGTGACGGGTGTATTTCATCACCACTTCGAGCATGGGCGCTTCGATCTCTGACAGCACCATGTCGTAGACATCGGTAACCATCTGGCCATCCAGGTGGCGGAAATAGTTCTCCATCGCGTGCTCGACCGCATCGCGCAGGGACTGCTGCTGCGGCTGAGCCAGCTGCGTTTGCCCCCTGGAGGATACTTCTTCGCTGCCAGTATCCGGAATCAATACTTCGTTATTCATGCCGCTTGTGCCCCTCTCGTTATTCGGCGTTCAAACCACGCGTGAACGCTGGCATGTTGTACTTCTGCGCTCTCTATCTGGAAAAAGGTCTTGCGGAAGGACTCGCTGTCCGCGAGTGTCTTCAAGTACCAACCCACATGCTTGCGGGCGATACGGACCCCCATCACCTCACCGTAGAATCGGTGCAGTTCACCCAAGTGGGTGAGCAGTATTTTTCTTACTTCGTCCAATGTTGGTTCGGGCAGCCGCTCGCCAGTGGCGAGGTAGTGGGCTATCTCCCGAAAAATCCAAGGTCGTCCCTGTGCGGCGCGGCCGATCATGACCGCCGCCGCGCCAGTGTAATCGAGCACCTCGCGGGCTCTCTCGGCACTGGTGATGTCGCCGTTGGCAAAAACCGGGATTCCTACCCTGGATACAATTTCGGCAATGGTATCGAATTCAGCCTGTCCGTGGTAGCCGCAGGCGCGAGTACGACCGTGAACCGCCAGAGCGGCGATGCCGGCATCCTCAGCCATTTGGGCTACGGTGACACCATTGCGGGAATCCGTACACCAGCCGGTGCGGATCTTGAGCGTCACCGGGACAGAGACAGACTGGACCACGGCCTGCAATATATCCGCAACCAGTTTTTCATCCCGCAGCAGGGCGGAGCCCGCCGCTTTTTTACACACTTTTTTTGCCGGGCAGCCCATATTGATATCGATGATTTGTGCGCCGCGTCGCACATTTTCCCGAGCGGCCTGGGCCATCATCTCGGGATCACCACCAGCGATTTGCACCGATATGGGAGCTGCTTCACCACCGTGGTCCAGACGCAAGCGCGACTTGCGGCTATTCCACAGACGCGTGTCGGAGGTCACCATTTCCGATACCACCAAGCCGGCGCCGAGTTGGCGACACAATTGGCGGAAGGGGCGATCAGTAACTCCGGCCATAGGCGCCAAGATTACCGGGTTGTCGATAATGTAGGGGCCTATAGCAATAGACACGGTAACTCCGTTTGGGCTTTGGAAGGGCGATCTGTGCCCTGGCAAAAAGGCCGCCTATGATAACGACTGGCCCGGCGTTGGCAAAGCGAAAAAGCGGGCAAATTGATCGATCCCTGTGCGTTTAGCTCGCAGAGTGGTCAATTTTGGTGGCTTTATCCGCCAAGGCGTCAGCGACTATGGCGCCAATCATTTTCCTATGGGGCGATTTTCATCTCGTAGTTCACCGCTTCGGCCCCTGGGTCAACCACCTCAATGGCGATGTGGATGGGGCTGCCCTGGGGCATCTGCTTGCGCCCAGCCAGCTCTCCCTGCAAATACTCTTCGGGAGTAAAACGGCGACTCGCCACCGCCTTGTTTTTCAAGTCGCTGAAATTCAGCAGCAGGTTGGGGAAAGGTTGGGGGTAGGGAGCTGAATTCACTAACACGGCGTCCACCACCAGCGCGCCCTCCAATTGCGGGTGGCTGCGCACCATCAGATTGGAGGCCTGGATTGCATTGGAATCCCGCAGTGGGGGCAGAGTACAGCCGAGCATCGGGCAGACAGAAGCGTAGATATCGCGCCAGGGCTGCTGCTTGCTGAGCCGGTCAAACTGAAAGTAAGCCAACTGGATTAACAGTAAGAGCGTTAAAAAGGGAAGGAGTAGGCGCCACAACCAGGGACTCACCGCTTTCTTTGATGATGCTGCACCCCAGGTCATTTCCACCGGGGCGGGCTGAATGGCGGAGATCAGCTGTTCGCGAACGGGCTCAGCCTGCGGCTCTGAGGCGCTGTCCGCTCCGGTGGCAAAGTAGGGCTCCTTGCGTCCATTGCCGGCTTCCGGCAATGGTACAGGGAGTATTTCTTCAGAGGCAGAGGGTGCCTCGGGTGTCGGCTCAGACTCGTAGGGCTCTATTGCGGGAGCCTGCGACTCCAGGGGGCGCTCCCAGGGCTCTGGGTCGCCGAAGCGTTCGTTCTCATCAGCGGGGCTGAGGGAATCCTCATCGGTGCCTGTAGCACTGCTATCGAAATCGGGCACATCGTCCCAGTCTGGTTTTAGTATCGATTCCAGGTCCTCCTCGGGACCCTCCTCGAATTGGTCCTCCTCCTGCAGTTCCTGCCACTCATTATCGCCAAATGCATCCCCAATAAGGCTCTCTGAATTGGCTACTGGTGTTTCGTGGGAAGTGTTTCCTGCTGATTCTCGGTCCGTAATGTTGCCGGGAGGCTGCTTTTCGGAGGAGTTGGCGGCAGCTGTCTCCTCTGCCGGATCGTCATCTTCCAGTTCGATATCGTCGTGAATCAGGAAGTCATCGTCTTCTAGCAGGGTTTCCAGATCACTGCGTGCGTCGGGGCCATTGTCGTTGAAGACGATGTTCTCATCCGCGCGGAAAACCTGCAGGCAGGAGCCGCAGCGCACCGCACCGCGGGCGGCGCGAAGCTGCTGGTCGTTGATATGGAATGAGGTGCTGCAGTGGGGGCAGCGGGTTACCAGTTGAGACATTCGACTATGGCGCAGTTTATTTTGCGCTCAAGTTTATCAGTCTGTCGGGTCCCCGCGTAGTGCTGGCTGGCGTATTTAGCGATTCCGAGTGCCGCTCAAACGTACCCAGCCCTCGTGCTCGGCATCCTCATCAAAGTCGATACTCTCTGCGTAGGCGGTTTTTACCTGTTCCGCCTGGGAGGCGAGGATGCCGGACAGGCAGATGCGCCCGCCGATCTTGATGAGAGCAATCAATTGTGCGGAGAGTTGAACCAGTGGGCCGGCAAGGATATTGGCAAGCATGATATCGGCAGCTTCCTGTGGCATCTGTTCCGGTAAATAAACCGGGAAGCGCTGCGGATCTATGCCGTTGCGCACGGCGTTGTCTCGACTGGCAATCAGGGCCTGGGGGTCGATATCGGTACCCATGGCGTGTTCGGCACCGAGTAGTAAAGCGCCGATTCCGAGGATGCCGGAGCCGCAGCCGAAGTCGATGGCGCTCTTTCCCTGCAGGGGTTCTTGCGCCAACCAGCGTAGGCACAGGAAGGTTGTGGGGTGAGTGCCTGTGCCGAATGCGAGCCCGGGGTCTAGCAGCAGGTTCACCGCTTCCGGTTGGGGCGGCTCGCACCAGCTTGGACAGATCCACAAGTTGTCGCCGCACTGGATGGGTTTGTAGTGCGACATCCACTCGCGCTCCCAGTCTTTATCTTCGAGCTGGTCCCAGCGGGCATTGGGTAGGAGTTCGCACAGGAAAGAGGCGGCTTTGGCCTCGGTGACGCCGGTATCGACTTCGGCATCGAACAAGCCGGTAACCCGCGTTTGATCCCACAGGGGGACTTCGCCGAGTCCGGGTTCGAGAATGGGTTGGTCTGCGTTGTCCTGCAGGGTAACGGATACGGCGCCGGCAAAAAGCAGGGCGTTTTCGATTTTTTCCGCATGGGCACGATCGGTGTCGACGCGGAGTTGTAGCCAGGGCATAGGAATTCCGTGGTGAGTAACTGCAATTCAGGTGGTAATGCCACCCTGTTGATGCGATGTCCGCCGCCATCCCTGGCGCCCGGTGTCATCGTATTGTGAACGCAATTCTCTCCAACTTTGCCCCGGCTGGCGAGGGTTAGAGCCCCAGCTTCTTCTCCAGATAGTGAATATTGACCCCACCTTTGGCAAAGGCTTCATCGCGGACCAGCTCTTCCTGAAGGGGAATATTGGTCTTGATACCATCCACGACCAGCTCGGACAGGGCCACGCGCATGCGCGCCAGGGCAGTCTCGCGATCTTCGGCGTGGGTAATCAGCTTGGCGATCATTGAGTCGTAGTTGGGGGGAACCGTATAGCCGGAGTAGAGGTGCGAATCCACGCGCACTCCCAGGCCGCCGGGCATATGGAAATTGTTAACCTTGCCGGGGCTGGGGAAGAAAGTCTGAGGATCTTCCGCGTTGATACGGCACTCGAAGGCGTGCCCGCGTATTACGATATCTTCCTGCTTGATGGAGAGCTTCTCGCCGGCACAGACGCGAATCTGCTCCTTGATCAGATCTATGCCGGTCACCATTTCGGTGACAGGGTGCTCCACCTGGATACGGGTGTTCATCTCGATGAAGTAGAAGCGCTCATCTTCATAGAGGAATTCGAAAGTGCCAGCGCCACGGTAGCCGATATCAATACAGGCCTGTACGCAGGACTCGTGCACTTGGTGGCGCACCTCGTCGGGGATGCCGGGGGCTGGTGCTTCCTCAAGCACCTTCTGGTGGCGGCGCTGCAGGGAGCAGTCGCGATCTCCAAGATGTATGGCATTCCCTTGTCCGTCGGACATTACCTGGATTTCTACGTGGCGCGGGTTCTGTAGAAACTTCTCCAGGTACACGGTGCCGTCGCCGAAGGCGGCCTGGGCCTCGGATTTGGTCACGGCGATGGCGTTGATCAGGTCTTCGGCACGGTGTACCACGCGCATACCGCGGCCACCGCCACCGGCTGCGGCCTTGATAATCACCGGGTAACCGACTTTTTCACCGATCTCCAGGCAGCGCTCATTGTTATCTGGCAGAGGGCCATCGGAACCCGGTACTGTGGGAACGCCGGCCTTTTTCATGGCGGCGATAGCGGATACTTTATCGCCCATCAGGCGGATCACATCCGGGTCCGGGCCGATAAAGGTAAAGCCGCTTTTTTGTACCTGCTCGGCAAAGTCGGCGTTTTCTGCGAGGAAGCCGTAGCCGGGGTGTACGGCCACCGCGTCGGTGATTTCCATGGCGGAAATCAGGGCTGGAATATTCAGGTAGCTCTGCGAAGAGGGGTTGGGGCCAATACAGACCGACTCATCGGCCAGGCGCACGTGCTTCAGGTTGCGATCCACCAAAGAATGAACCGCAACTGTGGCGATGCCCATCTCTTTGCAGGCGCGCAAAATCCGCAGGGCGATTTCGCCGCGGTTGGCGATTAGGATTTTGTCGAACATAGTGACTTACCCCGCTCAGACGATGGTCACGAGCGGTTGATCGAACTCTACCGGCTGGCCGTCTTCGAGCAGGATGGATTCGACAGTGCCGGCCTTGTCGGCCTCAATCTGGTTCATCATTTTCATCGCTTCTACGATGCACACTACATCGCCGACCTTAACCTGCTGGCCCACTTTGACGAAGGGCTCGGCACCGGGGCTGGGCGCCGCGTAAAAAGTACCCACCATCGGCGACTTCACCGCGTGGCCGCTGATTGTCGGTTTGGTTTCTTTTTCCTCTACTGCCGGGGCCGCACTTTGGGCTGGTGCTATTGGAGCCGGCGCTGGCGCCATTGGGGCGCCGTAAGGGGCGCTGTAAATTGGAGCGACCGGTTGGGCCGCGCCGCTGACGCCGCGGCTGATGCGCACAGACTCTTCACCCTCTTTAATTTCCAGCTCGCCGATATCCGATTCTTCGAGCAGCTCAATCAGTTTTTTAATTTTGCGGATATCCATAGTTCATTCACTCGCAGGTTTGATTCATTGATTTTGAGGCGCCATACCCAGTTGGTGTATGGCCGCCTGAAGTGCCAGGGTGTAGCTGTGTGGGCCGAAGCCACACACCACACCACGGGCTAAGTCAGATAGATAGGAATGGTGCCTAAATGCCTCTCGGGCATGAGGGTTGGAAAGATGCAGCTCGATAAACGGTATTGCGACACCCGCCAAGGCATCTCGCAATGCCACACTGGTATGGGTATAAGCAGCGGGATTAATCACTATAAAGTCTACGCCGGTTTTGGCGGCCAAATGAATGCGTTCCACCAGGGCGGATTCGCTGTTGCTCTGCAGGGTTTCCAGTTGGTGCCCGGCGTCCTCACACTGGCGCTCGGAGGCCAGATTAATTTCCGCGAGCGTGGTGGCACCGTAGATATGTGGCTCGCGGCTGCCGAGCAAATTGAGATTGGGGCCGTGCAGGAGAAGAATTTTAGCCATAGTGCGCCCTAGGGAAAGTTGCCGAAAAACCTAAAAAATTGGTCTAAAGTTGGCTATCTTGCGGGCAAACTCGAAATTTTGGCTTATTTGCCCGAGTGCTTTAGGCGAGTGTGCCGCAAAAGTGACTCCCTGTCCATGCCTGCTGGGCAGTTTATCGAAGTTAGCGGCAGTTCGGCGATATTTGGCCAAAAATTAGCGCAAAATATCCGTGCTGTGGCTTTTTTACCCCTGCAATTGGCTACAAAGGCGGAAGTCTCTTCTTACGGAATAGAGGTTGTGCGGAGCCGGCTGCCGGCGGCGGCCTCAAGCTCCATCAAGAGCTCCTCGCGGGAGAGGATTTGCGGCAGGATTTTGGCCTCGCCACCATTGGCAGGGTAGAGCAAGTAGAGTGGTACACTGGTACGGCCGTACTTCGCCAGGAGTTCGCTGATACGCGGGTCCTGATTCGTCCAGTCTCCTTTCAGGGCCACTACCCCCAGTTTCTCGATAGCCTGGCTCACCGCATCGCTCGACAAAACGACCTTTTCATTGGCAAGGCAGGTAATACACCAGGCGGCTGTCATATTTGTCAGTATCGGACGCCCTTCTTTACGCGCCGCTTCCAAGAGTTCAGCCGAGTAGGGTTGCCAGTAGTCGCTGGTCTGCTGCTGTGCCTGGGGAGCGGTGCTGAGGCGCGGCAGCAATATCAGTGCAAAGCTCAGGGCCACAACCGCCACCGAACCCCGCAGCCAGTGCCACTGAGGGCTGGGCCAGAGCCATAGGGCAAAGGCGATAGCGACAGCGCCGCTAAGCACCAGGGTGACACCGTCGCCCCCCGCCTGACGCCCCAATACCCAGAGCAGCCAGACTGCGGTCAAGTACATGGGGAAGGCTAACAGTTGTTTCAGTCGGTCCATCCAGGGGCCTGGGCGTGGAAGTTTGTCCACCAGCGCGGGGATATAAGTGAGAAGTAGAAAGGGTGCGGCCATACCGGCGCCAAGAGCGGCGAATACGCTGAGCGCCACAGCAGCAGACTGTGTGACCGCAAAACCCAGTGCCGAGCCCATCAGGGGGGCGGTACAGGGACTGGCTACCAGGGAGGCCAGAGCGCCGGAGGTGAATGAGCCGCGCAGCCCTTGGCTGTTGCTTAAATTGCTGCCAATGCCCATCAGGCTGCTGCCGATCTCTGTGACACCGGAAAGACTGAGCCCCATGATAAAGAATAGATAGGCTAAGGCTGCCACCAGCCAGGGAGACTGTAGCTGGAATCCCCAGCCGATCGCCTCACCCCCGGCGCGCAGTGCAAGCATAGTTGCGGCAATGGCGACAAAGCTCAGTACCACGCCGGCGGCGTAGGCCCAGCCGTGGTGATGGCGCTGGCTGTCGTTCTGTGCCGCCTGGCTCACCGCCAGCAATTTAATCGAGAGTACCGGAAAGACACAGGGCATCAAGTTGAGCAGTAATCCACCGGCAAAGGCAAAGAGTAGGGCCAGGGGTAGTGTGATGGCGCTGCCAGACTCGCTCTGGGGTGTGCTCGAAGAGGTGCCGCCTGACCCCGAGGCGGTGCCCTGGAAACCGTCGTCAATAGGTTGGATGCTGCCTGAGGCGATATTTACGCGGTAGTGGCGAACCTGTGGTGGATAGCAGAGCCCCGCGTCGGCGCAACCCTGGTAGTGCAGCTCTAGTTGTAAGTTTTGGGGGGTGCCAGTGAAGGGAATGGGGAATTCCAGCTGACCGCGATAGACCTCGGTCTCCTTTTCGAAGTAGTCATCCCAGATAACTTCACCGCTGGGTAGATCTAGGGGGATCGCGGTTTTTTGTCCGTTTTCGATACGGTACAGGGCAAGTTTGTCACGGTAGAGATAGTATTCCGGGGCGATTTCAAACAGGGCGCTGAGCTGATTGCCGCTCAGTAGCAGGTCCTGCCGGTAGGCCTCGTCTACAGGCAGGAAGGTGTTTTCCTGCTGACCGATGGAAGAAGCGAAAGGGTTACTCCCGGCCTGAGCAAATGTATTGATAGCGGGCAGGCATAACAATATTGCCAGCAGAACGAGGAAATTATTTCTGAAATTTTTGGTCATCACAGCCATAGATGAAAAAATTCATTATAGTCGGGCGCATGGTTCTGACTGCAGCGCCGGACGGGGGTTCAGTCGCGTCTGCAGTATAGCGACGCCAGTGGTACAAAAAAACAACAACGGGGGATTGCTTTGCCGTCACTAGAACGCCTTCACAGCTTTGCTATCTATCTATTGATGGCTGTGTTACTCGGTGCCTGTGCTTCGAACAAGCCACTTCCTCCTCCGCCCAGTCCACCGCCGCAAAAGGCTAAGCCTTCAGTCGAGGAGGTGCGCCGCAACAATGTGGCGTATTTCTTAAAGCGCGCCGAACAGGCCTTGCGCAAGGGCCATCTGACCCAGCCCGCCGGTGCCAGCGCTTATGACTATTACCTGAATGTGCAACAGTTGGACCCAGGCAACCGCCGTGCCAAGACAGGAATCCAGACAATAGTGGTCACCTATGTAGAGCAGGCACGGGAGGCGCTGCGCAGGCGCGCTTTTGCGGAAGTAGCGAGCTTGTTGCAGCGCGCAGAGATGTTGGCTCCGGGCAATCCCTTGGTCGCCGAGGTGCGCACCCAACTGGCCCGAGAGCGCGGTCGCGCACAACTGGATTTGCCACAAGGAGAGGCTATCGGCCTGCCGCAAGCGGAGCTCAGAGCCAGGTCTGAAAAACTTATCGCACAGCTGCGCCAAGTGGCCCAGCGCATCCGTAGTGAGCAGCTGCGTGTCATTATCGTCGCCGGGGATGATGCTGAAGGTCGCTGGGTTTACCAGCAGTTGCGCGAGGCGGTGCCCGGCTATCGGGTGCGGGGCGATATTAAGATCGGTAGCCCCGCGCGTTTACTACTTATTCAGCCCAGTGGAGGGGAACTGTGAGAAGGACGGGTTTTTTTGCATGGGTACTGCTAACAAGCAGCCTTTTTTACACAGTGGGGGTTTCAGCCCTCACTCAGTCCCTTTTGGTTGAAGGCTATGCCCGCGAGACACCGCCGGGAGCACCTATGAGCGCGGCCTACCTGTCTCTCCACAATACCGGAGAGCGCTTGCTGCAATTGACTGCCATAGAGCTGTCTGGTGATGCAAAGGGCTCTGCGAATTTACATACCACTGAACGAGCGCAGGGTGTCAGTCGAATGCGCCCTCTGGAGAAACTGGCGATAGCCGCTGGCGAGAAATTACAGATGGTACCAGGAGGCGTACACCTGATGATTCACGGAGTACGACTCAGGGCGGGAGAATCACTACCACTGCGCCTGCTCTTTGCCGATGGAAGCAGTTTGGAGGTCCTGGTACCCATTATGGGGCGGGAGATGCTTGAAAAAGATCACCACCGCCATCATGGCAGTGCAGGGTAACTAGTTTTTGTTGAAGTGAAGGAAAGAAAAATGAAGAAATTGTTGTTATTGGTGGGGGCCCTGGTCTTGGCTGGATGTGCTCACAGTCCACTACAAATTCGTCTGCACCCTCAGGTTCAGGTGGCTCCCGAATCCATTGGTGCGGGGCACAGTCTCAATGTTCGCGGGATCAATGAACTACCCGGTGGCGGTCTGGGTTCCCTCGGCGGTGTCTATGCAGATACCTCTCAGGTGAGTATCGCCAATGACGCGGGCAGAGCCATTGCCTTCGGCTTGAGTGAGGGCTTTGCCAACTGGTCTTTCCGGATCACTGACTCGGCTCCTGAGGTGCAGGTGACGGCAAAATTAGTGAAGCTGACTTACAACAGCCCTAACACCGTCTATACCAACCAGATTGATACTTCTGCCGAAATTCACCTGGAGGTTAAGGCAGGCCATGCTACCTACTTCGGGACTTATAGTACCTCGGGTAAAGACCGCAACCTGATCAAACCCAGCCGGGAAGAGGTGGAAAGCCGGGTAAATGGTCTGCTGAGCGCGACCATGCAACGGGTGTTTGAAGATGAAAAGCTGAAAAATTTCTTGCGCGCAAATCTCTGAGTGTGCAATTTAAAGGCCTGTAGGAGAGGGGTCAGCTGGAGACAGGATAATTGAATAAAACCGGCGATCTTGGGCGATGATAGCGTTACGTTCGCCCATATTTTGCAACGACGTTCCATTTCCGGTTGTTTTTACGATCGTTTCTATGGTGCGTTTCGGTTCCCGCAAGGAGTGCGGCTGTGTCCTTGTTTGACCCTCAATCTGCGCAATACCTCGGCCAGCTGGGGGAGTTGGAGGCTCAACTCAAACCCTGTGAGCAGATTAGCCTGCAGGCTGCGGAGGCGGCACTGGGGGAAATTGCTGACGGGGTGATCGTCACCGATCCCCGCGGTATTGTTCAGTATGCCAATCCGCTGGTGAGTGAAATGAGTGGGGATCTGGTTGGGCTCTTGCCCGGTCAGCCGGTTAACGAGGGCCTACGGCTCTGCGACAGTCACGGGGAGCCGTTATCCGCACTGATACCCGATACCCCCTATCACGAAGTGCCCAGTGTACGAGAGATCCGTGCCTATATCTGGCGATCTGGCGAAAGCCGTCCGCCGCTGGAGGTCTCTGTGCAGGTGATGGCTATATGGGATGCCGGCACACTGAAAAATTATGTGTTGGTCTTACGGGATACCTCCGCTGCCCGACGGGTGTCTACCCGTCTTAGTTGGCAGACCAGCCACGATGCGCTAACCCGCCTGCCTAATCGACAGTATTTTGAGAGAGAGCTTCAAAAGCTTCTATCTCAATGCGTCGATAAGCGCCAACACCATGTGCTGCTTTATTTGGATGTCTACCAATTCAAAGTGATCAACGACACCCTGGGTTTTGTCGCCGGTGACCAATTGCTGGTGCAGTTGGTATCGTTGCTGCAACAGGGGTTGTCGAAGGCCGATTTATTTGCACGAGTGGGCAGCGATGAATTCGCCATCTTGTTGCGGGACTGCACCCTAGAAGAGGGCGGGCGCGTGGTGGCACGGCTACGTGAATCTGTACAGGACTTCAGCTTCCACTGGCAGGGCAGTGACAGCCGTGTGGCCGTCTCAGTCGGAGTGGTGGGTGTAGACCGATTCACTCCCAGTGCCAGCCAGCTGTTGGCGACCGCCAATGACGCCTGTTGTTCGGCCAGGGATCAGGGACGCAACCGAGTCAAGCTGTTTGGGGACTCGCGCAAGGTGCTGGAGAAGCGCCGTGAGTCTACTTGGGTAGCGGAAATTCACGCGGCTTTACGGGAGGACCGCCTGATGCTCTACCGGCAGCCGGTGGTTTCACTTAAGGGCGCGCGCGAACTCCATCATTATGAAATTCTGGTGCGTATGCGCGGGCGTGATGGTGGTGTGATTTCCCCGGGGCTGTTCCTGCCGGCGGCGGAGCGCTACGGCCTGATTGAGGAAGTGGACCGCTGGGTTATTCGCCGCGTGTTCCGCTACATGGCCCAGGAGCAATTGATCGGCATCGACACGGCAAGCTATGCCATTAATATTTCCGGCATTAGCCTCGGTGATGACACCTTTGCAGACTTTGTGCTGGAAGCGATGAGTGAGGAGGGAGTTACCCCTTCAAGGGTACAGTTTGAAATCACCGAGACCAGTGCTATTAACAACCTGGAAAGGGCACTGATTTTTATCCACAAGCTGCGTGCCGCCGGCTGCAGTTTTGCCCTGGACGATTTTGGCCGCGGGGTTTCCTCCCTGGCCTATCTGCGCCAGCTGCCGGTGGACTTCCTCAAGATCGATGGGAGTTTTGTGCGCAATATGCTCGAAGATGAGATCGACAGCGCGATGGTCAGCACCATTGACCACTTGGCCAAGCGCATGGGTATCAGCACCATCGCAGAGTATGTCGAGAGCCCCGAACTGATGGATAAACTCTGCCGAATGGGTGTGGATTACGCTCAGGGTTTTGGTATTGCCGCCGCCTCGGGATTGCCCGATATCGGCGAGCCCGAGGAATTTTGAGATTGAGCGGCCAGTAAAGGCCGCTCTCTGTTCCTGTTGGTGGCTTTAGATAACCGCCGCCAACAACTCTGAGTGTTGCTCTGCCTTCAGGCGCGGACCGTATTGGCTAACCACTTGGGCTGCGGCGCGGCAAGCCAGCTCACCGGCTTCGACAAAGCCCATTTCCCGGTTGATCGCATACAAAAACGCGCCCGCAAACATGTCACCGGCACCGTTGCTATCTATCGCGCGTACCTTTGGACTTGCAACTTTGTATTGCTTGGCGCCATCCCACAGCAGCGCGCCATCTGCGCCCAGAGTAATGGCAAAACTGCGGCAGTAATCACTCAGGGCCTCTGCCGCGGCATCCAGTGAGTCGGTGTCGGTAAAGCCCAGGGCCTCATCGCGGTTGCAGAACAGCATATCCACGCCGCCGCCAATCATTTCACGCAAGCCTTCGCCAAAGAATTGCACCATCGCCGGGTCGGATAGGCTTAGGGCAGTTTTCACACCGGCTTGCTGGGCCTGTTCACGCAGGGCGATTGCGGCTCGACGCCCAGTTTCGGAAGAGACCAAGTAACCTTCGATATAGGCCCACTGGGAGGACTTTAGTGCTTCGTCATCCAGTTCTGCTACCGAGAGCTGCTCACTGATCCCCAGGTAGGTATTCATGCTGCGCTCGGCATCAGGGGTAATCAGTACCAGACACTTGCCAGTGGTACCGCCATCGGCCTGCTGCAGCGTGGTTGGGTAGTCGACGCCAGCGGCGCTGAGGTTATTGCGGTAGAAAACCCCGTTATCGTCGGCGGCGACCTTACAGGAGTAGAAGGTGCGCAGGCCAAAATAGCTGGCAGCGATAATGGTATTGGCACCGGAGCCACCACAGGCACGTTTGGCGGTGACCATGTGGTCCCGAAGGTCGTCTACCAGCTGTTTCTGCCGGGCATCGTCCACCAGGGTCATAATGCCCTTTTCAACACCGAGTGCTTTGAGGTCCTTATCGGATACCTCGATTTCCGTGTCCAGCAGGGCGGCGCCGATGCCGTAGAGATCATATTGCTGCATGTCCATCCTTTTCGGGCGATTTGTATAGATTTCCGCCGCATTATGGCCGTGATTACAGCAAGTGCAAGGTGGTAGGTTTGACTTAAAGCGGCCAGCGTTTATAAAGGCGTCATATGCCTCAATATGAACTTATGGAAGGCAACTGCGGTCAATCCACGAACAGGTATTTAATGTGCCTGTAATATGACCTCCTGGACGCATAGCCCGGGATTCTGGCGGTTCACGGATGTTCCCCACGGCGCCGGTTTAGGTGCCTGCGGCAAGATACCAGCGGAGCTGCCACCTGCTGGTCTTCTGCCTGAGATAGCGGTGAGGCTGAAGGCACTCTCCGCTACCGAGAGATGTACCGAGATGGCAGCTGGATAACTCTTATATGGCATCGATGAAACGCCGGCGCAGCAAAGCGTCAAAACCGAAAAGGCGCTACCGCTGGTTAAAATTTCTATTTTTGCTGGCCCTGGTGGGGGCATTGGCCCTAGCCGGCTATATGGCTTACCTCGATGTACAGCTGCGTCAGCGTCTCGACAGCCGCCAGTATCAACTGCCGGCGCGGGTTTTTGCGCGTGCCCTGGTACTGCGTGAAGGCATGGCGATGCACCCGGATGAGCTGGAGAGCGAGTTAGCCGCTCTCAATTACCGCAAACAAAAGACTCTGACTGAGCCCGGTTCCTGGACGCAGGAGGGTATGAATTACCGAGTCTGGCGTCGGGACTTTATTCATGCCGATGGCCGCGAGCCGGCGGCTCTCGTCACCTTCCGCCTGCGCAATGATGAAATTGACAATCTGCGCGATGAAGATGGGCAGCGCATCTCCGAATTCCGCCTGGACGCAGCCAATATCGGTTCATTGCTGGGCGGTGGAGACGATCGCAACCCAGTTAGCTTTACAGATATCCCTCCTCTGGTAGCAAACACCCTGATCGCAGTGGAAGACCAGGACTTCCTCAATCACTTCGGTATCTCCCCGCGGGGTATCGCCCGAGCGATGGTGGCCAATATCAAGGCGGGGCGCCTGGTGCAGGGGGGATCAACCATCACCCAGCAGTTAGTAAAGAATATCTTTTTCGACCACAAGCCAAGCCTGCAGCGCAAGATCAATGAAGCCTTGATGGCGGTTTTGATGGAGATTCATTACGACAAGGCCTACATCCTGCAGGAGTACATTAACGAGGTTTGGCTGGGCCAACAGGGAGCCCGGGGTATCTATGGCTTTGGCCTGGCCTCGGAATTCTATTTCCAGCAGCCGCTGGATACTTTGGAGCCTCATCAGGTCGCCCTGCTAGTGGGGTTGGCCAAGGGCGCCGCTTACTACAACCCCTGGCGCCATCCGCAACGCGCGTTAAAGCGTCGCAACACAGTACTGGAGTTGATGCTCGAACAGGGCCTCATTACCCAAGCTGAATTCGAACGCTACTCCGCCAAACCATTGGGTGTGGTGAAAGGTAGTGTGACAGCACAGAATCCCTATCCGGCATTCACCGAGCGCCTGCTCTCCGAGTTGCGCCCCTATTATTCCTATGAAGAGCTTCGCACCACTGGACTGCGGGTCTACACAACCCTGGCGCCCTCTGTTCAGAAACTCGCAGAGGAGTCCGTCAGCGAGGGCGTACAGAAGCTGGAGAAAGACCGCAAGATCAAGGCGAATACTCTCCAGGCCGCGACTGTGCTGCTGGATAACCGCACGGGCAATGTACTCGCCATGATCGGAGACCGCGACCCGGATTATCCCGGTTTCAACCGGGCTCTGGAGGCGCGCCGCCAAGTGGGGTCTCTGATCAAGCCGGCGGTCTTCCTAACCGCTCTGGAGCACCCCCAAGAATACAATCTGGCCACCTTGATCGACGATGCGCCAGTGCGTATTGAGGAGGCCGATGGCGATGTGTGGATGCCGCAGAATTTCGATAAGCTCGCTCACGGCCAAGTGCCTCTCTATGTGGCGCTGGCCAAGTCTTATAACCTGGCTACCGCTCATCTGGGGCTCGATCTGGGACTGCAGAATGTGCGCCAGACCATTCGACGCCTGGGTGTGGATACCAGCCTGCCGCACGTGCCGGCAATGTTGTTGGGAGCGGTGGAAATGACACCACTTGAGGTGGCGGGCATGTACCAAACCATCGCCAATAGTGGTGAGACAGTACAGCCACGCACCTTGCTAGCGGTATCGGATGCACAAGGTGGACGGGTTCAGCACTTCCGCCCGCGCACTAATCGTGGCATTGACCCTGTGCCCGCTTACCTGTTGCGCTGGGGTCTGGAGCAGGCGATGCGCGAAGGTACCGGACGCCGGTCCGCTAAGCGCCTGCCCAGCAGTGTGCCTTTTGCTGGTAAGACCGGTACTACTAACAATAACCGCGACAGCTGGTTTGCCGGGTTTTCCCCGGAGGTTACCGCAGTAGTGTGGATCGGGCGCGATGACAACGAGCGCACCCGTTTAACCGGTTCTACCGGAGCTTTGCCGATCTGGACTGAGATCATGCGCAAGTTGCCCCATCAGCACGGTCCTGTCGAGGCACCGCGGGGGGTCGAGTTCAAAGAGGTAAACGCGCGTGGACAGTTTATGGACCCGGATTATTGCCGCGGTGGTTACGAGATACCTTTCTCCTATGAAACCCATTTGCAACCGGCACCAGAGTGTCGGGGGCACGATCGCTGGCGTTGGTTCCGCAATCTGTTTGGCAATGAGCACTCCGAGGCGGCACCGCGGGAGCAGATGACTCCTGGTTGGGGTAACGATATAGACCGGCAGCAATATGAGAGTGAGCGTCGTAATCAATTGCGGGAACAGCTGCGCGGTGACGATGCGGAAGAGTTTGGAGAGGATTCCTCCTTAGAGCCCCTCGAACTGCCTCGCCGCCAGTCTGCCGAGGTGGAATATCGAAGTGTTCCCGTTGAAGAGGCCCAGCCGGTGGGACCGGCGCTGGAAGATCAATGGCCTTGAATTAGTGGCGCGGCATTAGCCGCGCGCAATTTAAAAAGACTCAGTCCTGCAGCAGCTGTGCAGCTTCCTCTGCAAAGTAGGTAAGAATTCCGTCGGCGCCGGCGCGCTTGAAGGCCAGTAGGGACTCCAGAATCACCGCTTCGCGCTGCAGCCAGCCATTTTCGAACGCGGCGCAGTGCATGGCGTACTCGCCGCTCACCTGGTAGGCAAAGGTGGGCACCCGCAATTCTTCTTTCACCCGGCGCACAATATCTAAGTAGGGCATCCCGGGCTTCACCATCACCATATCCGCCCCTTCTTGTAAGTCTAAGGCGCACTCATGTAGGGCTTCATCGGAATTGGCGGGGTCCATCTGGTAGCTGGCCTTACTGCCACCCTTGAGATTACCCGCGGAGCCCACGGCATCGCGGAAGGGGCCGTAGTAGGCGGAAGCATACTTGGCTGCATAGGACATGATCAGGGTATTGCTGTGCCCGGCTCCTTCAAGTGCTGCGCGAATAGCACCGATACGACCATCCATCATGTCGGAAGGCGCCACCATATCGGCGCCCGCTGCGGCGTGCGAAAGGGCCTGTTGTACCAACACCTCTACAGTCTCATCGTTGACGATATAACCGCTGTGGTCCATCAAACCGTCCTGGCCGTGGCTGGTGAAAGGGTCCAGGGCCACATCAGTGATAACCCCGAGCTCCGGTACTGCATCTTTCAGTTCCCGCACTGCTCGCTGGGCCAGGCCATTGGCATCGTGGGCGGCGCTGGCACAGTCGGATTTCACCGAAGGATCCACGACGGGGAACAGTGCAACCGCTGGGATACCCAGCTGTTGCAGGGACTTCGCTTTTTTGGCTAGCAGGTCCACGCTAAGGCGCTCAACACCAGGCATTGAGGCTATGCCCTGGGTTTCGTTGCGGCCCTCAATGACAAATAGGGGGAGGATCAGGTCGTCGCAGCTGAGCTGGTTTTCCCGAACAAGTCGTCGGGAAAAATCCTGCGCGCGCAGGCGGCGTAGGCGAGTGTTGGGATAGGCTCCGCGGCCGAATTTTTGACTCATAGGGAATTACTCCGGCTTTCGATAGGGCCGCAGCTGTCCCGCGACCGCAATTGGCGGTCATCATATCAAATTGCCGCTGCCGATGATTTCCCCTGGAGTTGGTTTAGTGTCCGCCTTGAGCGGTACGAAGAAAAGCCACTAGTTTCTTACCCGCGGTCTCAATGTGCCTGGCTAGTAAGGCCGCCGCTTCTTTTTCCCGTTTCTGTTGCAGGGCTTCAAGAATCCTATAGTGCTCTTTCTGGCTAGTGCTCTGGTAGTGCAGCCTGCGGGATTGGTAGCCGATATAGCGCTCACACTGCCTGTGCAGTTGCTCCACTGTGGCGAAGAGGGTGGGACGCTCTGCGGCGAGGTAGATACAGGCGTGAAACTGCCAGTTAAGACTGCCGATCTGCTCTGCTGAGAGGCTGGGGTTCCCTTCCATAGAATCGAGAATATCCCGTGCTCGGCCGATTGTTTCACTGGTGAGTTTTTTTTGCGCCAGGCTTTGTAACAGTGGCTCCAGGCGCATACGCATTAAGTAGAGGTCCTCCACCTCCAACGGATCGAACTGAGGCACGGCGACACCACGCTTGCCATGGGGCGCCAGCCATCCTTCATTTTTCAGGCGCTGTAAGGCATCCCTCACGGGGATACGGCTGACTTCATAGTGTTCGGCCACTTCCGCCTGCTTCAATGCTTGACCGGCGGGGAAACGCCCACGCTGCAAATCCGCTTTGATTTTTTCGTAAAGGTTCATTGGGCTTTTATTTATTATCCCGTTTGAAAAACCAATAACAGCTCAGTCCGCCGACCAGCCCCCAAAAAGCGGCACCTATCCCCAAAAAACTGATGCCTGAAGCGCTGATAAGGAAGGTGATTACCGCCGCCTCGCGGTTCTCTGTATCTGCGGTAGCACCCGCCAGGCAGTTGCCGAGAGTCCCAAGTAACGCCAGGCCGGCCAGTCCCGCGATCAATGCCTTGGGAAAGTTGCTGAATAATGCCACTACCGTGGCGCCAGACAAACCTACTAGTAGATAGAAAAATCCTGCGGCGATCCCGGCGGTATAGCGCTTGTCAGGGTTGGGGTGCGCTTCGGGCCCAGTACAAATAGCCCCGGTAATCGACGCCAAGGTCAGGGTAAAACCGCCAAAGGGGGTGATTAGGAGGTTGGTTAATCCGGTGCCGCTGATGAGTGGAGAAACTGGCACCCGCTGATAGCCGCTGGCGGCGAGGGTTGCTGCTCCTGGAAGGTACTGAGAGGTCATTGTGACGATAAATAACGGGATGCCGACACTGATCAGGGTTGAGAGTCTGAATTCCGGTGTAACCCAAATGGGTTTTGGTGCCTGCCAGTGAATCTGATCAGGTGCGAAAAGCTGTAGCTTCCAGCAAACCGCCAGTCCGCTGATGAGTACCAGGATAATGGCGTAGCGGGGTATCCAGCGCCGCCCGATAAGATAGGCCAATAACATAGTGCCCACCAAAACGGGCTGGGATTGCAGCGAGGTGAAAGTGCCGAGACCAAACTGTAGCAGTATGCCTGCCAGCATGGCGCCGGCAATTGGGCCAGGTACCAGCCGGGCTACCCGTTCGAAGGCTCCGGAAAGCCCCACCACAAGGGTCAGCATGGCGCTGAAAAAAAATGCGCCGATGGCCTCGGCAATCGGAATGCCGCTGAGACTGGTTGCCAGTAATGCGGCGCCGGGGGTCGACCAGGCGGTAATAATCGGTGCTCGGTAATACCAGGAGAAAACGATACCGGAGAGCCCCATCCCCAGCCCCAAAGCTCCGATCCAGGAGGCAATCATGGCCTCGTCGGCGCCGGCTGCACGGGCTGCCTCAAACACAATCGCTGCCGAGCTGGCCACGGCGACCAGCACGGCGATAAAGCCGGCGCTGATCGTAGACAGGCTGGTATCAGATAATAAGCTTCTCAAAAATGTATACCTTTACAATTTTGTATACATTTTTACTTTACAATAGGAAAAGAACAACGCTTCTGCGACAAAGCGTTCACTAAAGTAGTGTGTGACGGCTGTGATGCTGGGGAGAAGAGCAGGTACCCACCTTGTAGTGGGTACCTGGAAGAGGGAATCAGTCGAGATGAGCGAAGACGCGCTCCGCGGCAGCGATAGTCTTTTCGATATCCTCGTCGCTATGGGCGGCGGACATAAACCCGGCTTCATAAGAAGCAGGTGCCAGGTAGATACCCTCTTCGAGCATACCGTGGAAAAAGCGGTTGAAGCGCTCGTTATTACAAGCCATTACCTGCTGGTAATTGGTGACTTGAGCTTCCTCGGTAAAGAAGAAACCAAACATGGTGCCAGCTTTGTTGGCGGTAATGGGGATTCCCGCTTTTTTGCCGGCAGCGAGGATACCCTCCACCAGGCGATCTGTCCTGGCCACTAGGGGCTCATAGAAACCGGGTTCTTCCACCAAACGCAGGGTTTCCAGGCCCGCAACCATGGCCACCGGGTTGCCGGACAAAGTGCCGGCCTGATAAACCGGTCCCAGGGGAGCGATCTGCTCCATGATTTCGCGCTTGCCACCGAAGGCACCCACCGGCATACCGCCGCCAATAACTTTACCGAGAGTGGTCAGGTCCGCCTCGATGCCATAGTGTCCCTGAGCGCCAGTGAGACTGACGCGAAAGCCCGTCATGACTTCGTCGAGAATCAATAGGGCGTCGTGCTGGTCGCAGACTTCGCGCAGCGTTTCAAGGAAGCCGGGTACTGGCGGGATACAGTTCATATTGCCGGCGACGGGCTCTACGATGATACAGGCGATCTGGTCGCCAATTTCGTCGAAGCAAGCACGTACGCCTTCAGCATCGTTGTAGCTCAGGGTGATGGTGTGGTCCGCCAGGGCGGCGGGAACGCCGGGGGAGGAGGGTACCCCCATGGTTAAGGCACCGGAGCCGGCTTTGACTAGCAAAGAGTCCGAATGGCCGTGGTAGCAGCCTTCAAATTTCACAATCTTATCGCGTCCAGTAAAGCCGCGAGCTAGGCGAATGGCGCTCATAGTGGCTTCAGTGCCGGAGTTGACGAAGCGCACCAAGTCCATGTTGGGCCACAGGCGGCAGAGTTCCTCAGCCAGTTCGGTTTCCAATTCCGTGGGGGCGCCGAAGCTGAGGCCGGACTGAGCCTGCTCCACGACCGCTTCGATCACTTCCGGGTGTGCGTGACCGAGTACCATCGGGCCCCAGGATTGCACATAGTCGATATAACGTTTTTCGTCCGCATCGAAGAGATAGGCGCCCTCGGCGCGGCGGATAAACAGGGGCGTACCGCCCACGGCACGGAAAGCGCGCACCGGTGAGTTAACGCCGCCGGGGATAAATTGCTGGGCTTCGGCAAAGAGCTGCTCGGATTTACTCATAGAATTCATTCAGAAATTGCGAAAAAGGCTAAAAGTCAGCGGCCATTATCACGGTGTGGGGCCAGGAGAACAATGCGGGGAAGTCAGAGCGCAGTAAGGGAAGTTGGCTAATAAGTCGCACCGACTTTACTGTCGGTGCGACTCGCGAATTGCTGAGAGACAGGAGTTGCCCTAGCGCTCACACCAGAACAGGCGGTTGGGGATTGGCCGTCCCATCCCCAAACGGCGGCTGTCGCGGATGGCGCTCCAGGCATACTGCTGGCTGCGACTTACCGCCTCGGAGATGGTCAGACCGTGGGCGATATGACAAGCGATAGCGGTGGCGAGGGTTCCGCAGACCCCATAGGCCGCGGGTGGCAACCGTTCCCAATGGAATTCACGGATCAGGCCGCGCTCATCGTAGAGACGATTCTGCAGCTGTTGATCATGGGGCACGCCAGTAAGTAGCAGGTAGCGGCAACCGCTTTCCAGCAGCTCCTGGGCCATGGCGTCATGGGTATCGGCCTCTACCGCCATCGCCCGAGCTTCACGTCGGTTGGGGCAGACCATGGTAGCGTAGGGCAGCAACAGGGAGGTCATCGCTTCCCAGAGAGGTGGAGCTAGAACACTCTCTTTATCGGCCAGGGTAGCGTCCGGGTCGATAATTACTGGAACGTCAGGGTAGTCGCGCAGCACACTGTGCAGGGCTCGTACATTTTCCACCGAGCCGAGATAGCCAACCTTGATGGCCGCTATGGGCATGTCCTCCAAAACCGTTCGAGCCTGCTCAATCAAAAGGCTGTCATCCACTGGCGCCACCCCGAGCAGTTCCCCGGTATTACAGACGCTGATGGCGGAGACGACGGAGGCTGCGTGGCAGCCCAAGCTGACGGCCGTTTCCGTATCTGCGCCGATGCCGGCGCTGCCACTGGGATCGTGGTGGGTGACGGTCAAAATAATGGGCTGCGGTGTATCCATAGAAGATCTACATGACTGCCAATTGTTGTGCGCCTAATTTTAGTTCCTGTGCGCCCTATACAAAGAATGATTTCGCGCCAAATTAAAAAGGCTTCACCACTACCAGAATAACAATGGCGAACAGGGCTACTGTCGGAGCCTCATTAAAAATACGGAAATAACGTCCGCTGCGGGTATTGATGCCCTGGGCAAACTTACGAACGTAGGCGCCACACATATGATGATAGGCCAGCAGGAGCACAACGAAGGTGAGTTTCGCATGCATCCAGCCGGCCGAGTTGTAATAGCTGGGGTTCAAGCTGTACAGCCATATACCCAGGCCGACAGTGGCGAGCATGGCCGGAATAGCGATCCCCCTATATAGACGTCGTTCCATAATGCAGAAGCGGTCGCGGCTGAGGGCATCGGTGGCATCCACGTGGTAGACGAAAAGGCGTGGTAAATAAAAGAGCGCGGCAAACCAACACACCATGGCAATAATGTGAAAAGCCTTGATCCACAACATGGAAAATCCCCTCAAAAAATAAAACGAAAATTGATTATTTCCGGTAAAAATTATCGATCTGTAACGGCAGAATAATGCCCGCAATGCGATTGTCCAGGGAGCCACTCTGATGGCGACTGATATACAAGGCATCGGCCCCGGTATTTTTAAGTTCCTGCTGAGCTTCCAACATGGTTGCACGCCAATTTATTTCCGCCATCTGTTTACGCTCACCGGGAATTTTTAGCAAATTGATCTTCGCTGTTGTTCCCTCGTCTTTTTGTTCCTGCTCAATAAGGGGTTCTTCACTCTCTCCTTCTTTGCTGCCCTGTAGAAATGTGGCCAGGTCGGCGGCGCGCAGGAGTTCGGGCGGCTTTTCATTGGGCAGGTCGATCAGTATCCACTGGGGGTGTTGTGAGATATAACCCTGTGCCTGTTCCAGGGTGATTTCCTGCTGAGCGACAATAAAACTTCGATCCATTTGGCTGGCCACACCCACACCACTGAGCATTTGTTGGCGCCAGGTAGGCGTACCAGCTTTATTCAGTGCACGCAGTGTCTCAAGGTAAATTCCCTGGGTGGCAAAAAGTTGTCGACTGATCAATGTGGCCACCACAATCATCATCATGCCGGGAAACAGCACATTGGGGTTGTAGGTCAATTCGAGAATAGCGAGCAGGGCGGCAAGAGGAGCATTGAGCATGGCAGCCATCATTGCGGCCATGCCCACCATGGCGTAAAAGCCCGGGCTTGCCGTATGTTCTCCCAACCACATATTGGCGAGGCCACCGGCAATACCGCCGAGGCAAGCGCCTAGGATAAGGCTGGGTCCAATAACCCCTCCGGGAATGCCCAACCCGGAGCCCAATGCTGTAGCAACCAACTTGGCCGCAACAATAACCACTAGAGTGTTTACGCCCAGTTCCCCGAGCATAGCCATTTGCAGTGTGTCGTAGCCCCCACCGAGAATTTCCGGTACCCAGATACCGATAGTGCCGGTTACCAGTCCCACTATCAGAAAACGCAACAGCGGGGAGCGATGGGTTTGCTTGGTGAGTTTGCGGTGGGCCAGTATGAAAAGCGCTGCCAGGACGCCGATAGCCAGCGCACATAAAAATAAAATAGGCAGTTCTGCCAGGGAGTTGAGGTGGATTGCCGGTACATTAAAGTCCGGTTCGCGGCCAAAAGTCAGCTGGGTAATCGCACTACCGGTTACCGCCGCCAGCATAACGGGTAAAAAGCCGGCCACGGAATACTCCAGCATCACCACCTCCATGGCGAATACCACCCCGGCCAACGGAGTGTTGAATGAGGCAGCGATAGCAGCCGCCACGCCACAACCGAGCAGGCTGCGCGCCGAGTTATTGGGCAGGCGCAATGCGCGTGCCAGCCAGCTGCCGCTGGCCGCGCCAAGATGTACGGCCGGGCCTTCACGACCCACTGAGTGCCCACTAATCAGGGCGATGGCACCGGCGAAAAATTGTAGTAGCGCATTTTGTACCGGCATATAGCCCTGGTGGTTAAAGAGACGGTCGAGTACGTGAACCACACCAACGTCGTAGCGTTTGGGACTGAGTACCAGGTAGATAATGCCTATTAATAGAGAGCCGATTACCGGTAGGGCAAATCGCCAGAGAGGGGGTAAAGACTCATAATTTTGGGGTATGGATAGAAAAAAGGTGGTCGGCCATTCCATGGTAAAACGGAACAGCACAGTGACACCGCCGGCGAGTACCCCGGTAATTAAGGCCATGCCAACCAGCGGCGCCAGGGCCTCCCGGGCCGAGAGTTGCAGACGGATTTGCTCCAGAGCGTTCGTCTTGGGCAAGTAACGGCTCAGTGTGCTTTTAAGTGAAATCCTGGGGCGCTGTGACACCGCACATCCTTCAAGGTCTGGGGCTTGTGTTAGAGTGCTTGGCTGGTTTTATGATTATCGTCTCAGTTGGCGGATTTATCGGGAGAGTCTAGCAAGGTGATTAAGGTAGCAATTGTCGGAGCCACCGGCTACACGGGAGTGGAACTGCTGCGGATTTTGGCGACACATCCAAAGGTAAAAGTGGTCGCAATCACCTCGCGTTCCCTAAAGGGCACACCTGTAGCGGAGTTATTTCCCAGTCTCCGTGGGCATTACGACCTGGCTTTTTGTGAACCGGAAATCGAGCAGTTAGCCAGCTGTGACCTGGTCTTTTTTGCCACACCACACGGAGTCGCACAGGCCCAAGTGCCGGCACTTATTGAGCGCGGTGTGCGGGTGGTCGATCTTTCTGCTGATTTTCGTCTCAAGGATATCCCCACTTGGGAGACTTGGTACGGCCAGGAACATGCAGCTCCTGCACTAGCGCAAAAAGCAGTTTACGGTTTGCCCGAAGTCAATCGCGCCGATATTGCGGGTGCGCAGCTGGTGGCCTGTCCCGGTTGTTACCCCACTGCTATCCAATTGGGCTGGATTCCTCTGTTGGAGGCGGGTGTGGTAGAACCGTCGGAACTGATTGCCAGTGCGGCCAGCGGCGCCAGTGGTGCCGGACGCCAGGCCAAGACCGACCTGATTCTGGCGGAAAACAGTGATAACTTCCGTGCCTATTCTGCTGCAGGTCACCGCCATTTACCGGAGATTGAGCAGGGCTTGCGCAAGGTTCAGCCACTCGATGCCAGCCCGGCGCAGGTAACATTTGTGCCGCACCTGCTGCCAATGATCAGGGGCATCCATGCCACTCTGTTTGCCAAAACCCACTCCAAAGTGGGCCTTTCAGCCATTGAATTACAGAGGTTGTTTGAGCAGCGCTACAAAGATGAACCCTTTGTAGATGTACTTCCGCCGGGAAGCCACCCGCAAACCCGCAGCGTGCGTGGCACAAATATGTGCAGGGTTTCCGTGATGCAGCCCCAGGATCGAGATACCCTGGTAGTCATGTCGGTGATCGACAACCTGGCTAAGGGGGCTTCGGCCCAGGCGGTCCAGAATATGAACATTATGTTTGGCCTAACTGAGACGTTGGGCTTGGAGAGCCCCGCGCTGCTGCCTTAAAATCAAATAATTACGATAACCGGTAACTTCGGTTCAGCCCCAGCGAATTATATGGAGCTCAAAGTGAAAGGCAGTAAGCAATACCGTATGAAAGTGGTGCCCCACCGCCCCTTCTCCGGCGTGATTGCCGCGGGTGGCGTCGCCCTGTTGGTATTGGTCACCTCTGCCGGTTCCTATTTCGCCGGCCAATATCATTTGCGTAAAAACCTCGATGAGAAGACCCTGGAATATACCCAGGTGCTGGAGCGACTCGAGAGCCTCAATAGTGAAAATGAAGCCCTGCGCATGCGCGCCGCTACCGCCGAGCAATCTCTGCTCATCGGTGAGCAGGCCAGCGAAGCCGTGCGTAGTGAGCTGGTACAAAAAGAAAGCCAGATTGCCGAGTTGAAACAGGAAATCTCTTTTTATCGAGGGGTTATGGCGCCGGCAGAAGAGGGGGAAGGGGTTTCAATCGGTCGCTTTATACTCTCCCAGACAGCTGATGCGCGTAGCTACCAGTACAAGCTGCAAGTGCAACAGTCAGCGGTGCGCCGCAATGTCATCAAGGGTGCGGCCACTTTTACAGTCGTGGGTAGGCAGGACGGCGAGCCAAAGCGCTACGCCTTAATGGATTTATCAGAGCAAGTGGATACAGAGTCTATTCCGCTGCGTTTTAAATATTTTCAAAACATAGAGGGGGAGCTGCGCCTGCCGGAGGGGTTTATTCCAGAAGGCGTAGAACTCTCGCTCAAATCCAGTGGGCGCAGTGGGTTCAATATTGAACAGCGCTACGGCTGGTTGGTACAGAAAAGCTAGCATTGATGCCAAAGGCATGAGGTTTTAGGGATTATGTTAAGAAAAAAAGAGAAACACGTAACTATGGCCAGTACCAGTAGTAACCATACGACTCTGATCGCGCGCCAGACGGAAGTCACAGGCGATATACACTTTCGTGGAAACTTGGTCATTGAGGGCAAGGTAAAGGGTAATGTTTCGGCTCACAGTGACAGCGATGCGCGGTTGCAGATTGTTGACGGTGGCGTGATCGAAGGTGAAATCCGTGTGCCTCAGGTGGTCATTAACGGTAATGTAAGCGGGGATGTATTCGCGGCCCGCCACCTGGAACTGGCTTCCAAGGCTATGGTAGAGGGTAATGTGCACTACAAGCTGATTGAAATGATGAAAGGTGCCCAGGTTAATGGCTCACTGGTATCCAATGCGGACCTCAGTTCCGCCGGTGAGACCCCGATGATTGGCTATTCCGAAGACGAAACAGTGATTGAAGCCACTTAAGCTAGTCTCTCATAACAGTCCCCGGCTTCCTTCAATAGCGGGGTCTGTTGCGCCAAATACTTGACTGATTTGCTGGGTTTAAGCAAGATGACGCCCCCGAGGCTGCGCTCTGTATAGCATTTATACGAGTTGCGAACGTCCCGATGAGTTGAGAGAGACTTATGTCAGAAGCTGTATCCTTTTCTCCTGCACCACTGGTGGTTACCGATAAAGCGGTAGCTAAGGTCAAGAGCCTGTTGGAAGAGGAGGGCAACCCGGATTTAAAGCTTAGGGTCTTTGTCACCGGTGGCGGCTGCTCTGGATTCCAGTATGGGTTTACCTTCGATGAGCTGGTTGCCGAGGACGATGCCATTATCGAGAAGGATGGCATTCAGGTACTGGTTGATGCCATGAGCTATCCCTATTTGGTGGGTGCCAATGTGGACTATGAGGAGGGACTTGCCGGTTCTCGCTTCGTGGTGCAAAACCCCAACGCTTCTTCTACCTGTGGCTGCGGCTCTTCCTTCTCTATTTGAGTCGCCCACCAGCTAGCCGCTTAAGGGGGGTAGATAGCCCCGAGAACGGCTTCTTTTTTTGCCCCGGTTACACCGGGGCAATTTCCGGGCAGACCGAGCAGTGTTTGCCGAGCCAGCCAGGCAAACCCCACTGCTTCAAGCCAGTCGGGATCAATGCCATAAGTTCCCGTATCGGCAATAGACCAGGTGGGTAATCGCCTCTGTAGTCTGGATAGTAAATCCTTATTCCTAGCGCCACCACCGCATACCAGTAATTCCCCACCATCTGCGAATGAATGCACGGCTTCGGCAACACTCGCCGCAGTGACCTCCGATAGGGTTGCCTGTACATCTGCTGGGGCTAGTTCTAGCCCAGCCAGGGCTTGTTCAAGCCAGTTGGCATTAAAGGTCTCACGGCCAGTGCTCTTCGGTGGCTCGGCGGTAAAGTAGGGATCTGACATCAAGCGATTCAGCAGCTCAGGGTTAGCCCGGCCACTGGCTGCCCAGCTACCTTCTCGGTCGAAAGGTTGCTTTTTATGAAGGCTTACCCAGTAATCCAGCAGGGCATTGCCGGGGCCAGTGTCGTAGCCACAAATGCTGCCATCGGCTTTCAGCTCGGTAATATTGGCCATGCCACCAATATTAACAACGGCACGATTGCCCTCGGTTTTGAAGGCGGCGCGGTGGAAGGCGGGCATTAGCGGCGCCCCTTGCCCGCCCAATGCCATATCGCGGCGACGAAAATCGGCAACGGTACTAATGCCGGTCAGTGCGGCAATCGTATTAGGGTCACCCAGCTGTAGGGTGAAAGGGGAGCTTACGGTGCCCGGTGGTCGGTGCCTGACAGTTTGTCCGTGGCTGCCAACTGCGGTGACCTCATCCGGCTCTACACCCGCACGTGCCAGCAAGGTATTTGTTGCCTCGGCAAATACTTGGCCGAGTTGTCGGTCCAGTTGCCCGGCGCGATCCAGTTCCGATGGGCCGGGAGAGCATAGGGCGAGGATCGCGCTGCGCAGTGATGGGTGGATGGGGTGGCTGAGAGCTGCCAGGATACGCGGCTTGATTTTATCTTCGCCGCCAAAGTCGACCAGTACCGCGTCGATGGCATCGACGCTGGTACCGGACATCAGGCCGATAAAAAGATCGGGCATAAAATAAAGTGCTTATTAATTGTCGTCGTCGAGTTTTGCCAGAGCTGGGCCCTGGTAATTTTCCAGCTTAGCCAACAGAGGCTGTGTTTGATTCTTAAAGCGCGTCATCTCGGCTGAGGGCACAGACTTGGCTTTGGGCAGTTTGCGCACAATTGTGGCCGGATTACGATGCCTACCATCCACCAGGAATTCATAGTGCAAGTGAGGGCCAGTGGCATAGCCAGTGGAGCCGACAGTGCCGATAACTTGGCGCTGCTTCACTCGCTGGCCTTTCTTTACATTGCGCTTGGTTAAATGTAGGTAGCGGGTAACGTAACGCTCCCCATGCTGAACAAACACATAGTTGCCGTTGGGTTTGCTGTAACCTGAGGCAATCACCCGACCGTCGCCGGTTGAGTAAACCGGGGTACCACGGGGGGCCGCATAATCGGTGCCATTGTGGGGGCGGCGTGATTTGAAAACCGGGTGTAAACGGCGTGGATTAAAGTGGGAGCTGATACGCACTATATCTAGAGGCGTACGAATAAACGCCTTGCGCATGCTCTTACCTTCAGGCGTGAAGTAATTGGCATCGCCGCTGCTGTCAACGTAGCGAACAGCACTGTAAGTGTGGCCTTGGTTAGTAAAACTGACTGCGAGAATGGGACCGTTACCTATTTTTTCTCCGTCGAGGAATTTTTCCTCGAACATCACGCTGAAGCTATCGCCCTTGCGAATATCCAGGGCAAAGTCGATATCGGAGCTGAAGACATCAGCCATTTCCATAATTAGGCTATCGCTCAGTCCGGCATCGCTGCCGGCAACAAAAAGGGAGCTATCGATTTGTCCCTGACGATAAGCGGGATGGCTGTCGGGTTCTCGCTGAACAAGATCGTGCTGAAACTTACTCTCAGTATCACGAGTAAATCTGACTTGGCTGAGTCTGTCCTTTTGCAGCGCTAAACTCTGCAGCTTGCCATCGGTAGTGACCGTAAAAGTTAGCTCTTCACCGGGATTAAGTCTCGCCAGTTTTTTTGCTTCTTTGCCACTGCCAAGCAGCTGGTACATTTCACCGGCACTGACCTTGGCCCGCTTAAACAGGTCGGACAGGGTGTCGCCATTGCGTACGGTCAGGTTAAGTGACTTAAATGCCTCTGTTGCTGCTGAAGCTAATGCAATACCTTGGTTGGGAGAGATCTCCTCGGCCTGAACTTGTTCAACACCAGTCTCAGTCTCCTCTGTAGTTGGAGACAGGTTGACCGGAAGAGGCATGCGCTTGGCTTCGACTTCTGGCGTTGGAATAAAAATTGCCAAAACCAATACACAGGCAGCGGCGCTGGCCGTTAGGGCGTGCACGCGGGGAAAATGTTTGGGCAAAGCGCCTATACGGACACGGGATGTCGGTTTGCGATGATTCTGCATGGTATTAACGGGCGGCGCCGGCTGTCGTTGTAATCTGCGCTTGAAATAAAGAGTGTTTAAAAAACAGGCATTGAAGTGACTTTATAGCAAAAAAGCCGCCTGGGTTCACTGGGTAATTGACCCCTTTCTCCATGAGTAAGTTCCTCAGTATCTAATTCACCATTTTATAGGCGCAGTAAGGCCCGCTTGTATTTGCTGCAAAGTTCGGTAATGTTGCAGCGCATTTTGCCGCCGTCCGGTGGCGCTATTTTCAAGCCTACATATGAGGGGAAAGCATGGCTGGGGTCGACATGACACTGCTTGAAGACTTGGACCGTCGCGGATTAATTAATCAGGCGACTGGTGACGGCGAACTGACGCAGCATTTGTCTGAGAGTCGAACCCTTTATTGCGGTTTTGATCCCACTGCAGACTCCCTTCATATAGGCAGTCTAGTACCGTTGCTGACCTTGAAGAGGTTTCAGGCGGCAGGTCACCAGCCGATAGCGCTGGTCGGCGGTGCTACCGGCTTGATTGGGGACCCATCTTTTAAAGCTCAAGAGCGCAGCCTCAATACTCCAGATGTCGTTGCCGGTTGGGTTGAGAAACTGAAAAGCCAAGTCTCTCAGTTTATCGATTTCGATTGCGGCGAAAATAGTGCCTTAGTTGCCAATAATCTGGACTGGACTCGCGAGCTGAATGTGCTCGATTTTCTGCGTGATGTGGGAAAGCATTTCTCTGTCAACAATATGGTGAATAAAGAATCCGTTAAGCAGCGTATCCAGAGGGAAGGAGAGGGTATCTCCTTTACCGAGTTCTCTTATATGTTGTTGCAATCCATGGATTTTTCCGAGCTGTACAAGCGCAATAATTGCACCTTGCAGATCGGTGGCTCTGACCAGTGGGGTAATATTACCGGCGGTGTCGACCTGACTCGGCGCCAGCACCGGGGCAAAGTTTTTGGTTTGACTCTACCACTGGTGACCAAAGCCGATGGCACCAAATTTGGTAAAACAGAAAGTGGCACTATTTGGCTAGACCCGAAGCGGACCAGCCCTTACGCCTTTTACCAGTTCTGGCTGAATACTGCTGACGCGGATGTCTACAAATTCCTGCGTTACTTCACCTTCTTAAGCGTCGATGAAATTGATGCAATTGAACAGGGTGATCGCGAGCGCGCAGGAAAACCTGAAGCACAGGGTATTCTGGCTCGTGAAGTTACCCGCCTGGTTCATGGTGAGGAAGGATTGGCTGCCGCGGAGCGTATTTCTGCCGCGCTCTTTTCGGGGGATATTGCGAATTTGTCTGCCGGGGATCTCGAGCAGTTGCGTCTCGATGGTTTACCCTCCTCTGATCTACCTAAAGATTTTGGCGAACAAAGCCTGATTAACTTGTTGGTTGATGCAGGAATGTCCCCTTCCGGGAAGCCGGTAAAAGATGCTTTGGGTCGCAATGCTGTCCTGGTGAATGGTGAGGCCGTCGGTATGGAGGCTAACGCAGATCCAGCCTCTGTCTTCAGCGCTGATAAAGCATTGAGCGACAGTTACTTCATCGTGCGTCTTGGCAAGAAAAAATACCATTTGTTTAGTTTTTGAGCAGGTCGTTTTTTCAGCACTTTTGCTTAAAGAAACTTTTTTACAGTTCTGTCACAAAAGTGCTTGCCGAGCCCCCCCTGAAGTCCGTATAGTTCACCTCCTCGCTGCTCAGGCAGCAGCGGGAAAGCGGCTCTAACTCATTGATTTTATTAAGAAAATTGATTTGAAAAAGAGCTTGCCAAGCACGGAGGGGTCGCTATAATGCACGCCACTTCAAGCAGGGGCGGAAACGCACTTGCCGGGATTCGAAAAAGGCTTTGAGCCACTCGGATCACCGAAAAAAGCTGCAAAAAATCACTTGATTCAGCAGCCTGGATGTGTAGAA
>NZ_JAIVKI010000022.1 GCF_020524905.1 Microbulbifer variabilis | reverse complement strand
GTGTGGGGTCTCCCCATGTGAGAGTAGGTCATCGTCAGGCTTCTAATCCGAAAGGGCCACCCACTGGGTGGCCCTTTTTTTATGTGCGGAAAAATAGTTAATAAAATAATAAAAGCCGACAATAAAAAAATAGAATAAAAACGCGGTTTGGAAAAAAGAGAAAAAAGAAAAACTCCAGCCAAACCCCAGTCAAATTTTTACTCGCAATACTCTCGCTGAAAAATCCAACTCGAAGAAAATCCTAGAAAAATAAAAAGCTTGGCAAAAGCCAAGAGGCTTTTACCCCTGTAAACAAAGTGCTTTCCTAATCATTTTTATAAAGTAAAAAATAGGAAAACGAAAAAATACGACACTTTATTTAATCCGCCGCTCACCTATCCCAAAAAATTACCCGAAATTAAAAAATACGGTTTAGCACAAAAAAATCATTGCGCTGAAAAAACTGACACAGTAATACCAATAAAAACACCGGTGATTTTTTGCACGTTTTGGTGAGCCTGAGCAACCATGGGCCCTGGCGTGGATATACCGCAGTTATACACAAGTCTATCCAGACTTTCTGTTAATAACGCCAGGTTGTGGAACGTGGATAAAAGGCTGGTGTTTTTTTACCCGTTGAAAAGGGCCCCACGGAAACAGGGGCCTGAGAGTGGATATCCCGGAGTTATGCACAGGTCTGTCCATGGATTCTGTTAGTAGTTATTACATCTAGCACTAGAGTTAATGAAACTGCACGGTCAAAGAAATCTTTTTGGGACATCCTAAAGGATGCTTTGCGCCTTTAACTATACTGACAGGCCATGGACGCCTAAATTGTTGTGCCTTGTGAATAACTTCCGGTTGGGGCCAAGTGTGAGGTGCTCTAGTGCGCTTGTTAATTCCTTATAGCTTGATTTTGCTGTGCCTGTTGCCGAGTAGTTTTATATTCGCGAGTACCCTAATTGTGGGTAATAAATATGAAGGAACAGTCAGCTTTATTAATCTTGAAAGTGGGAAGGAGATCAAGCGGACAGAAACCGGTGGGGCTCCGCATGAGCTTGTTTTGTCCCCGGATCAATCCAAGGTTGTGGTGGTTTCCTACCTGGAAGACGGCTACGTGGGGGAGGAGCTAAACGTCTTTGATGTGGCTACGGGTAAGCGCTTAAGTCTCATCGATATTAGTCCTCATATGGGCCCTCACGGCATAGCGTGGCTGGGCGATGGCAATGATCTCATAGTGACTACCGAAGAATCCCATGATGTGATCAAGGTTGATATAGCCTCTGGAAAGGTACTCGGTTCTGTATCAACAGATCAGATAGGTAGCCACCTCCTGGCTTTATCTCCTGATTATAAAACCGCATACGTCACCAGCCGTGGCTCGGATACCTTCAGCGTGATTGATACGGACACGATGACCTTGAAAAAGACTCTGCCTGCCGGTGATGGTCCTGAGGCGGTTTGGGTCAGCCCTGATGGGAAAGAGTTGTGGATAGGTAACAATCGATCGAAGAATATTCTTATTTTTGAGACGGCTAACTTAGAGAAGAAGGACGCTATCGATGTGGACTATCTTCCAATCCGTATACGATTCCATCCGCAAGGCAAGTTGGTTGCGGTTGCAGACCAGCAGGGAAATCGTGTGGTGATTTACGATGTGGCGAGTCGTAAAGAGCTGCAGAGTATTGACCTTGGTTCTGCCGCCGCGCGGGAGCCGGCTTCTCTTCTTTTTTCCCCCGATGGTAAGTTTCTGTATGTCGGCTCACAGAGAGACGGTAAAGTGGTTGAGATAGATACCGGCAAATGGGAAATCAAGAGGATATTCAGGGCTGGTCAGGGGGCTGACGGTATGGGGTGGAGTCCGATAACCATTCAGCCCCAGTAAACTATGAATATTTTTTTAAAAGTGATTGTTTTTAGAGGGCGATGGTGTAAATCATCAGATCCTGAGACTTTCCATCGATTGTATGATATGCCGGAATGGTACCGCTGTGAATTCCACCGGCTCGTCTTGCGACGGCAATACTGGCGGTATTTTCCGAGAGGCACTGTATTTTTAGCTGGGCCACACCAGCTTGATTTTTTAGCTCTTCGCAAATTCTTGTCACAACTTTCGCCATAACACCTCTGCCCTGACAGTGAGCTGAGAGCCAGTAGCCAATTTCGGCGTTCCTGTTTTGTTGATCAATTGCTTTGACGCCGATTATTTCGGAGAGTTTGTTATCACAAATGATCTTATACCAGGCGGAACCAATGTGATTGCTGTAGATACGCTGACAAATATATTGCTTGGTCGATTCCAGATCCTGTACGGATTTAGCCCAATACAGATATTTTTCCAAAAGAGGGCGATTATCTTCTATTAGATAAAAAATTTCCTGGGAATCTTCTTCCTGTAGAAAGTCCAGATAAATATCTTCCGTTACCGTTAACCACATATGGTTTTTCTCCCTGATTATGGAATCCTTCGCGAGGTGCTTCTTTAACACTACAGTCTTTATTTAACAGGTTTGCGAGATTTCACTCCGGCATTTCAGGCTTGGAAAATGAATTTCACACCGGATTCAGGTTTCCAGCATAAAGGTAACCGGGCCGTCATTGAGAAGAGAGACTTGCATATCCGCCGCGAAAATTCCGCTGGCTACTGGAGCAAATTGGGCATTAGCACGCTCAAGAAAATAATTGTACAGGCCCTCGGCATGTTGTGGGCTGGCGCCACGACTAAAACTGGGGCGAAGGCCGCGTTCCGTTTCAGCAACGAGAGTAAACTGGCTGACGACAAGGAGCCCACCGCTAGCCTGTTGCACACTGTGATTCATACGGCCGTTTTCATCGGGAAAAATCCGATAATTCAGCACCTTGTGTAGTAACTTGTCCGCGCTTTCACGGTTGTCTTTGGACTCCACTCCCAACAGTAAGAGTATGCCGTGCTCAATCGCGCCCACCGACTGACCAGACACTTCTACGCGGGCGTGGCTGACCCGTTGGATCAATCCTTTCATCTCAGACCTCTCTGTCTCTCTGGAACCCTGTGAATAAATCGCCTAGATTAGCGGACTGATTCACGCAGAGAAACCGAGAATACCGTATGAAGAAACAGTTAATGGCACTCCTGGCTGGGGCCTTGGCCACAGCCGGTGTGCAGGCGGTGGAAACCTACCCAAAGAGCCAGTCCATTGAGCATGTGGATGAATACTTCGGTGTCGAGGTATCTGACCCCTATCGTTGGATGGAGGATATGTCTAGCGAAGAGGTGAAGGAGTGGGTCAAGGCACAAAATAAGCATGCGCTACCTCGCCTGAAGGATCTGCCAGGCTGGCAGAAGATCAACGACCGCCTTACGGAGCTGTGGCGCTATGAGCGCTATGGCATGCCTTACAAGAAAGGGGATAGCTACTACTACGACTACAACAACGGTGACTGGGATCAGAATATCTTCTACCGCACCGGGGAGCTTGCCCAGGAAGGTAAGCCCATGCTGGACCCGCGCAGCCTGAGTGAAGACGGCACCATCGCCGCCAAACGTCTCAAGGTCAGCCCCAAGGGGCATTATCTGGCTTACGGTATCTCTGATGGCGGCACCGACTGGACGGACTATCGTATTCGAGATTTAAAGACCGGCAAGGACCTGAAGGAGCAACTCACTGGTATTAAGTTCAGTGATGCCAGTTGGACACCTGATGAATCGGGTTTCTACTACAGTCGCTATCCATTCAATAAGGATGGCAGTGCTGACGATAGCAAGCAGGTGGCGGTCTATTTCCATCGCCTGGGAGATGCTCAGGATAGGGACCAATTGGTATACAGCATCACCGATCACCCCACCCGCAATCCCGATGCCGAGGTGAGCGATGATGGGAATTATCTGCTGTTCAGTATCTTCGATGGTTACGACTCCAATGGTTTCTACTACCGCGATCTTCGCGATGAAAACGGTAAGGTCATCAAGTTGCTGGATGACTGGGATGGTCTCTATCAGTTTCTCGGTAATAAGGGCAGTACCTTCTTTTTCGAGACCAGCGCGGGTGCGCCACTGGGCCGGGTAATCGCAATTGACCTGGCGAAGCCGCTGCGCAAAAACTGGCGAGACCTGGTGCCGCAGACAGACAGCGCCCTGCAGAGTGCCAGCTATATTGGCGACCGTTTCGTACTGCACTATTTGAAAGATGCCAAGTCGCGGGTCCTGGTAACCGATACCAATGGTAAGAAACAGTACGAGCTGAAGCTGCCCGGCGTGGGCTCGGTGAAAGGCTTTTACGGTGAGCCGGATGAGGTGGAGACTTTTTATTCTTTCTCAAACTTTATCACCCCGCCGAGTATCTATCATCTGGATGTGCAAACCGGTGAGAGCAAGCTGTTCAAGCAGCCAAAATACGCGGCGGACTTCTCTGACTTGACCGTGAGCCAGCACTTTTATAAGAGCAAGGACGGCACCCGTGTGCCTTTGTTCCTGGTGCATAAGAAGGGTATGAAGCGCGATGGCTCAAACCCAACATTGTTGTATGGATATGGTGGATTTAATTCCGCCCAGCTGCCGCGCTTCTACAACCGTTTCGTGGGTTGGTTGGATATGGGGGGTACTCTGGCGCTGGCAAACTTACGCGGCGGCAGCGAATACGGCGATGCCTGGCATCAGGCTGGCACCAAGACTCAGAAGCAGAATGTCTTCGATGACTTTATCGCCGCCGCTGAGTGGCTGATCAAGGAGAAGGTTACCTCTCCGGAAAAGCTGGGTATCAGTGGGCGTTCCAATGGTGGACTGCTTGCGGGCGCGACACTGGTACAGCGCCCGGACCTGTTTGCCGCGGCACTGCCGGTAGTGGGCGTGCTCGACATGCTGCGCTACCACACCGCTTCCGCCAACGCACGCCAGTGGTCCAGTGACTACGGTCTGAGCGAAAATCGCGAGGAATTTAAGGCGCTGCACGCTTACTCCCCGGTACACAATACCCGCCAAGGCACTTGCTATCCGGCCACCCTAATCACTACCGCCGATCGCGATGATCGTGTAGTGCCCTGGCACAGCTACAAGTTTGCCGCCGCCCTGCAGCGGGATCAGGCTTGTGACAAGCCGGTATGGCTCGCGGTGGAGACGCGGGCTGGCCATGGTGCGGGCAAGCCGGTGTGGATGCAGGTGGAAGACTTTGCCAACCAGTGGAGCTTCCTCGCCTACCAGCTGGGTATGAAAATCGAGTAGCCTTTCGAATCAAACCAATTTATGGAATACCGGGGGCAATATATGGCTCCCGGTCAATAACTTCAGATTGAGTTTAATTTAGTGGCTGTTTCATCATTAATGTTGGTGCACAGCCCGCTCTGCCAAAACTGTAGTACTGCCTGCGGTTTGCCCTCCCGGGGTGCGGAAGTCTTGGTGGAAGTTATCACTGGGTATAAATAACAAATAATAATCATCCGGTGGATCTATGAAACATGCATTCGTGACCGGGGGAAGTGGTTTCCTCGGATCCAACCTAATTGAGCAGCTGAAGGCCGATGGCTGGCGGGTAACTGCCATGCATCGCAAAACTTCCAATACCGACAGGCTTAGCGCCATGGGAGCGGAATTGGTTGAGGCCTCACTGGACGATCCAGAATCATTGCGAGCGGCCATTCCAAACGATGTCGATGCTCTTTTCCATATGGCGGCCAACACCAGTATGTGGCGCGGTGGCAATGCCCAGCAGTGGAAGGATAATGTTGAAGGGGCGGTGAATATTGCACAGGTCGCGAGAGAGAAAAAGGTTGGCCGCATGATTGTGACCAGCTCGATTTCCGCCTACGGCTATCATAAAGAAACCATTACAGAAGAAAGTGAAAAGCGCGCGGACGATCCTCGCCATCACTATCTGTATACCAAAAAGCGAGAGGAAATTGCAGTACGAAAAGAGATCGACAAGGGATTGGATGTAGTATTTCTTAACCCCTGTGCGATTGTGGGGAAATTCGATACCAGCAGCTGGGCACAGACGTTTTTTCTAATCGACAAGAATCAGCTGCCGGGTGTGCCGCCGGGTTGGGGCTCTTTTTGTCATGCAAGTGCGGTGGCGCGAGCGCATATCGATGCGGTTGAAAAGGGGCGTTGTGGTGAGAATTATATACTCGCTGGCACCGATGCCAGTTTTCTGGAGTTTTTTGGGAAAATAGCCGAGTTGCTGCACAAGCCCGTGCCTAAGCATACAACCCCTGCCTTCATAATTCAGTCTATCGCCTGGTTTTCCGAGGTGTGGTCGCGGGTGAGTGGGAAAGAGCCGGTAATTACCCCAGAGAAGGCTACCCTGGTCACACGCCGGGTCGTGGCCAGCAGTGCTAAGGCGGAGCGGGAACTCGGCTATCAATCAAAGGTGGCACTCGATACCATGTTGCGCGAATGTCGCGACTGGTTGGTAGAGCAAAATTTGTTGGAGATAAAGTGAATCGCAGTAATATTATTTTTATCCTAGTTTCTTTGTTGTTGGTTTTGCAATTGATCCAGCACTATTTCTTTTCCGGGGCGCAATAGCGCCAATCCTCTCCTGTTTAATTGGCATTGCCTGGCATTTATACCGGGCACTGTCACTACTTGAGATTAAGGAACATAAATTCTAGGAGCCTATTATGGAAGAGAAGCGCTGTGGCTGGTGTTTATCCACCCCGCTATATCAACGCTACCACGACGAGGAGTGGGGCCGCCCGGTAACCGATGAGGCCACCTTGTTTGAATTTCTGTTGTTGGAGGGGGCGCAGGCGGGGTTGTCATGGATTACCGTATTAAATAAGCGGGAAAACTATCGCCGTCTTTTCGATAATTTCGATGCAGAAAAAATTGCGCGCTATACACCACGTAAAATAGAGAAATTATTGCAGGACCCGGGGATTATACGCAATCGTCTCAAGGTGGAGTCCGCGGTGAAAAATGCCCGCGCAACTCTGGCCTTGCGGGAAAAGGGGCAATCACTCTCAGACTTTCTCTGGCAGTTTACCGATGGCAAGGTCATAGTAAACCGTCCCTGCTCTCTCAAGCAGGTACCGGCCAGCACCGCGGAATCGGACGCGATGAGCAAGGCACTGAAAAAAGCCGGTTTTAGTTTTGTTGGCTCTACCATTATGTATGCCCATATGCAGGCGACTGGTATGGTTAACGATCACCTGCATTCTTGCCCAGCGAGACAGAGTTGCTTGGATCAAGCCGAGGCGGAGGGGTTAATTTAAAAAATTCAAATGGGATTGAGAATAAACCGGGTTTGGTCTTTATTCTCAGGTCATTCACTCCTAAAAAGGAGGCTGCCATGAGCCTGGATCGCATATTTGAGAATTATTGGCCTTTGTTTATTTCCGGATTTTTGCGGCTGGGAGCTGCTCTTTTGGTTATTGTAGTGACTTTGGGGGTGGCCCAACTGGCACGGCGTGCCATAGGCCGATTAACTGGTCGGCTCGATGCGACCCTAGTACCGGTATTGCGCAATATTGCTATCTGGGCCATTTATATTATCGGGGCAATGGTGGTCCTGGATGTGTTTGGGATCAATACCACGAGTCTGATCGCCCTACTGGGTGCCACCGGTCTGGCAGTGGGGTTGGCATTGAAGGATACCCTGCAAAATATTGCTGCGGGTTTTATTCTGCTGAGTTTGCGTCCTTTCCGTGTCGGCGATGTGATTCAGTTCGGCCAGACTATGGGCACAGTGCGCCAGGTGGGCCTCTTTACCACTTCGCTCGATACCAGCGATGGCCTGCGGATCACAGCGCCGAACAGTACTATTTGGGGGCAGACTCTCACCAATTACAGCCACAATCAGACTCGGCGCATCGAAATAGTGGCAAGCATTGCGTACGGAGATGATATCGAAACGGGAATGGAGGTGTTGCGCCGCTTGGTCGCGGATGAGCCGCGCATACTCGCAGAACCGCAACCCAACTACGCGGTTCGTGCCCTGGGAGATAGCGCGGTCAACCTGCACCTGCGCGTGTGGACTGCGACCGGGGAGTACTGGGATGTGTATTGGACACTAATGAAACGCCTGAAACCCGCTCTGGAGGCTGCGGGCCTGACGATCCCTTTTCCCCAGCGGGAGCTGCACATCGTGCAAAAGACTACACAGCGGCCCGATTCGGACTCCCCTACCCAGACAAAGGCTATAACACTGGACTCCGACAGTCCCGCCAGCTGAGGTGAAAACCCCCACAGCCCTTCGGCTCGACGCACAGAAATAGCGTTTGGAAGAGCCCGAATCGACAGTTCTAAGATTTCGTGTCAAAGTTAGCGGCGTTTTTTTGTACAACTTTTGACCGAGATAGGAAAATGCCGATTAAGCTGAACAACCCTTTGATCCCCAGCCTGCTGGCTGTCGCTATCCTCGCGGGCTGTCAGGGCGATAAGAGCGCTCAGACAGAAGCGAATGCCGATAAAGCTCAAAGTGCCGTTGCCGAGGCCTCTGTCACCGTAGATGCAGTGGCAGAGACCAAGCGCCTAACAGAGTGGCTGGATGCGCGTTATGAAGAGCAGCTGCAGTTCAGTCCTATGCAGTTATCCTATCTAGGTCGCAAGGAGCAGTACGACCAGATCGACGATATGAGCGAGGCCGCCGAGGCGCGAAAGCTGGCATGGGTGGAAAAGACCGTTGCCGAACTCAAGAAGAACTTCGACTACAACAAGCTGAGTCAGGAAGGGAAAACTTCCTACGATATCTGGATTTATCAGTTCGAGCAGGCCAAAGCTGCTGAGCCTTTCAAGAACCACGGCTATATCTTCGAACAGATGGGCGGAATGCAGTCACAGCTGCCGAACTTTCTGTTGAACTTCCATCAGGTAGATAATATCGAGGATATGCAGGCGTATATCGCCCGTATCAGCGGAATCTCCCGCGCGATTGATCAACTGCGTGAGCGCGCCGAACAGGCTGCCAAAGAAGGTATCCGCCCACCGCGCTTTGCCTACGAGGGCGCGATAGAGCAATCCAGCAAATTGATTAACGGTGCCCCCTTCACCGATGGCGACGATGCACCTCTGTGGGCCGGCGCCAAAGGCAAGATCGCCGAGCTACTGGAGGCCGGCAAGATCGACCAGAAGCAGGCCGACCAGCTGACCGTCGATGCGCGCAAGGCGCTGGAGACCAAGTTCTTACCCGCTTATAAAAACCTGATCGTCTGGTTGGAAAAAGACGTGCAAAAGGCCTCTGCGGAGCCTCAAGGGGCCAGCAGCCTGCCGAACGGTATGGCCTATTACAACCAGCGCCTAGCCGACACCACCACTACCAGTCTAACCGCCGATGAGATCCATAATATCGGTCTCAAGGAAGTAGCGCGTATCCGCGGTGAGATGGAATCTATCAAGAAGAAAGTCGGCTTCGAAGGCAGCCTGCAGGAATTCTTCACTTTTATCCGGGAAGACGGTCAGTTCTACTACCCCAACACCGATGATGGCCGCCAGGGCTACCTGGATGACTCCACGGCATTCCTCGACAATATTACCAAGAAGCTGCCGCAATACTTCGGTCTGTTGCCGAAGGCCGAGCTGGTGGTTAAGCGAGTGGAATCCTTCCGCGAGCAGGATGGCGGTGCCCAGCACTATTATCCGGGCACCCCGGATGGTTCCCGCCCGGGTATCTACTATGCGCACCTGTCCGATATGAGCGCCTATTCCACCACCGATATGGAAACCGTGGCCTACCACGAGGGCAATCCCGGCCACCATATGCAGATTTCCATCGCGCAGGAGCTTGAGGACATTCCACAGTTTCGTACCCAGGCCCACTTCACCGTGTATGTGGAAGGCTGGGCACTCTATTCCGAGAAGCTGGCCAAGGAAATGGGTGCTTATCAGGACCCCTATAACCTGTTTGGCCACCTGACTGCCGAAATGTGGCGGGCCATCCGCTTGGTAGTGGACACTGGCATGCACGCCAAGGGCTGGAGTGAGGAGCAGGCGGTGGAGTACTTCCTGGAAAACTCTGCGATTCCCGAAACCGCAGTGCGCTCCGAAGTACGCCGCTACCTGGTATGGCCGGGACAGGCTACCGCTTACAAAATCGGTATGCTGAAAATCCAGGAACTGCGCAAGCAGGCCGAGGAACAGCTGGGGAATAAGTTCGATATCCGCGGTTTCCACGACACCATACTGGGCGGCGGAGCCCTGCCGGTACCGGTTTTGGAAAACCGTGTGGCTGCCTGGGTGGACTCTGTTAAGAGCGCTTAAGAGCCAGCCTAACCGCTGAAAAAGCCGGGCACAGCCCGGCTTTTTTAATGGGCGAATCTTCAGCCCAATAATTCAGCAAATTGTTATTTCTCTGTTTTGTTTGAGGTCCGAAATGGATAGCAACATCTATAGTGCTCCAGAGGCCAACCTGGAAAATAATTCTGCCGGAGGGTCAGAATTTTATGTGGTGTCGAAGGCCAAGTTTCTGGTGTTATATTTTGGCACTTTCGGTATTTATTCTATTTATTGGTTTTATCGTCACTGGAAAGAATATAAGCGTGCTAGTGGTGAAACCATGTTGCCAGTAATGCGCGCGATATTTTCTGTTTTTTTTGCCTACCCTTTGTTTATCACTATCCAGGCTCGTCTCGAAGAGGCTGAAAGGCCTCACAAATGGCGGCCAAAAGTGATGGCCATTATTTATATTGTGGTTGTCCTGCTCAGCTATTTTAGTGATCGCTTGTCCTCGGTCTCTGAGGAATTGACAATTCTGGATCTTATCAGTTTGATTATGGTGCCGGTAATTGCATTGCCATTACTCTCTGCGCAAATGGCCGCAAATATTGCTTGTGGAGATGAAAAAGGAGGGTCCAATAAAAAATTCACACTATTGAATTGTCTCTGGTTATTCTTTGGTGCTGTGATTTGGTGCGTTTTCCTTTTTGGGGCCTATATAATGTTTTTGTGATCTAGATAAGGAATTTAAATGAAAAAAATAGCCATATTTCTCTGTGTTTTTATTGCTCAGATAGCCGCTGCGCCCCTCTGGGCCAATACAACTGCCCAAGTAACAACTACAGAGATCACCGTGCGTGCCAAAGCCAAGGACGCTAAGTTTATCGGTTCCTCCATTGGGGGTGCCATGGTCATTATCCGTGCGGCAGATACCGGGGAAATTCTCGCTCAGGGCCTGACCCAGGGAAGTACCGGGGACACCGGTAAGATCATGAAGACCCCGCGAGAGCGCTATGTGCCTATCGCTGAGGGGGCTGCTAAATTCACCACTAATCTGGATATCAGCGAGCCAGTGTTTCTTACCGTCGAGGTACTGGCGCCCTATATCAAGAAGCAGGCTCGCGTTGTGGCACAGACTCAGACTTGGCTGGTACCGGGCAAGCCCATCAGCGGCGAGGGCTTGATTGTAGAAATCCCCGGTATGGTGGTGGACCTACTCAGCCCGCAGACTCACCTCTATACCGGCTTGGATCAGAGTCCTTTCGAGATCCGCGCCAATGTGGTGATGATGTGCGGCTGTCCTTTCACCGATGGCGGCCTGTGGGATGGCAGCAAGCTCGAAGTCACTGCTCTGATAAAAAAAGATGGGGGTGAATTTGCCACAATACCGCTGAAAATCCAGGACACGATGAATACCTTCAGCGCCCCCTTCGCCACAGATTTACCCGGCGTCTACGAAATTCTGGTTTACGCTTATGACGCAAAAACCGGAAACACCGGTGTCGACAGGGGTAGTTTTATCGTGAAATAAACCGGGCTAATTGGGGCCAAGGTAATGTGCGGAAAAAAGGCAGAGGGTTGTGAGTTGGTCGGGAGTTATTTAATCACTTGGTCACTCGACTTCTATAGCTCCGCCATGATCCTTGGCCCGGAGCTTCTTTTGCGCCCCGGTATCGGGCCTGCAGTATGAAAGATCGGGAGAAAGAGGGAGAGGATTTATCCCGGCGCGCGCTGCTTGAGGAGCATCGCCCCGAGCGTATTCACGCCCGTTTGGGGCGGGGGCCCAAATCCCAGCGTGTTTCCGATTTTGTTCTCGGAGCCATTGATGGCTGTGTTACCACATTCGCCATAGTGGCCGGCGCTTTCGGCGCGGGTTTCTCCGAATCGGTGGTGTTGGTGATGGGATTCGCCAACCTAATTGCGGATGGTTTCAGCATGGCGGTGAGTAATTACGAGGCCGTCAGTGTCGAGCGGGAACAGGCTGCAGCGGCGACGCGCGTCGAACGCGAGCATATCGAGCTGGTACCCGAAGGGGAGCGGGAGGAGATTCGCCAAATATTCCAACGCAAGGGGTTTCGCGGACAGGTGCTGGATGAGATTGTTGCCACCATCACCGCTAACCGCCAATTGTGGATAGAGACCATGCTGGCAGAAGAATACGGAATCAGCCGCACAACACGCAAACCTCTGGGCAGTGCCCTGGTGACTTTTTTAGCATTTATCGGCATCGGTACTGTGCCGCTATTGCCCTATCTGCTTGCGCCACTCAACCCGTCACAACAGTTTTACAGTAGCGTTATTCTGGCGGCTTTTACCTTCTTCGCCATCGGTCTGTGTAAGGGCCTGGTATTTTCCCAAAGAGTGTGGATGGCGGGGCTCAAAACCTTGTTGTTTGGTGGTGGTGCTGCCGCGCTGGCACTCGCCGTTGGCTTCTTCCTGCGCGACGTTATCGCTTGATTTAGGCTGCCACCACCCGGTTGCGGCCGCTGTTCTTTGCCCGGTACATACGCCTGTCCGCTTCCGCTAGCAGTTGGTTGTGGGAGTTGCCGCTGCCCTCAACCACGCCAAAACTGATGGAAACCTTCACTGGCTGCACGTAACGGCGACTCAGGGCTTCCACTTTACGGCGCAGCTTTTCCGCCAGCACAGTGCCACCGCGCACATCGGTATTTGGCAATAGCAACAGAAATTCCTCTCCGCCCCAACGGGCGACAATATCCTCGGTGCGGGTATTTTCTTCGAGAATTTTCGCTACGTCCTGCAGGATGCGGTCACCAAAGCCGTGGCCGTAGGTATCGTTAATACTTTTGAAGTTGTCCAGGTCGCCAATCAGTATCACATAGCTGCCCTGTAGTTCCTTGTTGCGCCGCTCCATATCGTGGATTGCCCGGTAGGCCTCGCGACGGTTCGCCAGCCCGGTGAGGGCATCGGTGGAGGCGCTTTTTTCCAGTTCACCGGTCAGGCGCTCGAGTAACTCCTGGGTGTGGTGGCGGCTGCTATCGAGTAGTGCGGTGAGCGCAGTGAGCGCGCCAAAGACCGCAATAAAACGTGCGCGATAGGCGGTATCGTACTCCGCTTTCAGGCCGGGAAAATCCGGGTAGAAAAGCGCCATAGCGGTAACCAGGCCGATGGCGATAAGTGCGACCGTGCCGGTCTTATAGCCGTATAGATTGATAAATCCAGGGACCAACATCACCGCCCACATCAGACCTGTATTGTTAACTCCGCCAGATAACAGCAGATAAAAGTAGAGCACCAGCAAAAGAATGCCGACAAGCAACGGCGTTTTTTGGCTTGGGCCCATCACATTAATGGTGACATAAGCGCAGAGTATCACTACTGCAGCAGCCGAGAGGGTTGTGGCCTGCAGAATATCGGTGGCGCTCAGGGCGATCACCGCCATGGCACCGGTTACCGCCATGGCAAAAATTAACATATAAGAAGAGGCCATGATGCGGCGGCGTAGATCGATACGCTCCAACTCTTCCACGGGCGTGTTCATAGAGGGGTTATGCTTTTTATACCCTGAGTTCATAGTCGTCTCTGTTGCTGTACAGACTGCAACTTCCACCGGCCTTGAGCACGATACTTGTCACCTTTTTCACCGGCGGAGTGAAGTAGCGCCGAGTATAGGAGGATTCGTCCGGGGACCAAAGCTGCGAGCTACAGTATCTGTAAAGCAAACGTTAGAACTGAGAAGCCGTGACACAAATTCATCTGACTTGGGGCAATATCCTGAAGTTACGCGGTGACGCGTTGGTGTGCCCCGCACACAAACATCTGATTCGTGGGCGTGGCCTTTCGGCCCAGGTCTATGCCCAGGGTGGCCAGGACCTTGCTGTCCAGTGTGAGCAACAACCGGAGTGCGCGGTGGGGGAGGCGCGTCTCACGCAGGCTTTTCATTTGCCGGTGGATTACTTATTGCACACCGTTACGCCCCAATGGAGTAGTGGTGACCAATGGGGTGCCCAGGCGATCGGTCAGCTGCGGCGATGCTATGAAAGTGTGTTGCGTCTGGCGGCAGAGCGAGGTCTGAAACGTATTCTTTTCCCTGCTCTGGGTGCGGGTACCAACCGTTTTCCCCATACTATCGCCGCGCATCAGGCTCTAGAGGTACTGAAGAAGCGGGTGACGCAGTTTGAACAAATCATTGTCTGTCTGCATTCCCCCGCCGCGTTAGGGGAGTGGAAAAAGGTCGAAAAACGTTTTTTTGCGGCGTGAAAGTACCATTGCTCAAAGCATAAGAATTGGTGTTTCAGTGCTGACTTTAGATTCTATATTTCCTATTTCTCTGCAGCTATCCCGTGTGCTTTATCAGGACAGAATCAAGTATTTTGGAGTGAAATAGTGAGCTATGGCAGTCGGTGTTCCGTACGATATCGGTGATTTGATCGATAAGGTATACAAATACTCAAATCTTGGTGAGTATCTCAATGAAGAAAACCGCCTTTTACAAGAGCTTGTACCCAGAGGTTCTGCGTTAATCGACTTTGGTTGCGGTAATGGCCGTCATCTCAGAATGCTAGAGCCCCGGTTGAAAAAGGGGTTTGGTATCGATATTGATCTTGAACACATCGAGAGTGCGAGAAAGCTTAATAAAAGTAATATCCTAAATTTTATCGTTGCTGACGCAAAAAAATATATTCCAGAAAATAAATATGACGTTGCTATTTCAATGTATAACACCATGGGGAATATTTATCCTCCAGGCAGGGTATTAGCGAATATGCAAAAAGCTTGTGTGGCCGAGGGTAGAATCATCGTCAGTGTTTTTTCCGACAATTCCATAGAAGAGCGCATAGAATTTTATCAAAAAATTGGTTTTGGTATAAAAAAAGTCACTGAAAAATCAATTCTTACGGACAAAGGGGTGAGGTCCGATCATTACTCAGAATCTCGTCTTGCCAGTTTGATTCCAGGAGCTGAAATTATACCTTGTAGTCGGTTTGGTAGGTTGGCGGTGAAATTTCTTTAAGCTATAGATTTGGTCTAGGTCGAGTGTACAAGGAAAACTGTGAAGAGTTGACACATTCGGTAAAAAGGTATTTGAACCTATCTTTTCAGAATAATAATTATTGAAGATGAAAGCAGAGTTTAGAATGAAACAGGGCTTGATGATGAACGGTATTTCATGAGCGTCAATCTTAATTCTGTCGCTATCTTTACCTAGGCCCGCGAATACGGGCTTCGTTAAAAAGAGTTCCAAGGTGTGGCAACCTTCCTTCGCGAGTTCTTTTGGACCTAGACTGGGAGAAATACTTTTTGTGTGTTCCGCCGGATTTTGGTAAAGCTTCATTGATCGCTGTGACCTATGCGTAGATATCTAAAAACGTCTAATTTAGGAGCACATAAAACGAAAGCATTCAAACTGTTGGTGCGGCTAACCAAGTAACCCTGGAGGGCGTATGTCCAAGAATATAAGCACCATGACCGTCAACGAGTGGATGGCCCAATGTGATCATCCACGCAAATCCGATATTGAACGACTTCGTAAAATAGTACTGTCTGTAGGTAAGGTCTTGGAAGGTATTAAGTGGAATGCGCCAAGCTTTCGCCTGATCGGCGGTGATGACGATAGAGTAACATTCAAATTACAGCCTAAAAATGTCCTTCAAGTTGTGCTTCACCGGGGCGCAAAATCAAAGCCTATCGAAGGATTTAAATTTACCGATGAGACAGGTTTGGTGGATTGGAAAGCGGCCGATCGTGGTGTCATTCATTTCCAAGATGCAGCGAAAATAGAATCTCACACAGATAAATTCAAAGAGCTTATTAGGCAATGGATGAGTGCAGAGTAAGACACATCGGATCTTAACATCAATAAATTCCGGGGTATAAGTTGTCTTCAATATCCTAGCGTATGGCATACGAAAATTTTTTAAATCGAGAAACGGCATTACACTAAAAAATTTAGTGACTCTGAGTGGATTTCATGGGCTGGGAGCTGATTCTTTAGGTGTTACTTGTGGGGAACCGATTCACCGATGAGTATTTGCTGGTGCTTGTTTATGGGTAGGGACTCTCGTTAGCGATTTAATTTTCTACATAATGTTTCGTCGCCAAAAAATAAAAAAGGGCCCTCTAAGGCCCTTTTATAGATGTCCAGGAAAAATTCCAACTACTCGCTTACGCATATTTTCCTTAAGAATTTCACAAGTGTAAGCGTGTCCAGGTTATTGACAGGAACTCGCTTCCCAATACTGGGGTGCTGCAGTCGGGGACCACCAGTTGGGTCCAAAGGTAGAGACGTACACCTGGCCTTCAAAAGTTACCCGATCACCAACTTCATAGCCGGCGTCACCCGCGTAGGGCTGTTGGAACTCGGGGCAGGAGGCTGCCGAACCTTCGTCGCCATTGGTGTTGTCATCCGAGCTGTCATCAGAGCCATTATCGGAGCCGGTGTCGGTGCTATCGTCAGACCCTGTATCGGAGTCGTTGCCAGAGCCGTCGCCGCTTGTTTGACAGGTGGTTTCACTCCACAACGATGGCGCCGCACTCGGAGACCACCAGTTTGGCTCATGGGTGGATTCGTAGGCGACACCTTCGAAGACAACAACATCACCGATTGCATAGCCTGGATCGCCAGCATAGGGCTGCTCAAACGCTTCGCAGGCAGTATTTCCGCTGCTGCCGCTATCGCCGGTTTCTCCGGTATTTCCAGTGTTGCCGCTATCGCCAGTGTCACCCGAATCTCCGGTGTCCCCGGTATCACCAGTATTTCCGTTGTCGCCGGTATTTCCAGTGTCACCCGTGTTGCCAGTGTCTCCGTTGCCATCATCTCCAGAGCTTGATCCGCCTTGTCCGAAGACCTCTAGCGCCGCATCCAGAAGTGGATATTGGTATTGGTTATTCTCGCGCAGCATGCCGCCCCGGAGCTGCCAGATCATTACACCGCCCAGGTCTTGATCGACAACGTAACGGGAACGCTCGGCGATTGAGGTGGTGTCCTCGAAGGAAATGAAGCCGCCATCCGGGAACCACCCATAGTGGGTTACCGCTTCCGGGTCGTATGCAGTCTGGAATGATGAATCACTCTGCATCTTTTCGACGATTTGGTAGTAGCGTGTTTCGGTGTCGGAACCCCAGTGAGCGACATCTTGTCCCGATGCGGCTTCACCGATCGCGGTGGCACCGGCCACGCTACGACCATAGTGGGACATACCCAGGATGATTTTCTCGGAGGGAATATTGCCTTCAGTCATCCACATGTTGCGGCAGCTGTCCGCGTCGAAGCCTTCGTTAACCTGGCCGGCATAGGGGTACAGTGGAGAGGTATGCTGAGCTACTGAGTCCCAGTCGCCACCGAAGTCATAGGTCATCAGGTTGACGTAGTCGAGTGTTGCGCCGACCTCGGCAAAATCGTAGCCCTCTTGTGCAATCGACGGGCCGCAAGCGACGGCGGCGGTCAGTTCCAGGCGCTTGCCGGTCTCGGCTTCGACTTCATCGAAACGTTCACGCAATTCCTTGAGCAGTGTGGTGAAGTTGTCTTTGTCGATCGAACGGCCGCCATTGGGCGCATAGCCCGGGTATTCGAAGTCGAGGTCGAGCCCATCGAAATCCCAGTCGGTTATTAGCGTTACCGCATTTTCGATAAAGGCCGCACGAGCGCTGGCACTTTCCATCATCTCAGAAACTTTATGCGAGAGGGTCCAACCGCCCACAGAGAGAATCGCCTTGGCACCATCATCGTGTACCGACTTTACAAAGCCCGATTCGTGATCGTTCCAGCCCTGACAGACCGCGTCCTGCTTGCTCGAGTCGTACTGACTGTAGGGATGCCAGAACGGCGGTGAGCACTTGACCGGGCCATTGCCGGCGCCGCCGGAGAAAGATTGAGCCCCCAGTCCATAAAAGACATAGGGATCGGTGAAGTAGATGGTGCCCTCTACGTCATTCCAGGCAAAGGCGTATTGCACATGGGTCAGTTTGGAAAAATCCACGTTATCGTGGGTGAAGGAGGAGTCGGCCCAATACTCCCAGTCGGCCCAATAGGCCGAAACACGTTTGGTCTCCTGAGCGCTGACATTTGCACTCAACACGAGGGCCGCGGCAAGCGTTGCTACTTTTTTTAATCCAAATCCGCGCTCATTGCGGCACCCCACTAACATCCCTGTTCGATCCTGAGATTGCAGGAAAGAAAACATTGCAGTGACCTCCCATGGGCCTTAATTATGATGAAACTTAGTGTTATAGAACTGAACTTTATCGTTGAGGAAATTGGAAAAAATTGGGGAGGTAAAAGTTCCGCATGAAACTGAGAAAACCGCGGTAAATAGACGGTTTTCCCCAGTAAATTGTGCAAGAAAAGTGAAAGAATAAAAATGTAAACTGCTTTTTGCAGGATAAAATCCGTTTCTGCCATATTGGAGTTTATGCAGCGAATACTTGGTAGTGATGGTCGAATTCTTGGATTTATTTAAGAATTAATTTTTATGATATAGGCAAAAAAAATAAAAATGGTGTTGGCCGGGGTTGTATCCTGAGGCATTTTTCGAGACAGAGCTCTCAGTGCCTGCATTCAATAATTGGCAATAAATGCCGGCTACCCGCATAAAGAATTTTTCGAGGTCGCTTAGATTTTAAGTGCGACCTGACGCCAAATGTAAAAACAAAAAAGGGCCCTATAGGGCCCTTTTCAAACTGAAGAAAATATCAATTATTTCTTCGTGCGCTTACGCATATTTTCCTGCAGGATTTTTTTGCGTATGCGGATATGGCTGGGAGTTACCTCAACCAGCTCATCCTCTTCAATAAACTCCAGCGCCTGCTCCAGGGTGTGACGGATGGGCGGAGTGAGAGTCAGGGCCTCGTCAGTACCGGCGGCACGGATATTAGTGAGCTGCTTGCCCTTGGTGGGGTTTACCACCAGGTCGTTGCCGCGGGAGTGGATGCCGATAACCTGGCCTTCATAAATATCTTCGCCGTGGCCGAGGAACAGGCGTCCGCGGTCCTGCAGGGCGAACAATGCATAGGCCAGAGTCTTGCCCTTTACCATGGATACCAGTACGCCGTTGATGCGCTTGGCCACCTCACCCTGTTTTACCGGGCCGTAGTGGTCGAAGATGCTGGTCATAATGCCTGAGCCGCTGGTCAGGGTCAGGAACTGGTTGCGGAAACCGATCATGCCGCGGGAGGGCACGATAAAGGTCAGGCGCACGCGGCCCTTGCCATCCGGCTCCATATTGGTCAGCTCGGCCTTGCGCAGACCCAGCTCTTCCATAATCGGGCCCTGGTGCTGGTCTTCAACGTCGATTACCACTTCTTCATAGGGTTCATGGATTTCGCCATCCACCTCTTTCTGCACCACTTCCGGACGGGATACACCCAGCTCGAAGCCTTCGCGGCGCATGCTCTCGATCAATACCGACAGGTGCAATTCGCCGCGGCCGGAAACGCGGAATTTGTCCGGGGAATCGCCCTGTTCCACACGCAGGGCCACGTTGTGGATCAGCTCCTGTTCCAGGCGCTCCTTGATATTGCGGGAGGTAACGAACTTGCCGTCCTGACCGGCAAAGGGAGAGTCGTTGACCTGGAAAGTCATACTCACGGTGGGCTCATCAACGCTCAGGGCGGGCAGGGCTTCCGGGGTGTCCGGGTCGCACAGGGTATCGGAGATATTCAGTTCGCCCACACCGGTGATACAGACGATATCGCCGGCGCTGGCCTGCTCCACTTCGGTACGCTCCAGGCCCAGGTAACCCATCACCTGCAGAACCTTGGCTTTGCGGGATTTGCCATCGCGGTCCAGCACTACCACCTGTTGGTTGGGGTTCAGAGTACCGCGGGTAATGCGGCCAACGCCGATAACGCCCACATAGCTGGAGTAATCCAGGGCGGAAATCTGCATCTGGAAAGCGCCTTTGGGGTCGACCTTGGGCGGCTCAACCTTGTCCACGATCATTTGGAACAGCGGGGTCATATCGTCGGCCAGATCGGTGTCGTCGAGACCGGCGATGCCATTCAGGGCGGAGGCGTAGACAACCGGGAAGTCCAGCTGCTCATCGGTGGCGCCGAGGCTGTCAAACAGGTCGAATACCTGGTCCATTACCCAGTCGGGGCGAGCGCCGGGGCGGTCGATCTTGTTGATGACCACGATGGGGTTGAGGCCCTGCTCGAAGGCTTTCTGGGTTACGAAACGGGTCTGCGGCATGGGGCCGTCCACCGCGTCTACCAGCAGTAATACGGAGTCGACCATGGACAGTACGCGCTCTACCTCACCGCCAAAGTCGGCGTGCCCAGGGGTGTCGACGATGTTGATACGGTAGTCGTTCCAGCGAATAGCGGTGTTCTTGGCGAGGATGGTAATGCCGCGCTCTCTCTCCTGGTCGTTGGAGTCCATGACCCGCTCGGCGCCTTCGTCGCGGCGGTCGAGTGTGCCGGACTGGGACAGCAGCTTGTCCACCAGGGTGGTTTTGCCGTGGTCTACGTGGGCAATAATCGCAATATTGCGCAGATTCTCTATCACTGGGGGCCTCTGGGCGTTAAATCTTGGTAAATCGGGGCGGGGGCCTGCGGGGTTTCTACAGCAGCATTCCGGCCAAAGGCGGCGATTATAGGGGGGCCGCATGACAAATGGGAGTGATTTTGGGTAAAAAATCACCGGTCGCGTTCAGACTAGTGGCTCTGGAAAGAGGCCGGGGAGGAGGGCGCGGGCGAAGCTGTCGCCCGCGCCAGATAATTACTTCTTGATGCCTTCGGGCCGGTGTGGGATCTGCGGGCGCAGTACGCCCACATTGCGGAAGCCCTCGTCCAGCAGGTGTGAGGCGTGCAAGCGGCTCATTACGCCGCGGGCACAGTAGAGCAGGTACTCGCGCTCCTGATCCAGTTTGGCGAAATTGTTATTCAGGCGATAGAAGGGGATGGTCTGCACCTCGGTGCCTTCCAGCTCCAGAGGGTCCATCTCCTCCTCGTCCGGGTGGCGGATATCGATTACCACTGCGTTGCCGGCCTCCTCGCGGATTTCCACTTCCGGCGCTTCGCCGTCCACCTCTTCGATCACCTCGTCGATATTCTGAATCGAGCGGTTGCCGATGGCGCGGTCGAGGATGGTGAAGTCGAAGCGGTTCTCCTCGGACTCCACTTTCTCAATCTTGGCGCGAGTGGTGGGCTTCACCGAAATCACACCGCAGTATTCGGGCATATTTGCGGCGAACTCCTCGGTGCCGATCTCCCGTGAGGTGCGGATGATATCGGTCTTATCGCTGGTGATCAGCGGGCGCAGCACCAGGGTATCGGTGACGCTGTCGATCACCGACAGGTTTTTCAGGGTCTGGCTGGAAACCTGGGCGATGGCCTCACCGGTCACCACCGCGTCCACTTCCAGCTCTTTCGCGATAACTTCTGCGGCGCGCAGCATCATACGCTTTAGGATCACGCCCATATGCGAGTCGTCGACGCGCTCGAGGATTTCCGCCACCACCTCATCGAAGGGTACAGTGACGAAGCGCACCCGGTGGGAAGCGCCGTATTTGTTCCACAGGTAGTAGGCGACTTCCTTAACGCCCAACTCGTGCTGGCGCCCACCCAAGTTGAAGAAAAGGAAGTGGGTGCGGATTCCGCGCTTCATGGTCAGGTAGCTGGCCACAGTGGAATCGAAACCACCGGAGACCAGTGACAGCACCGGGTCCTGGGTGCCCAGGGGAAAGCCGCCGAGGCCGGGGTGCTGTTCCTCGACCACGTTGAGCTTGTCGTGGCGGATTTCCAGTTTTACCGTGATATCCGGGTTTTTCAGTTTTACCCCGGCCGCCTCGGTATTCTTGTTGAGGCCACCGCCCACGTATTGCTCCACATCCAAGGACTTAAAGTCGTGGTTGCCGGTGCGTTTTACCCGCACGCAGAAGGTCTTGTCCTTGAGGGCGGGGCCCCACACCGAAAGGGTTTTCTCGTACATATCGTGCAGGTCGCCTAGAGGAAACTGCCGCACGCGGGAAAAGTTGGCGATGCCGGGAGTGTGAGAAAGCACCTCTTCGATACGGCTGCCAAGGTGGGCCACAGCGTCCGGGGCGATCACATCGATCTTTTCCCAGTCTTTGCGCACCTGGATACGGTCGTCCAGCTGGCGCAGCAGGCGCTGTAGGTTGTCCTTGAGCTGGCGCGACATACGCTTGCGCACCGGGTTGCTCTTGATGGTGATCTCGGGGAAAAACTTGACGACAAAGTGCATGGGAATCCGTGGGGTACCGCATGTTGATAGAAGGTGCGGCATTATAAACTAGCCGGAGCCAAGTTGGTCGTGCACTGTTTCTGCGCGAGCGGGAGAGCAAATGTGCCAAGTTGGTGCATTTAGTTATGGCTGGTCGGCCCCAATACATCTATCCTGCCCCAGTCGGCCCAGTGCTGGGGCCCGCACCGGCACCAGTCGCCGCCGCGACGCCACTGCCCTAATTTGGCACACTCTTTGCTTTATTTCACGCCAGGTAAAGAGCGAATGCCGGCAGCAAAGGCATAGCGACCAAATACTTTTCAAGACCTGGAGGACAGCAATGTCAGCGAAAACGCTCGGTTTGATTAAAGAGAGTGAGGCAAAGTGGATAGACCTGCGCTTCACCGACACCAAGGGTAAAGAACAGCACGTATCCATCCCCGTGTCGGAGGTTAACGACGAGTTCTTCGAAGAGGGCAAGATGTTTGACGGCTCCTCTATCGCTGGCTGGAAAGGCATCAACGAGTCCGACATGATTCTGATGCCGGATGATGAGACCGCTTTCCTCGATCCCTTCACCGACGAGAGCACCGTTATTATTCGCTGTAACATCGTCGACCCAATCACCGGTCAGGGCTATGAGCGCGACCCGCGTTCCATCGCACTGCGCGCCGAGGAATACCTGAAGTCCACCGGCCTGGGTGACACCGCGCTGTTCGGCCCCGAGCCCGAGTTCTTCGTATTCGACGACATCACCTGGGGTGCCGAAATGGGTGGCGCCTTCTACAAGATCAACTCCGAAGAGGCGGCCTGGTCTTCCGGTCACAGCTTTGCCGAGGGCAATATTGGTCACCGCCCGGGTGTTAAAGGCGGTTACTTCCCGGTGCCTCCGGTGGACTCCCTGCACGACGTGCGCGCCGCTATGTGTTCCGCCATGGAGCAGATGGGTCTGCGCGTTGAAGTACACCACCACGAAGTGGGCACTGCCGGCCAGTGTGAGATTGGCGTTGCCGCCAACACCCTGACCAAGAAGGCTGACGAAGTACAGATCCTCAAGTACGCTGTGCACAATGTGGCCCACGCCTACGGAAAGACCGCGACCTTTATGCCCAAGCCGCTGGTGGGCGATAACGGCTCCGGTATGCACGTACACCAGTCCTTCACCAAGGACGGCGTCAACCAGTTTGCTGGCGACGTCTATGCGGGTCTGTCCGAAACCGCCCTTTACTACATCGGCGGTATCATCAAGCACGCGCGCGCCCTGAATGCGATCTGTAACGCATCCACCAACTCCTATAAGCGTCTGGTGCCCGGCTTCGAAGCGCCGGTTATCCTGGCCTACTCTGCGCGCAACCGTTCCGCTTCCATCCGCATTCCGTACGTGACTTCGCCGAAGGGCAAGCGCATCGAAACCCGCTTCCCGGACCCGACCGCCAACCCCTACCTGGCGTTCGCAGCACTGCTGATGGCGGGCCTCGACGGCGTCAAGAACAAGATCCACCCCGGCGACGCCGCCGACAAGGACTTGTACGACCTGCCGCCGGAAGAGCTGGCCGAGTACCCGACCGTTGCCTCCAGCCTGGAAGGTGCCCTGGATGCGCTGGATCAGGACCGTGCCTTCCTCACCGAGGGCGGTGTATTCACCGACGACGCCATCGATGCTTACATCGAACTCAAGCGTGCCGAGGTTGAGCGTTTGAACATGACCACTCACCCGGTCGAGTTCGATATGTACTACTCCGTGTAATGGCGGGCGGCATCACGCCGATGCCGCTGAGCCGTTCTCGAAAAGCCCGCCCCTCCCTGGTGCGGGCTTTTTTATTGGGGGGTAAACTGTCTTGAGGTGGTTACTTTCGCCGTCTATGGCCGATACAGCGCTCCGTGGATTAGAAAGCCCACCTCTCTGCAGATCGGAGCCTGTTCAATAGGCAAGCACATGGAGTACCGCTTCGCGGCTGATTGAGTTATGGGATATTTAAAACTGTTGCAGGCATTTATGCTTGCCGTTCCCCTGGTGGCCCTTGCCGGCACCGATGGCGGAACTACCTCTAGTACCATTTACAAGGTTGTCGGCCCCGATGGCCAGGTGACTTTCAGTGATACACCGCCCCCCAATGGGCAGGCGCAAAAGGTGGAGTTGGCCCCGATCAACGTCCAGCCCATCGCTTTACCACGCGCCCTGCCAACCCGCAAGATGTCGCCAAAAGATCAAACTGACAAGGATAAGGATGGTTACTCTGGCCCGGTTTCTATCCAGATAGTGAGTCCTCTGAATGGCGCCACTGTCCCGCCAGGACAGCGTTTTATTCCGCTACAGGTGGATGTACAGCCGGTGTATCCTGAGGGGGCGAGTTTTTTTGCGGTGGTGGATGGCAAGCCCTGGAGTGGTAGCTCCTCGGGAGCGGGTTTGGATATCTCTCTGCTGGAGCGGGGCACACACACCGTGCAGGCGGTGCTCACCGATGGCAACGGCCAGGTACTGGCCCAATCCCAGGTGATTACTCTCTATGTGAAACGCCCGGGCGGTAAGCTGCCGGACAACCCGGCACCGCGCGCACCGCAGGCTCCCAAAGCTCCGGTGGGGCCGGGTATCCCCCAGGCTCAGCCCACTCCCTGATTCACTGCCTAAGCCACTCCATTTAAACGGCCCCTTGTATGCCGCCACCGCAAATAAACTTTTTTGCGGTGGCGTCTTCTCCCCACAATCGATCTGGTTAAATTTTGCTCTGCGCACTAATATGGTGCGCACATGCTTTCTCCACAACAATATTGCCGGTGCCTGTGGCGGCTTGATGAGTTTCATTGTCGTGCATTCTTAAAGTCTGGGGAGGGCCCTGCGGGCTCAGGGCGTGCTCCCAGATAATCCTGTGCGCCATTTTGGTTTGCTTTTTGCACTGGCTAGAACACAAGGGTTTATCGCGCCGGGCGCAGGAGAGTGCCCTGGCCCCGTTAAAAAGCGGAAACGATTGAATGCTCAATGATCTCCAGCTGCGACAGCTATTAGACAGTCTTACTTCAGCGGTATTGGTACTGGATGACCGGTTATCGCTTTGCTACCTCAACAATGCCGCCGAGGATCTACTGGCCGCCTCCAATGCAAGAGTCGAGGGTATGCCTCTGGGGGAGGTGGTGCGGGAATCCGCCGCCGCAGAAAAGGCGCTGCACAACGCTCTTCACAGTGGTGAGCGATTTACCGTGCGCCGCGCCCGCTGGCGTCTGCATAACCTGAAAATGCGTACCGTGGATTACTCCGTCAGCCCCGTGCCGGAGCTGGGGTTGTTGTTGGTGGAGGTACAGCCGATGGATCGCCTCCTGCGCATCGCCCGCGAAGATGCCTTGCTCAGCACTCAAGAGACCGCACGCAATCTGGTGCGGGGCATGGCCCACGAGGTGAAAAATCCCCTCGGTGGGATTCGTGGCGCCGCACAGCTACTGCAGCGTGAACTGCCCGATGCCTCGCTGGAAGAGTACACCCAGATCATTATTGAAGAGGTAGATCGCCTACGGAATTTGGTGGATCGCCTGCTGGGACCCCGCCAGCCGGTACAACTGGTGCCCAGCAATGTACACGAGATACTCGAGCGGGTGGCACAACTGGTCGAGGCCGAGTGCGGGGGGGAGTTGCAAATTCGCCGGGATTATGACCCCTCAATTCCCGATGTACCGGCGGACCCAGAGCAGTTGATCCAGGCTTTGTTGAATATCGCCCGCAATGCCATGCAGGCTATCGATGAGAGCATCGGCCTCGCCAATGGGGAAATCGTGTTGCGCACCCGAGTGCAACGCCAGTTCACCATCGGTCGACGCCACTGTCCGCTGGTTTGTCGCATTGAAATTGAAGACAACGGCCCGGGGATTCCCGAGGAAATTCGCGAGCGTATTTTTTTCCCGATGATTTCCGGGCGCGCCGAGGGTTCGGGACTGGGGCTTTCTATCTCCCAAAACATCATCAACCAACATCGTGGCTTAATTAAATGCGACAGCCGACCGGGTCGTAGCGTCTTCCAGATTTACCTGCCACTTGTTACCGAATCAGCCAATACAGGAACCTAGAGAATGGGCAATCGCGTTTGGATTATTGACGACGACCGATCAATCCGCTGGGTACTGGAGCGGGCATTATCGAGAGAGGGGATTGAGACCCAATGCTACGAGAGTGGTGATCGTGCCCTGGATGACTTTTACAGCGACTCACCGGATGTAGTGATTAGCGATATTCGCATGCCCGGCTCCGATGGGTTTAAATTGTTGGAGAGATTCCAAGCGGAGCGCCCGGGCCTGCCGATCATTATTATGACTGCGCACTCCGATCTCGAAAGTGCGGTTGCCGCTTACCAAGGTGGGGCTTTCGAATACTTACCCAAACCTTTCGATATCGATGAGGCTGTAGCGGTAACCCGGCGCGCATTGGCGCACGCCAAAGAGCAGCTCCAGGAAGAGCGGGCTGAGCCGGATAATGGCACCAGTAACAAAGAAATTATCGGCGAAGCACCCGCCATGCAGGAAGTGTTTCGCGCTATTGGGCGCCTGTCCCATTCCAATATCACCGTGCTGATCAATGGTGAATCGGGTACCGGTAAGGAGTTGGTGGCCCAGGCCCTGCACAATCACAGTCCGCGCCGTGACAAGCCATTTATAGCCCTCAATATGGCCGCCATTCCCAAAGACCTGATGGAGTCCGAACTGTTTGGGCACGAGAAGGGCGCCTTTACCGGAGCCAGCGCCCAACGGGCCGGTCGCTTCGAACAGGCCAATAGCGGCACTTTATTTTTAGATGAAATCGGCGATATGCCGGCGGAGACTCAGACCCGACTGCTACGCGTTCTCGCAGATGGGGAATTTTATCGTGTTGGCGGACATACCCCAGTAAAAGTGGACGTACGTATCATTGCCGCCACCCACCAGAACCTGGAAGAGTTGGTGCGCGAGCATAAATTCCGCGAGGATTTATTCCACCGCCTGAATGTGATTCGAATTCACATTCCCCGTTTGGCGGACAGGCGTGAAGATATTCCACGGCTGGTGCGACACTTCTTTAATGCCGCCGCCGCTGACCTCGGTGTAGAGCCGAAAATTCTGAGTAAAGATGCGGAGGAATATCTCTCCGGCCTCGACTGGCCCGGCAATGTACGCCAGCTGGAGAATACCTGCCGCTGGATTACTGTGATGGCCTCAGGCCGCGAAGTGCATATCGAAGACCTGCCGCAGGAACTGCACCAGCAGAGCAATGAAACCGAAGCACCGTTGGACTGGCAAAAAGCCCTGCGCATCTGGGCCGATCAGGCGCTTAGTGCCGGACGCAAGGAGATTCTCAGTGAAGCCGTACCCGCCTTCGAAAAAGCATTAATAGAAATCGCTTTAAAGCACACCGCCGGACGCAAACGCGATGCTGCGGATCTTCTTGGCTGGGGACGCAATACCCTGACGAGGAAGTTGAAGGAGCTGGGTATGAATGGGGAGTGACTGCAGGTTTTAAATTTTCAAAAAAAGAGATAGGCCAAAAAAGGAAATATTCTTTTCAACACCTAAAATTCTCATGAGCGTGAAATTGTTGTTTTTATTATTGAATGCATAAAGGAGAATTTTGATGAAGGTTGAAGAGCTTGCAGTTGTTGAAAAAGTGCCATTCTTATTTTGGGTGAAGGACCGACAGGGAAAATACCTCTGGGGAAATCGCAAAATTTGTGAATTAGCCGGTGAGGAAGTGGAGGGTAAAACCGATGCACAGCTACCTTGGTCGGATAACGCTGTGGAGTTGCGGGAAGATGACTTAAGGGTGTTTGCTTCAGGTGAGCCAATCTATTCCCATGAGTTTGTGGATAAATCCACTGAGGGCAGGGCCCACTTGAGTGTTTGTAAGTGGCTCGATGATTTTGAAGGGCAGCAGTGCTGCTTCGGGATTTCCTTTATTAGTGACTAAAATAGCCGATTACTGTTCTACTCTCTCTGCGTTTTCTATTTTCTCCACGCCAAGTTTGGCCAGGTTACTGGCGATATCCTCTGCGCTGGTGGCAGGGTTAATATCTTTATCTATTTTTAGAATAGTCCCACCTTTGCCAATATAAATAGTGACGCGTCGGGCGAGTTTAATAATGGGAATGAGTACGCCGTATGCTTTCGCAACCTCTCCTGTGGGATCGCTAAGTAGAGGAAAGTCGGCGGAATTGTATTTTGAGAATCGGATGTTTTCGTCGAGCTTATCGGTACTGGCCATAAAGTAGGTGACGTTAAAGGCACGGATTTTGTGACCATTCTTAGCTAGTGATCTGCACTCTATTGTACAGTTTTTGGTGAAGGCCCTGGGGTACCAGGCAATAACTACCGCAGTTTTGCCCACATAGTCTCTCAGCGCGTGACTCTTCCCATCTGTGCCCTGCAAGGTGAAGTCGGGTGCTTTTTGCCCGACTTCCAACGCCATCAGCGGCAAGCTGAGCATGGTGGCGATAATCAGGGTAAACCAATATTTCATAGGGACATCCGCTCTGGCAAAAGTGGCGTCTGAGCTATTGCCAATGTGTGCTTCACATTAGTATATGATGCCTGTTCGGCCAAGGCTCGCCGCATTTTCCATCTTTACCGAGTGTGACTGGTCAGTGCCCAAGCCATGAGCCAGTTAAAATAGTGTTTGAATGCGCTGGAAATCCGAACCGAGGTTTCGACAGCGCAGTCAAATAGCTTAAAAAGAAAGTAATCCCAAGTTAGTCAGAATCTTTCTTTGGCTGCATCAACATGTCATTGCTTTCGGGCTTGGGGGGCATCAGCATATCTTCCGGGTGGACAAACTCTCGCATAAAAATTTCCCAGAAAGCGAGGAACAGTGCGGCTAGCAGGGGGCCCATGGCGAAGCCACTGATGCCAAACAGTATTAGGCCGCCCACAGTGGAAAACAGCACCAGGTAATCCGGTAATTTGGTGTCCCGTCCCACTAAAATGGGACGTAACAGGTTGTCTACCAGGCTGATTACGGTAAACCCGTAGGCCAGGAGAATGGTGGCCTTAACTGGCTCACCAACGCCGTACAGATAGATCGCCGCAGGAAACCAGATAAGTGCCGCACCAACAGCGGGCAATAGAGATAATAGGGTCATCAATACACCCCACAAAAGAGGCGCGGGCAGATCGAGTACCCAGAAAATAATGCCGCCCAGGCTACCCTGGGTAATTGCGACAACCAGGTTGCCTTTAATGGTGGCACGGGTGACTTCGGCAAACTTGGCCAGCAGCAAATGCTCACGCTCATCACCAAGTGGCAGTGCGTGAATAATTAAATTAACCAGCCTCTCACCATCGCGAATTAAAAAGAAAGTGAGATAGAGCATCAGGCCGAGCATGACAAAGAAATTGACAGTGTTCTGCCCAACTTCTATGGCGTTTTTAGCGATAAAACTACCGGCATTCATCACTCCACCGAGTAGACGCTGCTTAGCTTCCTCAATATCTACACCGATGCCTTCAAGAAAATCGTTCACGCGTGGAAAGGCGCTGCGTACCTGTTCAAGAGATTTAGATACATCGATCTGTCCCTCTTGCACCTTCTGATAGAGCGATGCCGCCTCGTTGATAAAGGAGGTTGTTACCACCAGAACCGGTATCACCAGTAAGACGATACACATAAAAAGGGTCAGCAGTGCCATGGAGTTGGGGGAGTTGGGAAAGCGCTGCATTAATAGCCGATATACGGGATAAAAAATCAGAGCGATAGCACAAGCCCAAAAAATTGGTGTAAAGAAGGGCTTAATCAGCACCACAAAAGCCACTGACACCAAAATCAGTGAAAGAATAAATGAGCGCCTTTCTAGTTTTTCCTGCACTGGAACTCCCTCTACTTCTGCAAAGCCCTGTGGTATCGGGCGCCTAATTTGCGATCTATCTAAGCAGAAGCAGGGGGGATTTACCAGCGCCTGTAACCACAGGTGTCTACATGAAAGCGAATACCTTTATAAATTCCGAGCCCCATATTCCATTCCTTGCCTTTGTGTTTGTGGATATCTCTCAGTACCGGGACTAACTGTTCGCGGGTGAATTTTTTCTGCGGCACTATATCGAGTCCGCAAAAGCGCAAATGCTTACTCCCTTTGGAGCCGCCGGCCTTGCTGTTGTAGCTGGTGGTACGCCAGCCGGAGACTACGGTAACGGGGCCGATGCGCGGTACTATTTCCCGCTGCAATACCCGCAGGGTGTAAATCATCAACCCCCAGTTTTCCACCGGTGGAATAGCGAAGGCAGGTTCATCCAGATCCCGCCAGTCGCTTCCTTGGCGAAGGAGCTCAAAGGGGGCTACCACATGCTCGACCCGATTGATTCGCAGGTAATTCTTCAGCTTGGCAAATAGAGCCTGGTTTTCCTCCTGCTTGAGAAAGCGGCTAAACACCCGCTCTGAAGCCGCAGGGTAGCCCTGGATATCATAAATCTCGGGGGTTCCCGGTAGTGGCAGGAGTTCGATGGGGCTGAGGATTCGCTCGCCCAGATCGCGGGTTTTCTCCGAGGTAAATAACAACGCAATAATAATGGCGATGAGCAGCAGCCCGCCGAATAGGAGTAGCCAGCGTCGCTGGACTCGAGAGAGGCCAGATTGACGATTACTGTTGTCTTGTATAGCCATGCTTCAATCCACCAGTTGCCATGAGCGATAGCCACAGGTATCGATATGGAAGAGCAGGCCCTCACCGAGACCCAGGCCGAAATTGCTTTCCGGTCCCAGGCGCGCGTGCAGGGCTTGCAGCTCTTCCACGAGCTCGCCGTGGCTGATATGGGATGTTGGAATTAGGTCTAGGGCGCAAAACGCCCGATGGCGGGATTTATCGGTGTGTTCCAGCTCGCGGTTATAGCTGTCATTGCGGAACCCGGTGACCACCGCCACTGGACCGATCAGGGGTACTATCTGCTCTTGCAGCAGCTTTAGGGTGGCGACTATGTTGGGCCATTGGCCTTGCGGGGGTAGAGAGAATGGGGGCTTCTCGAGCTCCATCCATTCGCTGCCTTGGCGCAATAAATCACTAACCGCTGTGACTTCGCCAATTCCTTGGCTCTGCAGGTAGTCAGTGAGAGCCTGCACTCGTGCACGGTTGTCACTGTTGCGTAAAAAACTCTCGAAGCTCTCCTCACTGGCGATGCGGTAGCCGCGGGTCTCTATATAGGGTTTCTCTTGTGACTTAATCCAAAGCCACAACCATAGGGCCGCAAGTACGGCAGCGAGCAGCAGGGTCAGGCTGGCCACCACTACATAGTTGGTTCGCCGGCCGGGTGGCTGGTGGGGGTAGAGTGTCCTGAAGCGAGTAAACGAATTGCTTTCAGACATGATGTGCGACTACAGCTCCGAAATTTGGCCTGAGACGTGTAATTCTGCGCGCAGAGGTTTATTCCGCCGGCGCCTCTTTAAACACTATAGCCGCAAAAATCGACATACTGCTTACCTACCGCTTATTAGAAAGGCGAACAAAAAAAGCCCCGACACCTTGCGGTGGCGGGGCTTTCTTACGCCTCTAAAGAAGGCTATTTCAAAGGGATCAGGCCTTGGGACCGGCGTTTTTCACCTCATCGCTAACATTGAATTTTTCAATGTTTTCGGCGAACAGCTTGGCCAGTTTGCCGGCTTGGTCGTCGTAGGCTGCCTTGTCTTCCCAGGCTTCGCGCGGGTTCAGGTAAGCCTTGTCAACGCCCGGTACTTCAAGGGGAATATCCAGGTTCAGGGTTTCCAGGTGCTCGGTGGCTGTGCCTTCCAGAGCACCGCTCTGGATAGCGGCTACCACGGCGCGGGTAACCGGGATCGGGAAGCGCTTGCCGTTGTCGCCAGAGCCGCCGGTCCAGCCGGTGTTTACCAGGTATACCTTGGAGCCGAAGTCCTGAATACGCTTCATCAGCAGATCCGCGTACTCGCGCGGGGCGCGCGGCATGAACGGAGCGCCGAAACAGGTGGAGAAGGTCGGGTGAATTCCGGCCTCTGCACCCAGCTCGGTAGAGCCGACACGGGCGGTGTAACCGGACAGGAAGTGGTAAGCCGCAGCCTCTTTGGAGAGGATGGATACGGGGGGCAGTACACCGGACACATCGCAGGTGAGGAAGATGACGTTCTTCGGCTCGCCGGCGCGATTCTCCAGCTGGCGCATTTCTACGTGCTCCAGGGGGTAGGAGCAGCGGCCGTTCTCGGTGAGGCTTGTGTCACAGTAGTCGGCGGTGCCGTTTTCGTTGGTCACTACGTTCTCGACGATAGCGCCGAAACGGATAGCGTCCCAGATTACCGGTTCATTCTTTTGGCTCAGGTCGATGGTCTTGGCGTAGCAGCCACCTTCCATATTGAATACCGCACCCTTGGTCCAGCCGTGCTCGTCGTCACCGATCAGGTAGCGCTCAGGGTCTGCGGACAGGGTGGTCTTACCGGTGCCGGACAGGCCGAAGAACAGGCAGGTATCGCCGTCTTCGCCAACGTTGGCGGCACAGTGCATGGGCATAACGTCTTTTTCCGGCAACAGGAAGTTCTGCACGGAGAACATTGCCTTTTTCATCTCACCGGCGTAGCGCATACCTGCCAGAAGCACACGGCGCTGACCGAAGTTGATGATAACGCAGCCATCGGAGTTGGTGCCGTCGCGCTCAGGCTCGCAGACAAAGTTGGGTGCGTGCAGGATGCGCCACTCTTCCTTGCCTTTGGGGTTGTACTTCTCGGCGCGGATAAACATGTTGCGGCCGAACAGGTTGTGCCAAGCGGTCTGGGTGGTTACAACAACCGGCAGGTAGTGATCTTCGTCCTGGCCAACGTGCAGCTGCTGTACAAAGCTGTCGGCGCCGGCGACAAACGCCTCTACTCGGTCCCACAGAGCGTCGAACTTGTCCTGCGGGAAGGGGCGATTCACATTGCCCCAGGCGATGCTGTCGGCGGTGGAGGGTTCTTCCACAACGAAGCGGTCCGCCGGGGAGCGGCCGGTGCGGGCACCAGTTTCAGTGACCAGCGCGCCGGTGTCGGAAAGTTTGCCCTCGCCGCGCGTAAGAGCCTGCTCTACCAATTGTGCTGGTGAAAGGTTCTTATAAACCAGCGCGGTGTCGTCGATCTGTGCCATTCGTCGATTACCCGTGAATGTTGGATAGTAAAAAAATAGGGCCGCCCAAGTATTAGACAGCCAGGCAAAATTAGGGGGGCGCATTATGGCAAAATTCAAAATAAGCGGGTAGCAAATACGGTCACTTTTTGCACTTTGACAGCGCTGTCAGCCCAAATTAGAGTATTTTTAATTCTTGAAATCTATGTAGTATTTTTACCCTATAGATTTTGTGAATTTTTGTGCAGAAAAGTGGAGTCTGCCAGTGGTGGAAATAACTCCCCACCGGCGACAATTTCCCTAGTGCAGGGTGTGGGGTGGGGCATTGAGCAGGGATTCGACCTGCTCCCGATCAAAGCGGTATTGAGCATTGCAAAATTGGCAATCGGTGACAATTTCACCATTCTGCTCTTCCAACAAACGGTATACGTCCTCGGCGCCGAGGGAAACCAGGGCGCGCGCGCTGCGCTCCCGCGAGCAACTGCACTTGAAGCGGATACTGTCGGTGCCCAGGGTGGCCGGTTTCAGCTGGTGGAAAAGACGGTGAATCAGCTCATCGTGGGGTACATCGAACAGCTCTTGGGCAGTTACGGTGTTTGCCAAGTGCAGGGCGGTTTCCCAGGCATCGCGGTTCTCCTCGGCACTGGCGGCATTATTGCCGGGTAATACCTGAAGCATAATGCCGCCCACGTTGCTGCCATCACACTCCAGCCAGAAGCGTGTCTCCAGTTGTTCCGACTGGGCAAAGTAATCCTCCAGGCACCCGGCCAGGTTGTCCTTCTCCAGAGGCACCACACCTTGGTAGCGCTCCCCGCGCTTAGGTTCCAGGGTGATGGCGATAACACCGCGGGCGCCGATCATTTCCATCAGACTGGCGTCATCGCTGATCTGTGCGCCTTCGGCGATACGGGCTATGCCGCGCAGGTCGCTGTGGTGGGTACACTCGGCCATAATCATTGGCACATCGCCCTCACCGCGGGCCTGCAGGCTCAATATGCCCTCGAATTTCAGGGTGGTGGAAAGCAGGCAGGCAGCAGCGAGAAACTCTCCCAGCAGGCGCGCTACCGGAGCAGGCAGTGGATTGTGCTTCAGCACTTCGTGATAGGCGTCGGTGAGGGTCACCATCTGCCCGCGAACATCGTGTTGGGAAAAGATAAAGCGTTCCAGCTGATCGGACATAGATCGAGTGCCTCGGTATTAGAAACCGCGGGATTTTAGAGGTGGATATGTCTAAATGGTAGCCGGCACGGGTAATTGTAACGCCGGCAACCGATTTGAAGGTTGGGGAGGAGAGTTATCCGCAGTGGCTGGAGATTTCCCGTTTGAGCTGTTCAGCCATCTGCTGGCGTTCGCGCTCGGAATAGCGAACCTCTCTGCCACTCTTGTCGATAAAGGCCACGCGGCCGTTAATCGAGCGCAGGCGCTGGCGCGCCTTGGTACAAATACGCTGTTGCTTCTGCTGTCGGGCCTGCTCTTGTTGTTGCTGGCGCTGCTGATACTCCCGCTCGGCGGTGTTGGCCTCGGAGGTGATCAGGCTTGGCCGTTTCCTCGTGGCCTCGGCGGAATTGATCGGGCCCAATTGCCCGGAGATATCCTGGGCCTTGGCCTCTGCAGGTGGGCGATCGCTGAAGTGCACACGACCGTCGGCGTCGACCCAGCGGTAGAGCTCACCGGCACCGGCATTGGCAGCCACCATCAGGCTGCCGAATAAGATTCCTCTCAATTGTTTCACGGCTTCTCCCTAGCCCATACTGCGGGCCTTACTCCTCTTTATTAGCCAGTCTGCTGAACAGCCCCTGTGAGTGGCGCTGGGGTATATGGTAGGTCTGCAGAATCAGCGGCTCCTGCTCCTGGGCTTCGGCGTGATCCAGTACCATGCGGTAACCGGAACGGTCGCGCAGCTCCACAAAGTGTTCTTGGTTGGTTTCCATCAGTTGGGCAAACTCATCGAAGTCTGCAACGCTGTGGCCATTCACTGAATCGATAATCCAGTTTTTCCAGTCGTGGTAACCCAGATTAACGTTGGCGGGCAGCACCTTGAGGGCGACCACCAGTTCGCGACGAGTCTCTTCGCCCCATTGGTTGCGGGCATAGAGATAATCAATGGGCGCTTTGGAGTGCCAGTTGTTGCCCCAGCGCTTGATCAGATTCATGTTCAGGGGCACGAAGACTACGCCACCGTAGATGTAATAGCGCGGCTGTCGGTCGAACTGTTCGCCCACCACCAGGGCTCGGGAGGGCGGTGCGGCCGCTAAGGCCACTTGCGCAGTCTGCTCTTCGCCTTTGCGGGAGAAACGGACCGGCAGCTTGTCGCCGACATGGTGGCGGTCTACAGCGTAGTGGTAATTGGTGCGCTGATTTTCACGCCACTCTACGGTGCGATCGGCGGCAACCTCAAAGCCATCCACTTCGAGCAGTACGTCGCCGGGCTGGAAAATCTCAGCGGCGGGGGAGTCGCTGAAGACCTTGACGATCATGGCGCCGTCCTGGTCTTCTTCGAGACCGGCCGCCTTCTTCATGGAAGGGCTCTCCAGGCTCTGGGTGACCACGCCCAGCTCGGGGAATCCCTGGTGCTCCCCGTCTTCAGAGTCCTCGAGCACATGGGAAATTACGCTGGGAGGAACGAAATAACCGAGGTTTTCGGCACTCTGGTTGGTCTGCATGGCCACACCGACGATGCGTCCGCCGGAAATCACCGGGCCGCCGCTATTGCCGGGGTTGATGGCCGCGTCGATTTGGCCGGCCATCAGGAAGCTCTCGGCGTGGGCATAGTACTGATGTTCCACCCTGGAAAGTACGCCGCGGGTAATTGACAGGGACTTGCCGCCGATGGGGTAACCGTACACGGTGACCTCTTCCTGTAGGTCTGGCAGTTTGCCCAGTGTTAGGGGGCGGGTGTCATTGAAGAAGCTATCGTCATCCACTGTGAGCAGGGCCAGATCCGCGTCGTGAGAGATAAACTTGACGCGGGCGCGGAATTTCTTGGCATCGCCATGGCGTTGTACCTGAATAAAGCTGCCATTGGCCACCACATGGGCATTGGTGAGAATCTGTTTATTGCTGATTACCGCACCGGAGCCGGACAATTGCTGGGGGTTCAGCAATGCCCAGGGGTTGAAGTAGTCAGGGGCGGCGGCGGTTGTGTAAATCTTGATAATTGAACGCTTGAGCTGCTCGTGTTCACGGCTATCGGCGAGGGCCGTCTGCACTCCGAGCAGAAGCAGCAGGGAGATGGCGATCAGTCGTTTCATCGTGGCTGTTTTCTATCGGGTTAAGTGGGGGCAGTTTAGCAGCTGTAGATAAAAATGGCGGAAATTTCACCACTTTTGTCATTTGCCGCTACTCCTGTTCCCGCAGGAAGCGGTGAATCTGGCGGCGCTGTTTCTTATTGGGACGCTCACGCTGAATCCCGGCATTGGCCGCCTGGCGCTCATTGCGCTCCTTTTCTCGCCGGGCAATGCTGTCCTCGGTCTCGCGGTAGAGGGTACGGGCAACATCGGCGCCGCGGCGCTGGTCAGAGAGGGCGATAATCTCCACTTCAATCAGGTCCCAGCCCTGGCGAATACTTAAGAGCGCGCCAACGGTGAGATCCTTACTGGCTTTGACCCTATGTCCATCGGCATGCACCTTGCCACCTTCGATGGCCTGTTTGGCTATGCTGCGGGTCTTGAAGAAGCGTGCGGCCCAGAGCCACTTGTCGATACGTACTTTATCCATCGAATCCTGTTGATCTATACGGGATAGGGCCCGGGTTTTCGGGCTAATCCTTGTCGCGTTGCAGCGACATAATTTCATCGAAGTGGTGAATCGCCGGGAAATCGCTGATCTCCCGCTTGGGCCCACGGCTATCCGGCTGACGGATACATAGCAGGTGGGCGATGCCGTAGTTCTGTGCTGCGGCCAGTACACTCTGGTTGTCGTCCACAAACAGGGTGCGCTGGGGGTCAAAAGCTACCTCCTCGCGCAGGGCATGCCAAAAGCACTCACTCTCTTTGGCGTGTCCATAATCATGGGAAGAGATGATGTCGTCAAACCAGTGCTCAAGACCGGTGATTTGCAGCTTGTGATCGAGCCCGTGGCGGTGCGCATTAGTGACCAGGTAAGTTGGCTTGCGCAGTTGCCGCAGCCCTTGCAGGAAGGCCTCAGTATGGGGGCGCAGGGCGATGCGTTCCTCAATCTCGCGCAGTATCGCGAGGATGTCCAGCCTCAGGGTTTCCGCCCAAAAATCCAGGCAGTACCACTCCAGGGTGCCGCGGCGCGCATCGATTTCACGTTGCAGTTCGACCTGGGCCAGCTCGGGATCGAGGCCGTGCACTTCGGCGTAGCGTTTGGGCAGGTGGTCGAGCCAGAAGTGGTTGTCGTAGTGCAAATCCAGCAGGGTGCCGTCCATATCCAGCAGTACGGTGTCGATACTTCGCCAGTCGAGCATGGGGCCTGTCTACCTCTCAGTGTTGGGGAGGGAAGCCAAAGTGTAGTTCTCCCAACATATCCCCAGTATGAAGGTTGGCATTATGCCTGGGCGCGGCGTATGCCGTACAGGATGATAATCTGAGCGCCGTAATAGGTGCACATAATCGCTGTATCAGCCAAGGGTAACGGCGCAATAAACTTGTTAACAGCAATCAACGTGTCGGACAGCATGAAAGTGAGGGCACCGGCGAATAGCAGTCCGGAATTGCCTCGGTGAGCCCCGGCGCCAAGTGCCATGGCGACAATGGCCAGCAGATATAAAAGCACCGCTGGCGCCAGCTCACCCGCTGCGGGAAGAATCCAGCGGGCCAGGCCCACCGCAGCCAGAATCACCGGTAGGATACGTAATAAACTGCGGCGGCTGCGGAAGTCGGCACAGCGTAGGAAATTAGCCGCGTAAAGGAGTTGTGCCAATAGAAAGGCGCCCAGGCCGAAAATAAACTGCTGGGCAAATGTCATTTCCAGCAGCACATCGCCGAGTGCAGAAAAAGCCAGGGCCGCCAATGTCAGGTTGCGGCTGAGCCCCTCTAGATGGCGCATCGCCATCAGGGCGAGTATGGCGATTGGCAGTGCTTTCAGCGAGGCCATCCACAGCCCTTGAATAGCCAAACCGTCGAGTAGCATAAAAAGAGCCGAAAAGAGAAAAAATGCACCAGGTAGGAATTGGCTTGTGTGAGCTGCATTGGGAGCATTGGTGTTCATATTGGGATTCATAACAGCGCCTTTATTATTGATTTTGTGGTTAGCCGAAAGAGAGGCCAGTCGGTCAATGTGGCACAAAGACATGCTGCCACCAACCGAATTTCAGTGGATTCACTATTCTGGGCGCATATTTTTCGAATGACGAAAAAGAAGCCTGGTTGTTGTTTCCCAGGCAGCTCACCAGCTTTACTGCGTTGGGATTTTTACCCTGATCTCTTGGGGGGCGCACATCTGGGTTACTATCTGCGCACAGGAAATTAATTTTTCGGCAGGCTGCTGTCTGCCGGGAGAATCAATAACGGAGAGCTTCATCGATGAAGGCAGCCAATATTCTGGAAACCATCGGCAATACCCCCCATGTGCGAATCAATCACCTGTTCCGCCCCGATATCGAGGTGTGGATGAAGGTGGAGCGCTTTAATCCCGGCAGCAGTATCAAAGACCGTATTGCCCTATCGATGATCGAAGATGCGGAGCGCCGCGGCGCTTTGCAGCCTGGTGGTGTCATTATCGAGCCGACCTCTGGTAACACCGGCATTGGTCTGGCCATGGTAGCGGTGGTGAAGGGCTATCGCCTGATTCTCACTATGCCGGAATCCATGTCGATGGAGCGCCGCCAAGTGATGAAAGCCATGGGTGCCGAGTTAGTGCTTACACCCAAAGAGCAAGGCATGGGCGGGGCAATCGCCAAGGCTGAGGAGCTGCTGAAGCAGCATGAAAATAGCTGGATGCCACAACAGTTCTGCAACCGCGCCAATGTCCAGGTGCATCGCGAGACCACCGCCAAAGAAATCCTCGCAGATTTTCCTGAGGGACTCGATTATTTGATTACCGGTGTCGGCACTGGAGGCCATATCACCGGCTGTGGTGAGGTGTTAAAAGAGTCCTTCCCCAACCTGCAGGTTTTTGCCGTTGAACCGGAAAAATCTCCAGTGATCAGTGGTGGTGATAAAGGGCTGCACCGCTTGCAGGGAATTGGCGCCGGATTTATTCCGGAAGTACTCAATACCAAGATGCTCGACGGCACTATTTTGGTGAGCGGAGAGGATAGCTTCGATATGACGCGCCAATGTGCCCAACGGGAGGGAATTTTCGTGGGGATCTCCTCAGGTGCCAGTTTGGCTGCGCTAAAAAAACGTGAGGGTGAGTTCGCCCCAGGCAGCCGCGTGCTGATTTTCAGCTATGACAGCGGTGAGCGCTATCTGTCTGTGAAAGACCTTTTCCCATCCTGAGGTCTTATACTCATCAGCTTAAAATAAGGGAGTTTTAATGAATAAGGCATTATTGGAGCAGGTGATTGCTATCTGCAAAAACGCCGGCGAAGCAATCCTGGAGGTTTACCATAGCAGCGCTGAGCTGGAGGTGGATACTAAAGCGGACGACTCGCCAGTGACCGCTGCTGACCTGGCGGCCCACAAAATTTTGGCTCCGGCTCTGGCACGGTTGATTGAGGGGGTGCCGGTATTATCTGAAGAACAGGAAATGCCGTCATTTGCCGAGCGCAGCCAATGGCAGCGCTACTGGATTGTGGATCCGCTGGATGGCACCAAGGAATTTATCCGCCGCACCGGCGAGTTCACTGTAAATGTGGCCCTTATTGAGAATGGTGAGCCTGTGCTGGGGGTGGTGCATGTGCCAGTACTGGATATCACCTATGCCGGCGGCAAGAGCGATGGCGCCTTTAAACGCACCGCGTCCGGTGACACAGAAATTCGTGTGCGCCCACTGAAGCCGCGTTTGGAGGCAGGCGAAGCGGTGGAACTGGTTGCCAGCCGCAGTCATGGAGCCGGTGCCGTAGATCAATTGGTAGAGCGTATCGAATCCAGGCTTGGTGCGGTGGCCTGTAAAAATATGGGTAGCTCTCTCAAGTTGTGTCTGGTGGCTGAAGGGGCCGCTGACCTCTACCCACGGCTCGCGCCCACTTGTGAATGGGATACAGCGGCGGCCCAGGCGGTGGTTGAGGCTGCCGGTGGCACTGTGGTCGACGATTCATTCAAGCTCTTGCGCTACAACCGTAAAGACTCATTACTGAATCCATTTTTCTATGTGATCGGTGATGCATCTTATGACTGGCAGGATTTGCTCATTGCAGAGTCTCCAGTGAACTAAGCTTGCCTCGCCCCCGCTTTGGTGGGGGCGCAAACTATTCTCGCCTTTGATCACCAGCACCACTTTATTACCAGCATAAAAGGCCGGACCATGCCTCTCCAGGTGAGCAGCAAAGCACTCGATCCCAATGAAATCCGCTGTCTGCGTAGAGAGTTGGAGCAGGAAATTACCTGGTTACAGCGGCAAAAGGATGCCCTGGCAGATGCCGATTCGGAAAATCAACAGTTCTTACTGCGTACTCTCAATGGCATGATCTTTTCCCGCCGGGCACTACTCGGAAGAATGCCACGCTAATTTTCCTGTCAATCTCACAAGAAAGAGTTTTATATATTTCAAAAGCAGTCGTATTTTATCCATTTCTTTCCGCACATATTTCAGGCAAACCTGCAATACCCCGAAATGTATTGCGATTTAAATCCTAACAATTAATCCAAGTATTAATTGTTTTCACTTTAAACACTTATCTGGCTGGTAAGAATCTTTGCGCAGGATTAATTCCATCGAGGAAATAATTGATTTTCCTTGCCATATTTCCTTCGCAATATTGAAACCCGTCTACGCTTTGGAAAGCTAATGTATAAGAGAATTTTCCAATGCGCTATCCGGTTGTGCTTCACAACATTGAATACGCCGGCTTTGGTGCCATAGCACCGGACCTGCCGCATTGTCATTGCTATGCCGAAACCCTGGATGGCGCTCTGCAAAAAATGGCGGAGACTATATTTCAGCGCCTGGAGGATTTACGTATAGCCGGAAAGCCAATACCCCAACCTCAGGAAGTGGATGATTTGCGTGATAACCCAGCTTTTGCCGGTGGCATCTGGGCCATTATTGATGTCGAGAGCGTATAGAGTTGTCTTACTGCACAAATTGGAATTGTGCACGACCTATTTTCTCTACCAAATAACCCTGATAGCGCTGTTAAGTTAGATAGGTTTGGTGAATTAATAGGTGTTGAGCAACAAGGATGGATGTAATGAAGACAGTGCTATGTATCCTGACTCTGCTATTGTCGTCAACAGTCGCTGCAGTAGAGTGGAATAATCCTTTCGATGGTATTGAGTCGGGTGAATATCGGCTTATTACTACGTTGGGATTGGGTTCTGGAGAGCTGCAGCTCAACGACCAACGGGATTTTTTTGGCTATGTCAGTGTGGGAGTGACACCCGCGGGTGGTGTTTGGCAGGTAAATTTACAATTTTCCCGCTTCAATGATAACCATGTACGAATCAACCAGGTGGGGCTGAATTTTAAGGTGGATTTTACCTTAAATTGCTATGTTCAATGCCTCTACTGGATGGCGGGATGGAATTATGCCGATGTTGATCTGAATGATGTGCGTAAATATGGCTATTGGTATCACCATAAAGACAAGTGGCATCAGTATGATATTTATGAGAAGGGAAAAGACTGGTATTACGATGGCCATTATTACCATGTGATAGATGCCAGTGGCAGCGATTCTTTCTGGAACTTAGGGCTAGGTTATCGGTTCATGTGGAACCAGGACTTTGATACCTCTATCGAATACAACTACAACGATATTAACTCTGTTTATCGGGTGAACCTGGGGCACCTACGCACTTTGAGTCTTAACTTTTCCTATCGCTTTTAATGCAGTTGGTAATCTGTTCGCGTCTTGTTACCTGTTGGCGGCATTACCAGAGAAAAATATATTTTTATATTAAGCGGCAAATGCAATGACATTTCCCGCTTAATATTTCCCGGTCTGTTTCTCAAGGTAGGAAGAGAATCAGTGCAATCTAAATGCGGTAAATGGTTTTCAGCCAAAAGGTCCTACCGGGTTCATTGACCCTATCCAGCTGCGGAAAGTTGGGGATTTCTGCCCCCGCACGGCTGATATGTTCGGCATAGGTCTCATCTAACAGGTTGTCGATACCAGCGGTTAACAACAACCGTTGGTTTGGGCGCCAGCCGGCATTAATCGACAGTACATCGGCAGAATTCGTGGGGCCGAAGTCCTGTCCGATAATATTACCCTTGCCGACATCGACGCGATCCTGGCTGGCAATGGCCCGCCACAGAATGCCCGCCGACCACTGAGCCTGCTCATAATGCAGCCCCAGGCGTGTCTCTAGCGGAGGCAGCTGGGCCAGGGTGGTATGGTCTGTGTCGTTGGCTCCGCGCACTGAAGTGACGGTGAATTCTGTACGCCAGTTTTCGCTTAGTTGATAGCTGGCATCCAACTCCAATCCCCAGGTGCGTGCCTGGATATTGCGTATTACCGCAACAGTACGGCTATCAGCGGATCCACCCATATCCATTACACTATCCATGGATGACATGGTGTCCATACCTGATATCAACGCCGCCTTCTGGTAATCATTCTGCACTAATAGATAGTCGCGGATATCACTGGCAAAAGCGGAAATACTGGCGGACAACTTTTCGGTGCGATAGATAGTGCCAATATCTAGTTGACTGGTTTTTTCCGACTCTATATTGAGCGCGCTGTAGGAGTCCGCCGCTTCGCGGGAGAATAGCTCCCAGTAATCGGGGAAGCGCTCGCTGTATCCGAGTCCGGCATAAAGGGTGGCGGAATTATTGGGAGCGCTCGGTAGGGCTAACTCGTAGCGCATAAAACCGCTGGGTAGCCGCTCGGAGCGGCTTTCACCGGCGGTCGGGTTATCTACTTTGGCCATCATGGAGACCGAGATGGTCTCGCGCAGATCTTTCACTTCCCAATCGTCCAGCCTGGCGCCGGCGATCCATCGTTGGTTGGGGACAAACTGCCAGCTGGCCTCGGAGAAAATACCCAGCTGGGAAAATTCCGCATCTGCGTCCAACCTCAGTGAGCGATAATCTGTCATCGACTGGTTCATGCTCATGCGACCCCGATGGCGGTTTTCCCGCGTATCCAGGCCCGTGGTCAGTTCGATATTCTCTGCAGGGGTAAGTTGCAGGCTTACTTTGCCTCCCAGTGTTTCACTGTCCAAGTTCATCGCGCTGGGGTTAGCTGTCATCTCCGTGGGTTCACGCAGGCTGTAATTATCCATAACGTGGTCGATCGTGTTGTAATACACCTGTACTTCGATGGCATTTAACAGATCGCCGATATTACTGCGCCGGTATTTGGCTTTGTAGCTCTCACGCGCAAATTTACTGCCATCCACGCCGCGGTCGGCATAGGCTGCTTCGGCATCGCTAAAAGCAGTTTCGAATTCCAGGCGGTTGTCATCGTCAGGGGTCCAGGCTAGATTTACCTTTCCACTCCAGCGTTCGTAGTTGGAGTGCACCCGATTGCCGTCACCATCTTCATAATCGTCTGCGGAGGCAGAGGTCGCCGAACCGCGCAGGGAAAGTTCCGGGGTTTTATAAGCCAGGTCAAAGAATCCGTCTTTTCGATGGGCACTGCCGCCAAGCAGGCTCGCATGCATGTCCCACTCGGGTTCACTGGGGCGTTCCTGCAGCTGGTTGAAAAGTACAACCCCGGCGGAATTACCGGGTCCATATACAACGCTCTGGGGGCCTTTAATTACCTCAATTTCATCGAGGCTTTCCGGGAAAATATAAGCGGTGGGTGGGTCCATGCGACTCGGACAGCCACCCATAATGGATTCCCCATCCAGCATCATGCCCAGGCGTGAACCACCCATGCCCCGCAACAGAGGATCGCCACTGGTGCCGCCTTTTCGTACCACGGAAAATCCGGGAATGGTTTTTAGGTAGTCGGCTCCGTCGTTGGCAGGCAGAGGCTGACGAGGCATTTTCGGGTCTGTCAGCAGGTTCAGTGGCAGCTCGGTTTTTACTCCGGTGACCACCATCTGCTCCATTTCACTCTCTTTTTTTTCATTGACCTCGCTGGCCATTAAGGCTGCGGGAAAGGTGCAGCCGGCAATAATTGCCAGGCTCAGTGGGGTGTGCAATGGCTTTTTCTTTTGGGATTTAACTTTTCGCATTCTGACTTATCCGTTTCTGGGCCGAAGGTCGGGCACGGCCATGGAGAGCGCGGTAAAAAAAGCGCGCACGGGTTTGTCCCCGCTGACTGGGTAGCGGGAATTCCAGTTATCGAGAGGTGGTTCTATGGCTGCTGCAGCGCCCTAAGCGGCAAGAATGCGGGCAAAGGTAGTACAGCGAAGCACAGAAACTGGCCTCGAATATTTAGCTGTGAAAAATAAGGAAAACCGTGGTTTTAAACGGGGGGAGCGCGGATAAGGGGGCGGCTGTAGTGTAAAGGAAGAGCGGGGTCAATGCCGCTGCTGCGAGGGGGGAGAATATTTCCCTCGATGGTGAAATACAGATCTAATGTTGGTGTATGGGCAAGACTGGCAGCGGCGGAAAAATTACAGTGATTGTCGGCAAAGGAATGCGCGGTCAGTGCATCGTGGTTGTGTGCATCGTGATTATCATCATGGTTGTGATGATCCTGGGCTTGGTTGGCCAGGGCATTTAATAACAGGGCGCTGCGGCTGTCGCCGTGACAAAGACCGTAGGGACTACCCGCAAAAAAAGCGGTGGGCATAAACCCTGCGGGAACCAAGCCGCGGGTACTGAGAAAAACCAATAAAAGCAGCAGTGCCAGCCACTGGGGCAGGTGTGGGCGGTTTTTACGGGTGCGCACGCGACTCATATATAGCGTTCTTGAAGTTACCGGGGTGGACTTTATAAATCCCCGAAGGCAAGTGGCAACAGATTACCCGTTGGCTGTAAAAAGTGCCACTGCCAATAACGAATTTTTAGAAACTGCTTTTTACTATTTACAGTGCAATTATTTTATGCAATTGCTATCGAATAAAAATATTAACCGATATTTTTATCGCAAGAGAGATTTTAATCGCGCGCTGATACCATGAAAAAATTGGTGTTTTTTCTTGGCTTTGTCGCCGCTTAGAAAATTGATTTGGATCGCTTGTCGTTTACCGACAAAGCTGGGGTAACCATGCCAGCAATTATCGGTCACCTTAAAGGCAACCAGAGAACTGGGGCCGGGGAGTAGTTCATCACTGTAGTCGTCCATGTTGTCGCCACTGCGCAAGATACGCAGGCGTCCAGTGGGCGCCGACCAGTCGTTGTTCAGATAGATCAGTACAGTAATGAGTTTGGTTTTGGAGTCCGTGTGGATTCGCCCATCCTTGGCTCGGGAGTATCCGCGCAAAGTGGCCATCATCGGTTTATCTGACAGGTCTACAGCAAATTTTTCACCGAGAATGCGCCGTACTTCTGCACTGCCAAATTGCTCGACAAAACTGCGCAGGCGCTCCGAGGTTTTAACATCCTTGATATTGAAGCTGCCGCCTTTATGTAGAGGGGGGAAGTCTGCGATCAGGGCGCTGGCCTCGTCGGAGGCCAGGGAGTGCTCTAAGTAGAAATGGGGGAAGGGGGAAGGCTTTACTTCGGCACTGTTGAGCCGCTCGATAGTGACTTGGGACATGGTCAATTTTAGCTCCCTATAAAGTGGGATTATTTTTATTAGAACATCGTTAACATCACTCTTTTTTTACTTCTTACATCCACTTATTTGAATTCCCCCGGTCTTACAGCCGGTCAGATTTTGCCGCTGCGCTTGAGCTGCCAATAAGCTTGCACCAGTGCCTGGTGCAAAAGCCCTGGACGGGAATCCACCACTAGTACATTACAGGCCTGCAATTGTTGCAATAGGCGCGCACGTCGGCGCAAAAAATCCCGCGCGGCAGCGCTCTCGACTGCCTCGGAAAAATCTCCAATAGGCTTTTGTGCCACGCGGTCCACGGCGGTCTCGCGCAGACTCGCCACCATCACCAGATGATTGCGGGTGAGTAGTCGCACGGCGGTGAGCAGTTCGCTGCTGTCCTCGTCGCGCAGGTTGGTAATTAGGATCACCAGTGCGCGGCGCTTATGGGTTGCCAGTAGTTGCTGGGCGGCGCCGCTGTAGTCTGCGCTGCCGGTGCCCGAGTGCAGGTCGTAGACATTGTTCAGCAACAGGTTGATCGCACTCTCCCCTTTCACCGGCGGCAGCTGCCCGCCGGAGCTGTCCTGTGCGGCGGCAAAGGCCTGCAGGCCCACAGCATCGCCCTGCTTGATCGCCACATAGGCGGATAGCAGCAGGCCGTTAAGGGCGTGATCAAAGTGGCTCAACTCGCCATCTTTGGCGCGCATGCGACGGCCGCAGTCGAGCATATAAATAATTTCCTGGTCGCGCTCGTCCTGGTATTCGCGGCTGATGAGTTTGCGCAGACGGGAACTGGCGCGCCAATCCACCTGACGCTGGCTGTCGCCTTGGCGGTATTCGCGCAGCTGGCGGAAGTCCATGCCCTCGCCGCGGCGCTGCTGTTGGTGCAGGCCGAGATGGCGCAGGGTCTGCTCGGTAGAGAGCGCCTGCAGCGAGGAGATACCGAGAAAATTGGGATAGACCTTTACCGACTGTTCGCGACCGAGCCATACCCGGGTTTGCCAAAGGCCCCAAGGGGAGTCGGCGAGCACTTCGATGAGCCCGAATTCGGCACTGCCACGGCGGTGCGGCACCAGGGTGTACTCAATGGTAACTTCCTGATCTGGCTCCAGTAGCGCCTGGCGCGGTAACCCGCTATTACCCAGTTGTTGCGGTACGCTGTCACACACCAATAGTTTGAGGGTGCGCTGGCCTTGGTTGCACAACATCAATTGCGCACTGTTGCGCACGCCCAGGGCTAAATTACCGGGCAGTTTGCGTTCGCCTTCCAGGCCCAGGACCCTGCGCCCGGTGAGGAAATCCAGCAGGGCTGCGCCGAGCAGTAGTCCTCCGCCTGTCCACCAGAGGGACTGCAGCAGGTCCGCAGATTGGGGCAGCCAGATACGTGCCGCACTCACTGCCAGCGCGGTTAGGCACCAATAGCCGAGCAGTTTAACCAGGCGGCCGCTGGGGCCGGGCTCTCCAAGCTGAGGTTTTGCGTACCGAACCTCTATCGCGGCGGCACTCTCTGTCACAGTCGCGGCGCCTCGACACTGTCGATGATCATTGCTAGTGCACTGTCGGTGGTCTCACCATCGATTTCCATATCCGGGGATAGGCTCACGCGGTGGCGCATGACCGGGATGGCCATTGCCTTGATATCGTCGGGCAGCACAAATTCACGGCCCTGAAGCAGGGCGCTGGCACGTGCTGCCTGCAACAGGCCGATACTGGCGCGGGGTCCTGCAGGACTGCGCAACTGATTGGCTTCACGGGTGGCGCGCACCAGGCGCACGGCGTAGTCCAATACTTGCTGGTCCAGAGCTACCTGGGGTACCAGCGCCTGCAGTTGCTGCAACTGCTCCACGGTAATCTCACTGGCAGTTTTCTCCCCCAGGTGTTTCTCTATACGGCCGCTGCTGGCAGCGGCCGCCAATTGCAGTTCGGCTTCTAGGCTGGGGTAGTCGATCAGAACTTTGAGTAGGAAACGGTCCAGTTCCGCCTCCGGCAGCGGGTAAGTGCCCTCTTGCTCGATAGGGTTCTGGGTGGCCAGCACCATAAAGGGGCTGGGTACGGCAAAGGCCTTGCCATCGATAGTGACCTGCTTCTCCTGCATCACCTCAAGCAGGGCCGCTTGGGTCTTGGCCGGGGCACGGTTAATTTCATCCGCCAACAATAAATTGGTGAATACCGGTCCACGTCGCACTTCGAAGCGGCTCTCGCCCATGTTGTACATGGCGTGGCCGGTAACATCCGCCGGCATCAGGTCCGGGGTGAATTGGATGCGGCGAAAGTGGCCGCCAAAACAGCTGGCTAGGGTGCGCACCAGCAGGGTCTTGCCGAGGCCGGGTACGCCTTCCAGCAGCACATGGCCGGAGGCCAGCAGAGCCACCAGCACCTGCTCGACGACCTGCTCCTGACCGATCAACAGGCGGTTGATATTGTTGCGCAGTAGCTGCAGCTGAGCGGCCGCGGCCTGCCAGTCCGGTGCTTCGCAGTGGGTTTGGGGTTCTGGATTCAGGGTAGTATCGCTCATAGGACTGCCTCAATTCGCTGCAGGGTGCGCATTTGTTCGGTAAAGGATTCTTCGCTGGTCGCCGGTTTGCCCCACAGGCTGGCGATGATGCTGTGTTCGCTGAGATTGGTTGTGGCGCTGAGTCTCTTGCTCAAAGTCTGACGCGCAGACGAGCTGGCGTCCGTCGCTCCCAGGCGGCGCAACAGCTCCTCGCGCTGCCCGCGGAGTAGACGCTGGCACTGATCGTCTCGCCAGTAGTAGTGGCCGCAGGCGGAGATATGCTCTAACAGGGAGCGCCGCGCTATCTCCGGCGATGGCTGTAATGGGCCGAAGCGGCGCGCACGCAATATCAACCAGCCCAGCAGGGCGAACAGACCGGAGATAAAAAATTCGGCAGTGTATTTGCGGGCGAGAAATCCCAGCGAGTCGAAGCGTGGTCGGGTGAGGAAGACGAAATCTCCGCTACCGGCCAATAATTGCAGGAAATAGGCGTGATCGAAGTGACCGATGCGGTTGGATTGCCAAAGAGTGCTGTCGGTCAACAGCGTTATCACCCCTCGGCCTCGCTCAAATTGCATGAAAGGCACCGCTTCATCTTCGCGCCATACTTTGGCGAAGAATTCCGGCGCACCCTCTGCGCTGCTGTTATCGATGCCCTCGTGATAGAGCAGATGGCGGGCGTTGAAATGTAATTGGAGTTCGGCGCCACCAGAGGTGGGCAGAGTGATCAAGTCTTCCGGTTCAACGTCCGGATTGCGGGGCTTTTCCTTTTTAGTCTCGGTCTGTCCTTCGGCCTTTGCCTCGTCGATTTTGCGATTGTATTCGCGCAAGGCCTCACCGGGGCTTTGCTCCGGGCTCAGTTCGGCGTCCTCCCCCAACAGTGGCTGCAGGGGGTTTTCAAAGCGATACTCCTCGTGGCCTTCCACTATTGATACGCCCAGGCTTTCCAGTAGCCAGTCGCGCTCGTCACTGCGCCCCTTCTCGAAATCGAACCCTTCTGTACGTGCCACTACTATGGCGTGTCCTCCACTTTCTACCCATTGCAGCAGCTCTTCGACCCGCTGGGGGTTATAGGCCTGGCTGGAGTTGGCGATAAACAAGGTAGCGTCCGGAGACAGCCCATTCAGCACAGAGATATTTTCAGCCTGGCGTGGTTCCAGCCCCATCTGAGCCAGGTAGCGCTCGGCCGCTAGGAATGGATTGCGCCTCGCCTCCGCCCCCCAGCCGCGATCCTTTTCTTCTGTATAGCGTTCAAAAAATGTGAGGAACAGCCATACCAAGCCGGCACACAGCAGTAAGGCGATCCCGATCAACAGGCGTTTAGTGGTCATTACCAAATACCTCCTGCCACTGCTGGCACAACTCGCTTACCTGTGGGTCTGCGGGGGGGCGGTGGGCATAGGCCAGTTGCTGCCAGCTGCCAGTGAGTTGTTGTACAAACTGGCTGAGCGGGGCGCTTACCGGGCGCAGTGTATCGTCTGCGGTCCTATGACGCCGGCTTACCAATTGGGCGCATTCACTCTCGGTGAGATGATCGCCAAAGTGGAAATGGAAGTCCTCAATCAGGTGAGACAGGGTGGCGCGGTACAAAAGGCCGAGGCCGGTGCGTTGTTCGCCGGCCTGCCACAGGCGCAGCACCTCTGCGCACACGTCGTCGGGCAGACTCGACTGACGTACATCGAGGCCAAACAGGGTCTCTGGCACCTCCACTTTCTTCTTGGGAGTGTGCTGCCAGCGCAGGCTGCTGAGAATGGCTTCACGGTGGCGCCAGCCCAGGTAAATCAAGCCCGCGATTACAGCAATCCACAGTAATAGTTCGATGGGTTTGGCGATCAGCGCCCCCCAATTGATCTCTGAGGAGTCTTCGTTTTCAGGAGGGTCTCCCGTGAACCACTTGAACAGCCACTCGAACAGCTCGATAAGCCACTCGGGTATTTTTTCCTGCTCTTCCTCGCCGAGGTCTTTAAGGCGCCAGCCGCTTACCTGCTCAATATTGTGGAAGTCCTCGCCGGCGAGCACTTCGTCGATACGCTGTTGCGCCTGCTGGGGGTTTTCCAGGGATTCCGCTTGGGCCTGAGGTGCCGGTGCCAGAGTCGTGCAGGCGAGCGCGCACAACAGTAATACCGAGGCCAGGGGGGAAGATCGGCCGGCAGCGGATTTGCTTGCCTGCAGGCTGCGTTGGTGGCGCTCGGCCAAGTCGCGGAACTGGATTTCGATATCCCAGCCCTCCAATTCAATACGCCGGCCGATATACAGGCAGAAGCCACTGACGATATAAAACGGCGCCACTGCGGCCATGATCAGTACGCAGAGAACGTTGGAAACCCACTCCAGTGCCAGAGTTTCACCGCGAAGCAGCGGAGCCCAATCGATATTTGCCGCAACCTGCTCGGGAATAAACAGATAAATCAGGATAAAGGCGGCAATCAGGAGGAAGCTCTCCAGGTGGATACCGGTTAGGGTCAGCCAAGTGGCGGCCCCGGAGTGTTTGCGGTGCAGCACGCTGAGTCGCGCACTGCGGGCACTGCCTTTCGATTGCTCCAGTACGGTCACGGGCATATCGAAGGAGCGGGTGGCGCTTAGACGGCGAATGGTAATCCAGGCGAGCCAGTCGGTGCGGTTGTGTTTGAAAAATTCCTTCAGTGCCGCCAGTGCGGATACCGGTGTGCCGAATAGGGCGCGGCTGATCATAAACAGCGGCAGGCGATCGAACACGGGTTTTAACCACCAGATTGCGAACATCGACCATCCGGGGTGGCCGGGGAAAACCCAGGCAAGGGCGCCCAGCAGCAGTGCCGCCGGAAGCAGCCAAACCAGAAACATCGGCAGCCAGTGCTTGCGTGCAAGAGCGATACCCAGGTCGATGGATTCCCAGGGCGAGCGCAGGCGCGCGCGCACCGCCAGGTTTTTAATTTGCATGGCGGGACTCCCCGCGCCCAGCCAGGGCGAAATAGGCGAATACCAGCAGCCATAGAAGAGCGCCGAAGCCGAGTTTGATTGCTATGGGCGTGGCAGCGCTGGAGGACCAGAAGGCTTCGAGGAAGGCGGCGATCACCAGCATCAGGAAAGTGCCGTACATAATTTTCATGGCCTCGACACTGGCCAGGCGCAAAGCCACCGAGCGCCGGTGCTGTCCCGGATCGACAAGGGAGCGGCCCAGAAGTAGCCCGGCGGCACCGGCCAGTACGATGGCCGTCAGTTCAAAAGCGCCGTGGCCGATGACAAAGGGGTAAAACGTGGAGACAAACCCCACCCGAGTGATATGTCCAAACACCGCACCCAGGTAGAGGCCATTGAAAAGCAGAAAAAAAATAGAGCCGAGGCCAAACAGTATGCCGCCGGCAAAAGTGCGGAAGGCGATACCGATATTGTTCTTGATGTAGAAGCCGAACATGGCCAGATCGGTGTCCGAGCCGCGCTCGCGTCCCAATACCCGGTTGCCAGGGTCGTACATGGATTCCAGCGAGAGCACGTCTCCCGGCGACATCATCGCGTAAATCAGGGCGTCGTTGTTATAGGTGCCAATGCCCATCACCAGGGCGGGCAATAAAAACAGTGCAGTAGCCAGGGCCACAACCCGGCCATTGGCGCGCACGGCCTGGGGGAATCCGGCCAGTAGATAGTGCAGCCACCCCTTGCGACGCAAGGTCTGCTGGCGGTAAACCCGGTGGTGGGCAGCAGTAACCAGCTGGTTGAGATGGTCGATCAAACGGTTGGTGTACTGGCGTTCTTTAGCCACCGCCAATTGCTGACACAGTTCCCGGTAGGCGGCGGGCAAGTCCAATGCGGCCACTTCGGCGCTGTGGTGGTCGTTTTTCAACCAGGCTTCCAGCTGCGCCCAGCTGTCGCGGTGGCGATTTTCGAAATCTCTCTGTCTCATGAATTCCTAGCCCCTGCCACCCAGCAACCAACTGCCCACTGAGCGCAGGTACTCCAGCGCGGCACTGTCTCTCTTGGCGGTGATAGGTTCGAGCAAGTTGGCGAGCTCCTGTTGGCGCGCCTCGCTCAAATCCTCGTGGCGTTCCAGCAGGCTGATCAGCGCAAGCTGGTCTTGCTGTTTGAAGTCGCGCGGCGGTGGAAGCGGTGCTGCATCCGGCAGAGCCATGGGCACCTTTTCCGTATCGCGATAGACTACAAGAGTGCCCGCGGCCAAGTCGCCCAAGCGCTGGAAGTTGCGCCCCAGTGTCATGGCAATTATGCCGGTGGCGTAAGCGAAAGGTAGGAAATCGGCGAAGCGCAAAAGGTTGCGCACGATAGAGGCGCCCCAGGAGATGGGGGTGAGGTTATCGTTCACCACCATCAGGCCAAAAGCTTTTTTACCCGGTGTCTGGCCGCCGCGCAGCACCTCAAAAAACACCGGGTAAAACCACTCGAGCAGGAAGGAGCAGACTAGCCAGATCCCCATACCGGCAGTTTTGGCGAAGGCCAAGCCTATACCGAGAGCGGCCAGTATCAGTGTGCGATAAAACACATCCACGGCAAAGGCGAGGATGCGCGGCACAGGCCCAGCAACCCGTGCACGCAGATCGATACCCTCGGGGGTTTCGACGTTATAGGTGGTATCCAGCAAGCCACCGCTCCTGTTGGATTGATAAAAAACAAGCCTTATTGATTAGGGCTGCCGAAGATTTTGCGATAGGCAACTCCGTAAGCAATGCTGCACAGAGGTAGCGCCCAAATCAAACCAATCAGTAATGCCAAACCTCCGGCCATATAGATCAGCAGCAGCACAATCATCAGCCCAAAGAAAGAGAACCAGTTTTTGGAGATTGCCTTGCGCGATGTTTCCAGCGCCTGCCATGGGCCTAGATTACGGTCAGCGATCAGGGGCATTGCCAACAAGTAAGCGATTAAGAGGTAAATACCGGGAATGACCAAGAGTAGTGAACCGAGGAATACCAGCAGGTACATCAAAATCGTAGCAACGGCTAATGGCACGATTTTGTCGAAGTAGGAAAATACCTCGGTGCCAGAAGTTTGTTCTCCACGAGCTATTTTGATTCCAATCATTGTCATACCGGCTGCCAAAGGAGCTGCGGCGATAATGGTAATCAATTGGTAAATCAGCGTGGCAAAAATGGAATGAGATGCCTGGTCTGCACTGCCTGTCCCAAATGATGCAAGACCGCCGGCACCTGTAAGGAGGGCTGCCACAATACTAATGCCGATTGAACCCACCATATAAAGCAATGCACCGACCAACACAGTGCCTTTGTTTCCACTGGTGCGTTTCCAGGCCTCACTGATGATATCCCCGATCGCAAAGGAATAATCCCCGGCAATGCCTTTTTCTATGGAGCCAAAGTCACTACCCTCTTCTCCTTTGGCGAGCTGTGCCTGGGGAGCCTGATAAATATCACTCATCCTGTCTGATGTCCTTATTAAAAGTTAACTGGTTGGATGTGCAGAGTCTTGAGGGCGAATATCTCACAGGCACGATTTAGGAACAATGCCACGCCAGTACAGGGTCAAATTAGGTGATGGATCTTTCTCAGCATAAAATTCCCTCTAGACGTAATAAGGAGAGGTAATAATGAAGAAAACCCTTTGGGCGGGGATTGTGGTACTGGCGTTAATCGTTGCTGGATATGTGGCTTTGCCTTTTTATGCGATGGAGCAGTTGCAGCGGGCCGCACAAATGGCGGGTGCCCAGGAGCCAGAACAAAGGCGTGAAAGTATCGATACTCTGGAACGCTATGTGGATTTTCCGGTATTACGTGACAATTTAAGAGTGCGACTACAGGAAGAGCTGCGCTCCTCAATTGGTAATTCGATCCCTCAGGAATTCGATGAACTGCTGACCGCTGGTGCGAATTTTGTTATGGGGCCGTTGATGCAACAATTTGTCACCCCGGAAGGGATAGCAGCCTTGCTGCGGGGTGGCGAGGATCTGCAGGGGATGGAGCGAAGACTGTTTGGTCAGTATACCGCCCCTAATGCAGATCCCTATCCACAAGCCCAGCAGGAATCTGAAAAAAAGCCTGAGAGCAGTTGGAGACGTCTCAAGTGGCGCTTTACCGATATTAACCATCTGAGCGCGGACTATGGTGAGGCTGACCGAGCGGAGCTGCGACTGATTATGCAGCGCAACGGCTTGCACTGGCAGTTGGTGGATATCGAGTTGCTCAATGGCACCGAGGCAGAGGGCTGAACATGGAAATGGATAACTCAGTAAATGTATTTGGTGATCCTCTTATTCCCTGCAGCCTGGAGCCAATGACTGGTTTTTTCCGCGATGGCTGTTGTAATACCTGCAAGGAGGATCAGGGCTCACACACAGTTTGTGTGGAGGTGACTGAAGAGTTTCTAATTTTTTCCCGCAACCGTGGTAACGACTTGAGTACGCCGATTGAGGAGTACGGTTTTCCGGGGCTGGCTCCGGGAGACCGCTGGTGTCTTTGCGCCGCTCGCTGGTTGGAGGCCCAGCAGCAGGATAGGGCTCCGCGAGTTTTTTTACAGCGTACCCACGTGAAAGCATTGGAAATCGTACCTTTACAACTCTTACGTCAATACGCTACCGATCTCAACTAGTCTTACTAGCAAGAAAAACCGGTTTCAGCTACTGCGCTCTTTGTGGATTTTTAGGCGCTAGTTTCTGCTACCGGTTTTTCCTGAATAATAAAGCTATTATTTGGTCGCTATGGCAAATACAAAATAGTTGATTGAAATTACCTCTTCACCAGTAGAGATTAAAGAATCTACTTGGCTTCTAGGGATCAAATGTCTCATCGTTATTAGCCCATCAAGTATTCTTCTCGCGGTGGATATTGTAATCACGCACTACTTGAGCCACGCGAATGCGGTAATACTCAAATAAGCTGTCTCTGCCCAACTGTTGAGCCTCTCGATGTTGTACCTGATTTTTCCAGGTCTGCACTGCTTGCTCATCTCTCCAGAACGACAGAGAGAGAAACGTGTTGGGTCTGGATAGACTTTGAAATCTTTCCACGGAAATAAATCCATCAATTTGCTGAAGCCAGCGCTTTAGCTCCTGCGCCCTGGAGAAATAGGATTCTCTGCCTGTCTCTCTAGGTGTTACTTCAAAAATAACGGCAATCATCGATAGATTCCTTATTCTTTGTTTACAGCTAGATAAGTGCATGGCACAGGCTGAAGGAATGAACGTTTCTCCTCGTTGATAAATTTCTTGGCCAAGGCAAAGCGGAAATTAGCTGCCCCCAGTTCGGAGGCTTTAAGATGAGTTCTATATTGCTCGTAACTGGCCAGGCTTTCGAAACTGATCAGGCCAAAGGCACGGTTATTCGTGCCTTCATGGGGTAGAAAATAGCCTAAGAGTTCACCTCCGCATTCAGGGATAATTTTCCCCCAATTCTCCGCATACTCTCTGAATTCATCCAATTGATGGGGGTTTATACGATACTCGATAAAGCAGGTGATCGTCATAGGTTTTGCCTCTGTTTGGAATAAGTTGCATTCTATGGCTCGACGGTTTTTATGCTTCGATCTACAACGAACTATCTGGTGTGTTTATGGACCCTGATATCTCCCTGGTGGCGGGCCTGATTGGTGATAAGACTCGCTCGAAAATGCTCATGGCACTGATGGGTGGCAAAGCCCTGACGGCAACCGAGTTGGCCTGTGAGTCTGATATCAGTGCTCAGACAGCGAGCACGCATTTATCCAAACTCACCGAGGGCGGTTTACTGGTGGTGCGCAAACAGGGGCGCCATAAGTATTTTCAGTTGCGCGATCATGAAGTGGCGGAAATACTGGAGAAACTGCTCAATATTGGCAGTGCGCAGACACAAAGAAGTATTGATACTGGCCCTTCAAATCCTGATCTGAGAAAAGCTCGAATTTGTTACGATCATCTGGCTGGGAGTCTCGGAGTTGCTCTATATGATTCTCTAATGGCAGAAGGTGCCATCATCGAAGAGTTTCAGAGTGCGGAATTGACCGATAAAGGGAAGGAATTTTTCTCTAATCTAGGTGTTGATATTGAGGGATTGAGAAATAGTCGGCGTCCATTGTGCAAGTCTTGTCTAGACTGGAGTGAGAGACGCAATCATCTTGCTGGCATTCTTGGTCAATGGATATTAGAGGATGCGTTTAGAAAAAAATGGGCGCGGAAAAGATTGGATTCTCGCGTGATCGACTTCTCAAACTCTGGGCTTAAGAAATTCCTGCATACCTATCGGGTATCATTTAAAATTTAAAATTTTCTGGCGGATGGTGAATGGGTATATTGCCCGCCTATTCAAATAAGAATTTTATACTGTTTGAACAATTGCTCTTTTAGTTTGTATTTCATATTTTTTTGAAAATTTATTTTTTGTTGATGGTGACTTGTAGCGAATAGGTAATGCAAATTGACGTGTAGGTTATTCCTATGACTAGAAGAACTCCCAAGAAGATAGCCTTTATAGGTTCCAGCTCCATCTATGGCCGAGGTGATACAGAGTTGGGTGGCTTTGTTCAAAGATTTCGCTTCCGCTTCGAGCCTCTGAATCCTAAAAATCTTGTCTACGCACTGGGCATATTTGGTGAAAATGTTGTATCGCTTACTCAGCGGGTATCATCTGAACTCTCTGTGAGAAGGCCGCATTTAATAGGACTCTACCCTGGTTTTAATGATATTTGTCGCATTGGTGGGGAAGAGTCAGAGAATACGGTAGCTTTGGATTTTTTTCGCCAATCGATATTAGAGCTACTGCAAGCATCCCGTAAGATTGCCCCCAGCTTTGTAATGACGGGTATCCCCTTTGATGAGCGGCGAACAACGCCCTATCGTGATAGTGATAGCTATTTTTTTCAAAAAGATGCACAGCTTTATAGCCAAGTGGTGAGAGAGGTCGCCTTGAGTGAGGGTACCCCCGTTCTGGATTTTGAAAGTTTATGGGGCCCACTGGAGATTATTCCACTGCTTTCTGAAGATGGGCTCCATGCAAACCCTGTTGGGCATCAATTACTTTGTGAGCAGACCTGGGATTATATTTCGGAAAATTATTTTTAGGCTATCTGCTTTGAATGGATATAATTTATGACCTTATTAATCGTTCATATTTGATCGGTATTTTAGTTTTTGTTGCGAAATTTTCACTACCGCCTAAGAATGTTGAGGAATTTTGATAAAGGGAAGTGTGAGGCGGAAAGATGGGAAACAATAATAGCACCAGTAATTTGGAATCTTTGAAGGCTCTATCTGAGGCAAGTCGATGTGCTGAGGAGTATATATCCAAAATACGCGAACGAAGAATCAGTCCATCATCCTTGGAGTTGGCTGAGTTGGCAAGAATAAACTCTTCCTTGCCCCACAAAGGGCAGGATGCGCAACAGGTGATTGCAGACCTCCATCATTACGCATCTCCCGCCACTGTGGCGAGTACCGGTGGTCGCTTTTTCGGTTTGGTGGTCGGAGGTTCTACTCCGGCGGCAATGGGGGCCTCTATTTTAAATGCGGCCTGGGACCAGGTGGCAGTACTCGAATCATCGGCACCTTCGGCCATTTACCTGGAGCGCATTGCCGCTCAGTGGTTACTTGAATTGCTGGAATTGCCGGAAAAAAGTAGTGTTGGATTTACTACAGGTTCCTCTATGGCGAACATGGTTTGTTTGGCTGCAGCGCGCAATCGTCAATATGAGAAACTGGATATTGATCTGGCGAAAAAGGGCCTCGCCGGTGCGCCGCCACTGAGAATTGTGGTATCTGAAGAATCCCATGTCACAGTGCATAAAGCCTTGTCGATTCTCGGAATTGGTACAGACCAATTGGTGAAAGCTCCCTGCGACAATCAGGGCCGAGTGCTTGTGGATTCTTTCCCCGAATTGGATGAAACCACCATCGTGTGTTTGCAGGCAGGCAATGTGAATTCCGGTCATTTTGACCCTTTTGAAGAAATCATTCCAAGGGCGAAGGCGGCTGGAGCCTGGGTACATGTGGATGGCGCTTTTGGCTTGTGGGCGGCGGCTTCACCTAGGCTGCGATACCTGACAAAGGGAGTGGCGCTGGCAGATTCCTGGGCGGTGGATGGGCATAAATGGTTGAATACACCCTACGACTGTGGTGTTGCTATCTGTCGCGAGGCCCAGGCAGTACACTGTGTTATGACAACACAGGCGCCATATCTACAGGATGGAGTCCAGGTGCCACCGAAGGATATGGTTCCTGAATTTTCCCGCCGCGCCCGGGGCGTTGAGGTTTGGGCGGCGATTCAGGAAATGGGCAGTGAAGGCGTGGCTAATCTGGTGGAGCGCTGCTGCGATTTTGCCGGTCAGTTTGCCGAGGGGTTAGCCAATTTAGGCTTTGAGATCCTCAATGAAGTGGTGCTGAATCAAGTGGTAGCCAGCATTGAAGACGAATCCGCTTTGCAGCAGATTGTACGTATTGTACAGGAGGAGGGCGTGTGCTGGTTCGGTACCACTGTGTGGCAGGGGAGAGTGGCGTTACGTCTCAGTGTCTCATCTTGGGCGACTACGGCGGAGGATATTACTTTGTCACTAGATTCTATCCGTAGGGCAATGGAACAGGTGCTTGAAGCCAGGGAATAAATTTGGCCTATAGCCTGATAGTTCGTGCGAACAAGCCCTGACACTGTCACATTGCGGGGTGACAAGACTCACTATTCCTCGATGATGGCTATCATCTAGTGGATTAAGAACTCCATCACCGAATGCGGTCTATTCTTCTGGTTGGCTCATGGATTTTATATTGGGCAGATTCGGGTAAATGGACGCAGGGAGCAAATGAGCGATTATCCACGGGCCCTGGAAATCACGTTTGATTCAGTGCGCAATGTCGGTCTGGCTGCAGCCTTATTGGGGGCGGCAGCTGTCATTATTCAAGCTCCCTCTCTTGCGTTTAATCTTACCTGGTTGGCTTACATCGAAGCGGCATTGTTGGCGGGTTTATCTGTGGTATTGCAGGTATTCAACATGGGAGCCTGGTTTCTGTCCATGCGACGCCTGGGGTACAGCTGGATTTGGCTTAGCCTGGTCGGTGGTCTTTTTATCATTTTGCTGATGCACTTTTATGTTGCTGTCGCCTCGACCAGTCTTAAGGGCTTGGCTTTTACCCCGGGAAGTTAGCGGTTTGTTAGACCACACTGTCAGCCCAAGCAACCAGCATGGGCCAGGGAGTCCCTGCTGTGATTATGGCATCCTGTCTTGTTTTCATACTTCTTCTGCTTTTTATCTGGCTTTCTGGGATTGCTTTTTTTAGCCCAAATCTGAACCGTAATGAATTGTCCCGTTTTTCTTATAACCAACTGGCTTTTGCCGATGGTTTCTCGGTGAACTACCGGGAAGTAGGCAGAGAGGGGCGTCCACTACTTTTGTGTTTTCACGGTGGTGGTGACTCCTTGGGGGGCTGGGGGGAGTGGGCAAAAGTTTTGGCTAGGGATTACCACTTAATATTGGTGGATCTCCCTGGCCACGGACTGACAGATCCCTTGCCGGGGGGAACCTATACTCCAAAACATCTGGCAGATTTCATCGCGCGGTTTATTGAGACAATGGAGTTGCAGAAGTTTGTTCTTGTAGGCCACTCTTTTGGTGGCAATGCGGTACTGCGCTACTTGATTGAACATCCGGATGCTGCTGAGGCCGCAATCCTGATTGCACCGGGCGGTTATCAATGTGACAAGGGGTTGAAAATGCCTCCCGTAATGGCGCGTTTCGTAGTCAGTTACTGGGGACGACGCTTTGTTTCTCACCTGGGTAGCCGTGGGCTGCTGAGAAAAATGTTAAGGGCCCGTTTTTTCTACAATCCAAATGCACTGCCGGAAAAAATGGTGGAGCGTATTTACTTACTCTCGCGCTATAAGAAAAATCGTGGCACGGCTATTAATCTTGTCGCTAATGCCACAGTTAATTTCCAGCCGCTTTTAGGGCTTGAAAATATCCAAACTCCTATTTTATTTCTCTGGGGAGCAGAGGATCAAATCATTCCCCTAGAGGTAGGCGAATATTTTTGTCATCAAATACCGAATAGTAAATTGATTGCCTACGAAAAAATCGGACATATGACCCATGTGGAGCATGCGAAGGGTAGTGTTCGCGATGCAAAGAAATTCCTTAAAAATCTGCAACTGCAGTAAAAAAGGCCGCAAAGCGGCCAGGTTTGGGGGGATTAAGTTAGGTCTGGTTGACACTAATATTATTTAACCAGGTCGTAGTCACCCAGTTCGGGCACGGCTTGGTGGACTTGGGTTTCCAGTTGGTCGATGGAATGCAGAGAGGCACAAAGTTGCTCGGCGGTTTGTTCAATCTGCTCTGAGCGCTGCTCCAGTAACTGTTCCGCTTGTTCGGTAGCGCGCTCCTCAATACTTTGGCCTCCAGTGAACGCGGCCTTGAGAGCGTGCCAGGCAATAGTACCCGCGGCATTCTTGGCCAGGCGTTCGATACGAGGCTCAAATTCTTTGGAGATTGTCTCGTCAATAAAATTGCCAATCTCAGTATCGCCGAGATAGTAGATTTCCCCCTCGCGATTGAGACGATCCTCGGTACGCCGAATTAAATCTGCAGAGAACTGCTTGAGCTCCTGGTTCTCCGGGTGATCTGGGCCCGCGAGGGCGCTAATAGCGATAGACAATCCGTCCATAGCGATATCTACGGCTTCCAGTGTAACCAAAAGGGTGTCTCGCCCGGCGGTGTGCAGTTTTTGGCGATATTCCTGTAACAGTTGTTGTTGTTGGGCATCCAGAGTTACGGGGCTTTCATTTACCAGCAGCTGTGCCGGTGAGTGGAAGTACACCAATTGTTGCTTATCCCCATCCTCGTGCACCTCGAAGAAGTCGGGCCCCACTTTCACCGTGTAGTCGAGTGTTGACTCACAGTTGTCGGTATCGATATGAATGGACTCGTGTGCCACTGCCTGGCCTGCCCCACCCAAACCAATCAGTGCTGAAATCGCCAGTGGTTTCCACATAGTTGAATCTCTGTTTTGTGCCTTTTCCTTTCAGACGAGACTGAAGGTACAAATGGATGCAGTGAATAAGAAAAAAATTTCAGCCTATTTTTTGTACAGATTGGCATTGCTCTAAGTGCTACCCTTTGCAGCAATCCAGATGTGGTCAGGGCACCGCAGGGTATTGCTTTTAATAATTAAAATGGGGGACGGCAAATGTCATTCAACAGACATTTGATGGCTCTGTGCCTGGTGCTGTTAAGCACAATGGCTCGGGCCGAGAATATCGCCGAGTACACGGCGGATATGCGTAAATACAGCGGGTATCACAATTTCTACTGGGACGAGGACAGCGGTCGAGTACTGTTACAGATCGATGCGTTTGAGCGTGAGCTGCTGCTTCTCACCGGCTTGGCTCAGGGGCTGGGATCTAACCCCGTGGGCTTAGACCGCAACCAGGTGGGTGAGAGCCGTTTGGTGAAGTTCCAGCGTGTGGGTAACAAGGTACTGTTGCACCAGGTAAACGCTTACTATCGTGCTGAGTCTGAAAACCTAGCAGAGCGCCGTGCGGTAGAAGAGGCTTTTGCCTCTTCAGTACTTTGGGGATTTGAAGTTTTAGCACAGAATGATGGTGCTACATTGGTGGACTTCACCCCCTTCTTGCTTAGCGATCAGCATGGCATTGGGGATCGCCTGAAGCAGGCGGAACAGGGCAGTTATTCCGTGGATAAGTCCAAGTCTGCGATCTTTTTGCCACGCACTAAGAATTTCCCCAGAAACAGCGAGTTTGAGACTCAGCTGACCTTTTCTGGCAGCAAGCCCGGTAAATATTTGCGCGAAGTGGTGCCAACCCCGACCTTGGTTTCCCTGCGCCAGCATATCTCCTTAATCGAACTTCCCGATCGAGAGTACCAGCCTCGGGTGTTCCACAGCCGCAGCGGTTATTTTCCTTTCACTTTCCGCGATTACGCCACGGCAATCGACCAGCCACTGGACCAGCGTTTTATCTACCGGCACCGCCTAGAGAAAAAACCGGGTAGTGATGAAGTGGTTGAGCCAATTGTTTACTACGTGGATTCAGGTGTGCCAGAACCGATACGCAGTGCTCTGGTAGAGGGGGCCAGCTGGTGGAACCAGGCTTTTACCGCTGCCGGTTATAAGAATGCCTTCCGTGTGGAAATTCTGCCGGAAGGTGTGGATCCCCTTGATGTGCGCTACAACGTAATCAATTGGGTGCATCGCTCCACGCGCGGCTGGTCCTATGGCTACTCTGTGTTTGATCCCCGTACTGGCGAAATTCTCAAAGGTAATGTGACCTTAGGTTCCCTGCGTGTACGTCAGGATATTCTGATCGCTCAGGGATTGCTGCAACCTTATTCTGACGAATCCGCTGATACTGCGGCCCTGCAAACTATGGCACTGGCACGTATTCGCCAACTGGCTGCCCACGAAGTGGGCCATACACTGGGCCTTGCCCATAATTTTGCCGCGAGTGCAGCAGAGCGCGCTTCGGTGATGGATTATCCGGCGCCACTGGTTTCTTTATTGGGTACGGAGCTGGATTATTCCAAGGCATATGCCACTGGTATTGGCGCTTGGGATAAGCTGGCAATCCGCTATGGTTACGGAAATGGCGGGGAGGAACAGTCTTACCTGGATAGGATCATTGCCGAAGCAGGGGAGCAAAAACTACGTTTTATCTCTGACCCGGATTCCCGCGCGATCAACAATGCTCATGCGACCTCACACTTATGGGATAACGGTGGAGACCCCCTGGAGGAATTCAGCCGTCTGATAGAGTTGCGTCGCCACGCTCTGGAGAAATTTTCCTCTGCGGCAAATCCTAAATCTGCACCCCTTTCCGATCTGGAGGAGACGCTGGTACCAGTTTATTACGGGCATCGCTACCAGGCGGAAGCTGTGGGTAAGTTGATCGGCGGGCTGGATTACGATTACCTATATAACGATGTTGAGCAGAATAGCTACACACTCGTGCCGGCCGAGCGTCAACAGCAAGCCATCAATGCGCTAGTGGGGACCTTTTCACCAGAATTTCTGGCCTTGCCAGAACAGGTACTACAGCTGATTCCCCCTAAGTCTTATGGCTATGAACGCACCGAGGAGAGCTTCCCCTCCAATACCGGCGTTGCCTTTGATGCGGTGGCTCTGGCTGAAGCAGCGGCAGGTCATACCCTGTCTATTTTACTGGACCCGCAGCGTGCAGCGCGTATGGATCAGCAGAACGCGCGCAGTAGTGAAATTCCTGCATTCGACAGCGTATTAGAGCGGCTCACAGCCCTAGCTCTAGATGCCACGCAATATTCCGGCTTGCAGGCGGCGATTCACCAGCGAGCCAATCATGTATATATCCAGTACTTGATGCTGCTTGCCAGTGATCGCACCGCTGCAGAATCTGTAAGGGCCAAGGCGCAATTGCAGCTGGCCAAATTCCAAGTGGCACTTGGGCAGAAAAAGTTATTTGGTGAAGATACACAGGGATATAGCGCGCATTATTATTTCCAGGCTAAGCGCATAGAGTCATTTATGAGCGGTGAACTGGAAGTAAAAGCTGAAGATATCAAAGCGATGCCGCCGGGCTCACCAATTTAAATCTTGCTTAGTCAATGATAAATCTTGGGCTAGGGGTTTAATTAATTCACCCGGGAATATTACCGGGTGAATCCCCAGATAGGATCAACTGCGAATAAACTGGGATTTTTTTATCCAGTGAGTACCACGATATTTTCTTATAGATGCGGAACTACGTTTTGCCCAAAAGAAGTTGCGATTGAATTGGAATTTCATATAAGCCAACATATAAGTGAAGACAACTTGGTTATTCCAGAGTTTAAAAATCTTTATGAAAAAAGTCATTTCTTTGCTGTGTGAAGTGTGCTCTAGGAGTATAAGTTTATTTTTTTTGGACTTCCCTAGTCTTTACTTGATGGATAGTAAGAGCTTTTCACTTTTTAAAACGACTAGTGTTCTGTTGACCTTAGTAGTATCAATATCATTCGCTTCTCTGAGCGATGGCTAGTCTTGGGTTGGATGAGTTTTTGAGATGAAAAGCATCCAAAGAGCCATAAATAAGTCTTTTACATTCAAATCCTGTGTTACCTTTTTGATTAAAATCTGATATTGATTTGCTTGTGCGCTACAGCCAACACCTAGGATCGGATACTTACTTGAAGGCTGCTTTGCTGCGTCCCAAGATGCTCCGCGAGAATACCCGCGACCCTCCTCCCCATCACAAATCGTACCCGCAGCGATAGGTGTAGGTTTGATGTCGAAAAGGTGGAAAATCAAGGGTGGGCGATTCATTACCAAATAAGGTCTCTTCTAGCCCTTACGGCGAACGAGCGGATTGATTAGCAAAAGCAGTTTTGGCCATCGACACACTGCCAATACCTACCGCGAGCCACAGGGTAAGACTCCGGCTGATGAGAGATGCCATTATGGCATCTGTTTGGCCAACTCCTGCCGCTGACAGAAGCAACACGATAGCTGCTTCTGTTGCTCCTAGCCCGCCAGGGATAAACGATACAGCACCGGCTAGAATACTCAGGCAATAGATAGCGATAATCGTGTTGGCCGGTAATTCGTAGCCCAGTGTATGAACAAGCAAATAAAGTGAGACTCCCTGTGCCATCCAAGCCATGAAACTCAAGGGGGTGGCCATGGCGAGACGGCGTTCAGATAGCAGAAAATGAATGGTTGCGATCACCTTTGTGGCATGACCAGCGGTAGAGCTTTTCGCCAATCGTTTTCCAATCAAGGCAAGCAGTCGGGAGCGCAATAAAAGAACGATGATGATTATGAAGGCGATCGCTGTGAGCATCCAAGGCTGCTGCTCTGGGAATATCGAAGTTGCCAACGATGCCAGCGCCCCCACTGCAACTAAATCTAGAAGCCGTTCCGAAATAAAGACGCCAATGCTGTGTGAATAGCTGACACCATAGGGGCGGAGATAAACGGATCGTATTGCTTCACCAGCCTTGCCAGGTGTGAGTGTAAGTGCAAACGCCGCCAGATAGATTTCGAGATTACGGAGAACCGGAACCTCGTGCCCTAGAGCAAGGGTAAAGTGATGCCAGCGTGCAAACCGGAGCAGATAGCTCAGAAGGGAGAGTGCCACCATTTGCACCCAAAGCACACTGGGGAGTGTCGATACCGCAGTACCGAATACTCCCCAATCCGCTAGGGTCACCATCCCCGCATACAGTAGTACTGTTACTACAATGGCTAGTGAGATTGACTGAACGGGAATGCGCCTCAAAGGAGTCTGCTTAACCGTCAGATTATCTGCCGACCTCGATTCATTCATTAAGCCAAAATCACATTCACTACGGAGGCGACTGCGATACCTACGACGATACCGGAGGCAATTTCCACTCGGGTGTGGCCCATGCGTTCGCGAAGTGATTGATGGTCAGGGGCCCCATTTGCCAATTTGTTGATTACTACTGCATGTTTACCTACCTGCCGACGTAGGCTATTGGCATCCAGCATCACGATAAATGCCAGTGTGATGGCGACACCGAAGGCGGGATGCCCGATGCCCTCTTTAAAGGCGATAAGCGCAGCCATACTACTGACTATGGCGCTGTGGTTACTGGGCAGCCCACCGTAGCCGATCAGGCCGAAGGCGAGTTGCCTGGCCTTGATACTATTGATGATGAATTTCGAAATTCCAGCAACAAGCCAGGTCAGAAAAGGGGTCAGGGCGTAAGAGAAATCCATGGTCACCCCTGTACCGGCCAAAGTGCCCAACTACAGGTAGCTACCCACAGGACCACGGTAAGTAACAGTTGCCAGTCAGCGAGTAGTGCATCCGTGGGAGACTCTCCTCCATCAAGGGCTTCCACCACGAACCAATATCGGAACAGGCCGAACAAAACTAAGGGCACCGTAATGGCTAATTCAGGCTTGGCTGACATCACGAACATGCTGTAGAACAGCAGTGCTCCTGTAGCAGACATCTCCGCGTAGCGATCCACCAGGGAGACAGAATACCTTTCAAGCACTTTGCGACCCTCGGTACCACTTTGATTGAGCTCTTGGCGCCGCTTGACAGCGGCCAAATACAGCGCCAGACAGAGGGTCGTGATGAACATCCATGAGGACACGGGCACATTGAGGGCCATTGCACCTGCATAGACACGCAGAACAAAACCAATAGCGATTGTGAAGATATCGACAACGGGTTGGTGCTTGAGTACGAAAGTGTAGGCTAAGTTCAGCACCAAATAGACCACTATGACCGTCACCACTTTTGGAGCAGTGAGCCAGCCCCATACCAGCACTGCATAGAGACTGGCGAGCAAAATCAAGGCTGCAGGTATCGAGACAATCCCAGCTGCCAGAGGACGAGTCTTGGACTTTTTGGGGTGGAGACGATCACGCTCGATGTCGTGTGTGTCGTTGATAATATAAGTCGCTGAGGAAGCGACACAGAACAGCATTGCAGCCAATAGGGAATGGCTGACGGCATCAGGGTCCAGAAATGCTCCAGAAAAAACAAGTGGCGCCAGAACAAAGCCGTTTTTAACCCATTGCTTTGGCCGCATCAGCTTGATTAACCCCAGCAGTTGCGCTAGAGGCGAGGGGGCCATTACGGTATCATGCATTTTTTTTGTACCTCGTGATGTCTTTGAATGTTTGACTCAACTAAGCTGGTGATTAACTACGCCATTTTCGCACTAATCGCAACGGCAGCAAACATCGGCGCTCAAGATCTTGTCATCCGTACTTATAGCGGCGCCTTCGACATTCTGGCCTCTGTTGTGGTGGGTACTGGGGTTGGGCTTGTCACCAAGTACATCCTCGACAAACGCTACATCTTCCGCTACCAGACTCAAAGCATTGTCCACAACACTCAGACCTTCGCCCTCTATACAGTCATGGGCTTGGCTACGACTGTAGTGTTCTGGGGCTTCGAAATTAGCTTCCAGTACATCTTTGAGACCAAGGAAATGCGTTACCTCGGCGGCATTATTGGCCTGGCCATCGGTTACCTGACTAAGTATCAGCTTGATAAGCGTTACGTTTTCCGCATCGGTGTTGTATGAAACCAGTTTCCTCGTGGGGGCGCCTCAGCGCCGATCCGCATTATGTCGTCCCTCTAAACGATCCATCTAAAGTTGAGAATCTCGTTTGTCGCGGGCCTCAACCCGGCGTAGCTCATGGTATGGGGCGCAGTTACGGTGATGTCTGCCTTAACTCGGAAGGCACACTCTGGATCACGACTGGGCTCGACCATTTCATTAATTTCGACGAAAGCACTGGCCGATTGGTGTGTGAGGCTGGCGTGCTGCTGAGGGATATCCAGCGGTTGGCCATTCCCCGTGGTTGGATTTTGCCTGTGACACCGGGTACCCAATTGGTGACCGTTGGAGGGGCCATTGCTAACGATGTTCATGGCAAGAACCATCACGTGCTTGGGTCTTTTGGCGATCACGTCCAAAGTCTCACACTCATCCGTACTGATGGCGAGTTAATCCATTGTGGACTGAATGAGCGTAACGATTTGTTCGCCGCTACAGTGGGTGGGATGGGGCTAACCGGGGTGATCACACAAGCCGAGATCCAGTTGCGGCGCGTGGCCAGCCCGTGGCTGGACACCGAGACCGTTCCCTATGCCAATTTGGGCGAGTTTTTCGAGCTTGCGGATGATTCCGAGGCTGATTGGGAGCATACGGTGTCCTGGATCGATTGCATCACTGGAGACGGTGGACGTGGTATATTTATGCGCGGTAACTCTACCAATGTCGAGTTTCGCCCGGAACCCGAGGGGCGTAAGCTCTCAATCCCCGTCGTACCACCGGTATCTCTGGTCAATAGACTCTCCCTTCGTCCCTTCAACATGGCCTATTACCATCTCAAGAGGTGGCAGGCAGGGCCGGCTATCATGCATTACCAACCGTTTTTCTATCCCTTGGACAACCTGCTCGAGTGGAACCGGATGTACGGGCCAAAAGGCTTCTTCCAGTACCAGAGTGTGGTGCCGCGTGAAGTCGGGCAAGATGCGGTTCGGGCCATGCTGAAAGAAATAGCCCGCTCTGGCGACGGTTCCTTCCTCGCCGTATTGAAAACCTTTGGTAACCGCCAGCCTGTGGGGATGCTGAGCTTTCCCCAGCCTGGTGTCACCTTGGCGCTGGACTTCCCAAATCACGGGGAGCGCACGCACAAGCTATTCGAACGCCTGGATGCCATTGTGCGTGAAGCAAAGGGCCGCCTCTATCCAGCTAAAGATGCGCGAATGCCTAGGGATCTCTTCGAAGCTGGCTATCTACGCCTAAACGAATTTATGAAATATCGAGACCCAGGCATCAGCTCTGGTCTTTCACGCCGCTTGATGGGAAGTTGAATGAGCAACAAGAAGAAAATTGTCATTGTTGGAGCCACCTCGGCGATCGCAGAGCACTACGCCAGACTCTGGATTGAGAAACAGCCGATTGATCTGACTTTGGTGGGACGCGATGCTCAGCGCATCGAACGTGTGGCCTCAGACCTCAAGGTACGTAGCTCCGAATCGGACATCCGGATCGTCCAGGCAGTTTTTTTGGATCCGCAAGCTATTAATGCCACGGTAGAGAGCATCGTTAAGTCAGGCCGTGTGGATGTTGTGCTGATCGCGCATGGCTTTCTACCAGAGCAAGCCGATTGTCAAGATGACCTGGAAACATGTCGTAAAGCGCTGGATGTCAATGGAATTTCGCCGGTGATCTATGCCGAGGCTTTTGCCAAGCTGATGGCAAAAGCCAATTACGGCACCATCGCTTTAATCGGTTCCGTGGCAGGCGATAGGGGACGAAAATCCAACTATGTCTACGGCGCAGCCAAAGGGCTAGTTACGCGCTATGCCCAAGGCCTACAGCACCGCTTTGCGGGCACCGGAGTCAAAGTGGTACTGATAAAGCCTGGTCCGACTGACACTCCCATGACCGCTCACCTGAAAGGCAAGGGTGCCAAGTTAGCGCCTGTTGAAGACGTGGCAAAACAGGTTTTTGAGGGAGTGAAAGCGGGCAAGCCGGTCATCTACGCTCCGGGGAAGTGGTGGCTGATTATGATGATAATTAGGCATCTACCAGCGATTGTTTTCAACAAAGTAAATATTTAAGATGACTAACATTCAGAGAAATAAGAATATATTCGCCTTGGTTTTACTGGTACTAAGCATGGCAAATATAATCTTTCAGTATTTGTCTAGCTCTCATATTCAAGGCTATCTCTTTAATTCAGATGCGCTATATCTCCCCACGCTATTTTCAGATATTTTTGCGAATGGCGGGAGTACCAAGGATTGGTTCCTTACTCCGGCACCATACTTTTTTCCCGATTATCCGATGTTTCTGCTCGCTTATTTGGTCGGGCCAACACCTTATAGCCAAATAATTGTATTTGCATTGCTTCAGATATTTTTGACATTTTTGGCTGTTTGGCTTGTTGTAAGGATATTCGCCGGCGTTAATTCAATCCTTACGGTATCAACTATTCTGGTTATTTTAATATGGTTAGCATTAAGCGCTGGAGAACCTTTTGCTCTTCTCCTTCACAGTGCTTACCATTATGGGGCCTTTCTTTCGGTCATATTACTATCGGCCTTATGGATTAAATTTACGGATGAGGATAAAAGTAGAAAAAAGGTTTTATTTTTTTTATTGATAGCGGTTATTACGTATGCTACGGCGCTGTCGGATAATCTGCTCCTGGTTCATTTCGTTGCTCCACTTATTGCGACGCAAGTTTTAATGTCAATAGCGGAGCGAGATTTTTCATTAAAAAATAAAATTCCACTAATGCTTGTAGCAATTTGCAGTTTCCTTGGCTCAATATCCTACAAGTGGGTGGTGGAAAACCAAACCCGCTACCCCACAAATATAGGGATCGACAAGCTATCTTCAAATTTAAAAGATATTTTTGAATTATTCCAGTCGACAATAATGGATAATCCAGTATATGGTTTTATTTTTTTTCTATATATTGGTGTTGTACTGCATTCCTTCATTACACTCATAAGAGGAGAAGTAGAAAATTTCAAGCTATCTTGGCTTGCCATATTTTCTTTCCTATCCCTCTGTGCAACGCTCGTCGCAGTCTTACTGATTACCAACCTCCCGGTTACAAGTAGATATTTTATCCCAGTGCTTTCCTGGCCAGTTATTGTTGTATTTATTTTCTTAAAAATCCGCTTGCAGGATAACTTTGTATCCATCGCAGTTGTAACTTCCTTGTTGGCAATATTGTACATGACTTGGACTTCACACCAGCTCATTAAGCAGAACGGGTTTAAAGGAGAATACTATCCTGAAGAGATATCCTGCATAGACAACGCTCTCGAAAAAGAGGATCTTTATAACGGAATATCGCAATACTGGGATGCTAAGTATCTCCAAACTTTCAGTAGATTGGATCTAAGTGTGGCTCAGTACTTCGATAATTTGAGCGAAATGCACTGGATTACGTCGAGAAAATACTTCAAGCAAACCTATGATTTTGCGATTATTTCAGAGGATGCCAGTCCTCCATACAAGATATCTTCTGAGGCGTTAACACGTTTAAATGGCGCTCCTCAATTAGTAAAAACCTGCGGAAGCAAATTAGTCTTTATATATGGAAAAGATAAAATGCGTGTCAGGAAATTTGTCAGCCCAGGTAACACTTACACATGGAAAGCATGCGAACTACCCACAAAAATTGGAGAAACAGTAGCCGAATGTGAAATGCAAAAGAAGGATAATGCTCAATCGGGTTATGTGACATTTGGTCCTTATGAGCGATTGCAAACCGGTCAATACACCTTCGAAATTGCATATTCTAGCACCATTAGAGAAGGAGAGTCTGTAGGGGATTGGGATGTAGTACTCGCTCTCCCTAAAGAGGCAAAGGTTTTGAAAAATGGGCTAATTGCCGGCACAGATGGGAGAAGGGGAATGATTACTGGTCAGTTTACGTTGGATTCGGGGCAAAATATGGAGAAGGTTGAAATAAGAACATTGGCGCGACCAAATGTAGACTTAAAAGTAACCTACATTCGAGTTAAGTGGGTGCGCTAAGTGAACCTCTCCGCGTTCTGAATCTACCCACCAACGACGGGCACTCTCTTAAGCGATAAACTATGCAGTAGAGGTGCCCTATGACAAGACCAAGTAAACCAACCAAAAACACTCGTAAACAATACTCTGAGGAATATAGAAAAGATGCCCTAGTGGTCCATGCGGAAAATAAGGTTACGTAATTTGAGTTCGCGTATACTTGCCCCATGGATACTCCTGACGTTTTCACAATTACCGCTCATGATGCAGCGACCCTGGAAAGCTGGAT
>NZ_JAIVKI010000021.1 GCF_020524905.1 Microbulbifer variabilis | reverse complement strand
GTAATGCCGGGCGACAACATTCAAATGGTTGTTACCCTGATCGCTCCGATCGCCATGGAAGACGGCCTGCGCTTCGCTATCCGCGAAGGTGGTCGTACCGTAGGTGCGGGCGTTGTTGCCAAGATCATTGAGTAATCGTTACTCCTGATCTAAATAAAGAACCGCAGCGGACGCGCTGCGGTTTTTTTTTGCCTGAGATTTTCCCTTCCTCTTTTTTATCGTCGATCTCTTGGCGCACTAACTGGCTGTTGGGATCCTGTGCTAACTCTGGATTTACTTGGGCGCAGTGATGCGGCAATTGCTGCTGTGAGGCATCCAGAGGCGGATCTCTGGTGTATAAGAATTTCGTTGCGTGAATATATCGGGTTGTTTTTTTAAAGGCTCTCTTTATTGATACCGAACCCTGTGATACTCGATTTGTGGAGTACCACAGGGTCATTCTACAAGTGGGCTCCTTTGCTGTAAGGGAGCTATTTCGAGCTCAAAACTGCTTATGGCCAGTCTTTGCTGAGGTCGGCACTTCGGCATCCGGCAAACAGTTTATTGAATTGTGGTCCATTCATTTCCACCAGCTCTTCGTGGTCTCCCGCCTCAAAAAAGATCGTCTCACAGCGGCTGAGCCCGCTGTCTAGCAGGGTGGTAATGCCATAGGCTTGTCCGACCGGGGGTAGGGCGCCCAGTTCGCAGTCGGGGAAAATTGACCCCAATTCATTCTCGGCGACCATCTCCAGGCTGTTGCGGCCGGTTTCCATGTGTACTGCACGCAGATCCAGGCTGCTGCTGGCGGGAATAACCACCATTACAAAGCCTTCCTTATCCCGCAGCAGGATGGCTTTGGCTACCTGGTCCTCACGAACATGGGCAGAGTGGGCGCTCTCGCGGCTGGTTCGGGTGTGGGGATGCTGTATCAGGTGGTAATCGACCGATTGGTCGTTCAAGTATTGACTCAATCTTGCGGCAATAGTCATGGCTGTACCCTCGTTTTACTTAAGGTACTCCATTGTAGTTTGAGCAGATTGAAATTTGATCAGGCTGTACAGTTGACAGCCTCTTGCGCGCCTCGTAGAATTCGCGCTCCTTTTCGCCCGCCCTCGGGGCTGCGAGAAAGGACGTTCTTTAGTTCATAAGTTGGAGTTTGATTCCATGCAGGGTCAACGTATCCGAATTCGCCTGAAGGCGTTCGACCACAAGCTGATCGACGCGTCTACCCAGGAGATCGTAGAGACGGCTAAGCGCACTGGCGCGCAAGTTCGCGGTCCAATCCCGCTGCCGACTCGCAAAGAGAAGTACACCGTACTGATTTCCCCGCACGTTAACAAAGACGCTCGCGACCAGTATGAGATCCGTACTCACAAGCGTTTGCTGGACATCGTTGAGCCTACCGAGAAAACCGTCGACGCGCTGATGAAGCTCGATCTGGCGGCCGGTGTTGAGGTCCAAATTAGTCTCGGCTAAACACTTTTAACTAACTACCGAACCCCAGGCGAAAAAGGTCTGGGTAGTGTAACGCTCTGAAACTGGGCGGCCGCAGTGGGTTAAAGCCCCGTGCACTGAGAGGTTAATAAGATGACTATAGGTATTGTCGGCCGCAAGAGCGGCATGACTCGCATCTTCACGGAAGATGGCGTATCCATTCCGGTAACCGTTGTTGAGGTTGCTCCGAATCGCGTCACTCAAGTGAAAACCGTGGAAACCGATGGCTATGCCGCTGTTCAAGTAGCAGTGGGTACCCGTAAGGCTTCCCGTGTCTCCAAGCCCGAAGCGGGCCACTTCGCCAAAGCCAATGTAGAGGCTGGCACTAATCTTTTCGAGCTGCGCACTGACGGTTCTGAAGAGACTTTCGAAATCGGTTCTGAGATCACTGTTAGCAGCTTCGAAGCTGGCCAGAAGATCGACGTAACCGGCACTTCCAAGGGTAAAGGTTTCCAGGGTGGCATTAAGCGCTGGAATTTCCGCACTCAGGACGCAACCCACGGTAACTCTCTGTCTCACCGCGCTCCCGGTTCTATCGGTCAGTGCCAGACTCCTGGCCGCGTATGGAAAGGCAAGAAAATGGCCGGACACATGGGTGCTGAGCGTGTAACCGTGCAGAACCTGGAAGTAGTTCGTGTTGATGCCGAACGCAACCTGCTGCTGGTTAAAGGCGCTGTTCCCGGTGCTCCCGGTGGCAACGTTATCGTTCGTCCGGCAGTAAAAGCCTAAGTCTGAGGGGAATTAGATATGGAACTGAATATCGCTACTCCCGAAGGCGCTAAAGGCACAGTAGCTGTCTCTGAAGTGACTTTCGGACGTGAGTTCAACCAAGATCTGGTACACCAGGCAGTTGTCGCCTATATGGCTGGCGCTCGTCAGGGTACCAAGGCGCAGAAGAACCGTTCTGATGTTTCCGGTGGCGGTAAAAAGCCCTGGCGCCAAAAAGGTACTGGCCGCGCGCGTGCCGGTACTATCCGCAGCCCGCTGTGGCGTTCCGGTGGTGTAACTTTCGCCGCTGAGCCGCGTGATCACAGCGTTAAGCTGAACAAAAAGATGTACCGCGCTGCACTGCGCTGCATCCTGTCTGAGCTGGCTCGTCAGGAGCGTTTGGTGGTGGTTGAGTCCTTCGATGTGGACGCGCCCAAGACCAAGCAACTGGTAAGCAAATTGGCTCAGTTCGATCTCGCTGAAGCGCTGATCGTGACTGAAGAGGTTAGCGAAAACCTGTACCTGGCCGCTCGTAACTTGCACAAAATCGATGTTCGCGATGTGCAGGCGATCGATCCAGTAAGCCTGATTCGCTTTGATAAGGTCGTGGTTACCGTTTCTGCGCTCAAGAAAATTGAAGAGGTGCTGGGATGAACCAAGAGCGACTCTACAAAGTACTGCTGGGCCCGGTAATTTCCGAAAAAGCTGCTGTGCTGGCCGATAGCGCCAACCAGGTAGTTTTCAAGGTTTCCACCGATGCCGAAAAAGCTGAGATCAAGGCCGCGGTTGAAAAACTGTTTAACGTTTCTGTTGAGCAGGTTCGCACCGTGAACGTAAAAGGCAAAACCAAGCGCACCCGCTACGGCATGGGCCGTCGCAGCGATTGGAAAAAAGCCTACGTTCGCCTGGCCGAAGGCAGCGACATCAACTTTGAAGCTGCTGAGTAAAGGGGACTGTTACAATGGCAATTGTAAAAACAAAACCGACCTCCGCCGGCCGTCGTCACCTGGTTAAGGTTGTTAACCCCGACCTGCACAAGGGTGCTCCTTATGCTCCTCTGGTAGAGAGCAAGAGCAAAACCGGTGGCCGTAACAACAATGGTCGTATCACCACTCGCCACATTGGTGGTGGTCACAAGCAGCACTATCGCGTAATCGACTTCAAGCGCAATAAAGACGGAATTCCGGCTAAAGTTGAGCGTCTGGAGTACGATCCTAACCGCAGCGCGCACATCGCTCTGGTTTGCTACGCCGATGGTGAACGTCGTTACATTATCGCACCGAAAGGCCTCAAGGTTGGTGCCACTATTCAGTCCGGCGATGCCGCACCGATTGTAGTGGGCAACACCCTGCCTCTGCGCAATGTACCGGTGGGTGCTGTTATTCACGGCATCGAGCTGAAGCCTGGCAAAGGTGCTCAGTTGGCTCGTTCCGCTGGCGCATCCGTACAGCTGGTAGCCCGTGAAGGCCAGTACGCGACTATTCGTCTGCGTTCCGGCGAAATGCGCAAGGTTCTCACCGAGTGTCGCGCAACACTGGGCGAAGTAAGTAACTCCGAGCACAGCCTGCGTAAGCTGGGTAAAGCCGGTGCTACTCGCTGGCGCGGTGTTCGTCCTACCGTTCGCGGTGTGGCGATGAACCCGGTAGATCACCCGCATGGTGGTGGTGAAGGTCGCACCTCTGGTGGTCGTCACCCGGTTACTCCATGGGGCGTTCCGACCAAGGGTAAGAAAACGCGCAAGAACAAGCGCACCGATAAGATGATAGTACGTCGCCGCGGCAAGTAAGCCGCGCGGTGTCTGAGCAGCTAGAGAGGAATCGACAGTGCCACGCTCATTAAAGAAAGGTCCCTTTATTGATCTTCATTTGATCAAGAAGGTGGAGGCGGCGATTGAAGCAAACGATCGTCGACCGATTAAAACCTGGTCCCGCCGTTCCATGATTATGCCGGAAATGGTTGGACTGACGATTGCCGTGCACAACGGTCGTCAACACGTGCCCGTTTTGGTTAACGAAGAAATGGTTGGCCACAAACTGGGCGAGTTCGCTGCTACCCGCACTTACCGCGGTCATGCTGCGGACAAGAAAGCGAAGAAGCGCTAAGCCGAGGTTAAAAAGATGGAAGTAGCAGCAAAATTACGCGGCGCACGTCTATCGGCGCAAAAGGCGCGACTGGTAGCTGATCAGGTTCGCGGCAAAGGCGTTGAAGAAGCCCTGGATATTCTTGCATTTAGCAATAAAAAGGGTGCAGCGATCGTCAAGAAAGTACTGGAGTCGGCCATTGCCAATGCCGAGCACAACGAAGGTGCTGACGTTGACGAGCTGAAGGTTTCCACAATTTTTGTGGACGAAGGTATGACCATGAAGCGCATTAAACCGCGTGCGAAAGGTCGTGCAGATCGCATTCTTAAGCGTACTTGTCACATCACTGTGAAAGTGGCCGAGAAATAAGAGAACAGGCGAGAAAACCATGGGACAAAAAGTACATCCTACCGGCATTCGTCTGGGTATCGTTAAAAAGCATACCTCTGTTTGGTATGCCGGCAGCGACGAGTACGCAGACAAGCTGTACACGGATCTGAAAGTTCGCGAATACATTCGCAAAAAACTGGCCCACGCTTCCGTGAGCCGCATCGAGATCGAACGTCCGGCGAACACCGCTCGTGTGACTATTCACACTGCGCGTCCGGGCATCGTGATCGGTAAAAAAGGTGAAGACGTAGAACGTCTGCGCAACGACGTAAGTGCGCAGATGGGCGTACCTGTGCACATCGATATCGAAGAAGTGCGCAAGCCTGATATGGACGCCGCTCTGGTTGGCCAGAACGTTGCCCAGCAGCTGGAACGCCGCGTTATGTTCCGTCGCGCTATGAAGCGTGCCGTGCAGAACGCTATGCGTCAGGGCGCTGAAGGTATCAAGATTCAGGTAAGTGGTCGTCTCGGTGGTGCGGAAATCGCACGTACCGAATGGTACCGCGAAGGTCGTGTGCCTCTGCACACCCTGCGTGCCAACATCGACTACGCCACTGCTGAAGCGATGACTACCTACGGCATCATCGGTATCAAGGTGTGGATCTTTAAAGGCGAAGTCATCGGTGACGAAATGCCCGATGAGAAGCCGGCTAAGACCCGCAAGAAAGCTGCTAAATAAGGGGTACGCAGATGCTGCAACCAAAGCGTACAAAATTCCGCAAGGTACAGAAGGGTCGCAACCGCGGTCTTTCTCAGCGCGGCTCTAAAGTGAGCTTTGGCGAGTTTGGCCTGAAGGCCATCGGTCGCGGTCGCATTACTGCGCGCCAGATCGAAGCGGCTCGTCGCGCAATGACTCGTCACGTTAAACGTGGCGGTAAAATCTGGATTCGCGTGTTTCCGGACAAGCCAATTACCAATAAGCCCCTCGAAGTCCGTATGGGTAAAGGTAAAGGTGGCGTTGAATACTGGGTAGCTCAGATCCAGCCGGGCAAAGTCCTCTATGAAATGGAGGGTGTGTCCGAAGAGCTGGCTCGTGAGGCTTTCGCACTTGCTGCGGCCAAGCTGCCTGTAAAAACAACTTTCGTTAAGCGTTCGGTGATGTAATGAAGACTGCAGATCTACGCGAAAAGTCAGTTGAAGAGCTGAACCAGGAACTGCTGAACCAGCTCGAAGCTCAATTTAAGCTTCGTATGCAAAAGTCCACCGGTCAGCTGGCTCAGACTCATCTGCTGAAGCAGACTCGTCGCGACATTGCTCGCATAAAGACTGTGTTGACCGAGAAGGCAGGTAACTAATCATGGCTGAAGCAAAACTGAAGCGTACTCTGACCGGTAAGGTTGTGAGTGACAAGATGGATAAAACCATCACCGTTTTGATCGAGCGCCGTGTTAAGCACCCGATCTACGGCAAAATTGTGAGCAAGTCCACCAAGCTCAAGGCACATGACGAGAACAATGAGTGCAACATCGGCGATGTTGTAACCATCGAGGAATCTCGTCCGCTGTCCAAGAGCAAGTCCTGGTCCTTGCAGAAAATTGTAGAGCGTGCGGCGAAGGTATAACCCCTAGCGCATTGACTGCCGAATTGAAAGGTTTCGGAGAGAGACAATGATTCAAGCGGAATCCTACTTAGAAGTAGCTGACAACAGTGGGGCTCGCCGCGTCATGTGCATCAAGGTGCTGGGCGGCTCCCATCGTCGTTATGCCGGCGTGGGCGACATTATCAAGGTGACCGTTAAGGAAGCCATTCCCCGCGGTAAAGTAAAGAAAGGTCAGGTAATGAACGCTGTTGTGGTTCGCACCAAAAAAGGTGTGCGCCGTAACGACGGTTCCCTGATTAAATTTGACGATAACGCAGCGGTACTGCTGAACCAGCAATTGGCGCCGGTTGGCACCCGTATTTTTGGTCCGGTAACTCGCGAACTGCGCGGTGAGAAGTTCATGAAGATCATCTCGCTCGCCCCCGAAGTTATCTAAGCCTCGAGCGGAGAAGAGTTATGCGCAAGATCAAGCGTGACGATGAAGTGATCGTTATCGCCGGTCGCGACAAGGGCAAACGTGGTTCAGTACGTAAAGTACTGAACGACGGCCGCCTGATTGTTTCCGGCATACAGATGATCAAGAAACACCAAAAGCCAAATCCCCAGCTGGGCATTGCTGGTGGCATCGTTGAGAAAGAAGCTGCTATTCAAGCTTCCAACGTAGCCATCTTCAACCCTAACACCCAGAAGGCTGACCGGGTGGGCTTTAAAGTACTGGAAGACGGCACTAAGATTCGCGTCTTCAAATCCAGCGGCGAAGCCATCTAAGGCTCTTGACGCAAAAGCAGGTTGGTAGATCATGGCAAAGCTTAAAGAGCTCTACACTAAGGAACTCGCGCCCAAGCTTAAAGAAGAGCTGGGTCTCGAGAATGTGATGGCAGTGCCGCGCATCACCAAGATCACCATCAACATGGGTGTTGGTGAAGCGATTGGTGATAAAAAGGTGCTGGAGCACGCTGTCAGTGATATGACAGCAATTACTGGTCAAAAGCCCATCGTTACTAAAGCACGCAAGTCTATTGCGGGCTTTAAGATTCGCGACGGTTGGCCGATCGGCTGCAAGGTAACTCTGCGCGGTGAGCGCATGTATGAGTTCCTGGAGCGTTTGGTTGACATCGCGATTCCGCGTATCCGCGACTTCCGTGGCATTAGCCCGAAGCAGTTCGATGGCCGCGGTAACTTCTCTATGGGCGTGACCGAGCAAATCATCTTCCCGGAAATTGACTACGACAAAGTAGACAAGCTCCGCGGTCTGGATATTTGTATTACCACTACAGCTGCAAGCGACGATCAAGGTCGCGCGCTGCTGAAAGCGTTCAACTTCCCTTTCAAGGGATAAGAGGATTCCATGGCGAAGAAATCCATGATTGCGCGTGAAAACAAACGCGCTCGAACCGCAGCTAAGTACGCTGAAAAGCGTCAAGAGCTGAAGGCGATCATCGCCAGTGCCACTGCTTCCGAAGAGGAGCAGTGGGAGGCTCAACTCAAGCTGCAAAAAATGCCGCGCGATGCAAGCCCGGTACGTCAGCAACGTCGCTGTCGTATCACTGGTCGCCCCCACGCCGTTTACCGCAAGTTCGGCCTGTGCCGTAACAAATTGCGTGAAGCCGCTATGCGTGGTGATGTTCCTGGCCTCGTGAAGTCCAGCTGGTAATTACCAGCTGGTTTAAGGCAGATTTGAGGAGTCTCATAAAATGAGTATGCAAGATCCGTTGGCAGATATGCTGACTCGCATCCGCAATGCCCTGGCACGCGGAAAAGCGGAAGTCACCATGCCTTCATCCAAACTGAAAGTAGCTGTAGCTAAAGTCCTGAAAGACGAAGGTTATGTTACTGATTTGAATGTAAGCGAAAGTAGTAAGCCGGAGTTGACCATTGCCCTGAAATACTTCCAGGGTAAACCGGTTATCGCCGAGCTGAACCGCGTTTCCCGTCCGGGTTTGCGCGCTTACACTGGTAAAAAAGCTCTGCCAACCGTGCGCGGTGGTCTGGGTATCGCGATCGTTTCCACCTCCAATGGTGTGATGACTGATCGCGCTGCGCGTCAGGCCGGTGTCGGTGGTGAAGTGCTTTGCACCGTATTCTAAGCGGGGGTCGCAATGTCTCGAGTAGCAAATAGTCCGGTAGTTATCCCCGCAGGTGTTACCGTTGACCTTAAAGGTCAAAACATCGCTGTTAAAGGCGGTAGTGGTAACCTGGATATGGTTATTCACGGTGATGTAGAAGTTGGCCAGGCTGACAGCCAGCTGACTTTTGCCGCGCGCAATAACTCCAAGCAAGCCAGAGCTCTTGCGGGTACCACCCGTGCACTGGTTAACAACATGGTGATAGGCGTAAGCGCTGGCTTCGAGAAGAAGTTGCAGTTGCTGGGTGTAGGTTATCGTGCGAAAGCCGCCGGTAAAACGGTTAACCTGACCCTGGGCTTCTCCCATCCGATCGATTATCAGTTGCCGGAAGGTGTGACTGCGGAAACTCCATCCCAGACTGAAATCGTACTCAAGAGCAGCAATAAACAGCTGTTGGGCCAAGTGGCCGCTGAGATCCGCGCGTTCCGTCCGCCGGAGCCCTACAAAGGTAAGGGTGTCCGTTATGCCGATGAACGCGTGTATCGCAAAGAGGCCAAGAAGAAGTAAATAGGGCATAGATATGAACGTTAAGAAAGCATCTCGCTTGCGTCGTGCACGTCGTGCCCGCGCTAAGATCCGTGAGCTGGGCGCCGTTCGCCTCACCGTGAACCGCACACCGCGTCACATTTACGCACAGATCCTGTCTGCCGAAGGCAACTCGGTATTGGCTTCCGCCTCTACCCTGGACAAGGACCTGCGCGAAGGTAAAACCGGTAACGCCGATGCCGCTTCTGCGGTTGGCAAACTGATCGCTGAGCGTGCGAAAGCCGCTGGTGTTGAAGTAGTTGCCTTCGATCGCAGTGGCTTCAAGTACCATGGCCGTATTAAGGCTCTGGCTGACGCTGCCCGCGAAGCCGGTCTGAAATTCTAAGGGTTGAGTTATGGCTAGAGAGAAAGACAAAAGCAACGACGAAGGCCTGCAGGAAAAGCTGGTCCAGGTCAATCGCGTTGCCAAGACTGTTAAAGGTGGTCGTATCTTCGCCTTTACCGCACTGACCGTAGTTGGCGACGGCAACGGCCGTATCGGTTTCGGTCGTGGCAAGGCACGTGAAGTGCCTGTTGCGATTCAGAAAGCGATGGAAGCTGCACGCCGCAACATGATCCAGGTAGAACTGAATGGTGATACCATCCAGTACGCTACCAATGGTCGTCACGGTGGTTCCAAGGTTTACATGCAGCCCGCTTCCCAGGGTACCGGTGTAATTGCCGGCGGTGCCATGCGCTCCGTACTGGAAATGGCCGGTGTACACAACGTATTGGCTAAGTGTTACGGCTCCACCAACCCGGTGAACGTAGTGCGTGCAACTTTCAAAGCTCTGGATCAAATGCAGAGCCCAGGTGATGTTGCAGCCAAGCGTGGTAAATCAGTCGAAGAGATTCTGGGCTAATCACAGCTCGGATTTAAGGTTATTGGTGGGTTAAGACCATGGCTAAGAAGACCATTAAAGTCACCCAGACCAAAAGCATCAACGGACGCCTGAAAAGTCATCAGGCGTGCGTTGCGGGTCTGGGCCTGCGCCGCATCGGCCACACAGTGGAAGTGGAAGATACTCCTTCCGTACGCGGCATGATCAACAAAGTAAACTACCTGGTTAAGGTTGAGGGGGAATAACATGCGTTTGAATGACCTGTCTCCCGCACAAGGCCACAAGCACAGCGCCAAGCGCGTTGGCCGTGGTATTGGTAGTGGTTTAGGTAAGACCGGTGGCCGCGGCCACAAAGGTCAAAAAGCGCGTTCCGGCGGCAGCGTTCGTCCGGGCTTCGAAGGCGGTCAGATGCCTTTGCAGAAGCGTCTACCTAAGTACGGTTTCACCGCTCGTGTTTCTCGCTTCACCGCAGAAGTACGTCTGGCAGAGCTGGCCAAGGTAGAAAGTGACGTAATCGATTTGGCAGCGCTTAAGAATGCCGATATCATCGGCGGCCATATTAAACGCGCCAAAGTGTTTCTCTCAGGTGAGCTGACTAAAGCGGTTACCGTAAAGGGTCTGGGAGTGACCAAGGGTGCAAAGGCGGCTATCGAAGCTGCTGGCGGTAAAATAGAAGACTAATCGAGGCGCCAATGGCACGACCAGGATCCGGTGGAAATCCCCTGGGCAACAGCAAGGGATTGGGCGAGCTTTGGGCTCGCCTTCGTTTTCTGTTTCTAGCGATAGTAGTTTATCGTCTGGGAACACATATTCCGGTGCCCGGCATTGATCCGGAAAAGCTGTCAAACCTGTTTAATCAGAATCAGGGAACCATCCTTGGCCTGTTTAACATGTTCTCAGGCGGCGCCCTGGAAAGGATGAGTATTCTGGCTCTGGGTATCATGCCCTACATCTCCGCATCCATCATCATGCAGTTGATGAGTGCGGTGACTCCCTCTCTGGAAGCTCTGAAGAAGGAAGGGGAGGCCGGAAGGCGTAAGATCAACCAGTACACCCGTTACCTGACGGTACTGCTGGCCCTGATACAGGGTATCGGTATGACTTTCGGGTTGGCAGGGCAAAACCTGGCATACTCATCTGAGCCTGCGTTTGGTTTTTACTTTGTGGCGGTAACGTCACTGGTGACCGGTGCCGTATTCATGATGTGGCTCGGTGAGCAGATCACTGAGCGCGGAGTGGGCAACGGCATTTCCATGCTGATTTTTGCCGGTATCGTGGCAGGCTTGCCCGGCGCCATCGGCCAGGCGTTTGAGCAGGCCCGTCAGGGTGAGCTGCATATCCTTATGCTGCTGATCATCGGTGTTATCGCTCTAGCCGTGGTGTTCTTTGTTGTGGTGATGGAGCGCGGCCAGCGCCGAATCACCATCAACCACGCCAGGCGTCAGGCCGGTCGTTACTCCGCAGCACCCGCTGCGCAGGCGAGCCATCTGCCTCTGAAGGTGAACATGGCCGGTGTTATTCCGGTGATCTTCGCCAGCAGTATTCTGCTGTTCCCAGCGACGCTGGCACAGTGGTTTGGCCAGGGTGGTGAGGGTATTGGTGCCCAGATCCTGCAGTGGATGGCATTGCAGCTGGGACCAGGGCAGCCGCTGAACATTATTCTGTTCGCACTGCTGATTGGTTTCTTCTGTTTCTTCTATACGGCGTTGATGTTCAACCCAAATGAAGTTGCAGATAACCTGAAGAAGTCCGGTGCCTATGTACCTGGTATCCGCCCAGGTGAGCAGACAGCCCGCTATATCGACAGCGTGCTGACCCGACTCACTCTGGTAGGTGCTGTGTATATCGCACTGGTATCCCTGCTGCCGCAGTTCCTGGTAGTTGGGTTTAACGTTCCCTTCTATCTGGGGGGTACCTCACTGCTGATCGTTGTAGTAGTGGTGATGGACTTTATGGCACAGGTACAATCGCATCTGCTGTCGCACCAGTACGAAGGCTTGATGAAAAAAGCGAACCTGCAAAGCTACGGTCGTCGCTAGTGCGTCACCTGCTCGCAGTTTGATTGAATTGAGGTAAGGTCATGAAAGTACGCGCTTCTGTAAAAAAGATCTGCCGTAACTGCAAAATCGTACGTCGCAAGGGCGTTCTGCGGGTAATCTGCAGCGCTGAGCCACGTCACAAGCAGCGTCAAGGCTAATAGGGGCCAGCCCCTTACAGAGAGCGTCCAGTGGGCGCCTCTGTAGAAGCTGGAAGAATTCGCTACTTATTGCAGCCCCGTAACAAGTAGCAACACCATGGAGAATTTCTTTGTGGTGGGAGGTCAGTCCAAAGGGTGGGCCTCCAATAGGGGGCGTTGACTGTCGTCCACATCTGCTGCGGGAGACCGTGGTGGGCGTGGGCTATTGCAATTTGGTGTCTGAAAAGCTATTCTTGCGCGCCTTTTTGGTGGCGCCGCCGGTTTTTTAGTCGCTGTCAGCGCCGAAATCAAAGCAGAGTCACATACTTAATATAAAGCAGTGGCTCCCAATACGTGGAGTATGCCTCTATGGCACGTATTGCTGGTGTCAATGTACCAGACCACAAGCACGCCGTGATCTCCCTGACCCACATTTATGGGGTAGGTCTTACTACGGCTAAGTCTATTTTGGCAGCGGTTGGTATCGCTGAATCCACCAAAATCCGCGACCTGTCTGAAGAGCAGATCGAAACCATCCGCGGTGAAGTTGCAAAACTTACCGTAGAGGGCGACCTGCGCCGTGAAGTTTCCATGAACATCAAGCGTTTGATGGACCTGGGTTGCTATCGCGGTCTGCGTCACCGTCGCAGCTTGCCGCTGCGTGGTCAGCGCACCAAGACCAATGCTCGTACCCGTAAGGGTCCGCGCAAGCCGATTCGCAAGTAAGCCTGATTTTTAAGGCGCGAAATCGCGGTTTAACAAGCCCCGTCCGGCGCATAGCCGAGGGGATTTGATACAGGATTTAGGATACTGGTATGGCTAAGCCAAAAACTACTGTTCGCAAGAAGGTCAAAAAGACCGTTGTCGACGGTATTGCCCACATCCACGCATCGTTCAACAACACGATCGTGACGATCACTGATCGCCAGGGTAATACCCTCAGCTGGGCCACCGCAGGTGGATCTGGCTTCCGTGGCTCACGTAAGAGCACCCCGTTTGCAGCCCAGGTTGCCGCTGAGCGCGCAGGTACTGCAGCTCAGGAATACGGCCTGAAAAACCTCGACGTAGAAGTGAAGGGCCCCGGCCCCGGTCGCGAATCTGCTGTTCGCGCACTGAACAACTGCGGCTACAAAATCACCAACATCACCGACGTGACGCCTATCCCGCATAACGGATGTCGTCCACCCAAGAAACGTCGCGTGTAAGAGGGGGCTGATAGAATGGCACGTTATATTGGACCAAAATGTAAACTGTCCCGTCGCGAAGGGACTGACCTGCAGCTGAAGAGTGGTGTACGTCCACACGACTCCAAATGTCGCGCAGAATCTAAACCCGGTCAGCACGGCGCTGGTCGCGGTCGTCTGTCCGACTACGGCATCCAGCTGCGCGAGAAGCAAAAAGTTCGTCGTATCTACGGCGTACTGGAAAAGCAGTTCCGCAACTACTATAAGGAAGCGGCTCGCCTGAAAGGCGCAACTGGTGAAAACCTGCTGCAACTCCTGGAAAAGCGCCTGGATAATGTGGTTTACCGCATGGGCTTCGGCTCAACTCGCTCTGAAGCGCGTCAGCTGGTTTCCCACAAGGCGATTCTGGTAAATGGCACTACTGTAAACATTCCTTCTTACCAAGTAAAAGAAGGCGATGTAATTGCTGTACGTGAAAAAGCCAAGAAGCAGCTGCGTATCCAGAATTCCGTTTCCCTCGCTGCCCAGCGTGGCGATGTCGAGTGGGTAGACGTAAACGCGAGCAAACTGGAAGGCACTTTCAAGCGCATTCCAGATCGTGTCGATCTGCCGGCAGAGATCAACGAAAACCTTATCGTGGAACTGTACTCCAAGTAACAATTAGTTCACTTTAAGGAATGCAACTGTAAACAGGTATGGCTATGCAGACTGCTGTCAACGAGTTTTTGACACCGCGTCGTATTGACGTCACCGAGTACAATCAGAATCACGCCAAAGTGGTTCTGGAGCCCCTGGAGCGTGGCTTTGGTCACACTCTTGGGAATGCGCTGCGTCGCATCCTGCTGTCCTCCATGCCGGGCTGCGCCGTCACCGAAGTAGAAATCGACGGTGTCGAGCACGAGTACAGCGCGATTGAAGGTGTGCAGGAAGATGTTATTGAAATCCTGCTCAACCTGAAAGAAATCGCGGTTGTTATGCACGGCAAGGATCAGGCTATATTGAGTCTGAGCAAAAAGGGCCCGGGTGCGGTGACTGCTGGAGATATCCAGGTAGATCACGATATCGAGATTGTGAATCCTGATCACGTGATCGCCAATATCACTGGTGATGTAGAACTCAACCTGCGCCTCACTGTTGCGCGTGGTCGTGGCTATCAGCCCGCCGACGCTCGCCGTGACGAGGAAGAGGAAAGCCGCGCGATTGGCCGTCTGCAACTGGACGCATCTTACAGCCCGGTTCGCCGCGTTTCTTACAGCGTGGAAAGCGCGCGTGTAGAGCAGCGTACCGATCTGGACAAGCTGGTTCTGGACCTGGAGACCAACGGTACTCTGGACCCTGAAGAAGCTATTCGCCGTGCAGCCACCATTCTGCAGCAACAGCTGGCAGTATTTGTGGACCTGGAAGGTGAGAAGGACGCACAACCGAAGGCGGAAGAGCCAGAAGTTGATCCGGTATTGCTACGCCCAGTTGACGACCTGGAACTGACCGTACGTTCGGCTAACTGTCTGAAAGCGGAAAATATCTACTACATCGGTGATCTGATTCAGCGCACCGAAGTGGAGCTGCTCAAGACCCCGAACCTTGGTAAAAAGTCTCTGACTGAAATCAAGGACGTACTGGCCTCCCGTGGTTTGTCCCTGGGCATGCGCCTCGAAAACTGGCCACCGGCCAGCCTTAAAGGCGATAGCAAATTAAGCCCCCTGTAAGCATTTGGTAGTTGCGGCGATGCCGTGACTAGTAGAAAGAACCCGAGCGGTGCCACGGCTTAGCGCGACACCGCTCCAGAACGACCTGCTGAGACAGCAACTGTGGTCGTAAGGAATTGAGTCATGCGTCATCGCTATAGTGGCCGTAAATTCAGCCGTACCAGCGCTCACCGCAAGGCCATGTTCAAGAACATGACCGCTTCTCTGGTAGAGCACGAACTGATCAAAACTACACTGCCAAAAGCCAAGGAGCTGCGTCGCGTTGCCGAGCCGCTGATTACCCTGGCCAAGAAGGACAGTGTTGCCAACCGTCGTCTGGCTTTTGCCCGTATCCGTGACAAGGATGCTGTGCGCAAGCTGTTCGACGAGCTGGGTCCCCGTTACGAAGCTCGCCCAGGTGGTTATATCCGTATCCTGAAGTGTGGTTTCCGCGCAGGTGATAAAGCACCGATGGCTTACGTTGAACTGGTGGATCGTCCACAAGTTGAAGACGAAGCTGCTGAAGCATAAGTTGCGCTAGCAATTTTGCTACGGAAGGCCGGTCTATGACCGGCCTTTTTTGTACATACGGGAGAATTTTGTATGTCTTTTGAGCAGTTGTTAAATAACCTAAACCCGCAAATTATCGCCAGCCTGAGGCGAGCTATTGAGTTGGGCAAGTGGCCCAATGGTGTTGCTATTACTGCAGAGCAGCGCAGTCTCTGTGCCGAGGCAGTTGCCAGTTGGGAGACCCGTAATCTGTCTAAAGAGCAACAGGTAGGCTATGTCGCACCCAAGACTTCCAAAGACCCCTGCTCCGCCAAGAAGAGCGATGAACAGCCTTTGAGCTGGGTGTAGGCTTTCTCAGTTGGTTCTTAGTTTTGCTTCCCAGTTGCTTTGACAGATATTGGCGTATATATCTTCAGCTGGGACGCCCTTCCCATTCATCCCACCGATTTTCTCTGCTTATATAGTTATCGATATAACGACATATAAATTTTAATTTGCTCGGTAACTGAATATGAAAAGACTGATATTGCTTGCCGGTGCAGTAAGCTTAGCCGTTGTCGGCATCGATCATTACGACATTGATGTCAAAAGAAATGTGGCGAAAGTTCGGCAGTTAATACAACCATTAACGGAAAACAATCAATTAGCACAGGATATCTCCGAAAAAATACCCTGGTCAGAGTTAGAGAGTACCGAGATGGCGGAACTCTTGGATCATCCGCGGGTTAAAGCATACCTTGATCGAGAGCAGTTAAAACAGGAAATAAAAGAGTATTTTGCAGACCTTGGGAATTTGTCCAGTTCAGAGGCCTGGGATGCTATCGAAAAGGTAGAAAGGGAAAAGCGAGTGACAGGCTATGAAGCACTGTCGATGAAGCTGGCTTGGTTGGAAAAAAACAGTCTTAATGAAGCCGATTTCAAGCAACGTGCAGAAGAACTATTTAATATCTATCGGGATAAGGCCCAGTCGGTTATCAGCCGCTACGACCCACATACCCAGGTACCAGGATTTTCAACCTATAAAGATTTGGAGCGTTCTATAGTGGAAGAGGTTCAGCAAATGACTTCTTTCCCCAATGGAATGAATAAGCAGGAATACTTGCGGCAGCGCTTACAAGAAGCTCGGGAAACGGTTTACGGTACTTAATCAGTAGACAGTGCTGCTACTAATTCGTAGCGGCACTGTCTTATGTCTGAAATTGATTACATAAACAGACCAATTAAGTCATAAAACCAATTGCTGTTGTTTTCAAAGTCGGATTCTTTGTCGGTCTCGTAGGCACGGATCATGCCGCCACCGTTATAGTTGATGATATTGTTCAGAAAATCCTTTAATTCCAATCCATGCTCGGCGATTTCACCGTAATGAAGGTCAATGATGGTTGTGCAATGACTTTCGTTTAGGTTACGAAACATGGGGAAGTAATAACCCCAATTACTGGTCTGCTCCAAAAGCGGAATCAGGTTTTCATGGGTATCTTTTTGCCAGCGTTGACGCAATTTACTCAAGCGTGAATCAGCGTCTGGATCATTATAAATATCCTCGTAGAAACGCTCATAAGAATAAGATGAAAAATTGCCATCTGCTAGGAAGTGAGTGATGCCCAGACGGTCTGAAGGAAATTTATTGGATAGCGCACCATAAAGCGAAGCCAGTTTGTTGCTATCAAATCCCGGAGTAATTTTTCTAAGCATCGTAATGGGGTTTTCTGCATTGGGGTCCCCATCCTCGGTGTAAGTTGTCCAAGAAGTCAGAACTTCTTTGTGCAATGGTAGCGACGGATATTTACTGCTGTTATCGCTGTCCATAGGCGCCATATAAAGTGGGCCAGAATCGTCAAGAAGATAACCATAGTTGACGTTCATGTCCTCTCTGAGTTTCGAATAATTAAATAGGGCGCCGATGCTGCCTGCACTACAACCGGCAGCAAGCATTTGTTTGGGTTTTTGTAGGTTATTCTTCACCCAGGAAGTCACTGCCTGCACATTGCGCAAGCCGTTGTGATGCCAAATCAAATCAGAATTTTGCCCATTCTTATCCTTATATATTTCAGTTTTATCGCCAACATAAATGTCACCGGTACAATAGGGAACATACACCATATTCCATTCGCCAGTTTTGTACTGGTTATAGGGATGATGGGTATAAATAAGAGGAGAGACACCTGCGGTGGTGAGATTATCGAAGTTTGTGAAATCTAAGAGATGTACATTGCTAAGATAATCATCTGGGATGCCGTTAGGATTGCGCGCGCCACGGATACCGGCCTGGCCGGAGCAGCTTTCGTAGTCCCAACAGGCGCCGCCACCTTCAAAATAAAAAATGGTATTGCTGGTATCGGGTACCCGATAAACGAAAAATTTATAGGGGGAGCCATTGCCGCAAATGGCGCCAGTGTTGGCAGGAACATCTACTTTTTGCCAGGTGTTAAAATCTTTTGGATCGAAGTCATCGTTAAAACCTGGGTCGTGCATGGTCAGAGGGTACATACCTTGAGTCTGCTCTGGGGTGACTGGCGAATCAGCATTTGGAGGGTCAAAAAGGTGCTTTAAAGTGGTCCAAAAATTATAATCTCCCGGCTCTGCTTGCGCATAGGAGGCGATAATAAGTGAGCTGGTAATAAATGCCGTTATTAAACCACGGAGAATTTTTATCATTATTAATCCCCTTCATTTAATTGGTGTTTTCTCTCTGGACCAGGCCGCATTACAGACGCCAAGTATGGGAATAGAAGTCAATCCTATGGCTGTGGGTCAATTAAGTTGGACACTCGTCCAAATCGCTATTTGGGTAAAACCCAAAAAGACTAGTTAATAATGATCCTTCGGTCTAGCTGAAGTCGAGTCAAAACTTGCGAGTCATCCTGGACTGCACGGTCAATGCGAAATTATTGAAAATATTCCAATAAATTTGACGTTCTTATTGGTGGTTGCTTTAAGACGATGAAATTGATGCCGAAGTTTTTCACAGATAATGATTTTGACTTGGGGATTAATTAAAAAAATAAGGTGACAGTTATTCAATGGTTTTAATTTTTATGTTTTTAATTGAATCTCCCTTCTTAAATAGTGAGTGCTTCTCTGGCTTCTGATTCCATTCTGTTTTGTAGTTTCGCTAAAAGTTTATTTTTTTTCTGCAAAATTAGCCTTGCCTGTGCCGGGCTAACGAGTTGAAAATTTATTTTATCCTGAGCTTTGAGTTGTCCTAACCTATGGAGGTCGGCTCGAATAACATGAGCCAGACGAGGGTAGCCGCCGATGGTTTGCCCCTCTATAAATGAAATAATAGGTTCGCCATTGCTTGGTATTTGAATGCTTCCTGGATAAAGCCCAGAAGATACCATTTCCCCTGAGATATCTTCCAGTCCCTCAGGCTCTGGTATTATTGATGGCGACAGGCGAATTCCCATGCGGTTACTCTGGGCGGATACTTGAAAAGTGGTAGCAAAAAAATTGTCCAATGCAGATTGGGGAAATCGCTGACTCTCTGCTCCATGGACAACTCTTATTAAGGGGCGTAGTCGATAGTTGGGAATAAGTTCTCTTTCCAACTGCGCCTCCTTTGCTATGCGAATATTTTCTAAATGAACTCTCTCCCCCTGTTCAATTGCACCGCTTTTGTGTCCGCCAAAGCCACTGATCAAATGAGTGGATGCACTGTTGAGAATTTGCGGGACAGAGATTGTGGCGGATAAACCTATATATGCCCGGGCACCGCTGAGCAAATGGGAAAACTCTAAAATATCCCCGCTTTTAATCTGGATAACTTTATAGTTTTCAATGGGGTTGTTGTTTAGCAGAGTTTTGAATCGCGCGCCTGTAATGGCTATTGAGACATCACAGTCGAACTCAATAAGTGGGCCCGTTAAAGTTATTTCCATTACTGGATTATTTAGTGTATTGCCTAATAACAAGTTGGCAAGTTTCATTGATAGGAGATCTGCTGCACCTCCTTGGGAAATCCCGTAATGCATCAGGCCAGGACGGCCATAGTCCTGAATGCTGGTTTGTAGTCCGGCCCGAATAAAATAGATACTCATGAATGTCTAATCTATCAATGGTTATATTGGCTAATGGCGGCAAACTCTGATTTATTGATAGGGTAGAATTCGACAATATCCAAAGGGGCAGCAATAAACGGGAATTTACTATAAGGCTGAAATAGTTGGGTGGGGCTTTGCCCTATAATCTGCCATCCCCCCGGCGTAGCTTGTGGATAAATTCCGGTCTGGTTACCAGCAATACCAACTGCTCCCGCAGGAATACGAACTCTCGGCTTATTTTTTCGAGGGCAGTATAGCCTGGAATCAAGGCCACCCAGATACAAAAAACCGGGTGAAAAACCCAGCATATGCACCAGATAGGAGGTTGCTGTATGTAGCTGGACTATCTCGTCGGGTGATAAGCCCGTGTGTTTGCACACTGCAGTCATATCAGGAGCAAAAATTGACTCATAGCACACAGGAATACGAATTGTATGAGGCTTAGTTTTGATTTTTCCTGGGGTTTTCAGGAATTTTAGGGTTAACCGCTGAATTTCCTGAGAGAGGGACTCGTCATCAAATAAATTAGGATCAAAAATTATTGTTAGGCATTGGTAAGCGGGAATCAGGTCGGCAAGTCCATTTGGACCATGGCTGAGGATATATTGTCGTAGCCCAATAATGTAGCGGCTGAGGTTTGCACTAGGCTCTGCACTAAATCGAATATCAAGTGCGCTATCACCATTCGTAGACACATCAAAGTCTAGATTTAGAGGGTATTTTTTCTCAGAGAATGTCACGAATGTATGCTCAATCCATGAAGCTGCAGGTGATTGACAAGTTTCTCTGCGATATGCACCGCTGCCGGGCTATCACTATGTAAACAAATAGTATCGACAGAAAATTTTAGCTGTCTGCCATGATAGCTTGTGATGCCTGTGCCTTTTGCCAAGGCGACAGCTCTTTCGAGGCAGTGATCAATATTATTTAGTACTGATCCAGGTAGATCGCGTGGTGCCAGTTTTTCTTCATTTAAGTATTGCCTATCCATAAAACCCTCTCGGTAAAAAATGCGATTGTTCTCGGCTGAGGCGGCTTCCATAGCGCCATTGGCGAGGCCGATAATTTTCAGAGAGGGGTATTCTTGAGAGAGTAAGGCGATAATTCTTCTTGCTATTAACTGGTCTGCTTCAGCATCGTTATATAGAGCGCCGTGCAGTTTTAAATGGTCGAGCTGCGTTCCTGCTTCATTTGCAAGGACTTGCAGCTGTTCGAGCTGAGTGTATAAAGAGTCGATCAATTGGTTTTGTGAGATTGTGACAGATTTGCGTCCAAAGTTTTCCCGGTCTGGATAGCTAGGGTGGGCCCCTATTTTTAAATTATGCTGCTGAGCATTGTGAATAGAGCGACGCATAATATCCAGATTTCCAGCATGGCCGCCACAGGCGATATTGCAGCGGGAGATAAAGGGCATAATTTGTGCATCCCTCTCGCAGCTGGTCAAATCAAATCCTTCGCCCAGGTCACAGTTGATGTCGATTTCCATTCGTCAAGGCTCGTGATAAGAGGAAATGCTGTTTAATCACAAATGTTTAATTGAGGCTGGCGGGGCATGCTTCGATTTCCATGGAGGCTCCTTCATTGTTTGAGTGATAGCATCCACCCAAGGGTGAGCAAAAACAGAAGGCAACTGATATTTTTCCTCTTTCTTCATCTAGTTTTTTCCATAGATTATAAGATCGTTCGCCATAAAATAATGCAAATATTCGTCGCTTGGAGTTCGCTGGGATTAAACTATTGGATAATGTTGAGGTAAGTATATTTCCTTTGTCTAGACTGGAGGCATCTTCAACATTTGTCAGTTTGTTCATAAATTCCTGATATTCCTGTTGGCAGCAGGCATTCAGGAATTCTCTGGCGGTATGATAGGTAGTTCGCTCATAGTTGATACTGAAATCCTTCAGTAGAGCTGGGCTTGATCCCACGTTGTGAAGTTCAAAATAAATTGATGGCTTGTCATCCTCAAGGTCGTAATTGCTCTGTGAAAATTGAATTACAGGCATGGTCATTATTTTGACTTGTTTATTTGCGGCTTCGGCCTGCAGATAAGTTGCATAGAAGGAGGCAATGGAAACCATCATTGCGCATAGAGCAATAATTAAGTTTAACTTTTCTTGATCTAATTTTTTTATCATTTCCCACGTTCCATTGCGGCAAATATCCGAAGGTTTTATTGATATAGGAGCTAGATCGCGATCCAGCTCCGTAGTATTGATCAGCCAAGCATCGGTTTTAGAAATCGTCCGGTGTGGGAAACGTCCATTTCTGCTACATCCTCTGGTGTCCCCGTGGCAATAATTTGCCCGCCGCCAGAACCACCTTCCGGGCCCAAGTCCACGATCCAGTCGGCAGTTTTAATTACGTCTAGATTGTGTTCGATAACCACGATGGTATTACCGTGATCGCGCAGACGGTGCAGAACATCCAGCAACAACTGGATATCGGCAAAGTGCAGGCCGGTGGTGGGTTCGTCTAAAATATACAGGGTTTGGCCTGTGTCGCGCTTGGATAACTCGCGGGAGAGCTTTACTCGCTGGGCTTCACCGCCGGAAAGAGTTGTCGCAGCCTGACCAAGCTTGATATAGGCGAGGCCGACATCCATCAATGTCTGTAATTTTTTAGCGATCGCAGGCACAGGATCAAAAAACTCCCGTGCATCCTCCACCGTCATTTCCAGTACTTCGTGAATATTCTTGCCCTTGTAGTGAACCTCCAGGGTTTCGCGGTTATAGCGTTTGCCGTGGCAGGTATCGCAGGGCACATAGATATCGGGTAGGAAATGCATTTCCACCTTGATTACACCGTCGCCCTGACAGGCCTCGCATCGACCACCTTTAACGTTAAAGCTGAAACGCCCTGGTTTGTAACCGCGAGAGCGCGCTTCCTGAGTTCCCGCAAACAGGTCTCGAATCGGAGTAAATATGCCGGTGTAGGTGGCGGGGTTGGATCTGGGAGTACGCCCAATAGGGCTCTGATCTATATCCACACATTTATCGAAATGCTCCAGCCCGTGAACGGTCTTATAAGGGGAAGCTTTCAAGGTGGTAGCTTTATTTAGGGCTGTGGCGGCAAGGGGATAGAGGGTAGTGTTGATCAGGGTAGATTTACCTGAACCGGAGACGCCTGTGACACAGGTAAACAGCCCCACGGGTATTTCTAGGTTTACGTTCTGCAAATTATTGCCGCTGGCGCCTTCGAGACGCAGCATATAATCCGGATCTGGGATGTAGCGTTCTTCCGGTACGGCAATTTTCTTTTTGCCCGACAGGTACTGGCCGGTGAGGGATTTTTTGCACTTGGCAATTTTATCGGCGGTGCCAGCCGCGACTACTTCGCCACCATGAACACCGGCGCCGGGGCCGATATCGACAATAAAGTCGGCGCTACGGATGGCGTCTTCATCGTGCTCGACGACAATCACGGTATTACCGATATCGCGCAGGTGGGTGAGGGTGTTGAGCAGGCGTTCGTTATCCCGTTGATGTAGGCCAATAGAGGGCTCGTCGAGGATATACATCACGCCGACCAGGCCGGCACCGATCTGGCTGGCTAGGCGAATCCGTTGTGCTTCACCGCCGGATAGGGTCTCTGCGCTGCGGTTCAGGGTCAGATAGTTGAGGCCTACATCCACTAGGAAACGGAAGCGATCGCGAAGCTCCTTAAGAATTTTATCGGCAATTTCCTTTTGGGCGCCTTTGAATGTCAGCTCGTGGTCAAAATAGTTGAAAGCATCGCCGACGGGCAGTTCGGTAATCTGCGCGAGGGTGCGGTTATCCACAAAGACGTGGCGGGCTTCACGGCGCAGGCGGGTGCCGTGACAATCGGGGCACTTTTGTGTGCTCAGATATTTAGCCAGCTCTTCGCGTACAGATTGGGATTCTGTGTCCCGGTAGCGGCGCTGGAAATTGGGGATAATGCCTTCGAAGGTGTGCTGTCGCACGGTGACATCACCGCGATCATTCACATAACTAAAGTCGATTTCCTCATCGCCACTGCCCTGCAAAATGATTTTTCGGTGAGTTTTACGTAGCTTCTTCCAGGGCTTGTCCAGGTCGAAGCCGTAGTGCTCGGCCAAAGAGTCCAGCATATGGTAGTAGTAGATATTGCGCCTGTCCCAGCCGCGTATGGCGCCCTCCGAGATACTGCTCTCCGGATCGAGAATCACTTTGTCTTCGTCAAAGAACTGCTTAACCCCCAGGCCATCGCAACTGGGGCAGGCGCCGGCTGGATTATTGAAAGAAAACAGTCGTGGCTCCAACTCATCCAGTGAATAGTCACATACTGGACAGGCGTGGCGGGCAGAAAAAAGGCGGTCTTCCTGATCGCCATCCATAAAGCTGATGGAGGCGATGCCATCGGTGAGATTCAAAGCGGTCTCTATGGACTCAGCCAGTCGTAGCTGCAAGTCGTTGCGCACCTTGAAGCGATCTACCACCACTTCGACAGAGTGCTTGCGGCGCTTGTCTAGTTTTGGGGTGTCGTCCAGGTCACAAATAAGCCCGTCGATGCGGGCGCGCACGAAGCCGTCGCGGCGCAGCTGTTCGAATACATGCTGGTGCTCGCCCTTGCGGTCGCGAACGACCGGAGCCAGCAGCATCAGCTTAGTACCTTCGGGCAGAGTCAGAACCTGATCCACCATCTGGCTGACAGTCTGGGCTTGCAGAGGCTCGTCGTGTTCCGGGCAGCGCGGCTCACCGACGCGGGCGAACAGCAATCTGAGGTAGTCGTAAATTTCGGTAATGGTACCCACAGTGGAGCGCGGGTTGTGGGAGGTGGACTTCTGCTCAATGGAAATAGCCGGTGACAGTCCCTCGACAGTATCTACATCCGGTTTTTCCATCATCGATAGGAATTGCCGTGCATAGGTGGAGAGAGATTCCACATAACGGCGCTGGCCCTCGGCGTACAGGGTGTCGAAGGCCAGGGAGGATTTGCCGGAACCCGATAGTCCGGTGATCACGATCAGCTTGTCGCGGGGGATGTCGAGATCGATATTTTTCAGGTTGTGGGTGCGAGCACCCCTCACATAAATCGTGTCCACGCTCTACCTATAGTGCTGCTAATACTGGGCCGGGCCACGGACTTGCTCCGCGCGGGGCGATCAAAACTGCGGTGCCGGGAAAACAGTCGAGTATAAACTCGCCACTCAATGTGCCAAAATCGTCTGCCGCAAAAAAACCAACCGATGAACAGATAGCGCTGATGATCCCTGTAATTCTCTGTGGTGGCACCGGTTCGCGCCTGTGGCCACTCTCTCGCGAAACCTACCCAAAGCAGTTTTTGCCGCTAACAGGTGAAGAAACCATGTTACAGGCTACCGCAAGGCGGTTGGAGGGCGTGGCACAGCTACAGGCTCCGATTTTAGTGTGCAATGAGGAACATCGCTTCGCCGCTGCGGAGCAGCTGCGCGAAATTGGTCATGGCGCCCAGTCTATTTTGCTGGAGCCCTGCGCGCGCAATACGGCACCGGCTATTGCCCTGGCAGCCCTGGCAGCGCTTGAGTCCGGTGAGGACTCTTTGCTGCTGGTACTGCCGGCGGACCATGCGGTGGCTGATGTGGTGGCCTTTCAAAAGTCGCTACAGCCGGCTCGGGTTCTGGCAGAGCAGGGGCATTTGGTGACTTTTGGGATTGTTCCGACTCGGGCAGAGACCGGCTACGGTTATATCCGCCGCGGAGAGGCGCTTTCCGCCGGTGCATGGTCGGTGGCAGAGTTTGTCGAGAAGCCAGATGCCGATACCGCCGAGTCCTACCTGGCCGATGGCGGTTATTCCTGGAACAGTGGCATGTTTCTGTTCCGCGCCTCCCGCTATTTGGAGGAACTGGGCCAGCATCGTGAGGATATCCTCAGTGCCTGTCGCACGGCCTACGAGCAGGCGGCTCGAGATCTGGACTTTACCCGGGTGGATAGAGAGGCCTTCGCCGCTTGTGCCGATGAATCCGTGGATTATGCGGTCATGGAGCCCACGGAATCGGCGGCTGTAGTACCCATGGATGCTGGCTGGAGCGATGTGGGCTCCTGGCTGGGTCTGTGGGAGCTGGCCGAGCGGGATGACGACGACAATCTGTTGCAAGGTGATGTATTGCAGGAAGACAGCAGCGGTTGCCTGGTGCGCGCGGAGAGTCGCTTGGTCAGTTTGCTCGGGGTAGAGGATTTGGTGGTGGTGGATACCGACGATGCCCTGCTAATTGCTGACAAGCAGCGGGTTCAGGAGGTGAAGAAATTGGTGGGGAGTCTCAAGCGCTCCGGCCGCAGCGAGGCCCAGCGACACCGCAAGGTGTATAGACCCTGGGGCTACTACGACTCTATCGATGCGGGCCCGCGTTTTCAGGTAAAGCGCATCGTGGTTAAGCCCGGACAACAGCTTTCCCTGCAGATGCATCACCACCGCGCCGAGCACTGGATAGTAGTGCGTGGCACCGCAAGGGTGACCCGCGGCGATGAGGAGCTATTGGTTACCGAGAATCAGTCCACTTATATCCCCCTGGGAGTGACTCACCGATTGGAAAATCCCGGTACTATTCCGTTGGAACTGATAGAGGTGCAGTCCGGTAGTTACCTGGGCGAGGACGATATAGTCCGCTTCGATGACGACTATGGCCGCGGCTAGATCTCCGCGAAAGTTGTACAGCTTCCACTACAGCCCGGCGCTCGCTCGCTGTACAATGCGCGCCCAATTTGACGCTGTTCCGGGAGCTGCATGAATTCCACTGAGCGCCGGGCCCTGGGTGGGCTGGCTTCCCTTTATGTCTTTCGCATGCTCGGCCTGTTTATGGTGCTGCCGGTACTCACGGTCTACGGTGAGGGCTATCGCGATAGCACCCCGATGCTGCTGGGGTTGGCCATGGGTGCCTATGGTTTGAGCCAGGCCTTATTGCAGATTCCGTTGGGGCTCTTGTCCGATCGCTGGGGTCGCAAACCCGTGATTTATACCGGTTTGGCACTATTTGCCCTCGGTAGTATCGTCGCGGCACAGACGGACTCCGTATATGGTCTGATTGTCGGTCGGGTGTTACAGGGTTGCGGTGCGATCGCAGCCGCAGTGATGGCGTTGGTGGCCGATTTAACCCGGGATGAAAAGCGCGGCATTGCCATGGCCGTGATCGGGGCTTCGATCGGTGTGGCCTTTATGCTGGCGGTAATATTGGGCCCTGCACTCGCGGGGGCAGGCGGACTACCGGCTATTTTCTGGCTGACGGCGGCACTGGCCCTATTCGGCATGTTGCTGGTATGGAGAGTGGTGCCGACACCTCAAGTGGCAAAGCGCCCAGCAGTATTTAAGGGCGGTTTTCGCAAGGTTCTGGCTAGTGGCCTGACTTGGCGCCTGGTCAGCGGGGCCTTCTTTTCCCACTTGCTACTGACGGCACTGTTTGTGGCCTTGCCGCTGGTACTGGTCGATCGGTTGGGCTGGCCGGCGCAAGAGCACTGGAAACTCTATGGTCCACTGATGCTCGGCACCTTTATCGTTATGTTGCCCATGATGCGTATGGCCGAGCGTGCCGGCAAGGTGCCACTCGCACTGAACCTGGCGGCGCTTGCCCTGGTTGCTGGCAGCGCGGCGCTACTGCCGATGAATGGGACTGTAGCGGTCGTACTACTGCTGAGTATTTTCTTTATTGGCTTCAACTTGCTGGAAGCCCTGTTGCCGGCACAGTTAACTCGCAAAGCCCCGGAGGATGCGCGTGGGGCTGCCTCAGGCCTCTACGCGACACTACAGTTTTTTGGCACTTTTGTCGGCGGCAGTCTGGGTGGCTATCTGTACGGACTCGGTGGCACCAGTGCTGTGGCGGGGCTCGGTTTTGCGGTAGTGGCAATTTGGATACTGCTCTGGTGGCTTCTGCGTGAGAGGGTCTCGGGTGTCCGCCAGGGTAGCGCTTACTAACAGCGGGTGTCTGTTGTATGCTGCTGTATAAAAATACACTGGTTGTCGCTGTGGGCGGCTGCCTGTTTACAGACTAATAGTGCGGGTGAAACCGCACCTTATAGTTAATTATTGAATGATTATTGCTCCGGGTGGGACCCGGGTCGAAGAGAGGAGAGGGCCATGGCCAGGGGTATCAACAAAGTAATTTTAATCGGCAACCTGGGTAACGACCCGGAGACCAAATATATGCCGAGCGGTGGTGCGGTGACCAACATCAGTTTAGCCACCAGTGAGAGCTGGAAGGACAAGCAGACTGGTCAGCAACAGGAGCGCACCGAATGGCACCGTGTAGTATTTTTTAATCGCCTGGCTGAGATCGCCGGTGAGTACTTGCGCAAGGGCTCTAAGGTCTATGTTGAAGGCTCACTGCGCACGCGCAAGTGGCAGGATAAGAGTAGCGGTCAGGATCGCTACACTACCGAGATTGTTGCCAGTGAGATGCAAATGCTCGATGGCCGAGGAGAGCAGGGAGGCTTCGGTCAAGACATGGGCGGTGCCGCAATGGGTGCAGCCGGCATGGGCGGCCAGATGGGAGGTCATCAGGGCGGCCAGGGTGGTTACGAACAGCAGGGCGGCTTCCAGCAAGGTGGTTACCAGCAGGGTAATCAAGGGCGTCCAGCACCCGGTAACCAACAGCAGCCCGTGCAGCAACCAAACCAGGGCCCTGCCGGTGGTTTCGATAATAGCTTCGACGACGATATCCCGTTCTAAAGCAGGCCTGACCTGTGCCTGATCTACATACCGGATACAAGCCGGATCGGGTTGCGTTAATTCGCGCCGGAAACGATATCGACAACGCGCTGCAGAAGCGCCTGCAGCGCGCCGGCTTTCGCATCCAGCAACTTGGGCCCTCGGAGCTCGATAAGTTGCGTCCCGCCTCTATTGTTATCAATGCCTCGGCCTGCGCGGATGACCAGGGGATGCCAGAGGCTCTACGGGTAGCCAAGGCGCTGGCACAGTGTCCCTGCCGGCATGTTATTCACCTCTCTTCCTATGCGGTCTTTGCTGGTGGCGAACCGAGGAAATATGACGAGGATGAAGTAGCGGTACCACAAGCTCGAAGTGGACGGCAATGGCTGGCCTGTGAGGAAGCCCTGGCAGGTCACGAAAACCTGACTATTCTGCGTTTTGGCTGGCTGGTGGATAGCAATCCAGATGCTTTACTTGGACGGGTATTGCGAGGCTTCGTTACGGGCGAGCCAGTCGCGCTGGATGGTTGTAATAGTGGTAACCCCGTCACCGCCCTGGATTTGGCCCGCGTCGCCGTTGCGGTAGCGCAGCAGCTGGCCAGTGGTGCTGTGGCGCGAGGGATCTTTCACTACGGTAGTTCAGATAGTTGTACTGCGGTGGAGTTTGCCCTGGAGGTTGTGGAGCGAGCCCAGTCACTCTATGACGAGAGCAGATTTGCGCAATTTAGTGCGCTGGAAACCGGGCCGGACCAGAGGGACAGGGGCGTGGTATTAGCCTGCGGCAAACTGCGCGATGTCTTTGGTATACAGCAGCACAGCTGGCGACAGGGCCTGACCAGGCAAGTGGAATTGTGGCTGGAGCGCCTGGATGCGGAGCAGCAGGAATAGTCTTACTGCCATAAAACAAAAAGGGCGCCAAATTGGCGCCCTTTTTGTTTAGATTGAGGCGGTGGTTTTACACCTTATCGAATACCAGGCAGGCGTTGGTGCCACCGAAGCCAAAACTGTTGGACATGGCACGTTTAATCTCACATTCACGCAACTCTGTGACTAAGTCCATCCCCTCGGCCGCAGGGTCTCGCTGATCCACATTTGCGGAGGCGGCGATAAAGTTGTTTTGCATCATTAGCAGGCTGTAAATGGCCTCTTGCACACCGGCGGCCCCCAGGGAGTGTCCGGTCAGGGACTTGGTGGAAGCAAATGGGGGAACTTTGTCAGCAAAGACTTCTCTCATGGCTTTCAATTCAGCGACATCGCCAACCGGGGTCGAGGTGCCGTGGGTGTTGATGTAATCCACATCACCCTGGAGCCCTTTGCCATCCATACCCGCCAGAGCCTGTTGCATGCAGCGTACCGCGCCTTCACCACTCGGGGCCACCATATCGTATCCATCGGAAGTCGCACCATAGCCGGTGAGTTCGGCGTAGATGGTTGCCCCTCGAGCGAGGGCATGCTCCATTTCTTCCAGAATCAGGCACCCACCACCACCGGCAATGACAAAACCATCGCGATCGGCATCATAGGGGCGTGAGGCCTTGGTTGGCTCGTCATTGTATTTACTCGAAAGCGCACCCATGGCATCGAATAAGTGAGTCAGACTCCAGGCGAGCTCTTCTCCGCCACCGGCAAAGATAACGTCCTGTTTGCCCATTTGAATCAGCTCGGCACCGTGGCCAATGCAGTGGGCACTGGTAGCACAGGCGGAGGAAATGCTGTAGTTCACGCCCTTGATTTTAAAGGGCGTGGCTAGGCAGGCGGAAACAGTGCTGTTCATCACCTGGGGAACCCGATAGGCGCCGACGCGGCGAACCCCCTTTTCCTTGAGGGTATGGGCTGCATCAATAATCTGCTGAGTAGAGGTGCCGCCGGACCCCATTACAATACCGGTGCGGGGGTTGGAAATATCGCTCTCCTCCATACCGGACATTTCGATTGCCTCGCGCATAGCGATATACGCATAGGCGGCGGCATCCCCCATAAAGCGCAGTTGTTTACGGTCGATGTGCTCCTTGAAATCGATATCGACAGGACCTGCAATCTGGCTGCGTAGGCCTAGTTCTTTGTACTCTTCTTGAAAGCGAATGCCACTGCGGCCTGCTCTCAAGGATTCGGTAACTTCTTTTGTATTGGTACCGATACAGGATGTGATGCCCATCCCGGTAATAACTACCCGACGCATAGTGATCTCCAGCATTACTTGTTGGCAGAGGCCTTTATGGTTTCTACCGGTATTGGTTTCATGAGGTTAGAAATTGTCGGTGCGGGTGAATAAGCCTACGCGAAGATCCTTCGCAGTGTAAATTTCACGCCCATCTACAGATACTGTGCCGTCGCCGATTCCCATGACCAGTCTCCGCTCAACAACCCGGCTCAACTGAATGTGATAGGTAACTTTCTTGCTGGTAGGAAGTATTTGACCGGTAAATTTGACCTCACCACAACCGAGGGCGCGACCGTGCCCCGGGTTGCCCTTCCAGGCGAGGAAATAGCCCAACAGCTGCCACATGGCATCCAGGCCCAGACATCCCGGCATTACCGGGTCGCCGGGAAAGTGGCATTCGAAAAACCAGAGGTCGGGGTGGATATCCAGCTCGGCGATCAGCTCCCCCTTATCAAAGGCTCCCCCATCTTTGGATATATGGGTGATGCGGTCCAGCATCAGCATATTGGGAGCTGGCAATTGGGCATTGCCTGGGCCAAACATCTCACCAGTGGAGCAGGTCAGTAGCTCCTCTCTGTCGTAGCTACTTTTTTGAACAAAATTACTCATCTTTTCCCCGGTTGTGGGTGGTTACGCAACTTATGTTGAGCGTTTTTGTAAGAGCGGGCATTCTAAGCGCTGTGTGTCGCTTGTCCAGTGAGTCAAAATTATTTTTGTGACTGTCGTAGTAATTACTTTCACAACATCTTATATGATCAATTGTGTAGAGCGCTGACACATCAGAGGAATTTGACGTCATCCTTTGTAAGTGAACTCTTCTTTTAGCTATGTTAAGTTGCCGCCGGCGCAGGGCAGCGCTTGTTTTTGATTTTGGGGAGCGCAATGCTTAAGAAATGTTTATTCCCGGTTGCTGGTTACGGCACCCGTTTCCTTCCTGCAACCAAGGCGATGCCGAAAGAGATGTTGCCGTTGGTGAACAAACCGCTGGTGCAATATGGTGTCGAAGAGGCCATCGAGGCGGGCCTGACAGAGATAGGGTTCGTCACAGGGCGCGGTAAGCGCGCTATCGAAGACCATTTCGATACCAACTACGAACTTGAGCATCAGATTGCTGGGACCGGTAAAGAACGTTATCTGGATTCTGTTCATAAAGTGATTGATAGTGCCAGCTTTTCCTACACCCGCCAGGGTGAGATGCGCGGTTTGGGTGATGCGATATTGCAGGGGCGTCGCCTGGTGGGAGATGAACCATTTGGGGTAGTGCTGGCGGATGACCTGTGCCTGAATGATGATCTGGGTGTGCTCGCGCAGATGGTGCAGCTATACAAGCAGTTCCGTTGTTCCATCGTCGCCGTCGAGGAGGTGCCGATGGAGCAGATTCACAAGTTTGGTGTGATTGCAGGCAATGAAATTAAACCGGGCCTTTATCAAGTAACGGATATGGTGGAAAAGCCGGCTGCTGAAGACGCGCCAAGCAATAAGGCGATTATCGGCCGCTATATTCTCACCCCGGATATTTTTGATCTGATCCGCGATACCCCACCGGGCAAAAATGGGGAAGTACAAATTACCGATGCGCTGCTGACCCAGGCACGCCAGGGTTGTGTTCTTGCTTACGCTTTTAAGGGGCGGCGCTTTGACTGTGGCTCGGTGGAAGGGTTTATTGAGGCCACTAATCATGTCTTTGAAAACGTGTATCTACCGGAACAGGCCGCCCAGGAGAAAAAATAAGTGTCAGAACTGACCTGCTTTAAAGCCTATGATTTACGCGGCCGGGTGCCTGATGAACTGAATACCGAAGTGGCTTATCGGGTGGGGCGGGCATTTGCCCAATTTCTGGGGGCGAAACGTGTCGTGGTCGGTCATGACATCCGACTTACCAGCGGTGAGCTGACGGATGCCCTGGTGAATGGTTTGCGCGACGCTGGTACCGATGTCTTCCATATTGGTGAATGCGGCACCGAAGAGGTGTATTTCGCCACTTTCCATGGTGATTTTGATGGCGGAATCTGTGTTACCGCCAGTCATAACCCCATGGATTACAACGGCATGAAGTTTGTTCGCGCGGGTAGTAGGCCGATTAGCGGCGATACCGGTTTGTTTGATATCAAACGCTTGGCGGAAGAGAATGATTTTGCCCCCGTTGCGGAGCGCGGGAGCCTACAGCATTTTGAGCATCGCGCAGATTTTGTGAAGCACTTGCTTGGCTATGTCGACAGCAAAGCCCTGAATCCCCTGAAATTGGTGGTCAATGCGGGTAACGGTGGTGCGGGTGCCGTTGTCGATGCACTGGCGCCGCACTTGCCGTTTGAGTTTGTTCGGGTTCACCACCAGCCAGATGGCAACTTCCCCAATGGGATTCCCAACCCAATCTTGCCGGAAAACCGCGCCTCTACTGCAGAAGCGGTGCGGGATAGTGGTGCCGACTTTGGTATTGCCTGGGATGGTGACTTTGATCGTTGTTTCTTTTTCGATGAGAACGGCGATTTTATCGAGGGATATTATGTTGTCGGCCTGCTTGCGGAGGCCTTCCTGGTGAAGCACAAGGGTGCCAAGGTGGTTCACGATCCGCGCCTGCTATGGAATACGGAGGATATTGTGCGCGCTGCCGGGGGCGAGCCGGTCCAGAGCAAAACTGGCCATGCCTTTATCAAGGAGCGTATGCGCAAAGAAGATGCCATTTATGGTGGCGAGATGAGTGCACACCATTATTTTCGCGACTTCGCTTACTGTGATAGTGGTATGATCCCTTGGTTACTGGTGGCGGAGCTGGTCAGCCGTAGCGGTAAGACGCTATCCCAGTTGGTGGGGGAGCGTATGGCGGCTTTCCCCTGCTCGGGTGAGATCAATTCCAAGGTGCAGGATGCTGCAGCGGTTATTAAAGCTGCAGAGGAGAAGTATGGTGCGGATGCACTCAGTGTTGAGCATGTGGATGGTTTGAGCGTGGCTTATGCCGAGTGGCGCTTTAATTTGCGCATGTCCAATACTGAGCCGGTGATTCGCCTCAATGTTGAATCTCGCGGGGATGAAGCCTTGATGCGTGAAAAGACCGAAGAGCTGTTAGAGCTAATTCGGTCATGATATCCAGCTCATCTCTAGATAGATTTTAAGAGCTGCTGCCTTGAAAGGAAAAAGCCCCATTTTATGGGGCTTTTTTGTGAGGCTGGCTCGAGATATCTGATCTTCTCGTGTCTAGGGCAATGCTCCGAGATTGTTAGACATTTCTCTCTACGGCGAAACTGGCTAATTGTTGTAGCGCGGTTTTTTGATCGCTCTCGGGTAGGAAATCCAGCTGAGCTTTGGCATCCTCTACGGCAGTCCGGGCCCGCTCCATGGTGTAATCCAGTGCTCCGCAAGCCTCAATAGCCTCGACAATTTCCACCAATTTTGCCGCGCTGCGCTGTTCAATGGCCTCCCTTACTAGGGTCGCCTGGCTACTGTTGCCATTGGCCATAGTGTAAATAAGAGGAAGCGTGGGCTTGCCCTCCGCCAGATCGTCGCCGACGTTCTTGCCTAGCTCTTCCGGGTTGCCGCGGTAATCCAGGGCGTCATCCACCAGCTGGAATGCGAGGCCCAAATGGCGACCATACAGTTTTAGGGCGTTTTGCTCCTCGGTGGAACAGTCGGCCAAAACGGCGGCGGTCTCGCAGGCCGCTTCAAATAGCGCTCCAGTCTTTTTGTAAATTACACCGAAATAGTTTTCCTCGCTGACTTCTGGGTCGCCTGCGTTCACCAGCTGTTGTACTTCGCCTTCGGCAATGGTGTTGGTGGTGTCGGAGAGGAGTGCCATGATGCGCATGTCCTGCAGGGCAATCATCATCTGGAAAGCGCGGGAGTAGAGGAAGTCTCCCACCAGGACACTGGGCGCATTGCCCCACTTTGCGTTGGCGGTGAGGCGGCCGCGGCGCATATCGGAGGTGTCCACCACATCATCATGCAATAAGGTAGCGGTATGGATAAATTCGATAATGGTGGCTAGATCAATATGGCGCTCACCCCCGTAGTTACAGGCTCTGGCGCACAATAGTACCAATAGCGGGCGCAGGCGCTTGCCGCCGGCCTCGACCAGATAGTGGCCTATATTTTCCACCAGGGGGACATCCGAGTGCAGTTGGTCGAGAATACGCTGGTTGACCGCGGCAAAGTCTTCGGCGGCGACCCGGTGAAAAGGCAGCATTTAAGTGTTCCTTAATACGACTAGACAAGCGCCACCGAAGGCTCGGACGGCGGAGGGTCGCTATTGTATCAACCCGGCGAATTGATTAGAATCTGCGCCCCGTCGATTGCGGGCTCCTCGGCTTTAGAGTCGATGACGCCGCCGGCGAAATAGATGTTAAACAACACGGCGCAAGCTCCCGAAATGCGGAGCAGTGACTCGATAGTCCTCCCGCTGCTTCGTGTCGTCCATACCGGAGCATAGAAATATGTACGCTGTTATTGAGAGCGGTGGCAAGCAACACCGTGTAGAAGAAGGTGAAGTACTTCGCCTGGAAAAGCTGGAAGTAGCTACTGGCGAAACCATTGATTTCGATAAAGTGCTGATGGTCGTTGATGGCGACACAATCAACATCGGCGCTCCCGTTGTAGACGGCGCTAAAGTATCTGCTGAAGTGGTAAGCCACGGCCGCGGCGAGAAGGTGAGAATCATCAAGTTCCGTCGTCGTAAGCACTCCATGAAGCGCCAGGGCCACCGTCAGTGGTACACCGAAGTTAAAATCACTGGCATCAAGGCATAAGAGAGGAGTAACGACTCATGGCACACAAGAAAGCTGGCGGTAGTACGCGAAATGGTCGCGATTCCGAGAGTAAACGCCTGGGCGTGAAGCGCTTTGGCGGCCAGTCTGTAGCAGCAGGCAGCATCATCGTTCGTCAGCGTGGCACCAAGTTCCACGCCGGTGTTAACGTTGGTATGGGCAAAGACCACACCCTGTTCGCCACCGCGGACGGCGTTGTGAAATTTGAAGTTAAAGGCCCCAACAACCGCAAATTCGTTTCTATCGAAACAGCTTAAGCGGTTACAAGCCCTAGCTTCATAAAAAGCCCCGCTATCGCGGGGCTTTTTTGTTGGAAAAGTCCCGATAATACAGTGGCGGGAAGCTGGGGTGGCAGGTGCCTGCGAGGGGCGGCTTGTTGGCTGGTATGATGAATATGAAGGTAGGTGCGAATATGTGCGCACCAGATGAGACAACCGCTGTTGCGGTGGAGTGATTATGAAGTTTGTCGATGAGGCGCCCATCTTTGTGCAGGCGGGTAAGGGTGGCAATGGCTGCCTGAGCTTCCGCAGAGAAAAGTTTGTAGAAAAAGGTGGCCCGGATGGTGGTGATGGCGGCGATGGTGGTTCCGTCTATTTGGAAGCCGATGACTCCCTTAACACCCTGGTAGACTACCGTTACCAACCCCGCTATGCCGCAGAGAGTGGCCAGCCTGGACGCGGGCGCAACTGTACCGGGGCCAAGGGGGAAGATCTTGTATTGAAAGTGCCTGTGGGTACTACGGTCATTGATGTAGATACTGGAGAGGCGATCGGTGATATGACCGAGGCTGGTGAGCGCCTGTTGGTCGCCCAGGGAGGCTTTCACGGCCTGGGTAATACCCGCTTTAAGTCCAGTACCAATCGGGCTCCCCGCCGAACTACCAATGGTACCGAGGGGGAGTTCCGTAACCTAAAGCTGGAGCTGAAGGTGCTTGCGGATGTGGGAATGTTGGGGCTGCCCAATGCCGGTAAATCCACTTTTATTCGGGCAGTATCGGCGGCTAAGCCCAAAGTGGCAAACTACCCTTTCACGACGCTGGTACCAAATCTGGGGGTGGTGCAGGTACAGAAGCATCGCAGTTTTGTCATTGCCGATATTCCGGGGTTGATTGAGGGGGCTTCTGAAGGGGCTGGCCTGGGTATTCGTTTCCTTAAGCATTTGACCCGTTGCCGGGTGCTGCTGCACTTGGTGGATCTGGCGCCCTTCGATGGCTCGGACCCCGTGAAAAATGCCCGCGCGATCGAGCGAGAATTGGCCAGTTTTAGCAGTACTCTGGCGGGGCGAGAGCGCTGGCTGGTACTGAATAAAACCGACCTGGTGCCTGCTGCTGAACTGGAAGAACGCTGCCAATCAATTGTGGATGCGTTGGACTGGAGCGGGCCGGTATTTCGCGTGGCGGCTATTCGTGGTGAAGGCACTGAGGTACTCAGTGGCCGTTTGATGGACTACCTGGAAGACCGTCAGGAGCAGGAAAATCGCGATCCAGAGATGGCCGGGGCCGAGCTGGAGGCACAGCGCCAGATGCAGCGCGAAGCCCGCGAGCGTATTGAGGAGCTACGGGAGAGTCATCGCGCTAAGCGCAGGGCTGCGAAAGGTCTTGTGGATGACGATGAAGACTGGGACGATGATGACCACGATGTCGATATCGAATACCGTCCTTGAATTGTATCCTACCGGCGGCAAGCCATTGCCGCCGTGCCGAATATCAGTCGGCTCCCGGTCTTTATCGGCAATAAAATGATCATTTGATAGGCCCCCGAGGGGCCGGTGTCCAGGGGGGAGTATGGGCTCCGTATCAATGTCCCGCGGAGGGCTTTCTAAGGGTCGGCGTTGGGTGGTGAAGATCGGCAGTGCCTTGCTTACCGATAACGGCCGTGGCGTCAATAGTGTAGCCATTTCCGCCTGGGTGGCGCAGATTGCCGAATTGCGCCAGCAGGGCGTTGAAGTGGTGTTGGTTTCTTCAGGGGCAGTTGCCGCAGGTATGGATCGCCTCGGCTGGCATCGCAGGCCCGAGTCGATACACCAGCTGCAGGCCGCGGCAGCGGTGGGACAGAGCCATCTGGTGCAGGTTTATGAGCAGGCCTTTGGTGACTTCGATATCCGCAGCGCTCAGATTTTGTTGGATCACGATGATCTCTCAAATCGCACCCGCTACCTCAATGCGCGCAGCACATTGCGAACCCTGCTCTCTCTGGGGGCTGTGCCGATTGTTAATGAAAACGATACGGTCGTAACCGATGAAATCCGTTTTGGGGATAACGATACCCTGGCGGCGCTGGTGGCAAACCTTGTTGAGGCAGATACCCTACTCATTTTGACCGATGCCGACGGTCTCTTTACCGAGGATCCACGTGATAATCCCGATGCGGAGCTGATTGGCGAGGCGTCGGCGCTGGACTCCAGGCTGCTGGGAATGGCGGGGGACTCTCGCAGTGGTCTCGGGCGCGGTGGTATGACCACCAAGGTGCGCGCAGCGCAATTGGCAGCTCGCTCTGGAGCCTGCACCGTGATTGCAGGAGGTGCCAGAGAGGGAGTCGTAACACGGGTATGGAAGGGGGAGGCCTTGGGTACTCTCCTGCTGCCTGAGGCGGGCCCCCTGGCTGCGCGCAAACGCTGGCTTGCCGGGCAGCTGCAGGTCCGCGGCAGTCTCACTCTCGATAGTGGTGCTGAGAAGGCGTTGCGCGATGGCGGCAAAAGCCTGCTATCCGTTGGAGTGACTGAGGTGCAGGGTCGCTTTCACCGGGGAGATTTGGTTTCTTGCCGTAATAGTGCGGGACAAGAGGTCGCTCGAGGTTTGGTGAATTATGACAGCAGCGAGAGCGCCAGGATTCTCGGTCAGTCATCGGAGCGCTTCGTCGACCTGCTCGGCTATCGTGATGACGACGAGCTGATACACCGGGATAACCTTATCTTGCTCTAGTAGTCAGGCCAATTTACGAGCATAAAAAAACCCCGCATTGCGGGGTTTTTTGTGTCTGCTGCCTAATTAGAGTTAGGCGGCCAGAGCTTTAACCTGAGCGTTCAGGCGGCTCTTGTGACGAGCGGCTTTATTCTTGTGAATAATGCCTTTGTCTGCCATGCGGTCAATAACGGGAACCGCTTCTGCGTATGCAGTTTTTGCTTTTTCCGCATCGCCGGCATCGATGGCCGCAACTACCTTCTTGATGTAGGTGCGCACCATGGAGCGCAGACTGGCGTTGTGCTTGCGGCGCTTGTCGTTTTGGCGCGCGCGTTTCTTCGCTTGAGGTGAGTTGGCCACCGGTTGCTCCTGTCTGGAATCTATAAATCTGTAACTAACAGGCCCTGGGGCCCGATCGGGACGCGACATTATCCCCACAGCTGGTTGTTTGTCAACCATCTGCGTAGACGCCTTGCGCTTTACCTTCAATACATGTGTGTAGTTAGCGGCTCGGCAGCTTCAGGCTGATCTCCACACCGCTATTATCAACACGATTTCGAGCCTCCAGGTGGCCCTGGTGAAAATCAGCAATCAATTTGGCGATATGGAGCCCAAGGCCCAAATGCCCAGCGTTGTCGCCTTCCTTGCGCACCGATACCAGTGAATCGAACAGCTTGTGTGCATAGCCACTGGGTAACAAAGGGCCATCGTTACTCACACTGATTAGGTAGCCGCCCTTTTCATTGCGGGCTAAAAGCTGGATCTCACTGCCCTCTGGGGCGAAGCTGCAGGCATTGTCCACCAGCTTGTCTAAAAGCTGCGCCAATAGCTCAGGTGCCCCCTCGCAGCGAAGCTCGCCATCGGGTTTTTTCAGTGAAAAAAGGTGGTGGGGATGGGCGTCGCTGTAGCACTGCACCATGACTTCCAGCAGATCTGCCAGATCAAAGCTCTCACGCTCTGCCTGGTGAATGCTGGTTTCCAGGTTGCTGGCTGCAGAGAGGCTGTTGAGGATTCCGGATAGGCGGGCGCTGCCATCCATCGCACGTTCGGCATACCGACGGCTATCTTCATCCAGTTCGCCTGCGGAGAGATTGTCGAGGGAGGAGCGCACCACCGCGAGAGGCGTGCGCAGCTCGTGGGACAACTTACTGGCAAGGGTGCGTAAGTATTGGTGATACTGGTCTAGCTCTCCCAGAAGGCTGGCAAAGGCGCGGTTGAGTGCGCCCAGTTCATCGCTGGCGGAGGAGCGGGGGAAGTCGCCGCGCAATTTGCCGTTACTGTCAACTGCATTGCGCGCGGCGCGGTGCAGTTTGCGAATACGCCACGACAGCCAGCTAGCGTAGCCAAGTAAAAACAGCAGTGCGGTTGCCGCGGCCGCACAGCTAATTAGCCACAGCCGGTGCGCGGCGCCCTCGGTTACCGATTGCATGGCCTCGGCGGATTGCAGTATGAGAACCCGCCCCATTAGTGGTCTCTCTATGACTTCATCGGCTCGGGTGATCACGGGCACACTGACTGCGCCTATACGCGACTGCAGTGGCCCGCCAAACCACTGCTCTGCCGTATCACGTCCTATACCGCTGCTGAGCGGCAGGTCATCCTCGGGCAGTTTTGGTAGTTCTTCTCGGGCAAGTAACTTGCGGTAAATCCAGCTGCGCAGCCAGGGCCGGGGTGCGCTCTCCTCCTCATCAACCTCTTGTGGTTGGCCATTACTGGCAAGCAGGAATCCCTCGCTATCTACGACGGCCAGGCGCAGGCCTGGGCGGGCAAAGTGATCGAGTTCTTTCTGTAGTTCAGGCAGCGGGGCAACTAAACGCCCCGGTTGGCCATCGGCGGGAAGGGTGCTGGCGCTATGGATTGGTGGCGTCCCGTTGCTGTTGGTGCGATCCTGTACTCGAATGGATAGGCCGCCACCAGTGAGCGCATAGGGAAGGGAGAGTTCTAGTTGATACCCTTTGGGTGAGGTGGTCCAACGTCCCCTCAGGCGCAACTCGCGTTGGTAATCACCTTCGCGTGGGTTGTGCCACAAAGCCTCGACCGGGCCCCGGCTCGCCACCGGTAACAAGTAATGGCGCCCGTTGGTAAACAGTTCGACAGTATCCCCACCCGCGAGCAGATTTGTGCGAGGGTCTCGGTAGGCGGGGGTCTCATCACTCACGGTTAGCAGCAGGTAAATCTGATCCTCAAACTGGCCGAGGGTGATTTGCGCCTGGGGCATGAGCTGCTCATTGAGTAGTTCCCGAGGTGCGAACTCCCAGGGGCGCCAGTCATCTCCGTAGCCATCCACGACCGGAGGGTGGGAAAGTGGATTGAGGTAGAGTTGGCTGCCCGGCGGCCGTGCGTGGCGTGCGGGGTCTGGAGCAATGAGCTGTGGGGCGCTGGCCAGGCGCGCGGCAATCGCCGCAGCTGTGGCCTCGAGGGCCTGTAATTGGCCCTGCGCCAGTGCCGCATCCACCTGACGGAGGTATTGGCAGCCCGCCCAGGGCAGGGCCAGCGCCACAAGACTCACCAACAGGAGTTGACGGCGAAGTTTCATGTATGAGTTCTCGAAATTCTGTGGGCCGGCTTGTATGCAGCCAGGGCCATCAAATTTGCCAGCGATACCCCATGCCATAGGCTGTGCCTATAGCGTTAAATTCACTATCCAGGGCCTGAAATTTTTTGCGGATCCGCTTTACATGGGAAGTAATGGTGTTGTCGTCCAAAACCACCCTCGCAGCCTCCATTAACTGGCTGCGGGATTTCACATGTCCTGGGCGCTTAGCCAGAGCGTGGACTATCCAGAATTCCGTGACAGTGAGGTCCACTGCCAACCCGTTCCAGTGGCAGTGCAATCGGGAGATATCCAGTTCCAGCTTACCCTGGGTCAGGCTTTCTCCTTCATTGCCCTGATCGCGCAGTACGCTGACCCGGCGCAGTAGCGCATTGATACGGGCCTGCATATGGGGCAGGGAGATATCCTTGGTGAGGTAATCGTCAGCGCCGAGGCGCAGGCCGGAAATAATATCCAGCTCGGAATCTCTGGCTGTGAGGAACAGAATTGGCAAGCTGGGGGCCATGGCGCGCAATTCCCTGCACAACTCAAAGCCGCCTTCTACTTCGCTACCGAGCCCGACGTCGATAACCGCAAGATCTGGCAGTCGCTGGCGAAAAGCCTCCATGGCCTCAATCCTCGCGCTGTAGAGATCGACTCGATAACCACTGCGGCGCAGTGCATCGCGGTAGTTTTCGGCGATGGCGCGCTCGTCTTCGACAATAGCGATTGTTGCACTCATGGTTGATTCCGGCTGCTTCCTTTGTGGCGGAGAATCATGCACGAAATCGCTGCTTATTGGCAAAAAGGCGGGCGCAAATGGCCCGCAAGCAACAGGGTTTCTTTCAGGGGGAGAGTTTTGGCGTATTTGTAATCCGCCTACAGGTCCAACAGCGATTTGAAGTCGCCTTGCGCAGCCGCGAGGGTTTGTAGTCCATCGCGGCGCTTTGCCGTGGGGCTTGGCGGTCTTTAGAAGCGCCCGGCCATGGCCTCAGGCAGAGAGAAGCGGATATCTACACGACGCTCCATGGCGTAGGCGTCGACATCCCCTTTGGGTGCCTGGGAGTAGGTGGAGCCCATGGCGCGACGACTGATTCGAGAGGCATCGATGCCCAGGGAGACCAACGCCTGCTCAACACTCAAGGCGCGCTGGTCAGACAGCACGTTGTTGTAACCGTCGCTGCCCCTTGGGTCCGCATGTCCTTCAAGATGAATCTGCAGGTGTGGATGGCGCTTCAGAAAGTCTGCCATGGCATTCAGCTGCTGAAGCTGGGTGGCCTGAAGCTCATCTTCTCCAGTGGTGAATAACATCTGGAATTGCAGTGAATCCAGTGCCACTTGGCTGGCGTCATTCGCGGACAGTCGAGCCGCATCCAGTTGCTGTGCCAGGTTGCTGAGCTCTGCACGGCTCTCTGTCAGTTGTGTTGCCAGCATATCTGCCTCTTCTGCTTGCTTGACCTGTTCGCCGAGCCAGGCACCACCGATAGCACCGGCGATAAACCCGAATGGACCCCCTACAGCGGCACCGGCAACGGCTGCCGTGGTAAAGACCGTGGCCTGTTTGGCCGGGGTCAGTTTTGATTCATTAAGTTCACTCGCCTGGGTACCAGAGGCGATCAGGGAAGACAGGGTTGCAACCAGTAATGCTTTTTTCATTGCTACTCTCCTTGGAGGCTTTCTTTTACTCGGTGGGCTGTTTATTGGGCCCGTTTGAGTGCTATTAAAAAGCTCCAAGGAGGCGCTGGCGTGGCGCAGTAGTGGCAAACTACCGCGCAATTGTGGCGAAATGTGGCAACCGGTCGTGTCCTGTTATTTCAGGCGGTGGTAGCGCCGGTCGCGGGGCGAATCTACACGGACACGTACTCGCTGGGGGCGGGGGCCGCGCATTATCGCAATGTAAAGCACAATCGCCAGTACCAGGGCAATAATCAAAGCGTTAATGGTCATCCTGTCTTCTCCCCGCGCCACCGGTTCCGTGGGACGCGTAACTAGCTCACAGCTAGTATAGGCTCGCGGGCTCCAGGTCGTAGGAGCACGTTGTTACCCATCTCTACCATGGTTTCCGTGGAATTGCGGTAGACTTGCCGGCCAGCAGGTCTCGCCCAAATCCAGGAGTCACAGCGTTGTCCCAGTTGCCCCCCACCCAAGACCAACCCACCGAAAAATCCGGTGCGTCCAGACTCCTGCGCGGCAGCTCGGTGGTGGGGGCAGCGACTATGTTGTCCCGGGTTGCCGGCCTAGCCCGGGATATGGCACTGGCGCGCTTTGCCGGTGCAGGGGACGCCGCCGATGCCTTTTTTGTGGCCTTCAAAATCCCCAACTTTTTCCGCCGCTTGTTTGCTGAGGGCGCTTTTGCCCAGGCCTTTGTGCCGGTTCTTGCGGAGTATCGCCAAAAAGGCGGAATTGCCGCAGCGCGAGCACTGAATGACCGGGTCGCGGGTGCGCTCGGCGGTGTCCTGTTACTGGTTACTCTATTTGGCGTACTGTGCGCGCCAATAGTGACCGGAATTTTTGCTTTTGGCTGGTGGTGGGACGGCAGCGAAAGAGAGAAGTTCGATCTTGCCGCCGGTATGCTGCAAATTACTTTCCCCTACCTGATGCTGATCTCTTTGGCGGGCTTCACCGGGGCCATCCTGAACAGTTTCGATCGCTTTGCTATCCCGGCATTGACGCCGATCATGCTGAATCTGGTTTTGATCGGTGCGGCAACTGTGGGTACGGCTTGGTTCGATCCAGAGATTCTGGCCCTGGCCTGGGGGGTGCTTTTCGCTGGCGTGGTGCAGCTGCTATTCCAGTTGCCTTTTTTGGCGCGTGAGGGGTTGCTGCCAAAGCCCAAGTGGGATTGGAGCCATCCGGGGGTTCGTAAAATACTACGTTTGATGGCTCCCGCGATTTTTGGCGTCTCAGTCACACAAATCAGTCTGGTACTGGATACCCTATTGGCCTCATTTCTGCCCAGCGGCAGTGTTTCCTGGCTGTATTTTTCTGATCGCCTGACTGAATTGCCGCTGGGAGTGTTTGGTGTGGCGGTGGCCACGGTGATATTGCCAAGCTTGTCGCGCCTGCACAGCGATGGGGATCCGCGTCGCTTCCGCCATACCCTCGACTGGGCGCTGCGCAGCGTTACTTTTATCTCCCTGCCCGCGGCGGTAGCCCTGGTGGTACTGGCCGAGCCGCTGTTGACCACACTCTTTCAATACGGCCAGATGCAGCCACGTGACATGCAAATGGCAGCCTGGTCCCTGCGGGCCTATGCCCTGGGGCTGTTGGCTTTTATGTTGATCAAAGTGTTGGCACCTGGCTATTTCGCCCGCCAGGATACCTATACACCGGTGCGCTTCGGCTTGATCGCGATTTCAGCCAAGATGGTGCTGAGCCTCTTGTTTGTTATTCCGTTGAATCATTATTTTAAGCTCGGTCATATGGGGCTGGCGCTGGCCACTGCCTGCCAAGCGGCGATCAACGCCTGGCTGCTGTATAAGGGCTTGCGAAGAGATGATGTTTACATGCCTGAGGCCGGCTGGGGGCGTTACCTTTTGCGGTTGTTTGCGGCCAACTTGGCGATGGTTGCTGCGCTGTTGGGGCTTCTTCATGTCTGGGAGGCCTGGAGCGCTTGGGGCTGGTTCGAACGCGCTTGGCGCATGGGGGTGATAGTGGCCGCAGGGGGCTCGGCTTATCTTTTGGCCCTATTTGTTTCAGGTCTGCGGCCGCGACACTTCCGCGCTACAAGCTAGCTCGCTACTGGCTACTAACTATAAGCCCCGTAATGACGTTTATCGCACGGGGCCAGTAGCCACTGGCCGCCCGGTGGGAATCCGCTATACTGTGCGGCTCGATTTTATGAGGATGGGAAGATCGTTTTGGCCCAGGAGCGCGAACTAATTCGCGGGTTGCACAACCTGCGCCCCCGCCACCGGGGATGCGTGGCGACGATCGGCTCGTTCGATGGTGTACATCTCGGTCACCAGGCAATCATTGCCCAGTTGCAACAGCGCGCGCTGGAGTGGGGCCTTCCCTCAGTGGCCATTATTTTTGAGCCCCAGCCCCACGAGTTCTTTTCTGGTGAAAAAGCTCCCGCACGCCTGATGCGTTTTAAGGAAAAAGTGCTGGCTCTGTTCGACGCGGGCGTGGATCGGGTTTTGTGCCTGCAATTTAATGAAACTCTACGTGGACTCAGTGCCGAGGCTTTTATCCAGCGGATATTGCTCGACGGCCTGGGCATTCGCCATTTGGTGGTGGGCGATGATTTTCGTTTTGGCTGCGACCGAAATGGTGATTACAGTCTCCTGCAAGAGATGGGTACGCAGAGTGGCTTCACCGTGGAAGATACTGCGACTATAGAAATACGCGGTGCTCGGGTCAGCAGTACCCGTATTCGCGAAGCGCTACAGGACGGCGATTTTCTGTTGGCTGAGGCCCTCCTGGGGCGGCCCTACAAGATAACCGGCAGGGTAGCGCCTGGGCGTTCACTTGGGCGTCAGCTGGGCGCGCCCACGGCCAATGTGCGCCTGCATCGCTACCGTTCCCCATTGGTTGGCGTTTATACGGTGCGCACCACTGCCACCGATGGCTCCGAACTTGCCACGGTGCGCACCACTGCCACCGATGGCTCCGAACTTGCCACGGGGCGCCGAGAGATAGATGGCGTGGCCAATGTGGGATTTCGCCCCACTGTGGAGGGGGAGGGCGCACAGCCACTGCTGGAGGTGAACCTGTTTGATTTCAACGGCAATCTCTATGGGCGAGAACTCGCCGTGGAGTTCTGCCACAAGTTGCGCAATGAGGAGAAGTTCGCCTCGTTGGATATTCTCAAAGCCCGTATCGCTGAGGATATCGATAATGCCCGGCAGTGGTTTAGAAAAAACCCTCGACCGCTTCCATAAACTGAGACGACCTAATTTATTTTTCTACTAGAGCTGAAGTAGACACCCAATGACTGATTATAAAGCGACCCTGAATCTGCCTGAGACCGACTTCCCTATGCGCGGCAATTTGCCACAGCGTGAGCCGGCAATTCTGAAAAAATGGCAGGACACCAAGCTCTACGAAAAAATTCGCGAGGCGCGCGCCGGACGCGAGCAGTTTATCCTGCACGACGGCCCGCCCTATGCGAATGGCGATATTCATATTGGTCACTCAGTTAACAAAATTCTCAAAGACATCATTATTAAGTCGAAAACCTTGAGCGGTTTCGATGCTCCCTACGTACCCGGCTGGGACTGCCACGGCCTGCCTATTGAACACCGTGTAGAGAAAAAAATCGGCAAGGCTGGCACTAAGGTGGACCACAAGACCTTCCGCCAGAAATGCCGCGAGTATGCTGCCAAGCAGGTGGAAGGGCAGAAGAAAGATTTTGTACGCCTGGGTGTGTTTGGCGAATGGGATAACCCCTACCGCACCATGGATTTCCAGTTTGAGGGCGACATTATTCGCGCCCTCGGCCGCGTGGTGAAAAATGGCCATCTGGCGCGTGGATTCAAACCTGTGTACTGGAGTGTGGTGGGCGGTTCAGCACTAGCGGAAGCGGAAGTGGAGTATCAGGATAAGATTTCCTACTCCATTGATGTCTGCTACCCGGTAAGCGAAGAGGCAGATCTGGCGATTGCCGATGCCTCCGGTGGTCATGCGGGTGATGGCCCGCTGTCGGTGGTCATTTGGACTACAACACCCTGGACCCTGCCTTCTAGCCAGGCGGTTTCTGTTAATGGTGAGCTCGAATATGTGGTTGTGCAATCCGGCAAGCGTCGCCTGTTGGTTGCGGAAGCGCTGAAGGATGCAGTATTGGCCCGCGCGGGCCTCGAAGGGGAAGTTGTGGGGCGCATTCGCGGCGCCGCCCTGGAGTACTTGAAAGTGCACCATCCCTTCTATGACAAGCAATTGCCTATCGTACTCGGCGATCATGTCACCACAGATGCCGGTACCGGTTGTGTGCATACAGCCCCGGACCACGGCCCGGATGACTTCCAGGTGGGTAAGCGCTACGGCATTGAAACCCTCAACTACATTGATAATAACGGCGTCTACCGCGACAACGTGCCGCTTTTTGCCGGCGACCATGTCTACAAAGTGGATGACAAGATTGTTGCACTGCTTGAAGAGCGCGGTGTGCTGCTGCACAAGGGCAAACTGGAACACAGCTACCCGCATTGCTGGCGGACCAAGACTCCACTGATCTACCGTGCGACCCCTCAGTGGTTTATCAGCATGCAGCAAAATGACTTGTTGGAGCAGGCGCAGAAAGCGGCAGACAAGGTGCTGTGGATACCCGGTTGGGGCAAGGCTCGTATCGACTCAATGCTCGATGGTAGTCCAGATTGGTGTATCTCACGGCAGCGTACCTGGGGAGTGCCTATCGCCTTGTTCGTGAACAAAGAAACCCACGAGCTGCACCCGGAGTCCCCGGCGCTGATGGATAAAGTGGCCGCTCTGGTCGATGAAAAAGGTATGGATGTCTGGTTTGATCTGGATGCCCGTGATCTTCTTGGTGATGAGGCCGAACACTACGAGAAAGTGACCGATACCCTCGATGTCTGGTTTGACTCTGGCGTGACCCATTATGCCGTGCTGGAGCGTCGCGAAGGGCTACGCTTCCCCGCCGATTTGTACCTGGAAGGGTCCGACCAGCATCGCGGCTGGTTCCAATCCTCCCTGAAGACTTCCATCGCTATCAATGGCTGTGCACCCTACAAACAGGTACTGACCCACGGCTTCACCGTGGATGCCCAGGGGCGCAAAATGTCGAAGTCTATCGGCAATACCGTTGCCCCCCTGGATGTGATCAACAAATTGGGTGCAGATGTACTGCGCCTGTGGGTCTCGGCCACCGATTTCAGTGGTGAAATGGCCGTCTCCGATGAAATTCTCAAGCGCACCGCAGATTCTTATCGCCGTCTACGCAATACTGCGCGCTTCTTCCTGTCGAACCTGGCTGGTTTCGATCCACAGAAAGATCTGCTGCCGGAGGGTGAATTGCTGGCGCTGGATCGCTGGGCGCTGGATAAGGCTGCGCACCTGCAGGACGAGATTTTGGCGGCCTACGATAATTATCAGTTCCACCAGATTTACCAGAAGCTGCATAACTTCTGCGTAGTGGAAATGGGTGGTTTCTATCTGGATATCATCAAGGATCGCCAGTACACCACCAAGGAAGACAGTATCGCGCGTCGCTCGGCTCAGAGCGCGCTCTATCATATTGTGCAGGCGTTCGTGCGCTGGATAGCACCGATTCTGAGCTTTACTGCCGAGGAGTTGTGGCAGTTTATTCCAGGTAACAATGCCGATAGTGTCTTTATTGAAGAGTGGTATCCTCTGCCCAAGCTGCCGGTAGAGGCCAATAAAGGTGCAGAATACTGGGCCGAAATTGCCAAAGTGAAAACGGCGGTGAACAAGGTATTGGAAGAGCAGCGTACAGCCGGAGCCATCGGTGGATCTTTACAGGCGGCGGTTACTTTGTATGCCAGTGATGACCTGCGCGAGAAATTACTCGAGCTGGAAAATGAACTGCGCTTCGTACTGATTTGCTCTTCCACTTGTGTACAGCCTCTCAGCGATGCGGGGGGTGCCGAGACTACTGAGCTTGAAGGTCTCAAAATTGACGTGAGTAAGGTGGACCACCCCAAGTGTGCGCGTTGCTGGCACTACCGCGCGGATGTGGGGGAGAATAGTGATTACCCAGATATTTGCAGCCGCTGTGTGGAGAATGTGACGGGGAAAGGAGAGGTGAGGCACTATGCCTAAGACCAATCTTTTGTTCGGTCACCCCTGGCGCTGGTATTGGCTGGCACTGGCTGTAGTGGCCCTGGATGTCGCCACCAAAGTCTGGGCCGTGGGTGAGTTTATGCAGGGCCCGGCGATGCAGATTATTCCGGGGTTTCTGCAATTTACCTATGCGGAAAATTACGGTGCAGCTTTCAGTTTCCTGTCTGATGCAGGAGGCTGGCAGCGCTGGTTTTTCGGTGTGATTGCCCTAGGTTTTAGTACTGTTGTCACTATCTGGCTGTGGCGTCTTTCAGCATTGAAGCGCTGGGAGCCCTGTGCTCTAGCCCTGATTCTGGGCGGTGCTCTCGGTAATCTATGGGACCGCATTTTACTGGGTTATGTGCGGGACTTTATTTCCGTGTACTACGGCAGCTGGCATTTCCCGGTGTTTAATGTAGCGGATATGGGTATCAGTATCGGCGCAGCCATGCTGGTTATACAGTTGCTTTTCTTTGCAGAAAAAGACGGCGACAAGACAAAAAATAACGCGGAAGTTTAACGAACCATGAGTAATAGCGTTATCGGCGAACACAGCCGCGTAACTCTGCATTTCAGCCTAAAGCTGGATGACGGTACCGAAGTGGATTCCACATTCAAGGGCGATCCTGCCTCTTTCAGCGTGGGGGATGGCAGTCTCCTACCAGGCTTTGAAAAAGCCCTGTTCGGCCTCAAAGTCGGTGATGAAGCGGAAATTGAAATTCCTCCCGAGCTGGGTTTTGGTCAGCGCAATCCGGCCAATATGCAAAAGGTTCGCCGCGATAGCTTTTCCCCAGATATTGAACTGGAGCCAGGGTTGGTAGTGTCTTTTGATAATGGCAGTGGTGAATTGCCCGGAGTGATTCGCGAGATTGAAGAAGACGAAGTGACCGTTGATTTCAATCACCCGCTGGCAGGGCAGACCCTGAACTTCCACGTAAAAATCATCGCAGTGGATTCGATTCAATAGGGGGCGGCTTTCGCCCTTTGAACTGTTTTTCGAAAGAGTGCTGAAGTAAAAATGCAAATCCGACTGGCTAATCCCCGCGGTTTCTGTGCCGGCGTCGACCGCGCGATTGATATCGTCAACCGCGCCCTGGATGTTTTTGGAGCGCCCATCTATGTGCGCCACGAGGTAGTGCACAACAAGTTTGTGGTGGAGAGCCTGCGCGAGCGCGGCGCCGTGTTTGTGGATGAATTGTCGGAAGTGCCCGATGATGTCATCGTTATTTTCAGTGCTCACGGTGTATCCAAAGCCGTGCAGCAGGAGGCGGAAGATCGCAGTCTGCGCGTGTTCGATGCCACCTGCCCACTGGTTACCAAGGTGCACATTGAAGTCAGCAAGTTCAGCAGCGATGGCGCTGAGTGCATACTGATCGGCCACGCCGGCCACCCGGAAGTGGAAGGCACCATGGGCCAGTACGATGGCGCCGCCGGTGGCGCTATCTATCTGGTCGAAGACGAGGAGGATGTGGCTAACCTGCAGGTAAAAGACGAGAACAACCTCGCTTATGTAACCCAGACCACACTCTCTATGGACGACACTGCCCGTGTAATCGATGCCTTGCGCCAGCGTTTTCCCAAAATCTGCGGCCCGCGCAAGGACGACATCTGCTACGCCACTCAAAACCGTCAGGACGCTGTGCGGCAACTCGCCCTGGAGAGCGACTTGGTACTGGTTGTGGGCAGCCCCAATAGCTCCAACTCCAACCGCCTGCGTGAATTGGCTGAGCGCTGCGGCGCTGATGCCAAATTGATCGACGGCGCTGCCGATATTGATGCCGGTTGGCTCACCGGCAAAAAATCCATCGGCATCACCGCCGGCGCCTCGGCTCCAGAGGTGCTGGTGCAAGAGGTCATAAGCAAACTGCAACAGCTCGGCGCCAGCCTGCCTGAAGAGATGGATGGGCGTGAGGAGAATATTCGCTTTTCTTTGCCTAAGGAGCTGCGTTAAAAGGAGGGGGCTGAAACGAGAGTGGGAATATTAGCAATCACTTTCATCTGCTTCCTGAATTCTCATTCGCCCACCGCTGGATAAAATAAAGGCTTTTCCCTCGCTATTTTCTTGGCTGCAGATATGTAGAGTTCCCATTTGAAGAGCCCCTTGTGGAGAGCCCACCTTACGGCTCTCCCCTGTGCTTATAAAAGAAATATAATCCGCAACTGGTCTGTTTGTCTTAACTCGGACTTTTTCCTGAGGGCCACTGCTAAGAATCAACACCTCATCAGTACCCCTATTCCCGTCATTATCGTTGTCGGCAAAGATCTCCCAGCCCTGCTCCCAGCTCCCCATATTGCGCATGGTTACCCGTTGATTACGGGTAATGGCATTGGTGCGGGTTAGTTGCACAGAAGCAAAAAACTCCTCGGCTGCGGTTTGCAGCTGAGTGTTTTGCAGCATTTGTGTAAAGCTTGGCAGACCGATCAAAAGAAGTATCGATAATACCGCTAAGGTGATCAGTAACTCGAGTAGTGTAAAGCCCTGCTGAGTCATGTCCCCTCTCCATGGGTTATTAGACACAAGTCTCAGTTTATTGACCATTGAATCTGCTGGAATTGCCGCTTGTCGAGCCCCCTTGGTGTGGTGCTGACGGCAATGCTATTTTCGCAAATATAACTCTGGGAAAATTTCCCATCTAGATGCTTGGCGGCTGAGCAAACATAAAATTTTTGGTACAAATTGAGTAGGAATTTATGCGGTATAAGCAGAGCCAACAAAAATGCTGTTTGCTGCAGCGAGGTTTTACCCTGATTGAGCTGATGATCACACTCGTAGTATTGGCTGTGCTGTTAAGTATCGCAGCGCCAAGTTTTACAGACATGATTAATAATAATCGGTCTGTTGCGGTATCAGAGAATTTTATAGGAGCGCTCAGCTACGCTCGTTCAGAAGCGGTTAAGCGCGCTGCTCGGGTTTCTATTTGTGCGAGCACTGATGGAGTCAAGTGTTCTGCGGCCAATACTTGGTCGCAGGGCTGGATGGTATTTGTGGATACAGCTGGAACAGATAAAAGTGTAAATGTCGGAGTGGGGGAGATTTTGCGTACTTGGGAGGCTGGTGATAATGCGGCTATCAGTGTTAAGCAAGGTACCGATACAAACTTTATACGCTACACAAGCCTCGGTACCCTGGGTCGATTCAACGAGACTACGATTATTACAAAAGTGACCGACTGCACGGGTGCTAGTGCTCGCACACTGGTGATTAGTGGTTCCGGGGTACTTAATATAAATAAATCCAGCTGCTGAGGGTGAATTCTATGAAACTAATAAGTGGGCAGCGCGGCGTTGGACTTATTGAAGTCATGGTCACGGTATTGATCTTATCAACCTCCCTGCTGGGATTGGCCGCACTACAAAATAAAGCCTTGCAGTATAACCATAGCGCCTACATGCGCTCCCAGGCCAATATTCTAGCTTACGATATGTTGGAGCGGGTTCGGGCCAACCGCACAAAAGTCGCGGATTATAAATTGGCGGTAACCGCAAGCACTCCAACCAGCAGCTCTAGCCTAGCTGGGCAAGACTTAATTGAGTGGCGAGAGCTCTTGAAGCGTCAATTACCGAATGGTACCGGAGGAATTACCTGTGATAACGATGGTAATTGTACAGCGACCATTCGCTGGGGGGAGCAGGATTCCACCGCTGCTGATGGAACAACCAGTTTTGAATATATGACACGGATATAAATACAATGGGATTATTGAAGCAGAGGGGTATCTCCCTGATCGAACTAATGGTCTCGATCACAGTGGGCTTGGTATTAATGGCGGGTGTGATACAACTTTTCCTGTCCAGCAAGGTGACTTTTAGCACCCAGAGTGCCATTGCCCGGGTTCAGGAAACCGGGCGTTTAGCAATAGATTTTATCGCTGATGATCTGCGTATGGCGGGCTATATGGGCTGTGCCAATTTCGCAGAAAAACCCGTTGAAAATTATCTTAAGGATACTACAGGTCTTTTATATCGCTTTGATAAACCTATTGAGGGTATTGATGAAAATGTCACTGATACTGGCTATCCAAACCGTCTGAGCAACTCCGATGCCCTCATATTGCGCAGTGCCAATAGCAATATGGTTGGATTGCAAGGGACAAGTGAAAATGACCGTATTTATATAGAAAATACCGGTGTCGAAGAAAAAGGCTGCCCGAATGATAAAGATAAGTATAGCGGATTCTGTGAGGGCGATATTGTAGTGGTTGCCAGTTGCTCAAAAGGGATTGTTTTCCAAGCAACAAAATTTGAGTTCGCCAATAAGCTGCCAACCGATGATCTGCCGGAAGCAGTTCCGCAAGCCAAAGAAGAAGCAACGGTCGGTAAAGATGCGAAGTATTTGGTTATTTATCACGAAGTAAAGGACGGCTTTGATCCAGGTAATGATAATGGTAAAGGCGAATGGGCCGAAAGGGAAAATTTTGGGAGTGATTCGCAGTTACTAAGGGTAAACACCGTATTTTACTATGTTGCCAATAATGCCACTAGTGGCCGCCCCGGCCTTTTCCGCAAGGTCAATGATGAAGTGCAGGAATTATTGACAGGTGTCGAGGAGATGCAGCTGAAATATGGCCTGAATACGAATAGTGACCGCGCTCCCGATAAATTTGTGGATGCAAAGGATATCCCAGCAAGTGAGTGGGATAAAGTTACTGCGATTAAAGTGGAACTGTTGGTGGTCTCTACGGATGAAAATGCTTTAGATGAGCTGCAGAAATATACTTTCAACGGGAAATTGGTTACGGCACCAGATCGGAGGATGCGCCAAGTATTTACCAGCACCATTGCGATACGCGGTCGTATGCCATAACGGGAGTATTCAAGAATGCAAAGATTAGTTACCCCTATTAAGTTTTCACACCAGCAGGGCGCGACTCTTTTAGTTGGCCTGGTTATTTTACTGCTAATGACTTTTATTGGGCTCGCTGCGATTCGTGGCAGCGGCATGCAAGAATTAATGGCTGGTAATATGCGCGACCGCCAGCTGGCATTCCAGGCTGCGGAAGCGGGGCTAAGGATTGCCGAGGAAAATGTGAATGAGGAGATGGAAAAACCCGTAACTACTCTCTTTGATGGCTCAAATACTGGACACAAAGAAGAGTTAGACGGTTCCTCGAATACCGGCTATTGGCAGACCTATGATTGGAAACAAACTGCTACTGCAGATATTACTTTGAAGGGCGTGAAGAGCAAACCAGTCTATGTGGTTGAAAGAATTACCGAGCAGGTTTTAGCTACAGGAGCCAGTGGGGGAGCTATCGATTTTATCTCTCGACCTGATCCTGAGGAATATTATCGTGTAACCAGCCGCGGGGTGGGTGGTACAGATACCGCAATAGTAATCCTGCAATCAAACTTTAAGCCATTCTAAACTTTGTGCCTGGAAGCAGTATTATGTTGAATATAAAAAAATATTTAAAATATAGCTCCGTAGTGGTGTCTGCACTGATAACCCTGGGGGTGACACATTCGGCAGTCTCAATGGATCTCGCCCAGCAGCCGCTATTTTTACAGACTTCTGCTGATCCCAACATTATGTTTATCCTGGATGATTCGGGATCTATGCAGTTTGAGGTGACACCCTCGGACTATACCAATATATTCTCTAGCAATCGCTCAGTTTATTATGTTTATCCCGCTGCAACAGATGATGATAGCGCAAATGTAGAGTTTGAATCATGTATCTATAGTGAAACTAACACTTCGAAATGTGATTATTGGAATAATAGTAATCAATGGCAGGTCGTTCCTAAATTTGAAGCCGACAATCCTTGGGCAGCATTTTTTCGTTCTTCTCATAACAATAAGACCTATTATGATCCTGAGATCCGTTATACTCCTTGGGCAAAAAAAGATGGAACACTATGGGATGATGCATCACCAACTAAGGCCTACCATAATCCATTCAATAAAGCTAAAGGCTGGCGTAATTTAAAGAGAAATAATAAACAAAAAGCTAATTGTTGGATAAAAAAAGAAGCCATCGCCGGTTCTAGAGATAATTTATGCGAAAGTGGAGAAGTCACTTTTCGACCATCTACTTACTTCAAATATATTGGCCCTCCTGACGGAACTATTTCCAATGGCGCTTTATTAAATGTTGCGAACTATACTCGCGTTCAAATTAAAGGTAATAATTCTACCTATCCTAAAGGCGAGAAACGTACCGATTGCTCGGCAGAAAACTTCTGTACTTATCAAGAAGAAATACAAAATTTTGCCAATTGGTATAGCTACTACCGCTCACGTGTATTGATGTCAAGAGCGGGCATCGGTCAGGCTTTTGCTGCGCAGGGAGAGGGGCTTAGGGTTGGTTTTGGAAGTCTCAACTCCTCGAGTAGCACCGTTGATGGTGAAAGCACAGCGACCATAAAAAAAGGGGTTCGTGCATTTAAGGGGGATGACCGTTCTACCTTCTTTGACACACTCTATGGTATAGATATACCAGCGGCAGGCACACCCCTATTGACCGCTTTGGACAATGCAGGGAAGTATTATCAACGCAAGGATAATAAAGGACCTTGGTCGGGAGACCCCGGGGCTACAAATGATACTACGCCTCAGCTAGCTTGTAGGGCTGCCTATACCATTTTAATGACCGATGGTTATGGAAATGACTATTCATCTGTATCGGTTGCTAATTATGATAGCGATAATGGCGTGCCCTTTGCCGATACCCACGATGGTACCCTGGCAGATATTGCCATGAAATACTATGAAAATGACTTGCATCCAGGCCTAGCGGACCATCTACCTGTGAAAGAGAATGCATTGGACACTGCCACGTACCAGCATATGGTGACTTTTGGGGTGGCCCTTGGGGTGACTGGCGATATAAACCCCGCAGATGCATTCAAGGCTATCACTGATAAAACATCAATATTATGGAATGATCCTGACTATGAATATGCTAGTAACGCAACCAAGCTGGATGATTTACTACATGCTGCGGTCAATAGCCGCGGAGGTTTCTATAGTGCGGGTGATCCAACGACATTTGCCAGCCAGCTGAGCGCGGTACTCTCCGATATTAGTGGCAGATCCGGTTCGGCCTCGGCAGTTGCGGCCAACTCCACACGCTTGGGTACTGATACGGCGATTTTCCAGGCGCTGTTTGATTCCAATGATTGGAGTGGTGAGGTCCGTTCTATCAAGATGAATGAGGACGGCACTTTAAAAAGTATCTCTACTTGGAATACTTCCGAGTCTGGAAAAATTCCCACCAGCTCTCGAAAAATCAAAACCTATAACGCCAACTCAGCCACAGGCAGCAAAACAGTAGATTTCACCTGGGCATCTTTGAATGATACACAAAAGGAGGCGCTTAAAGGCGGAGATGATGAGACAGTTGCTAAGCAGCGCTTGAGCTGGGTTGCTGGCCAAACGGTTCAAGGTTTACGCAGCAGGTCTAAGTTACTCGGGGATATAGTCAATAGCACTCCGGTCCTGGCCGATAATCGTGATCAATATTTTTCCCTGCTACCGGCTAGCCTTGGGGGAAGCAGTTATGCCGACTACTTGAGTAATACCAAGAAGAGCAGTCGCACTGAGGTACTCTATGTGGGGGCTAACGATGGCATGTTGCACGGAATAAATGCCAGCACAGGTGCTGAGGTCTTTGCCTATGTGCCTAAGGGAATATATAGCAAACTAAAAAATCTTGCGGCAAGCGATTATGGCTCCGAGACAAATCCCCATCAGTATTTTGTGGACGGTCCTCTTTTTGTAGGGGATGCTTACTTCAAAAAGAACAATGCCGGCAGTGCTAAATGGATGAATATCCTGGTAGGTACTTATGGGGCTGGTGCCAAGGGTTTATTTGTTTTAGATGTCAGCGACCCAAGCAGCCCCGAGGTACTTTTCGAATTGGATGCTACAGCAGCAGGCTCCTATATTGGCAATATTTTAGGGCGTCCTTTGGTGGTCCCCACTGCGGCGGGCTGGAAGTTGATCTTTGGTAACGGTTATAAATCCTCAAAGGATATGGCGAGCCTGGTAGTTGTTGATCTGGCAAACCCGAATAATTTCAAGGTGATCCCAACTTCTGATAATAAAGACAATGGTTTGGCCGAGCCCTCCCTATTGATCGATGCTAAGGGTTTGGTTAATACCGCCTATGCGGGAGATCTTCTGGGTAATCTGTGGAAGTTCGATCTTAGTGATAGTGACATGAGTAAATGGGATGTGTCACTCCGTGACGGTGATAGTGATGACGCACCACGTCTTCCTCTCTTTACGGCAACAGACGTTAATGGCAATCCACAGTCTATTACTGCTGCTCCCACTCTTGGCGCTAATCCCCGATCCAGTGACTCAATTATGGTGTATTTTGGTACCGGTCAGTATATGGCGAGTACCGATAATGCTGCTGGTACGGTGATCAATAGTTTCTATGCCTTAGAGGATACAGGAGAAAGGCTTGAGTTCATGTCTGTTAACAACACAGGTGGTAACTCTCTGGATAAGCGCACTAGCCTATTGATGGAAAAAAAGATCGTGGAGTCGGGTAACTCTCGTACAATCTCTAAAGATAAGGATGAGTGGTGGGGGGATGATCTAGGAAATAAGAAGGGTTGGTTCCTGGATTTTGGTGCTGTAAATTACGGCGATAGCGGAGATAAAGGTACTACTGGGGAGCGTATTATCAGTAAGCCACTGCTTGTGCGCGATCGACTGATTTTCCCGACCTTGGTTACCTCTAGTGATCCCTGTGATTATGGCGCTACAGGTTGGACTATGGAGTTGGTGGGTGTTGGAGATACCCGTTTTATCAACGACGGTATCTTGGACAACCCAAATTCAAAGCAAGCTAGCGCGAGCACAGGTTTCTCTGGCTATATAATCGCCGGACGTAAAGTCTATGTGCCATTTTCGGAGACCTCTGGTGAATATGGGAATCATACCGGTGAAATCACTACACCTTCTGAGCGCTTGTCCTGGAGAAAATTTTAACAATGTCTACGATTAAGATAATTAAATTGAATAAGAGTCATGGTTTCACCTTGATAGAGCTGATGATTGTGGTTGCGGTTATAGGTATTATTTCCGCTATCGCTTATCCGTCTTATATGGAATCTGTACGTAAGAGTAATCGCTCTGAAGCAAAAGCAATCCTCAATGATGTGGCGCAGCGTTTGCAGCGCTGCTTTACTGCTTACAGTTCTTATGATGATTATACAAACTGTAGTGTTGCAGCGGATTTACAAAATAATAAGAGTATCGATTCGGAGAATAATTATTATTCCATTACAGGAGTTTTGAGCGCGACTACTTATACGCTAACTGCGGCACCAGTTTCTGGTTCTATTCAAGGCGGGGATAGTGCATGTACTGGCTTTACTTTGACTCAGGCTGGTGTGAAGACCGCTACGGGCAGTAATTCTAGTAACTGTTGGTAGCTTGCGTATTTCTTAAAATTTTCGGGCTCGGTAAAAAAATACCCGGCCCTTTTTATATCTTTAGGTTTCCAGCCCCAACTTCTTCAATCGATAACGTAGAGAGCGAAAACTGATACCCAACTTCTGGGCTGCGGCAGTGCGGTTCCAGCGGGTTTTGGTAAGCGCGCTCTCTATCGCTTCTTTCTCTATATCCTGCAGAAACTCATCCAGTGATTTGTACTGGCTGCTATCAAAGCAGTTGCTATTTTCCAGCTGATTTTCGGATAAGATTTCACTTTCTATCGCAGTGGAAAAGGCCTCTCGTTCCTGCGGTTTCTCATCCTTTTCCAGAAACAGGTCTTCACAGCGAATTTCCTGTTGGTCACATAGGGTAAAAGCGCGCTCTAAGATATTTTCTAGTTGGCGTACATTACCAGGGAAGGGATAGGTCCGTAGGGCTTGCATGGCATCGGAGGTGATGCCGGGAGGAATTTCGCCTGAAATGTTGGCTATGCGCTGCATGATGGCATCGACTAGCAAGGGGATGTCTTCACTACGCTCGCGCAATGGCGGAGTTAATATTTCGATGACATTGATACGGTAATAGAGGTCACTGCGAAAGCGTCCCTCATTGACTTCCTTTGCCAAGTCCTTGTGTGTTGCACTGAGGATACGTACATCGATTGGGATTTCCTGGTTTGCGCCGATAGGGCGGATACGTTTTTCCTGTATCGCGCGCAAAAGCTTTACTTGCATATCTAGGGGCAGGTCGGCTACCTCGTCAAGAAATAGTGTGCCTCCTTGGGCACTTTGTAGTAAGCCGGCCTTATCTTTGTGTGCGCCGGTAAAGCTGCCTTTTTTGTGCCCGAAGAACTCGCTCTCCATTAGCTCGGCGGGAATGGCGCCGCAGTTAATGGGTACAAACGGTTTGTCTGCGCGAGCCCCTTGGGCGTGGATGGCACGAGCGGCCAGCTCTTTGCCGGAACCTGACTCACCACTAATATAAACCGGAGCATCACTACGCGCGACTTTGGCAATTTGCTCGCGCAGCTTGCGCATATTTGGCGCTTCTCCCAAAAGCAACTGCTCTGAACTCTTGCTTAGTTTTGGGTCGCGCTCCCGATTTAGCCGCAGGGCCAGTTGGGCGAGGTTGCGCAGTCGTTCCAAGTCGACCGGTTTACTGACAAAATCAAAAGCACCGAGCTTCAGCGCTTTGATGGCGGTATCCATATTGCCGTGGGCGGTAATCACTGCGATGGGCAGCTCTCGATGAACGCCACTCTGGATATGCTCCACCAATTGCAAGCCATCGCCGTCGGGTAGGCGCAGGTCGGTAAGGCAGAAGTCGTAGTGGTTTTCTGTAAGCAAGCGCGTTGCCTCCGCGAGGTTGGCTGCGGTGTGGCAGTTCACATCCATGCGCTGCAGAGTGAGTGTGATTAGTTTGCAGATATCCGGTTCGTCATCGACAACCAGGGCCAGAGGTAGCATCAATTCTCTGTCTTTTCTTGTTTTGTGGAGATTGTGGGCAAAGGTGCCGATTCTGATTATGTCAGAAATTCTTTACGAATAATCCCATACATTTTGGGAAAAATTTCTGAGTAGAATCAAGTCACATCGATTTAGTGAGCAAATTCAACCCTGAAGCAGCTCATATCATCATCACTACGGCAATGATAGAGATTTGCCTGGTTGGTTTCACATAGTTCCCGGGCAATATAGAGGCCCAACCCGCTGCTCCGATTGCCGGTGGTGAAAAAAGGCTCGAAAACCTTGTCACGATGCTCCTGTGGAACACCAGGTCCTCTATCTTTCACATCCAGTTGAGTACATCCCCTCTCTGGATTGTAGTACACACGGATCTCGGCCTGGCGCTCGCCGGTAGCCGCTTGTGAGTGGCGCAGAGCATTGTCGGTGAGGTTGGTGACCACCTGAGCCATTTGTGCTGCATCAAACCTTGCACTCAGAGTTTGTGATGGTAAGTCGAGTTCGACTCGATCGCCCTTATCAGAGCCGGCGTTGTAATCCAGCATAATTTGTTGCAGCCAGCTACATATATTGTGTTCCTGGGGATTGCCGGCCCGACGTTGGGATAATTGCATAACGTTTTCAACGATCTGGTTCACCCGTTGGCACTGCCTGCAAATGATCTCGGTTAGATGGTGATCCTCCTCGCGCAACTGGGAGGATTCTGACAACAGCTGGGCGGCATGACTGATAGCTGATAGTGGATTGCGAATTTCATGGGCGATGGAGGCGGTGAGGTGCCCGAGAGAAGCGAGCTTCAATTTCTGCGCGGCTTCCGCCAGTTTGCGGTTGTCTTCCATGAATACCAGTGTGCTGCTGCCACTTTCATGCTTGAGCTTGGCGAAGTTTAAGTGCAGTTCTCTGCCATTTTCCGCTTGCAGCAGCGGAGTATCGGGCCCCTCATCGTTGCGCCATTGACGGATGGAGTGGAGTAACGAGCTTCCCACCTTACTTTCGGGTTGTAGATGTTCTCCCAGGAGCCGTCGGGCAGCCTGGTTGACGAGCTCGGGTTGGCCGCCGGGTCCCATCACCAGAACCCCAGTACCCATGCGCTCAATAATCTGCTGAGCCAGCCGTTGTAAGTGCGCTGCTTGGCGACTCTGCTGGTCCGCACGCATATTGGCGCTGCGGATGCGTGCAGACAAATACTGGAGTGCGCTTACGGTGGCAAATAATAGTAATCCCAAGCTTCCTGCAGCGACAATATCCTGGCTAGTTCCCTGGCCTGATATCAAATTGTACAACTGCAGGCCGATCACCCCGAGGCTGGCCAGCGCTGCGAAGAAGGCACTCATACGACGGTCCAAGAGGATGGAGCCGATAGAACAATTAATTAGCAGTAGATAGCCGAGGCCCGAGTTCAGCCCGCCACTGGATTCAATCAATAAGAGGAAAACCAAAATGTCACAGGCCAGAATAATCCCGACTTGCCCTGTACCCACTTGATAAGCCCGCTGGCGTAAAAAAATTAGCCAACCAAAATTAAGAATGGAATACACCACAACTGTGTATAGGAAAAGTAGCGGCGCATCATCGCCAAAAGCACCGGCGCCGATATCTGAATAGAAAACGCCCAGTAATACCAGGGCGATAGACAGCCGGTAAATTGCACAGATGCGCAATAATTCATGGTGTTGAAAAGAAGGGGGTGTACTGGTGTTGTTGGCACTACTCAAGATGTCTTCCCGGTTTGTTGTTGTGGCGGCCGCTGCTGTTACAGCCCACAGGGGGTACAATGGCGGCCTGTCTTGTCCGAGGTTTAACCATGTCTACTTTGCAGCTAGTGCTGGCACAAATCAATTCTCTCGTAGGAGATATTCCCGGTAATACCGCCCGAGTTATTGAGATGGCCAACAGGGCCCACCGCGAGTTGGGCGCCGATTTGGTTCTGTTCCCAGAATTGACTCTGTGTGGCTACTCTCCGGAGGATTTGCTGCTGCGCCCCAGTATGCAAACCCGTATTGATGCGGCACTGGAAGCGTTGAAAGCGGTACAGCTGCCCTGTGCGATTCTGGTTGGCTACCCCCGCCATCGCAATGGCAGGTTGTTTAATATGGCTGGCCTGATTGCCGATGGGGAGTTAGTGGCGGAGTACGCCAAGCAAAAGCTACCGAACTATCAGGTATTTGATGAAAAGCGCTACTTCACCAAGGGGGATGGGCCCTGTGTGGTGGAGATTAAGGGGATCCCGGTTGGCTTTAGTATTTGTGAGGATATCTGGCATCCAGAGCCTTTACAAAAGACCGTAGAGGCCGGGGCTAAGTTGATTCTGAATATCAACGCTTCCCCCTTCCATCGTGGTAAGGCTCTGCAGCGTCAGGAGTTGATAACCAGGCAAGCGCGTGCGGTTGAAACGCCGATTGTTTATGTGAATTGGTGTGGAGGCCAGGATGAACTGGTTTTCGATGGGGGCTCCATGGCCGTCGATGCTCAGGGGCAGGTCTGTGCTAGGGCAGAAGAATTTGCGGAGCAATTATTACCCGTATCGGTTTCTCAGCAGAGCGGTAGAGTGACTTTATTGCCCGGCGAGGTGGCCCCTCTTATGGGGGATCTGGCTTCGGTTTACCAGGCGCTGGTGTTGGGGGTGCGCGACTATGTCAATAAGAACGGCTTCAACGGTGTGGTGCTGGGGCTCTCAGGCGGCATTGACTCTGCTCTGACTCTGGCGATTGCCGTGGATGCGCTGGGCAAAGACCGGGTTGAAGCGGTGATGATGCCATTCCACTACACCTCGGACCTGAGTAAGACGGATGCTGCCGATCAGGCCCAACGCCTGGGTGTCGATTATCGAGAGATAGGAATTGAGCCGGTTTTCGATGCCTTCATGGGGGCTTTGGCGGAAGAATTTGCCGGCAGTGAAAGGGATACCACCGAGGAAAATCTACAGGCACGAACTCGTGGGGTGCTATTGATGGCTATCTCCAACAAGAAGGGGGCCATGGTGCTGACCACCGGCAATAAGAGTGAAATGGCGGTCGGTTATGCCACCCTATACGGAGATATGGTGGGTGGCTTTAACGCTTTAAAAGACGTGCCCAAGGTATTGGTGTTTGAGTTGGCGCGCTACCGCAATACGGTCTCAGAGGTCATACCAGAGACCGTCATTACACGACCACCAAGCGCTGAGTTGGCTCCCGATCAAGCGGATACTGATAGTCTGCCCCCCTATGAAGTGTTAGATGAGATTCTGAATCTCTACGTCGATAGGGATTACAGTGCGGAGCAGATCATCAAGCAGGGCTTTGAACGCAGCATTGTAGAGCGGGTGGTGCGCCTGGTGGCGCGCAATGAATACAAGCGCCGCCAAGCTGCTGTGGGGGTTCGGATTTCCGAGCGAGGCTTCGGGCGGGATCGTCGCTATCCGATTACCAACGGTTGGAAGGCTGGAGAATAAGCCAGCCCAGAACGTAAAAACGGCGCTATAAGGCGCCGTTTTTACGTTTAACAGGGGTGCTTACATCAGCTCTGGTGGGAGGGGAGCCTCACCGCGATTGTACTCGGGGTTGTAAAGCTCACGGCTGTCGAAGCCTTGTGGGTCAGACTTCTCAAACAGCCCCAGAGTTACACGGTGGACCAGGCTGCGACCACTGGCGCCCTTGAAGAAGGCGTAGTTGAAGGTGCCATCTTCATTGAAAGCCGGATGCTTGGGGTAGTTGTTGCGCAGCACGCTCAGAGCGTTGGCCTCCAGCTCGGGCATCTCCATCAAGTGGTAGCCCTGAACCATTACCGCGAGCGCATCGGGCACAGCCGGGGTCTGCTGGAAGTTTTCCACAACGTAGCGGCCGCGGTTGGCGGCGGCGAGGTAGGCGCCGCGTTTGAAGTAGTAGTTGGCCACGTGAATCTCATAGCGGGCCAGCAGGTTGCGCAGGTGAATCATGCGTTTCTGCGCATCTGCGGCGTAGCGGCTCTCTGGATAGCGGGCCATCAGCTGTGAGAAGTAGGCGAAGGACTCGCGTGCAGCGCCAGGGTCGCGATTGGTCAGATCGGTGGGCATAAAGCGCTCAAACAGGCCGGTACCCTCGGTGAAGGAGGAGAGTCCCTTCATGTAATAGGCGTAATCGACATTGCGGTGTTGCGGGTGCAGGCGAATAAAACGATCTGCAGCGGCGATGGCGGCATCGTTCTCATAATTGCGGTAGTAGGCGTAGATCAACTCCAGCTGGGCCTGCTCGGCGTAGTTGCCGAAGGGGAAGTTGTCTTCCAGGGCGCGCAGGTTTTTGATCGCCAGGTCCCATTGGCTGGTACGCAGTTGCCGCTGGGCAGCCTCGTAGAAGGCCTGCTCAGTCCGGTTGCCGGTGGGCAGCCCCTTTTCTGAATCATCGGTGTTGGCGCAGGCAACCATTATTGCGGACACCAAGGCCAGCCACAGCATTTTCCAGGCTTGTATAGCCCCTCGCTCTATCATTCTCACACTCTACCTTATTAAACTATCCGCCAAGATTAATCTGGCACTCCAGACATTTAAACACAGTCCCGGAGCTGCCCAAAGTATTTGCAATTGTTTGATGAATGACCACCTAAAACTCGATATTGAAGTACCGGCCAGTATGGCTGGTCAAAGATTAGACCAAGCGGCAGCCGAATTAATTCCCGATTACTCCCGCTCTCGCCTGCAATCCTGGATCAAAGGCGGACAACTCACCTTAAACGGCGCTGTTGCCAAGCCCAAGGATAAGTTATTTGGCGGTGAGCGGCTCAGCTTGCGAGCGGAGCTGGAGCCTCAGGGGAGTTGGACCGCCCAGGCCCTGGACCTGAATATTGTCTACGAGGACGACAGTCTCATTGTGATTAACAAACCTGCAGGCTTGGTGGTACACCCTGCCGCGGGCAATCCCGATGGCACCTTATTGAATGGCTTGCTGCATCACTGCCCAAACCAGGAAATGATCCCCCGGGCAGGCATTGTGCACCGCCTGGATAAGGACACCAGCGGTTTGATGGTTGTCGCCAAGACTCTGCCGGCTCAGGTACATCTGGTAGACCAGCTGAAACAGAGAACGGTCAGTCGGCAATACGATGCCCTGGTGCAAGGTTATATAACCGGGCCAGGAAAGGTTGATGCGCCTATCGGTCGCCATCGGCAGAACCGCCTGAAAATGGCAGTGCTGGATTTTGGTGGTAAGGAAGCCATCACCCATTATCAGGTTCAGCAGCGCTTTCGCGCTCACACCTTACTGCGCTGTAAGTTGGAAACGGGGCGCACCCACCAGATTCGTGTCCATATGGCCCATATTCGCCATCCTTTGGTGGGCGACCCGCTTTATGGCGGCAGACCCAAATTGCCTGCAGAGGCGAACAGAGAGCTGGTTCAGGCACTGCAGGGCTTTCCACGTCAGGCCCTGCACGCTGCAGAGCTGGCCTTGGTTCATCCGCTGACTGGGGAAAATATGCACTGGTGTGCTCCCATGCCAACGGATATGCTCCAGTTGCTCGATCTTCTCGATAGGGACCAGCGCGAGTGAATACCAGTGGCCCCAGCTACTTTAGGTGAAGCGGCAGTCACTGCTCGTTTCGCAATATCGTTATAAAGCAGAAATAGCATGTCCATCGATCATTACCTGATTCCCTCTTGGCCTGCTCCAGCCAAGGTGCGCGCGGTAACCACTCAGCGCAAAGGCGGTGCCAGCAGCGGGGCTTATAGTAGCTTCAATCTCGGCGCTCATGTGGGGGATGAGGAACCTGCAGTGAAGGCCAATCGGCGGCAGTTGTTGGAGGAGTTGAAGCTGCCGGCGGTGCCTCAGTGGCTGGAACAGATTCACAGTGACAAGGTTATTCAGGCACAGGCTGACGGACTTGTACGTACCGCCGATGCCAGCTTTAACATTGGGGGTGGGGGTGTCTGTGCCGTTCTCACCGCCGACTGCCTACCGGTACTTATTTGCGACAAGGCTGGCACCAGGGTAGCGGCGGCGCACGGGGGCTGGCGAGGCTTGGCCGAGGGCATATTGCGAAATACGGTTGCGGCACTCGATTGCGACCCACAAGAATTACTGGTTTGGTTGGGGCCTGCGATAGGCCCCGAGGCTTTTGAAACGGGTGTCGATGTTTTAGAAGTCTTCTTCGAGCATGCCCAAAGTGGTGCTCATACCGAGGCGATTGCCCAGTGTTTCCGCCCCCACAGCCAGAAGCCTTTGCACTTCCTTGCCGATATCTATGCCTTGGCGCGGGCTGAACTGGCTGAACTCGGGGTTGAGAGCATTTATGGTGGCGAACACTGTACAGTCAATGAAGCCGAACGCTTTTTTTCCTATCGCAGGGAAAAAACCACCGGTCGTATGGCATCGTTAATCTGGCTGGCCGATGATGAAAGCTAATTAAATGAACAAGGGCGAGTGACTTTTATTTTCCTCTCTATGATATCGCTCGCACCTTTCTCACTTGGTCTCACTTACGATAAGGATATGGCAGAGCGCGCCACTTTCATTTGATCGTTATTGGGGCGCCGAGTACACAAATCAAGTCGAGGTGGGAAGCTAACACTGCATTCCAGCAAAAATAATTTTGCTCATTAACGATTTATGTCGGAAATTCCTACCAATTGATTTAAATCATTGAAAACCTTTCCCCCGCCCCTATTTTACTTCTCATCACTACACTGAAGCGTGGCGCCTCCCGGTAGCTATCGACGCAGTGCTACAAAAAATCCCGAGTAGGAGAAGTTGCATTTATGCGCATAGACCGAATGACAAACCCGCTGCAGGCAGCTTTTGCCGATGCACAATCCCTGGCCGTTGGCAGGGACCACAACCAAATTTACCCGGAACATTTGTTGCTCGCGCTGCTCAACCAAAATAACGGCAGTGTGCCCGCATTTTTATCCCAGGCGGGGTTTAATCTGAATGGCCTGCGCAACGATTTAGCCAAGAGACTGGATCAGCTGCCAACGATCAGCTCCCCGACCGGGGATGTTGGTATGTCTCAGGAGCTAATGCGCCTGATGAATCTCACAGATAAAAAAGCACAAAAGAATGGCGACAGTTTTATTTCCAGTGAGACTGTTTTACTCGCGGCATTTGATTCCGCTGCGGGGGAAATTTCCAAAATTCTCAATGCCAATGGCGATTTAAAGCAATTAGAGGCGGCGATACAAAAAGTGCGTGGCGATGAAAAAATTGACGATCCAAATGCGGAAGAAGCGCGCCAAGCACTGGACAAGTACACTCTGGATCTGACCGAACGCGCGATATCCGGCAAGCTCGACCCGGTGATTGGCCGCGACGATGAAATTCGCCGCACGATTCAGGTGCTACAGCGCCGTACCAAAAACAATCCAGTACTGATTGGTGAACCCGGTGTGGGTAAAACGGCGATTGTCGAGGGACTCGCTCAGCGAATCGTTAACGGTGAGGTACCTGAAGGTCTCAAAGACAAGCGTCTGTTGTCTCTGGATCTGGGCGCTCTATTGGCCGGCGCCAAATTCCGTGGGGAATTTGAGGAGCGCTTAAAAGCGGTGCTCAATGAACTCTCTAAGCAGGAAGGGCGGATTATTCTATTTATTGATGAATTACACACCATGGTGGGGGCCGGCAAGGCTGAAGGCGCTATGGATGCTGGCAATATGCTCAAACCGGCATTGGCGCGGGGTGAATTGCACTGTGTTGGTGCCACCACCCTGGATGAGTATCGCAAGTACATCGAAAAAGATGCCGCCCTTGAGCGCCGTTTCCAAAAGGTATTGGTAGATGAGCCCACCGAGGAAGACACCATTGCCATATTGCGCGGATTGAAGGAGCGCTACGAAGTACACCACGGTGTGGATATCACCGACTCAGCCATTATTGCCGCCACTAAACTGTCCCAGCGCTATATCACTGATCGTCAGTTACCCGACAAAGCCATCGACCTGATCGACGAAGCGGCCAGCCGCATCCGTATGGAAATAGACTCCAAACCGGAATCGATGGATAAACTGGAGCGCCGTTTAATCCAGCTAAAAATTGAGCGCGAGGCGGTCAAGAAAGATAAAGATGATGAGGCTACGCAGAAGCGTCTAGCCAAGCTGGAGGAGGAGATTCACCAGCTGGAGAAAGAATATTCTGACCTTGAGGAAGTGTGGAAAGCCGAGAAATCCCAGCTCGCCGGCAGCCATGATTTAAAAGAAAAACTGGAGCAGGCCAAGCTGGATATGGAGTCGGCGCGTCGCGCCGGGGACCTTACCCGTATGTCAGAATTGCAATACGGTGTGATCCCACAGCTGGAGCAGCAGTTAAAGTCCGCTGCTACCCATGAGGCTACAGAAGAGCCGCGGCTATTGCGCAACCGGGTGACCGATGAAGAGGTGGCCGAAGTCGTTTCCCGCTGGACCGGAATACCAGTTTCCAAAATGCTTGAGGGCGAACGGGAAAAGCTGCTGCGAATGGAAGATGAGCTGCACAAGCGTGTTATAGGGCAGGGCGAAGCCGTCGACGCTGTGGCCAATGCAGTGCGGCGCTCCCGCGCGGGCCTCGCCGATCCCAATCGCCCCAATGGCTCATTTTTATTCTTGGGCCCCACTGGCGTTGGTAAAACAGAGCTTTGTAAGGCGCTGGCGCAATTTCTCTTCGACACAGAAGATGCCATGGTGCGCATCGATATGTCGGAGTTTATGGAGAAGCACTCTGTGGCGCGCCTGATCGGTGCCCCTCCCGGCTATGTGGGTTACGAGGAGGGCGGCTATTTGACCGAGGCTGTGCGGCGCAAGCCTTACTCGGTGGTACTGCTGGATGAAGTGGAAAAGGCGCACCCGGATGTGTTCAATATTCTTCTGCAGGTACTGGACGATGGGCGCCTGACCGATGGTCAGGGGCGTACTGTGGATTTCCGTAATACCGTTGTGGTGATGACTTCCAACCTGGGATCGGATCTGATCCAGAAGTTTGCCAGTGCTCAAAATGGCGACGATCTGGATGCAGAAATCCGCTACCGCCAGATGAAAAATGCGGTGATGGAGGTGGTGGGTAACCATTTCCGCCCGGAATTTATTAACCGTATTGATGAAGTGGTGGTGTTCCACCCATTGGATAAGGCAGAAGTGCGTTCCATTGCGGAAATTCAACTGGGCCAGTTGTGCCGTCGTTTGAGTGAACGAGACCTGAAACTGGAGGTCTCTGAGGGCTTGCTGAACAAGCTCGCGGAGGTGGGTTTTGATCCAGTCTATGGCGCCCGACCACTGAAAAGGGCGATCCAGATCTGGCTGGAAAACCCACTGGCTCAGGATGTACTTGCCGGTAAGTTTACGCCCGGAAGCACTATCCATGCGGATGTCGAGGGTGATCGGGCGGTATTTCACTAAGCGATCATCTTGATGTTTGTTCTGCCAATGAAACAGATAAGTCATTATCTGTTTCATTGGTCTTTGAGCTAGACTTTTATGCTTCTTTAGTCCACTTTCTCTTTTTAATAATCCCTTGTCCTTGATGATTGACACTCTATTTTCTGCCTGAGTGTAGGTATCTCCATATCCCCACTTGTCACCTAAATTTGTTTTCTTTTACAACCCCATCAGTGTCTGCCGGTATACACAGGATTTTCTTTATAAACTGAAATTAGTGGCCTGTTGAGTTGGGGCTTGTCTTATTTTCCAGCTTATTCACAGCGGAATTGTTGTAAACGATCGGGGGTAAATTATCAGTAAACGCATGATGCTAATGCTGCTTGGATGCCTGGTACTGTTTGGCGGCATTTTTGCGTACAAATTTATTGTCCATCGTATGGTGAGCCAATATCTGGACACTATGACGTTACCGGCGCCTACGGTAACTTCGGCAAAGGCCCAGGTACAAAATTGGCGGGAGGATTTAAGTGGGGTCGGCACAGTCCGCGCAGTTAATGGCGTTGAGGTTACTACCGAAGCTCAGGGTGTTGTGAGCGCCATTCACTTTAAATCTGGTCAGTATGTGCATAAAGGCGATCTCCTTGTGGAAATATTCGCTGAGCCGGAAAAAGCGCAGCTACAGGTTTTGGATGCCGAGCTGCGTTTGGCAAGGCGCAATTATGCACGTATTAAAACCCTCACCGAGCGCGGGGTGACCACAGAAGCGGACCTAGATACTGCGCGCAGTACCCTGGATCAGGTAGTGGCCAATATCGAAGTACAGCGCGCCAGGGTGGACCAGCGCCGAGTCTTGGCGCCATTTAATGGTGTTTTGGGTATTCGGCGAATAGACCTGGGCCAGAATGTCAGCCCTGGAGATGCAGTGGTGACCCTACAGCAGCTGGATCCGATCTTTGTCGATTTTTCCCTTCCCGAGCAAAAATACGCCTTAGTTAAGGAGGGGATGCCCATTAACCTGACTACCGATGCCTTTCCTGGGAATACCTACAGCGGAAAGATTACTGCCGTTGATCCCAGAGTGGATAAGGCCAGCCGCAACTTCCTGATACAGGCCACACTGGAAAACCCCAAGAAACACTTGCGCCCCGGTATGTTTGCCCAGGTTTCCGTACAGATAGAAGCTAGCCGCCGTGTACTGGTCGTACCCCGCACAGCCCTGTTATTTGCTCCTTATGGCGTCTCGGTTTTTGTATTGGAAAAAGGTGCTGCTGATAGCACTGTCACCGCAAATAAGCGCTTTGTTAAAACTGGAGAGGAACGCGGCGATCTGGTGGAAATTGTACAGGGATTATTACAGGGTGATGAGGTAGCCAGCAGCGGCTTACTCAAATTGCGCAATGGTGAGAAAGCTGTGATCAATAATGAGAACAAACCGCCGGAAAACCCATCTCCCACTCCTGGGAATAGTTAATTTCTATAGGGAGTTGCGGTGAACTTCACTGAGATATTTATTCGTAAACCGGTATTAGCCTCAGTAGTAAGCCTCTTTATTTTTCTGCTGGGTTTGCGCTCAATTACTGAATTAAATATTCGCCAGTATCCGGAACTGGAAAATGCGGTTATCACAGTTTCCACCGTCTATGTGGGCGCAGATTCCGATCTGGTTCAGGGCTTTATTACCACGCCGCTGGAGCAAGAAGTTGCTACGGCAGACGGCATTGACTATATGGTCTCCACCAGCGTTCAGGGGCTCTCCACTATTAATGCCTATGTTCGGTTCGATTATGATCCGAATGAGGTGCTCACCCAGGTAGTCGCCAAGGTCAATAAACTACGCAGCGATTTACCCGAGGAATCGGAGGACTCCAGTGTAGAGATGCAGCAGGGGGAGACCACCGCCGCTATGTACCTATCGTTCTCCTCGGAGATTCTCGCCAACAATCAGATCACCGATTACTTGGTCCGGGTCGTACAGCCCAAGCTGGCTACTGTTGCTGGTGTGCAACGTGCGCGGTTGCTCGGCGATAGCACTTTTGCCATGCGCGCCTGGCTTAAGCCCAAAGAAATGGCGGCGCTGGAAGTGACTCCCGAGGATGTGTCCAATGCTCTGCGTAACAACAATGTCCTGTCTGCGGTGGGGGCTACCAAGGGCTCGAGAGTGGCGGTGGAAATTCGTGCGGATACAGATATTTCCCGGCAAATGGATTTCCAAAATCTGGTAGTGCGTGCTAGTGGCGATCAGTTGGTGCGGCTCGGTGATATAGCCGATATTGAGTTAGGTGCCGAGACTTACGATAGCTCGGTGACATTCAATGGGCAGTCCGCCACTTTTATCGCTGTCGAAGTGGCTCCGAATGCGAACTCCCTGGATGTTATCAAGCGTGTGCGACAAAAACTGGAGAGTGAAATTTTCCCACAGTTACCCGAAGGGATGCAGGGCGAAATTCCCTATGACAGCACTGAATATATTCAGGACTCTATTTCGGAAGTTGTAAGTACCATTATTGAAGCGGTGATCATTGTTATCGTGGTGATCTACCTGTTTCTGGGTTCACTGCGCAGCGTTTTAATTCCAGCTATCGCTCTTCCTCTCTCCCTGGTTGGCGCAATGTTTCTGATGCTGCTGATGGGCTTTTCCATCAATTTATTGACGCTGCTGAGTATGGTACTGGCCATTGGCATAGTCGTGGATGATGCAATCATTGTTTTGGAAAATGTGCATCGTCATATTGAGGAAGGGCTCTCGCCCCGAGAGGCGGCTATTGTCGGTGCCCGGGAATTGGCCTGGCCTGTGGTCGCCATGACCACAACTCTAATTGCCGTCTACATTCCTATTGGTTTTCTCGGTGGCCTTACCGGAACCCTGTTTATTGAATTTGCGTTTTCCCTCGCGGGTGCCGTGCTCCTGTCCGGTGTTGTAGCCTTGACACTGTCACCGATGATGGCTTCAAGAATCTTGAAACCGCGGGAGGGTGGGGGTTCGCGCTTGGAGGTTTGGCTCGAACGGCGCTTTACCCATTTGCAAAAAGGGTTTGAGAAACGTCTGCACAACGCGTTAGAAGAGCGCGGGGTTATTTTACTGTTTGGCCTGATTGTTTTAGTCAGCTGCTATTTCCTGTTTATTACCTCACCTCAGGAGTTGGAGCCTACAGAGGATCGGGGTTTGATACTCACTATCTCCACTGCAGATGCCTATGCCACTTTGGATTATGTCGAGCAATACAGTGGAGAGTTGGTGGATATTGCCGATCTCTACACCGAAGTAGAAAATATTTTCTTACTCAACGGTGCTGGTACTTTTAGTAATGGCGTCAACAATGCTACCGCGGGGTTTGTTTTAGGGCCCTGGGAAAAGCGACAACGCGATACTGAAGAAATGCAGGAATTAATCAGTGAAGATGTCCGCAAGATTGCCGGACTCAAAGTGGCAGTGGTAGTGCCGCCAAGTTTGCCCACCGCGGGTGGTCAGTTACCGGTTGAGTTTGTAATCGGGGCAACAGAGCCTATGGAGAACCTCGCTGATGTTGCCAGTGAGATTATGGCTAAGGCATTGCAGAGTAGAAAATTTATTTTTTTGGATTCCGATCTGAAAATTGACAAACCCAAGATCGTTATTGAAATAGACCGGGAAAAGGCCGCTACAATGGGGGTGGATATGGTGGACCTAGGCCGGGATCTCGGAGCAATGCTTTCCGGTGCCTATGTTAACCGCTTCTCCCTTGATAATCGTAGTTACAAGGTGATCCCTCAGGTTGAGCGGGTCGACCGACTCACTTCTGATCAATTGAAGCAATATTATATTCGTGCGATCAATGGCGACCTTGTACCGGTAAATACTCTGATAAATCTGCGTCAAACCGTGGAGCCGCAACAATTAAAACGCTTCCAGCAACTCAATGCGGTGACGATTTCCGGAGTGCCGCGGCCCGGTGTGACTTTGGGGGAGGCGCTTGGGGTATTGGAAAGCGCAGCTAACGAAATACTGCCAGCAGAGTACTCGGTGGATTACTCAGGTCAATCCCGGCAGTTCAAGACGGAAGGCTCAGAATTGGTGGTGACTTTTTTCTTTGCATTGATTGTGATTTATCTGGTGCTGGCAGCTCAGTTTGAATCTTGGCGCGACCCGCTCATTATGCTGGTGACTGTGCCCATGAGTGTATGCGGTGCCATGATCTTTGTCAGTCTTGGTCTAACCACACTCAATATTTATACACAGGTGGGATTGGTGACTCTGATTGGTGTTATTTCCAAGCATGGAATATTGATAGTGGAGTTCGCCAATAAATTACAAATGGGGGGGCTGGATAAGCGCACGGCTATAGAGGAGGCCACTTCCATTCGCCTGCGCCCCGTATTGATGACAACAGCATCTCTGGTACTGGCAATGGTGCCTTTGTTGCTCGCATCTGGGCCCGGGGGAGGGGCTCGCTTTGCCATGGGGCTGGTGGTCGCCTCAGGAATGACTATTGGCACTTTGTTTACTCTTTTTGTTGTGCCTGCCATGTATTTGTATTTAGGGCGAGACTACAAAAAGATCCAGGCGCAAGCACAGGGGAGTTAAAAACTCTGCGAGCGATGTTTTTAAGCGTCGAGAATATCTCTTGAGGCATTGCTGCGGCGGAATTCACTGGGGGTTACCCCCTCGTGCTTTTTAAAGAAACGGGTGAATACCGCACGCTCAGCAAAATGCAGTTTTATGGCGATACTCTCGACGGATTCGCTGGAGGACAGCAGTAACCGCTTAGTCAGGGCCAGGGTGACACTGTCTTTCAACTCTTGAAAAGTAACCCCCTGTTCTTTCAGCCTCCTTTGCAGGGTGCGTCCACTGGTACGGAAGTGAGCGGCGGCCTGCTTGATGGAGACTTCCTCCTGGAGTATATGCTTTTCAAGCCAGGAGCGAAGGCTTGCGGCCAGGTTGTAGCTCGACAAGGTATTGTGCAAAACGGTTTTCAAAACATTACGGCTCTGACTGCGCAGCAACTTGTGATAACTGGGGATAGGAAAATCCAGCGTTTCCGCGCTGAGAATAATGGCGTTGGTATCACATTCGAACTCTACCGGGCTCTGGAAAATCCGCGTATAAATCGAGTCGTCCTCGGGTTTTACACTGCGTAACTTAACACCGCATACCTCGGTAAACTGAGGGTTAAGGGTACGCAACAATTCTGCGATACGCGCCATCAACATCTCAGCGAAGAAATGATTTACGGATTCGCTAAATAATTCCAGACGCCAGTGCAAAGTGAGGATTTCAAATTCTTTTTCCTTCTTGGTTTCGAAACGCAGTAGCGGAGCAAGGGTTTGCGATAAAACAATCTCTGCGGGGCGCAAGATTTCCCGGGGACGTCGCAGTGAAGGCTGCGCTTCGATAATCGTTTCCTCCAGCCACAAAATAATGGGAAAGCGACTGAAGCTTAGCCCTGGCGAAGAAACCGGGGAAAGTGCCACCAGGTTTTCGATCAGCGCATTGAACTCGCTATAGCTGAGTCGCTCACTCTCGCGGGGATTCCAGCTAAATGTGAATGGCAAGCGCTCGATCAATGTGCCAATAGGAATACCTAACCGCGCAGCGGCAGTAACAAAATAAGGTGCGAAAATTTTAGGCACGCCGGCATGGCCGGACATATTTTTATTCTGGTCTCTCATGACTCTTTGCCGTCCGGGTGGCGTTGACAGGATCATAGCAAAGGCACATCAAACAACGAAAACAAAAATGTGAATTATGACGAACTGGTCGCCTCACGTGGCGTACTCGATCATCCTCTGGCGCCAAAAATCCTATTGTAATACCAGCTTCACCGGATAACTTGCAGTTGCCTGCAAAGTGTTGCGAAACGGATACCTCGAGACTCTGCGGTCAATAAAAATCCACTTATAAAACTATAAAGGGCGATAACCATGACACTTTCTAAACGACTAGGCGCAGGCCTGTCTGTTTTTTTTGCTGCGATGGTAGGTACTTCTTCAGCCATAGCGGAGAACTGCTATATCCTGGTCCATGGACATGGAGTCGAGGGGCACACAACCAGCACTGATAATAATGGGAGTTTAGTGCAGCCGGCACTGGACTATTGGAGCGAAACTTATTTCGATGAATATCAAAACAGTAGTTTCATCGATCAGCTGCTAGTCAATGGGGGAAATTACGGCGTGGTGGGGTATAACTCTACCGACGAAGGTGAACTTCCCTATTGGCACGATCAAACATCCGGTGAAATTGCCCGGCAAATAATCCAGATTCGCAGCGGAGCCGGGGATAAATTCGAGCATGAAAACCAGTGTTCCGCCGATGATACTTTTTGGATAATTTCCCACAGCCAAGGCGCTGCCCAAATGATGTATATCGCTGGTAATTCAGTTGAGGGGTCGCCTTACTACAATCGTGCTTACGAGCAGTACGATACCGATACTGAAATGCAGGAAGTCGAGAAGTGCTCGACAACCTGGTATGGCAGTAAAAGTTGTAAAACCGTCACCAAGGAAGTACAGGTAGCCAGTTTGAGTGACGCCAACGCAGTAACCGTGGATTTTGATAGTGCGATTAGTGGAGTGGCTGCGATTTTCACTACCGGTGGCGCAATCGCGGGCACCGAGGGGGTGGACCGTATCTGCAATGGCACCTGGTATGATGAAGTAATTAACGATCTTTTCTTCGGCAGAGAGTGCTCCGCAGTGCGCTACATGCAGACCAACGATATCTATACCGTGCGCAATTATGTAGGTACCAATTTGGGCGCCCCTGTCTATACCATCGGCGGCTACGCGGGCTTTCCCGGTGCGGAAAGTGTTTCCTCTGCACTGCTAAATGGCGAAGATGATGGCTATATCAATCTTGCTTCTCAAATGAACTGTTCCGGTTCCGGCAAGCGCAACCTCTGGTCCAACCTGAAACAGTACGACACTTTTATGGGTATTGCCTACGGTAGTGCCACCTTCTCCTGTAATAACGACAACAAGGGTACAGCCCGATCCTATAACCTGGCCAGTATCTACACCGATCACGATGCTGAGCGTAATGGCGGTATTATGTCTCCGGATTACGATAGCATTCCCGATGGTCTGGACTGCGGAGTTGGGAAAAACAGCGCAGGCCGTATCGCCGCTTGTACTCAGTAATTTTTGCGGGAGATAGTCGATGTCCGCCAGCAACAACCGCCTCAAGAGGCGCCTAGCCATCCTGGGATCTATTGTCTTGATCGCAGCAGCAGTGGCTTATTGGTTCACTGGAGAAGCTGGGGAAGTATCCACAGCGGTTGTTGCCAAGGCCGAGGCGGGTGGGGTGGATACCCCCCGGCCACAGCTGGTGCAGTTACGGCGGGCCGAGTCCGTTGAGGAGGATCCAGTTGAAGATAAATCTGTGCAAGTATGGCAGGAGATCCAGGCGCGTCCGGTAAAGACCGAGCTGCACCAATCCCTGCTTTCCGATCTGGCCAAGTTCCACCGCTATCCACCGGAAAACCGCGCGATCAAGAGCGCCTCGCAGGATCCAATCTCCCAGACCCACGCCCCCGACCAGCGCACAACCTACAGTGATAATGGAGATACCCTGACCCTTTGGACCGACCAGAAATTTTATCTGTATGGGGATACTGTACGGGTCTATGCCTATCAGACAGACAGCGATGGGGTCAAGGTGCCAGCGGACCTGACTGCCCTGATGGTCCTGGACGACCAGCATGTACTGGGTTCCCTGACCTTCAAGGACAGTAATGGAGATCTGATCTACGAAGCGGAAATGGAGGCGGGTGTTTACCAGGGCCAGTCGCTGCCAACGGGTATCTATAAAATCATCGTGGATACGGATATCGACGGTCTTCGCGATGCCGCCGCTTTTACGCTATCTGAAGATACCGGCAGCTATACCGGTAATTTGCGAGATTCGCTCACCAGTGAGGGTAATCTATTGGTGGAAGCCGAAGTGGAAGTGCTGCAGCAGGGACGTTTTTACTTCCGTGGCTCCCTCTACAACGATGAGCAGACACCTATTGGCAGTACCCAGTATGCGGTTGAGCTTCCACCTGGGAGACACTGGATACCCTTCGAATTCTATGGACTGATGATCCGCGATGCCGATCAGGACGGCCCCTATCTGGTCAAGCAGTTGAGTATTGCCCGAGTGACCGTGCCGAGGGCAGACAGGCTGTTTGAACCGGGTTATTACACCGAGCGCTACAGCCTGGAGCAATTTAACGATACGCCCTACAAAGAGTTGTAGCCGCCGAGATCGTTAGCAGTTGTCGCGGATGCTCTGTTTTTCTTTTGTGATACGCTCCTGGCGCTCGTCCTCTCCCAGCATGCGTTGATTGCCCTGCTCGTCGATTTCGCGTACCCGAGCATGGCTCGTCAGGGCTTTCAGATTCTTCTGTGAGGATTCACAGCGTTGCGCACGCGCCTCAGCCTGGGCGCGGGCAACTTGCTCATCTGCCTTTGAAGGGCCCTGGGACTCTTGCTTTGCAGTACTTTTTTTCTCGGGAGTGGGCTTTGCAGCCTCTTGTTTGGCTTTCTCCGCAGCCAGTGCGGCCTGTTGTTCCGCTTCCCATTGTTTATAGCGTTCCGACTTGGGCTTTTTTATTACCTCGACTTCGGAACTGTTAGGTGGCTGCTCACCAAAATGCACCACACCGTCTTCATCTACCCATTTGTAGATGCCGTTGGCTTGAGCGGCCAGTGCCAGGCCGGAGAATAGCATTGCGAGTGCGATGCGCATTGGATTACCCCTCATCGTTTTATCTTTCCTTACCTAGCATATTGTACCGGTATCGGTGGACTTTCCTGTAACTCTCTTAACACTTTCATTCATGTCTATTGACAGTCAAGGTTGGATTGGCAAAATCGACTGTTTCTTCGGCGAGTAGTCGTCCCCGCACACCCGCGGCCAGGACACTAACTCAGGTGGAACACCCTTCCGCCGCAATTCCGTCGAGAGGCTCTCCCTACCCCTGGAGGCCTGCTAGCCTGCAATTTTGATACTGACGTGTCGGTTTCAGGCTGGGTGTTTTACTGCGCGCGATGATTTCATCCTAAAAATCGGCATGTAAACACGCAACAGGCTGATATCTGTCACCATTTTCCTTTACAATTGCCGTTCAACATTCTTGTTGTTCGTTCGGTTAGCGGTTCTTTGGTGATGGCTATCCTACCAACTAGGTAAATTGAGGAGACTCAAGTGGAATTACTTTCCGGCGGCGATATGTTGGTTCGCGCGCTGCAGGATGAAGGGGTAGATCTGATTTTCGGCTACCCGGGCGGTTCGGCACTGCATATCTATGACGCCATCTTTAGACAGAAGTCCATCAAGCATATTTTGGTGCGTCACGAGCAGGGTGCTACCCATGCTGCAGACGGCTATGCACGTTCTACGGGCAAGGCGGGCGTGGTACTGGTGACCTCTGGCCCAGGAGCCACTAATGCGATTACCGGGATTGCGACTGCCTATATGGACTCAATCCCCATGGTGGTGATTTCGGGTCAGGTACCCAGCGACAAGATCGGTGAGGATGCCTTTCAGGAAACCGATATGGTTGGCTGTTCACGCCCGATCGTTAAGCACAGTTTCCTGGTAAAGAATGCCGAGGATATTCCCGAGATTGTCAAAAAAGCCTTCTATATAGCCACTACTGGCCGCCCCGGCCCGGTGGTTATCGATGTGCCCAAGGATGTAACCAATCCTGCCGAACGCTTTCCGTACCGCTACCCAGAGAAGCTGCGTATGCGCTCTTACACTCCGGCGGGCAAGGGCCATAGCGGACAAATACGTAAAGCGGTGGCGCTGTTGCTGTCGGCCCGGCGGCCGGTAATTTACGCCGGCGGTGGTGTGGTGCAGGGGGAGGGTTCCGAACTGCTCACCGAGTTGGCTCGCCATCTGAATTACCCTGTGACCAATACGCTGATGGGACTCGGCGCCTTCCCCGGTAGCGATAAACGTTTCCTCGGTATGCTCGGTATGCACGGCACTTTTGAGGCCAATACCGCGATGCACCATGCCGATGTCATTCTGGCGGTAGGGGCGCGTTTTGATGACCGAGTCACCAATACACCCAGTAAATTCTGCCCCGGAGCAAAGATTATCCATATTGATGTGGATCCGGCCTCTATTTCCAAAACGATCGTCGCCGATATTCCTATCGTGGGTACTGTGCAGTCGGTACTGGCGGATATGTTGGAGGCGTTCAAATCCAGCGATGAGCAGCCAGACCAGTCGGCCATTGTTGACTGGTGGCGTCAGATAGACGACTGGCGTGAGCGCCACGGTCTCTACACTGCCCCGCGCTACAAGACAGACGGCGCCATGATCATGCCGCAGGAGGTGATTCGCGCGGTTTACGATATAACCGAGGGAGATGCTTTCGTTACCTCTGATGTCGGACAGCACCAGATGTTTGCAGCTCAGTACTATCACTTTGACAAGCCACGCCGTTGGATTAACTCCGGTGGTCTCGGCACCATGGGTTTTGGACTGCCCTCTGCCCTTGGGGTGAAAATTGCCCACCCCGATAAGGAGGTCGTTTGCGTGACCGGCGAGGGCAGTATTCAGATGTGCATTCAGGAATTGTCCACCGCCACTCAATACCATTTGCCGGTCAAGATTCTGTGTCTTAATAACCAGGCTCTCGGCATGGTGAAACAATGGCAGGAAATGCAGTATGAGGGACGCCTTTCCAATAGTGTCTACGAAGAATCTCTGCCGGATTTCGTTAAGCTCGCCGAGGCCTATGGCCATTTGGGCGTGAAGATTGAGCGGCGCGAGGAACTGCACACAAAACTGCAGGAAGCCTTTGCTCATAAAGATCGCACGGTATTTATCGATGTTTATGTTGACCCCTCTGAGCATGTTTACCCGATGCAGGTCATGCCGAGCGGCTCCATGCGCGATATGTGGCTGAGCAAAACCGAACGGACATAGGGGTTAAGGCGATGCGTAGAATTATTTCGGTTTTGATGGAGAACGAACCGGGAGCGCTGTCTCGGGTTGTGGGACTGTTTTCCCAACGCGGCTATAACATTGAGAGTTTGACCGTGGCACCTACCGAAGATGCCACCTTGTCGCGCCTCACCCTGGTGACTATCGGTGATGACCACAAGATTGAGCAGATCACAAAAAATCTGAATAAATTAATCGATGTGGTGAAGTTGGTCGATCTCACCGAAGGCTCCCATATTGAGCGGGAATTACTGCTGGTAAAAGTGCGTGCAAATGGAGCTCAGCGCGATGAGGTAAAGCGCAGTGTAGATATTTTTCGCGGGCAGATTGTAGATGTCACCAGCAGCATGTACACGGTACAGGTTGCCGGCACCGGTCAAAAGCTCGACGCATTTTTGCAGGCACTAGGTGAGCACACCATTATGGAAGTCGTACGTTCCGGTGTTTCGGGAATCGCCCGTGGTGAAAAAGTATTAAGTGTTTAGATAGTAGGAAACAGGAATTTAATCATGCAAGTTTATTACGATAAAGATTGTGAACTCTCTTTAATTCGCGGGAAAAATATTGCCATTATCGGTTATGGCTCTCAGGGGCACGCCCATGCAAATAACCTTAAAGACTCTGGTGTGGAGAATATCGTTGTCGGATTGCGCAAGGGTTCCAGTTCCTGGGCAAAAGCCGAAAAAGCCGGTTTACGCGTGGCTGAGGTTGAGAGCGCAGTCAAAGATGCGGATGTGGTAATGATTTTGGCACCGGATGAGTACCAGGCCAATATTTATAAAGAGCAGGTAGCCCCCAACTTAAAATCTGGTGCCGCGCTGGCTTTTGCCCATGGTTTTAATGTGCATTTCGAACTGATCGAGCCGCCAGCGGACGTGGATGTCATTATGATTGCGCCAAAGGGCCCCGGCCACACCGTGCGCTCGACCTATCTTGAAGGTGGCGGTGTGCCAACACTGATTGCGGTTTATCAGGATGCTTCAGGCAAAGCGAAAGAGCTGGCTCTCTCCTACGCCTCTGCAAATGGCGGTGGTCGCTCTGGGATTATCGAAACCAATTTCCGCGAAGAAACTGAAACAGATCTTTTCGGAGAGCAAGCCGTATTGTGTGGTGGTGTTTCTGCACTGGTAACCGCGGGCTTTGAAACGCTGGTTGAGGCGGGTTACGCACCGGAAATGGCTTACTTCGAGTGTCTACATGAACTGAAGCTTATCGTCGATCTGATGTATCAGGGCGGTATTGCCGACATGCGCTACTCTATTTCGAATACTGCTGAGTACGGTGATTATGTTACCGGGCCGCGGGTTGTAACCGACGAAACCAAAGCTGAAATGAAGCGAGTGCTGAAGGATATTCAGACCGGAAAATTCGCCAAGGACTTTATGTTGGAATCTCTTGCTGGGCAGCCGCGCTTGAAGGCGGAGCGTCGTATTGGCGCAGAGCATCAAATCGAACAGGTTGGTGCCAAGTTGCGTGCCATGATGCCTTGGATAAAAGCCAATAAAATTATCGATCGAACTGAAGGCAATAGCTGATCCTTTCCCAGCAAAAAAACGGCGGGGTTTCCCGCCGTTTTTTTTTGCTCTGTGCGTGCACAGGGCAATGGCGTACACTCGCTGGCAGCAAAATGCATTTACGGAGAGTCTATGAGCGTTCATGGCGATGATAAGCAGTCCGAAGATCCAGTCAGTGGGTTGAATGAGGAAATTCGTCTGCCTGTCGACGAGCACATTGAGGAAGAGGTTGCGGAAAATGGTAAGAAGGTCCGCGCACGCGGGGTCTATCTCTTGCCCAACCTAATTACCACCGGGGCCCTCTTTAGCGGTTTCTATGCAATTGTCGCCGGTATGAGCGGCAACTTTGAGGCCGCAGCGATCGCAATTTTCGTGGCTATGGTCCTAGATGGTCTGGACGGGCGGGTAGCGCGCTTGACCGATACCCAAAGCGCCTTTGGAGTGCAATATGACTCTCTATCGGACATGGTGTCCTTTGGTCTTGCCCCCGCACTGGTTGCGTTTAGTTGGGGACTGGATACTTTAGGTAAATTTGGCTGGGCGATAGCATTTTTGTATGCGGCCTGCGCCGCACTGCGTCTGGCTCGTTTTAATACCCAGGTGGATACTGTCGACAAAGGGGTATTTATCGGTCTTGCCAGTCCTACGGCAGCCGCTATTGTCGCCAGCATGGTTTGGGCTGGACACAATGTGGAGGTTGGGGCTGGCCTTGCAATGATCGCAGCGCTGGTAACTGCTGCTGCCGGGCTTCTGATGGTATCTAATTTCCGTTACGCGAGCTTCAAGGGTTTAGATTTCAAAGGCAGAGTGCCTTTTGTAATGATGCTGGCGGTGATCCTTGTTTTTAGCCTGGTGACCATAGACCCTGCTGGAGTGCTGCTCACACTGGCTGTGCTTTACACGCTTTCAGGTCCTGCAATGTGGCTATGGGTCAGGGTCCGCCCTAAACCTGTCAATCGAAGCGACAAAACCAGTGATGAAAAGGCGAAGGACAGGGAGCTGCACTAATCTCTAAATTCTCTTTGGTATTTGTGTCTCTCGACTCTATGTTAGTTATGCGGGAGTGCGAACTAACAGGGACATGTGATCGTCGAGAGGTCGGATGCGGCCTCAATACTACCCTCAAAAAAAGAGGGCTGTGCGATAGATGAAAAAAGCCTTGCACAGAAGCACAGTAGTCCGTATAGTTCGCGCCCTCGCTGCCTGAGACGGCGGTGAGGGACTAGTTCCAACTGACTGATTTTTCACAGAAAATTCCTTCAAAAAGAGCTTGCCAAGTACGGAGAGGTCGCTATAATGCGCGCCACTTCAAGCAGGGGCGGAAACGCACTTGCCGGGATTCGAAAAAGGCTTTGAGCCACTCGGATCACCGAAAAAAGCTGCAAAAAATCACTTGATTCAGCAGCCTGG
>NZ_JAIVKI010000020.1 GCF_020524905.1 Microbulbifer variabilis | reverse complement strand
GATGAATATTTGAATTGTGATCTCAAAGCGGGCGTTCACAGTGGGATGCCAGCACGAACGAGAGAGAAGCTGAAAAGCAAGGTACTTTCTCACATGAGAATGTTACAAAAGAAGCCCGCGCGTGTAGCTTCCTACTTTAAACACCGCTCAATTAAATATGCAGCATAATGAACCACTTATCCGCCGGGTTAATAGTCAGGTAAAAAGGAAAACCAATGTTAATAAATAAAACTTATAAACGTGCTTTAAAGAGTGTTTTAGGGATGTTGTTGGTCTCGGTAAGCTGGCAGACACAAGCTCTCACCTGTCCGCAGCTTACAAATGTGCCATTGCCACCAAAGTGTAGTTCTATAGACTTGGAAAGTTGCAATGCCGCAGTGCAGAATATAATCCCAGCGGCAGCTTGTGCAATTTTTGAAGTATCGCCCGCTGCCAATGATGCTACATTAGTACTTCGTTTTACGACGTTGATCACTAACTCTTGGTATGATGCCACAGCACCTTATCACCCTACGGCTAAAGGGGTATATTCCGATATCGCGCGAATGCCGGAGCCGGAAGATAATAGCGAGTTAAATGTTGCACTTTCTTATGCATCTCATAAGGTATTAAGTGGACTGTTTCCACACCTGGCCCCTGAATGGGATAGCATGTTGGTTGAAATGGGTTTAGATCCTCATGACCTGTCAGAAGATACAACAACACCGATTGGTATAGGAAACTACGCAGGCAGAAAGGTTCTGGAAGGGCGTGCAAATGACGGTATGAATCAATTGGGTAACGAGGGTGGTCAGTTATATCATCGTTTACCTTATGCCGATTACACTGATTTCAAACCGGCAAATACTGCCTACAAATTACGTTTTCCTTCGAAGTGGCAGCCAGCAGTTCTGATGGAACGCCCTGGTGTATACCGGGTTCAGCAGTTCGTCACCCCTCAAATCGCCTTAACAACACCATATAGTTATGAGTCTCCGGACGAATTTACTTCACCAGTACCTCTGAAATCCAAAATTTGGAATTATCCAAGTTATGTGGCGCAAGTAAATGACGTGCTAAATACATCTGCCAACTTAACTGATGAGCAGAAGATGAAAGCTGAGTTATTTGATATGAAGATATTCAGCTTAGGTTTTGCCGCGGTATTTGCGTCGGAATCCCAAGGCTTATCATTAATGGATTTCATTCACTATGATTTCCTCACAAATATGGCCGCCTTTGATACAGCAATTGCAATTTGGAAAGAGAAGCGTCGTCATAACTCTGTGAGACCATTTTCCGCCGTTCGCTTTATTTATAAAGATGAACCTGTTACTGCTTGGGGTGGAGTAGGAAAAGGAACGGTGAATGATTTACCTGCTAGCCAGTGGACTAGTTATCTACCTGTGGCTGATCATCCAGAATATCCATCTGCTTCCGCTAGCTTTTGTGCAGCACATGCAGAAACAAGTAGACTCTTTTTGCCTGAAGGGGATGTATTGAGCTATACGGTACCTGCGCTTGCAGGCAGTTCACAAATTGAGCCTGGCATAACACCACAAAATGATTTGTATTTGTATTTCCCAACTTGGACTTCTTTTGAGGAGGATTGTGGTAACAGTCGAGTTTGGGGCGGTGTGCATTTTGAGCCTTCTGTTCCAGCGGGCCAGGCGATTGGGCGCGAAATTGCTAACCGTGCCTATCAATTTTATCTTTCAAAAGTAGCCGGTCAGTAAAGATAAGTAATTGGGATAGAGACTATAATTTTTTATGGTTGAACTCAACATTTATGGTCTCTATTCCATATTCGGCTTCGATGTTTCTACTGAATATAGGAATATTTATCTAGAAAATAATTGCTGATTCCTAGTTCGTAGATTTTTGTAAAAAGGGAAGTTCCTGACATCTATATTGGTATCTTACTTGCCGTCTACTCAGCCATTATAAGCGGAGAGTTAATAATAATTGGAATCGAGTGAAAAAAATAGTTTAGCTGCTGTGTTTAAAAGAGTGCAATGAGTGGAGCGAAAACTCTGTCTGATTGTTGTACAATTATGAGCTGGGCTAAATCTACAGGCATCGTTTGAATTCTGAATAATGGTTTAGAGCTTTACAGGCTAGTGCTTGACTGATAACTTGTGTTTAAAATATCGCCTTTAGCAGTATGATGAAAATAAGAAAGTGTACCATATCGATTTTTTATCCATTAGATCGATGGTGTTCGAGGAGATTCACTACACTTCATTGTGATACGTTTCTCTATACTGATTATCTTTCTTGCTTTCTAAGTTGCTGATAGACAAATTAAATACAGGGAACTTAAGTGTGACAAAATTCTACAAGCCAAACTTACAGCTCATTTATGTCTCAGATATTCAAGTTTCAACAGGATATTATATGGAGTTATTTAATCTAGAACCTTACTTTGTTTCCCCCAGATATGTTGTCTTTAAGGTCGATGGTGAGGCTGATTTTGCAATCTGGTCCGGTGGTGAGGTTCCCGACAAAGAGTGTCCAAGATTTACTGAAATTGGTATTAATCTAAAAACGGATGTTGAGGTTGAAGAGCTCTATTCACAATGGGTGGAAAGATCGAGCATAAACATACATAAAGCTTTATATACAGATGTGTTTGGTAAAACTTTCTTAGTAAAAGATCCTGACGGGCATATTATTCGAGTTTCATCTGCTGATTAATACGATCAGTATATTACGGCCAGTTAAAGCTCTACTTTGAAAGACGTAGGAATGTTTGGCCAAAATAATGATTTTTAATGAGGTGTCATGATATGTTTTGGCTCAAACTATCAGTCTTTTTGTCGCTTTTTTGGTTATCCTTTGAATCCTATTCGGAAGCAAATGATTTTCAATCGGATATGGTTGGTGAGCTTAATCAGATTAAGCAAGAATACAATATTCCTGCTATTTCAGTAGCTGTGATCATCTCTGGTCAAGTAGCTTACCTCGGTGGCTCTGGTTCTTTGGATAGTGATGGTAATGGCAAGAAGGTAGATGCAAAGACACTTTTTCGTGTGGCTTCTATTTCAAAACTTTTTACTGCTCAAGCTGCTTTACAATTGGTAGAGGCTGGTAGATTAAGTCTAGATGATAATATTTCTAATTATTTGCCGATTTTCTCTGGTTCAAATATTAAAGTGGTGGATTTATTGTCCCATGTTTCGGGTATCGATGATCGCGTCAAGCCATCAATTGGTAAGCGTCCAATAGAGACTTACCTGATTGAAGTAACTGAAAATCTACATCCTATGGCCAGGGGGAAATTCGAATATAGCGATACTGGCTTTAATGTTCTTGGTGCAATAGTCTCTGAGGTTTCTGGTAAGCCCTTCGAAGTTTATATATCTGAGAACATATTGAAACCAGTTGGCATGATGGATAGCGGTTATTATGATGGTTCTGAAGGAGTTAAGCCAAATACTGAGCCGACCTACAGAGGCGCGGTTATCCCTGAAGCTATGCAACGCCCTTTTGATACTGCGTTTTTCCCCAGTGAGGGGTTAGTTTCTAATACATCAGATCTTGCTAGCTGGTTGGTTAATACAATCAATAAAGATAATAATATATTTTCCAATAAGGATACCTACAAAAGAATGTTAGCTCCTAGAGTTACAACTGACTGGGGGGAAATTAAAATTGGATTGGGTTGGCAAGTTTACCAGGAGGATAATGTTTTAGTGGCAAGGCACCCTGGTAGCATTCGAGGTTATAAGTCACTAATTATTATGTATCCTGATGAGAGAGATGGATTGGTGATTTTAACCAATTCCAGCAAAGTGCCTCGCTTTGAGATAGCTAAAAGAATAAGAGAGTTGATGCTGAAGCATAAAATTTAATTATATAAACTGGTTTCTTATAATTAATCTCCAATTATGAACGTTATAGTTACGGAAGGGTTAAGTAGATATGCTGAGCACTTCGCTGAGGGGTTTGCTTTTACCAATATGGTGTAACTAAGACCTTAAGAGGTACATGGTCAGCGCGAGAAGTGGTGGCTAATACTGGTATGCAGATACTTGGTTGGAGTAACGAGCCAGTCGCGAAATTTTAAAGGAGTCGGGTGTTTTTTTCGAAAAAACCCCGATTCACTGATGGATCTAATGACGGTGATATCCGTCCAGTTAATATCCTAGGATTCAGGCGCATTAGAAATCTTTTCCTTAAGAGAAGTTTGTGCAAAAAGAACTGGATGAGGATTTGTACATTAAGGGATTTTAAGGAATTGCCTTAGAAAATGGCAGTCTTTCTCTATCTGGCCTCAGTGGAAAGATTGAGGAATTCATTGGAGAAAATAAGCATAGTCAATTGATCCAGGAAAACATTAATTTGGCCCCGAAAATTAATGGGGCCGAATTGGTATTTAGGTGAAACCCTTCTATCACTGTCTGTTCTTATTGTTGTCCAATATTCCTAAACAAGTAGAATTATTATTGGTTTTATTGAAGCTTGCTCTAATCAAATTGACATGGCAATAGCATAGCTTTGCTCAAATGTCTCCCAGAAAGACAGGCTAATAGTGCAAGGTATAAGAAAAATAAGGTTGCTGGTATTTCTAAAGTTAAGATTCAGGTTGTAGCCAAGATTTTCTAGATCTCTATTGATGCGTTGACACAGCTTAGCTATACGTCTGCGATTTGCTCTTCGGTTATAGAAGCGAGAAACCGAGCGCAGGGAAGGTAATCTACGACTACCGATTCCGTCAATGATTACAAAATGACCATTGATTTCATCCCACACTATGTTGACTGTTCTTAAATCACGAACGACGATAAAGGTTTTTTCCAACCATTTGAATAAATCGTTAAGTCTATCCGCATGTTCCTGATTGAATTTTTTGTTGATGATTAGCTCACTTAGGGTGTCGGCAAGTTCTCCATTGTGCTTTTTCACTGCTCTTACAGTGATTCCCAGTCCCAAATTGGTATCTACAAAGCCTGTAAAGTCTTGTACAAAATGAGTGTTTTCAATCTGACCTTCGCGTAGGTAGATGTGCTCAGAGACTTCCTTCATATATGGCCAATAGTAGGTTAGGCGGCGTAGTCGGGTAGAGATAGAATACTTTTGATCCATTCTTTTCCTAAACCGATCACTGATTACCTTAATAAGTAGATCATCAGATTCCGGGTGAGGAAATACTAGTCTCTCATTGCCGTTGGCGATAGCCTGGTCTAACCTTAAATGCAAATCCATAATTGCTTACTCAAAAACCTATTCCTTTCTTATCCCTTTGCTCAACTATTAGGTTTATCTGCTGATCAATTGGGACGTATCACCTAAGTGTAGTTAATATTCACTTTTTTTCTCTAAAAAGTGTTTAAATTACAGCAAAAAACGACCTGAAATTGAGCGAGGGCAACGATGCCAGATTTTAACTTTAAATTAAAGTTTCATGACATGAAAAGAAATAGACTAATAGTTGGCTCAGGAAATAACCAATTGTTGGTCTTGAGAATTTAGAATTAATGTCTTGCCAGATTGCAGGCTTAGTAATTACCCACTGTGAGAACAGAGACGTTTGGACCTGTTCTATAGTTTTCAATTGCAAGTTTGCTTACTTTCACTAGCTTTTTTGGGCAAAGCAGTCTGAATTCAATATTTACGTTATCGATATCTGCCAGAGTGTTGGGTTAATAGAAATATCATCAAATAAACTTCTAGCTGGATAGGGTTATATAGACTGACTCTATCCAGTTATCGAAAATTAATTTTATAAATGAATTTTAATAAGGGCATTTTGAACTATTAGATTCCCATCTGCCTGGAAGCCAGATCCCGCATAATTTCTTCAGATCCTCCACCAATCGCATTCACCCGCACTTCACGATAGATACGCTCAATCCGCCCTCCACGCATATAGCTTGCGCCACCTAATACCTGCATAGCCTCTCGGGCGCAGAACTCAAGCGTTTCTGTCGCTTGAACTTTAAGTAAGGCGATATCAGCTACTTTAAGCTGCTGTTTTTGTTCTGCCCAAGCACAGAGGTCCAAATAGGCTTGGGTGGCATTGATACGCTGCAGCATCTGCGCAAATTTATGCCGGATTACTTGATGGTTGGCTAAACGCTTGCCGAAAGTCTGGCGCTCCTGGGCCCACTCAATGGCATCCTGTAAACATACCCGGCTGAATTCTACACAGGAAGCGGCAATACCGAGGCGCTCGCGATTGAAGTTGTGCACAATTGGCAGGAAGCCTTGGTTCTCGCCACCAATCAGGTTACTAGCGGGTACGCGTACTTGATCAAAAAAGATACTGGCTGTATCTGAACACCACCACCCCTGTTTTTTATCGAGCAGATGCCGGCTAACACCGGTAACATCCGCCGGTATAAGGAGTAGGGAGATACCGCCGAAGCCCTTATCGCCAGTGCGAACTGCAGTAGTAAACCAATTAGCGCGCATGCCTCCGGTGATATAGGTTTTTTCGCCGCTCACGATAAAGTTATCCCCATCACGCACTGCGCGGCACTGGATATTGGCAACATCGGAGCCGGCGCCTGGCTCGGTAATTGCCAGGGAAATATGCTTATCGCCACGTAAGACGGCGGGAATGACCAGATCCTTCAGGGCCTCGCTGCCATAGTGCAGCAACGGGGGTAAGGCGATGCCATGGACCATTAGGCTGGCGTAGAGTCCGCCGGCTCCGGGGCGCGCCAGTTCCTCCGCGGCAACGATCATATGAAAGGCATCGGATTCGATACCACCATAGTTTTCCGGATAGCCCATTTGTAGGAGGCCTGCTTCGGCCGCTTTTTTCCAAAGCTCTGCGGGCAGCTGGCCTTCCTCGTCCCACTGGGTGATGTAGGGGGTGATTTCACGGTCGACGAAGCGGCGCAGCTGGCTGCGCCATTCTTGGTGGCTCTCATCGTAATAAGGGCTTGCCATACGGGAGGCGTCTATATCGTACATAGTGAACTCCTTTAAGAAGTAGCGTCACTGGGAATTTTTGCAGTTTCAGGAAGTGAGCCTTCGATCTGTACCAGCAGTTGGCCACCGCGTACCTGATCTCCTGCGCTAGCGCCCAGTTTAATCACAATACCATCGCGGTCTGCGCGCAGAGGGTGCTCCATTTTCATAGCTTCCATTAAGGCGATAGTATCCCCCCGTTGAACTTTTTGACTGGGCTCAACCAATACCTGCACGAGGCAGCCATCCATAGGAGCGGTAATACAGCCATTGCCCTGATTTAGCCTTGTTTTGGCTGGAGCGTGGGTGATATCTACAAAATGAAATTGCTTGCCGTCCAACAAGAGATACAAGTTGCTTCTGTTGGCTAGGAACAGTCTCTTAAGGCTAACGCCATCTAGCAGTAGTTCGGCGCTACAGAGTCCGCTTTCCTCTCGTGATTTTGTGCAATTGAGCCATTGAATTTGGAAGTGTTGATCGCCCACGCTGATTTGATAAGAATTATTTAATAACGCCAGCAGCTCACAGTTTTGGGTTTGCCCGGAAATCTCCAGCCGATACCTGATCGGAACGCTGTTATCACCGCTGCGCCAGTCACTGCGGCCACTGCGCTGATCCTCAGGATTGGCTTGACGCAAGTGATTGAGTAACACCGCTTGTGCTGTAATTTCTGCCGGAACCAATTCCACAGAAGTCAGCGCGCTGTTTTGATCGAGAAAGCTGGTATCGGCATCGCCGGCGATAAACTGGGGTTCAGCCATTATCTTTTGCAGGAAATAGATATTATTTTTCGGCCCGATAAATTCCAGTTGTGCCAGGGCGCGGACTAGCTTACGCCGGGCCTCTTCACGATCCTGTCCCCAGGCAATTAATTTGCCGAGCATTGGGTCATAAAACGGAGTAATTTCACTGCCACTTTTGAGGGCGTGGTCGATACGGATTCCTTCCCCTTTTGGAGCCATCCAGTGAAGTACTCTTCCAGCTTGGGGTAGGAACTGTTGTTCCGGGTCTTCGGCATACAGGCGGACTTCTATGGCGTGCCCTTGCTGGGTGACTTGCTGTTGGGAGACGGGAAGGGCTTCGCCACGGGCCACTGCCAGTTGCCAGGCTACCAGATCAAATCCGGTTACCATTTCTGTTACCGGGTGCTCTACCTGCAATCGGGTATTCATTTCCAGAAAATAGAACTCGCCGTTGGGGCAGAGTAAAAACTCTACAGTGCCCGCGCCTTGATAACCGCAAGCATGTGCGGCAGTGGCGGCGGCTTGTCCCATTTTCTCCCTCAGTTTGGCATCTACGGCGGGGGAAGGGCACTCTTCGACCACTTTTTGATGACGTCGTTGTACGGAGCAATCCCGCTCCCCCAGGTGAATACAGTTGCCATGGCTGTCCGCAAATACCTGGATTTCGATATGGCGGGCGTTGATCAGTGCCTTTTCCAGAATTAATTCGTCACTGCCGAATGCACTCATGGATTCACTGCGGGCGGCGCGCAACTGGGAGGCCAGATCAACATCTCCGTGAGCCAGACGCATGCCTCGCCCACCACCGCCGGCAGCGGCTTTGATCATTAACGGGAAGCCAATGCGCCGCGCCTCGGCGATTAAGGTGTCGTCGTCCTGTGCACCCTGGAAGCCGGGAATACAGGGTACACTGGCAGCGGCGACAAACTCCTTGGCTTTGCGTTTGTTGCCCATCAGCTCTATCACATGTGCACTGGGGCCGACAAAGCGCAGTCCGTTTTCTTCACAAGCACTGGCGAATTCCGCATTTTCAGCGAGGAAACCGTAACCGGGGTGAACGGCAGTAGCTCCAGATTTTTTTGCCGCGTCGAGAATTTTTTGGATATCCAGATAGGACTCCGCCGAAGTCTGTCCGCCAATGGCCACGGCAATATCGGCAGCTTGTACGTGTAGTGCGTCGCGGTCTGCATCACTGTAGATGGCGACGGTGCGATAGCCTTCCGCTTGGGCGGTACGCATAATTCGCAGCGCGATTTCACCGCGGTTGGCGATTAGCAGGGTTTCTGTTGTCGACATCAGTGCTGCCACTCCGGTGATCGTTTTTCCAGAAATGCACGGGCGCCTTCGCGCCCTTCATGGCCTTGAATCGCATTGGAAAACTTCTGTGCGGCGCCGTCGAGCAGTTGACCGAGGGCAGTCTCGTCAATGACCCGCGCTGCATCCAGCAAGATCTGTTTGGTCGTTGCCAGGGCGCCAGGGGCGCAGGCATTGATCGCGCCGAGATGTTCCTGTAGCGCGCCTTCAAGGGCCTCTGGGTCGTTGAGTAATTGATGGATTAGTCCGATATCCAAGGCTTGCTGTGCATTGACTTTGGCTCCACTGAGTGCGAGGCGCCGAGCCTGGGAGAGGCCGATCCGTGACACGACAAATGGGGCAATCTGTGCAGGCGGTAAACCCAGACGGGTTTCCGGCAAAGCAAAGCGGCAGCTGTGATCGGCGATGGCAATATCGGCGCTACAGGCGAGACCGAGGCCGCCGCCCATTACGGCACCTTGCAATACGGCAATGACGACCAGGGGAGTGCGATTAAATCGCTCCATCAATTCTCCGAAGCGACGGTTGAGGTGAAAGAATGCATCGCTATTACCATTACTCGCGCCCTGTTGCGCGTTGAGCATATCGGCAATATCGCCACCGGCGCAGAAGTTGTGCTCTGCACCACGAAGCACCAACGCCCGTACCTGCGGATCTTTTTCGGCTTCTGTGAGTTTTTGCAGAAGCTCATCCACCATTTGCAAACTGATAGCGTTGCGTTGTTGTGGACGATTCAGGGTGAGGTGGCGGGCGATGCCGATGGTTTCATCAATTACGGTCTGCATGGCCTGACCTCACGCGGTGGGTTTGCGCTTGCCGGGCAATATGCCCATCAGCTTACAGATAATGCCGAGCATTACTTCATCGGCACCGCCGCCGATAGCGGTAAGGCGGCTGTCACGGTAAGCGCGATTGATCATCGTTTCCTCGATATAGCCCATACCGCCCCAGAACTGCAGGCACTGGTCTGGAATAGTTCGGGACAGGCGGCCGGCCTTAAGCTTGGCCATAGAGGCGAGTGTAGTGACATCCTCTCCTGCCACATAAGCTTCTACTGCACGCCAGGTTAATGAGCGCAGGCACTCCACTTCGGTCTGCATTTCCGCGAGAGCAAAATGAATGGTTTGGTTGTCGATCAATGGTGCCTTAAAAGCATGGCGTTCGCGCACATAGTCGATGGTGCTACTTACGCAGTTCTCCAGACCTTTTAAGTTCAGCGCGGCGCCGGCGAGGCGCTCCTCTTGGAATTGCAGCATTTGCAACAGGAAACCGGCACCTTCATCGCCGATGCGGAAATGTTTGGGTACCCGCACATTGTCAAAAAAGATAGGGGCGGTTTCCGATGAGCGCATGCCCAGTTTGTCGAGTTTTTCACCGATACGCACCCCTGGAATCTTCGCCGGGATAACAATCAGGGATTTATTGCTATGGGACTTGCCTTCACTGGTATTGACCAGGGTACAGAAAAAGTCTGCGCAGGGAGCATTGGTGATCCACATCTTGCTGCCGTTGATCACATAGTCATCGCCGTCGCTTTTGGCCGTGGTTTTTATTGAGGCGACATCGGAGCCGGCGCCTGGTTCGGATACGGCAATCGCGCCGATCATCTCGCCGTTTACGGCGGGAATCAGGAACTGCTCTTTGAGATCCTGGCTGCCGAAATTGGCCAGGGCAGGGGTACACATGGAGGTCTGCACCGAAATCGATAGGGGTACGCCGCCACAGTGGGCGCCGCCCAGTTCTTCCAGGAAAACAGTTTCATAACTGAAGTCGAGACCGAGGCCGCCGAAGTCTGTGGACTTGCTGATGCCGAGCAGGCCCAGGCCGCCCAGTTGCTTGAAAATTTCGCGGATAGGAAAGCGGCCGGCTTTTTCCCATTCCGCCACGTTGGGGTTAATTTCCTGCTGTACAAAGTTTTGTACGGTGCGCTGTAGTTCCCGGTGTTGATCGCTAAATATCATTATTATTTTCCCTGCCTTGAAGTGTGAACCCGGTGATTGTGATTTTGGGCAACCGCACTTCCTTGTTGCCCAGGCTTTTCGGTTTAAAACCTTGCTACGCCAAAGGTATTATTGTTGAGTTTGCTCTTTTCGGCCTCACTACAGACCTCCAGCAATAGGCCCAAGAGTTTGCGAGTATCGCGGGGATCGATAATGCCGTCATCCCAAAGGCGGGCACTGCAGGAAAGAGCATCTGAATTGCCCTGCATAAATGCACTGGTATCGTTTTCCAGTTTGTCTAACACCACCTTATCGACACTGCCGCTGCGTTGCATTTTTTGCTCGGTGACGATGCGCATCACCTTGCCTGCCTGGGCAGCGCCCATGACTGCGGTACGTGAATTGGGCCAGGCGAAAATAAAGCGGGGATCGAATCCGCGACCGCACATAGCATAGTTGCCAGCCCCATAGGAGCCGCCTACGACAATACTGAGTTTTGGCACGCTGGCGTTGGCCACGGCCTGAATCATTTTGGCCCCGTGTTTGATAATGCCGTTGCGCTCAACCTCGGTACCCACCATAAATCCTGTGGTGTTATGCAGAAACAACAGGGGCGTGCCGCTCTGTTCACACAGCTGGATAAACTGCGCGGCCTTGTTGGCCCCTTTGGGGGTGATGGGGCCGTTATTGCCAATAATCCCCACGACGAAGCCTTCGATACGGATATGACCACACACAGTTTGCCGATCGAATTCCGGTTTGAAGTCCAGCAAGGCGGAGCCGTCGGCAATACGTGCGAGAATTTCGCGCACGTCGTAGGGCTTTTTGCTGTCTGCTGGAATCAGGCCGAGCAGATCGTCAATAGGATGCAGCGGGTCCTGGTATTCTTTTTCTACAGAGCTTTTCACTGGTGAGGGCAGGGCGGCGATAATTTCCCTAGCTAAGCGAATACCGTCGGCATCGTTCTCTGCCAGGTAATCGCCACTGCCGGATTCCGCACAATGCATTTCCGCTCCGCCGAGGCTCTCTTCATCGGCAATTTCCCCGGTAGCGGCTTTCAGCAATGGCGGTCCGGCCAGGTACATGCCGGTTTGACCGCGCACCATAATCACATAATCAGACAGGCCCGGCTGGTAGGCACCACCAGCAGTAGCACCGCCATGCACCACAGTAACTTGTGGAATACCGGCGGCGGACATGCGCGCCTGGTTCGCAAATCCCCGCCCGCCCGGGGCAAAAGTATCGGTGGCATACATCAGGTTGGCGCCGCCACTCTGTGCCAGAGTGACTGCCGGCAGGCGATTTTCCAAGGCGATACGCTGCATACGCAGGGCTTTGTCCATTCCAGCAGGAGAAATAGTGCCACCTTTTACCGCGTAATTATCCACCCGCACCATACAGCGTCGGCCACTGATCTGGCCGATACCACAAATGGCACCGCCGCCCGCGCCGCTACCATCCTGGTCGTCAAAAAGTTTATAGCCAGCGAGGGAGCACAGCTCAACAAAAGGGGCGCCGGGATCGAGCAGCAAATTGAGGCGCTCCCGTGGCAGCAGCCAGCCCCGATCACGGTAACGGTCAGCCTTGCTTTTCTCCGCTTGAACCGGGCGTTGCTCAGCCTCGCGAAACTGGTTGATCTGTTCCAGCATGGCAGTTTTGTTGTCATTGAACTCTGCCGAGCGGTTGTCGAGTTGGGAATCTATCGGCTGCATTAGAGCTTGCCCTCAGCTTCCAATTCTTCCACTACCTGGGGCCTGCGTTTGCGGTGGAATCCATTAAAGCGTTTGGAGTTGCTGGCGGCTTGCGGTTGCCAGAGGGGAGAGTGATGTTTGAGGCTAGAGCCGCCGTCGATACGCAGGGTTTGCCCGGTGATATAGCTGGCTGCATCGGACAACAGGAAGCACACGGCGCCACTGACTTCGGCTTCCTCACCCAGTCTGTAGAGGGGGATGCTGTCGCGGAAACCCGGCAGTAGCTCGCGCAGGAATTTAGGGTCGTAGGTATCAAAACCGCTGGAGAGAATATAGCCTGGTGCTACAGCATTGATTCGAACGCCAAAAGACGCCCATTCCAGTGCAGCGGTTTCAGTAATATTTTCCATGCCCGCGCGGGCGGCACCGGAGTGGCCCATCATCGGCATACCGCCAGTATTATCTGCCGTGATATTGACAATACTGCCGCCGTGCTGCTTCATCGACTGCACAAAGACTTCGCGGGACATTAAAAAGCCACCGAGCAGGTTGCTGCGGACGACGGCATCGAAGCCTTTTGTGTTGATCTGCTCAAGGGGGGAGGGGAACTGGCCACCGGCATTGTTCACCAGCCCGTGAATTCTGCCTCGAGCTTGGACAATTTGCCCAACCGTTTCCCGTACCCCCTCTTCGTCGCGAATATCCAGGCTGTAGTGGCTGCATTCGCCACCATCGTTACTGATTTCGCCGGCAACACGTTCCAATTTATCCAACTTGCGTCCGATCAATACGACATGGGCGCCGAGGCTGGCCAGTTCGTGGGCGATACAGCGGCCAATACCGCTGCCGCCACCGGTGACAATATGGGACTGTTCGCTAAAGCTGCCTGAGCGCAGCTGGCTTTGATAGCGCATGAAAATTTCCTTTTCTTGGGCCAGTCAGGCCTGTTCAATTTTTATTGTTCTTGTCCGCTCTTGCGCCTGCGTGAGGGAAAACGCAGAATAGCTTAACGCTACCAAGCAAGCGCTTGGTATTCAAGAGTTGGCTTCTCTTAATCCTGTGATTGTTAGGTTGCCGATATGTCTGCAAAAGAATGCAAAAAAGAAAGCAAAGAGTTGGGAGTGTTTCGTGCAAGAGGGCGCACAGGTAATAGCGGGGGTACAAGGTGCTATGTCGCCGCAGCAACTAATTGGAGCATTGGTAAAGAAGGGCGAGCTTACTGACCCGGCTTCTCCACGGGGGCGTTTGCTCAATGCCGCCGCGCGCCTGTTTGAGCAAAAGGGATTTTCACGGACCACCGTGCGAGATCTGGCCGCGGAAGTGGGCATTCTATCTGGCAGTATTTTTCATCATTTCTCCAGTAAGGAGCAGATTCTTTGCGAAGTGATGAAAGAGGTAACTATTTTTGCCAGTGCCCGTATGCGCAGTGCGGTGGAGCAGGCCGCGTCACCTCAGGAGAAGTTGCGCGCTTGTATCCAGTCTGAGCTTGAGGCCATTCACGAGCGGGCGGTGCCGGGTTTTTCCATCTTGGTGATGGAGTGGCGCAGCTTGTCAGACAAAAGCCAGAAAGAAGTGCTGTTACTGCGTGATGAGTACGAGCAAATATGGCTGGATGCGATCAACTCGGCTCATTGCCCCGGCGGGGATGCCACAGTGGTACGCCGCCTTATGGTCGGTGCGCTGAGTCATACCTATAGCTGGTTTAAAGTCAGGGAGAATGGATTGACCATTCCCGAGCTGACTGATCGGGCCTATCAAATCTTCGCGCCGAAGATTTAAGCACTAGATTTAAGAACTATAAGTCTTAAACACTAAAGCAATACTAATTACCGGCAAAGTGCCGATAAAACTGTGCACTTTGCCACCTTTCCTGCCAATTTCTCCTCTTTAAAGACTTTCCTGAGAACTGGTGCGCACCTGTTTTTTCCCGAATCTTTTACTCTGCGCGCAAGATGTAATAATTGTGACAATAAGTGTCACTTGGTGACAGGAGAGGGAAATGGCGGGCCAGGATTTATACCAGGTGGTTTCCACAGGACGGATGCTTCACGCCAAGAAACCAGAAGTTGTGACTCGGGATATCGCCAAACTATTCTCGATTCCAGAAGCACAGGCACGCAGGTTACTGCTAAAAGGCTGGGTGATTAAAGATAGCCTGATATCGTCACAGGCCCTGGAGTACAGGGCCCGTCTGCACAAGATGGGTTTGCGTGCCGAGGTTTGTCCTGCGGGAAAGTTCGATAACCAGCAGTTGATCGCAAAAATCAAAGTGGCCCAGCGGCGTAGGGCCAGTATAGAAGCGAAACCGTCAAGCAAAACGGCCTTGGATGCCGTTTCCAATGGTAAGGCCTTGAAAGAAGGAGGGCTTGAAAGTGGGCAAGATAGAGATAGCCGTACTGTAACTTCCGTAAAAGTGAGTGCTAGGAGTAATACAGAGCGCCCAGGAACTCGACTAGCGTCTCAAGAGGCCAAACCAAAAACAGTAAAGCCTGAAGCGCAGGGAAAAGAAAAGTCTCTCTTCAGCAATAAGAAGCCAACCGTGGCCGCTGCAGGTGTACGGGTCCTCCTTGGGCTGCTCCCCGCGATAGTGACTCCCGCAGTTTTTATTAGTGTGGCAATACTGTGTCTTTATTGTGCTGGCGCACTGCTATGGCAAATTCCCTTGGCGGTTTGGCAAGGGGAATTAACTGGCGCTTCTCTGCTGTTCAGTTTGGGGGGAGCGACAGTTTTTGTTTTTTTATTGTTGCTGTTGGCTTTGCCCTACTTTTGCTTTCCTAGGGATGCTCGTACAAAACCTGGTGAAAAACCCTTAAAGCCTTCTGAATACAAAGACCTATGGCGTTTGTTTGAACAGCTCTCAAATGCAACACAGTTACCAAGGGTACAGTCTCTGGTATTAAGCCCGGATGCCCGTGTCTACTGTGCCCCCAGGTTTTCTGACGTGATGCGCCAAGAGCTGCCCCTGAATCTGGGGTTGGCCAGTGTAGCTTCCCTAAGTGGTCGCGATACCCTGGCATTGGTGGTGCGTAACCTTGGCCTTTTTCAGGGAAAATTAAATGGTCTGCTGGCCTGGCTGGTTCTGGATGGAGTGCGTCGCCTGGAACTGATGCAGTGGGCTCTGGAAAATGAGCGAAGTATGCTGTGCAGCCACTGTGAGCCGGGGCCGCTGAAACCCTTCCATCAAATGCTGGTTACTTGTGGGTATTTCCTGTTGCCAGTGATTGAGCGACTCGAAAATCTGCACCGTGCTTTAACTCGGCGGAGTGCCCGTTACCTGGAATCCCGTGCTGACCTTTGGGCCGCCGATTTGATAGGCAGCGAGGCTTTTGCCGAGTTTGCCGGAAACTGGCATCGCCTGGTGCATGCAGACCTAATGGTTGCCGAGATTGCGCGAGAGGCTTCAGCCGTAGGGCAGTGCTTTGAAAATATCCCTGCCGCTGTAGCCTGGACCCTGGAAAATCTCGATGAGGAAACCGGTAAAACCATCGAGCTTGCAATGAGCCAGGTCAGTGATCCCTGGGATGTCTTTGAAGCGGCAGATCTAGAACGTATTGAGATTGTTCAACAGCGCAATTTACATGGGCGCCTGCAGAGGGCGTTTTCCCTGGAAAACCTCTTTGTCGATTTCCCCACATTGGCCAGGAACATCAGCGCGGAAGCTAGTGCACCCGATTGTCAGGTGGTGGAGAATCGCCGGTTACTTTGCTCCAGCCATGAGGCGGAAGAGGCATTGGTGGTCTTGGATGTTTATTTTAACCGCCTGCCGCCTCTGACTTTATTGCCCCTTCGCAGGCCAGCCTCACAGGAGCTGCAGGCGATGGATCTACAGACCAGTATCGATTGGCTGCGCAGTAAATTAATTGAACTGCGAGAGTTGCGCGAGCAGCGAGAGCGCGCGCGCCTACTGATGGTATCGATACAGCTGGGGGCGGCGTTGATTCGAGCCAAAGTGCGTATCGAGCCTCAGGATTATTCCTTGAATAGTGCCAGCCTCGCAGCGGCTCAGGAAGCCGCGGCAATAAAAAGGTCTGAGTTGGAAGAAATCGAGCGGCAGCTCCAGCATATCTATTCAGCGTTTTATCAACGGTTGTGCTTGGCCGTTGTGGCTATGCCGGCGCGGGAGCGACAGCAGGCACGGAGTCTGCTGAGCCAGTTGGCTGCTTATGAGGCGCTGGCAACACACCTCGAACGCCTTACGGGTTACAGTACCAGTCTCGCAATCTTTGCGAGTCGCTTGTCCCCGGACCTGGCCGAGCGGGAACTGGTGCAGAAATACCTGGCCCTTTCCGCGCGGGAACTGGATGCCACCTTTGCTACGGTGGAGTCATCAGAGCTGTTAAAGGCTCAGGGTTTGGATAGCGCTCTTTGTATCAAGGCCAAGCGTGAGCCATTACAGCAGCTACCCCAGCGACATCAGGAGGCGTTGGCGATGGTGCATACCATGGAGTCCCGCTGCAAATACGCGAGTTCAATAATTTGGGAGCGCTACCAGATTCAACTGGCGGTTCTGCTACAGCGCTGCTTGGAAAGAGAGGGGCAGTTGGAAGTGAACCCCTTGCGTCTGCTGCAGGCGGTCTAGCCGCCGGCGAGCTTTACTTTGTAGTTTTTAGATTCCAGTAGCGCTTTGATTTCGGCGCGCTTATCGCCCTGGATTTCGATTACCCCGTCTTTCAGGGCGCCGCCGCAGCCGCAGCGTTTTTTCAATTCTGCCAGCAGTAACTTGAGCTCACTATCTGTGCCATCCACGCCGCGCACACAGGTGACGCCCTTGCCTTTGCGCCCTTTGGTCTCTCTTTGGATACGTACGATCCCATCACCTTGGTGCTGCTTTTCCGCTGCGGGCTCTTCTTTGATTCGACCGCGGTCGGTGGAGTAGACGAGACGATTTTCCTTGGCCATAGCGTTGGGCTCCTAAAAAATGTTGCACTGACTAGCTGGGGCGCGATTGTGCCCGAGGCGCGATGGAAGTCAAAGAGGTCGCCGTCAGTTCTTTAGGGAAGCGGAAGAAGTGGAATAGGGGGCGACCCGCCAGCCGCCAGCGGGTAAAATTTCGATGTACATCCCTAGCAGCTGGTAGAAGAGGTTGATCCATGGCGTTGACTGGACGTCGCAAACTGCTCAATGAAGTCATCTTTGGCACTGACACGCCCGCAGGGCGTAACTTCGACGTGTTTTTGATCTGGGCAATTTTAATTAGTGTTGGGCTGATACTGTTGGCCTCGATTGGTCCAATCGCACAACGTTACGGTGCGCTACTGACCACACTGGAGTGGCTCTTCACCGGTCTTTTTACCTTGGAATACGCTGCCCGTATCTATTGTTCGGGTAATCGACGCAAATATATTTTCAGCTTTTATGGCGTTGTCGACCTGTTGGCGATTCTGCCCAGTTACCTGGCCCTACTATATACCGGGGCAACTTATCTGCTGGTGATCCGCTTGCTGCGGGTGTTGCGTATCTTCAGGATTTTAAAGTTGGTGCGCTACCTGCAGGATGCCAACCTGCTATTGCGGGCTTTGGGGCTGGCCCGGCGGAAAATTCTGGTGTTTTACTCCAGCGTCCTGGTGATGTGTATTATCTTCGGCTCGCTGATGTTTGTGGTGGAAGGGCCGGAAAACGGATTTACCAGTATCCCCACCAGTGTTTACTGGGCGATTGTGACCATTACCACCGTTGGCTATGGGGATATTTCTCCTCAAACACCATTGGGGCAGGGTATTGCGGCCATGACCATGTTGATTGGTTATTCAATTATCGCCGTACCAACGGGCATCCTCACCGCTGAGCTGGCGGGTGAGATGCATCGCGAGCGCAAACATCACCGCTGCAATAACTGCGGCCGCAGCACCCATGATCCAGATGCGGAATACTGCAAGTTTTGCGGTTACCGGCTGGAGCTTCCCACATTAGCGGAAAAGGTATGACCTGGTTGTGGGTGCCCCAAGGGGGCTCCCAGCTGTCATGAGGGGCCTAGTGCGGCGGATTACCACTCGTTTGGCACGCGTACAGCAACCACTTCTGCCTTTGCGCAAAGGCGCCCGTCGCTACTGAGGTCACAGTGCAAGATGGTTTTCTTGGGGCCGCGTTCGACAATTGTGGCTTCCAAGATAACCGGTTTGTCGATGGCAGCGGGCGCCAGATACCTGATATCCAGTTTGCCAGTGGCAAACCAAATTTTATCTCCGCTACCCACATTGCGATCCGCTTGCAGATAACCATCGGCGATGGCGGTACAAACGGTGTGACAGTCAATCACCGTGGCGATAATACCGCCGTTTAAATATTGAGCGGGCCCAGCATTGTGGTACGGGCTGGGTGTGAATTCACAACGGGATTTATCCGGCTCGACCCAATAGCTTTTAATACGCAGGCCCTGGTCGTTGTCCGGCCCGCAACCAAAACAATGGTTGCCCTTAATCTGATCCTGAATGGCAATTTGCTCAGTCATAACTATCCCTCGCTGTGGACGCGCATAGTAACGATTTGCGCCAGGGAGGGGAAGAAACTAACCTTGCGGACTTGCAATAGAGTTACCCGAATTATCTGGACCTAGATACATGGAAATATACGGCTTTTGCGCCCCCGGTTTCGAAGCCCTGTTCGAGGCTTTCGGCAAAAATTTTCGCGAGTGTGGAGATACTGGTGCCGCCTTTGCAGTGCGACGGCAAGGTGAGTTGATTTGCTCCTTGTGGGCGGGTAGTGCCGACCGGGAAGGGAAGCAACCCTTTACGGAAGAAACGCTGGTCAATGTTTTTTCGTCCAGTAAGGGGGTGCTAGCACTGCTCGCTATGCAGCAGGTAGAAGCGGGCAAGTTGGATTTGGATCGCCCAGTCGCGGATTACTGGCCAGAATTTGCACCGCATAAAGAATCTGTCACCGCGCGCCAACTTCTCTGTCATCGCAGTGGCTTGGTCGCCTTTCGCGAGCGGGTTAAGGACAGCCTTATTTATGATTGGCAGGCGGCCTGCGATGCGGTTGCCCACACAGCCCCATGGTGGGAGCCAGGCAGTGAGCAGGGATATGCACCCTTTCTTTACGGTTGGAGTCTGGGTGGCCTGATAGAGCGGGTTGCGGAAAAACCATTATTGGAACTTTATCGAGAAATGCTAGCCAAACCCCTCAATCTCGATGGCGGCTTTGGTGCAATGGGGCATCGTTCTAGCCGCATCGCCGATGTGAGCCCATTAAAACAACCATTGCCGGAGCTGCGTGAGAATGCCATTGGTCGGGCGATCAAAGAAGATCGTAAAGGCCCGGTCTCTATGGCGTTTAGTAATCCGGTGAGCCTGATGATGGGAACTAACAGCCCCGAGTGGCGCGGTGCCTTGATTCCCGCAGCCAATGGCCATTTCAGTGCGCGGGACCTGGCGACGGTTTACGGTGATCTGGCGGGGGGGAATCCAACAACCCTTGGGCAAGAGTGGGTTAATGAAGCCTCGCAAGAACAGAGTTGTGGGCGAGATAAAGTACTACAGGCCGAAGTAAGTTTTGGCTGTGGCTTTATTCGCAGCAGTCACTCCGCAGATCTGCGTTTTGGCGGAAAGCAGGGTTTTGGCCATCCAGGTGCCGGAGGCAGTGTCGGTTTTGCCGACCCAGAGCAGGGCTTAGGAGTGGGTTACATCACTACACGATTGGGGCAAAGTCTGTTTATGGACCGTCGTGCGGTTGGCCTGGTTGAGACACTGTACGGATTATTGTAATGACAGAAGAAGTTTTAAAACTAATGGAGCGTATCGATGAGCTGGAGAGCCGCTTAGCTTTTCAGGAGGATACGATCTCCCAGTTAAATGATGTAATTACGCGCCAAGATGCGGATATTCGCTCAGTGGTGGCGAGACTGCGTGAACTTGGAGAGAAGTACAGTGCCCTGACCTTCGAAATGCAGGGTGGGGGCAGGCAAGCTGACGAGAAGCCACCGCATTACTGAGCGGCGTTGAAAAAATGAGCAGTGAATTTGGTGTGTATTCATCCTTTCATTGCTCCATTACGGAGTGGCGCCAGAAAACAAATATGGCGTTATTTTTTAGAATTTACGCTGAGAAAAATCGCCAAAATTTATCGAAAATATTTTGGCGCCACGTCACTATGACCTTAAGTATTAAAGTGTCTAAAAAAAGTCTGTCTTGTGACGTCTTTGCTATTGACAAACTTTTCCACACTTAAATCCGAGGTTTTGGCGCCTGATTATTTACTGATACATCTGGTACATTATTTTTTAAACCATCTCTAACTTATTGTTTTTACAGTAAAAAACCGGGGAGTTTAAAAAATATGCAAATCGCTGCAGGCGAGACTGTATGCCGCCTGGCGCGGACCCCTGTTTATTAATGCACAGAGTTATCCACAAAACCTGTGGAAGAAGTCTGGTTTGATCGCTTTTTATTCAGCTGCTGTGTATAGAAGGACCACAGGAAATATCACAGGAAAAAAAACCACAGAAAAGTATCGCAAGAAGATACTGCAACTTAGGACTTCGAAGCCTGCAATGGGGACTGGTCAATAGAACTGGAATTGGCTTCGTCGTATTCTCCACATAATTTGGTTGGGTTGATTCAGCCGCCGGTCAGCTTTTAGCTGGATAATACCGGCACTGTGCAGGAGCACTGAACTCAGTGCGTCCCGATACCCGTTTATTAAAAGTGCGTTAGGAGAACCAATAATGAAACATTGGGTAGCAATTCTCGCTATGGGCTCACTGGTAGGCTGTTCCACTCTGGATCCTTACACCGGCGAGAGTAAAACCAGTAATGCCGCCAAAGGGGCGGGAATGGGCGCAGTAGCTGGCGCCATTGTTGGCGTGGCAACCGCGAGCAAGAAAGATCGCAAGAAGGGGGCTCTTACCGGTGCCCTTGGTGGTGCTGCGATTGGTGGCGGTATTGGTTACTACATGGACCGTCAAGAAATGGCTCTGCGTCAGCGCCTTGAAGGTAGCGGCGTACGGGTTCAGCGTGAGGGCGACAATATTCGCCTGATCATGCCAGGCAATATCACCTTTGGCAGCAATCGCACAGATATCCGTACCGATTTTTACGACACCCTGGAATCGGTTACCGTGGTTTTACAGGAATTCGACAAGACCGCTATCCGCGTGAGCGGCCATACCGACAGTACGGGTTCCGATGTGTATAACCAGTCTCTGAGTGAGCAGCGGGCCAATTCTGTGGCGAGTTTCTTTAGCCACAATGGTGTTTCTGTTGGCCGGGTGCAGGCCGTTGGTTATGGTGAGCGCTACCCACTGGCCAGCAACGACTCCGAGTCTGGTCGCCAGGCCAACCGTCGTGTTGAGCTGGAATTACTGCCACTGTAATTCCTTTGTGCAGCTGAGCTGATAAACAGCTGCATGTCACTGCGTCTTGATACTCCTTGGTTTCAATGGTGATCATGTACGCAGTGACACAACTCCTCCTTTTCTATTGACAGCATCACAACAGAGATTCCCTATCTTCTGTAATCATTCGCGTCCGCTGTACTTCTTTTATTCATCGAGTTTCGCAGAGTTCTCACTTTTATTGGATTGGTTGTTTTTTATACCGCTGTAGGTTTTCTTGAGGAGTGGAACACTGATGAATTCCAACAGCATAAAAAAACGGCGATCTCTCGGGTGGCTGTGCTATCCCTACATCTACTAATAAAAGAAAAGTGGAGCAAAGTCGTGAGTCATTCCTTGTTCAAGTGGAGTTCCTTATGGGGCTTTGCCCTGACGCTAGTGGCTATACAGGCTTTTACCTGGCAGGGGGAAGTGGTTGAATCTGGCACTAACCTAGAGGTCCGTTTTAGCGAAGCGGCCGTAGTGGCACAGGTGGAAGTTATTGGTATTCACCGGGATGTGGACAGTGCGCTTTCGGAACCGGGAGTAACAGCCATCTCGGGTTATGTTTATTCCGCAGTGCCCGGCCAGGTTTGGAAAGGCATAGTGGCAGATCAAATTACTTTTCGCCTGGGATTGGAATACTGTGATAAGAAACTTGAAAAAGGCGAGAGTTATCTGATTTTCGCTAGGCTCGATAGTTATGGCAGGCTGCAACTGCACAGTTGCGATTCGGCAGTTGTTGAATCGGAGGCTGAGGGACTGTTGGCTGAGCTTAAAGAATTTATTTCCCAAGGCTGACTTATTCAGTAAAAGCCACACTTATTAGAACATTTAGTTGTAAGTTGCCAGCCAGTTACAGCAATCCAGACTCTTCTGTTCAAGCCCACTGCCTTGAAGAACTTCCATGCCGGGTTATTCTTATCATTATTGGCGCCATCTTCTTTGGCCGATAAAAGTTGATCTTGCTTTACTTCGGCGTCAAAAAGGCTGTAAGGCCAGACGTTTTAGGTCATAAGTAGATTCTCAGTGCGCTGGGTGCTGGCCATGCAAGAGCGCAAATTTTGAAACTGCCTGGGGTCGAGAGGTCGACATATGAAGAAGTTATTGATTCCACTGATCATACTGTTGTTGATCATCGGATACTTTATGTCTCGCAGTGGCGAGCATAAAGCCAAAGAAGCTTACGATTCGATGAACTCACCCAATAGTGAGCAGATGAATGACAACTCCAAGCCATCTGGCAGCGGTGGTGATTCAACCTCTCCAAATGGTACTGCCACGCCCCCGGATGGTATGGGGGATCCCGATGCCCAAATGCCACAGGACTCCGAGCAAACCGATCCAGCACCTCCTGGTGATGATGCCAGTTCTGGGGAAGGGCCAGATACTATGGGTGCAGGCCCATTGCCCGGATCGCCGGGGGATAGCGGTGCTAGTGGTCCTCCCCCAGTTCCAGGTGCCGATGGGGAAGCGGCGGATACGCCCGATGCAGATTCCGACACTTCAACGGATAACGTGGTAGAAGATGCTGCTAAAGAGGCCCAGAGAGAAGTAGAAGGTGCAGATAACCTCGATGACAGTACACCGGATAGCGACAGTGAAATTGACCAGGGCATGAATACTAACGAAGACGAGCCCTAATTAATGGATTAACAGGTATAAAGGAGGCACTGCGGGCTGCCGGTTCAGGTGGCCCGTAAATTTTGCAAAATGATCGAACATAAGTGGCTACAAGGACATACCGTTTTACAGGTTCGGCCTCGAGGAAAATTTACCGCAGAGGATTTTCATCAGCTGGCAGAAAAAATCGACCCTATTATTCGGGAGCAGGGCAGGATAGAGGGGCTGCTGATCGATGCCAAAGATTTTGCGGGATGGGAAAATTTTGTCGCGATGATCTCGCACTTTCGATTTGTGAAGGACCATGAAAAACATATACAAAAAATTGCCGTAGTATCAGATAACCCGGTGTTGAAATTTATGCCGCATCTGGTCTGCCATTTTGTCAGTGCAGAGGTGCGACCTTTCCCTCAGGATGAATACTCCGAAGCTCTGGCATGGCTGGAAAATCCGGGTTAGCATCGCGCGCCATTTAACTGTTATTTGGAGCGCCGGTGAACCCAGCTTTGGCCATTATTGCGGTGACAACTGAAGACCTACCCGCCGCCCAGGATTTATCCAGTCGACTCAATCTTCCCTGCCTGGGGGTAGTCGCTCCATCGGAAGTCAATGATATTCCCCAGGTGTTGTCCTGTGGTGAACAGCTACAACTCTGTACTACCGGGCGCAAGTCACCAGGGCCTATCTCTGTCGATTTTGTTGGTGGGGCTTTGGCACACCGACGCAAATACGGTGGTGGCAAAGCCCAACCGGTCGCCAAAGCCGTAGGCTTACGTCCTGGTTTTCACCCCCGCATACTGGATGCCACTGCTGGACTTGGCCGTGATGCCTTTGTTCTGGCAGCCCTGGGCTGTGAGGTGCAGATGCTTGAACGCAATCCAATAGTGCGCCTGCTCTTGCAGGACGGCCTGCGGCGATTGCGGGAGGCCTCCGTTACGGACCCGGAGTTGGCTGAGATTGCCAGGCATTTATCGCTTGCTGATGAGGATGTGCCCGCCGCGGAATGGCTAGCTCAGCAAGATGAGGAATCCTGGCCGGTTGTCTACTTGGATCCCATGTTTCCTCCCAGAGGTAAGAGTGCCAAGGTAAAAAAGGAAATGGTGGCTTTCCATCATCTGGTCGGAGAGGATCAGGATGCGGATGATTTACTAGAGCCCGCACTCAGGGCCTGCTACTACCGCACCGTGGTCAAGCGCCCCAAGCTGGCGCCGTATCTTGCAGAGAAGAAGCCAGCGCTTTCTTTTGAGGGGAAGTCGGGGCGCTTCGATATCTATACCAAACACGGTGTGCCAAGTTGATAGGCGACTTTTAATACTCTTCACGCCTACAAGGTATCTCTCGATACTTTAAGGTTTAAAATTCATTATCCAATTTATCTACACTGGCCGATAGTGATTAGATAAGTATCCTTTAGTGAGGAGTCCTCTAGAGATCCCCACCATTTTGCCGCCCCAGTAATACAGGGATGTGTTACTGCAAGTCGTGAAGGTGCATGCCTATACATGCTTATATATGACTAGGAGAAGGCTTGGATCATTGTTTTGTGGGCTAGGATTTTCCCTCAAAAGCGTTAAGTGCTAATGAGACTTGAAATGGATTTACGAGTTACCTCTTCAATTCTGCCTGTAGTCCCAATGTTAGTTGGGAGTGGCATGTATGTTCTCATAATCTCGAAACAGCTCATCGGTGGCTATAATTCGTGGCAAGATAGTTTAATTATTATTTGTTATGTATTTGGCCTTCTCGGCGTGATTGGCCTATTTCTCGCGAGTTTTGATCGCGCATATTCTGATCCTATTCAGGCAGGGCGTGTAATAAAACTTCTAATCTTCGGTTTGATATCAGCGGTTCTCGCTATTGTTTTAATGTTTACGCTGGGCATGAAAAATTGGCTGATTCCTACCTTCATTATTTTTTGTATTTCTAGCCCATTTATGACCGGTGTCTACTTAATATTTAAGCTCCGTAAGCTTGTCAGCGCCTAAAAACAGTGGGCAAACTCTATCGTGCCGGGCCGCGTTTACCTGGTGGTATCCTTTAATAGAGCGGGGTATTGGCTGTGAGAGGTGAGATCGACGAATCGCAGCAGCCAGATATTTCCAATCGCAAAATATTCTCTGCAAGTGCTCTTGGTTTTCTTACCGCAGCAACTATCGTAACCAGCCTCCGCAATCTGCCTATGATGGCGCAGGAAGAAATGACGATGTTTTTCTACATTGGCATTTCCGCTCTGTTATTTTTAATTCCGGCCGGTTTGGTGGCCGCCGAATTGGGTAGTGCCTTTTCTGACCGTACCGGTGGAGTTTATACCTGGGTGGGGGAGGCCTTCACGCCCAAGGTGGGTTTTATCGCTATTTGGTTGCAATGGGCGGAGTGTGTTGTCTGGTATCCCACTGAACTGGGATTTGCAGCGGCAGCCATTGCTTATGCCCTCGGTGATCAGAGTCTCGCTGGTAACACTTATTATATTGGCGGCTTTTGTATAGTTGCCTACCTAATTGCCACCGCGGTAGCCCTTTCTGGAACCAAATTTCTGGCAGAGGTTACCAAATATGGGTTCTTGCTGGGCACACTGATGCCTTGTGTGATTCTCATTGCATTGGCAATAGGTTGGGTAATGCTGGGACATCCACTGGGCTGGGAAGCGGCCACAGACCCAGCTGTGGCTGTACGGGAGGAAGGGCAGGCACATCCGCGCTGGTTTCCACACATCACCGGCCTGGGAGCAGTTGCCTTTCTTGGAGGAATATTGCTCTCATTTGCTGGCATTGAGGCCCAGGCCAGCCATGTATCCGAAATGCCCAATGCCCGCCGCGGTTATCCGATAGTGATCGGTATTGCCGCCCTAGTGTCATTTCTGGTCTTTACTCTCGGCGCGCTGGCTATTTCTGCGATTCTTCCCTATAAGCAGATCTCTATAGAGACGGGCCTTTTCACCGCGTTCAACCAGGGGTTCTCACAGTTACTGGGTATTGGATGGCCAGTGCAAATTCTGGCAGGGTTAATCGCCTATGGGGCTTTGGGGGGAGCTCTGGCCTGGCTGGCTGGGCCCAGTAAGGGGCTGCTGGCCACAGCCCAGGACGGCATGCTGCCACCCTGGTTTCAGCGGGAGAATGCCCGCGGTGTACAAAAAAATATCCTCTACACCCAGTGCCTGATTGTTTTGCTGATTTCATCCATTTATGTTTGGGTGGATAACGTTTCCACAGCCTTTGTATTGATCTCAGTAATGGCGATTAGCCTGTATATCATTATGTATTTACTGATGTTTGCAGCGGTTATCCGTTTGCGTTACACCCAGCCAGATCTCCCCAGAAGCTTTAAAATACCTGGTGGAATCACTGGCGTTTGGATTACCGCTGGCACTGGCATTGCCGCCGTTTCATTTGCGCTGTTGGTGTCCTTTTTCCCCCCACAGCAGCTGACAATTGCCGACCCCAAAGCTTACGTGGCTTTAGTTTTTTCCGGGATTGTGATTGCAGTGGTCATTCCGTTACTGATTTTCTACTTGCGCAAACCCTCTTGGCGCCAAGAGGGTGGTCATAGGCAGCAGTCATTTTCCGATATTGACGAGTGACAAGGAGGTCGGTCGTGAAACAGAAGTCTCCATTCGATATGTTCTTTGATGAATATAATGAGGATATCCCCGAGGATCACTTTCCCAGGGATAGCATCTCAGCTTATGCAGCGGAATCCATAGTGACCAGCGAAACCTGGTCTGATGCCAAACCGGCTATGAATCTCTCCTCTTTTGTTACTACCTTTACTGAGCCAGAAGCTTTCGATGTAGCCAAGAATCACTACTTGAAGAACTATATCGACCACGATATGTACCCACAGTTATTCGCCATGGAAGCGCGTATGGTGCGATGGCTGCATGAACTGTGGAATGGGCCCAAAGGTGTGGAGCCTTATGGTGCAGCCACCATTGGTTCTTCTGAGGCCTGTATGCTGGCGGGCTTAGCTCACAAATGGAATTGGCGCAAACAGAGGGAGAAAGCTGGTAAGAATACATCCAGACCAAACCTGGTTACCGGAGCCAATGTTCAAATCGTTTGGGAAAAGTTTATGCGCTACTTCGATGTGGAACCGCGTATAGCTCCCCTAAAGCCTGGGCACTATCGCTTTAACAGCGAACATCTGGATGAGTTGGTTGATGAAAATACCATCGCCGTGGTGGCGATTGCCGGGCAGACTTTTACCGGGGAAGATGATTCCTTTCGTGCAATTCATAACTGGCTGGATCGCCACCAGGAGAAAACCGGCCATGACATTCCCATGCATATTGATGGTGCTTCTGGGGGATTTGTAAATCCATTTTTATATCCAAACTATCACTGGGATTTTCGACTGCCACGGGTGAAATCCATTAATGCCTCGGGGCATAAATTTGGTTTGGTACCGCCGGGGTTGGGCTGGGTAATTTTCCGTGAGCGGTCAGTCTTCGATGAAGATTTAATGTTCTATGTCAATTATCTGGGCGGTGAAATGCCCACGGCCACATTAAATTTCAGTAGAAATGCGTCACCTGTTGCTTATCAATATTACAATTTTATTCGTCTGGGCTTTAAGGGATATAGAGATATTATGTCGCACACTCTGTCTAATGCTCAGACTTTACGCAGTAGGTTGGTGGATAGCGGTTACTTCGAGATTATGAACAAAACCCAGCGTATTCCTGTGGTCGCAATGACCTTGAATGATAAAATTACTAATTTTAATGAATACGATATATCTGACAAGGTACGTGAACGGGGTTGGGTGTTGTCGGCCTATTCAATGCCTCCCAATGCTCAATCGGTAAATTCCTTGCGTATCGTGGTGCGCCCACATTTAAACCTGAATGCTATCAATGGCCTGGCTGATGACATTATTCACGCGTGTGAATGGTTGGAGCAACATGGTGGAAATGCTACACCTCCAAAACTGCATGATCCCCATAAGGTGGCAACGAGTAAGTGTTAATTGCTGGAGGACTATCGACAATGATTAATCGATTGCTCTATTAATGCGAGTTAATCATTAGAGTAAAGCTCTTTAATTCGAGTTGCTACGTAGATTGAATTGTACGGTGAATTCTATGGAAAGGCGCATACTTTACAGTGATTTGCAGGAACCGGAAGGACCAGTCTGTTTACCTGACGGACAAGTATATATTGCCGAAATGTCGAATGCGCGCAATTGTGTGAGCCGTATTGATAAACATGGGCGATATCAACTGGTAGGGCATCCAGGTTGGCGTCCCAACGGCATGGCAATCGATGGTGATGGCAATCTGTGGATAGCCGGAGGAGGGGGTAAAAAATTGGTGCGTATGAAGCCCGATGGTAAGGTGCTTAATATTTATGAAGGGCCTAAGGATCGTCCCTATCTTTGGCCAAATGATTTAGCGTTTGGAAAAAATGGCTTGCTCTATATGACTGATTCTGGCATTGATCCAGATAAGTTTGTCGAGGGGCAGGTAGTTCGTGCTGACTTCAGGCAATGTCAATATGACGGAAGGGTATTTGAAATTGACCCCCGTAATGGCCACATCCTAAGGCTAATAGACGCCGGTTTGTCTTTCGCAAATGGAATCGCATTTGATGTCGATAAACGGCTATATGTAAGCGAAACTGTAACAGGAAATATTTATCGATATGATCTCACCTCTCAAGTACCCATTGAAGCCGAGCTTTTTGGCAATGTCATCTTGGGATCTCCTGATGGTTTTAGTGGGCCAGATGGAATGGCTTTTGGTGATGATGGCCGTCTTTACTGTGCCGTATTTGGCCAGGGTAATGTGAGCGTTCTCGATTGTGATGGCAAGATAGTCGAGCGCATAACTACCTGCGGGATGCGCCCAACTAATATCGCATTTTGTGAGGATGATAAGGGTGGGGCGGTGGTGACGGTTTTGGATGCTGGCTGCCTGGAATGGTTAAATCTCAAATGTCGTGGTAGGGACCTATATCGTCCTAAGGTGACAGTCTTACGTGGGTGATAAATCAGATATATCACTAGATACTGGTTCCCCTCAGCTAATATGACTAGCTTTAGTGTTTAAGTTTTCATTTAAGCATGATGGCTGGTGGCCCTCCTATCTCCGCTTTAGCTGAATAACCTTTTGTTTAGTTAATTCTCGTAAAATTTTCCTCAATAAACTCTCTTCCTTTAACTTTAATTGGGAGATTGTTTTCTGTTAGTTCTTGAGATTAGTTTTTATTGTTCCTTTGTTCGGTGTAGGTGGTTTAGGTTTTCGTAGTGAAGGTGATCTAAAGATAGTGGGTGATGGAGTGCTTAATTGAGTCACAAAAAATTTGAACTTTTCTTTCACATTTCAATACCTGATTTTTAGGATTATTTTCTTTTTATAAAATTTATATTGTTACTATTAACCCCTTTATTATATTTAAATAAAATAATTTACCTTTCTTTCTCGACTAGCTAGTCTAAATAAATTTATTTGCGAACTTTTGGTTTGTTTGAAAAACATACGACTATTATACTCCGCGTCTTTCTTGGGCGTGGTGTATTTCATGGGGAATACTGCGTTCTGAGATTGACTGCTCATGAAGATTGAACTGAAAAAAAATACTTCTGAAGCATTTTAATAAGGTATAAATTTCCATTTTCTTGCCTTAAAAGATTGACCCTGTTGATATCTTTATAGAGATAGTTATGCGCGTTTCTTATTTCTTCTTGTTGGTGCTTTGTGCCACTTTTTCTTCTGCAGTGGCTGCTACTTCGGGAATACAAAAAAATGGGTATACCATTTATCAAGGAGATATCAACGATGATGGGCGTGAAGATCTTTACTTCGAGTATAACCGCCCAATTATACTTATCCATGGAGACATAATTACTCCCCTGGTAATGCCGCAGCTTCCAAACTTTGTTTTGTACTTAAGAAAAGACAAGGAGAGTTATGAAGATCCTGTGGAAGAGACCCTAACCGAACTAGAAATTGCAAACCTTGAGCGATTAGAAGAAAACCTTTCGCTGTTGGGTGATTTTAATGGTGACGGTGCAACAGATTTACTCCTTCTTGCCTCCATGCCCCTGGTTATTCATGCTCAGGGAAATGGCTTGCCAGCGCTTGTTCAAACTCTCTCTACCGATAATAGTGATGACACAATTGCTTATGCTGCAGCAATCCTCGCCAGTGTGGGAGTCGACTCTGTGGTGGTGCAGGATAAGAATGATGATGGGAAGGACGATATCACTGCGGGGGATTTTGTTTTCCATGCAGATGAGTCCGGTGCTTTTGGTGAATATTCCACCCCTGCCAATATCCAATCGCCTAATATGGCGGGGGCCTCTGGTGGTCAATTCCGTGTTAATGAATCCGGCGCGGCAACCTACTCCTTCCCAATAGCCACTGCCGCAGGTACAGCGGGAGTTGTACCCGAGATTTCACTGAACTATAGCAGTAGTGGTGGCAATGGCCTGGTTGGTAAAGGCTGGGCTATTGGTGGTCTTTCTGGAATTTCCCGTTGTCGCCAGACATTGTCAATTGACGGTAATGTTGGTCCTATTAACTGGACCGAGTCAGATAGATTTTGCCTGGATGGGCAGCGCTTAATACAAGTGAGCGGCTCTCAATATGGCGCTGTGGGTGCGGTATACAAAACTGAGATGGATTCTTTTGCCACTGTCACTTCAATAGGTGGCAGTCTTGGCAAGCCGTCGTATTTTAAGGTGGAGCGTAAGGATGGATCAGTTAGTTACTACGGTAATAGTAGTGACTCCAAGCAACTTGCAGGTAGCAATGTACTCACTTGGGCCCAAAATCGTTTTGAGGATAGCGTCGGTAACCCTATCGAATTCTTGTATGAGGGCGATTCGGAGTCGGGACATCGTGTACGGTCTATCCGTTATGCTTATGGTTCGGGTTCCTATGAAGCGGAAGTGGCATTTTTCTATGAAGATCGCCCGGAGCACCTTCGGGGCTATACCGCAGGCTATGAACTCAAAACCACTAAGCGCTTGGAAAAAATTACCTCCAGATCCAATGGCAAAGTGATTCGCGAGTACAACCTGGGATATAACCCAGTCCTGCCCTTCATTCCCAGGGAAGAATATAATGATAGAACTTCCTTACTGACCTCATTGCAGGAGTGTGTAGGTTCTAGTTGTCTCCCTGCGATCAGTTTCGAATGGCTACAGGCGCCGTGGCACCAATATGGAAGTAAGTCTGAAGCTATTGATTTCTCTCCTACTAAGCACCGTTTTCTATCTGATTATAAATACGCAGATTTTAATGGCGATGGCAAGCAAGATATCGTCTGGATCGAAGGGTACGCGGATGATGGGAGCGATACGGATATTCGCGTTAAATATGCGATTTCCTATGGTTCAGTATTTATAAAGCAGGACTTCATTGGCGGCGTTTTTACCTCCGAATACTTTACCGGCGCCAATGTTGATTCAGGGTTCTCTATAAGGGTATTGGATTATAATGGTGACGGTCGCCATGATCTGGCGATATATAATCCTCGTTCTAATTATGGTTTCCCTGCTGGATATTGGCTGGTCTTCCTGAGTCGATACGACAGCGGCAATAAAAGCTGGAGGCTGAATTCCGTACCGATTAATACCGGCAGATCAAATAAAGATGCCATATTTGCCGATTTTAACGGCGATGGTCTGGCTGATTATATCTCCGTTAGTTATAGCAGCAGTTCTGGAGCGAAAGTAGGCGTTCGACTGTTGGAGCCTTCAGGAGAGGAAGATGCTTCATCTTATCGTTATTACAAGTTCAGTGATGAATACACCAGTTATCCTCTGAATATTTCTGGCGCTGCCAGCATGAAGGCTAGCGGCCGCGTACCAGATACCCTGGGGGACTTTAATGGCGATGGCGCCATGGATATCCTGGTGGCAACTTCTGCTGGATTTGAAGCCGCAGTATTTGATCAAGAGGCAAAGGAATTCCGCTCTATTGGTGTATTCTCGACGACAAATACTTCAAAAAGCCCCATTGCGATCGATATTAATGGCGACGGTCTCACGGATGTTGCCTACCCTGGAAACTCAGGGAGTTTTTATAGCAAGCTCAGCACTGGGACAGGCTTTACCGATCTGGGGCTCCTCGGTGGTAGTAAAGGGTCTTTTGTCGACTTGAATAATGATGGTTACCAGGATTTTGTCTGGCCGGTTTCTGCTCCCTACAATGATGTTGTAGTTCGCTTCTTTGATCAAAATACCGGTAATTTTATTGACTATGCTGATCGCAGAATTTTTGATCATCTCTTTCCTTGTTCGGGCAGCTCTACAGATTGTGGCGATATAACTGCTAATGATATGGTGTGGTTTGCGGACACGAATGGCGATGGAGAGGCCGATTATCACCGCTATGATGCCTCTAGCGGTAAAGTGTATACCCGCCTGGATAATAACCGCGATTCGCAATATAAGAATATTCCGCGCAATGTTATTAATAAGATCGATAATGGCCTTGGTAATGTTACCAATATCAGTTATCAGAACATGCGACGCGATGAGCTCTATTCCCGTCTGGATATGGAAACGGAAGGTAGTAGTAAAGCTTTCTATACCGCACTGAATGGCGATTGGGACCTGCCTGCGGATAGCCACACTTTAGGTAAAGATAAGCCGGTATTGGATATCCTTAGCCCTATGTACCTGGTTGCTAAGGTGGAGAGTTCTGCCCCCGCCGCCGCTGCATCACCGGGTTCTGTAGACCAATCCGCCTTTAGTTCTGTGTCCTACCACTACCATCAGATGAAACTCCAGGCTGCCGGCCGGGGTATGCTGGGTTTCCAGAAAATCAGCAACACTGATGATCAGACCGGGGTGGTAACAGAAACCACTTACCGCCAGGACTTCCCCTTTGTGGGCATGCCGTTAAAGACCGAAACTCGTACAGCCGAAGGGCAGCTACTCAGCCGGGCGACCAACAATTGGCGTTTACAGGGATGGAATGGTAGCGGGAAACCTCTGCCACCTTACCAACCCTATATTTACGAAGCGGTGGAAGAAACTTATGACTTAAAGGATGCGGGTAGTACACAGGGAGAATTGCTGCAAAGCGTTACCACCACAAACAGTTACGATGCCTATGGCAATGCGCTAAGTATTGATGTTGTCACAAAAGAGGGTGTCTCCGGCGAGGAGTTTGTCAAGAAAATTCAAAATACTTATGGCAGCACCGTTTGGGAAAAAGAAAAAGGCCGCCTCACTTCTACAAAAGTGACTAGTACCCGACCCGGTATGTCCAGCCATATCAGGGAATCAGCCTTTACTTATTATTCATCAGGCGTACATAAAGGTCTTTTGAAAAGCGAGGTTATTGAGCCCAATAGGCCAGAGTACAAACAGACCATCGACTACGAGTATGACGATTTTGGCAATGTTGTTAAGAAGACGGTAACGGCTCCCGGCGAAACCGCGCGCAGTGCAAGAACGGTGTATGACCTTTCCGGCCGCTATGTGTTTGAAAGCTACAATGCCCTCGACCACCTAACCGAAAGGGTAGTTTCCCGCAATCACTTTGGCGCTCCGTTGGAAGTTAAAGGGATGAATGGGCTGGAAACCGTGTTTGCCTACGATAAGTTTGGCCGTGAAACCGTCAGCCAGAGCAATACCGGTGCAGATAAACTGACAGATTATGAGCGTTGTGTAATCGGCTGCCCGGCCGGTGCACAATATATGGTGACTACTCACAGCAGTACCGGTAGCTGGAGTAGGGAATACTTCGACGTACTTGGGCGTTCTATAAGAACTGAAACCAAGGGCTTCAACAGTAAAATCTATACCGATAAAGAATACGATAACCTGGGCCGGGTGAAGTTTGCCAGTGAGCCTTATTTCTCTGGTGATACCCGCCTATGGTCTGAAATGGAGTACGACCTGCTCGGTCGCCCGAGCCGAGTGACTGCGCCAGATGACTCTGTGTCCAGCATGACTTATAGCGGCTTTAAGACCATCACCACCAATGATAAGGGCCAGCAAAAAACGGAGATTAAAAATGTTGCTGGCGAGTTGGTTGAAGTTATCGATGCTATCGATGGTCGACTGACTTATGAATACGACAGCCAGGGCAATTTGCATAAAGCCAAATCCTGGGGCAAGGCGAATACTGCCGGTGCACATATCGATGAGGGCGACGGCCTCAGCTATCCCATTGTGGTCACGATCGAATACGACGACTTGGGCCGAAAAGTCCGTATGGACGACCCGGATAAGGGAGAGTGGCACTACGAATATACTGGCTTCGGCGAACTGAAAAAGCAAACCAGCGCGAATGGTCATACCGTAGAGTTAACCTATGATCTATTGGGTCGACAGTCCACTCGCATTGAAAAGCTCAAGGGTTCCTCTAAACCCTCTAGCGATGTCTCCTGGTTGTATGACAGTGCCACCAATGGATTAGGGCAGGTAGAGATGGTCATGGACAGCGTCTCTGGCTATCAGGCTGTGTATCAGTACGACCAGGTTGGCCGAAACCATATCCAGGCGGTAGATGTTGATGGGGCCGGTGCGCAACCCTCCTACGTCACCACCACGGTATTTGATGGGCATGGCCGTGTTGAATACAGCTACGACGCGCTGGATAGCATGCTCGATGGGGGTAAATCAGGGACTCAGAATTTCTACAATGCCTATGGATATCTCTACAAGGTGGTAGACCTGGCCACTGGAGACCTGATTCAGGAAGTGAAAGCCCAGACCGCTCGTGGACAGCTGAAAGAACAACTGTTAGGTAACGGCGCAACCACCAGCTACAGCTACGAGGCTGATACCGGTCGTCTGACAAACCAGACCTCTACGGTATTGGGAACCTTTGGTATTCAAAACATCAGCTACCAGTGGGATACCCTCGGTAACCTCACCAGCCGTCACAACCAAAGTGGAAGCAAGGATCTGCGTGAGAGCTTCTGCTATGACAAACTCAACCGTCTGATCAAAACCCATGTGGGTAGTAGCAACTTCAGCTGTAGTGGCCTCAGCGCCTCCGAACAGGACATCCGCTATAACGCTATCGGCAATATCATTTATAAAGCCGGCGTGGGAGAGTATGTCTACGGCGAAAATGGCGCTGGCCCCCATGCGGTAACAACCGCTGGAAGCGTTAGTTATAACTATGACCTCAACGGCAATATGACTTCGGATGGTTTCGACGGTGGCCGTACCATCAGCTACACCACCTTCGATAAAGCCTCCGTAATCAAGAAGGGAAATAACACCACTGAGTTCCTCTATGATCCCAGCCATAGCCGCTACTACCGCAAGGACACCAATAGTAGTAACGGGGAAGTGACAGAAACCTGGTATATCGGCGGTATCGAGCGTATCCAGAAGTCCAGCAAGCCCAATGAGATCGAGTGGAAGCGTCACCTGGTGGGCACAGCAGTCTATACCGTAAAAACCGACAAGGAATTCAAGGTACTCTCGATCGATAAGCTGTTCCTCTACAAGGACCACCTGGGTTCCATGGACCTGATTACCGATAAAGCCGGTAAGGTGGTGCAGGAAATGTCCTTCGATGCCTGGGGGCAGCGCCGCAACAGCGCCAACTGGAATGCGTTATCCCTGACTGCACTTTCAAATTTCGATCACAGCCGTACCACCCGTGGTTACACCGGCCATGAAATGCTGGATGAGGTGGGGCTGATTCATATGAATGGCCGTATCTATGAACCGCGTCTGGGGCGCTTTATGCAGGCGGACCCATTTATCCAGGCGGCTGCCGATACGCAGATGTACAACCGCTATAGCTATGTGCGGAATAATCCGCTGAATGCTAGTGATCCTAGTGGCTACTTCAGTCTTCGTAAGTTACTTAGTCCGATGCAAATGGTTTTCAAAGCCATTGGACCTCAGTGGAGTGGCATTTTGAATGCAGTAGCCTCTATGGCTTGTGGTCCCTATGCGCCTCTTTGTGCTGCAGCAGGTGCATATGATATGACAATGGCCTTTGGAGGCTCTTATAGCGATGCTTTTAAAAGTGCTGTTATAGCTGGTGTGTCTAGTTTTGCTTTCCAAAAAATCGGGGATTTTTTCTCGAATTGTTCATCCTGTGCCGCAACATCAGGAAGTGGAGCTTTCGGTACCGATTTAACCTATCAAGCGTTTGCTGCCAAAGTTGCTGCTAATGCAATTACGGGAGGGGTTATGTCAGTTCTACAAGGTGGTAAGTTTGGTCATGGTTTTGTTTCAGCTGGAGTATCTACTGCTGCTGGCCCACTAGTAGGGAATATTGGTAGTGGTGCAGGGCAATTTGTTGTTGGTACAGTAGTCGGAGGCACAGTCACCAGATTAACAGGAGGTAAGTTTGCAAATGGAGCGGTGACTGCGGCGTTTGTGTTTGCTGTGAGTTCGATGGGTGGCGGTGGCGATGAGATTGTTACCACAGGAGATGGCAGTGGTAAGAGTAATGGGGTTGTCGCGAAACCCGTATTTTTTGATGAGAACGGAGATCCTCTCAGCCTACACTTGTCATTAGATGAAGCTTTACAAGCTGGAGAAACGGCAGCACAAAATGCCCGGTTAGCTGCCGGAACAGATCACGAATATGGAGTCGCTACAATTCTTGGGCATGTGAATGGTGATGGTGTTCAAACCTTTTACAACAGCGCTCCGGTTACGAGTTATACCAATCAAAGTATTACGTGGAATACAACGGGCTTGAAAGGCTTGGTTGCTTTAAACCACTACCATCCAAATAATCTTGGCTTTTCAGGTAGGGATAAGCAAACTTATCGTCTCTATCGAGGAAATAGAGAACATTTTAGAGGTGTGTTTATGTTCGATGATAAAGGCAATCATATGTATGGCCCTCGATCTCCTGGTTTCTTTGGAAGTAGGGCTCATAGTTGTGGTGATTCGTCAGCCACAAGCTGGAGTTGCCCGGTAATGGGAGAGGGCTGGAAAAGATGAAGTTTTTAATTACTGCTATGTGTTTTTTATTTACAGGTTGTGCTGTGAATGAATCTAGCTCTTGTGCCTTTGATTTGAAATCGAATGGTTGGAGTCGAGTAGTAAAGGGAGTTAATCCAAAAATCCAACCGGTCTTGGATTCTCCCAACTGGTATGTAAATTCTGCTGGTGATTATTTGATTTGTTTCGAGGTGACTTCAGATGGAGAGTGCAATGGTATATATGAGCAGTTTATCAAACAGCAAAACGGTGATTTTGTTAATGAAGAAATTGTTTGTATGGAATAGTTAGCTTTATGGCTGCAAGTCAAGGAATAAATGGGGTCAGAGTAACGTATTGGCGCTATATGGTTCTTTGTGAGAAGGATGGGGCTGGGAGTAAGTGGCCGGTACGGATTTGGCTTTCGAGAATATCTTTTTGGCTAAGTGCGGCTGGGTTAGAAGCAAGGTAAGATCTGTCTTATTTGCTTTGAATGATTTATTGTTTTTATGGTTTTTCAGAGGTTGATATGAAAAAAGCATTCATTTTTTTGATCGTTTCTTTTCTTTCTGCGGGGACGTTTGCTGCTACCACAAATATTGGATTGGTGGAAAGGATTTATCCTAGTGGAACTTCGGTAAAGTTCCGTTTGAAAAATGATCCTTGCAATGTAAATTCTAAAGGTGAGTATTACGAATTTGAGCTTGATACGGATGTTAAAAAAGCTTGGTTTACCATATTGCTGGCTGCGGCGAATTCTGGAAAGGAAGTTTCGGTGCGAGTTGAGGCTTGCGAAGGGGGAGTTAAGACAGTTGTTTACATTTTTATGGATTAATAATGGAACCTAAGATTGTCGAATTTTTAGCAGTTTCTGTTCTTTTCTATCTGTGAAGATCAAGCTAAGGTTTCTTTTTTTGGGGTAATTGCCAATGCATCTAAGCTGGTTTTACCCTGGCGCTTTCGTTCTAGCTGAAAGCGCAGAGTATTTGGGAGTAAGGCATAATACTATTTTGCTGCTGAGGTTGCAGGGTTGATCGCATTTGGAGGTGATATTTTCTCGCTGATGCGGTCGGGTTGATATTCCTTAATTACTCTCGTTTTTGTGGTCGCTTTGTTGAAAGTTTTTTTGTGGGTTGATATGAAAAAGATATTGATTTTTTTGATCTTTTCCTTGCTTGCGTGCAAGTCCTTTGCGGAGCTGAATGTCGGTTCAGTGGGAAGGATTTTCCCCTATAGGCAATCTGTTAGTTTTCGTTTGGAAGATGATCCGTGTATAAATATTTCAAACAATGGCTATTATACGTTTTATCTTGACTCGGAGGTAAAAAAAGCTTGGTTTTCAATGTTACTTGCCGCATCAACTACGGGAAAAAAAGTTTCAGTAAAGGTTCCGAGCTGTGAAGAAAAGATCATAACTGTCAGTTATATTTATCAAGATTTCTGATTTTTTAGATTCTTACAATTTATCGGTTCTATAGGAAAATTAAGATATTGGCGCTATTTTCAGGCCAAGAATGAAGATGTTGCAAAGTGCCCCTTAAATGAACTCTTATTTATATGGGTGAGTAGCTTTTGTGGTGAGTCGGGCGTCTATAAAAATGCTTACTATCTGTACTCTCCTTTTCACGATATGTTGATTTAGATGTAATAATTAGTATTGGCTTCTATTGGTTCCTTTAGGGTATTTAAAATGAGTAAGTTAAAAAGGCGTTTGTTTTTCTGGGTGCTTTTGTTGAGTGGTTCTGTGTCGGCGTCTGAAGGTCCTTTTACTTCTGATGGTGCCCCTTGGGTACGGTTATCATCCAGTGGAAGTATGACAATTTATCGTATGCCTGATCCGGTTAATTGTTATCAGAATAAAATCAATGTGAGCAATTCGGAAGATCCAGATATGATGGAGATGGCATTTTCTTTAGTGACTGCTGCACAAATGTCTGGGAAGAAGATTAATGTTTGGATAGATCGCTATGACTCAACAATACCGCAACGTTGTAATCTGGTCTTCATCGAAATTGATCAGTGATCCTGCTATAGCTGATAGGTTTGTAACAATGTAAATTTAGACATTATATGAAAAGTGCCAATAAAAATGTCCCAAGAAAAGGTGCTATTTTTTAGGGTCGATCCATCCTTGTTTTCGCAGTCATTAAATACAAAGTTATCTGCTTCACTCTCTGCGGATATTCTTCTATCAAGAGGTGTAAATGAAAAGGTTAAATGAACTTTTGGTTTCTGGGTTGTTTTTTTTAAGCATATCTGTGTCGGCATCAGAAGGGCCTTTTGCTTCTGATGGCGCCCCCTGGGTTCGGGTGTCATCCAGTGGGGGGGGTTCGATTTATAGTATGCCTGATTCGGCTAACTGCTATGGCAACAAAATCGGTTTGGACGCGTCAGTAGATTCGGATGTCAAGAAAATGGTTATGTCTTTAGTGACTGCTGCACAATTATCTGAAAAGAGGATTAATGTGTGGGTGGATCGTTATGATTCCACTACGCCACAACGCTGTAAACTCGCAATTATAGAAATTGAACAATAAGCTCTATATCTCCAATGGATCGATATTAGGAATTTTATTTGAGCTTTGGCGGGCACTATACTAGGTGTCGGATTGGAAGGTTTAAGGATACTGTTGGTGCAATAATATGCCCTTCATGGTAGCGCTCCCTGCAGTCGCTAGGAGATGCTCGGAGTTTGAGAGTTTATATCCGGGTAGAAAAGGGGCTAGGTTAAAGAGTTTTGACGAGTGCTACCTTTGGTGTCATCAATAATAGTTCAGGTAACCAGCAATCGGGTAAATAGTGGTTCAGGAAAAAGGGGCCATAATAGCCCCATATGAATCTACTACTTAACAACGGTCAGATTATTCACAACTTTCTTTACATCTTCAGTATTTTCCGCAATCGCTTGAGCGAGATCTTTCTGGGCGCTGGATTTTACTGACCCTTTCAAGGTGATAGTTCCACCTTGGGCTGAGACGTCAATTTTGGTTCCGGGGATCTCCTGATCAAGCAATAGCCGGGTTTTAACGACGGTTGCTATCTTGGCGTCTGTATACTCACTAGAGATGGTGTCACTAATACTCTTTTTGTTGGTAACGGTGAGTTCGTTTTTGACGTTCTTGACACCTTTTATCCCTGAAACCAATTCCCCAGCCAGGCGCTTGTCAATTTCGCTATCTACCTCACCCGATAGGGTCACAATGCCATTGTTAACTTTGGTGTCAATAGTAAAGCTGTTTAAATTTTTGTTTAGTAGGAGCACAGTCTCTGCTTTTCCATCCAGCCATATATCATTCATAGCCGAGTTCTTCTGGCTGGGTTTTTCCTCGGCTATTGCTACCGATGAAACGAGCATGGCTATTGCCATGGAGCTTAGGGTTTTTTTGATAAGGCTCATAGTTCTTCCTTGGTTTTGGGTTGCTTAATTTGCTTATATTATGAATTTTTTAGAGATTCCTGATTCTTGGATTTTTTTTGGCTGAGTTATAAATAATCCAAGGTAATCAGTGTGCTGGTTAGAATAAATAACCTTTCTTAAGGTGGTGGTTGCATGGAGTCCGGGTTAAATATTTACCTGTTTTTAGAGTTGAAATCTAGTGTGATGAAATGTGCTCGCATACGCCAAGTAATCGATATCAAAATTTTAACCTGTGAGCCATATAGTGGGAGATTGTAGTTTTGTCAAATGTCCGGCGTAACGCTCATTGAGTCATGCTCGATTTTTTGCTATTAGAATATTTTTTGATTTAAGATCTATTGGTTCAACCATATACCGGTGTCCATTTTTAATTTTATTAAAGATTCGGGCTCTCCAAATAAAAATTATGAGATTGCTATGCAATTAATGATTGTATGAAATTTTGAGTTGATTAATAAAAAGAAGTTAACTGAACAATATTAACGAATCGTTGTTAGCTTAGGTGGCTATTTAAAGTTTTTTTCCGGCGCCTATCAAATAAGCTTGGAGAGATACCCTCCCAGCGTTTAAATGCCTTACCAAATGCACTTTCATCAGAGTATCCTAGCGCAATGGCGATATCAGCATTGGACTTTTCGCCTTGAGTCAACCACTGCCTTGCATAGTAACTACGCACTTCTTCTTGGATTGTGCGAAAATTGGTGTGTTCATCTTGCAATTTGCGTCCTAAATGCCTAGTACTAAGGCAGAGATGCTTGGCAACTTGCTCTCGTGTTAAGTGGGGGGTTTGTTGAAGTAACAGCGTGACTTTCCTGTGAAAGCCTTTTTTCTCGAGCCCTTGCAAAAGGGCATCAGCTTTCGGTTTTAAACAGCTTACAACGTCTTTATCTGCCGCAATCAGAGGAATTGCCAAGTCTTTAACAGGGAATTGGATTGCCGAAACTTTAGTATTGAACTGCACCGGTATTGCCAGGAGTTTCTGATACTGCTGTTGGATAGCAAGGCTGGGAGCAGGGTATGAGAGAAGCAATTTGCAGCCCTGAAACTTCCCACCAGTTAAAGTCTGGGTTTGAGCGATACAGGCAGCAAGTATCGTTTCTACGCGAGTTTGTGCAAAGTTGAGAAAGTTTGGATGATAGCAGAGGCTTACGGAAAATGTATCGCGGTGCACCTCAAAGTAACCGCCTTCTCCCAGCAGCGGGTGGTAGCTAATCAACTGATCTATTGTTGCCTGGAGATCTTTCTGGGTCATTAGCAAGTGGCCGACCAGTCCAATGTGGTTGGCTTGCATGGCGAGCCCTAGTTTTATTCCCAACAGCGGTTCGGGATAGCTGTCGATGATCGCCTTCCAAAGTTGTTCTTGTTGGTAAATTGGGACGCGTTCTTGCCGACTTATTTGAGACAGCACTTTGCTTGCGCTCTTTGGAATGGGCAGGCCCAAGCTGGCCAAGGCTTCCAGTAAAGCCTTTGAGTAGCTGAGATTCACACTTCTGGAGTCGGTAAAATCCATTAAGGATGTCCCAAATTAACCAGTTTCTGCCCGATAATGACAATCTGCGTTTGATTTGTCACGGTATATTGCTTCTGTCTTAGCTTCGAATTGAATGGCTATGGAAAAAGGGAGTGCCATGAAACCTTACGCGGTTATAGGTGCTGGCCCTATGGGCCTTTGTACAGTAAGAAATCTACTTAAGATTGGTATCCCCTGTATCGGTTTTGAAGTACATAGCGATGTGGGCGGGCTATGGGATATCGATAGCCTAACTAGCACCATGTATGAATCGGCACATCTCATCTCCTCTAAAAGGATGACCGAGTTTACCGACTTCCCGATGGATGAGAGTGTCGCTGAATATCCAAGTCATCGAGACATGGGTGAGTATTTTCGGTCCTATGCAAGAGAATTTGGTCTTTACGGCCACTATGAGTTCGAAACGGAAGTTGTGCAATGTGTGCGTAGCGGAGATGGCTGGCTAGTAACTACCCGCCGGAATTGGCAGGAAAAAACACGGGAGTTTAGTGGCTTACTAATTGCCAGTGGTACATTACATTATCCTAATCAACCGGAATTACCAGGCCAATTTACAGGGGAATTAATACATTCCGCTCAGTACCGGTCCCCGGAGATCTTTGCCGGAAAAAGAGTCCTTTTGATTGGTTGTGGCAATAGCGGAGCAGATATTGCCGTGGATGCGGTACACCGGGCGAGAAGTGTCGATATCAGTCTGCGCCGTGGATATCACTTCCTGCCCAAGTATATTTCTGGTCGACCTATTGATCAGCTGGGTGGCAAAATCAAGTTACCTCTATCCTTCAAGCGACGCCTAACTAAGACTCTGATTCGGCTCTCATTAGGGAGTCCATCTCAATACGGGTTGCCTGAGCCCGAATATCGACTTTTTGAATCCCATCCAGTAGTAAATTCTTTATTGTTGCACCACATTGGCCATGGGGATATTAACCCAAGGCCAGCGATTCAATCGGTCGATGGGCATAAAGTGCATTTTTCAGATGGGGAATGTGAAGAGTATGACCTGATCGTGCAGGCCACTGGATATAAGCTGCACTATCCATTCGTAGATAAAGCAGAGTTAAATTGGAACGGCTATGCGCCGAGCCTGTACCTGAACATATTCCCCCCGAAATCAGACAACCTTTTTATGATGGGCATGATCGAGGCGGCTGGTTTGGGGTGGGAGGGGCGCAATATGCAAGCGGAGCTTGTAGCCCTTTATATTCACCAGTTAATGGCTGGAGCGCCATCTGCCAATCGTTTCAGGAAGGTTATTCAGCAGAAATCGGCAAAACGTATAGACGGCGGCATGCGATATCTTGACCTCGAGCGCATGGCGTATTACGTACACAAAGACTCTTATGTAAAGGTTATTCAAAAGCATAAAGCCGACCTACTAAAAGACCTGTCACCTCGAGCCTTGACCTATCAGGCTGACGGAATACAAGCAACTTCTTGAAAGGGTCTTTAGAATGAAACTGCGGGTTTTGATTACAGGTGCGGCTGGTTATATCGGAAACCAACTTGGTGAGTATTTGAGCAAGACCTTATCCGTAACTGGGATCGATATTCACACGAAAACCGCAAGCTTTCCAATCCTTGTTAAGGATATCTGTGATAAGGACCTTGGGAAAATAATGCAGGCGGAATCTATTACTCATGTGATTCACTTAGCATCGGTAATGGTCGCAGGGCGCGATCATACTGCTGAGTATCGTGTCGATGTAAGGGGTACAAGAAATGTACTCGAAGCCTGTCTCTACGCAGGAGTTGAGCATATTACTGTGGCAAGCAGTGGCGCCGCCTATGGTTATTATCCCGATAACCCACCAAAACTCGAAGAGCACCATCCTCTGCGCGGTAATCCTGAATTTGGTTATTCCAATAACAAGCGCAAAATTGAGGAGCTGTTGGCTGAATATCGCGAACGGTACCCTTATCTTAAGCAGCTGGTATTTCGCGTTTCCTCTATATTGGGCGAAAAAACTAATAACAAAATCAGCGCACTGTTTAAACGAAAAGTACTTTTGGACCCGGGTGGTCATAATTCACCTTTTGTCTTTATCTGGGACCAGGATGTGATTCGTGCGTTAGCCCTTGGCGTGAGCACTGGGGCTTACGGCAGATTCAATTTAGCCGGTGATGGCAGTCTTACCCCAAAGGAAATAGCACAGATTCTGTCCAAGCCACTGATAAGGCCACCAGTCTGGATGCTAAAAGGGGTACTTCGGTTAGGTTATAGTCTCCATCTAACGGATACCCACCCAGATCATGTGGCCTTTTTGCAATACAGGCCGGTTCTGGATAACCGCTTATTGAAAGAAGAATTGGGATTTATTCCAGAGAAGTCATCCAAGGAAGTCTTTTATTTGTTTGCAGAAAAAGCACTCGGAATAAGACCGCCCTCCAGCAAACTACCACTGTCAGTGGGGGAGAGCTAGATGGCTACTATTAAAGCAGATAAATCACAGAAAACCTTTGTGATAACCGGTGCTGCCGGAGGCCTGGGCTGGGCGATTACCGAATGTCTATCAAGAAAATACACTGCGAAATTTCTTCTGGTGGATGTTTCCACTGAAAAACTCCGTCAAAGAGAGATACAACTCAGAGGGCGCGGTATTTGAGCCAGAACATATACCGTTGATCTAGCCAATAGCTTGGCATTGGCGGAATTGGTTCAAACCTTACGGAATGAGTATCCAAGAGTTGATCTGCTAATAAACAACGCTGGTATTACCCACCGAAGCCTCTCAACACAAACGTCTAGCTGGGTAATCCACAAGGTGATGGCGGTCAATTACCATGCACCGGTAGAACTTACTCAGGGCTTGCTTGCAGAGCTGAAAGCGGCCTCTGGCTGTGTGGTAAATATCAGTTCAATGGCTGGGTGGATGCCGGTTTTGGGACGTGCGGGCTATTGCGCAGCCAAAAGTGCGCTGCACCAGTATTTTGAGGTGTTTCGTGAAGAGGTGAGGAACGAGGGGGTTAGCGTATTAATGGTTTACCCGAGCTTCCTGGCCACAACAATTGAGCAAAATGCTTTAGCCGGCGACGGCGGGAGAGCTAAACACCAAAGGAGTACAGTGGGAGTAGTGCGTAGCCCTGAGTGGATGGCCAATGAAATTGTAGTGGCTTGGGAGCAGGGTAGGGAGCGCTGGTTTCCGAAAGATTTAAGTCTAATTGGATCTTTTTTATACAGGCTGGCTCCGGCGATCTTTCTTAAGCAGCTTAGAAAGAGTTTTCAGGTTGAGTTGGCCTTATCGCCAGAGGCCTAAATTATTGGGTGCTCCAATCAGCAGAATTCTTAATTTGGGGCTCCGAAAGGCTAGCGAGTCTTGCAGCTGCATCAAAAACCTTTAAGGAATTGAGGGAAGGTAAGTTTGGATACATGTACAACCCTTTCTTAGAGGTGAGATAAATTAATCTCTAAATAATGATATCTCATTTGTCAAGAATGCTTGCAGACCGTACTATCGTTGGACCTAATGATGAACTATGTGAAGTCTATTGAATGAAAATCCTTCTTTGTTGTGGTCAAGTGTCTTTGACTTGTAGCTGCAAAATAACCCTAGGTTTAGTGCGCTGATTGAGGATTTCGCAAATTATATAAAGGGTGACCTGGAATTTAATGGATTTGGTGAAATAGAATACCTTAATGCCAAGTGTTAATTTGGTCGCGATGTAGCATTTGATAGGCCTACAGTTGAGATTTTAGTTATTGATTATCCAAGGGATAGAGCTGGAACTTGTAGTTATATACATTTGATTGATACAGATTTACAGGCTGGCAACACGAGTGGTCAAAAATATACATTCAATGAACTTACTTCTAAGCGTCACCTAAGAGATTACCAAGAACGCTGGACAAGTGACTGTTTTTTAATCTACTACCAATACTCCCTAAAAGATAATGCCTCGCTATTCTGGATTTTTGGCTAGATGGGCACAGTAGGTTTTCCCATACCGAAAGACTCAAATTGAAAGGCATTATTGAGGTTTATGAAAATAGTGATGCATTCAGGCGAGTTATATGATGACTAAGCCTCATTGGTTTTCTGGTGATGATCCCGGTCAGGCATCAAATATCCATCTTGTTGTCACAATAAAAAAGGGTGAAACTGTTATTTACGACGTTGTTTACTGGCGTCATGCGAGACATTTGGATGTTTACAATTGGGTAGATTTAGATGTGAATCTCAATCCAATAGTTGGATATATCCCTTTGACGGACCTCGTAGGTTGGTGTACAGGATCGGATGATTATCCACATTTGGCCGATAGTGGCAATCGTACTTTTTTGAGCTGGACGTATGGAGAATCAAGCGATCCAGATCAGCGTTATATCGTTTCTCTTGCCTCACAATATGATGTTCAGCAATGTATTGAGGGTGATTGGATTTTTCCTACGAAAAAAGAAGCTAACTACGGCTTCGATAAATACATACCATTAGATCAGTTTTTTGCCAACGTCGCTCGCTATTTCCCTTTTTCTGGGTGAATAGTTTAATTATTTAAATGGTGTGAAAATTGAGACTGTATTTAGAATGTTATAAGTTAAAGCTAAAAAATTATTTCTTGGAAAATTTGAGAGCAAAAATTTCGCACGCATGTGCCTAAATCTTGCTGGATTAATGAGTGAAATTTAAGCTTGGGTTGACAGGGCTCCATTCAAAAAGGTGAAGATGTCAGCTCAAGTTCGACCTTCTTCTGACATTCTGGTGATATCTTTATTTACCTGGGCCCCTTTGTTGGTGCTTAAATTCTGTTACTTGCATATAAGATTTGGTCGGTCATTATCTGCGATGACATCATCATGATCACTACCTATTCTTTTTTTGACTTTCCTAAGTGTAAGTGCGTTAGCTTGAAAACTGGTGGTAGAATAAGGCATTGATATTTATTCATTTATTTATTTCTCTTCCAATTGGATACATAATGCTTTTGGCTGTTGCCCACAATTTAGAATTCAACTGTTCAAGCGGCCGAAATATAATTTCTGTAGTCGATAAAGGTGGCGGTTCTAAAATAATTAACAGTCATCTGCGGGAGTGAGAGAGGAAGTGCGTATATTAATTACTTGCTACCCCTTTCTTATGAGGAGCAGTAAGTGCAATGTTGATTAGGTATGGATTGCTTGGATTTGTTCAGATGAGAGCATTAAAAAGTTCGATGCAAACAAAATTCATCAATAAAAGTAGGTTACAAGGATAGGAAAGCCAGCCGGGGCCATATCTAGCCCCAGCAATAAAACCCATCAGCAGTTAACGGCGTTCACCGCCAGTCCACCCAGAGAGGTTTCTTTATATTTACTCTGCATATCGATACCAGTCTGGCGCATGGTTTCGATCACGCTATCCAACGGTACGATATGGGCGCCGTCACCGCGTAGGGCCAGGCGTGCGCCGTTGATGGCTTTTACTGCGCCCATGGTATTGCGCTCGATACAGGGGACTTGCACCAGACCACCTATAGGATCGCAGGTGAGGCCCAGGTTGTGTTCCATTCCGATCTCGGCGGCATTCTCGATTTGCTGGTTGCTGCCGCCTTCCACGGCGGCCAGGCCCGCGGAGGCCATGGAGCAGGCAACGCCGATCTCGCCCTGGCAGCCCACTTCGGCGGCGGAGATAGAGGCATTTTTCTTAAACAGCATGCCGATGGCGCCGGCGGTGAGCAGGAATTTTACTACCTGATCTTTGAGTTCGCCGTGTACTTCTGGGTCGTGTACAAACTCCACGTAATAGGCGATAACCGCGGGAATAACACCGGCGGCACCGTTGGTGGGGGCGGTAACAATGCGGCCGCGCGCGGCATTCTCTTCGTTAACGGCGAGGGCGAACAGGCTCACCCAGTCGAGGATGGCGAGGCCGCGATTGCGCTCCTCAGCGGTTTGTTTACTCAACTCGCGGTAGAGCTCGGCGGCACGGCGACGTACTTTCAGGCCGCCGGGCAGAATACCTTTTTGCTGGCAGCCCCGCTTGATGGAGGCTTCCATGACTTTCCAGATATTCCACAGCCGGTCTTTGACTTCCTGCTCGCTGCGAAATGCTTTTTCGTTTTCCATCGCCAGTTCGGCGATGGTCCAGCCGTGCCGGTCGCAAATCTTCATCAGCTGTTCGGCGCTGCTGAAATCATAGGGGAGCAGGGTGGCAATCTCCTCCTTGTGGGCGAAGTCTTCCTCTGAGAGAACAAAGCCACCGCCGATGGAAAAATAACTGCGCTCGAACAGCAGTTCCTCCCCGCAATAGGCCTGGCAGGTCATACCGTTGGAGTGTTGGGGAAGAAATTCTTCCATATGGAAGAGTAGGTCCCGATCGCGAACAAACTCTATTTTATGGTCACCATTGAGGGTCAGCGCTTGTTCGCTGTGGATGACGTCCATTTTCTCGTCGATGCTATCGACGTCGATGGTATCGGGGGAGTGGCCCAGCAGTCCCATCAATACTGCCATATCGGTGCCGTGGCCGACACCGGTCAGGGCCAGGGAGCCATAAAGGTGTATTTGTACGCGGTCGGTTTTTGCGAGCTGCTCGCGGTCGCGCAGGTCCTGAACAAACTGGCGTGCGGCGACCATTGGGCCCACTGTATGGGAGCTTGAGGGGCCGACACCAATCTTGAACAGTTCAAATACGCTAATACTCATATAAATTCTCTGCGCTGGACCGCACACAGTTGCGGCCCTCCCTTAAGGATATAGTTGCACCATTTAGGGGCGCACTTTGCCCTACAAGGCGCAACAATCAAGATGGCAGCTGCTATTCCGTACAAAATTCTATTTGTTGCGGGTTTTGCGGAATTTATGAGTTCCCTATCACCGGCTGTGATACAAGCTACGGCGCTTCCGCGACCAAAACAGCGCGTTTGGGCGCGGGGTGACCTTCTACGGTTTTGTCCGGCGATTGCGGATCGAGAAAGTCGGCCAGGGATTCAAAATGCATCCAGTCGGTTCGCCGCTGCTCCTCCAGGGTGGTGGTATTCAAGTCTACTGTCCTGGGGTTGCAAAAACCGCATTTGCGCAGCCAACTTTCCAATGTGGCACAGCTGGGGAAGAACCACACATTACGCATTTTGGCGTAGCGATCTTCCGGCACCAGGCAATCCCCGAGCCCACCATCAATCACCAGGGTCTCCAGCACTAGCTGGCCTCCGGGGCGCAGGGTCTCACGCAGCTCGCGCAGGTGATCCATTGGCGAGCGGCGGTGGTAGAGTACGCCCATGGAGAAGGTGGTATCGAAGGCGCGCAGATTTGCGGGCAGGGCCTCGATGCCGAGTGGCAGCAGGTCTGCTGGCTGGTCCTCGCCGAGATATTTTTTCAAGGCGTAAAACTGCGCGACGAATTTAGCTGAGGGGTCGATGCCGATCACCCGCCTGGCGCCGGCACCAAGGGAGCGCCAGCAGTGATAACCGTTGCCGCAACCCACATCCAGCACCAGCCTGTTTTCCATAGGTGCCAGGTGTGGCAGCACCCGGTCCCATTTCCAGTCGGAGCGCCATTCGGTATCGATAGGCAGGCCGAAAACCTCCCAGGGGCCTTTGCGCCAGGGGTGCAGTTTTCTCAGTTCCTGTTCCAGTAGTTGCAATTGCTCCGGCGAGGCATCACTGGCTTTGCCGATGCGCACACTATTGCCGAGCTCGATACTGGAAGGGTCGATATCCGGTAAGGCTTCTACAGCCGCGCGCCAGTCGGGCAGGTCGCCCCAGCGATGCGGGCTGAGATTCTCAGCTATTTGTTGAGGCAGCTGGGCCAGCCAGCCACGCAGTTCCGGGATATGTTGCAGGCCTTGGTAGAGTTGGGTGTAGTCAATCACGGGTACTTACTTATCGGGGCTGCCTTTGATGGCAATCAGGGAAGCAAAGTTAAAACACTGGAACCAGACATCCACGCTGGTGAAGCCGACTGTCTTCAGGCGCGTGCGGTGGGTGTCCAGAGTCTCAGGAATCAATACGTTTTCTAAAGCCGAACGCTTTTGTGCAATTTCAAGCGCGCTGTAGCCATTGGCGGCCTTGAAAGAGTGATGTAACTCAATCATCAGTTCATTGTGGGCTTTATCGGCGAAATCCACCTTCTCGGAAATAATCAGGATGCCACCGGGGCGTAGCCCCAGGTGGATTTTGCGCAAGATTTCCTCGCGCTCCTCGACGGGAATAAATTGCAGGGTGAAGTTCAGCACCACAACAGAGGCGTTTTCGATCGCCACGTTTTGCAGGTTGTCGCAGATGAGTTGCACGGGCACTTCGCCGCTGTCCGCTTCGAGTACGGTGCGTGCCTGGGCTACCATCGCTTCGGAATTATCTATGGCAATGATTTCGCAGTCTGCCGCAGGAATGCGGTGGCGCATGGCCAGGGTTGCGGCACACAGTGAGCTGCCCAGGTCATAGCAACGGCTGCCGGCCTGGGCATAGCGTTCTGCGAGGGTACCGATCATGGCCACGATGGTGGTGTAGCCGGGCACGGAGCGCTTGATCATGTCCGGGAAGACTTGCACCACCTGCCGATCAAATTCAAAACCGGCCACCTGGCCCAGTGGGCTTGCGTAGATATTATCTTGTTTGCTCATCAGGACATCGCTTAGGGATCACGGCAACGATCCGAGAGAAATCATTACCGCCGAGTACATATTGTCTGCAAATGGGAAAAACCGGCGCCCCGGCAGATACCGCTGCCGGGGCAAGGCTCGATTAGAGTTTTTCTTCTTGCAGGTTGAGCTTGGCTGCCGCTTCACTGCCCTGAGGACCGGTGACAATAGCGGTGCTGGCCTTGGACGGCTCCAGGTAGGTTGCACCAACGCGCTGCAGGTCTTGCAGGGTAACTTCGGTTACCCGCTTGCGGAACTGCTGGCGTACTTCGTGGGTGCGCCCATAGAGGCCGGAGTGGAAATTCTTTTTGGCCTCACCGGCGGGGGAGCCGGGTTTATCCAGGCCGCCAATCACACCAAGGATCGCTTCCTCCACTTGCTCTTCTTTGTGCTTACCTTCGGCCAGCCACTGTAGAGAGGCATCGAAGTCCTCCAGGGTTTCGCCCATGCGCGGGTCTCGGTAGGAGTAGAAGCGGAATACCCCGATATTGCTGTCGTGTCCGGCACCGCCGCCGTAAGCGCCGCCCTGTTCGCGGATAGTGCGATGCAGGAAGCCGTTACGCAGGAAACCGCTCAGCACGGAGAGCGACGCGGCGTCTGGGTGCGACATGGGTACGGTGGCGTAGGCCTTGGAGCAGAAATTTACCTGGCTATTGGCGACCCAGAGTTCCTGTATCTGTTTGCGCTCAAAGGGCGCGTCCGGGTTGGCCGCAGTCGTGCTGGGTGTAGAAGCGAGGGGTGCCAGCGCCTGGCTGAAATCTGCCAGTTTTTCCTCTTCGCCGATCAATAGGAACTGGCGTGGGGCGGCGAGAATTTTGTCGTGGATCGCCTGGAAATGTGCGGATAGCTTTTGCAGGCCATCTTTCTCGTCGAGCCCTTTTACTAGGGTTCTCAGGTTGCGTAGGCCGAGCAGGCCGCCGCTGGCGTGGCTTTCCCATGCTGCTCGATTGTAGCCGGCACTCGCTGCCGCCATGGCGAGGGCGTGACCGTTGCCGACAACGCCCTGTTCACGGCGCGCCAAGGTTTGAAGCAACAGCTCTTTGATGCGGGCGTGCTCATCGAAACGCACCTGTGCCATGGTAGCCTGCATCAGCTCAGTGAGCTCGCCCTGGTTCCGAGAGAGTGCCTTGCCGGAAAGAATAAAGTGGCCAGACAGATGATCCAGGTTGTCGATGGCGGTGCGGCTGCTGGTAAAACCATGCAGGGCACCGGCTACGCGGGTCTGCCACTGCTGAACTTCCAGGTAGTCTTTATCGGCGAGGCCAACCTCACTCAGCACCTGGCAGTAGTACGGCAGTAGAGCTTTTTCCTCCTCGCTGAATTCCGGCAGGGCGCAAACCATCTGCTGGTAAACCAGACCGTTGGTGCCGGCGCTGTAGCGGGTAAGCTTTTGTTCTCCGATCTCAGTGGTTTCGCCTTCGACATCGGGCATTTCCGCGGGAATATCCTCTACACCTACTTTGGGCAGGATGGAGGCATCATCCTCGCGGTTTTGGCGATCCGCCAGGGCCTTGGCGGTTTCAATAATCTGCGCTTTTTCCTGCTCGTTGAGGCGCGCCTTGATCTGCGCTAACTGCTCCTTTTCTGCCTGCTCTTTGCGCTCGGCCAGTTTGTCATCCGGGCTCATTACCAGGCGCACGCGGTGCTGGTTTTCCAGCAGCAGCTCACGCGCTTTATTGGCGATAAACATCGGGTCCTTGATCTGTTCGCGCAATTTTTCCAGGGTGGCGTCGATATTCAACAGGCCAACCGCATCGCCGCGGTGGGTGGCGCCGGTGAGTGCGGTGAGGATCAGCTGCAGCCCGTAGGGGTAGCCGTCGCCACCAATCTCGCGCTGTTGAAGTTCTAACTGATGCAGGCTGGCGGCCACCTGCTCGTAGGGAATGCCTTTCTCGGCGACTTCTTCCAGTACGGCGAGCACTTGTTTTTCCAGCTCGTCGGCGCGCTCGCGCTCGCTGCCTTCAATGCCGCAGACAAACACCAACTCCCGCTGGGAATCGTCCAGTCCCACCAGAGGGGAGGGGGAGGTGCCGAGATCGGTGGTCTCTAATAACTTCATCAGCGGGGAGGCGCTGTTATCCAGCAGCACACCGGCGAGCAGGTGTGCCGTGAGGGCTTCTTCGAGATCGGTAACGTCACCCAACAACCAGCTCAAAACAATATGGGTTTTTCCTTCCAGAGGCTCGCCGGTAAGCGGGTAGTGCTCTTCCACCTTGAGTGGAGCGTAGTAGCGATCTTCGCGGCCCACCTCGATTGTCTTGTCCAGCTTCTCAAATTTGTGCAGCGCTTTTTCTTCAAAAGCAGCCTGGTGTTCTGCGGCGGGAATATCGCCGAAGGTCATAAAGATTGCGTTGCTGGGGTGGTAGTGACTGCGGTAGAAATCCACTAACTCTTGGTAGCTGAGTTTGGGAATATCTGTGGGTTCGCCACCGGAGTTGAAGTGGTAAGTCGTGGTGGGGAACAGGTATTTGCTCAGGGTGTGCCAAAGCTGCGAGCTGACCGAGCTCATGGCGCCTTTCATCTCATTGAACACTACGCCTTTGTATACCAGCTCACTGCTGGTATTTTCGGTTTCGGCAAATTCCAGGCGGTGTCCTTCCTGGGCAAAATCCAGCGGGTCCAATGTGGCGAAAAATACCGCATCCAGGTAAACATCGAGAAGGTTATTGAAATCCTTGCGGTTCTGGCTGGCGAAGGGGTAGGCGGTCCAGTCCGAACTGGTGAAGGCATTCATAAAGGTGTTGAGTGAACGCCGAATCATCATAAAGAAAGGGTCGCGCACCGGGTATTTGTCACTGCCACACAGTGCGGTGTGCTCGAGGATATGGGCCACACCAGTGGAATCGTGGGGCACAGTGCGCAGTGCCACCAGGAAAACATTTTCCGCATTGTCTGCGGCAATGTGCAGGTGTTGGGCACCGGTGGTGGTGTGGCGGTATTCCTCGACACGTACGCCGAGGGAATCGATTTCTGCGCTGGTAACCAGTTCAAATGCAGGATGTGAGTTGTTCAAAAGACAGCTCCCTGGAGTTATAGGAAATTTTCTGGCCGGCCTCTGCCGCCGGCGAAAGGGCGCTATTCTACCGCTTGCACACACCGGAAAGACAGTGTTGACAAGGATGTCAGCAAGGCGAAGACTTCACCTACTGAAGCCCCGGCATAAATGTAGACGAACAGGGAGATAGAGGTTGTCCTGGTTGGATATTGCCAGCGTCACTGGCTTTTTTATCACATGGGTGGGTTACACCATATTCGCGCGTAAGAAAGCCAAAGAGACTTGGTGTCTCACATCTTCATTACAGTGGTACCGAGTGGAGTGGATGCTGCGCATGCTCGATAGAGATATGCGTATGGCGGATACCGCGATCCTCAGTAACCTGGAGCGGGTGATTGGTTTTTTTGCTTCCACCAGCATCCTGATTTTGGCGGGCTTGGTAACGGCGCTAACCGCGAACAAAGCGGCTATTGAAGTACTCACCAGTTTGCCATTCGCCGAGCCCACCTCGGTTGAGCAGTTTGAAATCAAGGTGATGCTGCTTATCCTGATTTTTATTTTCGCCTTTTTCAATTTTACCTGGTCTTTGCGCCAGTACTCCTTTGCCAATGTGCTGATTGGGGCTGCGCCTCCGCCGGAAGCGGGTGAGTTGTCCGAGGCCGAGCGCCGCCGCTTTGCTATCAGTATCGCTAAAGTGATCGATCACGCCGGGCATAGTTACAACTACGGCCTGCGTTCCTATTACTTTTCCATGTCGGTACTGGGTTGGTTTATCCATCCGCTGCTGTTTATCGCCGGTTACCTTTTTGTGGTTTGTGTTTTGTACCGGCGGGAGTTTATGTCCCGCGCACTCAATTCGATTTTGGCGGCACGGGAAGGTGGCCTAGAGCGCCAGCAGAGGAAGAAGTTTAGTGAAAAATAGTGAAATTCTGGTGGCCTTTGACAAAGTGGCCAAACTGCAGGGCTGGCAGCAGTTGCATACCGCAAAGAACCTGGCAATGGCGCTCTCGGTAGAAGTGGCCGAGCTTAATCGGCATTTTCAATGGCGTGAAGACGGTGAAATCCACTCGCTGATGCAGAGTGAACATGCTGAAGAGGTTGCTGCAGAGCTGGCGGATGTCCAGATGTATCTGTGTAAGTTGGCGGAAGTGCAGGGGGTAGATATGGAAGTGGCGCTGCGAAATAAAATCGCGGAAAACGAGCGCCGCGCTACCGAAGTTGAGGATGGTGGTGCCCCATGAGTGATGCGCGTTACAACGATAGAAATTTTGACGACCTGGCACATCGATTTCGCGATCGAATTTACGGTGGACTCAAGGGTGATATCCGCCTGGCGGTGTTGAATCGTGATCTGGCTGCGATCGTCAGCCGGGAATCGCGCACTTTGAAAATTGTGGATGCCGGTGGTGGCCAGGGGCACTTTGCTATGGACTTGGCGGCGGCGGGGCACCGGGTATATCTGGCAGATATTTCGGCGCAAATGCTGGAGCATGCCGCAGTAGAGGTGGAGGCAAGACATTTGCAAAAGCGGGTAACCCTTTTGCATAAACCCCTACAGGCGCTGGCACAGATGAAAGCACTGCAGGGAGCGGACTTGGTAATCTGTCACGCGGTGCTTGAGTGGCTGGAGGAGCCGCGCCTGGCCTTGCAGCAGCTGCACCGTTTGCTTAAACCAGGTGGCTACCTGTCTCTTACGTTTTACAATCGGCGTGCACTGGAGTTTCGCTTGTTGCAGCGCGGCAGCTTTCGTCAGTTGGAACGTAACATCGATGAAGATTACTGGGGTGGGCACCCCGGTAGCCTGACACCGCAAAACCCACTGCTACTGGAGTGGGTGAGTGGTTGGCTGCAAGAGGCGGGTTTTGAAGTGACCTGTCATAGCGGTATCCGTTGCTTCCATGATTTTATGACCCCCTCTATACGCGACAAACTGCCCGCCGCGGCAATCGTACAAAAAGAACTCGAGTATTCTCAAACTGACCCCTATCGTCAGATGGCACGTTATATTCACCTCCTCTGTCGAGTGCCTGAATAACATACTGCTTTGATCAAAGGTGATGCGCTTAGAGCGTGCGAAGCAGCAGCTCCTTGGCGGCATTCACCCGTGAGGCCAGGTAGTCGTTGCCACCGCGATCAGGGTGCAATTTTTGGATGAGCTTGCGGTGGGCACCGATAATTTCGTCCCGCCCGGCGTTGGCGCCGACGCCCAAAATCCGCCGTGCTTCATGCTCGCTTAGTGGGGGTTCCTGGTCGGCCTGGGTTGTCTTATGCTCCTGCCGGGTTTCCTGTTCCTGCTGTTGATTTGGATTTTGCCGGTTGCGCGCGTAACGCTCAAACAGGGGGGCCAGCCAGGGCATCAGGCGAGTGAGTTGATTGAGCAGGCGCCCCAGTACCGGCAGAATCAGTAAAACTGTGGCGCCGACCCAATGTAGCCGTCCACTGATAGCCAACAGCACGACAACCGCCGCCGCTCCCATTAGGGTGATAAAGAAAATTTGCTTGCGTTTATCGCCCTTTGAGCTGGATTTGATTTTCTGCCAGGCATACCAGACGCCGATCACGATAAGTAGTAGAAGAATTAAACGTGCCAATGGCGGCTCCTTGGATTCTGCACTTGCTAAGTTTGTGCCCAGGGCTTAAATATCTTTCCGATCCCATGGATTGTCAGGTTACCATGGCTCGCCTCAAGCCCTTCCAAACTCTGGGCGGTTTGGTGGCTTGTAGCTATCCTGTTTGAAGAAAATTTCAGCACTTGAGATAACAGTATGCAATACGACAAATTCCAGATTCCGGACGCGGATCAGATTTTGCCCGGCCGACCACAGCCGATGGAAATCACCGGTGTTCATTATGTCAATGGCAATCCAATTCAGGAGCCATTTCCTGAGGACATGGAGGTCGCATTTTTTGGCATGGGCTGCTTCTGGGGTGCGGAGCGACTTTTTTGGGAAATTGATGGAGTCTATGCCACTGCGGTGGGCTACACCGATGGCGCCACAGAAAACCCAAATTACGATGAGGTGTGCAGTGGCCGCACAGGACATGCCGAAGTAGTTAAGGTGGTATTTGACCCGAAGAAGGTCAGTTATGCAGAGTTACTGAAAACTTTTTGGGATATGCATGACCCCACCCAGGGTATGCGCCAGGGTAATGATATTGGCTCCCAGTACCGCTCCTGTATTTTCTGTACTCATGAAGGACAGAAGAGAGAAGCTGAAGCTAGCAGGGAGGCTATACAAGCAGCTCTCAATGAGAAGCAGCGCGGTGAGGTGACTACCGAAATTAGCATGGCCCAGCCATTTTATTACGCCGAGGAATACCACCAGCAGTATATGGCGAAAAATAAAGAAGCCATTTGCCCGATACTGCGTAATCCCATGCACGATTAAGCCGCTCGGCTGACCCGCGGGGGCGGTAATCACTGCTCCCTCAATACTCCCTGTCTAAATTTTTCCTGGTCTTTTATTCGCTTTGTCGTTGATGTGCGCACCAATCGCTCCAGCTCCCAGGGTAGAGCAGGGAGTCCCGGCGCCCGGCCAGTTGTTGAGCAAAGTAGTTTACACAAGCTGTTACTCCCGAGCCGCAGTAATTCAGAATGGGTCGCCCATCTGAGTGGGAATCCCATATGGCTTGGAGCTCTGCAGGCGACTTCACTTTGCCTATATCGTCAGTCATTTCTGGCCAGGGTTGGTTAATAGCGCTGGGGATATGGCCAGCGATGGGATCTATGGGTTCGTGTTTGCCGGCAAAGCGATCTTTATCTCGCGCGTCTACCAGTTGCCAAGGCGCTTCGTCCAGAGAGGCTTTAATTGCCTCGTAGTGCACCAGCAGATTGTTCTTTGGTTCTGCACTGAAATTACCTTCCCCAGCGGTTTCTGGCTCACTGCTCTCTAAGGCCTGGCCGGCATCGAGCCATGCCCTCAGGCCTCCATTGAGAACCTGGATATTTGTATGGCCGAAAAAGAAAAACAAGAACCAGGCACGCGCAGCAAAGCCCAGGCGATTATCGTCGTAGACAACCACCCGTGTATCAGTGTTGATGCCCAACTTGCGGGCGAATTGCTGGAACTGGGCGCTGCTGGGCATGGGATGGCGTCCGCCAAACTGATCTTTGGGGGCGGACAGATCCCGATGCAGGCTGGCGTAATAGGCTCCGGGGATATGCCCGGCCGCATAGGCTTGGGCTCCGCTTTCCTTGTCGGTGAGGTCATAGCGGCAGTCAAGGATTACCACCTTCTCGCCGGCAATCTGTTTTTTGAGTTCTTCCACCTCAATGAGGGATGTGCTGTACATGCTGTCCACGTTGATTCCTGCTGTCATCCAATGATATGAGCGATTCAGGGCCCGCTCTCCGTAGCTGGGACGCCGGTGGAAGGGGGTTCTGCTTCACCGTCCTGGCTCTGCTCCTCCTGTTCCTTCCGCTCCTCCTGCTCTTCCTGAATCTGGTCGGCTAGCTCCTGTTTACGACAGTTTTTGGTGGGTTCTGTCTGGTCGTTTTCCGGGTTGTCGAGAAAGCGCGCCGCCGCTTTTTCTGCGCAGCTGCTGGCAGAAATAATATCGTGAGCCAATTGAGGAAATAGCAGCCATTGATGATTGGGTAGTGCTTTGCGTGCCATGTCCACATCTTCTGCGGATAAAACCGGATCGAGCCCACCGTGTAACACCATAACCGGCGCGGGAGTGGCGATGGGCTGGGATTCCAGCAGTGGCGCGGCGGGGATTGCCCAGATACGGCATTGCAGCTGCAAAAGATTGAGGTCTGAACGTACAGCACCGCCGAGTATACCCGTGCCCTCAGCGCTTTCGCGGGCTTGGTCGAAATCGACAAAGGGCGCTTCCTCATAGCAGAAATGGCTGACACCGGCGGCGTCGCCAAAGTAGGGGTCCAGTACGATCTCCATAAAGTGTCCAATGGCTTTTTGCGCGGGCTCCAGGCCCTCATCGCCACTGTTTTCCAGTCCTTCAATTAGCTTTGGCAATTCACTGTAGAAATTCTCGTTATACAGAGCCTGGAACAACACCCTTAGCAGGCGTTGACCTGTGAGCACAAACGGGTAGGGCTGATTCGAATAGCGGTGCTTGGCAGAAACAGTGCGCGGTTTCTCATCGAGGGTTTGCACCAGGTTCTCCAGGCGCCGGCGCAGATCCGGGTAGCGGCTGTTGCATTTTGTATCTTCAATACAATGCTTGAGGCCGCGCTCGTAAGCCGCCAGTGAATCCTGTGCAAGCTGTTGGGTATAGGTGATATTCGGGAAGACGGCGCTGTTGAGCACCAGGGCGCGGGTTGAATCGGGGAAATCCCGCGCATAGGTGAGGGCGTAGCGGGAAGAGTAGGATACGCCGTAGAGGTCGAGCTTATCGATTTTCAACAGCTTGCGCAGTTCATCCACATCCCGAGCAATCACTGAGCTGTTGTACTGCGCCATATCCGCGCCCTTGCTTAGACGGCTGTAGCAGCGTTCCATACTGAAAGCGAAAACACGCGCTTCCTCTTCCGGGGAGAGGTTGCGTTGGAAAGCCGTCTGCGCGTCCTCGATAAACTCGTTGCAGGTGAGGCGCGGTCGCGCCATGCCGGTGCCGCGCGGATCGATCACAATCAAATCGCGTCCATCCTCAATGGTCATCGCGGCGTAGTTCAACCACAACCAGTCGCTGGCGTTTTCAGGTTCCAGACCCATGCTGGCGCCAGGGCCACCGGCCCCAAGGTGTAGCAGCGGTACCTTGTTTGTTGCGGGATGATTGGCACGAAAGCGAATCACCGGGAAGCGGATTTTTCGCCTGGTGGGATGGGCGTAATCCTCCGGCACTTCCATCATATAGCACTGGGTGGCGGGCCAACTGTCGTCGGTTTTAAACCAGCAAGACCTAGGGTATAGGTGGGTATAGCTCCTGGGCTTTTTCACTTCGGGGGCTGCCCCCTGCTCAGTCCGATCACAGGCGCTCACCAGCAGGCCGATGAATATGATGCAAGCGGTCAGTGGGCGGAAATTTCGCACTAAGTGTCTTCCTGTGGGCAGAAAAAGTTCTGGGTTCTGTGGGTTATGCCGCTCAATGGTTGCCGAATCGCGCAATGGGGGCGGAGAGGTTCCACCTCAGAGCCGCCAGGCGGATTGTCAAGGTAACCAGCACGGCTAAAGCAACCACCAAATCCCCCGGCAATTTGCCACTGGCATCGAGGGCAACCAGTACGGCGGCGCCAGTGAGTGCCGCGGTTGCATAGATTTCCCGGCGCAGAAGCAGTGGGATATCGCCGGAGAGTACATCGCGAATTACCCCCCCGAAAGTGCCGGTCATCATTCCCATTACGATGGCAATAGTGGCGGAGTAACCCAGCTCTAATCCCTTCTGAGTGCCGATCACCACAAATACCGCGAGGCCGATGGCGTCCGCTATCATCAGTAGGCGCATGGGCACTTGTAAATAGCGTATCAGGTAAAAACTGACTACACCGGTGGTGACAGCGATCCACAAATAGTAGGTGTCTTGCAGCCAAAATACGGGAATATTGAGGATGATGTCCCGAATGGTGCCCCCTCCCGTGGAGGTGACACAGGCGAGTACTACTGCGCCGAATAAATCCATTTGCTTGTGGCCTGCAGCGAGTACACCACTAAAGGCAAAGACTGCAATACCGATCAAATCGAACCAATGCAGCAGCTCATCCATATCATCGTTACATCCAGAGATTGGCGGGCAGGGGAGAATAGCACTTCTATTTGCGCAAAGGGAGTCGGCCACTTAACCGCCATAAAAAAGTGTGAGGCCGTACAATCGGTGGACTAATTATGACGACGGGTGATAGGAGCAAACCTCTTTGGCGCTTTGAGAAAAAAGCGCTACCCAGATGTTTTCAGGCTAGAGCAATTTAAGAATACCTGAACAGTGTCGTTTAAAAGGGTTATTTGGGCCTTTAAGAATTCTTCGGGCTTGCCAACGGTATTGATTGGGCGCTGTTAACTTAAAGGGATCGATGGTGGTAAGGGAGAAGGGAACCGAGGAGGAAAAAAAACTCACCATGCCAATTCATAGCATTCTGAAAGCACTGGTTTGTGTATTTATTATTGGCATGGCCTATCCGATCGTTAAGTTGGCACTCAATGATATTCCTCCTTTGATGCTCACGGCTATGAGATATGCCTTGGCGTCCGTTCCGTTTGTGTGGTTTTTCCCTTTTCCGAAAACCTCGGTATTTAATGTTGTCCTGATCGGCGTATTTCTGCAGTTTCTCACTACAGGGCTGGTTTACTTGGCTTTGCGCGCCGATGTACAAGCGGGAATTGCCTCACTGTTGGTGCAGTCACAAGTGATTTTTACCCTAATACTCAGTTTCTGTTTTTTTGCGGAAAAAATAAGTTGGCAACAGTTTGTGGGCCTGTTGATAGCGGCCGCTGGCTTTACATTGTTTTTCCTTGATGCAGGTCGGGGAGGGGCTACAACTCAAAAAGGATTTTTACTCTTGATGGGCTCGGGGATGGCTTGGGCCACAGCTAATATGGCCTTGAAAAGGTTGCGGGGGGTTAACTTGTTCCACCTGTTGGTCTGGGCATCACTGGTCCCGCCAATTCCTCTATTCGTATTGTCCTATCACTTGGAAACCCGAAGGCCCATTCAGGATTTACTGGAGGCTTCGCCACAAGCCTGGGTCGCGATCCTATATCAGAGCTTATTCCTTACTCTGCTCGCTTATGTTTTGTGGGGAGATTTGATTAGACGTTACTCGGCCGCTTATGTCGCTCCCTTTGGGCTGCTGATCCCGGTATTTGGATTGATGGGTTCCCGGGTGCTGCTTGGAGAGTCTATGGATGCGATGGAGTGGGGGGCATCTCTATTGGTTTTTATTGGGATTGCTTCCTGCGTGATCAATGTGAAGATGATAGAGACACAAGCCAAGCATTAGCCGTTCGCTAAAAGGGAGAGAGGTTTACTCAGAGGGGGCAGGGCGCTTACCCGCGGGCAGATGCCGCGAGTAGCGCCCAATGAGGCGTTAAACGAACGCCTGTAGACCGGTCTGGGCACGGCCAAGGATCAGGGCGTGCACGTCATGGGTGCCCTCATAGGTGTTCACCGCTTCCAGGTTCATCACGTGGCGGATCACGTGGAACTCGTCGGAGATACCGTTACCGCCATGCATATCGCGGGAAACGCGGGCGATATCCAGAGCCTTACCGCAGTTGTTGCGTTTCACCAGGGAGATCATGGTGGGGTCGAACTGCTTGTTCTCATCCATGATGCGACCAACGCGCAGAGAGGCCTGCAGACCCAAGGTGATTTCGGTTTGCATGTCGGCCAGCTTCTTCTGGAACAGCTGGGTTTGGGCCAGTGGGCGATTGAACTGCTTGCGGTCCAGGCCGTACTGGCGCGCCGCGTGCCAGCAGAACTCACCGGCACCCATGGCGCCCCAGGAAATGCCGTAGCGGGCGCGGTTCAAGCAGCCGAAGGGGCCGCGCAGTCCGCCGATTTCCGGGAATTTGTTCTCTTCGGGAACGAAGACATTGTCCATCACAATCTCACCAGTGATGGAGGCGCGCAGGGAGAACTTGCCCTCGATCTTCGGTGCGGTCAGACCTTCCATACCCTTCTCGAGGACGAAGCCGCGAATGATGTCGTCATCGTCTTTGGCCCAAACCACGAAGACATCGGCGATGGGGCTGTTGGTGATCCACATCTTGGCGCCGCTGATGCGGTAGCCGCCGTCCACTTTCTTGGCGCGGGTCTTCATGCCGCCGGGATCGGAGCCTGCATCCGGCTCGGTCAGGCCGAAACAGCCAACCCACTCACCACTGGCCAGCTTGGGCAGGTATTTTTGCTTCTGCTCTTCGCTGCCGTAGGCGTAGATGGGGTGCATCACTAGGCTGGATTGCACACTCATGGCGGAGCGGTAGCCAGAGTCTACGCGCTCGACTTCACGGGCGACCAGACCGTAGGAGACGTAGTTGAGGCCGGCACAGCCATAGCCTTCGATGGTGGAACCCAGCAGGCCCAGTTCACCCATTTCGCTCATGATTTCACGGTCGAAGATCTCGTGGCGGTTGGCCTCCAAGACCCTCGGCATCAGCTTGTTCTGGCAGTATTCGCGCGCGGCATCGCGCACCATACGCTCTTCGTCGGTCAACTGCTGGTCCAGCAGCAGGATATCGTCCCAGTGGGCGAGTGGCTGATGTTTACTCATGGCTAGTCTCTTCTACTTCTTCCGTTATTAATCGGCACCAAAGTTTGTCGCCAGTCCGGCAAAAAACTGACGGATTCTGACAGGGGCATTGGCAATTGCCCCGCGGCAAATCCCGGTGACCATTCAGTTTATTGTGGCGCATCATACCTAAGTAGCCGCGCCGGGGCACTCCTATCGACAGCAAAATTTAGGCTGGCTTGGGTATGGCTGTGTAAACAAGGGTAAAACGCCTTGCGGGCTATTTTGGTCGGAAGATAATGGACGCAATAATTCTCTGTTTTTCCTGTTTTTAAATACTTTTCCGGTGATTTTCCTTGGGCTTTTACCGTGTTTTGGCAATTTGTGTTCCACTGTTGGCCAGTTGCTCCTCTCAGCCGCTCGAGACTATTGCGCCGCAGGATATTTTGTCCCTGCCGCAGACATTTAGTGCCTCGGGTGCTGTGGCAGCCGATGTCCGCTGGTGGCATGGGTTTGAAGATCCCCAACTCGACCAGCTGGTTGAGCTGGCCCTGCAGGACAATCCGGATCTGCACGCCAGTTACTGGCGTTTGCGCCAGGCTTCAGCAGTAGCCCGTGGGGCCCGCTCGGGTCTATGGCCTAGTCTGACTGCTCAAATCGAAAATACCGAGCAGCGTTACTCCTCTGGAGAATTTACCGACCCTTCCAACGAGGGCAATAGTTGGAGCACCCGAATTGCCGCCAGTTATGAACTGGATCTCTGGGGGCGCGTGCGCGCCGGAGCCAGTGCGGCCGAAGCGGGATTCCAGGCCCAGCAACAAAATCTTCAAATTGCCTCCCTGAGCCTTGCCGCAGAGGTGTCCTCAACCTGGTTGCAGTTGCGTGAACAGTGGGGTCAGTGCGATTTGCTTCAAGAGCAGCTGGAAACCAACCGCAAATCTCTGCAGGTACTGGAATCGCGCTTTGCTCGCGGTGTTAGCGTTGCTGCCGATGTATTGCAGCAACGCCAGCTGGTACAGCGATCTGAACAGGAGTTGGAGCAAGCCGGTGCAGACATTGAGATACTCGAGGTGCAACTGGCCACCTTGCTGGGTATCAACCCAAGCCAGCTGGATGGATATATTCACAAAGTTGCCAGTCTACCTATTCTGCCTGCCCTGCCTGATACCGGCATTCCCTCGCAACTATTGCTGCGGCGCCCGGATGTTCGGGAAGCTCAGCGCAAGTTGGTGCAGGACTACCATTTGGCCAATCAAGCCTGGGCGGACCGTTTGCCGGTACTGAGTCTCTCCGCAGTGGCCAGTAACGGTACCAGTCTGATTAGTGACATTACCGAGAATTGGCTGCTCGCTATCGCCGCTTCCCTGGAAGGGGTGATTTTCGATGGCGGTGCTCTCAGTTCGGCACGGCAACAGCAGGATGCGGCCTTACAGGAGCGCTGGGCGGTATATCGCGAAACGGTGAATCAAGCGCTGTCAGAAGTTGAGCAGGCTTTGATCCGTGAGCGCGCCTTGAGGCAGGAACTCGAACACCTGCGTGAACGGGAGCGTTTATCCGATCTGATTGTCCAGCGGCGCAACCGGGCCTATATCCGCGGCGCCGTCGATTTTCTCAACCTGCTGACGGCCACTACCGAGCAGCAGAGCCTGGCTCGCGAGGTGTTGTCAGCCGAGCGTCAGCTGCTGCAAAACCGAGTCACTTTATATCGCGCGCTTTCCGGGGGGGTGCCCCAGGAAGATCTGCCTGCACCGGAGCCCGCAGACCTGGAGCTGTACCTGGAGGGAAATAGTTGATGTCGAAGAAGTTCAATCCGCGCTTGCTTATACCCGTAGTCCTGTTGGCTTTGGCGGCTGTGATCACCGCCTGGATGATGCGGGAGAAACCCACAGTCTCCCGTGGAGAGCGCAAGGTGCCACCGCCGGCCGTGGATGTGGCCGTGGCAGAACAGGGAAATTTCCCCATTACCCTAAGTGCCCTAGGGAAAGTGACTGCGCGCGAATTGGCGGAGGTAGAGCCCCTGGTCGATGGGCAGGTGGAGTGGCTCGATTACGACCTGGGGCCCGGTGCAGTTCTGCCCAAGGGCAAGGTGTTGTTGCGTATTGATTCCGAACCCTACCAATTGGCTCTGAAATCTGCCCAGAGCGCCCTGGCCGGGCGCCGTGCGGAATTGCAGCAGGAGTTGGGCCAACAGCAGGTGGCCCAGGAAGAATACGAACTGCTCGGCACCGCCCTCGGCGATGCCGATCGCGCACTGGTGTTGCGTGAACCCCAGAAGGCTGCGGCCGAGGCCGCGGTACAGGCGGCAGAAGCCGAGGTGGCTTTGGCACAGCGCAATCTGCGCCTCACAGAAGTGCGAGCCCCCTTTGACGCTCTCGTAGTGGAGCGTAATGTGGATGTGGGGGATCGCGTATCCCCCGGCGTCAATCTCTACAGTTTGGCCAGCGCCAGCCGTTTCCAGATAGCTGTTGAGGTTCCCGCCAGTCAGTTACACCGGTTAAACAGCGGTGATGTGGAAGTGCGTATTTTTGGCAGCCAGTGGCCCGCCGGCAGTTACCGCCAGGGAGAGTTTGTGCGGGTGATACCGGTATTGGAGGAGCAGGGGCGCCTGGCGCGAGTGTTGGTTGAACTGGATGACCCTCTTTCTGTTTTGGATCCCTCTCAACCACAGCTTCTACTGAACGATCTGGCACGGGTGGAAATCGTCTCCCAGGGTAAGGAGGCGTTGGTGCGGATTCCGCTCACCGCCTTGCAGGATGACAGCCAGGTCTGGGTGGTGCGTGACAACCGCACCAGTATCCAGCCGGTTGAAGTCGCTTATACCAGCGGCGACTTCGCTGTGCTCGACAGGGGCCTTAGCGGTGGGGAAACCTTGGTAACGACTCGCCTGATCACCGTCACTGAAGGCATGCCAGTAAGGATTGCCGGAGATCCCCGCCCAGGTAAAGGCCTGCCCGCCGATGCCGCTGCCTCAGCGAATGACGGTGCAGTGCCTGGGCTTAGGCGCCAGGAAGCTGGGGGTGCCAATGACTGAGCTGAAAAGAACTGACGCGGATATAGATACCCGCCGTGGCGCCATCGCCTGGATGGCGCGCAACCATGTAACCGCCAATCTGTTAATGCTCGTCCTGATTGTGGGCGGACTCATTTTTTCCCTGGTGGTGAAGAAAGAGGTCTTTCCAGAATTCAGCTTGGATATGGTGACCGTTTCCATCTCCTATCCCGGTGCCAGCCCGGAAGAGGTGGAGCGCGGCGTGTTGGTGGCCGCGGAGCAGGCGGTACAGGGCATTGTGGGCATCAAGGAGATGCGCGGTGTGGCTAATGAAGGTAGCGCCTCCCTGATTTTAGAGTTGGAGGGCGATGCGGATGCCAATCTGGTCTTTCAGAATATTCAGCAAGCCATCGATTCAGTAACTACCTTCCCCAGTGATATCGAACGTCCGCAAGTGAGCTTGGCCGAGCGCAAGCGCGATGTTCTGGACCTTGTTCTGCACGGCAATCTCGATGATCGCAGCTTGCGCGCTCTGGCTATGCAGGTATACGACAAGCTGGAGGCGCACAGCGGTATCACCCAGTTGGAGGCGGAGGGAATTCGCGATCTGGAAGTGGCGGTGGAGATACGCCGCGATGATTTGCGGCGCTATGGCCTCACCCTGTCGGAAGTCGCTCAGGTGGTAAAAAATGCGGCGGTGGATATTCCTTCCGGCAGTGTTAAATCCAATGCCGGTGAAATCCTGGTACGGGTAACCGAGCGCCGTGATTGGGCGCGAGAGTTCGGCAATGTGGTCGTAACCCGCGGCAGTGGTGGTGGTCCGGTTTATCTGCGCGATATTGCTAACATCAGTGATGCCCTTGAAGACGAAGCGCGCAATATGGTGTTTAACGGAGAGCCCGCCGTCAGCATCAAGATTTACCGCGTGGGTGAGCAGACGCCCATGAGTGTCAGTGAGGCGGCGCGGGAGGTCATTGATGAGGTCAGAACCAGCCTGCCACCGGGGGTGACGCTGACCATTCGCGATGACGACTCGGAAATTTTCAAAGAGCGCCTCACCCTGCTACTGAAAAACGGTTTTATTGGTCTGATTCTGGTATTTGTAGTGCTTGGCGCCTTCCTGGAATTGCGCTTGGCATTTTGGGTCACCCTGGGCATCCCCACCAGTTTTCTCGGTTCGCTGCTGTTCCTGCCTGGGCTGGATATATCCATCAGTATGGTGAGTATGTTCGCCTTTATCATCGCCCTGGGCATAGTGGTGGATGATGCGATTATCGCCGGGGAAAATATTCACGAATGGCGCCAGAAGGGTTACAGCAACCTGGAGGCTGCTATTGCCGGTGCGCGCCAGGTGGCGGTGCCGCTCACTTTTGCCATCCTCACCAATATCGTTGCCTTTATTCCCCTGATGGAATTGCCCGGCTTTATGGGCAAGATTTTCGGCGTTGTTCCTTTTGTAGTGGGTTCCGTATTTATTATTTCCTGGGTCGAGGCACTGTTTATTTTACCGGCGCACCTGGCTCATTCCCGCCGGGGTTATAAAAGCCGGTGGGCCCGCCGTTTTGCCGCCCGGCAAAAATTGTTGGCGCGCGGCCTGGACCGCTTTGTACAACGACGCTTCCGGCCCTTTTTGGATTTTTGTGTGGCGCATCGCTACAGCACGATTGCCGTCGCCATTGCCATTTTGTTGGTGGTGGGGGGCTATGCAGCCAGTGGGCGTATGGGCTTTACCCTGATGCCGCGAGTGGAGCGGGATTCAGGCCGTTTTGCGGTGACTTTCCCCACTGGTACCCCTCAACAGCAGTTGGAAAAAGCCAGGGCGCAGATTATTGATGCAGCCGATAGGGTGCTCGAACAATACGACCGGAATCGGGTTTTCCTCGGTAGCCGTGGAATGATTGGGGATGATGCGATTCAGGTGGATGCCTATTTTGTTGCAGCGGATCAGCGCAGCTTTTCCACCGGCGAGTTTGTGCGTGAGTGGCGAAGGGAGGTTGGACCTATAGCCGGTTCTCTCAGTGCAATTACGGCATCCGATCGCGGTGGGCCCGGCGCCGGTTCCTCCTTGACGGTGGAGCTGCGTCATACCGATACGGACACACTGGAACAGGCCGCGGTACGCCTGGCCAGTGAGTTGGAGAAATTCCCCAATGTGAGCGATATCGACGCGGGTATTTCGCTCGGCAAAACCCAGCTCGATTTAACCCTGACGGAAACTGCCAAAAGTTTAGGTGTTTCCGCAGAGGAAATCGGCCGTCAACTAAGGGCCTCCCTTTATGGTGCCGAAGCTTTGCGCCAGCAGCGCGGGCGTGACCAGGTGAAGGTGATGGTGCGCCTGCCGGAGAGTGAGCGAGTGACGATGGACGATGTACAAAATATGATGATCCGCGCCGGCAACGGCCAGTGGCTGCCGCTCCTTGACCTTGTCGAGATCGACCAGGGGCGCGCTTATGCCAAGATCAATCGCCGCGAGGGGCGCCGGGTGACCACGGTTACCGCCAATGTGGAGCCCAGCGATCAGGCCGCCCTGGTCATTAACGAGTTGAATCTCAGCGTGATCCCTCAACTGAAAGCAGAATTTCCCGGCCTCGGCATTTCCTATGAGGGGCGCCAGGCGGATGAGCGGGAGGGGTTAGCCTCACTGGGCATGACTTTTATGCTGGCTATGGCAGTACTCTATCTACTGCTGGCGATTCCGCTTAAAAGTTATATGCAACCACTCATAGTGATGATTGCCATTCCCTTTGGTGTGATTGGCGCATTGCTCGGCCACCTGGGTATGGGGTATGGCCTCAGCATGGTGAGCCTGTTGGGTATTGTGGCGCTTGCTGGGGTGGTTATTAACGATACCCTGGTAATGATCGAATACAGCAACCGCTTGCGCAGTGAAGGGATCGACCTGGAGAGCGCCATCAAGGGTGCAGCGGTACGCCGCTTCCGTCCGATTGTGCTGACCACAGTAACCACATTCTGTGGCCTGATGCCGATGATCTTTGAAACCTCGGTGCAGGCACGCTTTATGATCCCGATGGCAATTTCCCTCGGCTACGGCATTCTTGCGGCCACGGCAATCTCGCTATTGCTGGTGCCCTGCCTGTACCTGACATTTGGAAAAGATATTCCGCAGTTGTTGGAACGGGCTAAAGCTGTATTGAAATCCCTCGGTCGAACTGCGCAGGTTTAATCCCTGCGCAGTTCGTCCTTGGTGGCGATGGGGTTGGGAAAATTCATCACCACGATATAAGAGGACACCAGGAATGTCAGGATTGCGGTGGCCTGTATTAAGTGCGAAGCCTCGCTGCTTATCAGGTTCTGGCTGAAGGCGAGTAGGGCGATTAGCAGGGAGAATTCACTGATTTGTCCCAGACGGAAGCCGATATCCCAGGCTAATATCTTGAGCTCGCTTTGGCTGCCGAGCAGGTAGCGGAATACCACCGGCTTGGCAAACAGCACTATTGCAGCGGTTACCAGGGCTGGGACCAGGATTTCCGGCAGCATCGACAATTTGAACTGGGCACCGAGGCTAAAGAAAAACAGGATCAAAAAGAAGTCCCGCAGGGGTTTCAGGTTGAGGGCTATGTACTGCGATATACGGCTGGCGGCGAGCGTGATACCGGCGATAAAAGCGCCGATTTCCCGCGACAGTCCCAGCGTCTCGGCCAGCTCCGCCATGCCCATACACCATCCCAGCGCCATCAGAAATACATACTCGTGGAAGCGGTCGAAGCGGCTGAACAACGGCAGCAGCAGGTATTTCACCATCAGCCAGGCAAAAGCCAACAACAAGGGTAGGGCTCCGAAAGAGATTGCTACCTGTCCCAGATGCATATCTCCACTACTGTCACTGAGTAGAATCATCAGACAGACGATGGCGACAAAATCCTGAAACAGCAACAGGCCTACCATCAACTCACCCAGCTTTTTGTGGTGTAGCACCGTGGTGGGCAGCAGCTTGATGCCGATAATGGTACTGGAGAACATCAGGGCCATGCCAATAATCCAACTCTCCATGGTGGTAAAGCCAAACAGCTGACCAATGGAAAATCCGATACCCAGGAAAACGGCACAACTGATAATGCCGACAAAAGTAGCCTTGCGCAGCACCGAGACCAGTGCCTGGGGTTGCATATCCAGCCCTAACAGAAACAGCAGGAAAATAATGCCCACGTTGGACATGTCCGAGAGTAGGCGCAGGTTGTCGATGACCGCAAGCCCGGATGGTCCCAGCAATACACCCAGGGCGATATAGGCTACCAGTAGAGGTTGACGACCGAAGAGCGCCAGAGTGGCGACTATTGCGGCGCCACTAAAAATAAGAAAGAAAGATTGGAAGAGAGAGCTGTCCGCCACAGGTCATCCTTGAGAGTGTGCGAGATCTCATCATTATCCACAGATGGACGGACAGCTAAACCCTTATCACTCCTGGTTTCCTGAGGGGATGGGCAGCTCAGTGGTGCTTTTGATCTGCTCCAGGGCGAAATTCGAAATGATATCGCTAATGCCCACGTGCCTAATTAATTCCTTGTAGAAACGGTCATAGGCAGAAATATCGCTTACCACCACTCGTAACAAGTAGTCGTAGTCCCCAGCCATGCGGTAGCAGTCAACCACTTCAGGCAGCTGCGCCACATGTTTGGAGAAGGCTTCGGCCCATTCTGGAGTGTGCTGATCGGTTTTTACCTGGGCGAAAACCGAAACTGGCAGGCCCAGAATTTCCGCATTGAGCAGGGCGACTTTACGGCGGATGATGCCGCTTTTTTCCAGCTTCTGCACCCGGCGCCAGCAGGGGGTTTTAGTGAGTCCCACACGCTCCGCCAGCTCCTCAATAGAAAGGCTGACGTCCGATTGCAGAATAGCGAGCAGGTGTCTATCAATCGCGTCAAGTGAGGACATAGTGCTACAGCGCTCCCCGTAACCTAGGGCTGTGTGTCCCTGCGTTGAAGTTCAAGCCCTCACTGGCATTGCCCCGGCGGTGGTTTGATGTTCTGGGTGGCTGGAAGGCTGGCAGGTAGTTTGCCTCTTCCTTTTCCACCTGACGTAACGATAGGCTCAGGGGAATTGCGCCGGTAGTGGAATTTTCCCCAAGTGCAACATCGAAGAGAGCAGTTTGTGCAAATGGGTGGGGTCGGGCGGGTGCTCGGTTGGGATTAAAAAGTGGGCAGGTGAGAGAGCCGAGTGCTGAGGCAGCACCCGGCAGTTACGGTTTAGGCGGCGTTCTTCGGTGGGAAGCGGGGCTCGAAAAGGCCCAGTTCGATAGCCTCACGTACCTTGGCCATCAGGTCTATTTCGGTGAGCTCCTGCAGCTGCTGCAAATCGCTCAACACATAGTAAATAGGCTGCACAATATCGATTCGATAGGGCGTACGCAGTGCGTCGATAGCGCTGAAGTCGTAGCGCTCAGGTTCATGACTGAGTGCATAGAGGGTTTCCTTCGGGGAGGAAAGAATACCGCCGCCGTAAATACGCAGGCCGTCCTCGGTATTGAGCAGGCCAAACTCCACGGTGAACCAATAGAGTCTCGCCAAATAAGCGCGTTCTTTAGGAGAAGCTTTCAGGCCTAACTGGCCGTATTTCTCGGTAAAATTGGCGAAGGCCGGGTTGGTCAGCATGGCGCAGTGACCAAAAAATTCGTGAAAAATATCTGGCTCCTGCAGGTAATCGAACTCCTCCGGGGTGCGAATAAAGGTGGCAACCGGGAATTTGCGATCGGCAAGTAGGCCAAAAAAGGTTTCAAAGCCGATTAATGCCGGCACTCGCGCCACTTCCCAACCAGTTTCCCGGCGCAGTACCGAGGAAATTTCCTCAAGTTGGGGAATGCGATCGCGGGGTAGGTCTAGCAGCTCGAGGCCGTGCATATACTCATCACAGGCACGGCCGGGCAACACGTCCAGCTGGCGCTCAATCAAGCGTTGCCAGGTTTGGTGTTCCAGCTCTGTGTACTCGATAAAGCCCTCGGCATTGGGCTCGCGGGCGACGTACTGGGTGCTCTTCTTGGCTGCTTCTTTTTTCATGGTTTTGTCTCCTGCGGCCCGCCAATCCCCGGATATGTTGGAGGCTTTCGACTCTGCCGCTGAATCCTTGTTGTTATGTGTCATCCTTATTTTTAGCCAGGGGCCTGCCATTAGGGGAGTCTTTACGGGGAAGTATTGCGTCCCTCGCTACAAAGCTCTTACACTTTCTGTAAAGAAAACTTTACAGGTGTGCCGGTGAGAGTTGAGATAACCTGCGCCAATCGTGTCGGCATTTTGCATGAGATTATGCAAATATTCGGCGAATATCGAATTAACGTAACCTCTGGGGAGCTGGGGGGTGACAGTGGGGACAAAGTCTACCTGTTAGCGCCTAGTTTGCTCACTGCCCAGTACCAGGCTATTGAGAAGTCACTCTATCGTGTGCCCGGTGTCCAGAGGGTCAGGCGTATCTCCCTGTTACCTTTGGAGCGGCGATACTTTGAATTGGAAACCCTGTTACAGCATGTTACCGACCCGGTACTCAGCGTGGATCGCGCCGGCCGGGTTATTGCCGCTAATGTCGCCGCAGCTCGCGCCTTTGGGGTCAATCTGGACCGGGTACCGGGATTGCAGCTACAGCGCTTCCTGCCCCTGATGCAAGTGGCTGAGTTGCTGAGAGATTTTGCAGTGCCGCGATTTGGGCTTCCGGTTGTGGTGCGGGGGCAAAATTTCCGTGTGGACTGGTCACCCATAGCCCTGGATAACACCGGTGATGTGGACTCTTTGGCCGGTGCCGTGCTGCGAATGCAGCCATCAGAGAAAAGTGAGTTTGCCGCGGGTCTCCCGCGCCCTGTGGCACTATGGGATTTTGATTTACGCCGCGAAAGTTGCCTGCAATTGCAGGATCTTTCCGAATTGGATTCTCCATTGCTTATTTATGGTGAAGCGGGAACGGGCAAAACGACCTTTGCCTGTGCGGTACATTACCTGTCTCCCGCAGCCGCCCGTGCGGACTGCCACCGCTTTATGCCCCAAGACGGCAGGATGGAATTCCCCAGGCATTTGCGCTCAACCGGAACCCTGATTCTTGAAGATCTGCACCAGTTGGACGATGAAGCCCAGTTAACTCTCGCCCGCCGCTTGCGCAGTCTGCCCCCTTCAATTCGCTTGGTAGCCACCTGTATTGACCCCCAGTCAATGGTGCCGGCCCTGGCCCAGCGCTTTAGTGTGCTCTCCTTGATGTTGCCGCCTTTACGCAATATGCGTCCGGCGCTGCCACGTTTTGCTGAAACACTCTTGCGACAGGAGTTTCACGGTAAGGAGGTTCCTACTTTGGAAGCGGGGGTGCTCGACCTGATTCGAAGGCACGACTGGCCGCAAAACTTTAATGGTTTGCGAGACTACCTAACCGCTGCCGCAGGCAATTGCAAACGCCGAGGAGCCAGCACTATCGCGATTGAGGATCTTCCGGATTTATCCGTGCGGACGAGTTTACCCTGGCGAGAATGGGGCAGGGGGCTGAGCTACAAGGAGATGATGGAGCAGCTGGAGCGATCATTGCTCAGTGAATTGCTGGTGGGAAGATCCTCCACCAGGGAGCTGGCCAAGGCGCTGGGTATTTCCCATACTGCAGTGGCCAACAAGCTGCGCAAATACGGCTTGTCGGCACATAAAAAATAGGCTGATTCAGCGCTCAATACGGCCCAGTAGCATATCCTTAAACATCACAAAGTCCCCGATAAAGCTATAAAAGGGGTACTTAAAAGTGGCCGGACGATTGTTCTCAAAAAAGAAATGCCCGATCCAGGCAAAACCATAACCAGCGAGAGGCGTAGCGGCAAACCATAACATATTGCCTGTGCTGATCGCGGCGATCACAGTCGCAAACACCAGGCTGGTACCAATAAAGTGCAGTCGTCGACAGGTGAGGTTGCTGTGTTCTTGCAGATAGAAAGGATAAAAGTCACGGAATGATTCAAATTTTTGGGCTTCTATAGCGGCCATGCTATGCCTCCTTATTTTTATTGCTACCGCAGTTTAAGGCCAATTCGCTGGTCTTCCAAGCTGGGCGTGTCCAGGCAATATCTGTTAGTCTGCCGCAAAAATTTATCGGGGATACACCCCGTACTAGCGAAACGAGGAAGTTATGGCAGGACCGCTCGCGCATCTTAAGGTACTCGATCTCAGTCGTATTCTCGCAGGCCCCTGGGCCGGACAGGTTTTCGCCGATTTTGGCGCCGAAGTGATTAAAGTGGAGCGCCCTGAGCGGGGCGATGACACCCGCCACTGGGGCCCTCCTTACCTCAAAGACGCCGAGGGTAATGACACCGCCGATGCCGCCTATTACCTGAGTGCCAACCGCGGCAAGAAATCGGTCACCATAGATATCACCACCGAGGCCGGCCAGGACCTGATCAAACAGATGGCTGCCCGCTGCGATATTCTTCTGGAAAACTATAAGGTAGGAGGCCTGAAAAAATACGGCCTGGATTATGACTCTATCAAGGCCATTAATCCCGGAGTGATTTATTGCTCTATTACCGGCTTCGGTCAAACCGGCCCTTATAAAAACCGCGCCGGCTACGATGCCATGATTCAGGGTATGGGTGGATTGATGAGTATCACTGGTGTGCCTGAGGGTCAGCGAGGTGCCGGCCCACAAAAAGTGGGGGTGGCGGTTGCCGACCTGATGACGGGTATGTATGCAGTTTCCTCAGTGCTCGCCGCCGTAGTGTATCGCCAGCAGACGGGAGTGGGACAGCATATTGATCTGGCTCTACTGGATACACAGGTCGCCTGGCTTGCCAATCAGGCCCAGAACTACCTTACTTCCGGCAAAAGTCCCAAGCGCCAGGGCACAGGCCATCCCAATATCGTGCCTTACCAGGCTGTGCCCTCACAAGACGGCTATTTTATGTTGGCCGTCGGTAACGATGACCAGTTCAAGCGTTTTTGTAAGATTGCGGGTATCGAACAGCTTGCAGAAAATCCTGCTTATGCCAGTAACTCCTCAAGGGTAATGGCCCGCGAGGATCTGATACCTCAAATTGAATACGCCACCCGTCAGCAGACCTCCGCCTGGTGGCTTGATAAACTCAGCGAAGCCCATGTCCCCTGTGGACCAATCAATACCCTCGAGGAGGTTTTTGCCGATCCGCAGGTGCAGGCGCGAGGCATGGTAGTGGAGCAGGATCACCCGCAAGCCGGCAAAGTAAAAACCGTGCGCAACCCGGTACTCTTTTCTGAATCCGCCCTCGACTACCATCAGGCCCCACCAGTATTGGGCGAGCACACTGATGAGGTCCTGCGCGAGTTACTGGGAAAAGATGAGGAGCAAATTAACCAGCTGCGCCGCAGCGGCGTTGTGTAGTCCTATCACGGGCCCGGCAGAATATTTTGCCGGGCTTAAATCAAAACATTGAGCCAGATGTTACAGGGGGAAGGCAAAGAGCCTCCATTCTTTAGGTAAGCTTTGAATGCATTACAGTGGGCTCGTAACCGGCTTCATGCCTTCTTTCGGCCCAAAGAGCAGGATGTTCTCCGTCTATAGCTTATAAAGCCAATAACACAGGGAAGCGTTATGCAACTGGATCACTTCAATATCACCGCACCTCAAGATCAACTACTGCGCGTACGGGATTTCTATATAAAAGTCCTTGGTCTCACCGAAGGTGAGCGGCCAAATTTTAAGAACAATGGTTTTTGGCTCTACGGCAACGGCAAACCAATCGTTCACCTGATCGAAGGCGAGGTTTCTGAAAAGCAACCTTCAAAGCCCTACCTGGATCATGTGGCTTTCCATACGGATGATCTTCAGCCGATAAAAGAACGATTGGATTCAATGGACATTGCCAGTGAGCAGATGGATGTACCTGGCCGTAACCTCAGGCAGCTGGTGTTTTTTGATCCGGTGGGGATTAAGGTTGAGGTGAATGCGTTGGTTTAGATGGCTGAAAGCTCCTTAACGGTTAATAGAGCTGATGTAATAACTCACTCTGATAGCTGTCTGAAATACTTAATCTGATCCTGGGTGAGCTTTTGGGTGGCAGTGGTCACCCCATAAATGCGACAGATTTCTTATGATTGTTTTCTGTTTGGCTTGAGCTGTTGGCAATCAGATAGATTTGACTGGTTTTCTATTTCCCAAGTTTTTTTGGCTAAAAAATGTCAATGCGAAAGTGACCTTACCGAAATACTGTAAGCTAAATCCAGCAAGGTCACTTTCCCCACTTTCGAGTCTTAGGGCTTAGCTAAAACTATTGATGGTTACGATAAGCTTCTTCGAGCAGATGCTGCAGGGGAACTTCTGCGGAGGGCAATTCATTGCCATGCTCATCTCTTGCTAGAACATGAATGAAGTGTTCATCCCCATCAGGGCCGGAAGTTGTAGATATATTGAGTTTGTATGGCTCAGTAAATTTGGCTTTATTGCCGAACACGGAAATAGGAACATACAATTTTTCTTCCCCGTTTCCAAACCATAATGAATCAATAACAACTGCATTTTCATCGTTAGAGTTAGGGTGTTTAGCGAGTTTATTGCTAAGTGATAATCTGAGTTTGCTTCCATCGACGGTTAGCATTTTGACATCAGTTATCTTGCTTGGCGTTACATCCACTAGGCGCCCCCAGGCATCAAATAATGGCTGCCCCAGGTTTCCTGGTTGCCCTGTGCCAATAAAGCTGTCGGCTTCGGATACAAAGCCACCAAAGTGAATTCTTTGATCATTTGAATTTTCAAAATCTGATTCGTCAACTATGATGTTGAGCTGGCGATATACCCAGGCGTTGCCAACTGTTGCCTGATGTAAGCCATCATGGAGGTTGAAGTTCTTTGCAGTTAGCTTGGGTGCGTTGGGGAAGTTCACTTCTAACGAGGTTATAATCGCGGGAGCCGAGGAGTGAGCTTGATCAACAGTTAAGGTCGCATAGCTGGCCCCATTTAAGTCGAGGCCTGGGTACTGTACGGCAGCGTTAGCTGAATCGAGTTCTAGAGTTTCGTACTTGAAGGTTTTTGCTTGTGCTTCAAAAGCCAGAAAGGCTGCTGAAATGGCTGCTGCTAAGGCAAATTTTGGAAACATATATATCTACTGCTTAAGTTCGTCTTGTTAAACCAAGTATTGTTGTGGGGCAAAATGGTGAATTCACTTGCCTGCCTACTTGGCATCTCTAAAATCACACGTAAGAAAAAGTATCATAAAATAGTGAGACTTTAATATTTATGTGCGAAGTAGGTTGTAAAAAATCCTCAGTTTCTCAAGTGATGGATTACTTGAGATGAGATCATTGAATTAAGTTTTCCCTCCATGGTTTAAATTTTCCAATAATTAAAGGGAAGCTTACAGTACGATTTTGGCCAAGTAAATATCACTTGTTTTAATGGTCTGCATTAAATTTGGTACAATAATTCCAGTTATCTTGAGCTTCTGCTCTTTTTGAGTTTAATAATGATTAAATAGGTCTGAGGAAAACGGTTCATTATTTTTTGGGAGTTGAAGCGTGTATGGATATTTAAGTGCGTGGGTTAACTGTTACAGTAAGTAGGTTAATGCTTCAACACGGCAAGCAGCTAAGTTTTTTCGTTTCTTACTGTTGTTTCACTAGCTGTCTTTCGCGTATCTGGCATAGATGACATTAAAAATTATCTATACCGATGCCTTTCGGTAGGCCTTATTGGTAGGCCATGCTAAAAGCATCTTGTTACCCACCTTGCCCCTGAGAGGCAGGGTAACTGGTGTAATTGTCACCTCTTCAATTCGCCTATTCCCCCCTTCATCTGTACTATATCCGCGTTAAAAACAGCATGCAGTGTGACTGAATTCAAAAATTCAGTTCCCGCTGTCAGGATTGATAAGGAAAATAATGATGAAGCGTATTCCTGAGCCATTCCGCATCAAGATGGTTGAGCCGATCAAAATGACCACTCTGGCCGACAGAGAAAAGGCTCTAGCGGAAGCTGGCTTGAACCCTTTCTTGCTGCGTAGTGATGATGTCTATATCGATTTGTTGACGGATTCTGGCACTGGGGCGATGAGCGATAACCAGTGGGCCGGTTTGATGTTGGGGGACGAGTCTTACGCAGGTAGCCGCAATTATTACAATTTGTGTCAAGCAGTCGAGCACTTTTTTGAATACAAATTAACCGTTCCTGCCCACCAGGGTCGCGGTGCTGAACAGATCCTGTTTCCCGCCCTGATTGAGCGTATGCGCCAGGTACGTGGCGGTACCACGCCGGTCTTTATCTCCAACTATCACTTCGATACCACCGCGGGCCATATTGAGTTGAATGGCGGCAAGGCGGTTAATGTGTTGGACAAGCGAGCTTTTGATACCTTAACGGCTTATGACTGGAAAGGTAATTTTGATTTAGAGCGACTGGTCGAGACCATTGAGGAGCACGGCGCGAATAATATTTGTGCAATTATCACTACGATAACTTGTAACAGTTCTGGGGGGCAGCCGGTTTCCATGGCGAATATGCGCGCTGTGTATGAGATCGCCACGAAATACGATATCCCGGTGGTGATTGACTCGGCGCGTTACTGTGAGAATGCCTACTTTATCAAGCAGCGCGAAGAGGGATATCAGGATAAGTCGATCCTGGAGATTATTCGCGAGATGTATCAGTACGGCGATATGCTGACCATGTCTGCCAAGAAAGATCCCATGGTGAACATTGGTGGCCTCTGTTGTATACGCGATCACGAAGAGCTTTTCCAGGCGGTACGAACCCGCTGTGTGCCTATGGAGGGCTTTGTGACGTATGGGGGCATGGCGGGGCGAGATATGGAGGCATTGGCGCGTGGCCTTTATGAGGCAGCCGATGAGAACTTCCTGCATTACCGTATCAGCCAGGTGGCTTACTTGGGTGAGCGTTTGCGCGAGGGTGGGGTGCCTATCCAGTATCCGACAGGTGGCCATGCGGTGTTTGTTGATGCAGCTAAGATTCTGCCGCATATCCCACCGGAGCAATTCCCTGCACAAGTTTTAACTAATGCACTGTACTTGGAGGCGGGTATCCGTGCGGTAGAGATTGGTTCCTTACTATTGGGGCGTGATCCTGAATCCGGTGAGCAGAAGAAGGCCGATCTGGAATTAATGCGCTTGACGATTCCACGGCGTGTCTATACCAATGATCATATGGATTATATTGCCGATGCGATCATAGAGTTGCAGAACCGAGCGCATGAATTGAAGGGGCTTAGTTTTGAATATGAGCCACCAGTGTTGCGACACTTTACGGCCAGATTTAAATCCCTTTAGTGAGTGAGAAGCTCAACAGGCATTGACCAAGTAATTTCTGCTGAGTTACTTCTTTCGATAAAGGCCCCTAGCGGGCCTTTTTTTGTTTCTCGCCCTAAGTCCAGATTTGCCACTGCGCGGTGATTTCACCTTATCACAACAGTTAGCCATAAAAGTTCTCCCGCCACCCATGTGGTGTTGAGCAAGGTATCCCCAGTTTTCAGTCGATTTTAAGAGAGCTTCCTGTTTTGACTGATTAGTCGTTAACTGGGTTTTTATTGTTTACTCTCGGGCGTGCCATTCAGTTTTGACCAAATAGTCCCTTTTCTAGCTTGTTTTCCACTAACCTCTATTATTTAATTAATCGCGTGATTAATTAAGTGGGGCATGAAGTTGACGAAAACCACACCAACCCGTGGGCGCGGGCGGCCAAGGAATCTGGAGCGCGAGAAACAGGTACGTGGGGCCCTGATGCAATCCGCCCACAGGCTGCTTCGAGAGAAGCCGTTTCGCGATATCTCTATTCGAGAAATTGCTCAGGGTGCTGGAGTAAATTCCGCCATGATCAGCTATCACTTTGACGGTAAAGAGGGGCTGATTATCGAGGTTATCCGCGGCCAGTTTATGCAGTTCGGCCCGGCATTCCTCAATATGAGTTTGGAAGTAAAAGAGCCCACCTTAGAGACCCTGAAGGAGGCGATGGCCCGTATTATTCGCCTTTATATCCGCGAACCTTGGATACCCCGTTTGATTGTGGGGGAGGTGGCCTCCAAACCCGGACGAATGCGCGAATTGTTTACCGATAGACTGGCTTCTGCACTGGGCCCAAAGCTGCGCGAACTTTTGCATGTGCTTCAATGTGTCGGTCATCTGCGCCCAGATCTAGATGTCAACCTGATGCCTATTTCATTTATCAGTCTGATCGCTTTTCCGTTTATTGCTGGGGACCCCTTTAAAGAAATTTTCGCTTTTATGTTGGATGAGGAAAACAGCGAAAAGTGGATTGATCACACAGTAAAGCTGCTGCTCCATGGAGTGGCCAATAACTCTGCAGCCGAGTAATAGTCGAACATTTGGAGATTGGTGGTGGTGAATAAGGTCCAGCTAAAGAAACTGATGAATCGCCGCCTGGCGCTTCCCACTCTGGTAGCCGTGGGGGTTTTTATATCCATGGCATTGGTCATGAGCAAATCCCCCCCCATACATGATGTGCAGGATACATTGATTACCCCGGTACATGCGGTGCTGGTTCAAGAGCAACCGTTGCGTGCGCGAGCCGTTGCTTATGGTGAAGTGAAACCCAGCACTTTTCTTGAAGCCAATGCCGAGGTGAGTGGTCGAGTTGTCTACACAGCGCCGGAACTGGAACGCGGCAATATGATCCCTGCCGGCACTTTGGTTCTGAAAATTGATGACACCAGCTACCAGTTGGCTTTGGCCAAGGCTGAGAGCGATTTGGCAGCCAATCGGGCAAATCTGCAGGAGCTCAAAGTGGAGGAGGCCAATAGCCAGCGTTCTCTAGAAATTGCCGAACGCACACTGAAGCTGGGTGAGAAGGAGCTGGAGCGAAAACAAAAACTGGTGGCTAAGGGCACGGTTTCCCGCTCTAGTGTGGATGTTGAAGAGCAAAATGTGTTGCGCCTGCGCCAGGAGGTGCAAAACCAAACCAGCCAGCTCTCCCTGTTCCCAACACGCCGTAAAGTAATCGAGGCCCAGATTGCGCGCTCTGAAGCTCAAGTGCGCGATAGTAAATACAACCTGGAACGTACCCAGGTAGTTTTACCTTTCGATGCGCGCATTGGTGAAGTCTATGTAGAGGAGAACCAATACGTGGCTGGCAATGCGCGCTTGTTCGATGCCAGTGGCCTGGACCAGGTAGAAATTGCAGCGGAACTTCCCATGGTTCATGTAGCGCCACTATTGCGCAATCTCAGGCCAAGCAATGATCGTGTACCGACACCAGAAGATCTGCCCAAAATGCTATTGGGCTTGGAGGCTCGAATCACTCTGGTCGGAGGCCCTGGAAATAATGAGTGGAAGGGCAGGGTAGTGCGTTTGGGCGGCACCCTGGATAGCACAAGCCGTACGCTTTCCGTTGTTGTTGCTGTAGATGATCCGTATGGCGAAGCCCTCGCCGGCAATAAACCGCCGCTATTTCGCGGTATGTATACCCGCGTGGAGTTATTCGCCCCCGCCGTGTCGGCGCTGGCCATTCCTCGCCGCGCCTTGCACGAGGGTAGAGTGTATCTGGTGGAAAATGGTCAGTTGCGCCTGCGTCCGGTGCAGGTGGATTACCACCAGGGTGATACCACGGTAATTCGTGAGGGTTTAAATCCCGGTGAGCAAGTTATTGTTACCGATGTTATCCCGGCTATTGACGGCATGGCGGTATCAGTATCTGGAGGCCAGCAGACAGTATTCGTGAATACTGGAGGTACGCAGCAGTGATTCGTTTTTTTGCCGCCCACCCCACTGCAGCCAATCTATTAATGGTCGCACTGATGCTGAGTGGGCTGTTTGTCCTGCCCAGTATGAAGCGTGAAACTATGCCGGAGATTGATAAATTCGAAGTGCAGGTCTCCGTTCCTTACGCCGGTGCCGCAGCTGCAGAGGTGGAAGACAGCATCTGTCTTCCCCTGGAAGAGGTTACCGATGGCATCAGTTTTATTGATGAGCGCTTGTGTGAGGCAAAGGATAATCTCGGGTTAATGACCCTTAAGATGCAGGAAACTGGAAATATGGACCAGTTTGTTGCCGATGTGGAATCCGCGGTAGATAGCATTGATTCTCTGCCTGCTGAGAGCGAGCGCCCAATCGTCAAAGAGATGGGGCGGACTCAGGGTGTTGTCAGTATTGCTATCAGTGCTGATATGCCATTGCCGCAACTGAACCAGTTGGCGGAGCACTACCGTCGCGAATTACTGCGTGATCCTGCCATTCCCATAGTGCGCATTTCAGGTTTCTCTGATCATCAGTTGCAGATTGAAATTTCCGATTACAACCTGCGTCAATATGGGCTCAGCGTGATGGAGCTGGCCAATATTATCGATCAACAGGCCATTGATATGCCTGCCGGTAAGGTGTCCACTCCAGATCGGGAATACCAGCTGCGTTTTACCGAAGAGCGCCGCACCGTAGAAGAACTGGAAAATCTTGTCGTTATTAAAGGCGAGGACGGTGCCGAAGTCCGCCTCGGCGATATTGCGAAAATTTATGATGGCTTCGAGTTGGCGGAAGATAAAATCATTTTCGATGGTCATCGCGCAGCGCTTCTCAATGTTGAAAAGAACAGTGTGGATGACAGTCTGCGTATACTGGAAGCTGTACGTGCTTTTGTTGATCGTGAAAATGTGAAGCTGCCCGAGGGTATAAAACTAACCCTTACCCAGGATAGCGCCTCTATCGTTGCCGACCGGCTACAAATGATCATCTCTAATGCCTGGCAGGGCCTGATCCTGGTAGCTCTGGCACTGTACCTATTCTTTAGTGGCCGCTATGTCTTCTGGGTGGTGATGGGGCTTCCGGTATCCTTTCTCGGCTCCTTCGCTTTGATCACTGCCATGGGTGTATCCATCAACATGATCAGCTTGGTGGGTTTACTCATTGCTATCGGCATCCTGATGGATGATGCCATTGTGCTTTCGGAAAGTATTGCTAGTGAGCACCGTGAGGGAGGTACCCCTTTAGAGGCGGTGATAAATGGTACCAAGCGCGTTGCCCGTGGAGTCATTTCTTCCTTTGCAACCACTGTGATGGTATTTGGTGGCCTGATCTTTATTAAGGGTGATATGGGGCAAGTGCTTAAAGTACTGCCGATTGTCCTGATTTCAGTGTTAACCGTTAGCTTGGTAGAAGCCTTTTTAATTTTGCCTGCACACCTGCGCCATGCGCTTGAGCATAAAAGCCGTACGCCCGCCTGGAAGCAGGCTTTTGCTGAGCGCTTTGAAGGCTGGCGTGAAAGTGTGGGGCGCGCGGCCGATTGGGCTGTTAAATATCGCTACGCCTTTGTTGGTGGTGTGCTTGCTCTTTTCTTCTTGACTGTAAGTTTGTTGCCAGCGGGAATTGTGAAGTTTCAGGGATTCCCAACCTTAGAGGGCGATCTACTACAAGCTCGCATTCTAATGCCTCAGGGTACTTCCCTACAGGATATGGAAAAACTGGTTGATAAACAGTTGGATGCACTTGAGCGGGTTGCTGCAGTACTTTCCGAAGAGGAAAGTGCCCCTCTCGTCAATCACACCAGTGTTACTTTCGGGGTAAATGGTGATGCTTTTGAAACTGGCCCCCATGTGGCAACGATCAATGTTGACTTGTTGGCTGCGGAAGGACGCAATACCAGTATGGATGAGTTGCGTCACGCTTGGCGCGAGGCAGCTGGCGAAACCCCTGGAGCGATCGCCATTCTTTACAAAGAGCCCGTCCTCGGTCCCGCAGGCCGTGCTATCCACTTGCGTCTTTCTGGGCTTGAGCTGGATCAGCTGAAAGCGGTTTCTATTCGTTTGCAAAATTGGCTGCGGGGATATGATGGCGTAGTGAATGTGGTAGATGATCTACGTCCAGGAAAGCCACAATTAACCATAAAAATGCGTGAAGGTGCCTACGCTTCCGGCCTGGATGCCAGCAATGTCGCCAACCAGTTGCGCGCCGCTTATCAAGGAATGGAAATTGATGAGATCCAATACCGAAGGGAAACCTATGAGATTCAAGTGCGTATGGATGCGGATTCCCGCGGAGCCCTGAGTCGCTTCGATGAACTGGTAATTATCCACCCTGTGACCAAGCAGCGTGTTCCATTAATTGCCATTGCCGATATTGAAATGAACCGCGACTACGCGCGGATTCAGCGGATTGATGGTGAGCGCGTAGTCAGTGTGTTCGCCGATGTTTTCACCGAGAAAGCCAACGCAGGACAGGTACTTGGTGATACTCAGGAAAAATTTCTTGCTGAGTTAATGGAAGAATTCCCTGAGCTGCGTGTGGATATGGAAGGGGAGATAAAGAATAGTAAGGTCACCGGTAAATCTATCGGCCGCGCTCTGTTAATCGGTGCTATTGGTATCTACCTGTTATTGTCCTTGCAATTCCGCAGCTATGTAGAGCCCTTGATTGTGTTGGTTGCTATTCCCCTAGCGCTGATCGGCGTTATCTGGGGGCACCTGATTATGGGGCAGAATATGTCCATGCCTAGCATGATGGGCTTTGTCTCCCTAGCAGGTATTGTGGTAAATGACTCCATCTTGCTGGTGGAGTTTGTGAAGCAACGTGTGCGCGAAGGCATGGATGTACATAGTGCCGCAAGCCAAGCCAGCCGCGATCGTTTCCGCGCAATCCTACTGACTTCGCTTACAACTGTCGCTGGACTTTTGCCTCTACTGTTTGAAACAAGTCTGCAAGCTCAGGTGTTGGTGCCTCTGGTGACCAGTATTGTGTTCGGTATCAGTAGCTCAACCGTGTTGATCCTTTTGGTACTGCCGGCGCTTTATGGAATTTTGGAGGATTTTGGTTTTACGGAGCCTCAGGAGGATGGTGAGGAAATGGAGGAATTAACCCAACAGGTGGCGGTCATTGCTGGGTAGTTACTACCGGGGTTGAAGAAAACCATAGACTTCCACTACAAGCGGCATACTTGCTGACAAACCGAGTAGTACTGTTCTAGTGGACCATGCGGTTAATTAGGTGACACATTTTTGGCTCGCTGCACTGAAGCCAGTATCGTGTCGGCGCTCTTTGTCCATTTAAATGGTTTGGCAAGATCGCGGTTATGAACACGA
>NZ_JAIVKI010000019.1 GCF_020524905.1 Microbulbifer variabilis | reverse complement strand
ATGGCCTCCTTATAGAACTTGCCGGTTCATGGAGGCCATATTTTTACTCTGCACGCCGGAACGGCAGAGCCCTGTCAAGTCTCACCGCCAGAGGCGGTGGTTTACCTATGTGTTAATTAAATTTCCATTAAATGACGGATATAACCGCGACGCATTGCGGGCACAACCTCAATAGTTTTGGCTAGGACCCATAACCCACATTTCATCATAAGGTTGTTCGAAGTTACTATCTTCCGGGCAAATTCAGTTTTCTTGATTACTTCTTTAGCTATTTTGTGGCGCTCACAGGCATATTGCTCAATTTCCCCTCGAAAAATAGCCCTGGCTGCGGCCACAGCATCAGCAATTCCCAGATTCATTCCCTTGCCACCAACCGGAGAATGACAGTGGGCCGCATCTCCAGCAAGTAAGACCCTATTTTTATAATAGGTTTCCGCCTGTCTGACCGATATCTGGAAACTCCCCTGGCTATGTATTTTTTTGATATCGAGTGGCTGTAGAAGGACGGAAAGCGCATCTTCTTTGGAAGAAACCACCCTGACACGCCCTTGCCCAAGTGGCAAAATAATACTCAGACTGTTACTTGGCTCCTGTAAGTTAACCGTGACCAAGTTGGGAGGCATGTACCCGTTTACCTCTACATCGGCAATCGACCACCTCTCTGGTAAATCTAGTCCAGGATACCCTATCCCCATTTTCTGGCGAACCAGGGAGTGGACGCCATCAGCACCAATCACCCAGTCAAACGATTCCCTATGGTGATTGGAATATTCCACTATTGCTGAAGAATTTTGGCTAGTAATATCGGTTAATTGCAAACCGTACTGCACATTAACTCCCCGCTGCCTTAGCACACTAGCCAAAACCGCTTCTGTTCTATTTTGCGGGAAAAAAAGTCCAGTCTTCCCCAGGTATTCCTTAGAGGTAAAGTCGAGAAACAATAAGCGCCTTCCATTTCTCAAATACTGAAGCCCCCGCATCGGTACCGCTTCAGAAAATAAATCTGCAGAAACACCAATACTACTGAGCAGGTCAATAGTAGAAGGGAAGATACCAACGGCACGAGAGAGCTGGGTAGGCTGGCTACGGCGCTCAATGATCTGGCAATCAATGCCTTGCAACGATAATGCACAAGCGGCAGTTAGGCCCGTTGTCCCCGCCCCAACAATCAAAACCTTCATCTGTCACTCACCATCAACGGACTTCTCTAAAGCATAGAAGAGCCCTCTTTAAGCATCATCTCAGCAAATTGGTACAAATAACATATCTATTGATATTGCGTGAGATCACTCTGTGGATGCTGATGCTGTTCATCTGTTAGCCAACTTAGAGCACTTATGTGAAAAGAGTCATAGGCTCCGAAAGGTTGCCTTGGTGAAATCACATGATATCTATCTAAGGGATGAGTTGCGGTCATTACAGCTATAATGGCGCCCCAGAAAATTTCTCTGGAGTTAATTTAATGCCCGAATTTCCGATTTTAGTAACGTTCCTTGGCGCATCTGTCCTGCTGGCAATCTCCCCTGGGCCGGACCTACTATTAATATCAACTTACTCGGCAACCCGAGGTCTTATCGCTGGTTTTTTGCTCAGCATGGGTGTATTTCTGGCGGGGCTAACGCAAACGTTGCTGGTCGCCTTTGGTCTCGGGCATATCATGCAGACTATTCCCTTTATTGCCCTGGCGGTGAAGATACTAGGAGCACTGTACTTGGCGTGGCTGGGGATTAACTTAATACGCCAGTGGCGTTCCAATTTAGGGAACCCTCAACGCCAAGTAGCCATTGAGCCTCTCAGCGCCCCACAGCTAATCACCAGAGGGCTGATCAACAACTTAATGAACCCAAAGGCTCTAGTATTTTTCAGCCTATTTTTACCGCAATTTACTAGTTCTGCCCAGCCCTTCACACAGCAAATACTGCTACTAGGGTTTCTCCTCAGCACTATTGCACTCACTGTAAACACAGTAATTTCTTTCTCTTTTAGCAGACTGAAGCAGACACTGAGCAATCAATCAACATTCCATCGGCACTTCGACGGTTTTTTAGGTGTGGTTTTCCTCGGCCTGGCTGGTCGCCTGGCGTCAGAATAGTGAGGGCTAGGAATGGGTGAATGGGTGAATGGGTGAATGGGTGAATGGGGAAATAATCAACAAAAAAAAGTAAGTGCGAGGCAACTTGCCACTAAAACGAGTAAGTGGCTATGATCCACTCAGTAAAGACAGAACTTTGAACAGTTAATTAACAAGAGTATGCAGTAATGGATAGTTACAAACCATGGGGATTAGAAAGAAACACCTTTCTAATGCTTTTACATCTGAGCCAACTGGCCTGGATTATTATTCCCGGAGCTGGATTTGTATTACCTGTCATTATGTGGGCAACCACCAAAGATCAGGTCACTGAAGTTGACCGCCATGGCAAGATGATTTTCAACTGGATGATCAGCCTATTTATCTACTCCATCGTGAGCACTATTCTAATAGTCCTGGGCATCGGTCTTTTGGGGTTAATTGCTCTAGCCTTAATCAATGTGATCTTTATTCTAATCGGAGCTATTCGAGCCAACGATGGGATATTCTGGCGCTACCCTATCAGTATTCGCTTTTTTAAATAAGCTCAAAGAAATTCTCTACCTTTATTCAGAAGGTATTGCCAATTAGCTTGTCGCTTTTCAAATAGTGGAATTGAAAGCCAGGGAAAACCCTGGCTTTCTTCTAGTCGATGACTAGAGGCGCAAGCTGAGGCTAATAGGTACAATAGCCAGCATGCTGTTTTTATCGTATAGATAAAGCGAGTTATTAATAGTAACCAGCAATATCGTCAACGATTGGGCCAAGAGCTTTATAAGCATTAGAGATATCTCTGCCGCCAGAGCGCTCGCCACAAGCCAGGCCACCACACTCATTCCAATCGGGATCAGAGAACCAATCGTACTGAGTAACGTTGGAGCCGTACATCCAAGGGTAAGCCATAATGGTGGAGAACTTGTTGTCTACACCATGACCCATACCATAAGAGTAAACGCCACCAGTAGTATCACCCTGCTTGGTAGAGTGAGTCAGACCCATGTTGTGGCCCAGTTCATGCACGAAAGTGTTATATCCACAGTCAACACCGGTCACACTGAAAGCACGATCTTTGGCACTGCTATACATGGTGCCGTTGCTGCCCTGGCCAACCCAGGCAATACCACAAGTGATGTATGTACCACCGTTTTCAACAACTTCTTCTGCTTTACCCAGGAAAACCACCATGTCGGCTTTCTTGGATGAGCGCCAGCTCTTTACAGAACTGTGGTCAGTAATCAGGTCCAGGGTGGATTCGTTTACACGGAAGTCAGAACTGGAAGCTTTCCAGCTATCAACCAGATTCAACTGGATATCGATGCCATTTCTTTTGTAAGAATTGTTGGCATAGCTGATGTAGTTGTCGATTTTAGCAGAAATGTCACCAGTGTATTCCGCAGCCGGAGTGGTGTACATAATAGCGATATCAACAGTTTTAGCGCTTGCTACACCAGAAACGGTGAGAGCTGCAATAGCAACCGCCAGGCTTTTCTTAAAACTCATTATAGACTCCTTTTATTATAAGTAGTGCATAGGCTACTTTTAACAACCAATGAATTAATTGGCTGCCTGATAGTATGTTAGCTATATGCTATTAATACCCTGACTCGACTAAAAGATCGTCCTGAATTTTTAACCGCCTGTGAAGATAAACTTCCGGTATCCGCAGGATTTACATCAGCTCTCCTTAGCTTGATTATCGATTTGAAGGATTACCTCCAATCAATTCTTTTTTTACTCAAAATCATTCAGAGGAAAATCTTTATCATTCCATTTTTTCTCACGCGGTGCATCAGATAACAAATCTTTATCATGCTTCTCAACATGATGTTGTATCAGGGCACCGTTAGGAGCAATCCATGCATAACCATCCCGGGCCTCCATAGTATATGAGCCAGCGGGAGTGTTTAACTGGGCATAAACAGAATTCTTACCGATAGTAAAGGTGGCCCCGTGCAGTCGGGCTTGTCCAAGAAAATTCACCTGCAAACTTTTATTTCCACTAGCATGGAGTTCGACTTCGCCTACCTGGGCATCATAACTTCCATCAATACCGGGCAAATCAATATCGATATAGTCCCCAACTTCAAGGCTCCTCAGCTTTTCTACATCGAGTTCCAAATAGGTTTCACCATTAAGGTCCACAGGTAGGAGCCCATTTTCGTGAAGCACTTCTTTTGCTAACTCTGATTCTGTCCAAAGTGATTTCTCAGCCGTTTCAATTTCCCCTTCAGGAACAGAAACGTCTTCAGCCACTTCCGAAGAAGCCGTTTTAACCGGAACCTTATCAATCACCATTTTAGGTTCAGGCAACTTGGCAGATTCACTTTCTGGTGCGGGCTGATTTTTCAACCAGAAAAAATAACCTGCACCTAAAACCAGAACCAATACAGGAAATGCCAACTTCTTCACGGCTCACACCCCAAATAATTATTTATCTAAAACGCCCTAAAAAAAGGCACAAAAAAACAGCTTTTTGATCCCTTGCACCAAATAAGGATGAGGTAAGAATTGAGATAACCAAGCCGCCCCAGTGGAGACGCGCTATAGTACCAACCCCTCAAAATTTATTTGGAAAGCACTTCACAGAAGAAAGTAAAAACCAAAAAATTTTTCACTTCGTGTCCCACAAAAAATAATACTCTTAGAGGGACAGCCGTAAGTCATCTGGCGCGACCGAAAGTTCAAAAAAATTTTCAAAAAATTTAACATCGACACCAAAGGACAAGAACCAGAGAGGTATTCAAAAAAACTATGCAGAAATTTATCAGGTGGTGACGCCTCAGCACCAGATAAAATTGAGTAATTTTTGAGCCACCTCTCATTTGTAGCCACCCATTATTTAACGAATTGAAAGAAATCACACCTTAACCGTGGTCTTCCAACATCAAACGTCTAAAAACTCTCGTGACAGAAATCATGCCAATGCTGAGAACTACTTTTGAAAAGCAGCTGGTGCTCTACTACAAATTTCAAACTGTGAATCATCCTACAAAATCCAACCTGCAAAAATTCAGCCAAAAAACACCAAGGAATTTCCTAAATAATTTTTAGCATGCTCTCGAAACATCAAGATATACATCGCTTTCCAATATCAATTCAATTTTGAAAAACCTGAAAATTAAACTACTACAAACTGAACCACCAGAGGCCCCTTCAAGTTTTTTATCTTTATGCGTCATATTGGTTTTCATCTCCCCTACTGGCATTCACAACAAAAACCTGCCGCAAGTTTTGAGAGAGCATTTGAGCCCAGTAATATCAGCTGACCCGCACTCGGGGCCGCCCTTCTTTAACTGCGCGCTCACAAACACAGGGCCAACACACAGACCCACACCTGTTTGGATGCGACTTAAACAAGAAAAAAACAAGAGTATCCACTTCAGATAAACGGCCGAAGGAGATGAAAATAAAAAACGAATTGATGCAAAAGCCAGACAAAGCATTTTCAACAAATTTCTTGGCCTTTGACGAAAAAATTTGTCAGAAAAAACTGGATTCACATTTTGGAAGTGACGAAGGTCCAGAAAAGACGCTTTAAGAAAACTGGTTTCAGTTGGAACTATTTTTAGACTGGGCGCTTCAGGTTTACTTTTTCTATAACATACGTTGCGCCACTTTGCCCCACCTTCCCATGAAGGATGGGTACAATTATAGAAGGTGGCAAAATCGGAAATTTGTTTTACCATTTTCTTTTTACCGGGGAAATTTTTTCAATCCGAGCTTGATAACTCAGATAAGTGCTGCAAAATTGAGCACCCCGTCACGTTAAGACTTAACCCTTCTTAACATTCTCTCTACTCTTGAGACGCTTTACGCCGACTTCCACGCAATAATTTTTCAAAATTTTTTCACAAAACTGTCAAAAAGAGCTTCGCGCTGATCGGACATCACCTCAATCTTTTACCGTCGCGCGCAAGAGATAACGACAAGATCAGCGAACTTATGCGGTGATTTGGGCTGTGAGCAACAGGGAATACTATCGATAAGAGTCAGCAGAAAAAGTCAGCGGGAGTTAATACTCCCGCTGACTTTTGGAGAGTTGGAAAGTTTTATGATTGCTTAGAAAATCCAGTGGATAGCCAAGTTTTTTTCTAAGCGTGAGTAACCCTTTGACTCCATGCATCGAAAGCGCGATCAAAAAACACACTAAAACAGCCAGCCAGTAAAATTCCCAGGAGAATCAGCCATAAAAATTTCTGAGACTTTTCCTGAGCACTTGGCTTCTCAACCTGCTCAAGCTTCTGGCCACTCACTTGCTGAGGCGCTACAGTACTTGCGGCGGGGCTACCCACCACTTGGCCATTGACTAATGGGGCAAGACCAAAACCAAGCGCTTGCTCGCCAATAAAGTCAGTAAACTTCTCATTGTCTGTTGCGATATCGTGTTGATTGGCAAGTTCGATGTAAGTCTCCACCATTTTCTTAAGTGTTTCGGCATCGGCAGGCCAGTAGCCCTTGCGCACTGCTTCCAGCATGCGCTCCAGCATTTGTGCCAGCGCTTCCGCATTGTGCTCCTCAAAGAACTCACGCATATCCATTTGGTATTTATCCTCCACGTAGACCTCAAACATCTCTTGCCATTGGTCGTCGCGGATAGTTTCTGGGGTCATCACTTCCCAGCCCCACATGTTGTTCACGCGATCCAGGATTGCCGTTGCGCCGGCATAGCCGGATTCCTGCATCGCTTCAATCCAGCGGGGGTGGAAATAACGGCTGCGCATTTCCTGATTGACAAACTCTCCTAAGGTCTGGGTTTTAATGTTGTCCTTACGGCGCAAGTTGGAGACATACATCTCCGGTGTCTTGCCGTCTAGATTACGCACCGCAAGCCCCATACCACCAAAATACTGGAAAGGGTCGTCATTAGTCATCATTGCGTAGAGGTTGGTGGAGCGGGAGAAAATCACCCCATCGATGCCGGAAAGTACCTTGCCATAGAGTGCAACATTGCGTTGGTCTTCGCTCCAACGGGATTCATCCTTGCCATAGGCAAAGCCCATGCGGCGCATATACAGGTCGGCCAGTTTGTCGTCTGTCTCCCAGCTGTCGGAAGCCAGGCTGGCGCCATTCAGGCCCGTACCATAATTTCCACTTTCATTGGAGAAAATGCGCACAGAGGAAAGATAGCGCGCGTCCTCTTCAGAACTACCTTCTTCCTTTAGTTGCTGAAATAGGGACTGGCTGTGACGATAGACAAAATTATTCTCCTCCTTCATCTGCGCCACTTTATCGATGGCTTCCGCCAGCCACAGCATCACATTAGGGAAAGCGTCGCGGTATAGGCCGGTAGCAGAGATCACCACATCAATACGAGGGCGCTTTAATTCTGAATAAGGAATCACCTCAGTTCCGGTAACATTACCCTGCTGATTCCATTTGGGTTTGAGACCCAGCGCATGCAGTATTTGCGCTTCCAACGCACCTTGGTGACGCATCGTCTCCAGGGACCAAAGGGAAAATGCCAGCTTATCCGGGAAGCCACCGTGCTTTTCCCGGTAGTCTGCAATGGTCTGCTCCATCAGCTGGACGCCGGCTTCATAGGCTTCCTTGGATGGCACCTTAGCCGGGTTAAATCCAATCAGGTTGCGACCGGTAGGCACCGCCTGCGGGTTGCGAATAGGATCACCCCCATAGCTCACTGGAATGTAATCACCGTCGAGCGCCAGCATCAGGTTTTGCAGTTCAGCGATACCGGCAAAGTTATCGGCATAATCCCGGCCCTGCTGTAGGTGATTTTGCAGCTCTTCAGAAAGCTCCGGCAACTTTCGTCCAGCCAGGTAAGCATCCAAAAGCTGATAACCCGGCTGCGCTTCTAGGGCGACCACATTGCGCTCATCCAGCACCTGATCCTGCGGCAAAGCCAGGCCCTGTTCGCTCTCATATTGGCCTGCGGCGGAGATAAAGTTTTCACCTAACATTTGCAGCATGGTACTGGTGAGATGTTCTGACTTGGGCAATTGACCAAAACGATGGATGCCCAGCGACTGGCTCATGTCAGCCAGCTGGGACAAGTGGTCCTGAAGACGGCTGAGCTGGCCATCGAAATCAGCCTGCAGGGTTTCGACGCTGATTTCCAGATCCTTAAGCATGTTCAGCTTGTCCGCCAGGGCGACAATGCGCTCCCGGGTATTCAACCGGGTTTGCCCTTCTTCCAGAGTCAGGTAATTACCAATCAACTCAGAGAGTTCAGCCACTTCGGCATAAAGACCCGCTTTAGCGAAGCCCGGTGTCAGGTGGCTGATCATGGTCGCGCGGCCGCGACGCTTGGCCTGCATGGCCTCGCCCACATTATCAATAATGTAGGGATAGAACACCGGGATATTGCCCAGGGCCAAATTTGGCGCGTCGTACACAGAGAGTCCACGCTCCTTGCCCGTTAGCCACTCCTGGGAGCCATGAGTGCCCAAGTGAATATAGGCATCGGCCCCGAAAGTTTTGCGCGCGTAAAGATAAACCGCCAGATAAGCATGATTTACCGGCGTTTTCATATCGTGATACAGGGAGGCATGATCTTTGGCATTCTCCGCGCGCACCCCCTGTGGCAGCACAATCAGGTTACCCAATGTCATACGTGGGATTACGAACGCCCGCTCACCGTTATGATCTGCCAACATGGAGTTATCTTCCGGATTACCCCAGCGTTCCACAATGGGATCGCGCACAGAAGCCGGCAAACGATTAAACCAATCGACGTAGGTGGAAAGTGGCATCCAGTCAGCCAAACCTTTATCAATCAGTGCAGTGCTGTCTTCACGGCGATAATAGGGGCGCAGCAATTGGCCGGCCCAACCAATCAGGGTCTTGGAGTCCTGCTGCTTTATTTGATAGCCACGCTCCGCCATGGCTTTGGCGATAGACTCAATAGAAGAAGGTACATCGAGGAAGGCCGCACCAATATTTTTCTCACCGGGAGGGTAGTTCCAGATAAAGGTAGCCACCTTTTTCTGACTATTTTTCTTGTAACCAAGTGAGGCATGGCTCCAGGCGCGCTCCACCAGCGCATTGAGCTGGTCTGCCATTACAATCTTATTGCCACCTTCACTGGCGGCGACAATTACCGGATCGATACTACCGGTATCTTCAGGCATTACCAGGAAGAACGGGGTTAACGAAGGAGAAACCCCACTATTATCGGCAAGGTAATCCGCTTCACTGCCCTCGGTATAATTCAGGGCGTGAATCACCGGGACACCCAGCTTCTCGAACTCTGCGCGACGCTTACTCACATAATGGAGGGAGCGGTAATTGATCATCAGATCAATACGCGTTTGCCCCGCTTCGTCTTGCAGTAAATCCGGATAGGAAAGCGGCAGATCTTCTCCTTCAAAGAAAAAAGCAAAAGCCTTAGCGCCTTTCTCTTCCAGGCCAGCTAAGACTGCATCCACCACCTGCTGCTGCTCGTAATCCACCACCGAGCGATGAATAGCTACCGCAATAACCGGCTGGTCTGCAGATGCCTGCAGCCAATTAAAAAACGCCTCTTTACTATCCGTCACCAGATTCGGCAGGCGCGGATGATAAAAGCCCACTTTTGGCACAATAATTGGCTCAGCTACAGACAGCGCAGAGAGACCAAAGATTTTGGCGGAGAGGAACTGCATCAAATGCCGGTAGTTCTGCCGCCCAGCATTATTGAAATACGCAGCGATGGATTGATGCTGTTCAGAAGTCAGCCCCTGATTCATAGAGGCGTTATCGGCATCCCCCAGGGCAACCACTGGCACTTTGGGGTACTGGGTTAGCAGCGGCTGGTATTTACCAAACATAAATTGGGAGAGTGCCGGATTGATACCGTCAAGCAACACCAGGCTGGAAGATCCCCAGGCCTGTGCTATCTGCTCTTCACTCTTCCCCTTGCTATTAAATATCTCCAGGGTAAACGGCTGGTCCGCTGCCAAATCAGATAACAGCGCTCCTTTGGCTTTCGCGGTATGGCTGGACATCATCAGCAAAACTTTGGGTTTATCGCTGGCCTGCACCATCACCGTAGTGAAGGCTACTAGCACCAAGCATGCTAACTGCATGCAAACCTTTTTCAACATCGCTATTTACCCCCCGCTGCCTGGTCTTTAGCGGACTCTTCTTTTCCTTCCGGCACATAGACCAAGCTGCCATCGGCCATCTGGTAAGCAACACCAGCACGAGTGCCCTCTCCCGAGCCAATTTCGCCAGTGGATTTGTACTGCTTAATTTCTTCCCCATCTTTTACGATGACTTCCATATTGGGCTCGCCAGCATTCTTGATCACCGTGACCTTTTCATTGGAAAACACGTTTAATGGGTTTTGAGCGATAGCGATGAGCAGTGCAGCAATAATCACCAGAAAGACATCAATCAAATTAACTGCACTCAAAATCGGGTTGAGCTCTTCATCTTCATCCAGGAAGCGCATCAGGCAACCTCCTTCAATTTCCGAATGTTAATCAGCTCAGCGGCAAACCAACGCTTCTTTACCGAGGCAGGCCAGAAAGTCAGGGTGGAAATTGCGAGGCCCCAGATCACAGCGGCAAAAGCGATAATCAGGTTTTCACTGATCCCCTGGATATTGCCATCGGCCAGGGCACGCAACGCCGGCCCCATAGGAATCATGGTGGCGATCAAGCCCAGCATGGGCGCGATGCGAGTGGCCATGCGCAACATTTCCAGTTTCTTCAGCGCAAATACTTCCAGCTCGTCATCACATGCCAAAGGATGTCGCACGTAATAATTGTGCACCTGATAGCCGGGCAGACCCTCTTTCCGACCTTGCTTTAAGGCCAAGCTATAGGCACCTGCATTGCGGCGGCGCAGCATCCATAGGGAGAGAAAGCGCCCCGTTGCGTACAACGAGTAAACAAAAAGAACCAGAATCGCCAGTAGAACCGGGGCCATAAACAAGTCGGCCACATCCGCCATCAGGTTCTCAATTATCGAAATATTCATTGCAAGCCTCCTCAGCCCAGCACTTTCGCTCTGTATCAATGGCCGCGGAAACTAGCGGAACTCCCCACTAACGTCAAATTTAATCTAATTGATACTGATTCGCATTTAGCTTTACATTAAGAAAATCATCCATATAATCCCCTCCAGCTGATAGCCGAGCTGATTTATCTCACCTCCAGCTAACAGACAAAGCTGAAGTACAGAATTCACCCCAAGGACAACACCATGAAACTTCGCCCTCTCGCAGCGGCCTTACTGGGCTTGGCCTCCGCCACTAACCTGCAAGCCGGAACCTCAAGTTCGGCTGCCAGCAACGACCTGGAACTGATCGTTGTCAGTGGCCGCGCGGAAAAACCGCTGAAAGATGTCGCAGGAAGCGTTTCTGTTGTCACCAATGATGAAATTGAACAGCTGCAGCTGAACGACATGAACCAGCTGTTCCAATACGAGCCCGGAGTGGAAGTTACCGGTGCCGCCGGCAGCGCACAAAATATCCTGGTACGCGGCATGGGTGGCGATCGGGTACTGATTATCAAAGACGGTATGCGGGTTAACGAGGGCTATGGAGCCAATGGTAAAAATGACATCGTGGGCCGCGGCTTTATTGAAATAGATACCTTGAAACAGGTAGAGGTGGCCAAGGGCGCTGCGTCTTCTTTATACGGTTCTGACGCACTGGCCGGCATCGTGGTATTCACCACCAAAGATGCCAGCGACTACTTAGAGGATGGAGAGCAGTTCGGCGGTGCGATTAAAACCGGATACACCGGTATTACCAATCAATCACACATCTCCCCTACCCTGGCTCTTCGCACCGGCAACTTTGAACAACTGCTGCATACCACCTTCCGCGATGGCGAAGAGCAACAAAATTTCGACGAGAATCAGGACCCCTTCGATATTGAATCCAAGAGTCTGCTCTACAAGGCCAAGTACAACTTGGGCGGCGAGGACTTTGTCAGTTTCAGCATCGATCACTGGAATCAGGAAAGCACCGGTAACAGTGCCGATGGCCTGCTTCACTACTTCCGTGGACTGGCCGATTACGGCTACAGCATCGTCAAGGAAGAATCGAACTCCGACAAAGAGGTCCGCGCTTACCAACTGCGTTACCACAGCGAGACCCCTAGTGCAGTCTATGACCAACTAAATATCAGCCTGTATAAAAACGAATCCGAACAGCAAGACGAGCAGTATGGCCAGCTGGACATCAATGCCCCGATGTTCGGAGTTCTTGAAATTCGTGATATGTGGGAAACTGGCCTTTATAGCCAAGAGACTATTGGCTTCCTCTCCAATGCCAGCAAGGCCCTGAATGAGACTCACACCCTGGGATATGGCCTCGATCTAGAAAAAACCGAAAGCCGCCGTACCGTTCACCAGTACCGCGAAGTGGAAGGCAGTTCCACCCTGGATGTGACTACCGAAAAATTCCCGGAAAATACCGTCTCCCGCGCGGGCTTATTCCTGAACGATGAAATGACTTTTGCCAATGACCAGCTGGTTGTAACCCCAGGGGTACGCTACGACTGGTACGAAATGGACCCCGATGGCGCAGAGAAAGCTGACGGCACAGCCTTTGCCACGATCGAAGAGAGCAACTTCTCCTTCAATCTGGGTGCCCTATATAAAATCAACTCCCGCTTGTCTGCCTTCGCGCAGTATGGTCAGGGATTCAAAGTACCGGCCTATGATCTGGCCTATATCGAGCATTACCTGCAACCCACTTCTACCTATGCTTATGAAGTATTGCCAGCGGACGACCTGTCTCCTGAAACCAGCGATACTTTTGAGCTCGGCCTGCGTGGACACCTGGGCCCCATCGCCTTCAGCGCTGCCGCCTTCTATACCGAGTATGATGACTTCCTCGAAACAGCACTCATTGACAGCGAAACTTTCTTTAACAACGATGGCAGTTTCTCGCACGTATTTGAGCAATACCAATACCAGAATATCGACTCTGTGACGATCAAAGGGGTTGAACTGAGCGCGAATTGGTATCTATCACCTGCATTCGAGCTATTTGCTAATGCCAGCTATCAACGCGGTGAAAACGATACTACCGGGGAATACCTCAGCAGTATCAACCCGCTTTCCGGTGTAGTGGGTGCTAGCTACACAAGCGCGCAGCTTTCCAGCCAAGTGCTAGTGCGCTGGGCGGACCGCATGGAACGCGTCAATGAAGGCGAAGTAAAGACTCCAAATTACGGCTCTGTAGACTGGACGCTGGGCTATCAGTTGATGGAGCAGGTATCGCTCAACCTGGCCGTCAACAATCTATTCGACAAAGAGTATGTGCCCTACCTGAATGTCGCTGGCTGGGATGAAGGCAGCGATATCTACGTAAACTCTGCTCCGGGCCGTACTTTCTCTGCATCGCTCAAGTACGACTTTTAAAGTTCATATTTTGATTATTAACCAGGCGAGATAGTGGACGCCAGGTTGATGCGGCGCAAGGAAGCGTCGTCGCTGGTCACGGCCAGCAAAGCCCCTGAAATACAAGTCACTCTGCGCTTTTGCGCAATTTCAGGGGCCTAATCACACAGGTCAAGGATGACCTTTTTTTGATTAGCGGAGAATGCACGCTCCTCTTCTCATACTCTCCTAGTTCATACTCTCCTATAAGTCCCTTGCGGCCGCCCCCATGCGGCCTTTTTTTATTCTCTTGCATCAATACAATATTTACCTGCGAAACAGGTTAATTAAGAGGCTTAATATCAGGCTAACAATAATCATCGAGACAATGGGAAAATAAAAACGCGTGCGCCCAGATTCAATACGAATATCCCCCGGCAACCGACCAAACCAATTAAATAGCCAGGGGGCAAAGTGCAGTGCTACTCCTATTACTAGAAGAATCAACCCAGTAATCATCAGCCAGCGTGACATAGTGCCCCTCTCATTTTGCTCTATTCAGGCTCCAAGAAAAATTTGTTTACTCCTCCAACCCCTTGAGTACACAGGGCTAGGCAGCTACCATAAGTGACCAACTGACACTTAGTGAAGCAATGAACGAGAAAGAATTCCTCGCCGCCTACAACAAGGGTAGCTTTGAAGCCCCTCTAGTTACCGTAGATGCCGTCTTGTTTACTTATCAAGATGGACAACTCAAAGTATTGCTGGTGGAACGCTCCAATCATCCCGAGAAAGGGAAATGGGCGCTACCGGGCGGTTTTATTTCCGAGAACGAAGATAAAACCCTAGAGGATACGGTCACCCGAAAGCTCAAGGAGAAAACAGGGGTTGTCCCTCCTTATGTTGAGCAGCTAGGTACCTTTGGTGGCGCCTGCAGAGATAAGCGGGGCTGGTCTGTAACCATCTGTTACACGGCTCTGATCGCTCACCAGGCCTGTGAAAGCAAATTAGAAACGATCTCCGATGTCGCCTGGCTTCCTATCGAGAAAGTCAAGAAAATGCACTTGGCCTTTGACCATCTCAAAATTATCAATAAGGCACATGAACGCCTTATTCAAAAGGCTCTTTACAGCATTATCCCCGCCTACGCACTGCCAAGGAAATTCACCCTGCCCGAGCTTCAACAAGTGCACGAAGTCATTATTGGCAAGCCTCTACAGAAAAAGTCTTTCCGCAGGAGAATTGAGCAGGCGGAACTTCTGGCAGATACCGGTGAAAAACGTACTGAGCGAGGTCGTCCAGCCACGCTGTACAGTTTGCGTGCCGGCTCTGGGAAATATACGTTTGTGCGGAATCTGGAGCAATAACCCTACCCGATGGCCACTGATTTAATTTAATCATCACACTCAAGCAGATTTAAGAAGGATTTTGCACGTGAATATTGAAACACTAGACAAAGTAAAAGGCTGTTTAGTCGGACTCGCTTGCGGTGATGCCGTGGGCACCACGTTGGAGTTTAAACGCAAGGGGGATTTCACCCCTCTTTCGGATATGGAAGGTGGAGGTCCATTTGGATTAGAAAAAGGGCAATGGACCGATGATACTTCCATGGCGCTCTGCCTGGGGCACAGTTTACTCCAGAAAAAAGGCTTCAGTGCAACTGATCAGATGAATCGTTACTGTAATTGGTACCAGTATGGGTATATGAGCTCTACGGGTGAGTGTTTCGATATTGGTGCAACAGTTTCATCCGCTCTAAATCGATACCTGCAAACAGGTGATCCTTTTAGTGGTTCAACATCTACTCGCTCGTCAGGTAATGGTTCACTCATGCGCTTGGCGCCAATTCCCATATTTTTTTCTTCAACAGTTTCAGATGCTATTTATTTTGCAGGGGAAAGCTCCAGAACCACTCATGGCTCGGACGAGTGCATCGAAAGCTGTAAATTGTTCTGCAACCTTATACTTTCCACATTTAATGGCATCGAAAGAAGCAACCTTCTAAGTTCTATCGAACAAACACCAACTACCGGAAAGGTAAAAAACATTGCCAGTGGGCAATTTCTAGACCAGCGCTATGAAGAGTTGACCGGAAGTGGTTACGTGATTGAATCCCTGATATCAGCCCTTTGGTGTTTTTTCAATACCAATAGTTTTCGGGAAGCTATTCTTTTGGCCGCCAATATTGGCAACGATGCCGATACAACGGCGGCCATATGCGGACAAATAGCCGGAGCTTACTACGGAGTTTCTGGAATACCTGAGCAATGGACCCGGCAAATTTCTTTGTCGGAAGAAATTCACACCTTGGCAGAAGATCTCTATAAGGTTGGGCTATCAGTCGCCAATGAATGGTAAAGCCGGCATAAACCGGCTCTTGACGCTATGTGATAAGAAGAGCTCAGACAGCTATTGCCAGCATCCCCTCCTGAGTGGGTATTTCTGCCAGTAAGCGGACGGCCTCAAAGTCCTGATCGATCAACAGCTTGCCATCGCGAAATACCGGGCGAAGTTGATTCATACATTCCCCTAATTGCTGTTCGCGGATCGTTTGGTACTGCCCATCTCCACGGCGAACCAGTGCCAGGCGTCCTTTTTTAGATCTCTTGCCGGTATCAGTAATAGGATCTTTGTAAACGTCTCTCCACACACCATTGACCTTAACGGCACTCGCCTTCATTGCAAATTTCATCGTGTCTCGATTGACCTTTTGCAATAATTCGCCCCCCATACCAAAGGCAATATTATCCGCGCTCTGCCTGCAGGTTTTCATTGCCGCTAAAATTTCCTCAATGACCTGGAGAGAGACCCCGTCTCCCTGAATCACGCGAATAAAATCAGGCAGAACCCGGTACCCTTTCTTGTTGATTCGCGCCCCAAAAATCCGCATGAGCCGTTCAATGGTTTGGGTTACGATCTGGACAGGATCGCCGCTGTCAGGGCGGATAACCAATGTGCCACCATTATTTTCAACTTGCTCTTTTAACTCACCACCCCAAATATTCTCAAGGGCATTCCATAGATCATAGCTATCACTCACAACTGCCAGCAGTCGCCCATCTCCAGAGAATGCTTTGAGCATATTGGCATAGGCATCAGCTTCATGCGCCCGCCCCCAACTGGTCATAGTGCTGTGTTCAGCTGCGGGAATAGAAAATCCAGCCATGGGTGCATGGTAGAAACGGCGCCCAGCCAGAATTGCACTTAAGGTATCGGTCCCCTGAAAATTCACCAGGTGTGCCAAGCCCCCAATGGCCGCTGTTTCTTCACTGCTGGCACCGCGGGCTCCAAAGTCATGCAATTTAAACGGAAGTCCTTCCAGGTTTTCGGCAGTTTCCTGCAGATATTTCTGAATCATTTTTTTGCCCTCACGGCTCAATGTGGCTACCGTCGTCGGATACCAGACCGCTCGCAGCAAAGCGGTTTCCACATAACTGGTCAACCAAAAGCATTCCGGGTCTGTATTGACCACCTGAGCCATCACATTTTGTACCGGCAACACAGTTCCTTCCGCAACAGCCTGAATCTCTATAGGCAGAAATCCTTGGTGTTTGTTGAGAATATGCTCCCAGCCCATACGATTAAAGGAGACTCCATGGGCTAGGCACAGCTCTTCGGCCTCATCAATATCTGCTGCGGTAATCGGGGTGGTAAGGTATTGCTTGATAAAAGCCTGTAGCCCAAAGAACACCGCCTCCTTAAATTGCCCCCCACGGCTCTCGATATAGCTGCTCACAGTTTGTGTACCTTGTGGGTACTGCAGGTAGTGGCTGGTTTTGTAGCTATCGACATTCAGAATGGGGTTGTAGTGATGCATACCGGAAATCCTCCGTGAGTGTTTACCTGCACCGGTCTATCCAGTGCAACCTGATGGATTGGGCTAAAAGTTTTCTCGCACTTAGAGTCCTTAAGCCACCAACACACATATAGTGTCCATAGGACTCCAGCATGTCAAGCCCTTATTGAAAGGATTGGTTATCCATCAGCGAATCAATCCCGTAGAAATATTGAATCAAAGAAGGAAATAACAGTGGAACCAATCAGATAGAGGCAAGGGGAAGAAAAAAGGGAGCTGGATTGCCGCGGAGAGCGCGGCAATCGTATCTGCAGGTAAACGTGTTTTATTGCATACCCGTTTAAGGACTAAAGGAGAAAATATGCCAGTTAGCCGTCGGGTATCGGCAAAGCCTCCAGCTCAGGCACTGCCCAGTAGTGATTGAATAATGTAGTAATGATCCTCAAACATTTCCGTCGGCTTGAGATTCGCAAGCGGTACCCAGCGCGCCCTCTTCGCATCATCACCACCCTTCACTTTGGGCAGTTGCTGACTGGGCTGCAACTCTAAATAGTAAGCGTGGGTAATCGTTCTACCGCGAGCTGAGCGGTGGGGTTCATCAAAGACATCCTGCTTTTTGATTGAGCCCTTCAGCACCGGAAGCGGCACTTTCAATCGAGTCTCCTCACGCAATTCGCGCAGGCAAGCATCCACCAGCTTTTCATGGGGATCGACAAACCCACCGGGCAGTGCCCATAACCCTTTGCCGGGGTAAGCGCGACGCTCAATCAACAATATATGCCCAGATTGCACCACCGCCGCATCTACCGTCACATGGGTAGGCTGATACGGAGCCGCCTGCCAGGAGGCTTTATAGCGATGGATAAAGGCCATCTCCTCACGCATTGCCCCGTAAGCGGGATTCGTGGCTATGTAGCGCTCCAACTCTGCAATCACCGCAGGCGGTATCACGGTATCTTGCTTTAGTGTTTCAAGAAATGACTCTGCCCCATCGGTAAAAAGCCCCTCACGCAGTGGAGTTGCGCTGATCTCCCGGTAATTCTCTACCGCCAGTGATCCCCACTGGGGAAACAAATTCAAGTAAAAACCTGTGTGGTCCTTATGATGCCCAATCAATGCAATTGTTGCAGGCTGATGGGGAATTGAATGGAGCGCTGTCACTATGCCAGCCACGGAACTCTGAACATTCCGCACCCACAGCTCATCGTTATAGGGCACATCCATTAACGGTAAGCAGGTGAGGCGCTTGCCCTCCGAGTCTGAGAAGCAAGCCCGAATAAAGGATTCTCGCTCCTCATGGGTCCACGGGTTACGGGGGCTTCTAGGTTGGTGCGCCGAACCGATTAAAACAATCAAATGGCTCGCTTGAGCGAGCCCTTCTTTAATCACCGCCAAATGGCCAGAATGAAATGGCTGGAAACGGCCGATAAAAACGGCAAAATCATAATCTCTTTGCATTGCAGCAAACTCCTTGCTGTATTTTTCCTTCCCCGGTCTATCCAGGAAATCCCATGAAAATTATTACTCTCCAGAGACTAAGTGTCAATTAGACCCTATTAACTGCTGTCGTTGCTTGGCCAGCCTTTAAACCTCTTTAGCAACAGGCAAGCAAACCGTTGGTCAAGCTAGGCGTGCACCAGGCGCATATCAATTGAAAGGTATACACCTCTCTTTCACACCGCTTTTCAGGTGGCATAAAGCCACCATAGAATGGTCAACGATGATAACAACAAGGCACTCCACCATGCGTCTAGCCCAAGCTCTAGCGGCGACACTACTCACCGCCTCCTCTATCAGCTCCCAGGCAGTAACACTCATCCACAACTTCTCAGGCTATCAAACAACGGATAAAGCGCTAATTCAGTTCTCTGCCATGGCCTTCGACCAAGGCAAGGTGCTGGAGACTGGCAATATTGCCGAGCTGGATAAAAAGTATCCCGATGCCGAGAGAGTGGATGCCAAAGGCAAGACTCTGCTGCCCGGCCTGATTGATGCTCACGGGCATATGTTAGGCCTTGGACAACTCAATGAATTACTGGATCTGCGCGACCAGTCTCTGGAAGGTTCCCTCGCGGCGATTAAGCGCCATGCTGAAGGGTTGGAACCAGGCCAATGGCTGCTCGGGCGCGGCTGGAACCAAGTCACCTGGCCCGGCAAGCAATTCCCCAGCCGGAAGCAACTGGATGCCCTGGAGATCGATCACCCCATCTGGTTGCGACGGGTAGACGGCCACGCTGGCTGGGCCAACTCCAAGGCCCTACATCTTGCCGGTATCGACAAGAGTACCCAGGCCCCCGAGGGCGGTGACATTCTGCGGGATAGCAAGGGCGAACCCACAGGGATCTTAATTGACAATGCAATGAACCTGTTAGAGAAGGCAGTCCCCTCTCCCACTCTGGCTCAGGAGAAAAAATCCCTACAAAATGCCTTTGCTACAACCCTTTCTCTGGGTTTGACCAGTGTGCACGATGCGGGTATCAACGAGCAAACCCTCAAAGCCTATCGGCAGCTGGCCGACGAAAATGCTATCCCTATGCGGGTATACCCGATGTTGTCGGTAGACAGCCACAACTATGCCAAGTTGCTGAAAGCTGGCCATATCGGCAGCCCCGAAGCGAGGCTGTATATGCGCAGTATTAAGTTATCTGCCGATGGTGCCCTGGGCAGCCGTGGTGCAGCACTGCTGGAACCCTACCACGATCGCCCTCAGGAAAATGGGCTGCTGCTCTACCCCGAGAGCAAAATGCTATCTCTGCTCAAGCTGGCAACTGATAATAATTTCCAGGTGAACGTACATGCGATTGGCGATAGAGCCAACCATATTGTGCTCAATCATCTTGAAACCTTAAATAAAAAGAAAAGCCAGCAAGAATATCGCCACCGCGTAGAGCATGCGCAGGTCATTGAAGTAAAGGATATTCCGCGCTTTGCCCAACTCCATCTAATAGCCTCCATGCAACCCACACACGCCACTAGCGATAAAAATATGGCTGGCGACCGCTTGGGTGAGAAACGCTTAATTGGCGCCTACGCCTGGCAGACACTTCTTAATCAGGGCACACCCATCGCTGCCGGCTCCGACTTCCCGGTTGAACCCGCCAATCCCCTGTTTGGCCTTCACGCCGCAGTGACCCGTCGCGATCGCCAGGGCAATCCCAGCAAGGGCTGGCGCACCGAAGAAGCAATGACTCTAGAGCAAGCTCTGCGCGCATTTACCCTGGACGCTGCCTACGCCAGTCATCAGGAGAAAGTAATAGGCAATCTACAACCCGGTAAGTTTGCCGATTTTATTCTGATTGATAAGAATATTTTTGAAATAGATCCACAAGAGATCTGGCAGGTACAGGTTTTGCAGACATGGGTTGAGGGAGAAAAAGTTTTTCAACGAAAATTATAATTGGCTTGCCACTATCACCTCTTTATAAATCGCTCGGTGCTTTTGTAAACCTCTATTAATAAGTATGCAATCTGGGCCCTATCAAAGCCCAGGTTGCATACAATGCCCTTAAAAAAGTGAGTCCGCAGTAGTTAATCGACCAACTCATTGGCCTTAGATTCTGGCATTAGAAATCCAGAAGTCAGCAGCCGGAGGAAAAATGAATATTAAGTCAAGAGATCAACTTATCGACTTCGTAAACAAAGGAAACAAGGTCAAATACCTCTTCTTTTGGGGGCATCAAGAAAAAGGAAAGCAAGTCTCCAAGAGCTGCTTTAGCCAATGGTCCGATTCCAAATTCGAAGAAGAAGGACATCATTTTATTACAGCTGAACACTACATGATGTATCACAAGGCCAAACTATTTGGGGATAGCAACGCATGTAAGAAAGTTTTGGCTTCATCCAATCCGGGCGAGGCGAAGAGCATAGGTCGGCAGGTTGTTGGTTTTAACCAGAAGATCTGGGAGGAAAATCGATTCGATATAGTGGTTAATGCCAACCTTGCCAAGTTCTCCCAAAATATTGAACTAAAGGAATTCCTGCTCAATACAGAGAACAGGGTCTTAGTGGAGGCCAGCCCTGTCGATAAAATCTGGGGAATTGGCTTGGCTCAAGACAGTTCTAAAGCACAAGACCCGAACACCTGGAAAGGTCTTAATCTTTTAGGTTTTGCGCTTATGGAAGTAAGAGATAAGCTTTGTCTTTCTCTCGCTTAACAGACTTAAATTTTATCAGGCTTGAGAGTTTGCATAGCAAGCCTTAAAAAATCAAAGTCAACTCGAAACGAACTCAAAGTAAAGCAGCTTCCAAAAAAGATTGAAAACGGGTAATGGAGTTATTTTAGATTAAACCACTCCATTACCCATAAATTAACTACCTGCTAGGTGTTAGTAATCAACACTTAACCAGAGATTTTCAAAGTCAGTGTAACCATAAACAGCCACATGCCAGATACCTGCTTGAGGCGTATTCACATCAATAGACTCATGGCTGCTCCAGTTTTCAGAGAAATAATCCGCATTGGTTGCCGAGGCTTGCTCACCATACTTGATATACAAGTCGGAATCGCCGAGAGAACCAATAAATGATGGCCCGGTCGCAATGGAAAGCTTATCTGCGCCCTCTGGCACCTGCACCTTAAAAGTGAGCATCTCACCCGCCTTACCATCCAAATCTGCGGTTGTCTCTCCTGCTAATAGGAACTCAGAGGTAGACTCCGTGAAGGAGCCCATTAAAGTGACATCTTCAAAATCCGTATAGCCCAATAGCATAACATGCCATACACCCGCTTTCGGATTGGCTATTGAAACGGCCTCTTCATTACCACCTAAATAGGGACGATAATCATAGACAGATTCTGTTGGTTTCTCTCCAAAGCGCACGTAAAGATCCGCATCGCCAGTGCCGCCAGTCATTACAAAATTTAAGTCAGAAGCATTTTCTGGAACGGTCAGAGTGAAATGCAATGCTTCTCCAGTAGCGGCAACCAATCCGGCAATCTGCTGTTGATTAACAAGCTCATTAGCTGGCTCTCCACCCAAATCCAGAGTTGCAGTCAAATCGACACCTTCAAAAGAACGCTCGACCGGTGATAACAGTACATACCAGCGGCCTTGCTCTGGCGAAGCAATCTGTATATTTTCGAGGTTACCGGCATTTTCTGAACTGAAATCAAAATCTGTGGTACTGGGCTGACGGTTGTAAGCGACATAAACATTCATCTCGCCGCCTGTTCCCGACTCTTCTGTTTGAACAGTCAGCTTTTGAGCATTTTCAGGGACATCGATATGGAATAGCTTTTCACCTTTAGCCCTTAAATCGACCCTTGGTTTACCCGAAATTAGCGTTCGCTCCGCCTCCTCATCACAAATAAATGTGCCACCACCTTTAACCGGACTGTATTGGATATTGCCACCTTTCATCACACCATTCATTAGGGTGAGCATTTCACAGGAGTAAACATCTAATAGATTATTGGTAACATCCACATCTTTCAGGAAGGGCTTATCCAATACCCACTCAAATTGAGCTGCGTCCAAATAATTGCCCGCAAAATTTAAGGATTCCAAGCGCTTGGGCAGCTCTGGAATTTCCGTCAGGTTTTCATTGACTGCGGTCAGATGTTTTAGATATCGAAATAGATGGATACCCTGCAGCGACTGAATTTCACCATTCCCAGGAGTCTGGATTTCCTCTACTTTTGCAGCCTCTAAACTGCTAATTTCACCATCGTTATCGCTATCAAAATAGGCAAGCAGATAAGACTTAAATGCCGGATCAGGAATATTGATATTCACTGCACCGTAGTGGGAAGCCGCCCCCACCTGATCACCAGCTCCGAGGTCGAAACGTTGCCCCACAATGCCATCATATTTCTCATAGCCTTTCTTTGGGACAATAGTTGCATCCCCATTAACACTATATGCCCTGGAGGGATAGTGCATCACAGACAGGAAGTCATACTCGCTGTAATTGTGAGATTGACGAATATCAAAGTTGTAGATATATGCAGGCTTTATATTATCTTTAAGGATCATCACATATTGATCCCGATCCGAACGCTGTTGCTCATGCCTCATGCCAATTGCGTGACCCAGCTCGTGAACAATAATATACTTTTTATCCCAGTTGTTCATACTGAAAAACTGCCCACCGCCGGACATTCCAACCATTGAGCGATTTTCACTGCCATTACGTACATAGATATAATTGGTTTGATTCGTGCGTTGCTCAAACTTTAAATCTGCGACTTCTTCCCAAACCTTGGTGGCTTCCCAGAAGCGTAGGCGGTTTTCTTCCGTTACATCCTTATAGAAATCATAATAGACAATACCTTCAGGCCATTTATTTGCTGATAGCTCAAAAGCTGACATGATACCAACTTGCCCGGACTCCTGCTGAACCAGCTCCAGCATGTCACCAGTTAACTGATAGAGTTTGCCATCGACCATCACTCTTTTTGCTGTGAATTGCTCTTCCAATTTCGCAAATTCACTTGCAGTGAAGCTCGGAATACTAGGATTCTCTAGCTGACTTGAAGCCAGCGCCGATTGACTCATTAAGGCCAAACTTGTGGAAACCCCCAGCACTGCACCGGTTAATTTTTTCATTTTCATGTTCCTTCTCTGAAAATTTACGGATTTATAACCTAATCTGGTGTTCAAGGCTTTGAAAGACGACGTACTCACTTGATCTAAATCAAAAAATTCCATGGAGCACACCGACGCCGGCAAGAATACAGCGATAAAGTTTCAAGGTCGATAGGAATTCAATCAACGAAAGCAAAATGAACAACTGAAAGTAAAAAAATATTTTTGAAATAGAATTTTAATTTTATGGACACTTCTCACTTACAGTATCCAGTACACAACTCCATAGGTGAAGTCAGAGAAACTTGGAGCTGATTTTTACAGTTCAGCTACTTTTAAAAAATTTGAACTGGGATGGCTATTTAATTCTGAGGAGGTATTACGTAAGTGATCAATAATCTGGAATATCCATGTGAAGACCAATCAGGCAAGATACACATCCCAAGTCAATCGTAAAGTGTCAACAAGAACCCAAAAGATAAACACTCACTGCCTAACCAGCATTCTTGGGATAGAAATACCTACCAAAAGATAATATGCCTCTTAGTGGAAACAAGTATTTCGCTAAAACCCAATTTCTTTCTGAATGCACCTTTGCAGCACTATCGGTTCCTTTTCTGAATTCTAGGATAGCCATCATGGACACACTACTCGCTTGACTTTACCGTCCAACAAAAATCAATAGAAAAAAAAGTGATATCAGCAGATCACTATCTTCAAATAGCAAGATAAACAAAGGGTAAGGGTAAAATATAGCTGGGTAATACCCCAAAATATCAACAGCTGTAACGCTAGGAAATTTAGTGGGACGGACCTTGAAGATATATGAAAATGGCTCTACCTAACATCCACAACCTGCATTGTCTACAGAAATATTGCGAAATTTTTCAGCTTTCCCTCAGTACACACTCCATTTCATTTTCTCTAGCGATAAAACTCGAATGATAAAAGCTTACCAAGGGAGCCCATACCTACTTCAATAATGCTGTCGCTAAAGAAAATAGGCCAGTATGCACTTCCAGGTCTTTACCAAGGATTCGTAGTACGCCCGTATAACTTTTCTGGTAAGCACCTTGTATCAATGATCCAACAAACAGAGAACTGTTAGCGCTTACCAACCGGCTCCAAACCATAAGCAAGCTTCTAATATTTGATAAACGACTATTTAATACCACTAAAGCAGATTAGGGGGTAACTAAGGACATCAAAAATTTGTTTCATTTGAATATTCGCAAGATATTGACTAACCTCCAGTTAGATATTGAACACTAACCATCCAAAAGTCCCAAAGGACGGGACTGCAGCAGGCCTTTCAAACATAAAACCAACTAATATATAAAACATTGCTAGACTTAGCTGATCACCATGATCACTGACAAATAAAGCACATAGCTGAATATATTTGATTTTGTATTGCAAAATTCGGCGTCGCCACTAGCAGTAAAGAAATACTCAAAAACTGCCAGCCATATATGTAAATGCAAAATCAACATGCTAACTTTTGGTCGTAGAGTTTCCGCATGAAAAACATTGAATCCGCTGAAATAAAGAATTTAATTACAGATTTTGATGGAACCCTTTGGCAGGGCTCCATTGCAGAAGGCGAAATACCCCATCTTAATTCTGATTACTATCACTATCTTGTTGATCTATATAGAAAAGGAGTTGTCATAATAGGAATAAGCAAAAACGATAAAAATGATATACAGGTAGCGATTCAAAAACTCAACATCAATAAAGAAATTTTTTTAACCGTCATTGCCAACTGGCAGCCTAAAACGGACAATATACACGCACTTTTTCAGCAACTCTCACTTAAACCTTCCAGTTCAGTTTTTATAGATGATAACCCGCTAGAAAGAAGCGATGCCCGGGCGCTATTTCCAGAACTACATGTACTCGACTTCAAAGAGTGGCGAATACTTCAAAAGAATTCATACCTTAAAGATCCTATATCCACCGAAAGAAGCATTAAAGATCGATACAAAAAATATCGACACGCCCTAAAATTTTTTGATGCCAGAGCACACTTTGATAAATCTGACAAAGAGTTCCTTTATTCGAGAAATCGATCAATACAAATTGGTTCTCCAGCCAGTGAAGAAGAGCTTTACCGGGTTGCCGAGCTGTTCTTTAGGACAAACCGGTTAAACTTTAACCCGAGAAAACTATCCTCAATTAATGAATCAACCGATTACATACGAGCAATACTAGAATCCGGTGGAAGGATTTATTCTGTTTCTGTGAAAGATGGAGGAGAATCCCTTGGGATTCAGGCTGCATTTACAGTAACCACCAATGGGTCAACATCAATTGTCAACAATGGCACCATTTCTTGTAGCATGATCAGTTTTGGTGATTTCGAGGGAAAGATTCTGAATGAACTGTTGAAAACATGGTTCAAACATACTAACAAGGTAGAAATTCTAGTTAGACGAACTAAAACCAATACCAGAATTTTTGAAATACTTAAAAAATTTCATTTTAAGTTAAAGTGCCAGGATAATAAAAACTCTATTTTTTCCTTAAAGAGGGAGCAATTCAAGGAAATCTCTATCCCCTGGATAAAATCCGATGAAGGCGCTCAAGTAGACTACGATTATTTTGGCGTTCCAGCTATTAGAAATTATTTCTTAAACCGGGAGTGGGATAAAATACCAGCAAACTCTCATGTGCTTTTACTGGGCTCGGGACAAGGCGAAACACTAGGTTTAGCAGTTACCAATAAGCTCTTTAAGCATTTACAAGCAATAAACACAAGGTATGACCTTGTCGATATCGAAGACTATGGATTCAATATCGTCGCCAATGCAGAAAACCTGAAAGATATTTATAAAGCAGATTCCGTTGATTATATTATCTGCGCCGAGCTCCTGGAGCATACTGAGCATTATTGGAGAGTTATCAACGAACTATTACGAATTCTAAAGATCTCTGGCCGAGCATTTGTCAGTGTGCCCTTTAACTTTCCAGCACATGAATATCCAATTGATAAGTGGCGATTATCATTCGAATACCTTAAGGAAACCTTTGGGATCTGCTGCAAAATTGAAGACTACCATCTTGAGGGCGATCCAAACAACCCACGCCATATCCTATTAAGCCTCACCAAAACAGGCCCCTTTCTTCAATACATAAAGCCTAAGCAGGGATACTTAGATCCCCATACCGGATTAACTTATATTTTTAGTGATAATGAAAAATTTAAAAACTTAATCCCTTAGTAAACACCATTCTGTAATAGCACTTAAAAACCACCCAATACCTCACCTAATATATTTCAATCTACCCAACTTGAAACCACCAGTATAGGAATACTTAAATCCACTTATTATGGAAAGTGGCATCAACTCAAATGGTTACAGGATAAAAAAAGGCCGCATCAATTGATGCGGCCTTTTCGAACTAATAGTTAAACTAAACGATCAGTTCTTAGAGGCAACAGTGCTCTCTTTCTTCCCAGGGATTGGGAAGCCACGATCACGCATCAACGCTTCGATATTCGCATCACGGCCGCGGAAAGCACGGTAGGCATCTGCAGGATCAATGGCATTTCGCGGTGCAAACAGGTGTTTCACCAACTTGGCTGCCACGCCCTTATCATAGAAACCACCGTTGGACTCGGCAAACGCCTCAGAGGCATCCGAGGTCAGGACGTCTGCCCACATGTAGCCGTAGTAACCAGCGGCGTAGCCCTCACCAGAGAAGACATGGCCAAAGTGTGGTGAGCGATGACGCATTACTAACTCTTCCGGCATACCCAGTTTTTCCAGGGTTTCACGTTCGAACTTGTCCGGGTCGATACCCTCTGGATCGGCAGTGTGGAACTTCAGGTCCATCAGAGCGGAAGCCAGGTACTCGGTGGTGGCAAAGCCCTGATTAAACTTGGCTGCTTTCTTGATCTTGGCAACCAGGTCGGCCGGGATCGGCTCACCAGTTTTGTAATGCACCAGGTAGTTGTCAATGACCGCATCGGTGGACAACCAACGTTCCAGCAACTGGGACTGGAACTCGGTATAGTCACGAACGCCGCTGTTGAGAGTCGGATAGGTAACGTTTGAGGACAGGAAATGCAAAGCGTGACCGAACTCGTGGAAGAAAGTCTCCGCATCGTCCCAGCTCACCAGTACAGGCTCGCCAGGCGCGCCTTTGATAAAGTTGGAGTTGTTGGAAGCAAGTACATTCTTTTTGCCATCAAAGGTGGAGTGGTCACGGTACATGGTTGCCCAAGCACCGGAGCTTTTACCTGTGCGAGCGAATGGGTCCAGATACCAGAGGCCAATGTGCTTGCCACTAGTCTTATCGGTTACTTCCCAGACTTTTACATCTTCGTGGAATACCGGCACCGAGCCCTCTTTCACCGGGGTGAACTTGAAGTTGAACAGCTCACCAGCCACGTAGAACATGGCTTCACGCAGATTGTCCAGCTGTAAGTACTGCTTCACTTCGTCCGAGTTCAGATCGTACTTAGCTTTACGAACCTTCTCAGCGTAGTAACGGTAGTCCCAAGGCTTAATGGTGATATTAGCCTTCTCAGCATCTGCCACAGCCTGCATATCGGCCACTTCTTCTTTCACGCGGGCAACCGCTGCTGGCCACACGGCCTCCATCAGCTCCATGGCGCGCTCAGGGGTTTTCGCCATGCGGTCTTGCAGACGCCATTCAGCGTAGTTATCAAAGCCCTGCAGAGCCACACGTTCATCGCGCAACTTCAGGATTTCAGCGATGATGGCGTTGTTATCATACTCATCATTATTGTCACCACGGCTGTAATAGTTGGTCCACACCTGCTTGCGCAGCTTGCGGTTTTCGGAGTAGGTCAGGAATGGGTCCATGGAAGAGCGGGTATTGGTAATAGCATACTTACCCTTCTCACCCTTCTCCTCTGCCAGCGCAGCCGCTGCGGCAACAAAAGATTCCGGTAGACCAGCCAACTGATCTTTGGTCAGGAAGATATCGTAACCTTCCTCATCTGCCAGTACGTTATTAGAGAATTTGGTGTAAAGCTCTGCGAGGCGCTTGTTGATTTCCGCATAGCGCTCCTTCTTCTTGCCTTCCAGGGTAGCGCCATTGGTTGAGAACTCGGTATAAATCAGCTCAACAACACGCTTTTGTTCAGCATCCAGATCCATAGATTCGCGCTGGTCGTAAATAGCCTTGATGCGCTTAAACAGGCCTTTGTTCTGGTAAATCTTGGACTCGTAATCAGCCCAGATTGGCGCCAGCACCTGTTGAACCTCGCGGAACTCTGGAGAAGACATATTTCCAGACCAGATTCCGTAGTACGCCGTTGCCCGATTTAACGCTGCGCCACTACGCTCCATCGGCAAAATAGTATTACCAAAAGTCGGCTTGGCAGGATCAGCGGCGATAGCATCAAGTTCGGCCAAATTCATCTCAATACCCTTCTCGATTGCGGGTTTGAGGTCGTCCAGCTTCATCTTGTCAAACGCAGGTACACCACCAAAGGGTCCAGTCCACTCTGCCAACAGCATGTTAGAGGCGTGCTCTGGAGTTACGGCCATGGACTCTTCGGCTTTTACAGTGTCTTTTGCTACCTCAGCCTGCTTTGCCTTTTCACCACAACCGCCCACAACCGCCAGGGACGCGGCTACGGCTAGTGCGATCATTGTCTGACGCATTTGCTCTCTCCTCGTAAAAAAGGGTCTTGTAATAGTTTTAAGAGCGGGATTCTACCCTCTCTTGACCTATGCCGGCCAATTCTACCGCCTCCACGACCTGGAACTGCGACTAACTGAGTGATTTGTGCGACAACCTCCTCCCCCTGAACTACCGGCACCTCCATAGGGATGAAGTGAACACCCTATCTTCTTAACGGTTTATTAAGTTAATTCATTTGAACATGCAAATCCTTCGAATACTTAGCCAATGCGGCTCGCTTAGCCTCACCATAATAAGTTGAGGAATCTCAAGACGAGTGCTGCTAACCAAGTAATCTACAGAGCACCAAGTGAGTGGCCAACGGAGGCAAGCCCGTTAAAACATTGAGCTCTCACTGCCGAGAGGAATCTTGTTTGTGCAGATAATAAAAATAAGGAATTTAAGACTCATTTTTAATGAAAAACCTCTATGCTTAGCCTATTTCTACAAGCTCTATAACTAAGAACGATGGCTATCGTCAAAATTTATAAGCTCCTTTTCCAGCAAGCCAGCATTGCCATTGGAGGAACACACTCAGAGTTTTCCAAATCTCCACACCAATTACCCACATTCTTCCCCAGCTCAACAAACTTCTGTTGAGATTGATTACTCCCAATTGCCGCCATCAAGATATCTGACAAGGTGTGATGAAAATTATAATTTTCTTTAGCCTGATATTTTCTACTATCCAAATAGTCCAGACCTTGATCATCTCTTTGCGGCTTGCGATTAAAATAAGACATGGCAATGTGTGAGGGATTACCACCCGGCCTCAGCAGCGAATTACAAATACTCATAAATAGTTTCAGGTCGGCATCCAATTGAGTACGCCAATAGTGTTAACTGCAAAGTCAAAACGGACGTTATACTCATCAGGTAACTCATAGATATTAGATGAGTAAACGATCTCTACATCCGAACATCCCGAAGCATTTACCAAAAGCCGAGCTTGATCGACAAAGGCTTGAGATCCATCAATGCCGATGCAACGGCCAGCTCCTTTCTTTTTGATGGATATTAGATCTTTTGCATTATTGCAGCAAACTTGTACTACTGACTTTCCGGAAAGATCAAACCCATCCAACAAGTCATCAAAATCTTTTTCTAAGGCATTAAAATTAGACTCGGAAACTTTCTCAAGTAGCCGCTTGTTGAATTCCCAGTGAACAGGCCCAGCCTCATCCCAGGAGGCCAAGGATTTACTTACAAAGAAATCTGTATTTTCTTGTATAGAACACCTCCTTAGCGCCCAGCTTATATTTTAATAAATTCGACAGATCCATTCTGAGACTTTACAGCGCCATTATCCTGAAAATGAAATGAAAGATCTCTTTGGAGCGCTCCTAAATGCGCCTTATATACCTCCCCATTTTTTAACAGTGGTCCATTGAGCCCTCCCCAGCTCACCATTACTTTATCACCCTCAATATAGAGTTTTTGCTCCGGCCAACCATTACTATTAACATAGGTACCAAGCAAATTTCCTGGGAAATTTTCGGCGCTAACAACCAAGGCAGGATCTGGAGCTCCCAAGAGCTCGCCTCGAACAGACTTCTTCAGTCGATTCATTTCCTGCTCAAACAGCGCATCCCTATTTCCTTTATTTAAAATTGTGTTATAAGTATAATTAGCTATTAAATGGGGTAAAATATAAGCCGCATCCTGATTGGTAAATGCAATTACACCAATCTGTCTTTCTGGTATAAATGATACATGAATACTATATCCACCATAATTTCCAAACCGAGTTAAAAGAGTTTCTTCATTATACTCTGCCAGATCCCACCCTAAGGTGTAGCCCGTTCTCTCATAGGTGAAATATGTTTTTGATTGATCTACCTGCTTTTCATGAAGCTCATCAAAAATATCAATCTTAGATACATTTGACCTGTCTTTGTTTATTTTTACCTGAAGCCATGTCGCCAAATCACTTACAGTAGAAACCAAGCCTCCTGAGGGGTGCATCGTTAGAGCAGACTTGAAATGTCCTGAACTAAAGATATTACCATCACTGGAGCTGATAATGGATGGAAGAAGATTTTCCACTTTGGATACCTTATTCGTAGTCGAATTCATATCCAGAGGCTCAGTTATATACTTCTCTATAAGTTCTCCCCAAGTTTTTCCAGTGACCTTCTCCGCAATCATCGACGCGACTATCGGGCCCGTATTTGAATATCTAAAATTGTAATCTGGCGCAATAAGTAGATTACCACTTAATGAATGAACCAGCTCCTCTCTTCAGATTAAGGATTAAAATTTGTATACTTGTCACTATAGAAGCAGGATTTAAGACCATGGCTCCGTTGAGTGATCTCCCAAGAAAGAAAAGCGCAGAACCCGATCGCAAGTTTATTGAGGCCCTGGCCCGAGGCCTGGATGTACTACGAGCTTTCCAGCCCGGTGATGGCTTTCTGGGTAACCTTGAAATCGCCCAACGCACAGGCCTGCCTCGCTCCAGTATTTCACGGTTAACCTACACCCTGACAAAATTAGGCTATTTGACCTACTCGGATCGACTGGAAAAGTACCAATTAGGAAGCGGCGTACTAGCGCTGGGTTACTCTTTTGTATCCAATCTAGCTATTCGCCAGGTTGCCAAACCCTTAATGCAAGACCTAGCAAACTCCACCGGAACTGCTGTAGGGCTGTCTGACCGTGATCGACTCGATATGATATTTGTCGAGTTTTGTGCAGCCGCTAATGTTACGACTTTTCGCTACGAAATAGGTAACCGTGTTTCTTTAGTCACCAGTGGTTCAGGACGGGCTTTTCTGGCAGCACTACCTCAAGAGGAGCGCGAGTATTTTTATGGTCACCTGGAGAAAAGAAGTAGCGAGCGCTGGCCAAAGATTAAGGCTGGAATTGAAGAGGCGGTAACAAGCTATAAACAGCGCGGCTTTTGTTGCTCCTTTGGCGACTGGAACCGCGATGTTAATGGCATTGCTGTCCCTTTACAGCTAAGTCAGGGGCGAATCTATACTTTTAATGCCGGAGGGCCAGCCTACCGACTCAGTCCAGAATTTCTGGAAAACGAAGTCGCCCCTTTATTAAAAAATATGGTCGGGAATATTGAGGCTATGCTTATTCGCTACTAGATAACTAAACCCCAGGTTAGTAGCTCAATGCAACCAACCTGGGGAACAACTCATCACCTCACAGCTGCCTACCTCGCTAGTGCTCGGCAAATCGGCGGGTATGATAATCCGTACTACCAAACAAGTACTGGATTGTGGTTAAGCGTTTAAAATAATGGCTTACATCCAACTCCTCTGTAACCCCTATCCCGCCATGTAACTGAATTGCTTCCTGGCCGACTAACCGAGCAGCTTTTCCAATGCGGCTTTTTGCTGCAGAAATTGCCTTAGGGGCAAAGCCATTATTCACATCCAACTGTAACGCTGCCATTAATAGAATAGAGCGGGCCTGCTCATATTCGGTAAACATATCCACCATCCGGTGTTGCAAAGCCTGGAACTTACCAATGACAACGCCAAACTGCTCCCGGGTCTTTGTATATTCCACGGTCTTTTTATATATTTTCTCCATGGCCCCTACTGCCTCGGCACACAGCGCCAGTGTAGCCCGGTCAATTGTCTGTTCGATTACAGGTAAAGCGGCCCCCTCCTCTCCGACCCGATTTGCCACAGGAACCATCACGTTATTAAACTTTATTTCAGCCGCACGGTGTCCATCCACAGTGGCATACCCCTGACGTTGAACACCCTCAGTGTTGGCATCTATCAATAATAAAGTGATACCTTCACAATCATGTTGCCCGCCGCTAGTACGCACTGCCACCAATAGTTTATCTGCGGCTGAACCGTTCAAAACAACGGCTTTGTGGCCATTCACTGCGTAGCTGTCTCCGTTCCTTACAGCTTTAGTAGTAATATCAGACAGATTGAAACGGCTCTGGGGCTCAGCAAATGCAAATGCCAGTTGCAACTGGCCTTCCATCAACAAACTTATTAGCTCTCGCTTTTGCGCCTCATTGGCACCGCTTGCTATTAGTCCACCACTTAAAACTGCACTGGCCAGGAAGGGTTCCACCACTAGGCCACGACCAAACTCTTCCATCACTACCATCAGATCAACAGCAGAGCCACCCAAACCACCGTCTTCTGCACTAAATGGAACCATTAGCCAGCCCAGCTCGGCAAATAACTTCCAGTTATCCTCACTAAACCCAGTATCGCTGTCTAATAACTTGCCGCGACGATCAAAATCATAATCCTGGTGAATAAATTTGCTCACACTGCTTTGCAGCATCTGCTGCTCTTCGCTATAGGAAAAATCCATCGTCCCAATCCTCATCAAACGTCGCATTTACAGACCAAGTACCCACTTGCTGATAATATTTTTCTGAATTTCGTTACTGCCACCATAAATCGAGGATTTACGGTTATTTAAGTAACGGGGCACGCTGCTGGTAATAACGCCAGGGCCTACATGCTCGCCATCGAATCCGCTTTTAAATTGCTCCCGGACAAATGGCATTCCGTAGTAACCCGCAGTTTCCATGTAAAGTTCATCAATAAGTTGGGCGATTTCAGTTCCTTTAATTTTTAAAATGGAGGATTCCGGCCCCGGTGCATTACCGGTACTCACTGCCGCAAGTGCTCTTAGCTCAGTAAACTCCAAAGCTAAAAGATCTATTTCAACTTCTGCGAGCTTTTGTGCAAAGGCTGGATTTTCCAGGAGGCTGGCGTCACCATCACAAGTATCACCTGCCAGCTTTTTTAAAGTCTGTAAACGTTTTTTGGAAGTAGCAACCCTTGCAATGCCCGTGCGTTCATGGGTCAACAGTACCTTGGCATAGGTCCAACCGTGACCTTCCTCTCCAATACGGTTGGTCACGGGTACCCGAACATTGTTGAAATGCACCTCATTAACTTCATGATGGCCGCCCAAAGTCATAATGGGCGATACCGTAATGCCCGGGTGGTTCATTTCAATCAACAGGAAAGTGATAGCGGCCTGATTTTTGACTTCGGGGCCTCCGGTACGAACCAGGCAGAAAATCCATTCGGCCCAGTGCCCCAGAGTCGTCCAGGTTTTAGTGCCATTAACGATATACTCATCGCCATCTCGCACTGCAATGGTTTTTAACGATGCCAAATCAGAGCCCGCATTTGGCTCCGAATACCCCTGGCACCACCAAACATTACTTGCCAAAATATCCGGCAAAAACCGCTGCTTTTGCTCTTCACTGCCATAAGTGAAGATAACCGGCGCAACCATTTTTAAACCGAAGGGGATTACATCTGGTGCCCCAATGTCAGCGCATTCATTGGCCCAAATATACTTCTGAGTTGGCGTCCAACCAGTTCCACCATGTTCAACCGGCCAGTTCGTCGCGGCCCACCCCTGTTTATACAAAATTTTTTGCCAGCGAACAAAGTCCTCCTTGGTCAGGGGGATCTCTTTCAATGTTTTTTCTCGGATATCATCAGGCAATTTCTTCTGCAGGAATTGCTGGACTTCCAGTTGGAAAGTAGTTTCTTCAGGTGAAAAGTGTATATTCATTCTCCCGCTCCCATTTTAACCTTTGAATTAGTTACGCCTTTAGCCGATATCTTTTACCTAACTGAACAATCAACATTTACTAAAGTTTTAATTTCTAAAATTTAACGGAACATTTCATACTGAATTTTCTTCACTGGAGTCTACTCACTTATGAGAATAAGCCTAATAGCAGACAAAATCGGCTCTTATACTCTCCATAAGTGATTTCTCCACTAGAACCCTACAAAATAGATAGTGATTATTGGAAGTCGGTCTCTGAGAGGGGTTATCCGTAAAACCTTCCTGAATACTCTTGGTAGTGGCGCATTTTATTTTTTTATAAGTTATTTTCCGCCATTTTAAGTCGATGGTAAGTAAAACTATCATTCGACGCACAAAACACTATCATTCAATTCCGCAGAGTGGAATGCATAAATCACTTTTGATATGGTCGAGAGCATAATAACCATAGTGAGAGAATCCCCATGTCTATCACACTTACTCCACCCACCGCCCCAAAGTTGCAGACACTTGCAGAAATCCAAGCATATGAAAAAGTGCCACTTTTACAGCGCTATCCCTGGGAAAGCACCTTCGACCTCATTAGGGAGGCCGCTCGTCTTTACCAACATGATACGGCAATCGAATTCCTACCCACGGCCGCACCAAATGAAGAAAGTGTGTCAGTCAGTTTTTCTCAGCTATCGGAGAGAGTTCACCAGACTGCCAATCTGCTCTACTCCCTTGGGGTAAAATCGACAGATACCGTTTCTTTGCTACTACCAAATCTACTAGAAACTCACTTCAGCCTCTGGGGGGCTCAAGCCACGGGTATAGCCAGTCCAATCAATCCATTACTGGAACCAGAAAATATTATTGAGATCATGAATGCCACAAAGGCCAAAGTACTGGTCACTCTTGGGCAGGATCTTAGTGAAGAAATATGGGCCAAGGTGGTCCAAGTTATAGAACAGGTATCCACTCTGGAGACACTTCTGTTAATCGGTAGCGAGCCTACTAATGCAGTGTCTGCCCCTATAAATATTCGAGTGGAAAACTTTTCTCTAAGAATCGCCCAACAGCCTATGGATCACTTAATGAGTGAGCGTACTATCCAAGGTAGTGATATTGCCTGCTATTTTCATACTGGAGGTACTACTGGTCGACCAAAAATCGCACGGTTAACCCACAGCAATATCTCCTTTGTTGCCCAACTCAGTGTGGATATCACATCGAGCAAAGGGCGATTTACTACCCTAAGCGGTCTCCCACTTTTTCATATTTTTGGAACAGTTGTTGCTGGTATTGGCGCCCTACTCGCAGGTCGTACGATTGTCATAATGACCCCTGCCGGATTTCGCTCACCGAATGTACTTCCCAATTGGTGGCATCACATAGCCCGTTTCCGAGTGCAAGGCTTTGCCGCCGTGCCCACTATCCTCGGTGCCTTGCTTCACATACCCGTGGGAGATAATGACATCAGCTGTCTGAAAGATGTCGCTTGCGGTGCTTCCCCCCTGTCACCTACGCTAAAGAATGCTTTTGAGCAAAAATTCAAAGTAACTGTCAATAATGGTTATGGCATGACTGAATCCAGCTGCCTTTTGGCTCGTCCAGCCACTGATATGCAGGCTCCCCGGGGCAGTGTCGGTCGACGGCTGCCCTATATGGAAATGCAAGTTTCTGAATTAAATGGTAATCGGCTAGTTAGAACTAGTGACAATGGCGAAGTAGGTGTTGTGCTTGCACGTGGGCCACATATTTTTTCGGGATACCTTTCTGAAGAGGACAATTCCAAAGCCTGGGTAGATCATAGTTGGTTTAATACAGGGGATTTAGGTTATTTAGATGGAGATGGCAACCTTTTTCTGACAGGGCGAGCCAAAGATTTGATAATTCGCGGTGGTCATAATATTGACCCAGCTCTGATAGAGGAACCACTATCCCGTCACCCCGCCGTAGCCATGGCTGTCGCAGTTGGCCAACCCGATGCTTATGCCGGTGAAGTGCCTGTAGCCTATATCACCCTCTATCCAACCGAAAATCCTCCTACCGAAGAACAACTGATCGACTACTGCAGAACCAATATTTCTGAGCGTGCAGCGATCCCTAAGCGAGTAGAAATTATAGATGAAATGCCACTCACTGCTGTAGCCAAGGTTTTTAAACCAGCTTTACGTAATCACGCTGCCGAATTTGTCGTCAACCAAACTCTCCGCGCAAAAAATATTACAGCAGTTATTTCTGCCCAGTTTGATTCTACCCACGGCCAGATCGTGAAAATTCGTTTACAAAATAGATTATGGAAAAATGCTGCAAAAGAGGCATTAATAAATTTACCTATCAGCTTAGAATTCCATTAGACAAATAAAATTAAGGAAAATCTGCGCAAGACATTAGAAGTAAGCATCAATAACCATTAAATACCTGGAGATAAGCATGTCTATCGTAAACTACGAAGTCATTGGTGATATAGGGGTTATTAGATTAAATAATCCCCCTGTCAATGCCCTTTCAAATGGAGTGCGAGAAGGTATCTGGGGAGTTATCAAGAACGCTCAGAATGATGCATCTAAAGTACTGATATTACTATGCGATGGAGATACTTTTATCGCTGGTGCCGATATTACTGAATTTAGCAAACCTCCACAGCCACCAGCGCTATCTGAAGTTATTGCGGAAATAGAAAATTCAAATAAACCAGTGATTGCCGCTATACATGGTACCGCATTAGGAGGTGGCTTTGAGGTGGCACTGGCATGTCACTATCGCTGCGCTTTGGCATCTGCAAAAGTCGGCCTACCTGAAGTTAAATTGGGATTACTCCCAGGGGCCGGTGGTACACAACGTGTTCCACGCTTAGCCGGCGTTACCTCCGCATTGGAGCTTATCACTAATGGCACACCGGTTACGGCCATAAAAGCTGCTGAGATGAATCTAATTGACCAGGTAATCAATGATGATCTTTTAAATGGGGCCCTTTCCTTTGCTCGAGAACTCATTGATCACAATGCGCCCCTGCGGCGGGTTAGGGATATATCCATAGATACTACCAGCATCCCAAAAGGTATATTTGACGATTTTCGTAAGCGGCTGGAAATAGAAGCACACAGTCAGCTTGCCCCCCAACACATTGTCAGTTGTGTGGAAGCGGCAACTTTACTACCATTCGATGAGGGACTAACGAAAGAGCTAGATCTGTTTATTGAATGCCTGCTCTCCGATCAATCTGCAGCATTAAGACATTTGTTCTTTGCCGAGCGCAAAGCAAAAAAAATACAAGGATTACCTAAAGATACTTCCACCAGGGAGATTAATAGCGTCGGTATTATTGGCGGCGGCACTATGGGTGGAGGTATCGCTATGAGTTTCGCTAATGCCAATATTCCAGTCAAACTGCTAGAAATCAATCAGCCTTCTATTGAGAAGGCCATAAAGGCAGTAGAAAATAATTACAATTTAAGTGTTCAAAAGGGGAAACTTACAGTTGAACAAAAAATACACTGCCTCTCATTGATAAAAGGGATAACTGATTATTCAGAGCTAGCAGAGGTAGACTTGGTTATCGAGGCTGTATTTGAAAATATGGAGCTCAAACAGGAAATTTTTTCTGAGCTGGATCAAAACTGTAAACCCGGTACAATTCTCTCAACAAATACATCTTTCCAGGATATCGACCAGATTGCTGCAGCAACTAACAGGCCTCAAGATGTTATCGGTTTACATTTCTTCAGCCCCGCCAATGTTATGAAACTACTCGAAGTAGTTCGTGGCTCAAAAAGTTCCTACCAGGTAATTGCTACAGCGATGCAACTAGCAAAAACCATCAAGAAAATCCCTGTACTAGCTGGAAACTGTTATGGGTTTATCGGCAATCGTATGCTGCTTCCTTATGCCCGTGAAGCTCAGCTTTGCTTGATAGAGGGAGCAACTCCAGATCAAATTGATACTGCAATGCAATCTTGGGGCATGGCGATGGGCCCGATGGCTGTAGCTGACTTAGCTGGCTTGGATGTAGGCTATAAGGCTCGCCAGGGAATGAGTAAAGCTCAAAAGGGGGATCCTAAAACCTTTTGTATTGCAGATGCCTTGGTAGAAATGGGCCGTCTTGGTCAGAAAAGTGGGACCGGCTATTATCGCTACGATCCTGATACCCGTAAACGTAAGAACGACCCAGAAGTGCTGGAGATAATTGAGGCCCAAGCAAAGGCCCAAGGAGTCGTGCGACGGCCAATTCCTAACGATGAAATTGTTAATCGGCTTATATTCGCCATGATTAATGAAGGTGCTAAAATCTTGGAGGATGGTATAGCCCAACGCCCCAGCGATATAGATGTTGTATATGTTTATGGCTATGGTTTCCCAGCCCACCGGGGTGGCCCCATGCACTACGCTGACAGTATTGGGCTAGCAAAAGTCTACGATTCCCTTTGCGCACTTCGAAATCAACACGGTGAAGAAAACTGGACACCAGCGCCCTTACTTGTCCGGCTGGCACTTGAAGGCAGGACATTTACCAATTGGGCTAACGATCAAAGTTAGTTTTCTTCGCCAGAGGGAGAATCTGGCTAATGCGCCAATTCTCCCTTTTTAGTGAATTCACGCCATAGGAAAATTTAAAATCGGCTGGAGTATGAATAGGCCTGAAATTTCCACAGAAATACAAATCCAATCAAACCATACAAAGGCTAAAATGCAGCCAGCACTACAAAATCAACTTAGAGATTTCGAAGTCAATAATAATAATTGGAAGGGGGTAGGCTTCGCATTTGCTACTACCATAGTAGCCAGTAGTGCTGCCGCTGCAAATAAATGGATATCGCCAAGCGTACCCGTACCACTGATAGTCCTCAGCCAGTACAGTATTTGTCTATTCTTGTTAGCTCCATGGCTTGTGCGCCAAACAAAACAAGGGCTCAAGACACAATTTTGGAAAGCTCATCTATTGCGGGGAGTTGCAGGCTGGCTATGCTTCTTTACTTATTTTAGTGCACTTAGCCGTATTTCCCTGATGGAGGCAAGCTTACTGCGTAATGCCGCACCTATTTTTGTTCCAATTGTGGCCTGGCTTTGGACGCGCTCGCAAATACCGGTTTCACGCTGGTTTCCAATTTTAATCGGACTCCTAGGCATCACTTTAATTTTACAACCCGATATTAATGGCATCAATAGTGGCCATATCTTTGGACTATTATCTGGACTGACTCTTGCTACTTCCATGGTAGGCACACGTATTCTTTCACGTACAGACCGAGCCAGCCTGATATTATTTTACTATATCTTGATTTCCTTCATCTGTAGCCTGCCATTTGCTATCTACTATTGGCAACCAATACCAATGTGGACCCTACCCTACTTGGCTTTTAATGGCATATCCATGTTGCTGGCTATTTGGCTCTATACTAAAGCATATAGCTATGCGAAACCTAGTGTAGTGTCTCCAATCAATTATTTTAGTGTAGTAATTGCCGGTATTCTCGGTTGGTTAATTTGGCAGAACATTCCCAATACGACTGCGGTGGTGGGAACATTTGTCGTAATTACTGCAGGGCTCCTAACCGTATACGTCTCCACTAAAGAAACATTCCAAATAAATTACTCCTCTAAATAGTATCCACTAAGGTAATAGCGGATGATTTATCAGTATAAAAAGCAACCACCTTTTAATAATCATTTAGGCATACAAATAGATGAGTGGCAAGAAGGTCATGTAGTAATCAGCGCTACTGTACGAGCCGAACATATGAATAGTCAAGGATTGCCACATGGAGGCTTTATCACAACCTTAATAGATATCGCTGGCTCCTACTGCGGCCTCTATTGTCCAAAACCAAATCATCAAAGGAAATCCCTCACACTCTCTCTGACCACCAGCTTCACTGGTATGGCCAAAACTAATCAGTTAAGGGCCATAGGTAAGTTAACCAGCTCTGGAAGAAAAATATTTTATTCTTGTACTGAAGTGTATGACAGCGTAGGTACTCTAATCGCAATCGGTCAAATGACTATGCGTTATCGAACAGGTAGCGAACCATGACAAACCTAGAAAATATTCTGCATTAGTTTAGGGATTTGGTTATCTTTAAATAGACTTCAAAAAATAATACACCTTCGTCATCCACTCAAACTTTTGTTAGTTAATATTGGCAAGTAAAAGACACAATAAAATAAGTTACAGAAAATTAGCAAGTCCTTATGGAAGCGTCACCCATATCCACAAACATAGATTCAATATATGACTTCCATTAAAATGATATACCTTTTAGAAGCCATATATTAATTCTGTTTAAAATACCCTCAACCGTTATTTTTATTGGCTAACAATCAATCAATCAATCAATAACCTTTGAAAAAAATAAAAGTCATAAGTGCGGTTAAAGTGGATACCCATCCAAGAATATAACGCCTCATCGCTTTACTAGCTTTCTTTTTTTCAATCCAGGTTCTTGGGCTAACACCTTTAAACAGAAATACAGTTTTACTGGCCAAATTAACACAGACGATATTAATGGCAAGCAACAATCCTGCACCGCTAGCTAAATGCGTCTGCCCACTACCAATCATAATACCCATCGTTACTGCGGGTGGAAGTAGTGCCACTGCGACCATTACTCCAACTAAAACACCAGATAATCCTGTAGTTAAAGAGAGGGTAGCCGCTGCTCCAGATGCCAGTGCCAAAGCGATTGAATCTAAACTTGCACTCGTCCGAGACATGATTTCATGATTATCGAATTGCCCAGGCCACAGCAATCCAATCCACACAGACATTCCGATGGCAATAATAATTCCAATAGAGAGAGTTTTAATTGAATTCAGTATTAACTCGCCATCACCAAGAGCGGTACCAAGACTAAGAGCAAGGTTTGGCCCCAATAAAGGAGCAATTACCATAGCTCCTATAACAACTGCGACGTTATTCTCTATTAACCCTATAGCTGCTACCGTCGTCGCTAGAATAACTAATAGTAAATAATTGGAATCGAGACGCGCTCCTCTTTCAATGTCCTGATATAGAGATTCGCGAATAATACTTGCTGATACAATCTCTTTTTTTGTCTCCGCCTTATCTTTCGGTAGATCGGCATAGACCTGCAAAACTATTATACGAACACCTTGCTGTGCCCCCAAGATAGTTTGTAGTGTATCCAGGGTTTCTTGAAGCCTGTTATCGTCGACAAGCATGCGCATTTGCTGCATGCCATCATCCCCTATAACCCCGATACGGAAATCTACTGCCTTAACCTTTTTTGCAATTGCTGAGATAGTGTTATGACTTCCAGCATTAGCAATTATTTCAACATATTTCAATGGTGGCTCTTTTTTTAATACTACTTCCAGCTTTATGATAAAAAATCAATTCATATCGATACTTGCGTACAATCATAAATAAATAAATAAATCAAAAAAATCTAACAATTATCGAAATAGTTTACTTGAAATAACCTTTCCCGAAGAGATCGATCTGCAGCTAGGCAAAGCCTGGACAATGAAGTCACAAGAAAATATTATAATCATTAAAAATGCGGCGTCGTTAATATACTAAATTATATTTACTTTAAGGTTAACTGAACATTTTAAATTTCAAAAGAAATTATAACTTTTAACATGCAAATATTACCCAAAAGTTAGCGTCAAGATCAGCTAGATACACCGACAATACTGCTTAGAGAAAAGGGAACCCTCTTCCAGCCATAACATAATCACTACTCATCTTCAGAACTAATATGAATATTCGATTTGCTTCTAGATTAGATGCAGCCTGCCTTATATGGATAACACTTTAGTTATATTGGTAGAGTAAGAGCCTTCAATATGTAGTCACTTCTCACAAAAATAGAAACTAAGGAACCTCTGAATAATTCCCAGTCAATTTGGTAGTATTAGGCTATCCGTCAAGGCTACGATAGATCATGCACCAAGTCACCTTTGCCGAAGCAGAATACAAGCTCAAACGTCGTATAACTCGCCGAGAGAAGTTTCTTTCTTAGATGAATGCCCTCATCCCATGGCAGCGACTAGAAGCTCAAATAGCGCCTTGTTATCCACGGGGCAAGCATGGCCGGCAGCCTTATCCATTGAGTGTCATGCTGCGCATTCATTGTATGCAGTTGTTTTACAATCTCAGTGATCCGGCTATGGAAGATGCGCTATTTGAGATTGATTCTATGCGTAACTTTGCCGGGTTGACTCTGAGCGGTCCAATTCCCGATGAGACAACGATTCTTAACTTTCGCCACTTATTAGAGTCGAATCAGCTGAGTACAATTCTGTTTGGGGAAATTAATGAACACCTCGCTGAGAATGGCATGGCACTGCATGAAGGTACCAATGTAGATGCCACTATTATTTCCGCTCCAACTTCAACTAAGAACAAAAAGAAGAAGCGCGACCCAGAAATGCACCAAACTAAAAAAGGTAATCAGTGGCATTTCGGGATGAAGATGCATATCGGTACAGATGACACCCTCGGACTCATACATAGCCTCGACACAACAGCCGCTAACCAACATGACATTACTGCAACAGGCAAATTGCTGCATGGTAAAGAGAAGCGAGTTTGGGGGGATTCTGGCTACACGGGTGCAGAAAAGCGAGAGGAGCTAAAATCTAAAGATGTGGAGTGGCATATTGCAGAGAAGCGTAGTCGCCTGAAGCATCGCCCGTGCCGAACTGAGTTACGAAAGGTAGAAAAAATAAAGGCGCAAATTAGGGCAAAAGTAGAACACCCATTCCGATATATTAAAAATATCTTCGGGTATGGCAAAGTACGCTATCGAGGTTTAGAAAAAAACTCTCAGCGCTTATTTCTGCTGGCTGGCTTTACCAACATACTAATTGGGAAAAAGTATCTGCTGACCTAGGGTCAGTGTGCCTTAAATTCGCCAAACGCGGATCTAAGGCAGAAAAAATGGAGATAACTATGTATAGAAAGTAGAATTTCGAGTAAAAAATAGGCATTTTTAGCTATAGGAAGCTTGATGCAAGGCTAAAGGCTGATTTTTCAGAGGATCCCTAAATAGATCAGGACAAGAGAGATTAGTTTGGCTGATAGTTGATCTCCCTAAGATCCTTGCTGGCATCAGTTTCTCCAGAAAGAGGTTTATTATGGAGCTCAAATACTTCTCTATATTGATTAACGAGCCACTTATCCCAGTACTTTTGATCATAGAAATATGAAATTTTCTGTTTTCCAAGTCTACCAAGAACAGCAAGCCGCTCATCGTCATAGATTATTGAATTAATATCCCTATAAAGCTCACCACTTATATATCCTCGATCTCCAACGCCACCAAAATTCGAATAAGTACCCTTATACCAATTTTCCTCATCAATAATACCAATATATGCCTTAGAACCAATTGCAATTACAGGCCTATTACTTCCCAAGCCATCAAGGGCACTCCTACCTGGAGCTACTATCAAATCTGCAGACTGATAAATTTTATTAAGCTTATCCTCATCCTGCCAACCAAGGAAGGTTATACATTGCCGACCAAGATCTTTATTTAATTCAATTGCAACTGACTCTAATTGAGATCTTTCAGGCCCATCACCCGCAACTAGCCAATTCCAGGTTGTCAATCGATTCTTGACCTGATAAGCCCAGGTATCTATTACACAATTAAGAATAAATTCTTTATCTGGCCCCATACGGCAAGAAAAGACAATCATTCGATCCTTTGCTAGTATTCTAGTCGGAAAATTACTACTAATTGCCTTCACTCGATCTAATCGCTCACTATAGCCACCATAAAATACTTCTGTATTAACAGCATTTGGATAAATCAGAATCTTATGGAGATTTTTTACTCCCTTTTTGACAAGATGATCTCTCACACCAAGGCTCACACAAAAGATTCGGCTAAAATCATCGGAGTCTTCTTCTAAAGAGTCGATATATTTTCCATGTATCGTGAGCATAATTGGTATATTTAGTATTTTAGCGATTCTCTGACCTATTTCCCTAGAAGCAAATGGATGTGCATGTACAATATCAAATTTAAATGCATTGGTTATACAAGTTGCTGATCCAGAGGGATCTTTAAAATTATCCTCAATCACATCCAGACCATTATCACGACATTGCTGAGCGAAAATTCCAGGCTTACATAATATTGTGCAACGCCAACCTACTTTAGTGATTGCTCTTGCTTGTGCATATACATGCGAATGAAGACCACCAAGTGGAGCCTTGAAGAAAACCGGGATAAGGATATGCATAATTTTTCCTATAATTGACCATTGATTTAAAATCAACTAATTCAACCCAGCAACAAATATCTTTACATCACCCAAAGAAAGAAATCAGTTTAACAACGCATTATAAATACCTAATAAATAGTTTAATAAATATTCTTACTGATGGAATATTTATCGGTAACTAATTACGATCCGCTTTAGCAATCAATCACCTAATAACTCAAAATTGATAATCGTTAAGCAATGAACATCCTATCATAACCTTATAAAAATTATATATAGCTCCAACATCAGTTACTAGGGAGCCTCTGAACATTCAATGATACCTCTGACCTAAAGCCTGGTTCGCAATGAAGGTGCAGCTTCGCAAGAGTGTTCAGACCCATCAAAAAGTAGCAACGCAGAGTGTGAATCGCTCTGAAAGCCCCATAGAGCTGGATTTGAAAACTATAGCTGCTATGTTACATACTAAAAAGGGCTATGGGCGTTCTCTGCAAGTAATATCTGAAACCAAGCTTCATAGCCCGCAGAAACATTTCGGAAATATTCAGAGACTCCCTATATAAATGCATTTAAGTCAATCCTGAATCACAAGAATCAATTTGCCGGATTTGAAGTGTTTCTAATACTTCTCTTTTCCTTCTTGAGTATACGTTTTAAGGGATTCCCCATTGTACGCCCGGCATCAGAAGCATAGATACCTGCGCCCAAAACTATTACGGCTCCAATTAAGGTAAGATTATCCGGCAGATCACCAAAGATAATAAAACCAATCACTATAGCCCAAAATAACAGGGTATAACTAAAGGGCTGTAAAGTAGAAGCTGGTGCGAAGGTCAAGGCTTTGATCAATAAATAGTGTCCCGTTGCGCCAAGAAGCCCATTCAAAATCAGCAATTGCCAACCTGTCAATGTTGGTTCAATCCAATAAAAAGGCGCCAATGCCCCGAATACCAGAAGTCCAATCAAAGCGGTATAGAAGACCGTCGTATTGGAACTATCAAACTGGGCAACTCGGCGTGAAAGGACTTGATATGTTGCCCACAAGATCGCTCCGCTGACGGGGATAACAGTATGCCAACTCATAACCCCTAGCCCAGGCCGAATAATAACAAGTGCACCTATAAAGCCTATCGTCACCGCAACCCAGCTCCTTCTGTCTACCTTCTCGTTCAGATACCATCCAGCCATCAAAATAGCGAACAATGGTGCCAATGCTGCTATAGCATGTACATCAGCCAAAGGCATTAGACTAAAAGCAATGATGAAAACCGTAACCTCAACCACAAGCAACAATGACCGTATCACTTGGGTGCCAATAACGTTACTTCGAATTTTATTTAACTGACCCGTTAGGCCAGTTATAAGAATTACAATTAAGAAAAATATCGCAAAACGGATCACCATGATTTCAACAATAGGGTAGTTTTGTACGAGCAATTTTCCAGTAGCATCCATACCAGCAATACAGAGCATCGCTAAAATAGTTAGAATAATTCCTTGACCGAATTTTATATTCAATTTTTTTCTCCTGAAGATAGTATCCGAGCAAGCTTACTTAAGTTGGCCAGATTAACTACGACATTTACCTTTCTCACACTAACTTACTGTAATGGCAGTCTTTACACTCCTTGCTCGGATGTGCTATTAATTCATGACTCCAGTAATACCATGAGTTAAATATGAAATCCCGGCATCAATTAACTACTGAGCTATCCGAGGAGTAGCATAGCGAAATTTAAACTTTTCAAGAGTGTCTTTCGCTCACTCTATATCCTTATTTCCCCAGAAAACCATGAATTTTTTCTCTATATAATCGGCAATTATGGCCCGATGACAGCATTTCAAAACACTGACTCACCAAGCAAATTAAATACATATCATATGCCTCACCTATCCACATGCCTCACCTATCAGTGCGCACTTTACTCTTGGCGGTTGAGAAGTACGCAGCGGCTGAACTCACCGCTGCCTTTTTTGGAAGCTCAACCTTCTGACAGGACTCATGCACTCCCTCTTCAAGCAGAGTACTTAAGCGCTTTCTTGCCTGGATTAATTCACCCCCTTCAGTATTGTATTGCCTCTCTTTGAGCCGATTGATGGGAAAAAAGATTGTTCGGTTGAGAAAGCTTGGCTAGATTTTACATAGAGCCGCCTGCTATGAATGATTTTTAATCAGTTTTAATGGGGCACACAGGCAAATTATTTTTTCTATAGCCTGAACGTCTCGATAGCCGGCACAGGTTTGCTACATTCGGTATCGAGGCGTATAACTAACTGAATTATTATTTTATATTACCGGATCAAAGACTACTCATCAACTATGATCTCACACTTGTAAATAGGTCTATTCACTTGTGTAATTTCCGAGGCAATTTTAGGAAGTAGTTGTGACATTTTTTCGTAGAGTTTCCATGGGGGATTTATTACGATCATCCCTGAAGAAGTCATACCTCTATTATTTGAGTCATCAGATATGCCCACTTCAAATCTTTGGATATCCCTTATACCACTTTGAACTAATCCTCTCTCCATCTTGGCAATACATTGCCTGTCTACCACGGGGTACCAGATAGCATAAATGCCACGGCTAAATTTTTTGTGCATTTTAATAACACGGTCAATTACCATCTGGTATTCTGATTTAATCTCATAAGATGGATCGATTAATATCAAGCCCCGTCTACTGGGTGGTGGGACCAATGCCTTAAGCCCATCAAATCCGTCTTTATGGTGAACTCTCATATTTTTTGAGTGAGAAAAATTGCTCCGCAAAAGGTCAAAATCTTTTGGATGCAACTCAAACAACCACCCCCTATCTTGTTCCCGAAGGAAGAAATTTGCGATAGCAGGCGAACCTGGGTAAATATTTATAATGTCGGATTCATTGAAAGAGTGTATGACCTGATAGTATTTATCAATCTCTGGGAGTTTATCAAATTCCAATTTACCAACACCTTCGGTGTACTCCTGCAACTTCTGTGAATCAGGGCCCCTAAGGTCGTAAAGGCCTACTCCAGCATGAGTGTCGATATAATCAAAAGGGGAATCCTTTTTAACAAGATGCTCAAGTATTTCCACCAAAACTATATGCTTAATAAGATCAGCAAAATTTCCTGCATGAAATGAGTGACGATAACTTAACAATTGATGAGCCCTTTAAATATTAGGTTTCATTACTTACTTTTTGAAAACATTAATTCTTCAACATCGCACCAGTTATAGGCGCCGCCCACATACATGGAGCCCTCTGGCTCTGAATATGACTCTCGTGATAGATTGTCACTATGGAATCCTGCTGATTATCTAATTTCAACGCATTCCCGCCTAAAGCTATTTGGGTTGATATTGGTTGTTCTTCATATTCAAAGCCAGAATCAATTAACTCCGAGGCAATCTTTATGCGATGAAATAGGAATTTCTCTAATCCGATACTTTCGTTCTCGAACTAATAAACTTCAACCTTTGCGCTTTTAGCCATTGTCTTATTTTGTAGATCCATTTTATCCATAGTTTCAATTCTGATTCGGCTTAACGCCCACAATCAAGGCGACTCTGGCCGTATTATACGTGAATAGAGGAGCGAAGCCATTGCGTAAATGAGCAAAAAATAATACACCCCATGGAAGTAGCCGAAGCCTAGCAACCTATGATTGTTATGTGTCTCCTAGCTACGAGAGACATTTAGCTACCCACCTAAAAACCACTCTAACCAATACAGAAAACGATAGCACTAGAATTGAAACTGAGAACAGCATTTCAGGGCCAAAAATTCTACTTATATTAAGCGATGGCTCTTGATTTAGAAAATAGAAAATGGCTGCCCACAATGCGAGCCATGCTGAAATTGCCCCCAAAAAAAGAAGAATCCTTCCCCAAGGCAACGCGAGAAGGTGCATAGGTTGCAAAATAAAAAACCAAAATCAGCTTAACCTCTATTACTTACAGATAACACCTCAATATTCGGAAGCAAATACCCCCCCCAAATAAAAATAGCTAAAATAAAAGCCAACCTATTTCTCAAGATTAATTATATAACCCCAAAAGAATAGCGCTCAGAGTATGCGGCCGGCCAAAACAAAGTAAAGGGAAGCTCAATCCGAAATGTGAGTATAGCTGTGATTATTGATTGTTTTTCTCAACATGATCAGCAATACGCTTTAGCTCTTTTGCAATCTCAATATTGCTCCCCAATCACCTTTCGTTAATCTTTTTACCACCTTTGCTCATGGTGCACATAAATATTCAGAAGAAAAATATAATTATAAGAATAGGGAAGCTGGCTACAAATAAGCTTTCCCATACTGATTTTTTCCCGCCTCATGAGCGAAAGATAAAACTGGCATCAGCATTCCTAACAACACATGCATTATACTCTTCGTTATATCTCCTTTAACAGTTAACACCTTGCTCACCGGCACAAATGGCAGAGAGCGTTTTTTATTGAATGGAACGCAGCAACACACAAAATCGAGCGCAGCAGTACGTTTCCGTGTTCAGCGCACAGTAATTTGTTTGGATTTTTCCTCATAATCGACATTAAATTCTTTAACCCATGTTATTCCAGACCCGCTCATAATTTCATTACCAAGCTCGATATCCGCTATGTACAGATCTCGAGAAATCAAACCCTCTTGAATAGCATAATTCAAAAGCTCAAAACCAGGAATGCCTGCCTTTAGAGATGGATTTTTTGCCTTGAATGAAATATATATCCACTTGTTATCGTTTATACCCGACTTGTCTTCCCAGTCGCTCTGATACCAAACTTCCCACACTCTATCGCTGATAATTACTTCTGTATATTTACGGCCCGCAGGATCTAAATGTCCCCCAGTGTAATATGTCCAAAACATGATCTCAGCTGCAATCACAGATTTATTGGGTTCGCTACCTTTATATGCTTCTGTAATAAGCCACATGGTGGTTGAAGTATTATGCTCTCCGTCTGTAATAACTTCTATTTCATGTGAAATATCAATTTTTCCGAGGTCAGATATTTTAAGAGGAAATGGAACTATCGAATTTCGGTTCCGGCATCCACGGTGAAGAACCTATTTTTATTTGAGGCTGTGAATAAATTACTTTACGTCCAGATGGCCATGACCAAGACCATCCATATTGATATTCACCATCAACCAACCTTTTCTCTAAGCATTGATTCCAATCATCACCTCTTGCTGCATCTTTGTTCCATACGTTATTTGTTAATACGCCCTGATCTGTTGAAATCGTGGAATAATTTTCACAAGTGATAGTAATTGAATTTGGTTTTACCCATACATCCATTTCGCTTATACCGCGCTCACAAGCCACAAGAAATACGAAGGCAATCATCAACAGGAATCTCACCGACATCTCCTATTTTTAATGATTCGGCAACTCGAAAATTCTAATACTTAAATAGTGATCATCACGATCGCTATTTCTGATAAAGATTCTCATCATATCCCTAAGTTTCTCTCATTAATCAATCAGATAAAGCTACTTGATACCATTTACAAAATTACAAAAATGATCATCACAATCATTATTACAAATTTTTTTATCGCATCCAACCTATTGATTTCATAGAGCTTTCATCTCCAATCTGTCATTTCCAACAAATAATGGTCACGGTGACCGAAATCTTTGACCAGATTAGCTCAAAAAATGGAAATAAAACCAAAAATAAAAGTTGATAAGACTTAGAGACCATGTCCTACCCACTATCTAGAGGCATCTAAGAGTTCTTAAATTTAATTACACAACAAAGAAAAACCCCTTGCCCAGGCATCAAGCTCAGAGAAAGGGGTTTAAGATTTAACTTTAGCGCAGTGTGTTGGGCCGCTAGGCGATCCGCCCTGCGCGCAACCACTCAGACACGCAGAAAGCCAACTCTAATACTTGGTCGGCATTGAGTCTTGGGTCGCACTGAGTGCGGTAGCAGCTGGCAAGATCGGCTTCAGAAATTTTCCAGGCGCCGCCGGTACATTCGGTAACATGTTGTCCGGTCATTTCCAGGTGGATGCCACCGGGGTGGCTGCCTTCGGACCAGTGTACGGAGAAGAAGTCACGGATTTCTCGCAGGATCTTATCGAAATCGCGGGTTTTGTAGCCATTGCCGGCTTTTACGGTGTTGCCGTGCATGGGGTCCGTACTCCAAACCACGGAGCGCCCTTCTGCTTGTACTGCGCGTACCAGCGCGGGCAATTTATCGGCGAGGGTATCTGCTCCCATGCGGGTAATCAGGGTTAAGCGGCCGGCTTCATTCTCTGGGTTGAGTTTATCGATCAAACGCAGCAACTCATCAGGCTGCATGCCTGGGCCCACTTTTACACCAATGGGGTTGCATACCCCAGAGAGGAATTCCACATGGGCACCGTCCAGCTGGCGAGTGCGCTCGCCAATCCAGAGCATATGTGCGGAGCAGTCATACCATTTGCCGGTGAGGCTGTCGGTGCGGGTGAGTGCCTGTTCGTATTCCATCAACAGTGCTTCGTGAGAGGTGTAAAGCACTGTTTCGCGAATTGCCGGAGTATTCTCTGAAGTCACTCCGCAGACAGCCATAAATTCCAGCGCTTCCTGCAGTCGCTCGGCCAAGAGTGCATATTTTTCGCGCTGAGGATTGTTTTTCAGGAAGCTCAGATTCCAGCCATGCACCTGATGCAAATCGGCCAGGCCGCCCTGGGCGAAAGCGCGCAGTAGGTTGAGAGTCGCCGCCGATTGGTTATACGCGGTGACCATACGCTGGGGATCTGGCTGGCGGGCTTCGGCAGTAAAGTCGATGCCGTTGACAATATCGCCACGATAGCTAGGCAGCTCAACGCCATCGATCGTTTCTGTATCGGCGGAGCGAGGCTTGGCATATTGGCCTGCCATACGCGCGACTTTGACTACGGGCAGGTTACCGGCAAAGGTCAGTACCACCGCCATTTGTAGCAATACTTTAAAAGTGTCGCGAATGCGGTTGGCATTGAAGTCGGCAAAAGATTCGGCACAGTCACCACCCTGCAACAAAAACGCCTTACCTTCCGCTACCTGGGCCAGCTGACGACGTAATTCGCGCGCTTCGGCGGCAAACACCAGTGGCGGGTGGCCAGCAAGCTGCGTGGCAACTTGCGAAACTTCTTCGGCGGAGGTGTATTGGGGTTGTTGGTGTGCGGTGAAGTTTCGCCAGCTCTGCGGGGTCCAGATTTGGGAGGGGGATTCAGACACTGGGGCTCCTAGCTCAACTTCCATCTTTCACTCTTACTTCATTAGGTAACTGTTAAAGGGCGAGCTTTCCGCTCACCCCCAATTTGCCGAATTTACAGCACGCTGGCAACCGCCTTGCAGAAGTATTCCATATTGCTGGAGCTCAAGCCGGCAATACTGATGCGGCTGGAGTCCACCATATAGATGGAGTAGTCCTTCTGAAGTTGTTGTACCTGCTCTGGGCTAATCCCCAGGAAAGAGAACATCCCTTTCTGCTGTCGAATAAAGCCAAAGTCGCCTGCAGCTCCGGCAGCAGCCAGGCCCTCAACCAAGCCGGCGCGCAGTCCGTTGATACGCTCGCGCATCTCGGTCAGTTCTGCTTCCCAGTTCGCTTTCAGGCCCGCATCTGTAAGGATAGATTCCACAATCGCAGCACCGTGGGAAGGTGGCATGGAATAGTTCCCACGAATTGCGCTCAACATCTGGCTGTGGCCTTTATCGGCGCTCTCGCCATTGGCATAGATCACCATGGCCAGTCCAACGCGCTCACGGTAGAGACCAAAGTTTTTGGAACAGGAGGCCGCCACCAGCATTTCGGGAACCGACTCTGCCATCAGGCGCAAGCCGTAAGCATCATCTTCCAGGTTTTCGCCAAAGCCCTGGTAGGCCATATCAATAAATGGTGTAAAACCCTGTTTCTGCGCCATTTCTGCCAGTAATTTCCACTGCTCGCGGGACAGGTCCGCGCCACAGGGGTTGTGACAACAAGCGTGGAACAGGACCACATCACCCTCGCCCACATTTTTCAGAGTTTCGACCATTTTGTCGAACTGCAGGCTGCTGGTGGCACGGTCGTAATAGGGGTAGCTCTTGATGTTCAGGCCTGCATTGCCGAGAAGGGGCACATGGTTTGCCCAGGTGGGATCGCTCACCCAGATGGTAGCGCCGGCTTTAGCGCGATGAATTAGTTCAGCCAGCACGCGCAGGGCGCCACAGCCACCGGGAGTTTGCGCTGATCGCACGCGTCCTCCAACCAGCGCCGGGTGGCCGGTACCCAGCACCAGCTCCTGCATCACCGAATTAAAACCCGGAGTACCCGCAGGGCCGATATAGGCCTTGGTTTCCTCACATTGAAGCAGGCGTGTTTCGGCTTCTTTAACTGCTTGCAAAACCGCTGTGTGTCCGGCTTCATCCTTGTAGACCCCCACCCCTAGGTCAATTTTGCTGGGGTTTTCATCCGCACGGTAGCTGGCCAGCAGGCCGAGAATTGGATCTGGCGGTAGGCTGCTTAAATGCTCAAACATCTGAAAACTCCTCTATTTATCCTATTTATTGGTCAATCAAGCCGCGCTCGGACCATTCCTTAGCGCGAACCATCAGTTTTTCGATAATGCCATCCAATTGCTCTCTCTCCTCTGAGCTAAGTGAAGCAATCAGGTCACTTTCATATTGATGCGCGAGCGGCACTATGCGGGCATACACCTCGCGCCCCAGCTCAGACAGGTTCAAAACCTGGCGGCGGCGGTCCGCAGGATCTTCACTGCGGGTGATGTAATCGTTCTTCAGTAGTGAGGAAACCGCTCGGCTAATGGCCACTTTGTCCATGGCTGTCTGCTCTACCAGTTCTGCTGCGGAAAGATCGGGAAAGCGCCCAAGAATAGCCATTACCCGCCATGCGGGAATGGTGAGATGGAAGCGCGCACCATACGCTTGTGAGATGGCGTTACTCACACGGTTGGAGAGTACCGACAGGCGATATGGTAAGAACTTCTCCAGGCGCAGTTCATCCTGCTTTACCGCCGTCTCCGGCGCACTGTGGTCATTGGTCATGGCTGCTCTCACACCTGCCTATCTTCGAACCCCGGTTGTACCAGATGCCCAATTTATCTAACATTAGTTTCAATTGTAACCACCGTGCACACAAATGTTGCATGGGAGCACACTGGGATACCGGGCAAAATTGGTCGCACAGTATAGGGTTTTCAGCGCCATTTTTGTTAATACAATACCGCTTAAACGCAAAAAACATGCGCAGTAGTATTTGCGGATTGATCGATACTTCACCAGCCGCCCTGCCAGCAAGAAGCGAGGCCGCCCATGAACCAGTGGATCCGCTTTCCCCGCACTGAAGGGAAGACCAGCCGCCAGGCCCATGCAGATTTCCCAGCTAACACTTTTGAGAGGGAAATGGGCAAAGAGGGCTTTTTTGGTCCCTGCACCCACTTCTACCACAGCCACCCTCCTACCGGCTGGAGCCAATTTACCGGTCCGCTTCGACCGCACGCTTTCGATAGCACCAAAATCCTTCATGCAGGTAACAGTCCATGGGACCAGAAGCTCCTGTTACGCAATGAAAAAAGCTTGGTGGGCCTGTGGATCTGCCGGGAACCCATGGATCATTTAGTGCGCAATGCCGATGGCGACCAACTACTGTTCGTTCACAATGGCAGTGGTGAGTTGTTCTGTGATTTTGGACGGCTGAATATCCACGATGGTGACTACATCCTCCTGCCCCGAGGTACCATGTGGCGTCTCTCTCCCACAGAGAATGAGCCACTGGAATTACTACTGATTGAAGCAAGCGGCGGCCATTTCCAGCTTCCAGAGAAAGGCATCCTCGGCCCCAATGCCATCTTCGATGAGGCAATCCTGGATGTGCCAAAGATCGACGAAGCCTTTCTCGCCCAACAGGGGGATGCCCAGTGGCAAGTATTGGTCAAGGCACGCCAGCAACTCTCCAGTATCACCTACCCCTTTAATCCACTAGATGCTACCGGCTGGACCGGCGACAACCTGGCAGTGCGAATCAACTGGAGAGATATTCGTCCCATTATGAGCCATCGCTATCACCTGCCCCCCTCTGCCCACACCACCTTTGTGGGTCCGGGTTTTGTGGTAGCCACTTTTGTGCCGCGCCCCATCGAGAGTGATCCCGGCGCCCTTAAAGTGCCGTTTTTTCACAGCAATGACGACTACGATGAGCTGATCTTTTATCACCGCGGCAATTTTTTCAGCCGAGACAATATTCATCCCGGCATGCTCACACTGCACCCCATGGGATTCACCCACGGCCCCCACCCAAAGGCATTTGCTACCGGCGCAAAATATGCCCGCAAAGCAACTGATGAAGTGGCAGTCATGATCGATAGCCGCACTCCATGGGATATACTCCCCGATGCCCACGCAATAGAGTTTAAGGATTACGTCAACTCCTGGAAAACGCCATCATAACCGGGAAAAGAACCAATAAATTAATCGGCAGCTTTCCCTGCCGACCACCAAAGCGATTGATAAAAAAGGAAAGAGAATGGACCTTTACGGATATTTCCGATCCTCCGCAAGTTACCGGGTTCGCATAGGGCTTAATCTAAAAGGCTTGAGCTATAACTATCTTCCAGTTAACTTGCTGAAAGGCGATCAACACGGCGAGCACTATCGCAGCCTAAACCCTCAGGGGCTATTGCCAACGCTCAATGATGGCGATACCAGCTTGACCCAGTCTATGGCTATTTTGGAGTGGCTGGAAGAAACACACCCAGAACCAGCACTCTTACCAAAAGATACCGAAGCCCGAGCCCATATTCGCGCCCTTGCACAAAGCATTGCCAGCGATATTCAGCCCCTGCAAAACCTCCGCGTGCTCAAATATTTAGTCTCTGAATTCAAAATTACGGAAGAGCAGAAAATTCAGTGGATTCAGCACTGGATTCACTTAGGCTTCACCGCCCTGGAACAACAGTTAAAATTCGCTCCTTTTGCGGCTGGTGACACCCCCGGACTTTTTGAATGTTGCCTACTGCCGCAAGTGTACAACGCCGAGCGTTTTGGTATGGATATGAATCAATACCCCAAAATACAAAAAATCGCTGAGGCTTGTAACGAACTGCCGGCCTTTATTGAAGCCCACCCGGAGAGACAGCCGGACAGCACTGTATAACTTCTATAGAATTATTCGGGAGCCTTGGCAATCCGGGCTCCCAATAAGTTTGAATCGGCAGTCATGGGTATCAGCGCCACCCTAACTTTCTAAAATCGTTCAAAACCAACGGGATTATCAACGCCCAATCTTTACAAAACTCAACTTTCACAGCCCCTTTTACACTTGCCTGCCAGGCCTGGCTGTGGTTAATATCCCCTATATAAACAACAAGATCTGATTACCGCATATTAACTCGGCACCAAATAGCCCGACTTCTCCGAGATCAACAAGATGCAACCTGAGCAGCAAACTTCAGTAAAAGATAAAGAAGCCATTGAGCATGTAAGAAGACTCAAGGGTTTCTATCAACACCTGATCACCTACTTGGTGGTTATTGCTGGCCTTTTTATCGCTAATCTAATCCTCTCTCCCGACTACCTCTGGTCCCTGTGGGCTGCCCTGGGCTGGGGTATCGGAATCGCCTCCCACGCTCTGCGAACCTTTAAGCCTTTTACATTTTTTGGATCTGAGTGGGAGAAAAAACAGGTAGAGAAACGGATGAAAAAGAAACCTTAATTTAAGGTTGTGCCTTGGCAAACATCCCTGAAATTAAGCCTCCCTAAAAGTACTCATTCATTCAGGGAATCCCCACTTGCCAAGGTGAAACTGAAAGTTTCAATAGAAATTTATTTTCCACTAAGAAAAATAATAAAATTTTCAGCTTAAGTCTGCAATCATAAGATTAACGTTGAGAATTACATTCATCAAAGTGCCATCAAAGATTTAGCCATTCACTAAAAAAAACCCTTGAATTGGCAAGTGTCATATCATTTTCATACAACCGTACTAGTATTCCTCCCCTTTCATTCATGGCAGCCTCTATCATTAAAACCCTAGATGGAAACTCTTATGCCAAATAAAATCAGTTTTTCGTGTTTATTCTCGTTAATATTATTTTTCTCTGCAAACACACATGCGAGCACATCCCCCAGCCTCCAAATAATCGCAGACGCCCCACAGGAACAGCATCGCATCGACCAACTCTACTACCTCCAACCTCACAACAGCTACGAGCGCTTGGAAGCCGGTGAAACGCTCACAGACTGGTTGGATAAAGGCTTTCGTTCACTAGAGCTGGATGTTGTCGACCACGGTCCATGGCAGGGCAGCTCATATGGTCCCTATGTCGCCCATGGCCAGAGTGATATCGGCAATCATATGTGTAGCAGTAATGGTGCTGATGATCGGCTGGTTCACTGCCTGAACGACATCAAGGCCTGGCTTGCGAATAATGAGCTCAATGCCCCGCTAATGCTTTATATCGACATGAAACCCGATAGCAACTGGTTTGCTGCCTGGTATGCCGATGAGATCTACTTGTTAGATCAATATATCAAACAACAGCTGGGTGAATTGCAATTCAGTTATCAGGGCCTACTTGCGCACCTAGAGGCCAGCTCATCCTCCTCGGACTATCGCAGCACCCTGAAGAATATTGGCTGGCCTACCCTGGGCGAGCTTCTACCAAGGGGTAAAAAAGTCTTGGTTATGTTTACCGGTGGTCAAAGCGGAAACGTCAATAACCGCATGGAATCAGCACTAGACAACTACAATCTGCATGCATTCCTTTGCCCCGATATTGATACAGCAGATCCCGAAGAATTTTCTGGAAATATTGATTCGATAGATTCCAATAGCTCTAAGCGGATATTTTGCGGCAATGTGAAAGCTGGTGACCACTATCAAGTCACGGCTAATGAGGCGGCCAACACCAAACAGCTGATGCACTTATGGAATAGCTCGGGAGATTTCAACAATACAGACTTTGGCTATGCTTATCTCGCCGTTGCCCACGGAGCTAGCGCAATAGGCATGGACCCCAGCACTGTTGCTAATACGCCCAGCTATACAAGCCAAGCAATCCCTTTTGTCGGGGTTCGAAGAAGCCTGTCGGGTTATATGCGACTTCGCTCAGTCTCAAATAGTGATCTTTGTATGACGGTATCCCAGGGGTATAGTAATGGCTCAAACCTGACGCTATCCAACTGCAATACCAGCAACGAGCAGCAGTTTGTCTATACCGCCGAAGGCCAGCTCCGCCCCAAAGGTAATAATAAATACTGCGTAGACTATAATACCGGCTCTGCAGACAATGGCGATAGGATGCACTTGTGGGATTGTGATGGTGGCAACTCAGAAAAGTGGCAGATTCAACAGGATGGCACTATCCAAAACCGCGATAAGAACTGGAGTTACTGTATTGACGTACCAGGCAACTCTGCAGAAGAAGGCGAGCGCCTACAAATTTATAAATGCAGTAACAACGATATAAACCAGCAGTTTTTACTGGATTCTGTCCCAGATTGGGCTCAAACCAACTTTTAACAAGGTCCTTCCCTGGAGCTCTAAATAAGCACATTGAAGCATAGCAGGGGTATCCGGTAAAATCGGATGCCCTGATAAGGTCTTCTCAATAGCTCAACCTGAAATAAATGGCCCTTTAAGAATTAAAGGATTAAAACTACAAATCCTACAGCTTCTCTGCGAAGTTAAACTCCAATCCGTTTCATCCAGTCTTAGACACCTCAAATTTATCTCGACAAGAATCTATGGCTAGGCAACCGAAAAATTAGCCGATATAGTGTCTGCTCAGGGAATCTTTTGGAGATGGTGATGTACGATGTAGTATTGTTCTTACACCTTCTTGGAGCAACTATCTGGACGGGAGGACACTTAGTACTCGCCTGCACAATTCTTCCCAGTGTACTGAAAAACAACGATATTGAATTTATTTCGAAATTTGAGGGCTACTACGAGAAAATTGGTATCCCCGCCTTAGCCATACAGATTCTCTCGGGGCTCTATATGGCATACACTTTACTACCAAACCTAAGCCAATGGTTTGACTTTTCAAACCCATTATCCCGACTTATATCATTCAAGTTGATACTACTTGCGGGAACCTTTCTACTCGCTATAGATGCAAGACTGAGAGTCATCCCCAATCTCTCACCACAAAACCTAAGATCACTCGCTTATCATATAATACCGGTAACCCTTATTTCTGTTCTTTTTGTTTATGTAGGGGTCTCATTTAGAACTGGATGGCTTTATTAGGCCACTTGTCAACAAGGATTCCATTTAAAAATTTTTATTACTGGATAAATTGTCAAGATAATGATTAGGACTGTTAGCAACTTAGATGCACAGGCAATAGCTGCAATATACAACCACTATATAATAAACACTCCCATCACCTTCGAAGAGAAAGCTATTAGTTCTGTTGATATTGTCCGGCGAATCGAGTCCGTCCATAACTCAAACCTTCCCTGGCTGGTGAAAGAGCAAAGCGGAAAGGTTGTTGGTTACGCTTATGCCACACCGTGGAAGGAAAGAAGCGCTTATCGATTCTCTGTGGAAACAAGTGTATATATTGCCAACGATATGAAATCGAAGGGCTTGGGTACAGAGCTATACCTGGCTCTATTTTCCGAGCTAAGAAAGAGGAATATTCGTACCGCTATTGGCGGAATAACTTTACCCAACCCAGCAAGCGTCGCGCTACATGAAAAACTGGGCATGAAGAAGGTTGCACACTTTGAAAAGGTAGGATTCAAATTCGGCCAATGGCGCGATGTTGGGTATTGGCAGGCTCAGCTAGAGTACCTTAATCCTCCTGTGTAACAAGTTATTGACTTTCAAACCCATGAAGCCCCGCAAGGTAACTTAAAGCTACTATACTCCAGGTGAATAATGCGGCGCCGCCCTGAGGTGAGTACCTTATCGGATGAGTGCAAAATATGAGGACGCATAATCAGTATATCCCCAGCTTTAGCCTCACAATGAACAACCCCGCCCCTAGCAACATAGCGTTTAATCGCTTCAGTCCCCAAAATACCCTCACGTTGACTGTAAGGTAGAACTTTTAAGCAGCCATTATCAACACCAGTATCGTCAAGGTGCACACGCAATGTGACCATCTCCTTTAATACCTTTAGTGGAGGCTGCACGTGGTGGACTCCTTCTTTGATACTCCAAGGACCCCAACCATGCCTCTCAAATCGAGAGGAAACAGCCACGGTCTTATCCTGGTGCCAAGCTAAAGACCAATTATTATCAATTTTTTTGTCAAAAAAAATGGCTCTCACCAACCGGACAGGTTTTATCAAGTAGGTATCTACTAACTTTAAAATCTCTTCTGATTTTGCCAGAGAATCCACGGAAGGAAATCTTTTATCGGCATTGCGCACACCCCCTCTACCATTGGTAAGTGATACAGTTGCCAAATCGGTTTGAAGCGTCTTCAATTGATGTCCTGATAAAACATTACGAATCAATGCGTGGCCACATTCCAGATCATCCACCTTTATAAACCTCACACAATTAGCCTTAGTAAATTGAGTAAACTAATCACGAGCGTTCGCCTAACAGGTAAATTTTAAGCCGCTTCAGTACCTAAAGATGTATTAAATTTTCGGAAAGCACTTTTGTAAATAAAAAATTCCTGCCGATCACCATCATACGGTGGGCGTTTCTTCTTAGTCACAATTTACTCGCAAACTCCAGTAGCCTCATGCAAAAAACATAGCTTCCTGCAAGCCCAAGGTGCGAGCACATAACCGGCACCCAAGTAGCAATTAAAAGAAAATGGTGCTCTTGATCACACTTTTTGCGTGCAATCCGTGCTAAGTTTAACTTATTCAAGTCGAGGTCAGCTTGATTAATGGCCAAGCCGTTTAGTGGTGGCAGGCACGCTGTAAGAAGGTACACACCAACTCATCGATTATGAGCTCTATTGGACTCAATACCCATCAGCAGGCAATTTAGCAGTATGTCCTCCTTATTTGAAAGTGAATATTTACTTACTCTATTTACACTGAACTGAGTGCAAAGATATTAAAAGCTATTGCAAAAGTAGCTTGATTTCAGGCCTCAGGTTAATTTTTCTCCAGCTTAGCAATGTGGGGAAACCTAGATAAGTAACTTCACAAGAGAATGTTTCCGAAGCGCTCGACCAGTGAGATGGCTCATACAAAAGTGCTCAATTTTTATCAGGTAACTCATACCAGCCATCGCAGGAAAACTGTCAATGGCCAGAATGTTGGTGTTTTTTTGAGCTTAAAATATCACTTTTTACACCAATACACTTTCAACTATAGGTATGAGAGTAAGAGATTTTATAGCTGACTTTTACCACAAAGAAGAGATTTATTTCGATGAGCACTGACAAAAGTAATGATTCCACACCATTTCTAGCGGGCATGAGTGCTGGTGAACAGCAATCATCTCTCTCGAATTCAGGCGCCAAATCAGTGCTGGGCCAAGGAATCAATTTCCGTGGCGAGCTGATTGGTACCGAGGACCTTCACGTAGAAGGCACTGTCGATGGCACTGTGATTATGGTTGGACACAATCTTTCAGTGGGTACTGGCGGCGCAGTTACAGCAAATATTCACGCAAAAAATATTGTTGTAGAAGGCACCCTGGACGGCGACGCACTTGCCGATGAACTCATCGAAATTCGCAATACAGCACAAGTGAATGGAAACCTGATCGCGCCCAGAATCAAACTGGACGACGGTGGTAAATTCCGTGGCTCCATGGATATGGTAGATACCGATTCTGAAATGAAGGAACGTCACAAGGAGTTCTCTGATCGCCTGGTACACCCTGATCTGCCTGCGATAGAGGATAAGCCTGCAAATCGTGCACAGAGCAATTCTTCTTACTCTTCTAGTAACTCCACTGTGAATAGTTCTTCTAGTATATCCGATAGTAGTGATTACTTATTCGGCACCAAGGAAATCGAAGAGGAGGCCGAGGAAAGCTGAGCTGAAAACTTCTAGTAATCCTCATTACCAGCCCCGGCTATTGCCGGGGCTTTAGCTTTTGGTAAGGAAATATGTTGCAGCATCAATCTTTTGGCATTGCTGCCCTGGTGGAAGAAGTCATTCAACCAGGTGCAAAAGTGTTGGATTTGGGATGCCTCTCCTTCGGCACTACACAAACTTTCTTAGAACTTTCCTGCCAGACATTTATTGAAGATTTACGTAGCTTATTGCTTGAAATCAATGCGCTGGATGCACAAACCCGTGCTTCAAGGCTATCTGAACATCTGACCAAAAAACCACAGAGAATAAAAATTGATGTTGTTCTCTGCTGGGATTTATTTAACTTTATGGAGCCCGAGCTTATCACTCGGCTCATTGAGGAGATCCAGCCTCATTTAAAGTCTGGTACTATTTTTCATACCATGCTCTATACCGGCACAATGCCCACTGCACCCGCCGACTTTAAACGCCTATCCGGCTTCACCTTTAACTCTGAGCATCTTACGTTACAAGAACCGCTGCCCACCTATCGGTATTCATCCCTTAACTTGATGAAAACTATGGGAAACGTTTCTCTACGCGCCTCTCTCCTACACAGAAAGGGCATGCGTAAGGACCTTATCGAAATGATGTTCGAGTATGGCAATGTGAAGTCACAAAATGCTTTACAGGCTGCGGGTACCTCGGGCGCAATTTCTGCATTTAGACAAATAAGTCTAACGGAGCTGCCTTTAACCGCTTTCGACGCAGCAATGTCACATGTCAGCCGCTCCCCCATCAGCAAAGTGCTCGATGTCGGGAAGAAAGTCGGCAGAAATATGCAATTTCTTCAGCGCGAAGCCGGTGAGCTTTTTATATCAGACCTCTACTCCGCAATACTTTGGCAATGCAGCCGCAAGGAATCATTTGATGGGGCCGTGCATGCCGCCTTGAAACAGTCAAGCCTGCCAGAAAATCTGGATTGCATCTTACTTTGGGATCTACTCAACTTCTTTTCCGTTGAAGAAATTCAAATAATCACCAGTGCTTTATATCAGTTTCTGAGCGTTGCAGGAGTCATGCATTTTCTACTGTTCAAACAAGAGCGTCTTCCAGTCAACTGCGGTGTGTTCGAGATACAGCAGTCGGGCCTAGTAGGGACCTTTCTCCAGCCAGCTGGCAATAAGCCGGTCAAGTTTCGCACTATTACTGACGTAGTGAAGTCTCTACCACAAATGAAAGTACTTAGTCAGGGCACTGGGCGGATACCCGGCGGGCCCTCTTATCATGAAATAACAATGCAGAAAGTTGTAAAGGATCAATAATGACCCAGTTTTTCTATCACTGGTTGACTAAATTATCCGCCGAGCAAGTAACCGACACCTTTCTTATCGTTATGCTTGCCCTTGGTGCTATCGCTTTGGCCGTTTACCCCTTTGGTAAGTTTTCACGTTTTGTAAAAGAGGTGCCATCCCTTCTGACTGCTCTTGGCATCCTGGGAACGTTTATTGGCATAATTCTCGGTATCTATGGTTTTGACTTGGCTGATATCGATACTTCAATTTCAGAGCTGATGCAGGGCCTGGAAACGGCCTTTATGACGAGTATCCTGGGCTTGTTCCTGTCACTGGTTCTTCGCACTATCTTTCAATTATTCAGTAAAGAGCAGCCAGCCAAAGCCACCTCAGATGACATCTTGATGGCAATTAATGGTCAGCGGCAGGATCTTGCCAAATTCCAGCAGAGTATTAGTGAAGAAGTTCTTCAATCGCTCACCGCTGTTGTTGAAAAATTTAATCAGGGTTTAAATTCACAAATGGGTGACAACCTGCAGCAGTTTATTCAACAGCTACAAGCAGTATCCCCCGCCCTACAAGCTTTAATCGACCAGCATGAGCAACATGCCGAGTTGGCTGCCATCTACCGTGAACAAACCACGTCCCTGCTGGTTGAAATCAATGGTGCCCAGGAAAATCTTCTACAACTACATCAACGTATTACTGAACTGCCAGAAGTCTTTAATGCGATCCCTTCATTGGTGGAACAGCAACGCATTCACTCCGAACAAATCTCTGTGATGCTGAATGAACAGCAGGCATCCATTGAAATACTACAAAAATCGATCCCAGATATAGCGCCCAAATTCGAGTCTTTGACCAAAGGAATTGACAACGCCAACCAGCAACTGGGCACCCAAGTCAAACAACTGATATCCCTGAATGAAACCCAGACCAAGGTCTTTGAACAAAGAACCAATAGAGTTGTAGCTCTGGCCGATGTTCTCACCAACATCGACCCGAATCATTTCTCGAATATTATCCAAGAGACTGCAAACAATCATCGTGAGTCAATGGTTGAGCTTGCCCAGCTTATTGCCAAGACCCACCAGCAAATGATCACTGAATTGTCCCAGGTGATCACTCGTGATTTATCCAATGCTGACGTGAGCATCAAGAGGCAGTATGAATTACTGGATCAACGCTTACATAGCGAAGTAGAGAGCGTAATGACAGCAATGGGCGATGCACTGAGCACCTTGAGCGGCGAGTTCTCACGGGATTTTCGCCAGCTGATCCAACAAATGAAGAGAATCGACCATCAAGTGAAGCAGGTCGCTGGAGAGGAGCATGTTTGAGAGCGCTCATTCCAGCAGCGAATCCAGTGAAAGCCAATGGATCAGCCTATCTGACATGATGGCCGGCCTAATGATGGTCTTTCTCTGTATTTCGGTCTTCGTGATGCGCTCCTTAATAGATGAACGCGCCAAGATTCGAGAACTTGCGGAGTCTTATCGAGACACACAGTTGGCTATCTATCAAACTTTACAGCAGGAGTTCTCTCACGACCTGGAGCGCTGGGGTGCATCGCTAGATAAACAAACTCTGTCTATCTCCTTTAATAATAGTGATGCGTTGTTCAAGACCGGGGATTTTGCCTTAAGTGACAATGCCCGTGAAATTATGTCCTCATTTGTACCCCGGTATATTGCGGCACTGACCCCTTATATGGGCTCTATCGCAGCTATCCAAATTGAAGGGCACACAAGTTCTGAGTGGGGCGAGCAGTCGGCTCCTGAAGAGGGATACTTTCATAACCTGCGCCTATCCCAACAGAGATCACGGGCGGTGATGCAGTATGCACACTCGCTGCTACCGCCAGATCAAGCAGTAATGGTACGCGCAAAAGTTGCAGCTGTAGGCTATTCCTCTGCCCACCCTGTACTTAATGACAGTGGTATGGAGGATCCGGATCGTTCTCGTCGGGTTGCGTTTCGAGTAGTGAGGGATTCCGAAAGCCATATCCTGCAAATTCTTGAGGAGGCATTATGAAGCTAATCAATCTTCAGCCTATTCATAATCGCCAAACTCAAAAGATGTCGTGCATCCTCAGACCTATCCCTCAGCCATCAACTACCAATAAGCCAAGTCGAAACAGCCTTGCCAATGCTATTCGATCGGGTATTCAGCTGGACGTTTCAGACCTAGACAGGCTCACCTATGGTTGGCGTTACCGAGGCATCCCGGTATTCGCATTTGGCCTTGAGCCCACCTCTTTCACGCAGGCAGATTCTTTTGGGCTAATTCACGTTTCTCCCAAATGTCCTACAGTCAGCAACTATCAGGGACCTCTTTGGGTGAGTAGCGACTTCTCTGCTGCTCAAAAGGCCTTTCCGCAAGACGATCTAAAGCCCTGCCCTCACTGCTTGCGGCAACTTTATAGCCTGGACATTGCAGGCTTACTGTATAAAGACCGTTTTGGAAATGTTACCGATATCGACTGGTTAATTTATGCACGATATTTTGCCGGCCATTTTTTTGACACACAGCCCTTATTTTGGCGAAACGGTGAACGTCCGCAGAAAGTAAACTCTCTATTTAGCGCTGATATCCCAAAGTATGCTTGTTCAATATGCCAATGCCAGGTAAAGGCTAGCAACTGGGCTCTGAATCCAGAATTAGCCGTACGTAGTGAACTTCCAAGAGAAATTTGCCTGCTCTGCGCTGAACGGCGCGCCCGTGCCGTAATAATGGCATCTCCACAAGCCGCTTTGCGTGCAGCAACACTGCGCTATGAGTCCCTTATTAAACAGCTAGGCAGTGAACCCCAAGCATCTTGGGCAATCGCCGAGCAAGTAGTCCCCGCCGCTTGGCTGCCATTGGTACAGAAACTGAAAACTCTGATGGGCCCACCCAAGGTATTTCAACTAATCGCCCCTCAGGTGCTTGCCGTTTTGTGCTGGCCCAGTATGAAACGTGCCATCATTGCTGATACCCCCAAAGAAGCAATACTCCCTTCAAACTATTCGGTATGGAGGAAAATCGAAATTGAGCAAGAACTAGGCTTAGGCTGAGCAATTACTTCATAGTGCTGCCTTCGGGCAGCTGGCTTTTACAAACATCCGGCTTCCTCACTCTCAAAATCTATCAATAAGAAAAGTTCTAGAAGATTCTTAAAGTTGTACGCAGGTATTTCCTACTGCGGCTTATCTGGCTTAGATATAGCAGGCCATCAACAATTTACTATTTCCAATAATCTTATAAACGCATGACTCAAATGAATTATTTGATATTTTTTAAAAGACACTTCATCAAATGCCTTTTATCCTATTTATACTCTCAACTTCTTTTACAAGCTTTGTACAAGCAGCTACTTGGTATTGGAAGATTATAAATATCATGTTTGCGGTATAGATTACCGCCAATAATTTTCTGCATAGGATCCCCCCTCACAATTACATACTTTTTAGGAACTTAAACAAAACGATCCAGTCAGAAATCGAAGTAGTACGCCAATAACCTCGAAACTTCGTACCACTTATAGCGGCAACTAAGATCTGACTCAGTTTTCAAGTTACTTTTAATACAGGCTTATCATGATGCATAGTCGGCACACAAAAATTCTGTCAAAGATTTTTCTTACAATCGCACTCTTAGCAGTAACCGTTGCTGTACGTGCGGACCAAGCGCTGCAGACATTTCTCGAACAGACACTTACCACAGCACGTAACAAAAACGATCTTCCAGCCGTCGCCGCGCTGATTCAAATCGATGGCAAGACCGCTGCTATAGCTGCAGACGGTTTTCGTGCACATGGTCATATGGAACCAGCCACTATCGACGATCGTTGGCATATTGGATCGAATACCAAGGCGCTAACTGCAACAATGATCGCACGCTTAGTTGAGCAAGGTGTCATGCGATTTGAGGATACTCTCGCTGATTCTTTTCCCGCTTTCGCAAAAAATATGGACCCCGCTTACCGCAACATTACGATCACGCAATTGCTCAGTCATACCGCAGGCTTACCATCTCTGACCGACGATAAAGAATTTCCTCAATTTGAAGAGTTAATCGAGTCAGCACCCAGTATTCGGGCGCAACGTATTGCGGTTGCACGCAGTTACCTTGCAATGCCACCTACATCCGCAACTGGTTCATTTAAATACTCCAATCTCGGTTACGTTATCGCGGGTGCCATCGCCGAGGCACGAACAGGCAAGACTTGGGAGGATCTCATCAAGGAACAGATCTTTACTCCGCTCGGCATAAAAAATGCAGGATTTGCAGCGCCCGGATCCTCTGGAAATTTGGACCAACCGCGTGGTCATAAAAAAACCTGGTGGGGCAAGCTCGTACCACTCGATCCCGCTGACATACAAAGTGATAATCCTCAAGCGCTCGGCCCCGCAGGCACGGTCAATATTTCTCTTAAAGATTGGGTTCTCTTCGCAGAGGACCAACTCAATGGCGTACATGGCCGCGGTAAATTATTGAAGTCCGAAACTTATCGCAAACTACACTCACCCGTAGATGGTAATTACGCACTGGGTTGGGGGGCAGTGTACGATCCAGAGTTATTGCTGCTTACACACTCCGGTAGTAACCGCTATTGGCTCACCGACGCACGTATCATGCCAAAGCACAACATAATTTTTCTAATCGCGATGAACTCCGCTGATGATACTGCAAAAAAAACAATGAAAGATATCGGCAAGCTTCTTATGGAGCGCCTAAAACCATTTGAGTGAACCTAAAAAGCGGACTTGTCTTGACAAGTCCGCAATCCAGCGGCTACTGAAATATATACTTGATAATTAATAAAAGTCAGCAGCGCGAATCGGATAGTTATCAGAATCTAGCCTCCAAGATCCAAGCCCATGGCTCTGCAAATAAAGCGAATCAATTATATCCCTGACAGAATAATCTCACAGGCAACGCACACCATCACCCGCCACAAGAATTATATTTATCATGCATAACACCGGGCATTTTATTTTAAAAAAATATTCAAAAAAACACTGCAACTTTATTAAATTCTAATTTTCCTTAGAGAGAACTCTAAAAGGTGTAACTTAGAATTTCCATTCAAAGAAAAATCATAGATTTGCTGTCCACCTATTAAGCCACAAGCTCCAATCTAATTCATCCACGCCAGTCAACAGAAAAATAAGAAAAATTGGCCAGCAAAGCCTCACCAAACACCATAACCCCATCTCTATATTTATATAATTACTTCTTACCATGTCTTTAGGTGCACTACTCATCATTACTGTAGCATCAACCCCTATTATTTCTAAATAGATCAATCGCTAACCCCCCTCCGGCAGGCAAAAATCACGCCATTAGGCTTAGAGCAAAATGTACAAAATATTTTTGACTTCACATTTCCAAACTGAGATATTAAGCAACATCATTTAAGAAATATCTTAAGCAACTGAATGAAGCGCAATGAGCCTAATAAGCGCCCTTCAGTGGTTAAAAATATCGGTAACCTTAAGAAAACCGGGGACAAAACCCCTAAAAATAAACACTTATTATCGACAGAGACATTCTTGCGGAAATTTCATTGCCGTATGGCTTTATAAAATCCCCAACTTACCAAATTTACTTATGACAAGCGTCACGCCACTGAATAGAGGTCCAAGGATGAAGCTGGGAGTTTTACTTTTTGAGGAGTTTGAACTGCTTGACGTTTTTGGCCCCTTAGAAATGCTGGGCCAGATAGACAACCTTAGCATTGAGCTTATATCTAAAAATGCAGGGCCAGTATATTCAGCTCAAGGGCCCGCAACCATCACACAAAAAGGTTTTCGTGACAGTACTGAATACCAAATCATTTTGGTTCCTGGGGGCATTGGCACAAGAAAGGAAGTGCATAATTCGAGCATCATTAACTGGATCGCAAGAAAGGCTATAAGCGCCGACTATATTACTTCTGTTTGTACTGGCAGCGCCTTACTGGCCAAGGCGGGCATACTGAATGGCAAAAAGGCCACTACAAATAAATTAGCATTTTCTTGGGTGTGCTCACAAAGTGAGCAAACAGATTGGGTCGCAAAAGCACGCTGGGTTCAAGATGCCAATATTTTTACATCTTCTGGGGTATCCGCAGGCATTGATATGTCTCTAGCTCTCATCAAAGAAATTTGGGGTGAAAGTAAAGCGAACGAAATAGCAGATAGAGCGGAATATGAATGGAACCAAAATCCTGACATTGATCCATTTGCAGAGAAGTATGGACTAATATAAGGGCTATCACGCTTACGCTAGCATTCTTATAAAGCAAATCGAAACCAAAGCCAAATATGCAAAAGGAATCTATAGAAATATAGAAACTCCATATGAACAACCAAACTCTTAGAAAATTAAGATTTAGCATGATCAGAATATATTTAAGAGCTGCACTTAGAATACAAACCCAACACCATCTGCAATCGACTTAACTCTGGAGGCCCAAACTCTTAAAAAGAAAAATAAAAAGATAGATGAAATTTCTCATAATCCAGCCAGCAAAACCCACCAACAATCTCATGGATCTATCATGAAAAATCAAGAAATAAAAAAAATTGAAACCCTCCTTAAAGACTGGGTCGAGTCTACACGGCACGACCGAAAGGACAACATTTTAAGCAATCACTTACCAGATGCCATTATCTTCGATGTACTTGCACCACTGCAATATCAAGGTGCCAAAGCCTATAGAGAAAGTTTTGATGAATGGCAACCGCCTTTTGAAATCCCTTCTCTATTTGAGTTGAATGAGTTAAGAATTACCGTAGGGGATAAAACGGGATTTGCTCATTGCCTTATAAACTGTGGCGGCACCCTTCCTGATGGTAAGGAAGTTCGTGACACTGTTCGCGCAACCTTTTGTTTTATTAAGACTGAGGATTCCTGGCAAGTTGCGCATCATCATATTTCTATGCCAACTAAGCTTGGGTAATCAAGCCCACAATGGAAGATCGCCAGAGGCTACCTCACAACTTGAAATCACCTGTTTTCACGCAATTACATGGAGAAAATATCAATATTAATCATCCGATTCAAGTTGTGAAACAGCCTACAGAGAATAATAAGCCAATTAAGAATATCGATATATTGCACATCACAAATCACCATCACCCCAACAACATCGAGATAATTTGCAATCACCAGGAAATATTTTTACTTAACTTCACCCATCACATGGAGCTCAATTAAGATGAAGAAATGATACAACCAATCCATGATCTTAATATTTTTAATTCTTAACTTCCTGCTGCACTCTTTCAAGAGGCAAAAAATAAACGTCACTTCCTAGGTGATCAGTTATTTCTACCCAAAGAAATAGCAATCACACAACTCCTGATTGTTTTTCAAGAAAATGGCCTAACCTTTCAAGATTTAAAAATTTTCCAACATCCATCTCAAGAACATTCTATATAATGGGGTTTATCCTTCATTAAGGATTTCGCTTATTATAGAGTACTGCTGATGACCCCCTCTGCACCGAAAAACATAATGAACATGGTCGTACAAATAACATCCCTCCCTACACCTTTCATCAATTGGATACGAAATCAAAGCAGGTATATTAGCCCACAAAAGAAACCAATAAACAATTCCCTTTCATTTGGCATGTTTCTTATGGTATATAGTTTTTTTGCAAGCTCATTGATACTACGAGGCAGGAAGCTTCTTTTGTTATGATTCAAAAAGCCACAATCTCGACGCTTATTGACTTACCCTATCAAAAGACCTACCTCTCAATTTTTCCACAACACTTCAAAAGGAACTTTGTTTTGACGAGAAGCCCAAGCTTTTTATTTGACAGCATGTAAAAACCAGTTAGGTAATTTCGATTTAGATAATTATACGTAACCTCTACAGTAACTGTTGAAAGCAGATGGATTGATTAGCAATAGGAAATAAAATGGAAGAAATTATAAAGATGGCTGTCTCTGCTTTAGTTGGCACATTAACCGTTTGGATTGTGACAGCTTTTCTATTACCCAAAATTGCAGGCATTTTATCCGGTGCAGCCAAGCTTCACTCCAGCTGGGATTATAAGGATTCTGAAACCGGTAATGTTGTTGGGACAGCGAAAATACACCAATTTGGAAATAGGGTAAAAGTGACTGCCACTCGAAAAATTGATCGGGAGGGGAAAAATACCAACCGAGAATTTGTTTATAAGGGGAACATAGCAGGAAGGTCCTTAGTGCTACCCTACGAACAAAAAGATGCTGGTGGAGCAGTGGCAGGTGCCCTTGTTTTAAGATTAGACGCAGACCTACATATGATGAAAGGTTCAACTTCGTATTTTTCAGATTCTGCTGGCAAGGTAATAACACACCCTATATTTTTTTATGCGGCTGTATAGTGCTAATAAATTGCGACCAGCCCTGTAGAGTCAGGAATCAAAAAACTTATTATGGCTCTGCTCGAATTAAAGTAAAGGTGGATCATAGTTTGCAATATCTCTAACATCGAAAGCGAAGTTAAAAAAATATTGATAATGATCTTATTGAATTTCACCTATTGTAGAAGCGCCCCAAAGGGGGGAGGACGACCTCAAATACGGTAACGGCCGGAAAAACATTGATTGGCCCACCCCTAGTACACTGCTAGAGGTGGGCAAGAATTGGATTCTTTATTGAGTATCGAAGTAATCAGCGGCGGGCAGCGAAAATACCACCGGCCATCACCGCCAGTGAGGAGAGCATCCCCACGCCGACCAAACTGTAAAGACTAATTGACTGACGAGCGGCTTCACTTAGCACCTCGCCGAATGGAAATTGCCAGGCAACGATGCCCGAGGCCGCCAGTACGGCGATATACTGGAACCGACTGGCGCGACGCTCATTATGCTTAGCGGGAGCGGGCAGCTTGGCCATGACGCTTTCACAAAAACCGTCATCGTCCAGGTAGGGTTCATCGAACTGCAGCTGCTCTGCCAGCCATGCATCGAATAGTGGGTCTTTGCCCTCTATAGCTAAATCGCCCAAGGCACTACCTTTCGTATTGCGCTGTTCAAAATTAACCATTAACCACCTCCTCGCGCCACGGTTGTAACAAGCTCTGTAGCTTTGCCCGTGCGCGGTTGACATGGGATTTTACCGTACCAAGCGGCAACTTCATAATGCTTGCCGCTTCCTCATGAGAGAAGCCCCTCTGCATGCACAAATGTATCGCCTGGCGCTGGGCATCGCTCAGGGAATCCATTGCCGAGTTCAGATCTCTAGCCATGCCCAAACGTTGGGACTCTTCCACTGTTTCTTCCGCCTGAGCCCTATCGACCGCTTCCTGGTCCACTTCGGGGGCGTTCTTGCGCTTGTGGCTCATGACGAGATTGTAGGCGATACGGTACAACCAGGTGCTAAACCGGGCATCTCCCCGAAATGCCGGCAGCGCCTTGTAGGCCTTAATAAAGGCTTCTTGCGCCATATCGTCTGCCAGGCCCTGGTCGCCATCGCACAGCTGACGGAGCGAGAATCGCAGCTGAGATTGATAGCGACGAACCAGCTGGGCATAAGCCCGCTGGTCCCCGTCTTCGACGGTGCGCCTGATCAAAGCCTCATCATTGAGGTCCATATTCCGGTCCTTACGCCTGCTTGTTATCGAGCTTCCAGTTGATAAAGCGGGCCAGGCCGATAAACAGCGGGATCAATCCCAGGCTACCTACCCCTACCCCAGCCAGAGCAGAAAGCCAGATAAACACCGCAGCCCCTACCGCAATCAGCGTAAAGCCTCTGTCTGCGGGATTGTTGGGAGTGTTGCCTTCCAGCATATCGAGCATTTCCGACGGCACATCACGACCTTCTGCCACCATGCGATTGATGTTTTCCATCACCAGCTGCTTCTTGCGGTAGCTGTTGCGGGTTACCAGCCACACAATCAGTACCGGCATACCGAACACACAAAGAAGAGCGATTATCGGCAAAATCGTCACATCGAAGCTTGCATCACTATCAGCCTCCTCCCAATGCCTGGATGGAGAGCCGTATTTTTGAGTCAGACCGATTTGGACATTATCAGGTACACCGTCGAGGGCTTCTTCAACCACCTGCCCGCGCTCATCGAGAATGCCCTTGCGTTCAAGCTTTTCTATAATGCGCTGACTCAAGGGGCCACCGAATTCCGCCCCCAGGTCCACTTGGACTTCGCTGCGCTCACCATCCTCTCCCTCGGTTTTGATCGTAAGCACACCCTTTTCATCACGCAGGATACGTACACGTGAATCTGGTTTGGGTGCCTCACTTTCCATGGCTGGTGGCTTTGGTGGCTCGGGGAAAGAGTTGTTACCATCCTGCGCCCAGCTGCCCATAGCGGCAAAAGTTGCTGCCAGTGCTGCCAACCAACAGGTAACTACCCGCAGGGATTGTGAATTTCTCGCTCTCATTAGTTACTCTCTAATCGTTGTCTTTTTGTACTGTTAAACCGTCGGCTCGGGGAAACCGTATAACGCTACATAACCGTAATGCGGCCTCGACTATAAGGCCCTGGGGTGGCGCCTTGGGGAGCTCTCTCCTCAGCAATCCGCACCTCGCCATCCTCAATCTCACTACCGGCTTTGCACTCATTGAGCTTTTGCAAAAAGTGCTGGTCCGTCTTCTCGGTAAGTTGTCGATGAATATCATCCACGGAGAATCCCAGCTCGGCCGCCTTGGCCTGACCGGCCTGCATGCCGCCAAGTGCCAATATCAGTACGGCGCAAAATTGTACCTTCTTAAATGATCCCGCAGTAAACATTGTGACCTCCAGATCGCTTTTCCTTGTACACCTCTATGACGGGGCCAGAAACGATTTTGGATGCAGGCGCAAAAACATTTTTTTGATTCCTCCTTTGGAAGGCTCCCTTCCTTATCCAGCTGGACCATCCAGTACAAATGTCGCAATAATCGTTCCATCATCGCTGAGGAGCCTATTGATGCCTGGTATTAAGGAAATACTGACCTTCTGGTTTGGTGATCCCTCTTTGGATCACCGCCCCACCGAGGAGCTGAAACAGCAGTGGTTTTCGGCAGATCCGAAACTGGACCGGCAAATGGCAGAAGATTTCGCTGAGATCACCAATATGGCCATAGAGGGTAAGCTGGATCACTGGCGCCAGAACCTAGAGGGTGAGCTGGCCCTATTGCTACTGTGCGATCAATTCGCCCGCAATATCCACCGCGGCACTCACCTCGCCTTCAATGGCGATGCCCTGGCTCTAGAAATCAGCGAGGCGATTCTGCAGCGGGGAGATCAGCAAAAGCTCGGGCTGTTTCAGCAGATTTTTGTCGGCATGCCCCTAGAGCACAGCGAAAAACACTCAATCCAGCAGCGCTCCGTGGCATACTTCGCGCAGTTGCAGAAGCAGTACGGGGATGATGAGTCCATCGCCCCTTATCTCGCCACCCACTACCGATATGCCCTGGCCCACCAGAAGGTTATCGAGCAGTTTGGTCGCTATCCGCATCGCAATGCGGCCTTAGGCCGCGATTCCACTGAAAAAGAAAAGCACTGGCTGGCACAAGGGGGCGGCTTTAAATAATGGATTTACTTGGATGGTTATCACTTGCAGGTATCTGCGCCCTCGGCGCCATGTCACCAGGTCCTAGCCTGTTAATCGTACTGCGTTGCTCGGCCTCCGGCCTGCAGCAGGGCCTCGCCAGTGCCATTGCCCATGGAGCCGGGGTCGCCATTTACGCCGCTCTGACTGCCTTCGGTCTCGCGGTCCTAATCACCCGCTCCCCCCTGCTATTCAGCATCCTACAATGGGGCGGCGCGGCTATGTTGGTATATCTGGGCTGGAAGGCTTTCAGAGCCCCGGCTCCCGGCTCGAGAGCCAACCAGTTGGAAGCTCCCCACTTAAGTGTTCGCCGCTCAATCGTTCAGGGTTTTGGGGTTGCCTTCTTTAACCCCAAAATTGCAGTATTCTTTACCGCCCTATTCAGCCAGTTCGTCTCAGAACAGCAGGCCCTCACCACCAAACTGGGGATGGCTGCCATGGTGTCTGGAGTGGACACTCTCTGGTATTGCATTGTTGCCCTGGCAGTCCATGCCAGCCGCAAACGCCAGCTGGTTAGCAAGCATCTCGGCCACCGTATCCAGCAGGTGTTTGGCTTACTTCTGATTGGCCTGGCCGCACGCCTGGTACTCACTATTTAATGGTTGGGGCGCTGTGCGCCCTCTTACTCGCTTCCCTTTCCTAGCTAGCCACCAAGCTCGCCTCATACCTCTCGCAATCAACGGTCAACAGCGCCTAAAAAAAGCAGGCCCGAAAACGGGCCTGTATAGTGCGGAGTTTGCAGCCTTGGATGCCTGGGGGGGTACATCCGGCTGCAGGTGTGCATTATGACAGTTGTGACACGTCCCCGTGGACAGGCCATCGCAATTGTGACTCTCTTGAACGCAATTAAATAGCCGCCACTTCGATCTCGGACACCATTGACACTGAATATTTATACAGTTACCGTATGGCCATACAAATAAACTGGAATGTCTGAAGGGCAATTGGGAGGCATATCATGGCCGTAGTAGCTGTTTGGAAATGCGATCGAGACGGAGCTATGTTCGACAACAAAAAAGATGCTGAAGAACACGATAAGATGCTGGAGCTTGCTGCCAACATTACCACGCTGATTGAGCGCAGTATTGAAGGCATTGATGAGCAGGTGAGCGAGGAAATCGGCCTACTGCTGGCCAAGCGTCGCGATTCACTGGCCAAAGCTTGTAAAGGCAGACCAGAAGTTCTGCTGGAAGATGAGGATAACAGCGAAGAGTCCTCAGACGAAACTGTTACCCCCTTTGCCGCGAACCAGTAAAAGCTACCTGAAGAAATTTTTCAGTAGAATTTTAAAGTTTCATCCCTGTACTCTGCCCGGCTCAACCGGGCTTTTTTGTTAGGCTTCAGAAATTTTCTGAAGCCTTTTATCAAGCAACAACCATAAATCAACAGAGATTTACATCTGGAATTCCCACTTGTGCCGCAGTTGCTTTTACAAAGATTTTACCGAAATCACGATATTGATCACCGCAAGGGCGAGTATCACCAGCCAACTGATCAATGTACCCCAAAAGCGCCCAGTATGGGTGCCGCCCTTACCTGCAGTCAGTCCATAAGCATGAAGAATTCGGGATAGCAAAAATGCTATTCCAAAAACATGCAACCACAAACCGGGCAATCCCCCCAGCTCCGCAAGCAGCAGAAGCAACAGCGCGATGGGTGTATATTCGACGGCATTCCCATGCACACGTACACGAATCTCATTATAACGATCATCGCCAGTACCGATACCCACCCGCTTGGCACGACGAAACTGAACCACGCGGCCCGCCAGGTAGATAATCAGGATTGCGCAGAGGCTCGCATACAGCGCTGTAATATTCACCATGGCCCTTTCCTTTTTCTTATTAATACGGGAAGTAAATATATATCTAATCTCCTTCAGCTCACCAAACCAATGCTAAGCAGGAGACTGGACCTTTTTGTTCATTTTTCATCAGGCAATAAAAGAGCGGGCTTAGCCCGCTCTCTATTTAATAGCCAGCCACTTGCAGCGAGTTAGTTGCGATAGCCAAAGTCGTGGCCCTTGGCAGGCTTCAGGTGACGATCGCGCAGACGAGTAGATCGGGTAACCAAAGATTGTGGTTCACCTTCGATTAGCACCTGCTCTGGATAACTAGTCACTTCCAGTGGATCGCCACTCCAAACCACGATATCAGCGGTGGCACCCTTCTCCAGGGTACCACCGCTGAGGCGGAAGATATCTGCCACATTAGTGCTGATTGACTTCAGCGCCTCCTCATAGGGCAATCCGTGGGCAACAGCATTGCCAGCCGATTGACGTGAGAGGTACACGTTATGGGTAGAGACATAGTCAGGGCCACTAATAGCCACTTTCACACCAGCCTTGGTTAACAAAGCGGCGTTATCCAGACGCGCACCAAGGCTGGAGAAGGAAATGGGCAGGTTGTTGATTGCATCAATCACAACAGGCACCTGGGCCTGAGCCAGCTGGTCGGCTACCATCCAGCCCTCAGCCGCCCCGAGCAGCACTAGCTTCACATCGAAGGCCTTGGCTAGTTCGATAACCGCAAGAATATCGCTGGCGCGATCAGCCGTGATCAGCAGAGGTTCGGTACCATTAATCACCGGCTGCAAGGCTTCCAGATCTGCGAGGCTGTAATTCAGCTCACGCCACTCTCCTCGGCGAATAGCCGCGCGGTTGTCCCGGTACTCTTTAGCCTCGCTCAGCGCATTTTCAACTTTGGCGTAGGCATTCGCACGGCTGCCACCTGCTAGCTGGGCACCGGTCTCACCCAAGTAGGCCTTCTGGGCAACGTCTTTAGCCTCAACGCTATTGAACTCGCCATTGAGCTTGATGGCAAATCCACGCCCGGCGAATACTCTCTGGGCCGCTACCGCAGCTTCATCCCAGGTGCTGATAGCTGGAAAGACCACCGCGCTGGTAACACCACCGGCCCGGTTGAAAGGAATCAGGGTAGATTTGGGGTTGTACGCGGGCACAGGATTAAACGCACTACCGATACTTTCCCCAGTTACCGCATTGTCATTAGTGCCACTTGCTGCACTGATTTCCACCAATCCCAGCTCAGAAATAGGTGCAATGACGCCAGGCGTTACCACCTTGCCTTTAGCATCAATGACTCTATCAGCCGAAACATCAAGAGCAGGAGCCACCTGCTCCACTTTGCCATCGACAACCAATACATCGGCAGATTCCAGGGAACCCATATCGGCCAGAGTATGCACCTTGCCTCCCTTGATCAGGATGCTCTCCGCCTGGGCTCCTGCGGTCAGCACCCCCAGGACCAGCGCATAGAATACCGCTATCTTTTTCACAGTCGCTCTCCCTCTGCATCAATAATACCCAATTCGAAATCACTGCGCGGTTGGCGCTTTTTATCGGAGCGGTCGTACATCAGTTCACCATCAATAAAAACTTGATCCACAAGGGTATAAACACTGAAAGGATTGCCGGACCAAACCACAACATCGGCCATTTTGCCCTTCTCGAGGCTGCCAGTTTGCGCTTCAATGCCCAACGCCTTAGCGGGGTTAGAGGTCATCCAGGCAACCGCATCTTTTGGCTGAATATCGAAACCAGCGCGCTGGCCAGCAGTCATCGCTTTTGCGACTTCCTCATTCAGGTGCTGTACGCCAATGCCGGAATCAGAGTGGATCATGGCACAGGCCTTGGCCTGATCAACGATAGCAATATTCGCCTCCGTCATATCAAAGGCTTCGTGCTTAAAGCCCCACCAATCGGCCCACATCGCCGCACAAACATTGTTTTCAGCCAATAGGTCGGCCACTTTGTAAGCCTCTACCGCATGGTGGAAAGTGGAGATCTGGAAATCAAACTCCTTGGCAATATCCATCATCACCGCCATTTCCTCACCGCGATAGCAGTGATTGTGTACCAGGATATCGCCATTCAGAACGCCTGCCAGGGTCTCGAGGCCGAGATCGCGCTCAGGTTCTTCTCCACCCTTCTCTAAAAAGTCTTCCCACTTTTTCTTGTAATTGCTGGCCTCGATCCAGGCGTTGCGGTAGCCGGCCACATTCCCCATTCGGGTTGAAGGGGCTGTGCCTTTGGTTCCATAAACTCGCTTGGGGTTTTCGCCACAGGCCATCTTCAGGCCATAGGGCGCACCGGGAAATTTCATATCCTGTACGCTGCGACCCGGCACATTTTTCAGAGTCACACTGCGCCCGCCAAACAGATTGGCAGAGCCGGGTAATATCTGCAGCGTGGTTACGCCACCGGCCAGGGCTAGAGGAAACTGTGGGTCCTGGGTCCACACGGAATGTTCAACCCAAACCTGCGCGGTATTGGGCGATGTCATCTCATTGCCATCCTGGGAAGACTCAATGGAGGGAGCCGGGTAATCTCCCAGGTGGGAGTGCACATCGATAATGCCTGGGGTCACCCACTTACCTTTGCCATTAACTACCAGAGCATCCTTGGGGGCCTTGAGCTCTTGACCGATCTGGGCAATTTTTCCACCTTTCAATAAGAGGTCAGTGTTCTCCAGTTGCTCGCCGGTACCGGTAAGCAAGGTGGCGCCCTGAATCAGTACCGGCCGGGACTGAGTGACGGAGTAAGTTGATGGGAAAGTATCCAGGCGAGCAAAATCCGGGGATCTCTGCTCACCCCCGGCTTTCTTCTCACCACAGGCGGACACCAACAGCGAGGCACAAAGCAAAGCCGCGATGCCACGCCCGAAAAATCGAGAGTGCAGCTGCATAGTAATTTATCCAATGGTCTTCAAGATGGCGGTGAATGCTATCAGGTTGCCTGGCTATAGCCACTGTTTAAAAAAGAAAAGTTTGCTTTTAAAGAGGAAAAATTAAGAAAAATACCAGCGCTTCGCTTAACACGGCAGTTGGATACACATCACATTTGTATAAACACACAATTACAAAAGGGTTTATAAATCACGGCCTGTCAGCAAAGACTGCAAACCTGATCAAAAAACCTATGGGTTCCCTATATACTTTTTTGTTTCCACATGATGCAATTTCTGGTGAAAAAATACTCAATAATAATTCCGGAGGAGAATAGGTGATCAAAGAGAACCGCTTGCCGGTATTCCCCTCATCCCCCATTGTCACTGGCAGCCAAAATCGGGACTCCCAGCAGGTATACGAAGCCCTGCGCAAAAGCGAAGAACGCTATCGCGAACTGGTTGAGCATGCGAACTCCATTATTATGCGCTGCGATAGACATGGGAAAGTCACCTCATTTAATGAGTATGCCCAGCAGCTTTTTGGCTACTCTGAGGCAGAAATCATTGGCCGACACCTGATAGGAACCATAGTACCCGCCAGCGAATCTAGTGGCCGGGACCTACGTCAACTCATCCAACACGTTTGTGATCACCCGCAGGAACACCGCTACAATATTAACGAGAACATCACCAAATCCGGCAAAAGAGTTTGGATTGCCTGGACCAATAAAATCCTTTCTGACGAGAATGGCAGCCCCACTGGTATTCTTAGTATCGGTACAGATATCACCAAGCAGCGCTTATTGGAAGAAGAGTTGCGCCAGGCTCAGAAAATGCAAGCCATCGGCGAGTTAGCCGGCGGTATCGCCCATGACTTCAACAATATGATCCACGGGATCAGCGGCTATGCTGAGGTTATTCAGCAAATTGCTGAAGATCCCCGAATCAGCGAGTACACCAACCATATCCTCACCACTGCACGCCATGCGGCTGAGCTGACCAAGCAGCTGCTAACTTTTGCCCGCAAAGGCAATTACCAGCTAAAAGATTGCAATACCCATGAAATTACCCGCGATGTCTGTGCCATGCTTGAGCGTACCATTGACCGGCGTATTCGTATCGAGCAGCAACTAGAAGCTGGCCGGCCTCATGTAGTAGGTGACCCGGCCCAGCTAAAGAGCGCATTATTAAATATCGGTATCAACGCCAAGGATGCCATGCCGGGCGGAGGTATTTTGCGTTTTTCCAGCAGCAATATCACCTTTGAAAGGACTACTACTATTGCTGATTTTGAAGTGCATCCAGGACATTATCTGCTCATCACTATTCACGATAGCGGAACCGGTATGCCCCCCGAGGTGCGCCGCAGAATTTTTGAGCCTTTCTTCACCACCAAGGAATGTGGCCGGGGTGCCGGACTGGGTCTTGCTGCAGTGCATGGCACCATCCATTTACATAAAGGCGCTATTCAGTGCCACAGCATTGAGGGAAAGGGTAGCACTTTTAACCTGTACTTACCGATTGCTGAGGCGAAGACAAGCAAACAACAAAATCAGGCCGAATCCCTATCTGCCAATCGCCAGCTTCGCATTATGGTGGTGGATGATGAGGCTATTGTCCGAAGCTATTCAAAAACGCTCTTCGAAATGAATGGCCACAAAGTGAACACTTTCGCGTCTGCGGAGCAGGCTATCACTTATTACCGACAACATTACGAACAAGTGGACCTGATAATCCTCGATATGATTATGCCGGGCATGGATGGCCAGGAATTATTCGCCTTCTTGCGACGTATCAACCCCAATGTAAAAGCATTACTCTCCACCGGTTTTAGTGTCGACAGTAAAGTTCAGGAGGTTATCGCCGATGGTGTGCTCGACTGCATTCAAAAACCTTTTACTTATGACAGGCTCAGTAAAAAAATTGAAGAATTGATTTTAAGTGGTCAATTGCTAACACCAGAGGCTTGAAAACAGAAGGGCTGCAAAGCTTGCCAGAGGTTCTCTGGCAAGCCTATTAAAGAATAATATGTGGAAGGTAGCGACTCATATCCTGAGTTATAAGATTGCTATCCTCACGAATTGAAATGCCCGCTGCCATATCATCAACCAACCAGCTGCCCACTAGGGTGAAATTTTGTCCAAACTTCGGCAAAGAATGCATAGCCTGGTAGATAAAGCCCTCTTCTCCATAGGGTCCATCAGACAGTGAATGCACATCCCCTCCACGCACTATCGAAATATTAGCCCCCTCGCGGGAAAAAATAGGTTTTTTAACTAATTCCGAATAGCCCTCGGCCTTATCCAGCTCATCTTCAAAAAATGAGGGCAACAAGTTGGGATGGCCCGGAAACAGTTTCCACAACATGGGCAAAAGTGCTTTATTCGATAATATCGCCTTCCAAGGAGGCTCTAACCAACGCACATTGTTGCCACCCAATAGAGAGCCAAACTCTTCGCGGAACATAAACTCCCAAGGATATAGCTTAAACATCCAAGTTATTACCTGATCATCTAAATCAGTAAAAGCTCCCTCAGCATCGCAGCCAATCTCCTCGATAAACACAAAGTGATTGGTGATACCGGCTTCACTGGCACAGTCTTGTAAATATTGCACCGTGCCGCGATCCTCTAAGGTATCTTTGCAGCAGGCAAAATGGAGTTCGCGGCCAGGAGTCAGAAATTGTAAATCGCGAAAGCGGTTAACCAGCTTTTCCTGCAGGCTGTTGAACTGGTCGGACTGCAGAGGCAGTGCACGCCTGTCAACATTGTCCTGGAGCCAGAGCCACTGCCAAAATCCTGTTTCATATAAGCTGGTGGGAGTGTCGGCATTATTCTCATAGAGTTTGGCCGGGCCCTGCCCAGAGTAGGCAAAATCCAGTCGGGAATAAAGGCTGGGATCACCGTTTTTCCAGGAATCACGGATAAAATCCCAGTGTTGTTCCGGTATGCGGAAGCGACGTAACAGCGTCTCATCCTCAAGCACCCTAGCGACAACATCCAGACACATTGCATGGATTTCTTCGGTGGGATCCTCGATATCCTGCTCTATCTGCTCCAGAGAGAACTGATAGAAGGCGCTTTCATCCCAGTAGGGTTCCCCATACATAGTGTGGAAATGAAAACCAAATTCTTGCGCCCGCTCTTTCCAGTGCGGACGCTCATTGATTGGTAACCTCAGCACCAATCACCCCCCCCAGCTTCCAGAGCGGCCGCTACTAGAACGCCCACCGCCCCAATTGGATTTGGCCGAGGCCACTGCGCCAAAACCTCCACGGGAAACCGTCTTGGTCACCTTGGGCTTGGGGTCCATCGCACTCTTATTCACGGTATAGGAGCTTTTGCCGTAACGACCGATAACCTGACCATCAGCGGTCATCAAACGATCGTAATAGCGGGAACCAGAAGCAGAATAGCGGTAAACTGGATTGTAATAACCGTAAGAGTGATAGCGTCGGTCATTATCATTCAGTAGGGAAGCGACCATAAAGCCGGTCATCAATGGCATCCAAAATCCACCGCTACTCTCACGGCAACTACCAAATTCTGACTCGCATTGGGACAATCTGGCATACTTGGGCCCGGTACGTTCGGCTTCAGCCAGAGCCTTCTGATAGGCCGCTTCACATTGGGCCTTATCGAGCTGTGTATTATTTACACAGTCCTCGACAGAGGAAACCACCTTAACCTCTTCATCGGAAGAGCAACCCATTAGAGCAACAGTGATACCCATGGCCAAAGGGCGCAAAACAAAACTTGCTCCCCTGCCCTTACGCATCCGCGCAAGGTTAATATTTTTACTACGCTTCATCCTCACCTCCGCTTAATAGCTCATACAAGCCGCGTTGAGGACACCAACAGAAATGGTGGTAGCAGCCAACATAATACCCGCGCTAACTTCACCATCTTCAATACGCTCAACAATACTCGGCATAAAGCCAAAACGAATAATCGCAAAAGCAATAAGCTGAGCAATTAAGGCAACAACTGCCCAAGTGGCAAAATCAATGAGAGAAACAGAGTTACTGGCCGCACCGCCGACTGCAATGGCAAACCCCAGTACCGCACCGCCAAAACCGATGGCAGCCGCTGCGTTTTTGTCCTCACGGATCAACTTCCATTCATCGTGAGGGGTCACCAGAGCGTAAAGAAATTTAAACGCGATTAAAAAAACCAGTGACAGGCCAAAATAGGCCGCAAAGTGGAGGATACCAGTCATTAAATCGTAGGGCTGGTCCATTAATACATCTCCTTATTATCCGTGTATAGTCAACTGTGATGGTGTCAAAGTTATACCGGTGCTGATCACCAGGCTACGACTTAAGTAACCCGCGTCTTCTTCTTTCTCTTCCGCCGAAAGGAACAGGGATTCGGTACGCTGATCGGACAAGTCACGCTCAAAAAGCATGGTGAATTGATCGGTGAGGGAATAATCCCCATCCTCATCATAAGTCTTCTCGGCCATATGCACCGGATTGTGATAGTCACCAGTGGCTGTCCAAACTCTGTTATAGCTACGGTCCTGCAGCTGATAATTGGCCGCACCGATTTCCTGCTTAAGGAGTCTGTCCCAAGCCTGCTGATTGGCAACATCGAGGGTATCGTAAAAGTGAAACAGCTTGACGTCCACTACATGCTCATCACTTTGCCCCCCCTCAGTCACGACTTGCAGCCAGGCATCGTCATCGGTATAAAATCGATATACCCAGGCTCCATCGAGTTCTACGATGCCTGCGGCCTTGATAATCTGTGTGGGGGAGCAGGATTCTATGGTGAGCTCATCCAGAATCAGGCGAATTGCCAATGGGTCCAGTTCAAAGCTTGCGCCAAGCCGCAACCCCATAATCTCCGGCGTCTTCACCTTTGGAATTTCTTTTCCTTTCAGTTTATCGATCAGCTTGGTAAACATGTGCCTACCCCCTCTCCTTCACTCATTTTTATATCGAAGCAGCGTTTTTCGGTTAGCCGCTTGGCTGAAATGTAATAGAGCATATCCCCCCTGTTAACCTCATCGGTTAACGCGGGGTTTACATCAATTTTTACGGCCCCTTGACGACGCACAGCAATCAAGGTTGCAGATAAGTTCTTTTTGAAGTGATCGAATAAGGCAGAAAATGGCAGCGACGGCTCACCATGATACTCAATACTGTACTGAGTCATTCCATAAGTGCTATCCAGCAGTTGCCGGTGCAGCCTGGCAGAACCAGGGTCTAGGGAGGATTTAGCCAACAATTCCACCGCTACCGAGGGAATACATTCAATGTTGGGGCAGTGTGAGCGCAACAACTCACCGACATTTTCATCCTGAAAATAGGCTGTTTTATGGCTATCAGGGCTGTGTTTATCACAGAACAGGGCAGTGGTGAGCGTTACATCATCCAGGGGGTTATCAATAATAATTCGCGCGGCATCCGCAATTGCGGCGCGCTGCATACTCTCGAGATGCGAAAAAGATTCCACCCGGACAAAATCAATTTTACCGGGCATCGGGTTTTCGATATCAGCTTCTACACAAAGCACTATCTCTGTTGCTGTGCCATTCGTCTTCGACAGCAATAACTCTATCAAGCGAAGGGTTCTGGTTCCATTCCAGCCGATGATGACTGTGTGATCTTCACGATTTGTCATACGCAACCCCCTCTTTCCTCTGTGAACAAACTCCGAAATAAAAAAGCCCGCCTTGGTTAACACCATGGCGAACAAACTCAAACCAAAGGGGATCACCCAGGTTGCCACTACCACTTTACCGGCGGATGTTACCGGCGAGAAATCGCCGTAGCCTACAGTGGATGCCGTAACGACCAACCAATAGAAAAAATTGGTCGGATCGACAATTTCACTCTCTCCAGCGGCACTGAGCAGCAGGTAGCTACCCATTACATAACCCAGGACACCGATAAGAATGGCTGCAGTGTTGGCTTTAACAAAAAGCGACGCCAGAAGGCGTCGCACTCGATAAAGTAGCACTGGATCAAGCCTTTTGACGGCTCGCCAGTAACTGAGCCAGCTTGTCACTGCCGCTGACCTGGCCACCGGGTTTGATACCCGCCGCCTTCAGCTTGGCATCCAGGCTGGAACCGCTTTCTTCACTCGCCAGCTCTTCTGCAGCTTCCAGCTCCGCGGCGCGCTCCTGCTGCTTGCTCTTAATGCGGTCGAGACTGTCCAGAGCCGTTTTGATTTTGCTGTTAGCACCCATATGGCGGGAGGAAACCGCTACCTGGGCCTTTTGAACTGACTCTGTGGCCTTGATCTGGTCGATCTGTTGTTCCATGCGGCGCACATTGATTTTCGCCTTGGAAATATTTCCCTTCAAAGAGCGCTCGGAATTGAAGAAGCCTTCCAGCAGGCTCTGTTCTGTTTCGAGCTGGGCTTCCAGCTCGGTAACGCGCTCTGCACACTCCAGGGCCAGGCTCTCATCGCCTTTCTCACTGGCGTTGATTGCGTGGGTGCTGTAAGTCTCAATATCGGCTTTCAGCGACTGTACTTTGTTTTCAGCCAGCTTGCGCTTGGCCATGATCTTAGTCAGGTTCTCATCACAAGCTTTCAATTCGGCCTTTGCCTCCCGCAGCTCTTGATCGAGAATACGAATAGACTGGCTATCCGCAACCGCTTCTGTGCCTTCGTTGACAGCGCCTTTCAAGGCAGTCCAGATTTTTCTCAGGCTCATGCTACACCCTCCATTTCAAAATGATCCGCATATAAATCCAGGAAGTCACCCACATTGGAAAACAGGGTTTCAACCTCTTCAATCACCACTTCGTCCTTACTGGACACAGACAGCGCGCCGAAGGCGACATAGTAACGCTCACCGCCAATCATCTTGATAGCGATCGCCGTCAGGGGAACCAGTTGATGAGTCTGGAGAATCATCTCGTTAAGGGCGACCACATCGGCCACCTGACTCACGGGGAATAAAATGCTCTCAACAACAATCTGCTTCTCACCGACATAAAGGAATGCATCGACTCCCTCATCGTTGGAGATGCTGAGGCACTCTCCCTCAGACTCCACCACCCATCCGGTGTGGTTTTCCGCCAACTGGCGTAGATTCTCATGGTTCCAGGTCATCTCGACTCCCTCGCTGTGGAATATTGGTCACAAATATAGCATCAAAAAAAAGGCGGTCAATAACTTATTTCAAACTTATGTTGCAAATAATACACACAAGGATAGTATTTACCACATAAGTGACATCAACTGTAACGGAGTAGAGCCCATGGACCACAAGCAAAGCCTCAGCAATCATCAAGCACTGGCTCCGTACAAGCAGGCCATCGCTCGCTATGTACGCGCCTCAATGGCTTTGCGGGGTATGCGTTACGGGGATCTCGCCCAGGCCCTGGCCGAAAGAGGAATTTCAATGACCACAGAAAACCTGCGCAGCAAGGTGAGCAAGTGCATGTTTTCGGCGGATCTGCTAGCGGCCATCATCGATGCATTATCGGTGGAAGACAGCGCTATGCCTGAAATCCTCAAGCAAGCGCGAGAACTGCAAGATCAAGGACTCAATACCGAGCAAGAGAGAAGCTAACACGCCCTCTCGTGGAGTACCAACTGGTGGATCACTGAACTGGTATACCGATGCTATCCACTTTAGCGGCAAGGGCCTGCCAGATAGCTAGTAGTGATAGAGCTTATATACCGGTTCACCATTGCCGCACTTACCGACAACCTCCGGCTCAGAGAGCTTTGCACCGGCCGGTATCACCTTATTGGTAGGCCACCAGACGAAGCAGGCATAGCGGAAATTGACGGCCCAGTTGCAGTAAAGACGCCCATCATCCTCCTCATAGAAACGCGCCTGGCAAAAGCTCAGAGTCGGGCTTCGCACCCCATATTGCTGCTGGGCATCGACAAAAATCACATCGACAGCTGCTACGGCAGATGCCCAAAAGCAGGGTATCAATAACCACCATTTCATAGGCGCTCTCAACGAAACTGCATACTGGACTCCTTTAAAGCTTAGCAGTCCCGGCGCAACTTTCATTGTCGAGCACTCTTGCTTTGATCTTAATAGCAGCGCTCTGCATTAACCGCTATTGTGACCCCTGCTTCAGTACCTCAAGAATACGCCTTAGGCAGTCATCTCGGTCACGCACCCAACTGATATAGGGCAAAGGCAACACTCTTACCCCCGCTCGGTGCAACACCTTGTAAGTCTGGGTAGTAAAGTGCTGCCGATATTCTCCCGGGTAACCAATCAAATCCACCCCCAGGATTCGTCCACGGTATTCACAAACCACATCAACACGCTGGCCGGCAATGGGGAATGCGACCCAATGCCTGATCTGCGCCCGCTGCAAGCATACACTCACCTCTCCGGCAAACTCACAGGGGAATACTTTTTGTTGATTGCTGGTGCCTGCCCCATGGCCAAATTCGATATAGCGGCGCAACAAATGCTCAGGTGGCAGGGACTCAGGACTAATGGAATAAGCCACCAACTGCCGCTCCTTGGCCCGGGTTACCGCCACATTAAACATATCGGCACGATTGAGATAAGTCGCCGCACGCAGGGACTGATTATCTGCCGCAAAAGACAAGAGCATAAGATCCCGCTCTTCTCCCTGAAAACCATAAGGCGTTGCAACTAATACAGAAAAGCGACGCAGTACATCTACTGGAAAAGCCCTGCTTACCTCAGAAGCGAGGTAGTCCGCCTGCTCCCTGTAGGGAGACAGGACTCCAACCGTTGGCTTTACAGGAGATTCGGCAAAGCAGTTAATGTGCTCACGCAGCTGCTCAATGACCCAATCCTTTTCGACCCGATTCCTGCCGTTTTTTGATCGCTTCCCCTCCAGGTAATGAAGAACCAAAGCCCCTTCACCGGACGCTACCGGTCTGGCCTGCATCACCTTCAGCCTATCGGCATAAAAAGCGTGATTACTAAAAGCGATAAGCTCTGGCTGGCTGCGGTAATGCTCATCCAACAGGGTAACCGCCTCCTGACTTTCCAGTGAGTCAGAGACAATATCCAGCAGGGACTGCTCCCGGTAACTAAACGCCACCGGCAATTCTTCTGGACCGTTCAAGCCCTCCCACAAACGTTGTTGCTGTTGCGCTGATAAAAAGGATACATGACGCAACTGCTTCCCATCGCCCACCACAACCGCACGATTTGCCCGGCACAGGGCCGGCAGAGCACTGGCGATATCACACTGGGTAGATTCATCAAAGATAACCAGATCAAACAAGCCCGGTGAAAGAGGTAATATCTCATTGAGCTCATCCAGGGTCGTAAGCCAAATAGGATAGGCCTGTAAAACAACCCGCATATTCGTTTGGGCAAAACGCTCTGCCTGGGTTTTGGAGGTCCTCGCCCTGAGAGCCTGATTGAAAAGGGATAAATGCCTTCTTTCTCGCTCTAAAAGGCTCAAAAGAGTCTCTTTACGATAGGCATTAATATATCGAGAAGCTTGCTGCTCGAAATTTTTTCGCAAATGCCCGATAGTCTCTTGGAACTCCCAAAGCGCTTCCGTATCCAATCGCCGACCAAAAATTCGCACCCCAAAAGCCGTCACCCAAGTGCCGAAACCTCCGGGGCCTAGCACTTGTGCAGTCTTTAAAGCCCTGCTAAAGCGTCGTTCAGCTTTTCTCAGAGACTTTAAAGTGGCCTTGAGGCGGCGCTTTAATTTGGCAACGCTCACATCGGGAGCTGCAACACCCTCTTTGAGTAGCGAGTCCAAATGGGATTTCAAACTGCGGACAAAACCCTGCTCCCCCGTGTGCACATAACCTTCTTGCAAACCGTAGGTCTCACGCAATTTTTGCCGCGCAACATTTATTGCCTGAGAGGTTTTAGAGACAACCAGAACAGTATTGCCATGCAGCATTTGATCAATCGCCATTGCCGCGATGGTAAAACTCTTGCCTGTACCTGGTGGTCCGGAAATAAGACTCAATGGTAAATTCGCAGCATTTCGCAACGCCCTCTCTTGAGTCTCACTTAGAAGGCCTGGCAACATCTCCGGCTCACTATCACTTCGCGGGAAATGGCCAACACGGTCCCCTAGTGGACCATGCGGTTAATTAGGTGACACATTTTTGGCTCGCTGCACTGAAGCCAGTATCGTGTCGGCGCTCTTTGTCCATTTAAATGGTTTGGCAAGATCGCGGTTATGAACACG
>NZ_JAIVKI010000018.1 GCF_020524905.1 Microbulbifer variabilis | reverse complement strand
GGTGTGTTCAATGAGCCGTAAGGGAAATTGTTGGGACAACGCACCGACTGAACGTTTCTTCAGCAGCCTGAAGCGGGAATGGTTAACAGGAAATCTCTATCCGACAAGAGAGGATGCGATAGCAGATGTAAGAGCCTATATTGCTTATTACAACTCACGCAGAATACATTCAACACTGGGGGACATAGCTCCTATCGAATTTGAGAAATGTGCTTAAAGAAGTGTCCGGTTGGAGTTGACCACAACATTATTCGGAATACTGTATCATCAATATGGCTTTTGGGTATCTTGCAAATCTTCATTCCTTTCGGGAAGAAACGTCTCAGTAGACCATTCGTATTTTCGTTCAATCCTAGCTCCCAAGAGTGATAAGGCTTTGCATAATATATTTTGTATCCCAGTTTCCGTGCAATCGATTGATGACCTGCAAACTCCCCTCCGTTATCGAAGATTATCGTTTTACATATTACCTGATACGGCTTCAGCATCTGCTTGATTGCCCAACTTGCTGTCCTCTTACTCTTGTTGGGCACCCTAGGGGTGAGCATCAACTTAGAGGCTCGCTCAACTAAAGTCACAAGATAGCTATCTTGGCCGTAAACAGTATTGCCACTCTCAGTGGCCGGGCTCGGTGTTTCCATCAACAATCGTTGACCGCTCTTCATTATCAATACGCGCTGGAATTTCATTTAAGAAAAGTGAAGATAAAGATCAGTACCTGAAAGACCTTAAAGATTTTTTTCAAATCCCGACATTTCAGGAATAGTGATAATTGTCGTTCTGATAGCTATGTGGACAATACCTTTAATTGGTTTCATCTATAGTGTTTTCTATACAAATAAACATATCAGGTTGATTGACGAAAATAGTGAAGTTATAAGTTCGGTAGTTGGTGCCCTTGAAAACCCAGCAGCAATTGACCGTGCTTATGTTTATATGGTGGGGAAAACCCCATTTAAATATGGTCGTGGAGTTTCGCCTATCAGATGTATCAATTCAGATATCCACAAAAAGTACCTGAATAAATCTGTGAAGGTATGGTGCGTACAGGAAGAATCTGACCGCTATATTTATGAGGGTGAAGAGTTTCCGATTAACTGTATATTATTAATCTGGCGACTATATAGTTCTGTATAATGTCCGAATGGATATTATTGATGCAAGAAAATTACCCGCTTCCGCCAAGGAAGAGAAACGTCGAACGGCTGTAAAGCTTTGGAAGAAATCAGATTCTATAGCAGAAATTGCGCGGACGCTGGATGTCTCCAGCCAAGCAGTACAAAACTGGATCAATGCCATTAAAGCAGGTGGTTTCAAAGCATTAGCCGCTAAAAGACTTGGCCGACCCGAAGGGGTAAACCGCAGGTTAACGCCAGAGCAAGAAAAAAAGCTTCAAAAGCAAATCACGGATAAACAACCAGATCAACTCAAGCTTGACTACGTGCTGTGGACACGTAAAGCAGTCATGGAGCAGATTGAACACGAATGCGGTATTAAAATGCCGATTCGTACTGTCGGTGATTATCTGAAGCGCTGGGGTTTTACGCCGCAAAAGCCCGCCAAACGGGCCTATGAGCAAAACCCAAAAGCCGTTAAAAAGTGGCTGGAAGAAGACTATCCAAACATTAAGCGGCGTGCGAAACGGGAAGATGCAGAGATTTACTGGGGCGACGAAACAGGAATTCGCAGCGATTGCCAACATGAGCGAGGCTATACGCCAAAAGGGAAAACCCCTATTGTGAGACTGAATGCCAAACGTGCTTCACTCAATATGATCTCTGCGGTTACAAATCAGGGAACTGTGCGGCTTCAAATTTATGAAGGGAGCATGGATGCTGACAGATTGATCGATTTTCTCAAACGATTGATCAAAACAGCAGTCCGTAAAGTTTATCTCATTCTGGACAATCTTAGGGTCCATCATGCACGAGTCGTTAAAGCCTGGTTGGCAGATCATGAGGATGAAATAGAAGTATTTTATTTGCCATCATATTCGCCTGAATAGAACCCGTATGAATATTTGAATTGCGATCTCATAGCGGGTGTTCACAGTGGGATGCCAGCACGAACGAGAGAGAAGCTGAAAAGCAAGGTATTCTCTCACATGAGAATGTTACAAAAGAAACCCGCGCGTGTAGCTTCCTACTTTAAACACCGCTCAATTAAATATGCAGCACAATGAACCACTTATCCGCTGGGTTAATAAAAATATCATTCAACTCACATGAATCAAAATCTAATCTTTAAGACAATTCAGGGCACCCAAAGATTTGGGAGAGGTATCATTTACGCGACAAGCCCCAGTTCTGCTGGCTCTTCGTCTCTGAGTTAGAAGTAAAGGACGTGAAATACCGGGAATTTGTATTAAGGCTTAGCAAAAATCTTTTTTGGATAGAAAATCAACAATCGTGGCGTCAAGTGTTTAGAGTGGGGCTAGATTAGTAGGGGGGTAGCTTGGAGAAAACAACGGCAGTCGCCTAAGCCGTGCACCCAACGTTTATTGAGCTGGTTACAAGCTTGTTGTACAGCCCCACGCTGATTCCCCCAAGCCTCTAAAGCGGCTTTCAAAACTCCGGTTGAGATATAGTCAGTGCTGGGCTGAGATACCAAGTCCTCTAGGATAGGAGGTGTATTTTCACAAATACAACCTCGTTTTCTGGAATCTAAATGCCGGCCACTCCAGTCCGCCAGCTCCAAATGGTGATCCAGGTGAAAGGGTAGCCCTTTCGGCATATTCAAACGCTCACCGCCGACAAATGGAAGTAGATCTTTAATCTTTTCGGAAAAGCACAGGCGAAATTCCAATATAAATAAAACTGTCAGTTGTTGGATAAAATTTTTCTGGTCGGAAATATAAAAAAATATAGGCACTAAAATGATCTTGTTGGATTTTATTCAGTTTGTTTCAATGTCAAAGCCGCGTAAAATCGATAGATAATTTTGGTATTTTAGCCGTAATTGAGCGAGCCGATTAAAAAGGCCTTAGAGGTTTGAAAAGTTTGAAGGCTTCGAGAGAACCGAGAGTTCTCTAAATAACCCATCCCCTCAAAGGAGAACGGTAGCGTGACGTAAGAGTAAGTAAAAGGCGCTGACCCAAGGTGCTACCAACACCCGGGGCCAGCTAACCAAATTGATAATCGTTCTATCAAAATGGCTATATGGATAATACGCTAGAAACCCGCTCGTCTTCAATAAAGTGGAGTACATTCAGCAGCTTGGTGCCTGTTCCTAAGCGCTGGAAGCCTAGCGCCCGCCTTTTCCTCTTCTCTGCCTACCGCCCTCGCGCACCGCCCCACAATTCCTCCAAGCGTTAAAACCCAAATTTCCCCACCCCGGAAGTGCCCAAAATTTGACGATAGAAGGAAATAAGTATGCTGCTTTTAAAGCGACGGACGGGTGAAAAGTTAAGGATTGGAGCAAATGTCTCAGTCACAGTGCTGGAGGTTAAAGGTAATCAAGTGAAGATAGGCATAAGCGCACCCAAATCACTGCCTATTCACCGTGAAGAAATCTATGTGCGGATCAAAAAGGAACGGAAAGTGATGGCTTGAATATGCTGAAAGGGTGGGGCAATTCTGGTCACCCAGCGATTAAGAAACGGGATTCCGAGCATAATTTTTTGTGCCTTAGTCTGGCAGGTGATATCCACGCTCTGACTCGAAAGTCTCTTTGGTGCCAAAAGGTGCTTCTGATAGATTGCTGTGTGAGAGGTCAAGAAAGCCCTTCGTAATCTCGAAATACTCGTGCTCAGCACTAGTTCAGTTGAGTTTACTAGCGGCTTAAAACGGTCTTTAGAGTTGAGGTTTAGACTGAGACACTGTTTTGCCAAGATGCATAGCCTTTCGATGAAGAAGGAATATACTCACTAAGGCCCCTGGCTCTTGTGTACTGAGTGAGCGACTACTCCAGTCTACCAATCTGAGATAGTGGTGTTTCTGAAAAGGTTGGTCCTTGGACATGGTTTGGCATTCATCAACGAGCATTGGCAGCAAGTTCGAGGGCTGATTGGGGCTCGTTTCAGCATCTACCTGGATACCCATGACAAGATGGTGAATTTATACAGCTTGAAACTTCCGTATTTATAAAGAGGTTGGGTTAGAAGTAGTCGCCCTTTAGCAATCAGTTGCTATAAGGTGGCTAGGCGAGTGCCTGAAAGAAGATATAGCAAGGTAATACAGTTGAAGGCATACTGTCGCCATTCTTTATCGCTTTGATTATTGTGTTTCCATGTATCGACAACTTACCCTTGCCTTCTGTATGATACTCCTTCCTTTAAGTGTAAGAGGAGATGGGTTGTCCATACCTCTCTCTTACTATGGTGGTGATTGTAACAAGTTTATAGAAGCGCTTGAACAGATTGTAACACTGGATAGAGACCTCCTAGAAAACTCATTTTCCCGTTATCATAAAAATTCAAATTACCCAAGCGAAATCGTAGTTGTTAATTTGTGGTGCCATAAAGAGAGGGTTTATAAGTATGACTACGGTTTTCGCTACGATTCAGTAGATGAGACAATATTGCGCTTTGACAAGCTCCGGTCACGATTAAGAAATGGTCTCAGTCCTCTTGGATATAGGGAGACCAAAGAAAGTAAACTTATCGCTGACTCACTTAATTACCGTCAATTAATGAGTATTGAAGCAGGGGCAATGGAAGAGAGTAATTTCATAGATCTATGGGACTATAATAGTATTTGGCGTACCGATTATTCGGAGTTTAAACTGCAAATAATTGGTGATGGTGACCCTTGGTTTATTTCTTTATCGCTTCGTCCAAGGAAAAGAGAACCAGGATATGAATAGATAATAATCTTGGACACCCAAAGATACACCACATCGAGACACGATGTTTTTAAAACTCAATCACTTCGCGAAGTTAACGATTTCTCAAAGTCGGAGAGGGTGTTCAAAATTCTGTGTTAGCCAAATAGCCTCATAGGCTGATGTGTTTTTTCAAGCGCTCAGGGAAGTGGATCGTCAGCTGCGATAGCATTAAATTCCAATTTTGAATCGGATGCGTCCAGCGCCCCGAGGCTTTGAGTATACTGGCGTACAATAGCTTAAGTAAGCCAGTTCTCACTGGCGAATCCACCCTTCGCCTTGGTCGGCTTATGGAGCTGGCGGTGAACGGCCCCAACGGCATTCGTAGTTTAGATCACGGTGCATTCGTAATTCGGATATGAAGGTGCTCAAAACTCTGTGTCAGCTTATAAGCCTATTTGGCTAATACAGAGCTTTGAGCACCCTCAGTTTTTCTATGTAGGAGTAGAATTCCGGAGTTGCCCGTTCTCTTCAGCCGTTCCCTAAGAATAGTGCAGTTGTTAGATTTAATTCTCCAGAGCTGTCAGGGTTAGGGCATTCATGGGTTCTTTGTCTTTTCCAGAATACTCTACTATTTGAATCAAATAGCTATTGTCATCTCTTTTTTCAAAATATGAAATTCTTGGTGGTTTACCCCACGCTCGTGATGGTATTAAAATCTTATCGCTAACAATATAATTCCCATCATAATCATATTCTACTATAAGTATATGACTATTCCCTGTAGGAAAATATACAAGATAAATTCGTTCTTCAGTGCATACTATCTGATTTAGATTAACTTTATCATCAAAAATTATTATCTTTTCTTTCCCGGAAGGAATGGATAAACTTACTTGTCGATTTTCTCCCAAAATACGAGATCCGCTCAAGACCTGTCTTGCGATACAGCTTGCTGAGTGAAGATTAAATGAATTTTTATTAATCTTGTATTGTTCGAGAAAAATTCTTTCAGATCCCTCTTCCTGTGATGTAAGTAATCTGTAGGGCTTTTCCTCTGGAATAAGTGTGATGTTCTTATTAATAAATCCCTCTAAGAATGGCTCCTGTTTTATGTTGAGGTTCCATCTTAATATGTAATCCCAAAAAGTATTGGAAAAAATATATCTTATATAATTATCAAGTCCATTTGCTGATCTCTCAAGAATATACTCTTCTCCGGATAAAAACATCACTCGTCGATGAGTTTCATGTGCCAAAACCCCATTTTCATTTAATAGGCGTAGGTCGTAAGTAGCCACCCCTTCATTCACACGCTTATTAATTTTAAGTAATAAATGCGTATCATTTTCATTGGACACTTTAAGGCCACTATTTAGGATGGCATTATTTATATTGGTAATGACCAAGTGTGGTTCATCAATGTGGCATGTCATGGCGCCTTCGTTACAAAGAAACCGTCCTGAATCAAATACATTTTCCTTAAATAACACCTTATCAAAATCGGTTGATACTCTTATTGTAGAGCCTTGATTTATATTGATGTTTCCTTGTTTATGTACTACTACTTTTTTTCCAAAAAAAATCTCACGCCCTATGTCAGCAATCCGAACATTGAACCCTAGTAGAATTGAAAGCATGAGTATAGAAATAATATTGACGCTATTTTTTTGGCTAAAAGGCCCGATTTTTTTATAGATAAAAAAACAGATTAACAGATTGATAATGCTCGGAATTGCCAATGCTAAGAGCATTAAAATGAAAATTAGTAAGAACAACAGTAACAACAATAAACTCTTCATACTCTTCTAAACACCTGTCATAAAATTAACGATACAGTTCCATATTTCGCAATTGATCAACCATTGATCAATTAAGTAGAATAAAACAGTCGACACTAATGAGTTGCATAAGCGCTCTAAATGCAGATGATGGAGATACTAAACAATATTGTATTAATAACAAGCGCTGAAATTGAAAATCTTAGCAGAATGTTAAGTTGTACAGATTTCCTAAATTATATGAGACTATGTTTAGAAATAAGCATAAGCTCTATTGGTAGATAATTAAAGAAAGGTTTCCACTCTTTAAACAATACTTTAGCAGAGTATAATTTGATCAAAAAAATCTGGATTATCGGTGATAAAACTTCTGAATAATAAATGATTAAAAAGCTGGATTATAGGCAATAATTTTTATCCTTTTGTGTGGTAAGTGATATATGCATTCTGAAATGTATATCTTTTCCAAGCTAAAAGTTTCTAGATTGTTACAGAAGAATGCGTGAGGAGTTCAGGGTAGGTACATTGGTAATACCGTAGTCCAAGTACCTAGCCTTTGGTTTACAGTATACAGATCTGCCGTACCAATTCCGGTGAGATTGCCAGTTGTTTAAAGCAACTTTTAAACTTGGCACTCGCCATCAAGTTACGACAGTAGATTTTGGGGCTGACTGCCAGTAGTTACTGTGTGAATCGTTACTGGATCTAGGTGAAATCAGACTTCTCTGGAGTTTTAGCAATATTGGCCAGAATAGGACTAAGGTCTAAGCAGACCCTACCTGCTACTAGAGTTCCCTTATCCAGAAAAACCTGAGATTTCAAGCATCCCACCTTTCTGGTCCCTGCACTTGTCATTCTGTAAGTGCGGGAACTCATTCAAATAGTGCATAAGCTAGCTGATAACTTGAGTGTTAAATCGTGGCCTTAACTCACTAGGAGTAATGGCTGTACTGTGTTCGTAAGATCATTGCGAGCCATTTCTATTTGTCCCTCAAAATCTCCATCGCTGCATTATGGCCAGGCACACCAGTAACCCCACCTCCCGGGTGGCTACCGGAACCACAGAGATACAGGCCCTGAATCGGTGTGCGGTAATCCGCAAAGCCCATAAAGGGGCGATTGCTCCAAAGCTGGTCCAGCCCGAGGGCGCCATGGAAGATATCGCCACCCATCAAGCCAAACTTGCTCTCTAAATCTAGTGGTGAGTGAATTTGTTGGGCGATGATGGCATCACGGAAATTGGGTGCATAGTTGGTGACGGTATCGGTAATGGTCTGAGCTGCCTACTCGCGATAGCCGTCCCAGCTCTTACCCTCTGGGAGTTCTGGAGCAAATTGCTGGCAGAATAGGCTGGCCACATGTTGGCCTTCGGGGGCCAGGGAGCGGTCGATGGTGGAGGGGATCAATATCTCTACAATGGGCTGCTTTGACTATCCGTATTGGGTCGCATCCACATAGGCTTGCTCTAGGTAATTTATGGTGGGGCCAATGACGATTCCTGACCCTATCCTGAAACCGTGCACCCGGCGGTGGAACTCCGGCTCTAGGTGCTGTTCGTCAACCATCTGGCTAAAGAGCAATTTGGGGCCGATATTGGCGATTGCTTTACCGGCAGCAACGGTTTCCCCACTGCCCAGCAGTACACTTCTAGTGCGGTCACCATCAATCAACAACACCTCGACTTAAGCTTTTTTGCGAATGGTGACTCCGAGATGCTCCACCATGATTAAACATGGCCTGGGTGATAGCACCCATACCAACCATTGCATGGCCTTAAGCGCTTTTTTCGCCATTTACCTCAGCAAATACATGGTGCAATAACACATAGTCATTACCGCAACACGATGTTGGACACCCACCAATTGGAAAGCTCTGGGGTGGGAGTCAAACGCTTGTACCAATTGGTTGGTTGTCAGAGATTCTGCATAGAAATAGGTGGCATGCTACTCCCGGTAGCCGCTTATCGAGACAGTTGATAGGAATTTAGGTAAAGAGCCGCACAGCAAGTAAGTAACCCCTGCTGAATTGGCTGAGTTTAGTGGGGAGGGGAGAAAACGCTGGCAATCCTTAACCCGTACACCCTGGGTTTATTCGGATACAGTTGTAGGCCATTTCAGTTAAATAGCGGTTCAGCTGAAAAGGGACATATCCCGGCGCTCCTCGTCCACCAGAGGCGGGCTTCTCGGTTGAGATTGTAGCGTGAGTACATTGCTGTATTGAGATGTAATTGGAACTGGGATATCGAGATCAAAGATCTTGGCTTTTCCTTGTATCCTGTCTTCAACCCGCTGGCGCTGGTGTTCACAGCTCTTCCTGGATACGTCATCCCTACCGCAGAGGAATATCCTCCGTACACAGCGGGAGACATAGTGATAATAAGGTATCGAATTCTAAGTTGGGTTTTGCAGTTCATTTAATAGCCGTATATGATCGCGCCCATTTCTGTAAAGAATTGCAAAGTGGCGAAAAGGCCCTGATTTATGCAGCTCAAGTACTATCGCACTAAGTATGCAGGCTTGGTGAGTGAAAAGGATTGTGATATGGGATCGCGAACAACGGTATTTTATTTAAAGCTTGTACTGGCAGGTCTCACTGCGGTCTTACTAGGTTGCTCAGGAGGGGGAGGAGGCAGTGACTCTTCACCTGAACCCGAGCCTACACCTGCCCCTACCCCAGCCGTCACATATTCGCTTTCTGGGACCGCCGTTAAGGGGCCACTAAGTTTTGCCACTTATAAGATTCATGAAGTTTCTTTTGAGGCGGAGGACTTAAAGGGGGAGGTTGTCGCGAGAGGCGAAACCACAGAGTTAGGTAAATTCACTGAGGAAGGCTTAGACCTTCCGGACAATGGTTACTACCTAATTGAATTTTTGGCTGATGATGCCACGATAGACCTAACGACAGGAATGGCCCCAATCCTTCCTAGCTTATCAACAATTGTTGAAGCTGAGGCGCTCGAGAAATCTAAAGATATCTTCGCAACACCGCTAACAACCATCGTTGTTGATCTGATCCGGCAGAGAAATGTAGTCGATAAACCTGGGTTGAGTGATGCTATAAGCTCCCAATCACTGGTTGTTAAAAGTCAGTTAGGCTTTGACCTACTAGATAAGGTAGACCTTTTTCATACGCCACCAGTGGCCTTTGGGAATGAGGCCGATCTTGATGATATTTTGAGCTACCGTACCGCTTCTGAAGCTACCGCATCTCTTGTGTGGGCTCTTAAAAACGAGACAGATATAAGCACTTCTGCAGTACTGGAGTTGTTAGTTTTAGATCTAACAGATGGGGTGTTAAATGGCCTTGCCGAAGGTCTTGATACAAATACCACGCAGGCAATACAAGATAATTACGACTTTGTCTCCAGGCTGAACATTGGTGAGCTACTTGTGCCCAACACCTTTGATCCCGAGTCTTCAGACGCTGAAACTCCTCTCAAAGTTGGTGGTTTAGTTAAGCTCCTTATTCATGAAACACGTCAATATGAAGGTTCAAGAGAGACCTCAGCCTGGGGGGATAAACCAAAATACTCCATTATCAAAGCTATCGGAGCCGATTTAGATGGGGATGGTACCCCAAATGAAGTTGACAACGATATTGACAATGATGGCGTAGAAAACGAGAACGACGCATTCCCTTGGGATAAAACAGAGTCATCAGATCAGGATGGTGACGGAGTCGGTGATAATGCTGACTATTACGATCTTGATGCGTCGTGCTTTCGGATAAATGAAGGTGATGGGGAGACCTGTTTCGCCACATTGACCGATACATTTGCACTGGATGAAGCATTTTCTGATGCGAATGGTGTTATATATCTCGGGTTCTCTGAAAATGGGTTTTACGATTTTTACCAGTGGAGTTCAGAGACTCAAAGCTTCACTGGAAAACTTGATCTAGTAGTTGAAGATCAAAGTCCCCAGGTTGTACGTTACCATAATGAGCATAAGAGAGTATATCTTGCTTATAGTGACGGCTGGATCCGATATTTTTCAATTGATACACCTGAAAAACTAGTTAACCTCATTCAAATGCCTGTGGGTGCAACCGGACTGGCGGAAGCGGGTCGCTATCTATTGGTTCAAGATGGTCAGGGAGCCTGGAGTTCACATCATGTCTTGTCTAAGGATGGGAGTTTATTAGATAGTAAGGATTGGAATAGGTATTCTCATTATTATGCTTGGAACGATGTAAATAATCGGCTTTATCATTTTAGAGATGGCACGTCACCTAATGATATACATTTTGAGGAAATCTCTCAGTCGAGCGGTGCTATAGGTGCCCAAGGGGAATCTCCCTACCATGGTGATTACACTATCAGAGGTCCGATTCTGCTCGTTAATAGTGGTAACGGAGTGCTGCTTGGTAGTGGTGATTATTACAAAGCCAGTGACTTGAGTTTAATTGGCTCTCCAGTAACTAGTTTTGATTATGGGTTTTCCGATAATAGTACGGTTGTAACCTTATCAGCGTCTTTTACTAATAACAGCTCTTTAGTTGCTTACAACAACAATTTTGAAGCATTTTTTTCTGCTTCCTATACTGGACTTCCTGAGGGCTTAGTACAGTTAGATGAAGCAGCCTTGGTCATTACTTATACTGAGAATCATGGCCGAAAGTATCAGCTGGTTGAGCTATTAGATGATATAGATGGCGATGGAGTTCCGAATAGAGAGGATGCATTTCCAAACGATAGCGCTGCATCAGTTGATTCTGACCTCGATGGCGCGCCCGACTCATGGAATGATGGGTATGATCCGTCTGTGGGAGAATCTAGTTTAAGCCTCGATTTATTTCCTCTGGATTCAGCCTGCTACCTTGCAGAGCATGGCATAAATGGTGTTTGTGATATTCAAGGACAAGTCCAGGTCAAAAATGTAGATCAGATTGCTCGAAGAGGAAACGTACTATATTTGCTGGATGGAGATTCCAGTTCAGTCTGGAAGTGGGATACGGCTGCTGGTAAATATCTAAACCCTTTACATTTGGGGCACTTTGAGAGTAACGGTAAGGCGATGTCTATAAATGTCGCCAATCCATCTTCGATATTGGTTGGTTTTGAGAATGGTAAACTTATTGAGTTTAGTGAAACTTTACCTATAAAAAACCAGGAGGTGGCCTCTTTAGAGGGAGGTCTGGAAGCATTAATAAGTGCAGGTGATTTCTATGTGGCAGTTGCTGGAAGTGGTCAAGATAGCATTTATTTGAATTATCACTTGCTTGATAAAAGCTATACGGTTAGGGATAGTTACAATTGGGTAAGCAGCTCAAAGGAGCTGCTTTACGTGGAGAAAACCGGCCGGTTTTATCATTATTCTTCTTATGGAGATTTAAATAGCTTTAATATTGATAATGATAGAAAGGAGTTTTCCGAGTATCAATATTATTACTTCGGAGAGTCTTTAGGTGCATGGCTGTCGCAATCACCGGATGGTAAGTTGTTTGTAACTGGAGAGGGGAATGTTATCCAGGGATACCCCGCTAACCCCCTCGTTAGTGCACTTGATTTGAGCCCTTTATCTGAGGGTGTGAGCGCGGAGATACAGCTACTGGGTTTCACCTGGAGCGAGAGTGTCGCTGTTGGTCTGGTTAAGGTAGATAGGGAATATCTTTTAGCAATTTTCAGTCATGATCTTAGAGAAATTCTATTTAAACAATATATCGATATCGATACCTATATAGACCTTATTGCTGATGAAACTGGTGTAATACTAATTCATCAATCAATTGGCAATGAGCTGAATATAGTAAATTATCGGTATGAATCTGATGCCGATAACGATGGCTTGCCAATGTGGTGGGAGTTGGCCCACGGTTTGGATGACACTGACAAACTAGATGCCTTGAAGGATTCGGATGCAGATGGTCTAAACAATCTTGAGGAATTCGTAGCCGGCAGTTCGCCTTTGATGGTAGATACGGATCAGGATGGATTGTCAGACTTTGACGAGGTTATGACTTATTTTACTGATCCATCTAACAGTGATACGGATGAAGACGGTATGCCAGATGGCTGGGAAGTGCTATATGGACTGAATCCGTTAGATGTTTCTGATGCCGATAGTGATTTGGATAATGATACGTTTTCTAATCTAATTGAGTACCTTTTGGGCTTTGACCCAACTGAGGAGTTATCAATACCCTCTCCAATAGATGAATTCTATTTTTCTTTTGAGGATCAAGAGTTACCGGATGGTTGGATTTCACAAGGTAGCCCACAATTTGTAACTCGATCAGCTAGCGATGGGGTTGTTAGCCTTTTTGCTGAGGGTAGTTGGGGTATTTCGACAGCTAATTACTTTTTACCTGTAGAGCTTTCTCTTCGAGCGCGGTCTACCTGTCACTCTACCTATGATGCCCAATTGGTTATTGAGCTAAATGGAGAAAAATTATTAGATAGTCCAGTCTCCCAAACATCATGGGAAAAGCTCTCTGTTCCCATTGCTGAGGGTTATCATACGTTGGTTGTGAGGGTTGAATCCTCTGCTGATGATTGTGGTATTTTGATTGATGAATTGGCAGGCATTTCTCCTCCTACACTTTTTGAATTGGGCGCCTCTGGAATTTCTATTTTTGACAATAAGCTTTACTTACTTGATGTTGATGGTCGTGAAATAAAAAGCTTCGATATCCCTGATCCAAAAGGGAGTAATAACACATATGCACGAGATGCGGTTATTTTGGATGATGGAAGAGTAGCGATTTTCAATGGGACATTTGAACCTTATTTAAGTGTGTATACGCTAGAGTTAAACCTTTGGGAGCACTATCCAGCGCCTGGTTGGAGTACCGTTAATAATTTGAGTTATGGCGGCATAGATGCTGTTGGTGAACAAATTTTCGTTACCAACCAATCAACTAGTGGCAGTCCTAGTCAAGGGTATGTGAAGTTTGACTTAGCAAGTGGCTCTGTGAATTATGTAGATGCAGGCCCATTTATAGATCTGACAGTTGGCGAAGATGGTTATCTCTACGCATTAAGTGGCAGTCAGATTTCTCAGTTCGATCCTGTGTCCGGAGTTTTACTCTCCAATATACCAATTGAAACTTCACGGGCAATTGCCATTGATGAGGTTGGTAATATTTTTTCAGCTACCTGGGACGGTGAGATACACCAGTTTACGGCTGGTGGGGTTCTGCAAAAAACTTTATTCGTTGGCCAGAGCTTTAATGATATTAATATTCGTAGAAATGGGGAGTTGGTCGCTGCTACAGCATATGATGGGCTATATCGTGTCGCGGCGGACTTAAGTAGTTTTACCAAGCTAGATGCGCGAGGTAAATTTGTAGATCTTATGCCAGATTGGGACTCTGATAGTGATGGACTCCCTGATTGGTGGGAGTATGCCTTTGGATTAGATCCTAAGAATGTTGGTGACGCGGGCTCCGACTTGGACGGGGATGGCTTATCTGCTTTGCTGGAGTACACCTTTGGTACTCATGCGGACAACCCTGATATTGACAATGACGGCGTTAACGATGGCGATGAGCTTTTAATTTATGGTTCTGATCCTTTTATTGCAGATACGGATGCCGATGGCTTGTCCGATGGGGTGGAAGCGGAATTAGGTACAAATTTATTGGCGCAGGATAGCGACAACGATGGGCTTACTGATTTTACAGAGGTAAAGGAACTAGGCTCAAATCCCTTACTTGAAGACTCGGATAGTGATGGTATGGGAGATATGTATGAGTTCGAGTATGGTTTGGATTTGTTGGTAGATGATAGCGCGGACGATATTGATGCTGATGGCCTGACCAATTTGCAAGAATATGCTTTAGGGTCGTCTCCGAGAAATGTAGATACAGATGGTGATTTCCTTTCGGATTTTGAAGAGTCGAATACCTATGGTACATCTCCAATAGTTGCTGATACTGATGGCGATCGTATGCGGGATGGATGGGAAGTACTATATGCGCTAGACCCGATCGATGCTGACGATGCAGCAAATGATGAAGATTTTGATTCTTTTACAAATGTTGAAGAGTTCTTCTCAGACACCTCACCTATTGATAGCAATAGTTACCCCCTACCTGTGGTATGGGCGACATATCAAGGGGGGGCAGCGCATACTGGTTATACACCGCTACAGCTAGATGTAGATGATTTCTCTCACCATTGGTCGGTGACATTACCTAATATGACGAAGTTACACCCGGTAGTGGTGGCTGATGGTAAGGTCTTCGCATCTAATGATTCCTATTTTGCTGAGCAGAGAATTGTTGCCTTGGATGCAAGCACGGGAGATTTGGCATGGGAGCGCGTTTATGATGGTATACATTCTATAAATCCCCCAGCTTATGACCGTGGAAAAGTCATTATTCAAACTGGTGGTCATGAAGAGTCCTTTATACGAGGGCTTGATATAGATGACGGCTCACTATTGTTTGCTACTGAATATGGAAATCAGTGGTCAACCTACATGTCTCCAACTGTATATGATGGAGGGATTTATACTGCCGGGGGGTATTACGGAGGACTTTACTCATTTGATCTGAGTGATGGGTCGGAGTCTTGGTTTGCATCAACTGCGCAGTATCAAGAATTTACCCCAGCTGTAGATGAACAGTATGTATATGCATTTATAACTGACCTGCAAGTTTTTCATCGTGATTCTGGTGAATTGGCCTATAGCATTGAATATCCTAATTTTGACTGGAGAGGGTACGATGTAAATTTGGCCACAGTCTTGACTAGGTATAATCATATTGTGGCAATTCAATCGGGCTCTTTAGTTGTATTTGATCTCGATAAACGCAACATTTTATGGGAGAAAAATTCAGTTGGATTTTCAGGGCAGCCAGCCTCTAGTGGTGGAGTTATTTATGCTTTGCAATCTGGTATTTTGAAAGCTGTTGATGAAGAAAATGGCAGAGAAGTGTGGGCCTGGGAGGCGTCGAAGTCATTAACTTCAAATATTGTGGTAACTCGAACGCATATTTTTGTTGGAGATTCCTCGCATACTTATGCCATTAATATAGGTACTCAGGAGTTGGATTGGAGTTTTGCATCCTCCGGGCACTTAAGCCTTGGTGATGACGGAACCCTGTATATCGCTGGCTCTGAGTTGACTGCTATTTCGCTACAGTAACTGAACCTTTAATTTGATTTAGTTTACTGAGACTACTAATGGCATGGTGGGGCAACCCCCATGCCATTAGTATTTGCTAGTTTGAAGTAGCCTAAGGATTAAAAGACTGGCTGTGCCCTGTCTATTATTGTGGTGCTAATTTTTTTTATTATCTAGCCATCTGAATAATAATATGAAGTAAGAGTTTACTTTTCCTATTCTATTTGTCCTAGCTCTAGGATTATGTCAATTGGAGAGATACCTTAAATTATTTCGGTGGTGGTATCTTCAAACTTTCCTCAACCTTTCCAATTTACCAGTTCGAGATAGTGCTCCAGTTAAAATTTAGGCTCTTGGGTTTATGACCAAGCATCGGCTGAAGGCTTGGAGGCTGACTGTGAGTAGTTGCTACGGGAATTCGCTGTTGAATCGAGGTAAAAGGGACTCTTCCGGTGTTTTGGCACTATTGGTCTAGAGAAGATTAAGATCTGCATAGACCATACAGGCTGTCTATGCTCTTCCAATTTGCTCACTGTACTTGTCAGCAAGTGCAGAGGCTCATTCAAATAACTTATAACCAGCTGATATCTTGAGTGGTTTTCTTGGCCTGAACACTATTATGAATAGTGCTCGTACTGGTTTCATAAGATCAATACGAGCCACTCTTATTTATCTCTCAAAATCTCCATCGCCGCATTATGGCCAGGCACTCCAGTAACCCCACCTCCCGGGTGACTACCGGAACCGCAGAGATACAGGCCCTGAATCGGCGTGCGGTAATCCGCATAGCCCATAAAGGGACGGTTGCTCCACAGTTGGTCCAGGCCTAAGGCACCATGAAAGATATCGCCTCCCATCAAGCCAAACTTGCGCTCTAAATCCAGCGGTGAGTGGATTTGTTGGGCAATGATGGAATCACGGAAATTGGGTGCATAGTTGGTGACGGTATCGATAATGGTCTGAGCTGCCTGCTCACGGTAGTCGTCCCAGCTCTTACCCTCGGGCAGTTCTGGAGCAAATTGCTGGCAGAATAGGCTGGCCACATGCTGGCCCTCGGGGGCCAGAGAAGGATCGATGGTGGAGGGGATCAAAATCTCGACAATGGGTTGCTTTGACCAGCCATATTGGGTCGCATCTATATAGGCTTGTTCCAGGTAGTCCATGGTGGGGCCAATGACAATTCCAGACTTGTGGTGCGGTTGTGCGTTATTACCAGGCTTGCAGGTAAAGTCTGGCAGCTCAGATAGTGCGACATTCATACGGAAGGTGCCCGAGCCCACTCGAAAACCACGCACACGGCGGCGGAACTCCGGTTCCAGATGTTGTTCGTCTATCATCTGGGAATAGAGCAGTTTAGGGCCGACATTGGCGATTACTTTACCGGCAGTAACGGTTTCACCACTACTTAGCTGCACTCCGGTTGCACGCCCACCATCGATCAGCACCTCTTTTACTTCAGCATCCGTGCGAATAATGACTCCTAGGCGCTCTGCCTCTTTGCGCATGGCCTGGGTGATTGAACCCATACCGCCCATGGCATGGCCCCAAGCGCCTTTCTCGCCGTTTACTTCACCAAACACATGATGCAGTAACACATAGGCGGAACCGGGAGTGCTGGGAGCGGCATAGTTGCCAACGATAGAGTCGAAAGCAAACGCAGCCTTGACATGGTCATTTTCGAACCAGGCATCCAGCACGCTGGAGGCACTCTTGGTAAACAGTTCCAATGCATCACGGCGCGATGCCATACTCAGCTTTTTCGCTCTTAGCCCAAAGCCGCCAGCGCGAATCAAATCCCCAAAGCCGCCACCGACATTGGGGGGAGCGCGAAGCAGTTCCCCGCGCAGAATATCTGCCACTGTTTCCAGCATGGCATAAAAGTCAGGTAGGGTAGCCGCATCTCTTTCCGAGAAACGCGCAACCTCTGCCTGTGTATCCGCGAGATTCTTATGGAAGGAAAGGCTTTCCCCCTCTGAAAGTGGGAAAAAGTTTGATTGCGGCCGTAACTTGATCTCCAGGCCATGCTCACGTAAATGGAGGTCTTCTATGATTTTGGGATTAAGCAGGCTAACGGTGTAGCTAGCCACAGAGTTTCGGAAACCTGGGTGGAACTCTTCAGTAACCGCTGCACCGCCAACAATCGACCGGCGCTCAAGAATCGTTACATTTTTTCCAGCTTTAGCCAAATAGCAGGCACAAACTAAGCCATTATGGCCGCCACCAACAATCAAAAAATCCTTCATTATTATTCTCTGAGCAGGAAGATTCGGTATATAAAATATGCCAAAAAACGCCGAGTGACTCAATCATTGAATTCTTGGGGTAGGCGTAGGTATTGATATGTCGTCAATTAGAAATAATATTCTACTTAATCCTAGGAGCCTAAGATCAAAATATTAGCAACTGGTTTTGATAGATCGCTTTAGTCTGTTGAGGAAGTTACGGGAGACTGGAATTTTTATATCTGTACCAGCCATTCTTACGAAATGACGCCGTGATTGTGACTTTAATTCCAGCAATCTTTCACTATTAATAATGTAGCTACGATGCAGCCGATAAAATACCTTGCTCGGTAATTGTTCGCAAAAAGTATCCAGTGTCATATCGGATATTATGGTATCTGTATTATGTAAACGAGCCCCTTTTTCGGTAAGATGAACACGACGATAACGGCCTATACTTTCAATATAATTAATGTGATCGTGCGAAATTATTCTTTGTTGATTGCCATCACTCAACTGTACCTGAACTATTAGCTGGTGATGTGGTGCAAGTCTTGACAGTCTACCAGTTGACTGACGAAGAAATTTCCGCATACAACGCACCTTATCCCAGTATTGAATATAAAGCAGCAATACGTGCTTTCCCTGCCATGTTTGTTGATATCGAGATGCAAAATATAATTGCCTGGCAAACACTCGGGGCATTTCATAATCCTTTTATGTTTAATGCCGGTGAGTTCGATCGAAGCTTAGGTAGCGAGGAAAACCAACAAAAGTGGGTTGAGCATGTGCCTGGCTCTGATGGTAATGATCACAGGCGATTTTTGGCCGGACACTTTATTCAAGATGATGTGGGTGAAGAGCTAGCCATCCATTTATTAAACTTTCTGCGAAGCACCACTCCAGATGAGCCATTGCAGGCTGGTAGTCCAACCTTCAATTTTCGTTATTGTGAAATCTTGCTGTCATATCTAGACGGTTCAGGAGTATCAGCAGAAATCTGGGGTACACCAGGAGTAAACTATTGCCCGCAAGACCAGTGGGAGGCTCTTAACTTAGACGAAATTGCAGATCAATACGATGCACTTCTAGCTATACCCAATGGGCCACGCTTTTTTGTAGTGGATGAAAGCCTGGGTGGCGGAATCATTTTACCCAGTCCAGACGATGAATACCGATTATTTGGTGAATTAGAAATGCGTTTATTAACTAGCGTTGATCTGACTGACAGTCAAGGGGAGGATGTTGCCTATGTTCCTGGTAAAGTACTAAGGGATAACACTTGGTTATTTTATGAAGGTAGACGTGTCTATGAGTTAACAGATATCCATGGGCAGGTATATATCATGCAGTCTTTTAGTCGCCTTGAAGATGCCAACTTACAGATGGACGATTTGAAACATCTGGGCGATCGTCTCAACCTGCCTGAGGGGTGGACATTCAGCAGCCGAATTCTAAGTGAGCCTCTACAGGTTTCAGCTATCGATGGCATAGCCATGGTATTGAAGGATGATTTGGGTAACAGCTACCAGTTAGTACCCTGATGGTAGCTAAATAATTACTACATAAATAATTTGAAGTTATTGAGGCCTGCCAATTGTGAAGCAGGCTTCAATCGGTTCTTAATTTGTAAGTCGGGATCTGGTTTGCTGAAAACCATTGAGAGTAGGGGAGAAATGATAGTGTGTTTCGAGGCTGTGTGTATTTTTTTGATCTGTTTGTTTTCTTTCTGTAGATAATGCTTTGTTATCTACACTTATATCGTTGATCTTTAAGCTAGTCAAGATGCTTTATAGTTTTAATAACCTGTCATTTTCAAGTAATTTTTATAGAGGTCGAATCATTTATTGTTGATAGTTATGTTTTTCGAATGAAGATTTAATTTGGATCGTCAAATAAAGATCGAAAATATTTTAAAATAATATATTAGTTAATAAAATAAAAGATCTCTTTGGGCAAATAAGAAATTCCTTCTCATTAGGAGGTTAAGTTAGTTCAGGATAATTTTGATAAAAGTACCTTGCCATCTCTCTAATGCCTGGTAAAGGAAATGCCAAGAGGTTAATCAAGATATAGCGTTCCAACTCTCAAAGAGCCGTAACCCCATGAAAGTTTTTCCTAGGGTCCCCGACCAACTGTCACCTTAGGTTAAATTTTACACTGGATAAGGCTATAAAAGCCATTTGTGTACCATTTTATACTACCTGCGGATAGAGAATTCCAATATAGGCTCTGGTAGAATTCATCCATAATAGCTCTTGCGGCCTAGGACTATAGTACCTCTCAGTGTACCCGTAGGGCACATTGATTCTTTACTATAGACACTATCAGCCATAGAAGCTTGCTTCTTCAATGTTAACTATCTCTATTTGGATTTTAAATGAAACTTAAGTCTCTGTTTCTACTGCTATGTCTTTCTTTCAGTTCATTTGCTTTTGCAAGCAATGATGAAGAAAAGGCGTTATCGGAAGAGGAATATATGACATGGGCCAAAAGTATTTGGGACTCTTTAGATCGACAGACGGGTGTTATCAATCTCCCTGAAGCCCCTGCTTCCTTAAAAGTGTCGGAGGAGTTCTATTATTTGAACCCCAAAGATGCCGAGAAAGTTCTCGTTGATGTATGGGGAAACCCTCCAGGACAGAAGGTTCTGGGTATGATATTCCCTGCGGATGCGACACCATTCGATGAAAATTCCTGGGCTGTGACTATTGAATATGAAGAGGATGGGTATGTATCAGACGAAGATGCAAAAGATATTAACTATAATGACCTCTTAAAGCAGATGCAGTCCGATACTGCTCAGGCTAGTAAAGACCGAGTTCGCAACGGCTATGAGCCCATTGCTCTGGTAGGTTGGGCCGCACAACCATATTACGATACGGATGCGCATAAGCTTCACTGGGCTAAGGAACTCAAGTTTGGGGATATGGAGACCAACACTCTCAACTATAACATTAGGGTACTTGGCCGAGAAGGTGTCCTTGTTCTGAATTATATTGCCAATATGGATCAAAAGACTGTAATTCAAGATAATCTATCCTCTGTGTTGGCTTTGGCTGAATTTGATCAGGGACATACTTATGGTGATTTCAATCCAGAAATTGATAAGGTAGCAGCTTATGGAATAGGTGCTTTAATTACGGGTAAGGTACTTGCTAAAACTGGTTTATTTGCTGCAGCTATTATATTATTAAAAAAATTCTGGGTGTTTCTTGCCGTTGGGGTTGTGGCTATGTTTAAAGCGCTATTTTCGAGAAAAAAATCATAGGCCTTATAGGTTTTGCCCTAAGTAACTAAATTTAATTTGGCTGAAAGTTCAAGCGGGTTGAAGTAATAAGCTTGCAGTACCCCCCTTTGTTTAAGCCATAAATTCACTAGTGAGTTTATGGCTTGCTTCAAAAAGTTTCTTGGCTGAAATGATTTTAAACTTTAAACATACCATTATCTAATGGCTGTATCATTTGCTTGCAGGTTAGGGTGAGGTATCTGTTTGTAGGTTGGTTTAAAAAAATATTATACGCCCTTAACATTGAAGTAGTTTAAAAATGATGTTTAGTCTAAGTTTACAAATGTTTGAGTTGTTCATTGAGGATGTCAAACAAAATCAAAGGTCTTAATGATACCCTTTATAGTTCAATACTCTGTGGTCCTAGTTATGTGAAGCTTCGTTTGAGTAGGTACTTCAGTGGTGGCGCTAAGCATGCGAGCATATAAATCTTTTTTGGCCATAAAAGAAAAAGCAACGGTTTGCCAAAAAATACGACCTCTGTATAGGGATGGAACAAATGGGCAATACTTGAATTTCAGGTGTATAATGATGATGTTTGTGTCACTACTATAGCTTCGCTGGCAGTCAAACTCTTTTTATTAATTGTAAAAACTTAAAGCGTATATTAGGCGCTTTTTTCATTGTGGAATGACACCAGAAGCCACAGAGGAATCTAAACTAGAAGATTAAGTGATATAAGGCTTCCGTCGTGTAGGTTGCGATGAGCTTTGGGTATTGGCCTCTAGTCGGAAAAATATGAACGTCAAAAGTATAAAAATTTTTGATTAAAAAAAGAAAACAGTTAATTTTTATATTTTATAGATATACATAAATATGCACCAAACCAAGCGCGGCAAGAAAAAGGTTTCATTGCTTAGCGCAACACTGCTCAGTGCCACTTGCATGATAGGGTCAGGTTGGCTTTTCAGTGCTCAATTGACAGCGAGATATGCCGGCAACTGGGCATTCGTAGCTTGGATACTGACAGCAACTCTGGTCTTGATGGTAGGTCTTTGTCTTGCTCGAGTCGTGACGATTTATCCAGTGCGGGGGGCTCTAGCGCAAGCTAGTGCTCTATCGTATAACAGTATCTTTGGCATGCCTTTTGCTTTTGCTAATTGGTTTGGTATTCTGATGGTGGTTGCAACAGAAGCACAGGCTACAACACAGTACCTTTCATCAGCAATTGGATCCTCTTTCCTGATAGAAAACTATACACTCACGATTTGGGGGAAAGTACTTGCTCTGAGCATTTTGGGCCTCTATCTAATTGTTAATTTTTATGGAATTCGCTGGTTAACTAAAATCAACAACGTGGTCACTGTATTGAAGATATTTACCCCGCTATTTGCGCTTACGGTATTACTCATTGTAGTTTTCACGCGGAATCAAACTGGTTCCAATTTTTCCCTCTTATCAAATCAGGAGTTTGAGTTCCACAGTGCATTCTCCGCCATTATTGGTGCTGGGCTGATCTATTCATATAATGGATTTCAAGTGAGCGTTGCGTTCGCCAGTGAGATCAAAAAACCTAGGCGGAATATTCCATTGGCTATTATTCTGTCGATAGTCATTATCACTTTAGTCTACCTGTCGCTACAATTTGCCTTTATGGAAGCTGTGCCACATGAGCTATTGATTGAGAATGGCGGTTGGCAGGGGCTGAATTTTGCATCGCCACTCTTAGATTTAGCTACTCTTCTTGGTCTGCATTTTTTGGCGCTTGTATTACTAGTAGATAGTGTCACCAGCCCATCTGCATCTGGATATACGTATCTTGGAGCTTCATCAAGAATTTTATTTGGGATGGCACAAGTAAGACAAATGCCTCGATGGTTAGCCGTATTGGATCCGGTACACAATATTTCCAGGCGATCGATAATAGTTAACTGGGTATTAGCAGCGATTGTTCTTGCTAATGCGGATAGCTGGGCAGCACTTATGGTAATTGTAACCGGATATCATGTCGTCAGTTATATGGCTGCGCCTATCAGTATGGGAGCACTTGAGCCTAATACTCGCTGGTTTGGGCTTATAGTTTTTGTTCTATTGAGCTTGCTAATGCAGACATTGAAATCTTCTTCATTACTTTTGCTATGTATGTCCTTAAGCATTCTAGTGTCTATATATGCAACATTACATATTTCTGGAGCAGGGCTTCAAAAGTTAATTGTCTTTACCTTGCCATTCTTGACATACTTATGGATCCTATATTTTGTCTCGAATATTTGGCTGGTTATGATCGTGTCTGGAGCTTTTTACTTGGTGATATCATCTCGGTCTTATGTAGAGTTTTGCCAGAGTCACAGTATGGAGAGGAGTGGATGAGAGTACATTTAATCTGAGAATGAAGGAAAATTTTCCTTAGCCTTAATAACTTTTAACTGAAGGGTTAGGTTAGACCCGGCGCTAGAAAACTAATATCCGCCAGGTCAAACACAAGTGATTAAAACATAGAGTTAATCATCTTATTCGCTTTTGAATTACTAGATCCATGATTGAGATCATCCCAGGTTACTAGGCCGGTAGCGAGATCTAACTTAACACCCTGGTGCCCCACATAATTGCCGCCTTGACGTAAAGTCATCTCAGCAAATACTCCCTGGTTAGTAAAATCAAATCTTTCCATGTTAGTAATATTAAAATTGACGTCAAACATTCGATTAAATTCCAGCACACCACGTACCGAATCAATCAGGGCTCGAGTATGTATCAGACTGGATCCATTTCCGCTCATGGTTTGATGTGAAGAGTTACCGTTAAGAGATACGCCTCCAAAAACCCATCCCCGCCACTTTCTTCCCGGTGCAATAGGGCAGACCGCTGCCATTATCTCGAGTGCATCATCCCTTACCTGGCGAACTTGCATAGAGCCTGAAAAGTGCGCGACTACCCCAATCTTTCTGGGTGCGCCGCTATAGAGTACTAACCCCACACAGGAACCATATCCATCAGAGCGCAACGTTCCTGCATTGGTGCCAGTTACCCAAGTACATTCAGGTCTGAAACGATAGGCAGCATAACCACCTCCCAGTCGAACTGCCATGACGCAACCTCCTTATTGGAAATTTATGATTTATATGACCGATTGGTCTATAACAGTATAACGAAAAATTGTAAGGTGACCATTTTCAATATCATCAAATTACACTATTGACGACCAGTATTGGTTGGTTTGCTTTTTACGCAGCAGCTTATTTATTTGTACAGGCGAGGATTGATGCCAAGCAGGTTCGACAGAATTTTATAGCGGTTTTTATCTGGGAGTGAGATTTTACTTTTCGAGTAATTTTAGAGCTACTCATAGCAATATGGAAATTTAGGAATCCATAGTTATTTATCGAATCTATTCTGACAATTTACTATGCTTGGGGATAGGTGAGATCTACTTTTAGTTTGTATTGCTGGTCAGGATTGGTTAGATAGTAGGGGCATGCTTGGTTATTTTAACCAGATGGTAGAGCGCTATCTTTATTGTGCCTGTGGGGTAAACTTAGTAGGTCCACACACAAGGAAAAATAAGACTACATTCCGATTGTGTAAGAAATGTGAATTTATGAGATTTATTTTTTGTTGAGATCTTTTGGTTTTCTTTCAGGTTTTTGATCTCTGATTTTAATTACTTCTTGAATTCTAATTTCGGGCTATAGCTTAATGTTAAAGTCTTTATTTTTGGTTGAAAGTAACAAGTATGGTGATTTTTTAGCACTTTAATGCTCCTTGCTATTCTTTAAATAGAATAAATTGCCAGCTTCCTTTATTTAATTTTCTGTCTTTTTTTAGAATGACGATAGGAACCGTACTAATTGATGACGGTCCATAGCTTTGTCGCAAACGCTGCTCTTGAGGCATGCACATGCTTCGACTGGCTAAGGATCTAGCTTAATAGGGGACGGATATTGGACAATATTGAATAACAGGCAGAGATATGATTTACCGGAAAACAAAATTAGTATCTGTATTTAAACAACCTATTTTTAATCATGCACTAATGGCTATAGTGATGGCTGGACTTAGCTCCAATGCACTTAGCCATGGTTATGTAGAAGCAGCTGATGGTGGTGTTGCCTCTGCACGTGGAACGCTGTGCAAATACCCTCTTGATACTGGTGAGATGAATACTGACTGCGGTGCAGTTCAGTGGGAGCCGCAAAGTGTTGAGGGTGCCGAAGGTTTCCCTGATAGTGGTCCCGCGGATGGCCAAATTGCCAGTGCTGGAAATAGCTCCTGGTCTGAATTGAATGAACAATCTTCTGATCGTTGGGTTAAAAACTATATTAGTTCTGGTTGGCAAACCTTTAAATGGCACTTTACTGCAAACCATGTAACCCGCGATTGGAAATATTATATTACCAAGGAAAACTGGAATCCGAACTCTGCCTTGACTCGTGATCAGTTTGATCTTGATCCCTTCTGCGAGGTGGATGGGAACTATGAACAACCTCCAACAGATATGACACACGAGTGTCAGGTGCCAAACCGTGAGGGCTACCATGTAATTCTTGCAGTTTGGGATGTTGGAGACACGGTGAATGCCTTCTATAACGTTATCGACGTTGAGTTTGACGGAGATAATGTTACCAACACTGAATGGAGTGTCGGAGGCACAATTAATCCCACTCAAGACTTAAGTGTTGGGGATAAGGTGTATACCCGTGTTTTTGATAGCTCCGGGGAAAACGATTCCTTCTCTACTGTTCTGGAGATAACTTCTGGCGAACAGGGAATTGCCGAAAATTGGTCTCACGATCTAGCTGAGCTAATCAATCAGGAGCAATCCAGCATCCGAGGGGGCGATTATGATGGTAGTAGTAGTTTTGAACCATTGTACGGTATCAATAGTATCTACTTGTTAGGCAGTAGTGGCCTGAGAAATGTTGAGATTGGATACGAACTTAGCGCTGACCAGGATGATGCCACTACAGGTGACGATGATTCTGGAGAAACCGGTGATAGTGAGAATACTGGGAGTTCTGGAGGCACTAATTGTGCAACCTTCGTGCAGCCGTATGCTGGTGATTCAGGCTACTCTATTGGCGATGTAGTTATTTTCGAAGGCGTTGCCTACGAATCCAAACACGAGCCTAATTGGTGGTCACCGAGTTCTGCGCCATCATTGTGGAGCGAAACCACATGCCAGACGGATGGCGATGATTCTGACAGTGATACTGGTACGGGATCAGACGATGGTAATGACAATAGCACCGATGACGAAGCTACCGCGGTTTCTTGCCCCGAGTTTCAGCAGCCTTACGCAGGTGATGGAGGCTATGCGGTCGGTGATCGGGTGACTTTCGAAGGCCAGGTATATATTTCTACATTTGGGCCTAACTGGTGGTCTCCCTCGGCTGCACCCCAGTACTGGGAGCAGAGTTCCTGCCAGTAACATAAATATGCTCAACCGCTTCCTCATGAGGGAGGCGGTTGAGCATAGGTACCCTATATTCTTAACATTGTCAGCACAAAAAACCGCTATTTAAGTCACTTCTGGGTAGCCTCAAAGGCTGGTGTCTAAGTATAAGCTGTTTGACATCTAAGATGATGGCAACCTTCTTTTTCTCGTTTGGTAAGGCGGTTGGAGATGGGTTGTAGATCGGTTGGCTATCCCAGACTAACTGACCCAGCAAAGAGACGGTAATAAGATCGTCTTGAATACATAAATCCAGGATGTTCTTTGGCTTATTGAGAGTGAAGAATTCTCTTTCACACCCCCTTTTTATCCTAATGCTATGGTACTGGAGAATGGTCAGAGCAGGTTAGGATCTCCTATTCATTGAGGCAGGCTCCGTTTTACTGAAAAGTGATATATCTTCAGGTAAAATTTTCTACTGGTCCCTGGCTTTGAAGTGAATATTTTCAATATTAGGCCTAGGCTTATCGGTATTGCGTAGGTGAGCCCCGCAAGACCTTTGGGCAACCTAACTTATTGGAGGAGGTCGGGAAACACGTTCTACCGTATACATCTATACTATGGCATAGAGCTTAGGGGCTGGAAGATTATTTTATGAAATGGTTTAGTAGGGGATTGGCTGAAAATCGACTTATATGCAATATGGTCATGACGTGCTGATCGATAGGTCCAAGGAATTAATGCAACTCCTTACGGCCTCTGTATAAATGTCGTCATCATATCTTAGCTTAAGAGGCCTAGAATTAATATTCATCGATCCAGTCTTAAAAATTTAAAGGGCCCAATATGACAAAGAAAATGCAGATTTTAACTTCCAGGATTACTTGCCCTTTATGTGGTTATAGCCATAGTGAAACAATGCCAACTGATGCCTGCGAGTGGTTCTATCAGTGTAAGAATTGTGGGGAGTTATTAAGCCCGAAGAAAGGCGACTGCTGTGTATTTTGCTCTTATGGAACCGTCCCGTGTCCGCCCGTTCAAAAGGATGGAAAATCTTGCTGCTCCTCATAAGGGACTGTAATAATTTCATTGGAAAGAAGCTATAAATGTTCGAGTTCTTGATCTAAAGGGTTATGCTATTATAGGATATCCGATCCATTCTATTCTGAACTCTTCTTCAAGTGTTTAATGGTTTGATCTACTGCTGCCTTATTCTCTTCTATTAATCTGTCGGCATGTATTTTTAATGAATCCATTGATTCGTAATCAAAAATTCCCACTTTTGGGTTGGCAACCTTGACGTTTAAGTAGTCAAATTCTATCCGACCTTTGGGAGATAGTAATTGAGCAATCCTCAGGGCGTAGAGCTGCTGTGTATCCATAGACCGTTGTATATCCGTGATAATGTCTGGAAGCCATTGTAATCTCCCCCAGTTTTTTACATCTTGATAACTATCTTTTGCGCTACTTAACGGAGAGGTGCCAGATCCCAATATGAGTATGTAGTAGTTTTTGTTTGGAAACTGCTCAATAATATCGAGCAATATCATGCTGGTGGGGTCGTTATCAGATACTGCTGCATCGGCAAAATAACGATGCCGTAGATCCTCTCTCAATGTCATGAAGTCTACGGGAGGAAATACGGCTTCTGCGCTGGATGCAGCAATCACTAGCTGATAGACACTGTTTGACGGTAGCTCGATAATTTCACGGCCGCGATTTTTGAAAAGATGTATTTTTCCAGTGTAAATATCCAAGGAAGGTATAATGACATAATTTTCCAGGTCAGTGAACTTCAGGCTTTCTGTGTAGTGAAATTTCAATACTTGGTGTAAACGGTCCCCCATAAACTTTGGAGAGAGTAAGCCTGCTCCAGTCAGTAACTTGTGGTACCAGGGAGTTGAAAATAAGTATTTGCTTTCGGATTTATAGAGTTTTATCAGTAGATCTACTTTTGAACCGTAGTCACCATATTGTTTTTGTAGCTGCTTGCTGGGGATGTTGATACCAGTAGCTATAATGGCTCCAGTAGAAACTCCGCTAAAAACATCAAACATTTCATTTATGGGTTTACCTACTCGTTGTTCGATGTATTGCAGCACATACAGCGGGATAAGACCTCGTATCCCTCCACCATCCAAGATTAGGATGTTGATGGTTTCTTTTTCTCTTAGGTGATCCTCATAGATAATGGTTTCTTCTGTAACAGGTATTCTATGAAACTTGGTCTTTTCAGTGAAGCGATGATTGTAAATATAAAACGTGGAGCCAATTCCGGCCAACAACAGAAAAATAAAGAGTGTAAGTCTCCAGATCTTCATTATGTCACCAGTAACCTGCCAATAATTCAGGCACAATGTTGACAATATTAAGTATGTCTAAGCAGTAATTAGAAATACTTTTGCTTTAATATCTATCTTTTTTATTTGTAAATTATATTGTGGGTATTTTTGTGGGTTTATTAATCGAAATAGTGGTGAGGGTTATTGCTTTTAGAGTTTACCGTGATCTTTTTATCTCATACTCGTATATATCAACTGGTTAGTCTGGTAACGCTTTCTTTGTTATGGTCAATCCGATTGTTCACTTATTGGTATTCGTTGATGTCAGGATTGATATCCTCAAAAATTATTTTTTGTTAGTATGATTATCTGATATTCTTGTGTTCTGATAATCAAATGGTGACTTGTGGTAGGGTAAAGTTATTATAAGTGTCTGTTTGACTCAAGATATAGCCTCGCCGGTTTTATTGAGGTTTTAATCTGCGATACCTAGGTTGGTGATTATGCTTAGATATTTTTTGGTAGCCCCCTTGCTGTTGATACTGGCCTCATGTGGCAGGCCTGAGGTACTTTCAGGCAAATCAGCAGAGGAAGCTACGCCTGGGTCTGAAAAGATAGTTGTGGAGTTCCAGGAGGGGGAAGAACATTTGTTAGGCCCTGATGACTCCAGCCAGATATCCAGTGATGAAATTTTGAACACGAAAGATGATACCGAAATTCCTGTCAAACAACACAATCAAAAAACTGATCTTGCTATTGAAGAAGGCCTTAAGCCGATAGATATCAGTGCCGCTTTCGAGGAGGGTGTCTCTTCGGGGGAGAAGTATGATTTTTCCAGAAAAAACACCCTTCCTAATCTTTTTGAGAAACAGCATAAGGATGAAAATGTCTCTTTTAGCGGTAAGCTAATAAATGATCCTGAAAATCCGGATTATCTTGAGTCTTTGGATGGAGCAGAGTTTTCAATAGAAATTAAAACACGATAAGACCAAAGATGATGGCAATTTCCTGATTCTTCTTTAGTCGTTGCTGTGTCAACACTTATTGGTTTTTTGGTGTTTGTTTGCTTTTTCAGACCTTGAGCATCCTTTGGAAAATGAGTCTTCTTTAAAGGAAAGGCTAGATGCAATTCCTAATGTCTTGTGTTACTTTATTTTTTATAGTTTGCTCTTCTTCTTGCTAGGCTGATTTTTAGTTGCTGGAGTGGGCTTCAATTTTTAATACAGGGAAAGTATTCAGTATGTCAGGAAGTTATCCAAACAGAATTAAGCGGTTACCTTTGTATGATGGTCGGTTTGATGCCTATAAACTTGAGGCAAAGGGTAGTGATGTACTCTTTGCTTCTTATCCCGCAGGCACGACTATTCCAGCCCATGTCCATGAAACGGATAATTATGGGGTGATTACAAAAGGAGAACTGATACTGAGCATGAATGGTGTTGTTCAACGATTTGGTGTTGGTAATTGGTACCATGTGCCCGCCTATACCGAACATGCCGCCTCTTTTGAACAGGATACTGATGAAATCGAGTTTTGGTTTAATTTAGGTGAGAAAGGATAAGTTACTTCAGCATATTTTTGTTATCGTGCAGAGCTACATTTGTTAGCTTAGTGAAGTGACTAAAAAGATTGGATAACCCGGATGCGGTCATTCATGGCTCTAACGGAGATCGGGATTTCTGGTGCGAAGACTTCCCATGCATGAATCACGCCAGGGCGCAGGTGAAACTCTGTACTCACCCCATTATTGGTGAGTAGCCGTGCATATTGGATATCTTCATTACGGAAGATATCCAGCTCGCCAACCTCGATATATGCTGGAGGCAATCCCTCAGCGTTTTTCAAATGTGCCGGGGCAGCTACAGGGCTAACGCTGTTTGTGCCCGCGGCATCCCCGAGATAGGCACGCCAAGCGGTGAGGTTGTCATCATTGGTCCAGAGTACTAAAGGGGCCAGACTTGAATCCTCGATAATGTTCCGATCATCAAGCATTGGGTAGATAAGGATTTGCCTTGCCAAAGAGGGACCTTTCCGCTCTCTTGTTAGGATAGTTAGTGCGGCAGATAACCCCCCGCCAGCACTATCACCCATAACAGCTAGTCGACAGGGGTCTACTTTTAGCTGCTTGGCATTCTTATGTAACCAGCTCAATGCGGAGTAGCAATCCTCAATAGGAGTAGGGAAGGGGTGCTCCGGCGCTTTACGATAATCTACTGAGAGAAATGGAACCCCACTCTTAGAGACATAGTTTGCGACTGTTCGGTCGTATATCCCAACATCGTTAAAGATCAGGCCACCACCATGCAGGTAGAGTACTGCTGAGCCCGGTGTCGAACCCTCCTTAGAATACCAGCGTAACAGCATACTGGCCCCATCCGCTGCCTTTACCAGAAAATCTTCAATTAAAACATCACTTGGCATAGGGTGCGTGCGAAGCACTTCTCTAAGAATCCTCTCTCCGATCTCACGCCTTGTTGCCACATCACCAACGGCGATTGGTTCTATTGGCTCCAGTAGCGCGCTAAATCTATCAAATGCCTGGGTAAATTCACTGTCAACTGAAAAGGCCATTGTGTATCCGTACTTTTGATCTGGTGCAGACTTCAACTTCTTAGGGAAGGAAAAATCCGGGCGCCTATAGCTTTGTTCATTTTTCTGTGAGTGTGTAGTAAATGGTGCCTGAATCCTCCTTGTGACGTGGTCAATCAGCCAGTTTATTCAGGAAAGAGAAGCAAAACTGAAACTTGATAGTCATATCGAAATGATATCGTTTATTGGTGGTTCTATTGTGCCAATTGCGAAGCTTTATGAAAAAGCAACTTTTAAGCTTGGCTCCGGGTATTTGTTTTACCTTTTATGCGAGTTTGGAAATATAAGAAATGGATAGCGTAGAGAAATTGAAACTATCCACGGGTATTCCCGCCCGGAAATGTGTATGTATTGTGAAATAGTTAAGTAGCGTTAAGAGTGCATCGATACCGCAGAGTTTTAGGGTAATTTTCTTCTTGGAACGTTAGTGCTTATTTTAATTTTTTTATTCATTGAATAAGTTCTAGGAATCGCTCTCAAGTTGGTGTGGCCACTATCAAGTAATCTCTCAGGAATAAATAATGCTAAAAATAATTAACTCCATTCCTCTTCTGATGCTGGGAATCTCAGTGTCGATGATGGCAGTTGGTGAAATAGATAGCGGTGATGCAAAGGTACAGCGACTGGATTTACAGGGACAAATCGACACCCGGGCGCCTTTATCTAAAACGCTTTGGGCCGGTGCGCACAACGCCTATGCTTCTTACCAGTGGGACCAGGGAGTCTATACCGATGTTAACCAATGGTATGCCCCGGAAAAACTATTCCATCGCGGCATCCGCCTGGTGGAGTACGATACCTACCCTTCATCCACTTTTAGTTCTACCCCCCATCTATGTCACATGGGGCTTGAAGAGGCCACCATGTGTATTTATATGGCTGGTACGGCAGCAACTCTTGGGGATGGCTTTGATGAAATCACCGATTTTCTTGAAGATAATCAGGATGAGGTGCTGTTCATAAAATTTGAAGCCTACGACTCCGACTATCATCAAAATTTCAGAAACAAAATTGGTGAGAAGATAGAAAGCCGTTTAGGGGACTATGTTTTCAAACCAACGGATTGGGGTTATTCCGAAGGCGATTGCGCCTCATTACCGGTGCAAACGTTAACAAAGCAAGATGTACTGGATGCAGGGCGGAATATTATTCTCTTTACTCAGGTCCCCAGAGAGTACCCACATACCGGAGACGATAATCTTTGCGACTATCACGATGAGTCTCATACCAGCAAGTATTTAAGAAATGTCTGGATTGGTGTGGATGAGATGGATGCTTCTGGCAATCTGACTTCCAATGAACCTTTGGCTCAAAACTCCAGCCAATTGACCGCTGATTCTGATGGCAATAGCAGTGCGACTACCCACTACAAGAATGGGAATTTCAGTGTCGCTCTGGATGCGACCACAGAATACAACAAAAACGATATTAAAATTTACGGTGATACCGTTCAAGAAAAAGCGCAAGCAGGTTATCAGTTGATTGAGTTGGCTTTGGTTGAAGCCAATGCAACAACAATCGGTGCTTCCAAGGCTCCACAAATTGAAGATTATTTGTGGTCTTGGAGAGATGATTCACCGGGTACCGAACACAACTGTAGTTGGTTGTCTAATGATGGCGAGATTCGAGATTACAATTGCTCGACAGAACGTGTATTTGCCTGTGTGGATGATGATCGCAACTGGCATATCAGTGAGTCCACTGGTGCCTGGTCTGATGGCTACAGTGTTTGTGCTGCTGAAGGTTATCACTATGGAATGCCCTACAATGCCCTTGAGAATTCTGAACTGTATGCTGTAAGGAATGCTCAGGGGATAACTACCTCGGTTTGGGTGAATTACTATAAAGTATTTGATGGATTCTGGCTTGCGAGCCAGGAAGCTTACTCTGATTTTGGCTATCTGAAAAAAGATGAGATTGGTGGAGCTGGTGGGGATTCATTTGATTCTATCGACCTTGTTAAGCGTAAGCTACTCGGAAGTGGCACAATGAACCTTAAGTCAGTGCAGATTCGTTCTGGAAGCCGTATTGATGGGTTAAAGGCCTGTTATGAATTCCGGCAAGCTGTCAGCCATGCAAATGCGAGTGAACATGAACTTTGCATTGAGTATGGCGATGGAGATGGGGGTTCAATGGGCTCTGTTCTGAATTTTGACTCCGCCAGTGGGGAATACCTCGATGATGTCAAAATTTGCTGGGACGATGAAAAATACAGTTCCGGCAGTGTTTATTATTTAAAACTGACTTCCAGCACAGGTGAGACAGTTTCAGGTGGCTCTCAACAGGGTTCCTGTACGACCTACTCTTCTACCTCAACCCAGCAGATATTTGCCTTCCATGGTCGCCATGGGGATGAAATTAATGCTTTAGGGGTGCATAAACTTTCCAACTCATTAGTTAATGCCGGATATTATGCGACCGACTGGCTCAACAATGATGATCCATCCTCGGGAGGCATAGACTATGAAAGTTTTAATGAGCAGAAATCGGCTGGTAACATTTCCAGTAATTGTGAAGTTGGGGATGTAGTAGGCATCGTTGGACGTTTAGCGGATTCCAAGTTGGACTATAGGCTAACTGGTGAAGATCTACTTGTCGGAGATATTGTTACTAATTATCGTTTCTTCTGCGCAACTGAGGCGTGTAGTGATTACGAGGTGAAATACTTCTTCTCTACATCATCTTGTTTGCCTTAGACCTCGGAATTTTGAGCGGACAGGAGGACCCTATCCGCTCAAAATACAGTGTTATCTAGTGATTAAGAAGCATTTGGTTGCATCGATTTTCCACTTCTTCTCTTATCCCACTTGATTAGTCCAATCAGCAATCCTGAGATAATCAATAAGGCTGAACCTATTTTAATTGGTCCCAGAGGCTCTTGATAAAATAGCCAACTCGCAAAAAGTCCAAAAACTGGCACCAGCAAGGTGAGGGGAGCAATAGTAGATAGCGGGTAAGTGACGACCAAGCGATTCCAGATCCAATAGCCAAGTAATGTGGTAGGCCAAGCCTGGAATAGAATTGAAAAGATAGTTCGCTTATCTATTTCAATTAGGCTGTAAAAAATCTCTTTACCTTCCAAAGCCAGCGCAAGAGCGATTAAAGGAAAAGGAGCGAATAGTAAGCTCCAAACGATAAAGGCAAAAACCTGCTTAGTGTTCGCAGCCTTCATTATCAATCCACTAACCCCCCAGCAGGTTGCTGCCATTATCACTAGGCTCACACCGAAAAAGCTGACACTACCGTCTTCAATAAGCAAGGCTAGCCACAGGCCTAAGAGCGCCAGGCCGGCCCCTAACAACTTTTGAGTGCTTATGGTTTCTTTAAGAATCAGCCAACCGATCAATACACTGATTGCTGCATTGAGCTGAAGAAGCAATGAAGCCATCCCTGGAGAAAGTCCTGCTGTAACTGAATAAGTGGTTAGTCCCCAGATACCCGTACCGAATACCAGGCTATAGCTAAGGATATATCGCCAGGCTACGGGAGGTCTGGGTATAAAGAAAATGGCCGGTATTGCCGCAAGAGCAAAACGAAGGGCGGTGAGAAGCATTGGATTGAGATTGGTGGTGCCCATCTTGATAGCAATAAAGTTTATTCCCCAAATTACCGTTACAAAAATCCCCAATGCCAGGTCTTTATAGCGCATAACTTCAGTCCCATTGATATCGGGATAGTTTCTGTGCATTCTGAGATTAGGTACAGATACAGATTTGAACCAAAAAAAGTATACAGTTTGTTGGTTTGCTTCCCCTTAAGGGCCTGTGCTCAGGGCGAGCTGAGGATGTCGGAGGGGAGTAGTCATGCGGTATAAGAGTCTGGCTGATCGTTTAATAGACGATGTGCGCCTGGGGAGAGTGCAGGCGGGGCAAAAGCTTCCCTCATTACGGCAGCTTGCCCAGCAGAATGAGGTCAGCATGACTACCGCACTAAACTGTTATCGTTATCTTGAGGAGATAGGATGGGTACAAGCCCGGCCTCAGTCTGGTTTTTATGTGAGACAGCCTCTAACCGTGGGGACACTTCCCGAGTTGCCCACTTTTGCTAGTCAGGCAACAGTGCCGAGTACAGGTGGGCCCTCCTATTCTGTGCTGCCTGGACCACTAGGAATAACTCAGTTAGCTGCGGAATTACAGCCTGTTTATGGTTTGGAGCGAAGTTTACGCCGTGCCACTCGAAGTCAGGGGGAGAGGGTATGCCTTTATCCTGATGTGCAAGGAGAATTACCGCTACGTCGTTCGCTAAGTGAGCACTTTGGGAACTCAGGATTCCACTTTCAAGCCTCAGAGCTTGTGATCACCAATGGTTGTCTCGATGCAGTACGCACAGCGCTGGAGGTAACTACTAGACCCGGAGATGCGGTGGCCATTAGTTCCCCTTGCTACAGCGGGCTCCTTCAACTCCTGGCAAGAATGCGGAGGAATGTTATGGAGATTCCTTCTACCGCTGAGGGATTGAATTTGCATCAGTTGGAGTTACAGATGCAAAAAAGGAGTATTAGTGCAGGGCTTTTTACCTGTAGCCATATGAACCCAACCGGCATCAGTCTTAATGTTGCACAGAAACAGCAGTTAGCTGAGTTGGCGAATAAATACCACATCCCAATTATTGAGGACGATATTTACCATGAGCTTGATCACCGAGGTACCCCTCCACTGCCAGCATGCCATTGGGATAAAGGGGGTTATTTACTATGGTGTGGCTCTATATCAAAAACGCTAAGTGCTGGTTATCGGCTGGGGTGGTGTTTGCCTGGTCGTTATCTAAGTGACTACAGGCATCAGCGTCAATGGGAAAGTTTAGGGGTAAATTCACCTCTCCAATTGGGTTTGGCCGATTTTGTTGCTAGTGGCCAATATGCTAAGCATCTGTCAGCATTGAGTCCCAGATTGATAGAGCAAGTAGCTCAGTATCGTAATTTTTTGACTGAACGACTCCCTTCTGGGGCCCGTATCAGTGCTCCTGATGGTGGACTGGTTTTATGGCTACAGATTCCTAGGTTAAATGAACAGTTTTTTGCGTGTCTTGCCCAAGAGCAAGGTTTGGATATAAGGACAGGGTCATGCTTTAGTACCCTAAATTATTATAAAGATTACTTAAGGGTTAACTGTGGCTTTCCTGTGAAAGATAAGATAGGGGAGTATTCTCAAGCAGGAAAACAGCTGGGGCGGCTGGTTGGGCTGATCAATCAGAGTGTTTGAGGCAAAAGTATAGCTTTTGAGTAAATTTTTTAATTCAGCCTGTTATGTTGTTTAGATTTAAATTTCTATTTAGGCCTCCTGTAGTCTAATAGCGCGCACTCACTTGCAGATGGTTTGGCGCCTGAAATTACTCCATCGGTGATGTTTGCCATGATTAGCGCTGTCACGATATGACAAAAATATTTCAATTGCCCGCCTCCCTTTGCTAGAATCCGCGCCGATTTTGAGAGAGTTAATTCATGGAGGACTACGAATGAAAACTATTGCAAAATTAACTGCGACAATTTTGGCTGTTGCTGGCACCATTCCTGCTCAGGCAGATACAACATTTGATTTACCAAATTTTAGTCAGTGCTCAGAGGTTGCGACTCAAAGCAATACTAACGACCGCGAGGTGTATCGCATTTTTTCAGATTTTTACTATGAAATCGAAGATAAACGCGAGTATGCCATTACTGCAGTGAAGGACTGGGCAAAAAATTATGCATCTAGCTGTATCACTTCCACCACCCAAATTACACTGGATAACGTGCAATGTGATGAATTTGTCGGCGGTGCTCCAATTTGCCGTATTGAAAGTGATGAAGGCGATTATGTCGTTGTAAAGGATTACGTTGATTCCACAAACATAGTCCTTTCCAAGCATGATCAGCAACGCTGGCCTGGGGTACATTCTTCCAATGACATGGATATGCTGTGGGTAGCCAACCCTGCGCAATGTTACTCCGATCTACTGGGCTCTGGCTGGGATTCCCAGGCTTATTACCAGGATGCGTATAGCTATCGTTACTTTGGTGATTACCGGTTTGTTTTAGCTAGAATTACTCGTGACCTTGTACAAAACCTGGCGGGACAGTCTGAGCAGTGTGCCTATGAAACGACAGGTATTGAAGCTTACAAAATGGAGTGTGCAGAGACTTCAGGCGGCACCAAGGTGTGTGCTTCCAGGTACACAAATGCTGGCTACTTTGTCTTTATTAGCGACGATAATCACGGTATGCACGTTGTATTTAATCGCTGGGATTAATAAATCTCATTGACTATGAAAGCTCCCGTAAGTGGGGGCTTTCAGCGTATACATCGCCTTTCTCACTCTCCTCTGATCGATAATCCTGCATAACAACGCTGCTTATTCTCACCTATAAACTTTTAAATAGATTTTTTCAACTATCGGTAAATCAAGACTTTTGTGACTCACTGTGGGTGCCCTTTAAAAATTATGATTGGTATTTTTGTTTTTAGTGTTTTGGTAAAAACTATTTCTCTCTCTTCCCGCATTGGGTGTCTTAGTCAATATTCGATACGCCTTGCTATTGCACCTGCTGACTGATAGGCTGCAAATGTGATCACATTTTTATGTGGGTAGCTTTGTGCACTCTCCGGGGGGCGACTTATTTTCAGGATTGACAAGATCAGGGAGCAGATTGATGCAGGGTGAAATTTTACCCGCCACGCCTAAGCAGGCGGCAGTTGTAGCGCACTTGATTGCCAAGTTGCTAACTGTTCTGGTGGGGCATAAGCGCAAAATTAACGCTGAACAATTAGCCGAGGCGAGCAGTAAATTGCTAGCCGGTAATAGTGGTTTTAATGCCTTCCTTTATTATGTTGAGGGTAACCCTGTAGCTGTTATTACGGTATCCAGGTCTGCGGCTATCTATGCCGGAGGTTTTTACGGTGTGATTGAAGAGTTTTACGTAGAGCCTGAATACCGTAGCCAATCGATCGGCAAAAGATTACTTGACCGGGTGATTCAATTTTCAGGGGAGCAGGGTTGGTCTCGCTTGGAAGTGAGCACACCAGAGAAGGAAAAGTGGAAAAGAACAGAAGATTTTTATCGTCGAGAAGGTTTTTCAGGTAACTCTAATGGTGAGAGACTCAAGTTAGAGATTTAGAGCTCTCTAGGTTTATAAATCTAAGAGGAGCGATAGATATTGAAATGGATTCGCCTTTCTACTCGTGTAGTTTTATTTCCTGAGCCTAAGTGCAATCTAGTAGATGTTTTACCGGTATTTTTTTGTTTGACTATTTGGTCCCGGTAGGAGTGTCCCCTATCGGGAATACTGGTTAACAGTGTCATAAACTCGTTCTTGATTTTTGCAGTTTAATATAATTAACTGCTCTCCAGTTTTCGGTAGTTACACCTTTGATCTTTTTAACTTGCTGGGATGATTAACCTTTCATATCGGCCTCCAAAGGTGCAGAAAATTTATATATGGATGAAGTGAGTTAACTATATAAATCTATATCTATAAGCAAAAGGTCAGGTAAAGCAGTCGGCCGTTTTTATTACAAGGAAAATAATGAAACGTCGCGATCTTCTTAAAGCCGCTGGTGCCCTCTCTGCGTTGCCTATTGCTGGTATGACATCTTCTACAGCTCAGGCAAGTAATCGCTTAGAGAATTTTCCGAAATCTATTATGCACGGTAGTCTGCAGGACTCAGCCGGTTTTCTTAAGGTAGTTCAGGGTAACCTGCCAGATGATGTCACCGGTCACCTGCTGATGGCCGAAGGTATCCCTCTCGCCCCTAATCATTTGACCCCTAACGGAAAAGGCGCGCTCACCCGGTTGGATTTTAGTGGTAGGGCTAGTAATGGTAGTGTTGCTTTTACACGAAAAATGATCAGAACCGCCTCTGCAATTATGCAGGAGCAGGATTTGAATGGTTTCGACAAGTTTAATCTGCTGGGGGGAACGATCTATTCCAGTGCAAACCTGGGTTTCATGAATTATTGCAACACGGCCCCCAATTATATGGGGGATAACCGCTTTGCTATGAGCTACGAGGGTGGAATGCCCTATGAATTTGATGCGACCACACTGGAAATGATAACGCCTATTGGTGAAGTGGATGAGTGGGAATCCAGCCTGCCGCCACTGCTCGATAACCTAACGCCAAAGAAGTGGCTATTCCCGCAAATTCGTACCACAGGCCACCCCTTCTTTGATCTGGATTCGGGTGAGTGTATCACCATAAATTATGGTGGCAGCATGGGTGACTCCGGGCGCTCGGGCTTTATTCGCCTGATCTCCTGGGATCAGCAGGGGACTTTTAAAAGCTGGAATATTCGCGATCGTCAGGGAAACAACGCCTACATTGCCGCCAGCTCTCACTCCCTGGGAGTTACGCGCAATCATGTCATTATTTTTGAGACAGCGGCCAGGGTGGAGTCTACCCGCATTCTCGGTACTCATATCGTATTGCCGCAGGAGCACAGCACCCGCTGCTGGGTGTTACGCAAATCTGATATGGTGCCTGGGCGCGAAGATATTATTGCCGATTATCTGGAGTTGGGCTTCGATACTTCGGATATTGTTTGTAATTATGATGATAGCGCTGGTGAAATCACCCTCTATGGCCAGTATATGGGGGCCATGGATAAGTCTGAGCAGTTATTCCGATATGAGATATTCCAGGAGGGCGGGCTGGTACCGAAATGGCTGTCCGGCTATCCAGCAGCACCGGTGGATGTCGGTGGCTTGGTGCGGGCACGGATACAGGTAACCTCCGACTTCGCGCGGGAGATTAAGGAAGACTATCAGGTTATTCGAGATGAAAATCTGTTGTGGGACATGAATGACCCAGCTTATCGTGGCCACTTCCAGTTTCCTGATACCTTTGAGCATCTTTATTGGGCCGCAGTGGGTTACCGTCCCGATTTGGTTTCAATGCGCGTATCCTGGGCATACCGCAATTACCCTGAACGTTTATATAGCTATTGGGATATGCCCGAGCAAAGCAGGCCATCTGCTTTGGTGCATATGGATTGCTCCCGTATGCAAATTGCCGATGCTTATCAGTTCCCCGATGATTGTGTGATGCGCACTCCGCAGTTTATGGCACGACCAGGGTCCACCGCTCAGGATGATGGTTACCTGATAGCCGCCGTTGTCCGAAAATATCCGAGTGGTGCTCAATCCAACGGCAAAGAATTTTGGATATTCGATGCCGCTGCACTCAGTAGGGGGCCACTCTGTATCCTCGCCAGTGACTCCCTGGAATTCGCCACTACCAACCATGCCCTATGGGTGCCTTCTATAAGTCGCCGCCCCGCCACGGCTTATCGCTCTGGATATGGGGACTTCCTGCGCGGTAAGGCGCCGGATCACAGTCGCAATGTTCAGGACATTATCAACCGGGAGCTGCTACCAAGGTTTGGTTAATTTTTCTAATTAGTTGGAATACAACGACTCTGTAATACAACAACAAGGAAACAAAGGCATGTACCATCAACTACTCTCCAGGCGATGTCATTTGTTGCGCCGGGCCACCAGTTTTTTATGTGCGGCAGGTTTGTTTTTTGCTGCAGGGGCTTCGGCGGAGCAGTTACCACCCCCCATAGATGTACCAGAGGTTATAAAAAACTACCAGGAGACTCAGGAGTGTTTTCCTGGGGTTATTCACGATCCTTCAACGATTGCTGAGGTGCAGGCAATTGTGCGCGATGCAGCCGCCCAAGGCCGCAAGGTGATGACTGGCACACGGCGTTTTAACAGCCAGATAGACGCTGCCTGTGCCGGCAATGGAGAGGTGCAAATCACTCTGGAAAATATGGATCAGGTGATTAGCCTGGACAAAGAAAACCGCTTGGTAACTGTACAGGCCGGCATGCGCTTTAATAATTTGGCGGCCTACTTGCGTGAGCATGAGCTCAGTGTGCCTATGGTCACCGAGCTGGCAATCTTCTCGATTGGTGGGATGCTCGGTAGCGGCACACACGGTTCTACCTTTACCCAGAAGAGCAATATGATCTCGGACTATGTCACCGAGATAAAGCTCGTTGATGGTAAGGGGGATCTACGTGTTATTAATGGTGAACTACTCAATGCTGCACGGGTTAATTTGGGCGTGTTGGGGGTTGTGGTTGAAGTCACCATCGAAGCAGAACCGGGCTATAAGGTGCGGGCCAAAGTGAAGGGGCACCGGGATGATAGCGACCTGGAAAATGTTGTCTTGGATCTTGCCCGAGATAACCATTCCGCAAATATTGCCTGGTTCCCTGGATTGGGCCGCTATACGGTAACCACCTATAACAAGGTGCCCTTGAGTACCAAGGGCAATGCTTACAATGCTCAGGCGGATGTTTCCGATTTTTCTGAGTACCTATTTCGCCTTATCTTCGACAGCCTGCATGAGGCCGACAGCGCAGCCTTACAGTGCTTTGCCGCGTCTCTGCGCTATACGGCCCGCTCCAGCTCCTACTTCCGCGATGTTAATACGGGCTTTAAGAAGTTGATTAAGCCCACAGGCCATGCGGACCTGATGCAGCATTTTGTTTGTAAGGAGCCGAATAATTGTGTCTGGGACAAGCTGCCGATTGCCTTACAGGAAGTGGCCATTCCGTTTGAGGAGCTGCCCAACTGGATTGCCGATGTGCGCCAGATTATCGCCCACAGTGAGCGCACTTGCTTCCCCTTGAACGGTATTTATTTCCGCTTTGGCAAGGCCTCCGATAGCTACCTGGGAATGAGTGCTGGGCGCGATACCGCTTTCGTAGGAATTGAGTACACCCTTCGCCAGCGTGGTGAGGCGGTGCCGAAAAACTACTTTGTGAATCTGGAAATTGAACAGATGTCCCTGCGCAAGTATGGTGCCAGGCCGCACTGGGGTAAGAACTCGGTGGCTATTTTTGAGGATATGCCTTCACGCTTCCCGAAATGGTCTCAATTCCTCGACGCCAAGGCAGAGCTGGACCCAGAGAATGTCTTTACCAATCCGTTCTGGGAGCGCGTCAGTGGCCAAGATCCACTTGAGAATTACCTGACGCCACATTGTAATGCCGATGGTCAGTGCTATTGCAGAACCGATGAGCACTGTGAGCAGGGAGCGACTTGTCAGGCCGGTAGTTGGTATTCTGAGGCGCGGATTTGTAAGGCGGATTAAGACTATCTTTGTTGAGGGGGTTGGCTGTTAAAGCCAGCCCCCGACCCTTTTAATTTTCAGAGGGGTTTTTGTATAGCTGAATAAAAATCAAGAAGCTTACCGCAGCTAAATTAATTCCAATTCCCAAGGGCTGGTCACTGTATAAAGAAAGTGTGTAATCGGCTCCCAAGCTAAGGCGGTATTTGTAATTTAGAGTTGAATATATAATTGCAAAGGATGCACCTATGCCGCTGGCAATTTTAAAGCTGATGATAGGAGAGGTAATCCAGGGGATTTGCAGGAAAAAAGCCCTGGTAAGATTCTTAATGCTTGATCTGGATCGTGAAAATTGTAAGCCTGCATACACTGTGTATATAAATACTACTATTAGCAGGCCATTACTAATTACGGTTTCCTTGGTCAATTGATCTGAAGTTGCAATATCTATTGCAACCATAATACTTCCAATCGAACCACCGCCAATTGAGGCAAATAGTAAGACTCGTCTGATTAATTTTTCCAACTATTTCCCTTGTAACAACTTCTTATGTGCAGGTTTTATTCTGTAGGTCAGCCTAAGTTGTGTTGTGATAGACATGGCGTTAATAAAGGTAGGGTTCGAATTTGAACAAGCGCCTGAGTGTAAAACAGGCGCTGATAAGTCTGGGAGTGATTCACCACAGTTTTTTGGAGAAGTGGGAACCAAAAATCCTTACTAAATTTATTTCTCCAACAACTGATCCAACGGCAACTCGGTACGGTAGCGCACCTGTTTTAAGGAAAAGCTGCTCTTAATATGGTCAATTCCCGGCAGCTCTGTCAGCTTTTTATCGAGAAACTCCTGGTAGGCCTGCAGGTTGGGGACCACAACCCGGAGCAGATAATCGAAGTCGCCGGTCATCAGGTAGCACTCCATAACCTCCGGCCATTGGCCGATAACGGATTCGAAATCCTGCAGCTCTTTTTTCACCTGGTGGTTGAGGGTGACCTGGATAAAGACGCTGACTGGAAGCCCTACTTTTTCCGGCTCCAAGAGGGTCACGGCGCGCTTGATAAAGCCCTGTTCATTGAGGTTCTTGACCCGGCGTGAGCATGGGGAGGGGGAGAGGCAGACTTTTTCTGCCAGCTCAATATTGGGGATAGTGGCATCTTCCTGGAGAATCTCCAGGATTTTTTTATCAATGGCATCCAGTAAATAGGCCATGGTCTTTTTCCGTATCTCTTCTCTCTGAACGAACACCGGATTATCCGGCCGCTTCACTGCCTAGCCGGCATGGCAAAACATCCCGGTTGAATCCTGTCTGGGCAATTATCCTGTTTTATTGCAGCGCCGTGAAACCGTTTATTCTTTGTTATCAATATTCATTCGCTCGCCAGCTCAGCGCTGGGTGACCAGCCACCATGCATTCGTTCATTCTGCCTTTCCATTTGTCGTCCAGCGAGCGAGGAAAAAGGTCATGTGGGGGGATCGATCAGTTTGTATCCCGCAGCGACATCCCCGTGAAGTTCCTATTCGATGAATCCCCAAAAAAACGGCTTTTTGAGTGAATTGTTGCTAGTAGCTTATGATCTTTAGCGAGTTGTGTCCGTATTATGCCCTAGCCAGGCTTATTTTGGTATGACCTGCTTGGCCGGGCGGTGTTAATTTTAGCGGCCAAGCAGATGCCTCGGTTTGGCTTTCGACTGGCTCCCTGAGTGTTGAGATGAAATAAGCACTGTGACAGCCGCCATCGAACCGGGCAAAAGAAAAGCAATAATGAACAAATAGGTGGTACCCATGGCAATGGTCGAAGGCGATCAGGAGCTGGGCTTTGATACAGAGTATTCTCTCAAGGCTGCGTTTACCCGCGATTCTGGCCGGGTCTTTTTGACCGGCATCGACGCACTGGTACGCCTGCCGTTGATGCAGAAACGCATGGATGAGCTGGCGGGCCTGAATACTGCGGGCTTTATTTCCGGTTACCGGGGTTCTCCCCTCGGTGGTTACGACCAATCCCTGTGGCGGCACAAGAAGTTATTGGCTGAGCACGATATTCACTTCGAGCCGGGTATCAATGAAGATCTTGGGGCCACCAATATTTGGGGTACCCAGCTGATCGATCATTACCGCAAGCAGGCCACTCGCGATGGGGTCTTTTCCATCTGGTATGGCAAGGGCCATGGGGTGGATCGCACCGCGGATGTGTTCCGCCAAGCCAATATCCAGGGTACCGCCAAGCTCGGTGGCGTACTGGCGTTGTGTGGCGATGACCACACCGCTGAATCTTCCATGTTCTCCCACAATACCGATCAGATTTTTGAATCGGTCATGATGCCGCTGCTGTTTCCAGCCAGTATCGATGAGTATCTCACCCTCGGGCTCGCCGGTATTGCCCTGTCGCGCTTTTCCGGCCTGTGGGTGGGCTTCAAAGCGATTACCGAAACGGTTGAGGCCGGTGCCTCCCTGGTGGTTCCGAGCCTGCCACAGTTCGCCATTCCGGCGGATTTCCCCATTCCCGCGCACGGCCTGAATTACGATCCGTACCTTAATTGGCCGGCGGAGCGCCTGGAATATGAGCGCCGTATGCTGGAGGAACGCCTGCCGGCGGCGCGGGCTTTCGCCTATGCCAACCACCTGGATAGAACGACTCACAAGGCCGAGCGCAAGCGCTTTGGCATCGTGACGGTCGGCAAGGCCCACGGGGATCTACTCGAGGCGTTGCAGCTCCTCAACCTGAGTGAAGAGGACCTGCGCCAGGCGGGGATTGCCATTTATAAGGTGGCGATGTCATGGCCCCTGGAGCCCCGCGGTATCAGTGAGTTTGCCGATGGCATGGAGCGCCTGCTGGTGGTTGAGGAAAAACGCCCACTGGTGGAAGACCAGCTGAAGAATCTTTTATATGGCTGGGAAGATGGCCGCCGCCCGAAAGTGGTCGGTAAGAAAGATCTCAATGGTGAAGACCTGCTACCGGCGATCTGGGGGTTTGGCCCGGACCAGGTGGCCAAGGCCATCGCCCGGTGGCTGGCGGACACCGATCTCGCGCAGCGACTGATTCCACTGGCAGAAAAGCTGGGCGGTAATGTGCCGCAGCGTACCCAGGGTCTATTGGCGCGGGAGCCGATCTTCTGTGCTGGCTGCCCCCACAACACCTCCACCAAGCTGCCGGAGGGGAGTCTCGGCAGCGCCGGTATCGGCTGTCACATTATGGCGCTGGGCAAGGGGCTGCGCACCGATACCTATTCCCATATGGGTGGTGAAGGCGCGCATTGGGTGGGGCTGCATCGTTTCTCTAGTGCCGAGCATATTTTCCAGAATATGGGTGACGGTACCTATAATCACTCCGGTCTGCTGGCTATTCGCCAGGCGGTGGCCAGTAAGGTCAATATCACCTACAAGATCCTGCTCAACGATGCGGTAGCCATGACCGGCGGCCAGCCCGCCGATGGCGAAGTAAATGCTCCCAGCCTGGCCGCGCAGCTGCTGGCTGAGGGGGTGGGTGAGGTGGTCCTGCTCAGTGAAAACCCCGATCACTGGCACCAGCACCGCGGCCAGTTGCCGGCGAAGGTGGAAGTATTGGACCGCTCAGAGCTGGATGCCGTCCAGCGTCGCCTGCGTGAAACGCCCGGTGTCACCGCCATTATTTACGAGCAGGTGTGCGCCGCAGAAAAACGCCGCCGCCGCAAGAAAAAGCTGATGGTGGACCCGCCCAAGCGCCTGCTGATCAATCAGCGCGTATGCGAGGGTTGTGGCGATTGCAGCGTGCAGTCGAGTTGTATTGCCGTGGAGCCGCTGGAAACCCCCTATGGACGCAAACGTCAGATAAACCAGTCCAGCTGCAACAAGGATATGCGCTGTGCCGATGGCTTCTGTCCCAGTTTTGTCACTGTCGAGGGGGGCAAACTAAAAAAACCACCGGTGCAGTCCCTGGCCGAGTCCCTGGATGCTGCCATTGTCGATTTACCGGCGGCGCCGGTGGCCGCCTTGGAACAGCCACTCAGTATTTTGGTGGCCGGTATCGGCGGCAGCGGTGTACTTACCGTGGCCGCACTTCTGGGAATGGCCGCGCACCTGGAAGATAAAGGCAGTACCACGCTCTACTTCACCGGCCTGTCACAAAAGAATGGCGCGGTGGTTGCTCACGTAAAAGTGGGCGCGCGCCCAGAGGCCATTACCACTGCGCGTATCCGTGATGGCGCCGCCGAGCTACTGCTCGGTTGCGATATGGTCACTGCTGCCGGTCAGCGCCCCAAGTTTGCTACCGGCAAAATGCGCGCGCTGGTCAATACGGCCGAGGTACCTGTAGCGGCGTTTGTGCGAAACAACGAGCTGGCCTTCCCGGCAGATGCCACCCAGCAGAGCATTGAGTCCCTGTGTGCCGAATACTTTGCCTTCGATGCGAATAAATACGCTCAGGCACTGTTTGGCGATACCGTCGCCAGTAACCTGATGATCATGGGCTTCGCCTGCCAGAAAGGGCTGCTGCCTATTGGTGAGGCGGCACTGGAGCGGGCGATCGAACTGAATGGTGTCGCAGTGGAAAACAATCTGCGCGCATTCCGCGCGGGGCGTTTGTTGGCGACGGATCCGAGGGCGATTGAAAAACTGGCGGTGCCGGCGCAGCCAGTTAAAATGATTGAGCCTCAGGAGTCGGTAGAGCAACTGATCGCGCGTTTGAGCAGTGAACTGGGTGAATACCAAAATGCCGCCTACGCTCGACAATTCACACAGTCTATTGCGCCGCTGCAGCGGGCGGAGTCGGCCCTGGCCGGCACGGCGGGGGAGTTGACCCGCACCGCGGCTAACAGCCTGTTCAAAGCCATGGCCTACAAGGATGAGTACGAGGTAGCGCGCTTGTACAGTGGTGAGGATTTCCAGCGCCAACTGCGCGAGACGTTTAGCGGCGATTACTCCCTGAAATTCCATATGGCTCCGCCCGTGTTGGCTCGGCCTGATGCCAGTGGTCGGGTGCGCAAGATGCAATTTGGCCCCTGGATGGGCCGCTTAATGCCGCTGTTGGCGCGGGGTAAAGTACTGCGCGGTACCGTGCTGGATGTATTTGGTTACACCAAAGAGCGCCGCGCCGAGCGCGATTGGGCCCGCCAAGTGGCTCAAGCGGTGGAATCGGTGGCGGCCCAGCTGAGCACTGATAATATCGCCGCGGCGCGTGAGCTGCTGGAGATACCCATGCAGGTGCGTGGCTACGGCCATGTGCGCGAGCAGAAGTTTGCCCTGGTGCAGGAGCGCTGGCAGAAGCTGTTTACTCAGTTTTCCGCTCGCAATGGGGTAGAGGAGCCGGCAGCAGTTTCTTGAATTATTTAGAAAGTGTCAGAAGGCGAAAGTAAAAATTCATACTTGCATAGATCGTAGCCTGGGAATTTGACAAGGAATGCGCTTGAGGCATGGATGCCGATAACCTGGATACAGGTTTTAAATAACTCAAAAGCAGAGTTCTGCCTGGGTTTAACCTGGCCTGAAAGGGATCAGCGGGTTGAGGAACAGACCGCGGATTCCCGTAAGGGATACCGGGGCCGCGACTGCAGAAAAGCACAGGCAATCCATGTCCTGAGTGGCGATGGGTCTGTGTACCTGCCCCGGCTCGCGCAAGACGAAATCCCCCCGCCCATAAATACCGTTGTGATCGGAAAAGCTGCCGTGCAGTACCAGGGCGAACTCCTGCCCACGGTGGTCGTGTTTTGGCAGACCACTGCCACTGCGCAGACAGTGAAAAGCCACCTCGTAATCCCTCTGCCCAGACTTGAGCCGACACATTTGCAGGTTCCGGGTCAGGGTCTTCCATCGCCGGTTAGGGTTGCTGGCCAATAGTTTATTCAGGACTTTGGGCAAGTGATCCATGGCCGGCTCCCTGCCAACCGGTACTGGAGTGGGGGTATCTTCGCTCTTATGAATGATCTTCTCTGGAATCTGGCTGATGCGCTCCATCAGGCGCTCGAAAGCATTGGCTTGCAGGGGTTGTGCGGGGCTTCCGTTGAGGAGAGAGCCACCGAGATTATTCAGGGTAGATAACTGGGAGCGGCAGTCGGCACACATCTGTACATGGGCCGCAACAACCAGGCTGGGGCCGCGGGCCAGGCTGCCGGAGGCGTATTCCAGTAGGAGGTTTTCGTCCGGGTGGTGGCGAATCATTCGAGGTTCACCTGACGAACCTGGCTTGTAATTTTTTCATGGCCAGGCGCACGCGGGATTTGACTGTACCCAGGGGCAGGCGCAGTTCTTCGGAAATTTCGCTGTGGGATTTTCCCTCCATATAGGCCTTTTCCAAAATATGGCTCTGCTCTGCGGGCAGGGCGTTGAGGCCGTCGGCGATATCACGTTCGTTGCGTTTGTGCTGCAAAAATAACAGGGGTTGGTTTTCCAGGTTTTCATCCCAGATATCGGCCACATCAACATCGCTGTCACGATTTTGGTGGCGTTGACTGCGGCGCAGCATATCGATACGGCAATTGCGCATAATGGTAAATATCCAGGTGCTGGCCGAGGCTTTGCCCTGATCAAAACAGGGGGCTTTATGCCATACCTTGAGCATGACTTCCTGAACCAGCTCATCCGCCGCTTCGGCATTGAGTGCCTGAGTGCTGCGGCTGTGGTGGAAGCCCTTGATCAGCGGGGCAAAGTGTCGGAATACACGCTCGAACGCCTGGCGATCGCGCTGGGCGCCAACCTGCGTCAGTAGCCTGCTCCAGTCATCCTTGTAATCCTGGGAAGCTTTCACCGCAATTCCATTGCCGTTGTGTCTTAGCTTATGCGCCATATTAGCGCTCTCTACTGTGATGTCGATCTTTTACTACGCTTGTGCGCAGCAAATGGATTGGGCTTTTTTATTTTGGCGCTGTGATCTGCCGTCAGCAGGCTAACGTAAATCATAGGGATAACGCTGGGGATTACAGTGGAAGGGATGATGAGCAGCCGAACATTGGTAAAAGAAATCCAATCCTATTATCAGGATTTTTTGGTTAGAGACCCCGCCGAGCTATCGAAAATATACAGCGATAAAATTGTATTCCGTGATCCTTTGCACCGGATTGAAGGGCTACCCGCCCTGAAAACGTATTTCTCTAGTATGAGCCGTGGGCTCACCCAGTGCCGTTTTCGCTTTGAAGAGGCTTCGATTACCCAGGATAGTGCTTGCCTGCCCTGGTATATGCACTATGCGCACCAGTCTTTGAAAGGTGGTCGGCCGTTGCGCTTGCGCGGTTGCAGTTTGGTGCGCTTTTCCGACAAAGTGTTTTATCACGAAGATTTTTACGACATGGGAGCGATGGTCTATGAACAGGTGCCGCTACTGGGTTCTCTCGTGCGCAAAATTAAACAGTGCCTGGGGCAGGGCTGACCGGTGGCGGAAATTCGCGACAAGATACTATGGATTACGGGTGCCAGTTCCGGTATCGGCCGAGCCCTGGTTCTGCGTCTTGCCGATCACAATAATTTTGTGATTGCCAGCGGACGCCGGCGTGAAGCACTGGCGGAGTTGCAGCAGTTTGCTCCCACACGCATTCGCATACTCGATTGCGATGTGGCCGATGACAGTGCCACGGCCTCTACATTTGAGCGCCTGAAGGATTTAACTGATCACCTGGATGGGGTGATCGCCTGTGCCGGCACTTGTGAATATGACAATGATTTACAGCTAGAAACCGCTATGTACCGGCGGGTGTTCGACGCCAACTTCTTTGGCGTAGTGAATACTCTGCGTTGTGCTTTACCCCTGCTGGCTGCCAGCACTTCTCCACTTTTTGCGGCACTGGGCAGCTTATCTTCGGTTGTACCTTTTCCACGAGCGGAGGCCTATGGCAGCTCCAAAGCCGCGCTCGATTACTTTTTGGCATCGGTACGTGCGGATACTTGCCATACAGACCTCAAGGTCGTGCTGGTCCGTCCGGGATTTGTCGACACTCCCCTTACCGCGCAAAACGATTTTGCCATGCCTTTTTTAATCAGTGCAGAGCGGGCAGCGGAATTTATTGAGGAGGGGCTGGCTCGCGGAAAGTCTGTTATCGATTTTCCGTTGCGCTTGAGTTTGCCACTGCGTTTTTTGGGATTTTTCCGTTCCCTTTGGTTTCGTTTTTGCACAACAAAAATAAGCAGGATTCGTACCTTAAGGAAGAGCTGATGCGTATCGCGATTGTCGGCAGCGGGATCGCCGGACTGACGGCGGCTTATCTTTTGAGCCGCAAGCACGAAATCACCGTATTTGAAGCGCAGGATCGCCTGGGTGGGCACACTGCGACGGTCGGTGTGCAGGAAGGTGATTGCACCCTGGCCATCGATACCGGTTTTATTGTGTATAACGACTGGACCTACCCGAACTTTATTCGCCTGCTCGATGAGCTGGGCATCGAGTCCCAGCCGACCTCCATGGGTTTCAGTGTGCGCTGCGATCAGGAAGGCTATGAGTATGCCGGCAATAACCTCAATACATTATTTTCTCAACGCTCCAACCTTCTAAGCGCCGGTCACTGGCGCATGCTGTGGGACATAGTGCGATTTAATCGTACGGCCACGCGAGACTGGCGCGAGGGGCGCTTGCATGAAGGCCTGACCCTGGGAGAGTACTTGCCGGCGAATGGTTACTCGGCAGAATTTGCCCATCGCTATCTGGTTCCTATGGGCTCGGCGATTTGGTCGGCCAGTGTGGCGCAGATGCTCGAGTTTTCGGTAAGTTTTTTTGTGCGTTTCTTTTTCAATCACGGCTTGCTAAACCTGGTGCGACGGCCCCAGTGGCGAGTGATTAAAGGGGGCTCTCGCTCTTATATTCCCGCACTGAGTGCGCCCTATGCCGACAGGGTTAGGCTTTCTACTAAAGTGCATTCTGTCAGGCGCAGGGAACAAAATGTGGAACTGCTGACCTGCACGGGTGAGCGGTTCAGTTTTGATCAGGTAGTGTTCGCCTGCCACTCGGACCAGGCGCTGGAGTGTCTTGAAGATGCCTCTGAGTTGGAGCGGCAACTGCTTAGTGCCATTCCCTACGCACGCAACAGCGTGGTATTGCATACGGATACCAGTTTATTACCGCAGCAAAGGCGCAGCTGGTCCAGTTGGAATTACCGGCTAGGTGCCGAGCGCAATGCGCTACCGGTGCTTACCTATAACATGAATATTTTGCAGGGGCTGGCAACAGATAAAACTTACTGTGTCACCCTGAATGCCGAGGAACGTATCGCTCCAGAAAAGATTTTTGCGCGCTTTGAATATGCTCATCCCCAGTTTTCTGTCGCGGGCACTCGTGCCCAGCAGCAATGGACGCGCATTAATGGGGTAAACCGCAGTTGGTTTTGTGGTGCTTATTGGGCCAATGGTTTTCATGAGGATGGGGTGAGCAGCGCTTTGCGGGTCGCCGAGGGATTGGGGGTAACCTGGTGAAGGGGAAACCTTAATGGAGGCCGCAACAATGGAGAGCGCCATTTACACCGGTTGGGTCCAGCATCGCCGCTTTGCCCCCCGCCAAAATGCCTTCCGCTACAAGGTTTTTATGGTGTATCTAGACCTGGCGGAGTTAGAGCAATTTTGTGCACTCTCTCCCTGGTGGTCGAAAAAGCCTTGGGCTCTAGCCCGTTTTCGGCGTGAGGATTTTTTTGGCGATCCGGAATTCAGTATTGATGAGGCCGTGCGCCGTAGGGTTGAGTCGGTTGCCGGGGAGCGCCCGCAAGGGCCCGTGCGTATGCTCGCCAATTGGCGCTACTTTGGCTACAACATGAATCCTATCAGTATTTATTACTGCTTTGATGCCGAGGGTAGGGAAGTGCGCTGGTTATTACTGGATGTTCACAATACCCCCTGGAAAGAGCGCCACAGCTATGTGCTGGACTGCCGCTCCGGGGCGCGGGTGCAGAAAGTGGCTTTTGCCAAGACTTTTCATGTCTCTCCCTTTATGCCCATCTCCCAGGGATACCACTGGAGAAGCATAACGCCGGGTGATCGCCTCACTGCCTATTTACAGAATTTTGATCGATGTGGCCAAGGAGAGGAGGAGCGTCCCCTGTTCGATGCCATACTGAGCTTGCGCCGCCATGAGCTGAGCGCTGGCCTGCTCAATCGCATTCTGGTCCAGTATCCATTTATGACTGCAAAAGTGATTGCCACCATTTATTGGCAGGCACTGAAGTTATGGTTCAAGCGCACTCCTGTCTATGCACATCCCGGTGACAGGGGCAAAATCCAGGGAGGGGAGAAGCATTTATGAATCCAGAGCAAGCTTCACGGGCAACCGTTGGAGAGGAAAACCAGTCCTGGTTGGTGCGACTCGCGCGCAAGCTGGTCCTGGCTAAGATGCAAGTGATAGAGCGGGGGCATCTGCTGATTGAGGATGGGGAGGTTAGTTACCATTTTGGTCAGCCAGTGCAGCAGGCAGCGGTGCGGGCGCATATTCGTGTTCGGGATGCCAGCGCCTATCTACAGGTACTGTTAAACGGCACAATCGGTTCGGGCGAAGCCTATATGCAGAATGCCTGGGACTCTCCAAAGCTGTTGGATGTGATTCGCCTGATGGTCGACAATATGTCCCTGATTGAGAGTATGGATAGCCGCGGGAGTCAGTTGCCCCGCATGGTGTTACGCGCCCTGCATAACCTCAACAATAATAATCGCAGGGGCTCCCGCAAAAATATTGCCGCGCATTACGATTTAGGGAATGACTTTTTCCGTTTGTTCCTCGATAAAACCATGCTCTATTCCTCGGCCATGTTCCCTTCTGAGCAGGCCACCTTGTACCAGGCTTCTGTTCACAAAATGGAGCATATTTGCCAAAAGCTGCAATTAAAACCTGACGATCATCTGCTGGAAATTGGCACAGGCTGGGGTGGCATGGCTATTTACGCGGCAAAGCATACCGGTTGCCAGGTAACCACCACGACAATTTCTGCAGAGCAGTACGAGTATGCTCGCCAGTGGGTAGAGCGTGAGGGGTTGCAAGATAAGGTGCGTGTGCTGTTGCAGGATTACCGGGATTTAGATGGCAGCTTCGATAAATTGGTTTCTATTGAAATGGTGGAAGCGGTGGGGCATGAATATCACCGCAAGTTCTTTTCCATTTGTAGTCGTTTACTGAAAGAAGATGGTTTGATGTTTATGCAGGCAATAACTATTTCGGATCAGCGCTACCATCAATATCGTAAGGACATCGATTTTATTCAGCACTATATTTTCCCTGGTGGTTGCCTACCATCCAACCAGGTCATCGCCCAGCAGATCGCCACCGCTACCGATATGCAGATGGTGGGTTTGGAGGATATTACTGCGGACTATGCGCGCACACTGAGGCATTGGCGCAATGCATTTTTGAGTCGACTCCCACAGGTGCGCAACCTGGGTTTTGATGACCGTTTTATTCGCATGTGGGAATTTTATTTGTGCTACTGCGAAGGTGGTTTTATGCAGCGGGTGATCAGTTCAGCTCAGTTTATTTTTGCCAAGCCGCGCGCTCTTATCGGCTGATATGTGGCGCTTGATCGCCAATGCCTTGCTGTTTGATATTGCCTGGCCCCTATGCGTGATCGTTGCGCGCCCCTGGATTGTTGTGCCGTTTACGCTGGTCAATTTATTTATTCACTTGTTTTTTGTGGCTAACCTGCGCAGAGAGCCCTTGTGGTTGGGGGGCGTGTTTCTTTTTGGTGTGGGGGTGGACTCGGTACTTTTTCACCTGGGGGTACTGCAAAACCTCAATGATATTTCCTGGCCCCCCATTTGGCTGGTATGTCTGTGGTTAAATTTCGCCATGACACTGCGCTATAGCTTGGTATTTATGCAGCGTAATTTATGGCTGGCTGCGCTGTTAGGTGGCTTTTTTGGCCCTTTTAGCTACTACACGGGTGCCTTTTTAAACGGCACCGTAGAGCTTGGCCAGCCCTTGTGGCAATCATTGATGTTACTGTCGCTTCTGTGGGCGCTGATGCTTCCGGGGTTTACCTACTTGGCGCGCACTATTAACCCTGCCTATCGGTAAATGGCCGTGCAGTTGGGCAAGGTGGCGCAAAGCTTGTATTCAGCGGCCTCGCCACCTATACATAGCCTATTAAATTAAAACGTAGTTTCTGATTCAGTCACCTTATTCACCAACGCCACCAAGGAGCCGGCAATGAAAGCTTACCTCGCGCGGGCCCTGATCTTGGTCGGGGTTCTAGGGGCATTCAATTCCAGGTGCCTATCGGAGGAAGTGGTCGTTGATGAGCGGGGTGAATTTAGCGAGATCGACACGGGTGACGAGAATGGTGAGGGCGATGAGAACGGTGAGGACGACGAGAATGGCGAAGATGACGGGTTTGGTACTGTCGCCGGTAGCCTGGTAATTGCTTCTGATTATATGTTCCGCAGTATCTCGAACTCGAATAATGGTCCTACCGTCCAGGGCGACCTCAATTGGACCCACGATATTGGCTTCTATATCGGTGTCTGGACGACCAATACGGACTTTGGTGGCCCCGGTAACAGTATGGAGTTCGATCCCTATGTCGGGTGGTCGGGAGATCTCCCTGAAACCAAAATCAACCTAAATATTGGCTATTGGTCCTATAACTACCCGAAGTCAGAATTTGATTACGACTATGGCGAAACCTATCTGATTCTTAGTTTTACGGTGGATAAATTAACGATCAGCCCGAGTCTCTGGTATTCGAATAACTACTTTGGCAGGGACTTTCTCAATAATGTTGATTCCCTGGCCTATGAAGCGACCTTTAGCTTTGAGTTGGCCAGCTATATGGATATCTCTGTGCATCTTGGCGAGCAAACTTTTGAATCTTCTTACGACTATCTCAACTATGGCTATTACGACGCCGGTATTGACTGGAAAATCAGTGATTACACTCTGGGTTTGCGTTGGTACGATACCGATGGTGTCGATCCATTCCTGGCTGCCAAAAATCTGACCGATGGGCGATTTGTTTTTAAAGTCACTCGCAGCTTCTAAAGTAAATCGCAAACGCTTTTTGCCTATTCTGCGCCGGTGAAAATTTCGTTTCGAATCTTCTTTTTTTGCCCTCAGTAAAGACTCCAATCATCGACCATCCACGTAAAAGGCCATAGCCGGAAGCCATGTAAGCTGGCATAGGGTTGGAAATTAAATTTAAAAGAATCCTAAATCTTCCCAACTAAGGCAGACTTGCGGGTTCATCCACCAATGCCCGCGCTTACCTGGTATTGAGTAGGGCTTAGCGCAGAGGGCGTTCCGGCTTTTTCTCGCGCTGGCAGCTTTCCCAGCCACTCGCCACATAACTTTCTGCCGTGGATGGCTTTAGTAATGACTTACCCAGAATATGATCGGCAGCTTTCTCGCCAATCATGATGGTGGGGGCGTTGAGATTGCCATTGGTGAGGGTTGGCATGATGGAGGAATCTACCACGCGCAGGTTTTCTACGCCGTGTACCCGGCATTCGGGATCCACTACGGCCATCTCATCACTGCCCATACGACAACTGCCGGCAGGGTGATAGGCGGTTTCGGCCGTTTCTGCGAGCCAATTGTCGATCTCATCGTCACTTTGCACGTCCGGTCCCGGAGAAATCTCCCGCCCTCGGTAGGGGTCCATGCCTGCCTGGGCAAAAATCTCACGGGTGAAGTGCAGGCCGGAGCGAAAGGCTTGCTTGTCCTCTTCGTGGTCTAAATAGTTGAAGACCATTTCTGGTGCGGCCGCTGGATCTGCTGACTTGAGTTTGACCCAGCCACGACTGAGCGGTTTGTTTGCTCCCAGATGTACCTGAAATCCGTGCCCTTTCACCGCACTGGAGCCATCGTAAGCGATGGCGCCGGCGAGGAAGTGGTACTGGATATCCGGGTATTTAAGGCCGGCGCGACTGCGAATGTAGCCGTTGGATTCGAAATGATTGGAAGCGCCCAGCCCTCGTTTGAAGAGCAGCCAGTTAATGCCAATCCAGGCCTTGCCTAATGGCCCGAGCCAGCCGTTGAGGGTGATTTTCTGTTTACACTCCTGTTGCACCCAGACCTCAAGGTGGTCCTGCAGGTTTTGCCCGACACCAGGCAGATCGTGAACGACTTCGATACCGTGTTCCTGCAGGTGGGCCGCCGGACCTATACCGGACAACATCAGCAACTTGGGTGAGTTGAATGAACTGGCGGAAACGATTACTTCTTTATTGGCGCGCGCGCGAAATATTTTTCCGTTCTGCCGGTATTCCACACCTATGGCTTTCTTGCCCTGCATGATCACGTGAGTTGTGAGGGCATGCATTTTGAGTTCGAGGTTACTGCGGCTCAGAACCGGCTTCAGGTAGGCGAGGGCGGTCGAGCAGCGAACACCGTCGCGCACAGACATATCCATGCGCCCGAAGCCCTCCTGCCGATAGCCATTGTAATCCTGGGTAAAACCGTAGCCCGCCTGGGTACCGGCCTCAATAAAGGCGCGGTAAAGCGGGTTTTTCATATTGTTGCCGTTGCACGCGGTGATGGGGCCCTGGTCGCCGCGATAGGCGTCACTGCCATAGACACAGGTTTCGGCCCGGCGGAAGTAGGGTAGGACATCCGCGTAGCCCCAGCCGGATGCGCCGTGCTCTACCCACTCCTCGTAGTCTCCAGCGCAGCCCCGAACAAATGCCATACCGTTGATGGAAGAAGAACCGCCAATGACCTTGCCGCGAGCCTGATGGATACGCCGTCCATGCAGCCCCGGCTCTGGCTCGGTATAAAACTCCCAATCGAACTTAGGCATATTCAGCGGGATGGAAAACGCGGAAGGCATACGGATATAAATGGAATTATCCTTACCGCCAAATTCCAGCAGTAAAAGACTATTTTTGCTGTCCGCCGTCAGCCGGTTGGCCAGCACAGCGCCGGCAGAGCCCGCCCCCACTACGATATAGTCAACAGTCTGATCAAAGTCCTGATTACTCATCTGTTTGCCCTAGGCTGGCCCTGGTTCGCCCTCTTCACCGGTGCTGCGTGCCGCGCGCTCACGACGCATGTGCAGGTACTGTAGATGTGCTTCGAAGTGGTCGACGATGTCACTGATGACCTGCTCACGGGTGTATCCCATAAGATCGTAAGTCAATCCACCTTCCCGCAGATGTGGCTCCAGCCGGTAGTAGCTGGAGCGGGGTTGCTCCGCCCGCAGGGTAAACGACGGCATTGAGCATTGCCGTGGCCATACCTGATAGGTAAAGTCCACTTCGCCGCCGAGGTCCACGTTAAGTTCCATGTGCAGCTTATCGCCCTCGTCATCAACGATATTGACCGGGTATCCTTCCTCTTCGAGTTTCTGCTTCACCGCTTCAAACGCAGGCTGTATCGTGCGCCGCATGAATGCTTCCACCTGCTTGAAAGTTGGAAAGCTGATTGCTCGCGACAGCCGCTGGGCCCAATTGGTATGACCTTCCCGCGATATAGTCCTGCCAGAAAGATGCCCGGATAAAGCCTCCTGCATACTCGCGGATTTCAGCTTCTCAAGCTGCAACGCTTTGTACAGCCCCAGCATGATCAGTAGCAGGACAATGGCAAAGGGCAGCCCCATGATCACCACTGCGCCCTGCAGGGCGGAAAGGCCACCAGTCATCAGCAGGGCAATTGTCACAATACCAATGATTGCAGCCCATAAAATCCGCATCCACGGTGGCGCATCCTGATTGGGGTCTTCGAGCCGGATAGTGAGGTTGGAAAGCACCAGCGAGCCCGAGTCTCCAGAGGTGACAAAGAACACGATCGACAGGATGGTTACCGCAATCGTGGTTAGCAAGCTCCAGGGCAACTGCTCGAGAAACAGGTAGATGGCCGACCCGGGTTTTTCTACCGCCTGCACGCCAAACTCTGTGGCGCCGCCCATTACCATATCGATGGCTGAGTTGCCCATGATGGCCATCCAGGCCGCCATAAATGTGAAAGGTAGAATCAAGGTGCCGATAACGAATGAGCGAATGGAACGGCCACGGGAAATTCGCGCTAGAAACAAGCCGACAAATGGCCCCCAGGCAATCCACCATGCCCAGAAAAACAGTGTCCAGGCATTGAGCCAATCCGTGGGTGGGGCGAAAGCATAGGTATTGAAGGACAAGCCGATAAAGTCTTGCAGGTAGTCGCCGATATTGGTGACGAAAGCGTCGAGTAAAAATCGCGTCTTGCCGGTAATCAACACGTACAGCATCAGCACTACTGCCAGTAGCATGTTGAATTCTGACAGCCGCCGGATTCCCCGCTCGACACCGGTAGCGGCAGAGAATGCGGCGAACACCACAATCATGACCGCTAGTAGCGATTGCGTGATTATGCTCTCCGGTATGCCGAACATGTATTGTAAGCCGTAATTCAGCTGGATAATCCCGATCCCCAGGCTGGTGGCAACGCCAAATACCGTGCCCAATACCGCGGCAATATCCACTGTGTTACCGATAGAGCCGTAGATACGTTTACCGAACAGAGGGTAGAGTGCGGAGCGAATGGTAAGAGGCAGCCCGTGTCGGTAGCTGAAGAAGGCCAGGGACATACCTACCAGGGTGTAAACTCCCCAACCGGATAGACCCCAATGTAAGAAAGTCAGCGCCATCGCATGGCGTGCCGCTTCGATGCTGCCGCCCTCGCCAACAGGAGGCTCCATAAATTGGGTCACGGGCTCTACGATGCAGTAGAAAATCAGGTCGATGCCAATTCCGGCGCTGAAAAGCATGGCAGCCCAGGTCACGATATTGAAATCGGGTTCTGAGTGATCGGGGCCGAGTTTGATGTCCCCGAATTTGGAGATGGCCACCAGGATCACGAAGACGAGGTAGATGACGACGGCGAGAAAGTAAAACCAACCAAAACTGCCCGAGATCCATCCCAAGGTTCCGTAAATGACGCTGACTGCCTGATCGGTAAAAATCATCGCCCAGAGGGAGAACAGTACAATACCCACAACAGAACCATAAAATACCAGTGGTTTTATCTGTGCTTTCTCGGTATTCGCTTTCAATGCGTCTTCGGGTGATTTGCTGCTGTGCATGTCTTCCCTGCGAAAAAAGACCGACTATCCCATCAGAGTAGGCTATGTCTGGTGCTAGCCGGATGTACTCACTGGGGGTTCGGTGCTACTTCAGAACAGTTATTGAAGATTCAACTTACAGAAATCAGCATGTTTCATAGGGTTGTCGTAACAGCCATCATCACTCTTCATTTAATTAATGGACGACACACTTAGGCCTTCTCGTGTGCGGCCCTTGTCTGATGGGGTCTCTTTATTGACTTTTTAGTCGCTCTTTTTCTTTGCTTTTCCCCGCTGTCGACTGGCGCCATCTTCTACCAACAGCTAAACCTAAAGATGAAAAGCGTGACATACACGCAATCTCTAGGCTCAGGCTGTAAGAGGTGTCCGATGAAGACTGGTATTAACGCCACCGCAGGATTTTGCCTCGCCCTCTTAATTGGGTGTGCTGCTCAACCGGAACAGGTACCTGGTGCCGGCGGCATCGTAATTGATACCTGGGGCGTCAATATGAACCAGTATCAAATCGACCTCTCTGAGTGCAAGGGGATAGCCTATTCCACCTATAGCGATCAGGGCCGCCGGGGCTTAACAGGGGCTGCCGGGGGCGCTGTAGTTGGCGGTGCGCTGGGCGCTATCGTTGGCGATAGCAGTCGGGCCGCGGCGGCAGGTGCTGGTGCGGGTGCCCTGGTGGGTGGTCTCTCCGGCGCTGGTAGTGCCGGTGCCGAGGCGCAGCAAATTATCAAGAACTGCCTGCGCGGACGCGGGTATCGCGTGTTGAATTAATTCCCCTCACAGGAGTTAGCCAAGTTTTCTCGTGGGTCCTCTGATATTCGGCAACCTCACAGGACTTGGCTTGGGCCGGGAAATCCCCGGCTCTTTTTTATGTTCTATTTACGGGATTTAGCCGGGGCAATTGTTTTAAAGCCGAAAGCAAAGCGTTGATCTTTCAGTAAATACCATGGGAGTCAGTTATGGCCAGTGGCACTACCATCAATGCCTATGGGATTATGCAAGCTGGAGGCCCCTTTAAACCGTATCAGGTAAAAGTGGGGGATCTGGGGGCAACCGAGGTGGAGTTGGAAGTGCTCTACTGTGGTATTTGTCACAGTGACCTCAGCATGATCGAGGATGAATGGGGAGTATCCAAATACCCCATGGTTGCCGGTCATGAAGTGATTGGGCGGGTTCTTGCTTCGGGAGAGCAAGCTGGGCACTTCAAGCCTGGTACTTTTGTCGGCTTGGGTTGGAACTCCGGTTATTGTGAGACCTGCCACTATTGTCGGCGGGGCGATCAAAATTTGTGTGCCGAAGCCCGGTTTACCACTCTTACCGGTGGGGGCTTCGCCGATAAAGCCCGCGCTGATATGGGCAGCCTGGTGGTTATTCCCGAAGGGGTGGATCTGGTCTCGGCAGGGCCACTCCTGTGTGGTGGTATTACCGTATTTAACCCTCTGGTGCAGTTTGGTATTGAACCCACCGCTAAAGTAGCGGTGATTGGCATCGGTGGCTTGGGCCATTTGGCCTTGATGTTTTTAAATGCCTGGGGTTGCGAAGTAACGGCTTTTACTTCCAGTGAGCACAAACGCACCGAAGCACTATCTCTCGGTGCCCACAAGACATTAAATTCACGTGACCCGGAAGAAATTAAATCGGCCTCTATGAGTTTCGATTTCATTATTTCTACAGTAAATGTCAACTTGGATTGGGATCTATATATCCAGGCGTTAAAGCCAAAAGGGCGCTTGCATTTTGTCGGTGCCGTTGTGGACCCAATTCAGTTTACCCTTTTCCCTATGATCTTCGGTCAGCGCTCCATTTCGGCTTCCCCGGTGGGCAGCCCGGCAACCATTGAAACCATGCTCGATTTTGTTGCTCATCACCAAATCAGGCCACAGGTGGAGATTTACCCTATGAGCCAGATTGAAGAAGCTTTCAAGCACTTGAAATCGGGTAATCCAAAGTATCGAATCGTATTGTCTAGGGAGTAGAGGGGCTGGAAAGTCTCTGTAATGGAGAGTGTGAAGCTCTTCTGGTTATTAGATTAAAAACTATTCGGTGTATTGACTTTAAGAGCTAGCCAAGTAATCTCGATAACCGTTCATGCCTGTTCATTCTGACATGCCTCATGTATACCAAGATTCTTGCGAATGTTGCTGCAAAGGTGATTAGTCGGAGAAAATTATTGGGTACTGACGTACAGGATTTATAAATCCTGTTTTAAGGTGCTTATGATAAATGCAGGCTGTTATAGGGAAAGATAACAGTTGGTGCAGATTCAAATTCCACGGCTCGGCCATGTTGTCTGGAACTTATTTTTCTCTCATGGATTTAAAGGGATATATATGTATACCGAAAGTGATTTCAAGAAAGAGGTCAGGGGGCTTCTAGACCCGGCTAATAATACCGCTCAACATATCGAAGCCTGCTGGCAGGTATACAATAATGCTGCCACCACGAGGGATGGAAAGATCGTCGCTGGAAGTATTGAGGACTTACATGAAGCCCTAAGGATTTTTGGACCTACCAATACAAGAGATAATGGATCGGTGTTGAGAACTAATACCTGGTCGATTATTTTAAATGATTCATGGATATTGGGTGCTGTACATGCAAAGGCTGAAGTAGAACTTGTTTCCCGGCCAACCTCTTCGACTATTGCTAATCAGGGCTATAAAAGTGGTGATCCTTTGGATCGTATTTTTAGGGTTACTGGCAGAGAATTAATAGGGTTAAAAAGTTTCGGTTACTCTGTGGTTCAGGGTCCTCTAATCTATAAGAGCCACACTGCGAAGGTTATTAATATGATGAGCTGTATTGATCATCGCTTGGCTGAAAGTGCGACGTTCAGTAAATATAAGGAAACTATTATACGGCAGGCGGGCATAATGGCTTATAAAGGTATTACGGCTGTTAAAAGCTTTCTGGATACTTAGATGATTTTTAGGGAGGTGATGTTTGATTTTTGGCCTCCCTATTTTTTGTATTTCTTCTCTTACATATCTGTATGAAATTCGTTCTTTGTGGTCAATTTTTTGGGAGTGCTGGATAAGCTCGATAGCCAGTTGTATTTTTGATTGTTTCTTGGTGAGGTTTTCGTTTGAAATTGATTTTTCGTGAGGGTGCCAATGGCAAAGAAAAGATTTACACCCTGATATCCCTAGTAATAGTACTTTTATTGATGGGGTCTACTAGTGCTGGTAGATACCAGTTCTATGATGATCCAGGCTATGGTGGTGTAGTTGTTTGGATATTGGCTGCGATTTGGGTTCTACCTGTTCTTTTGGATAGACATCCATCAAACAAAATAAGCCGATCGAATATTGTAGTTCGAGGTGTTTATTGGGCTCTGCTTTATTTCATGTACTACGGACTTACCTGGGGTGTGATTCATTATGCTATCCCCTCATACTATACAATTACGTTTGGCGAAGAGACTAGCATTGAGAGGGGTATTGCCGGCAAGGAGGTGAGGACAGGTCGGTTGTGGCATGTTTGCTACAGTATTGACTATGGTCAGACTTACTCTACGTGTGTAAATAAACGTTTTTTTGATACTGTCGAGGCAGGAGATACGGTAAGGCTTGGTGTTCAGGGAAGTCGATTTGGATACATTGTGCGAACTGTTTATAAAGTACCTGATGAAGAGGTCTCAACAAGATCGGCCGATAGTTAAGTGTATTAGATTAATTTATTATTTGGGTGTGCGGGATAGAAGGAGGGCTTGGTGAAAGGTGATTTTCTGAGTAATTTTTTTGATGTTAAATTGATTAGTTAGCTCTTTCTATCAGTTTCCGCTTTCTGTCTGGTCTTTATTTTTTGGTCACAGTTTTTAGTGCCTATGTATTGATGTTCCTGCCAGTCGTATAGACGTTAATTCCATCGATTCTCCCATCGGTTTCTTCTGTGTAGTCGTTTCAGGTAGTCGCTTTCGCGATAATAGAGTTTATCGTCATAACAAATAAAATCACAGAACCTCTTATCGCTAACGCAATCAGCTGATATCTCCCTATTATTTCCAAGGCATCGGTAATAAACATGTTTACAGGTCCTTACGCACCGCTTGCGAGCTTCTTGTTCATTGAGGCTGCTCGCCAGGCTGGAAGAGGAGGTACCTAATAGTATTAAGAGTGTAACTATTACCAGCGTAAAATTTCCAGTTGCCATGCTAATTGCCGCACAGGTGAAAGGTTCACCGCTAAACAATATTGTTTATCCCCTTGAAAAACAAACTTTACTCGCTGGCCAATATTGTAAGGGCAAATCATCAGCCTCTTTGCTTGAGTTTCTGTACTACCCGATCTAATTCAGCCTGATTTTCGTTGATAAGTCGATCCGCTAAAATTTTCAGCTTGTCGATGTCTTTGTAATTAAATGGGTCAACAAAGGAATCGATTATTTCTATATTTAAGTAGTTGTAAATTATTTGACCTTTATAACTAAGTGATCTGGCAATCTCCAGAGTATATAGTTGTTGATTATCCATAGATCTTTGTACATTCGATATAAGATCTTGAGTCCAGCTTATTTCTCCCCAATTTTTTAAGCTCCTGTAGTCGGTTTCCATAGTATTTAAAGGCGATGTGCCAGCTCCAAGGATCAGTACATAGTAGTTTTTTCCAGGGAGCTCCCTGATGGTTTCTAAAAGAATGATGCTGGTAGGATTGTTCGCATCTATGCCGGCATCGGCATAGTAACGGTGGCTAACGTCCTTTCCTATAGTCATAAATTCTACAGGAGGAAATAGGCTCTCAGCGCTAGTGGCTGCCGTTACAAGTTGATAAGCGTATTGGTGGGCAGTTCAGTAACTTCCTGGCCTCGATTCTTAAATAGTTTTACCTGGCCTGTATGGATGTTAAGGGAGGGTATGATGACGTAATTATTCAGGTCAGTGAACTTCATTTCATCTGTGTAGTGTTTCTCCATTGTGTTGCTCAGTCGCTCTCCTATAAAGCGGGGCGAAAAAAGACCGTTAGCTGTCAATAGCTTATGATACCAAGGGGTAGAGAATATATAACCGCTCTCATTTTTGTAGATTTGAATTATCCTATCGCTTTTAGAGTGAACATTTTGTACTTTAGGACCGTGTAGGTCTGCGGGTAGATAGGGCGCATTGACCCCTGTAGCAATAATGGCCCCCGTTGAGACGCCACTGAAAACATCAAACAGTTCCTCAATAGGTTTACCAGTCTGGCGTTCTATGTATTGAATTACGTAAAGTGGGATCAATCCGCGGATACCGCCGCCATCTACAATCAGAATGTTAATGGTCTCTTTGTCTTTGAGACCTTCATTAGTTTTAATAAACTCACTCGTAACCGGAAAAGCATCAAACTTAGTGCTCTGTGTGAGGCGGTTATTGTATAAATACACTAAGCTCACAAAAATAATAATAAGAAAAGCAATAATGGCTGATAGATGCCGAGCTTTCATAAGCTGTTTGTACTCTTTAAGTCCATAGCATTCTTTAAAGCTATATCCTAAAGAGTACAGGATAGGGCGATAGTTTTATCTTTGGCTATTCCATTAAGGATTTTCAGGTGCAGCTTTTTATCTGTTTACAGATTGTTTTTTTTGTATCCTGCTTTCTGCTTCCCTGGGGGGATATTATTCTATGGGCAGAAAGATATCGGTGATCATTTCACTTTCCGACACCTCTGGAAGAAACTTTACTCTCTCAAAAAACATTGGAAATTCACGCAGTGTAAAATCTGAAGAATCCAGCCACTGAAAGTACAGGTATCGAACGGCTGTGCCGATTGAGTCATCGCTCCCTCTGTGTCTAATGACCGCACATTTCCCAGCTGGAATCACTTTGTTGACTATATTCTCGGCATTGGTGTCGGTAGAGGTTTTTACCGTGCAGCAGACGTCAAACCTGTACTGATCGGGAGGTGTGGTTGCTGGATCATCGTAAACTAGGTTGAAGGTTCTGCTGTTGTTCGGTGAAAGCCCCTGAGCTTTCCGCCATTGAATAAACTGTCTGATGGTTGTGCCCAATAGGTGGGCTGCGCCCCGGTGTTCCATAACGGCAAGCTGGGTCTCGGGGAATTCAATAATATCGACCTGGTAACTAGCGGAACTTTCCATTAACTGGCTCCTTAACATCATTATTGGCTCATAGTGTTTATGCCAAATTTCCCAGTTTGGGCTTCGGCGAAACTCTGAAGGGCTCTTGCCAAAGAGTTTCTTAAAAGCTCGGGTAAAGGCTTCATGGCTGTCATAGCCATTCTCCAGAGCTATATCCACCACTTTTTTGTTCCGATAGGCGAGTTGATAGGCCGCCCGTTTGAGTCTCAATAGCCTGACGAGAGCGGTCACCGGCATCCCGAAGAATGCGGAGCACTGCCGGTGAAAGTGGTACTTAGACAAGCTGGCGTACTGGCAGAGCTTGTCGATATCCAGGTCGGAGTCCAGGTTGACCTCGATATAGTGCAGAACCTGCGCAAACCTTTCCCTATACCTCATCATCGATACCGCCTTTTCTACTTAAAAGTATTCTAAATTCTGTGTGTCCGTGTCACTTGATCAAAGTTGCTGAATATTACCCATGGAGAGAGCGAGCTCGTGGAGGTGAGGATAAGAGGAGAGAGGGGTGGAAATGGTGGAAGTAGAAAAGGTGGGATGGAGGGGGCGCACAGGCCCCCAAATAGACTGCTGGGGACTAACAGGGTGTGGTAGACCTCTTGAAGGTGTTAACCATGACCTTTGCCTCCTTGAGACGCTGTAAGTAGTCCTTCAGGGAGTTGAGCCCAGCCTTCACCCCAAGGGAAATCACTTTTATCACCAGGGAGAATGCCAGTTCTGATTTGAGGTGGGGAGTAAATGCCAGAAAGGCTTTGAAAATAGAGCAGTGGATTCTTTTAAGTAGATCTTGAATATCTTTATTGCCGGTAGATATCTTCTCAGCTTTTTTCTCAAAAGCTTTGAGTTCATCCAAGTACTCGGTAAATAAGCGGTAATTAAAGACAACCGTTTTGTGCTCTTTGTACCCGGCTATGATGCTACTCAGGGCATCATTGATTTTTCTGAGGGCAATGTAATCTGTTCTGGATAGGTGCTCATAGGAATTGGAGAGATACGCGATGGTATCTCTCCGTAATTGACAGAATTCGAACAGGTGTTGGTCATGCTTTCTTATTTCAAAAAGCCGGTATATCTGAATTGCAATGAAGACAAGAGCAATCGCGAGCAACATGGAGAACACTACTCAAACTCCTTTTCATTAACTGGCTTCTTGGGGACCACTTTTCTAGTGGGCGGAGAATAGGAAAAGGCATTATCCATCAGCTTGAGGAACCTGTCCCGATACTCTTTATTATCTGCTGCTAATCGATCAATTTCAACTTGGCGATCTTTCAATCGCCCACTGTACATCCAGAACAATAAATAATGCGCAAAGATGAAAAACACGACAAACAGGCCATTTTTTAGGCCCATTTCCTGTATGAAGTGGAGTATATCTTTCAGGGTATCGGTCATGCAGTCCCTTAAAGCCAATTTCATTGAATCTTGCGCATTTTTAACCATTGAGACGGTTGAAGCAAATCGCTTCACTGAGGATGGGAAGTGGTGAGAGCTTTTCCGTGCCTTTAATAGAGTTCTATGGGTTTGCTGCTTGTTATTTTCAAGGCAGTTGAGGACGAGGAGGGGCTTATTAGGGCTAAAGGAGGCCAGATTGATGTGGAAATCCGGGGGAAAAGAATTGTCCGTCAAGAACTCCCTGCCCAGAAATAAGGGCAGGGAGAAGGAGAAATCTATTGCGCTTCGGCCTGGTTGGCTTCCGGCAGCTTTGCTGGAGTTTCCGTTAGCTGTTTGCCTGGGTTTTTAATCACGCCTTTTTGCAGGATTAAAGTGTTGGGGTATGTAATTAACTCCTCGCCCCTTCTGATCAGGACATGAAACAGCGTGATTTCCTCAATCGTGCCCGAGATGTCATCGTCTTTGTCTATCACCTGAATCTTGTCGCCAACCCGGTAGGGAAAGCCGAAGAAAATAATCAGGCTGGCGGTGATGTTGCTCAATATCGACCACTGGGCAAAAAGCGCCACGCCAATTACTGCAAACACGGAAGAGAGGAAGATGGAAACCTGGGTGTATTCAAATCCCAGGGCGCTGATCAGTAGGACCAGGTGAAACACCAAAAGAGCAATACTGATGGTCTTTGAAATGTACTTGAGGCGATAGGGCTTGACGGCCCTGGTTTGCCCAAATCGGCTGATAGCGGAGGAGCTAAGCCTCATGCAGATAAAATAAGAGGCTACGATCAGTGCCGCTATGATTAAATTCATATTTTTGTCTCGTCTCCGTACCGTGCCCATAGGGAGAGGGGGCTGTTGCCGTTGCGGGGCACACCTTGTCGTTAATCACTCCCTGCCCGCTGCGCGGATCATAATCTCACACAGCCAAGCTGCCAAGCTGACATACCTGGGAAGCCTGTAGGTCCGCAACGGGGCTTGGCGTGGACCTGATATTGGTACGGCTGGCGGCCCGCTGGTCAGCCATCGTTCTTGCCGGAATTGGCGAACTGCCCATAAACTGTATGCATATACAGTATTCGGTGAATCTTATGAAACGAGTGACGCTCTACAGTCACGGTGTTGCCGCTGGCTTTCCATCCCCTGCGGATGACCATAAAGAGAAAAGTCTCAGCCTTGATCAACATTTGATCACTCATCCAGCGGCCACGTTTATGGCCCGCGCCAATGGCGACTCCATGCAGGGCTTGGGGATCTTCGACCGCGATCTCCTGGTTGTCGATCGCTCACTGACGCCGGTACACGGTGATGTTGTGGTGGTGGCCCTGGATGGCCAGCTCACCTGTAAGGTGCTGGATCGTCACCATGGGCGGCTACTATCGGCCAACGACCGCTATCCGCCGATACCGGTTTGGGAGGGGCAGGAGCTTATTGTTGAAGGGGTGGTTAAAGCCTCTATCCGCTACCACCGCCCTTCCTGAATGCTGGCACTGGTGGATTGCAACAGCTGCTACGCCAGCTGTGAACAGATATTCCGGCCCGACTTAAGGGGTAGGCCGGTGGTGGTACTCTCCAATAATGATGGTTTTGTGGTGGCGCGCTCGAAGGAGGCCAAAGCGCTGGGGATTGGGGATTTGCAGCCTTTCTTCAAGATTGAACACCTGTTGCGGCGGCATAAGGTGGCCATCTTCTCCAGCAACTATCCGCTGTACGGTGATATTTCCCACCGGGTGATGGAAACCCTCAAGGGCTTCAGTCCAGAAGTGGAGGTGTACAGTATCGATGAGATGTTTCTCAGCCTGCATGGGCTGCAAGAGCAGTGGCTGGATTACGGCCAGCGGATTCGCACAACCCTGTGGCGTGATGTGCGTATGCCGGTGGGGGTGGGGATTGCCCCGAGTAAGACGCTGGCCAAACTCGCCAACCGGGCGGCGAAGAAAATCGCTAGCTGCAATGGAGTCTGTGCTCTGGATACTTCGCAGAAGTGGCAGTGGCTGCAAAAGCGTATGCCAGTCGATAAAGTCTGGGGCGTTGGTAGGCGCCTGGCAAAGCGGCTGGGGCACTTGGGTATAGAGACCGCTTATGATCTGGCGCAGGCCAATCCCAAGATCCTGCGCCGGCACACCAATATCAATATTGAGCGAACTATTGAGGAGTTAAATGGAGTTCCGTGCCTGAGTCTGGAGGAGCAACCGCCGCCAAAAAAGCAGATTTATTGCACGCGCTCTTTTGGGGAGAAGCTAACCGAACTGCAGCCCATTCAGCAGGCAATTAGTCTCTATGCCAGTCGAGCGGCAGAAAAGCTGCGCGGCCAGCAATGCTTGGTGGCTTCGATACATGTTTTTCTGCACACCTCACCCCACGAGCCTCACTATTACAGCCGCAGTACACTGGTTCAGTGCCCCTATGCTACCGATGATAGCCGCCTGATCGCCAGTCTGGCCAAGGGGGCTATAGCTGAGCTTTACTGCCCGGGCCGCCGCTTTATGAAAGCCGGTGTGGGCCTGGTAGAGCTGGTGCCTAGGTCTCTGGGGCAGGGGGATCTGTTCACTGTCGGTCAGCCGGCCCGCGCCGGGGAGATGATGCAGGCCCTCGATAGGGTCAATCAGCGTTTTGGCCGCGGCACCCTTTTCTTGGGTGCTGAGGGGGTACATAAACACTGGAAAATGCGCCAGGCTTACCGCTCACCCGCCTACACCACACGCTGGGAAGCGTTGCCACTGGTAGATGTTTAAGAGAGTATTTTTTAAGGAGGCGGCTGGTCCTGTTTCTTTGGGGTATCAAGATTCAGCGCTCCGCAGCTGCTGCAGTTTTTGATGAGGACTGGAATATTGTCCAGGCATGCATTGCAGACGAAGCAGCGGCCGCTCTTTAAGGTCTTGTGACATGCGAAGCGCTTTACCTCCATCATAGGGAGGCCAATAGCGGATTTTAAGGCTTTAATCAGCTTCGCGCTGATCCTGCGATCGGGAAAGGCGCGGAGGATTTCCCGTATCGGAATAAGTGCGGAATCCTTGATATCCCAGATTTGGCCACAGTGATCACAATAAAGAAGCATCGGATGGCTGGCAGTATTTATCGATCGATAAAACCAGTCTAGCCGCAAGCAGTCAGAGTGAGGATTCTGTATGCGGAGTCGGCACGGGGAAGGAAGCTAGAGTCTCGGCGGGGTACAGGTTGAACTGAGATCGTTAGTTTTAAGCGGGCTCTTAATATTTCAAATCCAGATCCAACAAGGATACCGGCTCACCCTCTTTGTTTACCAGGTCCACCCTAACAGCTTCTCCGGTTCTCTTATCAATCACTCGGGACCAGCGTGCATTGGTTTTCTCAGACCAGTGTGTACTCCAATCAATCAGAGAGACCAAGACGGGGACTAGTGCAAGGCACTTTGGGGTAGCGTTGTAGAGCATACGCCGCGCACCGGACTTAATGGGCGCTTTAACCAAGATGCCGGCTTCCTCCAGATTACTTAATCTTTGCGTGAGGATATTTCGGGATATCTGCAAACTATCTTGCAATGAGTCAAATCGATTAACGCCCCTCAGCACATCGCGGACAATCAGCAGGCTCCAGCGGTCGCCGATCACAGAAAGTGCCTCTTCGATCCCACATTGAACAGCGGGTTTACTGTCGCTCATAGCCGTTCCAGGGTTGTTCAAGGTGCCATGGTCTCACAAGTTAGTTCCAAAACAAAACTTCCCAGGAGGCCGCATCAGGTCGTTATATAGCCATAAGTTATTGAAGGTTCTAGCTATAACCCGCGCGATTAAGTTGCATTTTGGAACTTATTTATATTAGATTAGTTCCAAAATGCAACTTATGGTGTGTGTCATGCACTTCAAACCTATCGTTTTATGTTCTCTGGTCGAAGGTTCGCGAGCGAGCTTCAACAAGCAAGCCCTGGAGCAAGTCATAGGCCGGGCTTACCGGGAACACCTAAATCAGGCGGTAACGCCCAGGGTGATATGGATGGAGGTTCCGTCAAACCAAGCCTTTTTGGAGGGGAAGACATCGGCGGTGGCCACCTTGATGGCCCCAGTGCCTGATGGAACATCAAATAAGTTGCGACACCCGTTTTTATACCAACTGCTGGAGCAGTGGTGCCTCGCAACAGGGGTCAACAAAAACGAAGTCGTTATTACGGCGCCTGACCAATCGCTCAGCAGGGAATTCTTAAGCGCAAATCGCAAGCGTATGTCACCGCTGCGGCAAATTGCCTACATAGCCAAAACACTGGTGCGTTTAGTGAGATCCAAAAGCGCCACGGGTCATTTCAACACCCATATCAATTTATGAGAGGTCAAAAATGCCGCTTTATACGATTTCTACCCGGTGCCCATTATCTGCTCCTGAGCAACAGGCTCTGGTCTCTGGAGTTACTGAAGCCCACTGCACAATAACTGGCGCACCCGCACAATTTGTACAGGTTGTATTTAGTCGAGGCGTTCATTTACGTTCAAAGAACAGTCTCCATATCCTGGGTTCCATTCGCGCAGGTCGCAGCGATAGGATCAAGTCAGCTCTAGCCAATCGCTTTATCGAAGTGGCCTCCCAGGTTTTAGAGTGTTCTTCCGCTCGCTGTACAGTGGATCTTATAGATGTTCCCGCCAGTTGGGTGATAGAGGGAGGCGCGGTTATGCCAGAACCCGGAGAAGAGCAAGAATGGCTTGCCAAGCACTTAAACTAGGCTTGCGGTCGTTTTCCAAACATGAAATTAGTCTAAGCATCAAAGTAAAAAATAATTCAATACAACCATCTGCTGATTGGCAGTCAGGGAGTAATATTATGTCCACTTCAACCTTGAAAGGTATTGAGGCTCTGGAAGTCTACCTGCAAACAGGTAAGCAGCCAGAAGGGCAAGATTTTTCCAGCTTAAAAGCTTTTTCGGAGAAATTTAGCGGAAATACTTTTGAAGCATTAATGGCTGCGTGCAAACGCTATTCCCGGCAAACGGCGATCTCTTTTTTTCTTTCAGGCAAAGATTATAGAAAACCAGTAAAGATCAGCTATCAAACACTGGCTGAGCGTATTGTCCAAACTGCCAATTTATTCAATAGTGTCGGTATTCAAGAGCATGACACTGTCGCATTTGTACTGCCAAACTTACCAGAAACCCACTATGTACTATGGGGAGCGGAGGCAGCCGCTAAAGTATTGGCGATCAATCCGCTACTGGAGGGCAAACAGATAGAAGAGCTGATTCGGCATAGCCAGGCAAAAGCCATCGTTACCTTGAGTCCTTTCCCGGGCACTGATATCTGTGAAAAAGTTGAGAATATTTTGCCGAATTTACCCGAGGTAAAAAGTATCTTTCATGTGGACCCGGCTTATCACACCGGAGGCTTTAAAGGCATTGCGGCTAGTGCAATACAGTATCAATACCGCAGGCGGCTGAAATCACTGGAAGGCAAAAAACGGATACCCTTTCAGTCGGCGATTAAGCAGCAACCATCTAGCCATTTGAACTTTAAACGTAGTATCCAGAGTGATGACACCGCCTCCCTATTTTGTACCGGGGGTACAACAGGGCTGCCAAAGATCGCCACCCATACACACGGGAATGAATTGGCGAATGCAAAAAGTATTGGTTTGGTCGCCGGCGATATTATGGGGCCCGGAAAAGTTATTCTGTGCGGCTTGCCACTATTTCATGTGAATGCGGCAATCGTGACGGGGCTTGCAGCGTTTATTAACGGCTGTGAGGTGGTATTAATGACTCCACAGGGCTACCGGGGTGAGGGTGTTTTTAGTAACTTCTGGAGCATTATTGAATTCTATCGAGTGAACAGTTTTAGCGCTGTGCCAACAGTTTATTCTACTTTGTTGCAGCAGCCAGTAAATCAGTGTGATATCTCCTCATTGCAAATGGCCTTGTGTGGCGCGGCACCTATGCCGATTGAAGTTTTCAATGCTTTTGAGCGCATAACCGGCGTGCAAATCGTAGAGGGGTATGGCTTAACGGAAGGTACCTGTGCTAGTAGTCTCACGCCACCTCGTGGCACCAAGAAGGTTGGCTCCATCGGACTGCGTTTACCGCTACAAGAGATGAGAAGTGTCCAGCTAGATGAGCGGGGCAATTTTATTCGGTACAGCCAGACCAATGAAATCGGCAATTTGCTTATTCGAGGAGACAATGTATTCGATGGATATCTCAACCCTGAGCACAATAAGGGAATCTGGGTACAGGATGATCAAGGGCAGCGCTGGCTGAATACCGGAGACTTGGGCAGGCAAGATGAAGAAGGCTATTTTTGGCTCACAGGCCGTAAAAAAGAGCTGATAGTACGGGGAGGGCATAATATTGAGCCCAAATTGATAGAAGAAGTCCTCTGTCGACATCCTTCCGTTGCTATCGCTGCAGCAGTAGGTACGCCAGATGCACATGCGGGAGAGGTTCCCGTCGCTTATGTCATGCTGTCGGGTGAAGCGATGAGCACGCTGACAGTCAGAGGGCAGGAGGTTGTTATGGATGATTCTGCCAGAGCCCTGCTTGAAGAAATTACTGCCTATGCCAAAGAAAATATTACCGAGCGGGCGGCCATCCCCAGAAAAATTGTGCTCCGAGCGGGACTCCCTACTACGGCGGTTGGCAAGATTTTCAAGCCCGCTTTGGAGATGGAAGAAATCCGGTTGTGTGTTCAGGACATTATTGATCGATTGGTGCAGGGAACAGATTCAGCCATTACCGAGAGTCAGGTAAAAGTAGAGCAGGACAAGGTGCTTGGTACTATTGCCAGGGTTACCACCGGAGGGGATTCCAGTCTCGATGGCGCTCTTGCGGAACAGCTTGCGCCGTACACCTTTAAATATGAGATCGTCTAATCTCCTTTGGGGGGTGCTCTCTTACTGAGCACCCCGACCAAGCGATTAAATCTTTGGTGGAACTTGCACAGCTTGCCTTGAGGCTTTTACCAGCCCCAATAACTTACTATATAGAGAGTTGCATATAAGCCCAGCCATAATCAGTGTAAAGCCGATGATCTCTATGGTTTCTAATTTTTCGTCCAAAATAATACTGGAAGTGATAACGCCCACCACGGGGATCAATAGGGCGAAAGGGGTCACCGTTGCCGCAGAATGGGCTCTCAGAAGCTTGCCCCAGATCGCGAAGGCAATCAATGTAGAGATATAGCTGACAAAGGCGAGGGAAAGCCAGGTTTTCGCATTGGTACTAATAATCAGAGTTAAAGGGTCTTGAGTCTCCAGAAAATAGGAGAGGGTAAAAAGAGGTATGGGAGGCACCAGGCATACCCAGACCATAAAGTGCAACAGATTGACGCCCTGAGTGCGTTTCATGATCAAGTTCGACAGGGCCCAGAAGAAAGCGGCAAGTAATAACAGAACCAAGCCGAATGAAGTTACGCTCCCCTCACTGCTGAAGAGAAACAGTGAAAATCCGGCCATTGCAATGAAAATACCCAACAGTTGATATCGGCCTATTGCCTCCTTATATAAAATTGCACTCAGTAAGATGGTAAAGAAGACCTGAGCCTGAAGGATCAGCGACGAAATTCCTGCAGAGGCGTCCGCTTTCATGGCGAAGAAGAGTAGCCCAAACTTGAACACCCCAAGAAAGACACCGACACCCAGTAGATTCCACGGAGAGGTTTTGGGAAAGGGGATAAAAAGTACGGCCGGAATTGCAACTATAAGGAATCGAAGTGCGGAGAATAGGATGGGAGGAAGCTCCTCCAGTCCAATTTTAATAACCGAAAAGTTAACTCCCCAAATGATAACAACAGTACAAGCTAAGGCCAGATCCTTTAACGGCATAAGTAATCCAAAGTTGTTGTAATGATCGTTTGTGACTGCAGGAGAAAGTGAAGAAGGCTCTTTCCCGATATAGAAAGCGTAACCAGTTTATAAGTAGTTCCACAGAGTATGTCTCCTTACCGCGTTATTGGTTGAAGGTACCAGTTTAGCTGGTAGTTCCTGGAGATTTACTCCAGCATAGTAAGGTGAAAATTGAAATAGTCAATAAAGACAATTTTGTGAAGCTGGGAGAGGGAGAGTTTGCGTCTAGCCATCTAAAATTTTAATGATTCGATCCAAAGAGCGTTTGTTCTCTCTAATAAGCCTATCGGCATAATACCTCAGGGAATTATGACTGTGTCAGTCGAAGATATCTACAAAAGGGTTGGTGATATCAATATCGAGGTGATCATACTCTATACGGCTTTTTTCACTGAGTGACTTGGCGATTTCCAGAGCAAAAATCTGCTGGTTGTCCATAGAGGCCTGATTACTGGAAAAGGCATCTCGAAGCCAACGTAAGCGTCCCCAATTCTTGAGACGGTTATAACTGGTGTCTGCGCTGCGGAAAGAGGGATTCCCGGCACCTAAAATAAGGACATAATAGTTTTTGTTGGGAAACTGGCGAATGATATCAAGTAATATCAGGCTGGCTGGGTTGTTAACCGCTATACCGGCATCAGCAAAAAAGTGGTGTGTTCCATCTCCAAAGGGTGATCTAAACTTAACGGGAGGGAAGGCTGTTTCTGCACTAAGAGAAGCAGTAACTAGCTGATAGAGAGCATTGATAGGTAGTTAGGTGGTCGAAAGGCCGCAATTTTTAAAGAGGTGGACTTGTCCTCTGCGGATATCAAATGCTGGAATGATTACGTAGTGTTCCAGATCTGTATATTTGAGTTTCTCCGTGAAGTGTTTGACCATAATTCGATACAAACAATCTCCCAAAAAAGCGGGAGAAAGTAAGTCTCCTGCCGTTAATGCCTTGTGGTACCAGGGAGAGGAGAAAAGATAAAAGGCATCCTCCCTAAAGATTTTGATCATATAATCTGTGGCTCTTAGTGCTCTTCCACGATAGATGAGGATGGGCTCAATGGGAACATTGGCTCCAGAGGCAATGGCTGCTCCGCTTGATACGCCATTATAGATATCAAATAGTTGATGGGCAGGGTTGCCAAGAGTGGATTCAAGGTGCTGAAGTACATAAAGGAGGATAAACCCTCGAATACCGCCTCCCTCAATAATTAAAATCTAAACTGTTTCTTTTTCCTGCATAGATTCAAAATTTTTTATGTTTTTCTTGCTATAGGCACCGTGTTAAATATTACTGATTGTGTAAAAAGCGCCTTGTATACCGATGAGGCCAGCATATATAGCGCGATCAAATAAAGAATATCTATAGCTAATACCTGCAGTGAAGTGCGCGTTGCCTTGTAGAGCTAGGACTCCTCCGCCCAGAATGGTGTTGGCTCTCTGATATAGTCGGAATATGCCTATGGCTTATTCTGAGGGGCTGCTTATGCGGACTCTTTCTTTTAGAACTTGCTGATTGGGGTAGCCCACACTAGGAAGCCAGGTATATCACCTCAATGGGATGGCGCTTTTGTTTGGGAGTCATTTTTAGAATTTTTTTCATCAGGCAGGTTAAGTCGCTCTATGATTCTTTCCATTTTCTGCTGATTTTCTTCAATTAATCGATCTGCGTGAATTTCTAGATATTGAAGAGATTTGTAGTCAAAGATATCGACGAACGGGTCAGTGACTTCAATATTCAAGTAATCGTATTCCAGTCGCTCTCTATCTGAGAATAGTTGAGCGAGATCCAGTGCGAGTAATTGCTGGCGGTCCATAAACCTATAAATACTACTGAAAGCATCCTGAATCCAGCGGATGCGCCCCCAGTTTTTTAGCTCGCTATAATCCATTTGCGCACTGACCAATGGTGGAGAACCCGCCCCTAAAATAAGTACGTAATATTTTTTGTTTGGGAACTTCTCAAGGATATTGAGTAACACTAAGCTAGTAGGGTTATTCATAGCCATGGCGGCATCGGCAAAATAACTGTGCTCCCGAGAGCGCTCAGCTGCTCTGAAGGCTACAGGAGGGAAGACGGTTTCAGCACTGACAGCAGCAGCCACTAACTGGTATAAGCTGTTGGTGGGCAGTTGTCTGACCGCATCTCCACGATTCTGGAATAGGTGAATTCTGCCACTGTGAATATCCAGAGCAGGAATAATGACAAAATTATTTAAGTCAGTAAAAGTAAGAGACTTTGTATAATGAGTTTCCAGCACCCGATGAAGGCGCTCCCCCAGAAATGAAGGGGAAAAAAGCCCCCAGCCGGACAAGAGATCATGATACCAGGGAGAAGAAAACAGGTAATCGCTTTCCTCTTTATAGAGTTGGATTAAGTATTCTGTTGCAGAATCATGCCCCGCATAGTCTGCAGGAATATATTTTTCAGGAATATTGATGCCACTGGCAATAATTGCACCGGTGGATACCCCGCTATAGATATCAAAAACCTCACTAATCGGCTTGTTTAGCCTGTTCTCAATATAATTGATCACATATAAAGGGATTAACCCCCTGATGCCGCCGCCGTCAATGATCAATATTTTGAGGGTGTCTTTATCTTTGAGATAATTGAGGCTTTCTGATTGCTTGGGTTCGTAAGGGGATCGGTTAAAAGTTAAAGATTGGGTCAAATAGTTGTTATAGACATAAGCGGCGGCAATATAAATAGCAAGAATAGAAAATAGGGCTAGCACTGCACGCTTGAGCATAAAACTGCAAACCACTCTTACCTTTAAAAAGTCAAGGAATCAAGATAAACCGAAACCAAGACTCGCTAATAATTTATCGTAGTATATGGTTTTACGCCCGCTATCGGCACCCGTGGTTGCATTGGCAGGAAAGGCTTGGAGGGATAAAAAAAGGGCTTGTATCCGGAGATACAAGCCCTTTAGAAATGGCGCGCTCGGGAGGATTCGAACCTCCGACCGCCTGGTTCGTAGCCAGGTACTCTATCCAGCTGAGCTACGAGCGCGTCGTTGAGGGTGCGGACAATATAGATTTACTCATGGCGCGTCAAGTACTTTTATTAAAAAGAGTGCTCAAGGCTAAATATTGATCACTATAAGGGGGAGGGGAGTGGTAGCCCTATATCAAATACCAAAGAGGCTGAAAGTAATTGGGGGGACAACTCACAGACCGACCGGGAGGAGTATGTCACAATGCGCGAGTTGAGGTTATACGTTTTAGTGTCTGCGAAACGTGAGTTACAAAAGAACTATCGAGAGAGAATGAAATGGAATATCCAGTAGATGGATCATGCCAATGTGGTCAAGTTACATACAAGCTTAGAAAGCCACCAATAGCGGTTGCAGCTTGTCACTGTACCCAATGTCAGAAGCTTTCAACGAGTGCTTTTAGTTTAACGGCAATGATCGAGTCAAATGCCATTGAAATTCATGGCGAATTAAAAGAGTGGAGCAGACTAGCCAAAAGTGGGAACACCAGTACGGCAAAATTTTGTCCAGTGTGCGCCAACCATATATACCATTACAACCCAAGCAATTCACAGCATATTATGCTGAAACCCTCAACGCTAGCAGATACCAGCGTTATAAAGCCGGCTATCCATGTTTGGGTTAGTGAAAAACAAGATTGGTATGAAATACCAGAAGGGGTAATGGTTTACGACACACAACCATAGAGAGCAATCAATTAAGGCTGCAAAGCAATCACACTTAGAGCTCTTTGCTGTCGAGCTCTGCTAGCGGCATGGCATAAAAAGCGATTTGGGTATGCTACTGGGAAGCCCTCCTCAAAAGTTGGCCTTGATCGCTTACCTTTTTCTATACTTTCAATAAAGTATAGGTCTCCTGCCGTAATAGCTTCGCTGGATTTTACTGCCCGCACTTCATCCATTATGCCTTTTTTCTTGTGACATCATGCGCAGGTGCCGGAGGTGATTGTCACTTTTTTCAAGAATAGAGGTGACAAATGCTGTAGTTCGGTTGCGCATCTTGTTGTACATATACTTGCTATTCAAAAATTGGCTTAAAGAAACTGCGGTCATAGTTAAGAATACACTTTGTGTCCTTCGCATACTGGAAAGCAGCTTTGCAATCAGCATCTTTGAATGAATCTTGCCGATACCTCTCATAGTCCGCGAGGCTGGGAAAAGTGAATAATGCCAAAGCAATATTGTTAGCACCTTCAGATGGCAAGAAATAGCCATTGTGTTCACCGCCAAACTTGTTAACGAGAGGAATCCACATTTTTGCGTATTTCTCGAACTCTTCGAGTTTGTATGGATCTATCACATATCTCAAATAGCAGGTTACCATTTAATTTTTCCTATCTTGAATTTTAGAAATGCATAGCTCTTCAATAGCTCACTGCTAAAGCGCAGTGAAGTATAAGCTGTCAGGTATCAAAAAAACGTGGGTCATTGGTTTGTTAGCCGAGTATAAGCAGTCCAGTCTCATTGTCTTTTATTGATTTAAGCCAGGTTATAAGGTGTTTCTTTGTTTTCTGAAATGTGTCATCAAGATCAATCTCTGAATAATCTATATTGTATTCATTATATTGTTATTTAATTGTATCAATATTTATTTCATGGTTCTTCAATGAAGATATAAATTTATTTGCACCTTTTGTGTCAAATAGAGCAGTTGATGACTGAACTAAGTCGCCTAATTTATTGGATTTTTCTAGGGAATACTCAAAAATTTTATGCCCTTCATCTTCCATAGTAGCTAGAAGGTCTACCATGATTGATCCATTCATGGGATAAGCTTCTTGCTCATTTGTATATTCAGAGAGGAACTTGTCAAAACCTGAGAAATCTTTGGTTTTACATTTGATTAAACCAAATAGTTTTTTCTCTACGTTTATCTTTACCTTTGCAGACTCAAGAAGTTTGTCTTGAAGCTTTGATGGGAAAATATAGAAAGATGAAATTATGCTCATATGTTTCCCATAAGTTAATGCCGTTAGCGGGAGGCGTTGAAGCGTAGGGGAGGCTGGGCGTCCCAGCCACGCTTGTTTTTTTTGTGGTTATTGCTGAGTGTCTTTGTTGTGAATCTTACTGCCATCCAAGATTTTCCTCTTTTGTCTCCTTGCCAAAAATCCAATTTACGAGCACTTCAAATGCATCTAACGCTACATCTTCTTTCTTAAAGGGTTTTTCATGCCTAAGTGCTTTTGCTTTTTTTTCATAGTTTTGCGCTTCGGAATATCTATTCATCTCTCTAGCTTCATCCGCCTTCACCTCATACTCCCCGGCTTTAGTGAGTCGTTCAAAAGGGCCTTTGGGAGTAGCGCAGCCAAATAATGATAATAGGAGTAGTGCAAAAAATACTTTCTTCATATACATCTCAGATCAGTTGATAATTCATCAACCGGGTTCAGGTGCGCCCGAAGGGGAGCGCGGTTTGGACAAGAATGGGAACTTTTCGACCTTGCACAAAAAACATGCAGCTTTGGGTGTCGACTGGAAACCCTTGTTATGTGTATGAATTACTGCTCGGCACCTGAATTAAATATAATGAGCGATAGTGTATCAAGATTATTGTCATCGCTTCGAAAATGCTCATGCTCCCAATTTGAGCCCTGCTGTTCTATTTCGGTTGCGCACTTTTCTAGAAAATCCGCAAGTTCGCGAAGCTCTACCGGGTTTGCTGAGAGCGTGGCCTCAGACAGTTCTGACGGATTCTTTCGCAATGTGTTTTTCGTATATCCATAAATCTTCATTACCTGCATTCAACCTTTAAGTGCAGCACATCACAGTTCATTCAAAAGAGGGGTCTCTGTATCACTCTTCTCTATAATTCGAAAGCGCTTCCAGGTTTGCAGCAAACAAAAAAAGACTCTGAAGATCAAAGTTATCTTTTGTTGGCACAGGTGTTCAAAGGAAGATATAGAGTAGCTTCTTTATAATTCATTATTTTCTCTGCTCTATGTCTTTTTGGGAAGCCTTTATTAATCAAAGAATCATCAATTTTCTTCTAGAAATAGAGGAGGCTGCTCTTGGATTCTGATAGATAGAGCAAGACTTGGATATTAAAACCTCTTTAGCTTACGGCTCGTGGGTGGCTTAGAAATGAATCTATACCCCTAAATCTGCACCCATCTACTGTAAGGGCCCCTTGCATGTATTAAAGATGAGTGAAAAGTGGGCAGCGGAGGTTCTTGAAGCGCAGATTTTCCAGTGAGTGGCCTGTTCTGAGTGCCGCTCCTGTGAATGACTGTGGTGGGCCACTAAGGGTAAGTTATCTTGGAGGTAGGTTGCATTGGAGTTTCACAGCTTACTTCACATGTAAGTGTGAATTTATAGAGGGGGACTCTGGTGCTTTAAGGTTGTCATAATCTTTCTGGTTCAGACAGATGCAGATATAAGGAGAGGTATCTACCTGAAGTTACTGAGAGCCTGTGGCTAATTGGTGATGACTAGATCGGGGTGACAGTGGGCGTTTTCTATGAGCTGGCTAAGGCTATCTGAGTGTAGCGATTTATGGTGGTGGTGAAGGTTTGTGGGATTCAACTTGCGGGTGGCTAACTCGTTATTTATTGGGTGCCGCAAAACAAAAAGGGCCTATGTCGCGAGACATAAGCCTTTTTCTTGTATGGCGCGCTCGGGAGGATTCGAACCTCCGACCGCCTGGTTCGTAGCCAGGTACTCTATCCAGCTGAGCTACGAGCGCGTTACGGGTGCGGATATTATAGAGACGCTTTACCCAAGTCAACTGTTTTCTTAAAAAAATCGTTACAAATCATTGTCTTACCCCATACATTCTGACCTTGCCAAGCGCTACACCAAATAGCGGGCCAGGGTGTCCCAGTCGAAGCGTCGCGTTTTGCCATCACTGAACTGCACCTCCACACGCTGATCCTCCCACTTTAAAACGCGTCCCTGGCCCAGCTTGTTGTGGCGTAAGGCCTCGCCTTGGGTGGGCTTGCGTATGGGGGCGGCGGGTGCGCTGAGTGTTGGGTTGTAGTCGCAGGCCTCTAGGTAGCGCAGGGCTTGGCGGGAGACCGGGATATCGGTATGGATATGTTCGGGGCGTTCGCGCAGGCATTGCGCCATCAGCTGGCTGAGGGGCAATCGCATTTCGTCGATAAATAACGAGGGCTGTGCGGCCTCGGGGTCTTTGCGCTTGGCTTCCTCGGTGGGGGCCAGCAGAAACAGTTTGGACTTTGCCCGTGTCATGGCCACGTACATCAGGCGACGCTCACTCTCCAGGGAGGCGGGGGTGCTGAAATCCCGCTGGGACTGGTAGGGCATATTGTGCTGGGTGAGGGTGGGAATAATGACCTGGTCCCACTCCAGCCCTTTGGCTTGGTGCATGGTGGTGATCTGGATGGCCTCCGCCGCAGTCTGCTCGCCCTCGCGGTGTTGCCGCTGTAATTCCTGCAGGTGCGCCAAGGCTTCTGCCGGAGGTTGCTTAAGGGTATCCAGGTATTGGCAGAAGGCCAGAATAGTCTGTTGCCTCTCCTCACCCTGCTGGCGGGTGAAGGCGTCTTCGGCAATACCGCTGAGAAGCTCTAGCTCACCAATATGTCGGCGCAACAGCTCGCCGGCGTGGCCGCGCCAGCTCTCTATCTGTATCAAAAGCTCCGCTCGTTGGCGCAGGCGTTTGGCTTGGGGTTTGCTCAGGGGCTCAGGCAGTTGCGCTAGCAGTTGTTTGCCCCAGCCTTTCTCCCGAGTGGCGAGGGCGGCACAGAGAGGTTCGAGTACTTTGCGCGGGATGCGCACATGTGGCGCGGTGAGCCATTCGTATAATCCTTGCTGGCGCCGCTTGGGTGGGAGTTCGCTAAAACGTCCCGAGGCGATATTTAGGCTCCAGAACAGCGGCCGCAGTTCACGGCGCGACAGCACCGTGTTACGGCTGGCGGAGCGGTAGGGAATGCTGTTGGCCAGCAGCGCCAGTTCCAGCGGAGCGGCAATAGACCAGAGGCGTACCAGTATGGCGATACCCGCCAAAGATTGGCCCTGCTTTTGGCAGCGGCGCAGGTGTTCTACCAGCCAGCGCCCCTCTTTATCGGTGCTCACAAGTTCGATGGGGGTTTGCCGCTCGCCATCGGCGGAGACACAAAAAATCTCGGCGCGGTCGCGGTTGTTCTCAATAAAGTGGTTGGCGGCCAGGGACAGCTGGTGCCCGTAGCGGAAAGTACGGCTCAGGTGATAAATGTAAGACGGCGGAAAATCCTGGTCGAATAATTTGAGCAGGAATTCCGGCTTGGAGCCGCGCCACTCATAAATGGTTTGGTCGGGATCGCCAATGGCGATCACATTGCCATTGCCTCCGTGCAGTACTCGCAACAGGAAGTGCTGTATCTCATTGATGTCCTGGTACTCGTCCACCAGAATATCTTCATAATTTCCGCCGTATTGTTGTGCCAACTCCGGTTTTTCATGGAGTAATTTCGCCGGTTCGTAGATCAGGTCGGCATAGGTTACGGTTGCCTTGCTTCGACGCCAGTCTTCGAAGGTGCGAAATACCTGTAAAAAATAACTGTATTCGTCGCCGAGTTTTAGTTCCTTGAGCGCACTGTGTTCACCGCAGAGAAGGGTTTTGCTGTAGTCGATAAAAAATTCTGCGGCCTCGATTTCCGACTGCTTGCGCTCGCGAATTTCCTCTAGCTCATGGGTGGGAGCACACTCCTCGATGGCTTTCCAGATTTGCAGCTGTACGCTGGATTGTGGCAGGGGGCTGAGGTTGGCTGCGGCGATATGGCCGTTGGCGATCATGCGCTGGTACAGGCGGTAGCCGACGCTGTGAAAGGTGTGCACTGCAGGGGCGTGGTTACTGCCCAGCTGACCCATGCGGCGCTCGAAATCCTCCCGCGCGCTGCGGTTGTACATCAATACCAGCAGCTGGGCGGCGGGGATGCCGGCATCCAGGCGATTTTTTACATAGTGCAGCAGGGCGGTGGTTTTGCCGGAACCGGCCACGGCAATAATCTTGGCGTGACCGCCGGAGTGATCCGCAATGGCCCGCTGTTCCTGTGTCAGTGTATCGCCAGCCATGGTGTCCTTCGCCCAAATACTGGATATTTTGCCAGTAATTGGCGCTGGCAGACAAGTTAACCAAGTGACGGGTCAAGTGGGATCGGCGGGGGAGGGCGGAGCGCTGGGTTGATCATCATCACTGATATTGTGATGGCGCAGGGCCAGTTCGGCGATATAGGCAGAGAGAAATACCCGGCCGGTTAATTCTTGCAGCAGCTTGGAGCGTCCCAGCCGGTCCAGTACAGGGCCCTTAACTTCTGCTAAGTGCAGGCGGATATTGCGCTCCAGCAGGTCTTGGTTGACCTGCTGCAGGCGCTCGGTGGCGGTGCTGTCGATGCGGTTGACCGAAGAGAGAATCAGCACCAGGTCGTGCAGGCTCTTTTGCCGTTTCACCTCTGCAAACAGGCGGTCTTCTACCGCGCTGATATTGCTGAAAAACAAATTTTCATCAATGCGTAGGAAGAGAATGTCCGGCTGGGTTTTTACCGTATAGCGCAGCACATTGCGGAAGTGCTCGGTGCCAGGAACACGCCCCACCACGGCGATATGAGGCCGGCTGGCGCGCCAAATCAGGGTGGCGAAAGAGAGCCCCACGCCCAGGCCGATGCCCGCCTCCACGCCAAACAGTATGACGCCTAGTAGGGTGCCGCCCATGGCCAGGCCATCGGTGCGGTCGTAGTGCCAGTGTCGTGCCAGCGCGCGCAGGTCAATCAGGTTGGCTGCCGCCACAATAATGGTTGCGGCCAGCACACACACCGGCAGTTCGGTAAACACCTTGGTGGCATAGAGCAGTACCAGGGCTATCAACACTGCGGCGATAATGCCACTTAGCGGTGATTTTGCCCCCGCTTCATCGTTCACCGCGGTGCGTGCAAAGCTGCCGGTTACCGCAAACCCTCCGGAAAAGGCACTGAGAAGATTGGCGGTACCGAGGCCGCGCAATTCCGCATTGGCATCGAGCTTTTCCCCCCGTCGAAGGGCGATGGTATGGGCCACTGAGAGGCTCTCGACAAAGCCGAGCAGGGCGATAATCAGTGCCGGCAGCAACAGCTCGTAAATCATGGAGGGGTTAAAAACTGGTAGGGTGAAGTCTGGTAGACCCGCGGGAATTTCGCCCACTACGGGCAAATCCAGCTCCCAGTGGAAGATAGCGGTGAGGGCGATGGAGAGGAGCACTATCAGCATGGGGGCCAGGCGCGACAGCAATTTTGCCCGTGTGGCTTCAACACCCAGGGTGCGCAGTAATAAGGGAAGTCCGAGGCGCGCGATAATCAGGCTGGATAGGGCAATCAGCCCCATTATGGCTGCATCCGGATCGCTAAATGGGCCGTTATCAATCGTGCTTAGCAAAATTTCCAGGGCTGTGTGCCCCTCGCTTTTAATGCCGAGTAGCGGAGCTATTTGCCCCGCGATGATCAACACTGCCGCACCGGAGACAAAGCCATTGACCACCGGCAGGCTCAGTAGATTGGAGAGGCTGCCAAGGCCTAGGAAGCCCATCAATAGCAGCATTATTCCACTGAGTAGGGCCAGCAGTATGGCCCCATTAATATATTCGGCGCTGCCGGGTGTGGCGATGGGGGCAAGCGCGGAGGCGGTCATCAGGGCCAATATTGCCACGGGCCCTACAGAGAGTACCGAGCTGGAGCCGAACAGGGCATAGCCCACCAGAGGCAGCAGACCCGCGTAAAGTCCCAAGTAGGGCGGTAGGCCGGCCAGTGCCGCATAGGCCAGAGCCTGGGGAATCAACATCATACTGGCGAGGATTGCAGCCACGGCATCCCCTATCAGCCACCTGGGTTGGTAGCGTTTTAGCCAGAGGGGAATCAGTTGCTGCACACGCATATTTTGCTTCTGTTGATTAGCCGTTTTCTTCTTAGTCGTCGTGGCGATATCTTGATTCAACAAGATAGACCGCTGCGGCGGCGCTGGTTATCAGTGCCAACCGCACCCAGGTGCCCGCCTTACCCTCGCGCCGGGATCATCTTATGGGCGCTCAGCCTGAAAATGCCCATGCCGGCCAGCATGGCTAGAGTAAATATCAGTGCTTTTTCCAGTCCGGCACCGCTCGCCACAAGGGCGGGACCAGGGCAGAAGCCCGCCAGCCCCCAACCGATACCAAACATCAGGCCGCCTATCACCAGGCGGCGATCAATATGGGTATTGGTTGGCAACTGTAAGGTTTCTTTCAGTAAGGATTCTTTGCGCCCTTTAAATAATTGAAAGGCGGGCAGACTGACGGCGATGGCGCCCGCCATAACCAGTGCCAGGGAAGGGTCCCAGGCGCCGGCAATATCTAAAAAGCCCAATACCTTTTCCGGGTTAGCCATACCGGATAACAGCAAGCCCAGTCCGAAGATCAAGCCCGCCAGCAACGCAGTCACAGTGGTTTTCATGATTCGATCCTCGTTCAAACGGCCAGCAGGTGGCGCACAACATAAACAGTGGCAAAGCCCGCCGCCATAAAGACCAGCGTGGCGACCAGTGAGCGGGGTGAGAGGCGGGACAGGCCACAGACCCCGTGACCGCTGGTGCAGCCGGAGCCCAAACGGGTGCCGAAGCCCACCAGCAGGCCGGCGGCGATCAGGGTGGGGTAGCCCGCCTCAATTTTGATGGGGGGGAGGGGGGCAAAGAGTTGCCAAGCCAGCGGTGCGGCCAGTAGGCCGATAATAAAAGCCAGGCGCCAGCCGATACCGGAGCTGCCTTCCAGCAGGCCGCCTAAAACACCAGAGATGCCGGCAATGCGGCCATTAAAGATCAGTAATAGGACGCTGGCGAGCCCGATAAGGGCGCCGCCAGCGAGTGCCGTGACCGGGGTGAAGGCAGTCCAATCGATGGTCATGGGGTTACTCCGCGCAGTAGAGTTGATAAAGAGTTTGTAGAAGTGCCAGAACCCGTGAGTCTGCTACCCGGTAGTAAACATGTTTACCCTCCCGGCGGGTATCCACCAACCCCTCGCGGCGTAGAACACCCAACTGTTGGGAGAGGCTGGGCTGGCGAAGACCCAGGCGCTCCTCAAGTTCGCCTACATTTAGTTCTTCCTGGCTGAGTTGGCACAGCAGTAGCAGTCGGTCTTGATTGGCCAAGGAGCGGAGCATGGCCGCGGCCTGGCCGGCGGAGTCGCGCATCTTGTTTAAGTCGAGGTTTGTGGTGTCGGGCATAAATTTGGCCTGGCAACAATCTACAAGTTAATAATATATTGTTTTACATATTATCAAAATGTATATTGATCGGGTAGTGAATTTGGAGGGCAAAAAATGCCGCAGGTAAAGCAAAGCACTCAGGTGCGGCCGTTCCTCGATAGGGAGACCGAAACCTGGAGCTATGTGGTATACGACAGGGACGGTGGCTCGGCCGCAGTGGTGGATGCCGTGCTTGACTTTGACGCGGCATCCGGGCGTACCAGCAACAAGGGTGCGCAAGAAATAGTGGCGTTTATCCGGGAAAAGAACCTCGCTCTGGAGTGGATATTGGAAACCCACGCCCATGCCGACCACCTCTCTGCGGCGCCTTTCCTTCGAGAGCAGTTGGGTGGGCGCATCGCCATCGGCGAGCAGATTTGCCAGGTGCAGAAGATTTTTCGCGAGGTTTTTAACTTGGAGCGGGAGTTTCTTGCCGATGGCAGCCAGTTTGATCACCTGTTCAAAGACGGTGAAAATTTTCAGGTGGGAGAGTTGGAGGCGCGGGTGATTTATAGCCCCGGCCATACCCCCGCGGATATGGCCTGGTTGATCGGCGATGCCCTGTTTGTAGGAGATACCCTGTTTATGCCCGATGTGGGCAGTGCCCGTTGTGATTTCCCCGGAGGTGATGCTGCACAACTGTATTTGTCGGTGAAAAAAATATTATCCCTGCCGGACGAAACCCGCATGTTCATGTGTCACGACTACCCACCGCAGGGCCAGCGGGAGCACGAGTGTGAAACCACCGTGGGGGCCCAGCGAAGGGAAAACATCCACCTGCGTGATGGCATTAGCGAAAGCGAGTTTGTGGCAATCCGTAAAAAACGCGATGCCAGCCTGCCCATGCCGCGGCTGATTATCCCCTCAGTGCAGGTCAATATTCGTGCCGGTCAGTTTCCTCCGGCAGAATCCAACGGCACAGTCTATTTAAAAGTGCCGCTAAATCAGCTGTAAAAAATCCAAGTAAACCGAACTCTGCAGCCATGTTTAGCTGGGGCCGCAGTCACAACGAGGCGACGATGAATATTAAAAAATTAGATGAACAAGTGAGCGTTTCTGAACATATTACCTGTGAAGAGATGGCACCGTTGGCACAGAGTGGTGTGCAAGTGGTGGTGTGCAACTGCCCGGAAGGGGAGAGTGACGTACACCCCAGTTACGAAGCTATGGAGCGGGCCGCTCAGGATGCCGGCCTACGCTTTATTGCGATTCCTTTTACCCGTGGGCGAATGACCCGGGAGGACTGCGAGGCCTTTCGCAATGTATTGCAGAGCGGTGAAAAAATTCATGCATTTTGCCGCACCGGTAATCGTTCCAGCCAGGTTTGGGCCGGGGCCAAAATTTTAATGGGTGCCGATAAAAAACAATTGCATAGCCAGGCTCAGGCAGCAGGTTTTGATGTCAGCGCCGCATTGGTTGCTATCGATTCCTAACTTATCGAGCCCTAATTAATCGAGCACCTAATTAAGGCGCTTTAATGGCTGGCTTATACATACCAAAGATTGCGGCACCGTTATGCATTGTTAGAGGGTGCCGCAGTTATATGCCTGACATATGCCCTGACAATACGGATGAAACTGACGACGTGAAGAGAAAAAGCGGAAGGTAAACCATGGTTATGCAGAAACTCTCCCGATGGTTTCCCATCTTCACTACTTTTCAATCCTATAACCGCCGCACCTTAAACCGCGATCTGCTCGCCGCCGCAATTGTCACGGTACTGTTGATTCCCCAATCCCTTGCCTATGCCCTGTTAGCGGGGCTGCCGGCGGAAGTCGGCCTCTATGCCAGCATGGTGCCGCTGGTGGTCTACGGTATTTTCGGCTCTAGCAGTACTCTATCTGTGGGGCCGGTCGCGGTGATCTCACTGATGAGTGCCGCCGCCCTGGGAGAGGTCACCGCTACTGGTGAGGTAGATTACCTGAGTGCAGCCGCCGCCCTGGCGTTGCTCTCCGGAGGAATACTTTTTCTGCTGGGCACTTTGCGACTCGGCATGCTGGCGAATTTTCTTTCTCACCCAGTGATCTCGGGTTTTATTACTGCTTCCGCATTATTGATTGCACTCAGCCAGCTGCGGCATTTATTGGGGGTGGCCGCCCATGGTGATACTGCACCGGAGTTACTGCTATCGCTATGGCAGAACCTACAAAGCACCAATAGCCTCGCCTTGATCACTGGAGTGGGGGTGGTGGTTTTTCTCTATTGGGCCAGAGCCTTTGCTGCAAAATGGCTGGAGAAAATGGGCTTATCTCGCAATAATGCCGAACTGTTTGCCAGAGCGGCCCCAGTAGTGGGCGTGCTGGCAACCATTGCCTTATCCGCTGTCCTAAATTTTGAAGCTCACCAGGTGGCACTGGTAGGCGTTATCCCCGCCGGTTTACCACCGCTATCACTGCCAAAGCTAACACTGCCGCTACTGCAATCTTTACTTGTTCCTGCACTAATGATCGCCATTATTGGCTATGTAGAATCCATATCAGTGGCCAAAACCCTTGCAGCCAAGCGCCGACAAAGAGTGGATAGTAATCAGGAGTTGGTTGCCCTGGGCATGGCCAATATCAGCTCCGGCCTTTCTGGTGGTTTCCCGGTGAGTGGCGGCTTTTCCCGCTCGGTAGTGAATGATGCTGCAGGTGCGCAGACACAATTTGCCAGCCTGTTTACCGCCATAGGCATCGCCTTAGCCGCGCTCTTTTTGACCCCTTTTCTTTATTACCTACCGAAAACCACCCTGGCCGCCACCATCATTGTTGCGGTTCTCTCCCTGGTGGATTTCTCCATCCTGCGTAAAACCTGGCACTTTGCCAAGGCAGATTTTATTGCCGTTACCCTGACAATCGCCGTTACCCTATTAATGGGTGTCGAGCCCGGCGTTGCCTGTGGTGTTGCCGCATCCCTATTATTATTTATCTATCGAGCCTCCAAGCCCCATATCGCCGAAGTGGGCCTGGTGGAGGGCACTGAGCATTTCCGCAATATTCACCGACACCAGGTAAAAACTGTTCCCGAGATTCTCACCTTCCGAGTAGATGGCCGCTTGATTTTCTCTAATATCGGTGTACTGGAAGAGCGTATCTATAGCGGCCTAGCTAATAGCTCACAGGTGAAGCATGTCATTCTGATGTGTAGTGCAGTGAATGAGATTGACTGGAGTGCATTAGAAGTTTTGGAGTCCATGAATGCGAATCTGGCTGATAGAGGGGTTTGCTTCCATCTCTCCGAAGTGAAAGGGCCAGTGATGGATTGTTTGGAGAAAAGTAGTTTTTTGCAGAAGTTGTCTGGGAGGGTATTTTTGAGTCAGTATCAGGCGTTTGTGCAGCTGGCCTAGGGCAAAACCTCATTGCGTTGAGGAATGTAAGGTTTGCGGTCTACAAGCGGTACAAGTCATTGAGTTACTCACTAAGATCGCAGCACGAATACGCCGTTGAATGGCAGTGTGGCCAGAACCTTCCACCAAATCGGCTGAGAAGATCAAGCTAGGCCTTATGGGCGGCTAGGACACTTCTTCCATCTAGCTGTGCCTGGAGCTTAAAGCGACCTTCCTAGAAGCGATCGGATATAGCGAAAATATTCCAGCCAACTTATGCATTCAAGGCTAAATCCACTTGCAAAAGTCTCATAAGTGTTGGTTTCCTTTGCCATTTTATGTACGGAATTTACTGCCGTTAACTATTGCCGATATCTAAGATCGCAAGCAGGTGCACATATCCGCGGTAAGATTAGCGTTAACTTATTGATTTTTAATGATTTACAACAGTGATCAAAAGCAACAAAATAACAAGATATAATGCAGCCGCAATATATCCACTTGAGTGTATCTATGTCAGATATTTCTAACCCCTTGATTTGTAAGCCTTTTTCTGGATTTGGTGGTTTTTTGATCTTGGGATATGTTGCAGGGTGATATATTGCAGCTGCTTTTGAATACACTGTTATGAGCTAATCGAGCATGCTTAAAAGGAAATGCCCAAACTGCTCCAAAAAGAGCCTCAGTGTTCCGATTCTTAGTAACAACTATGTATGCTCGGAATGCGTCTCTATTTTTCATCAAACTTGGTGGGCAAATCTCATAGAGACAATAGTTGCATCGGCAATTGGGACTGCAGCGTTCTTTTACCTGTTTTTTTTCTTTAGCTGGTTTGCCGTTTTCGTTATCTTTATCGTGCTGCCACTGCTGGTGGACCAGATATTCAGAAGGTTTGGCCCCATAAAAATAGGTGGAGTAAAAGGTGCACTTCGTAAGCGCTCATAACAAGCGCAAGCAGAATGCTCCGGCCCTTCGGGCCTCCGCGGGACGCCCAACGCTATGCACGTTTTGTGCGGGTCGCTGCGCTCCCAGTTTCGCACAAAACGTGCATAGCATTGGTCGCCCCTGTTGCGGGCGTTATGGCTATTTAGTGATGGAAGAATTTATTAAGAATGACTTAAAGGCATTACAATCAGCTTTTCCAAATGGGATTACGGATGACGAGTACTTTCCTTTGATAGACACTCTATACGGTGAGTACTCAAATAGGAACCTAGCCACTTTACTTTCAGAGTTTCTAGGAACGAACTATTTTGACCTAACTAGAGATATTGATAAATCGCAATCATCTGGTAAGTCTGATGAATTAAAAGTTAGCAAGGTTAGGCACCGCTTGAGTGAAGCTGGTTTTACCTGGGATGATTGAGTTATCATGATGCTAATCATCCATAACAAACACAGGCAGCAAGTCCCAGCCCCCTACGGGTTCTGGGAGGGACAGCCTACGCTACGCTTCGGCTGCCCCTGCTGTAGGCGTTATAGGGCTAGAAATTGAGCCAAATTCACAAAGACCAAAAATTAAGTGTATATCTTTGGAAATTCATGGTTTGTCTTTTTGCTTCAAGCTTGATTCCCATGGCATATGTACTTTGGGCAGTTTCACCAGAGTTAAAGGGAAATTGGTTTGGTGTTGCTATGGTTTCAGCAGTTTGTTCAGCATTATTGACGGCGGCTTTACCGGTAAACAACGCTCGTTACTATGTCCCAAGTAGTGTTGTGGTGGGCGTGTTATTTTATGGGATAATTCAGGGTTACTTATTACACAATGGGGCCCCATAACTAGGCCAAGCAGGCTCGCCCAGCCCCTGTGGGGCTAGGCTGGACAGCCTACGCGGCGCGCTTCGCACGCAAACGCTCCGGCTGCCCCTGTTGGCAACGTTAAGTATTCCGTGGGAACGATATGAGCCAGGAACAAAAGCTCTATGAGTTTGGTGCAGGGTGGGTAGTTACTCGTGTTTCCATTGAGCGCAAAGGCGGAGAGGGGCCACTATCTTTTAGTGTTCAGACTGAGAGCGAAAATAAAAAGGTCAATCTGTACTTCGAAGCACCAAAAAGTATAGATAACCTCTCAAGATTAATGGACGTAGAGCATCTAATCGTCTCTAAAGATACCGACTCTCAAAAAGAGTATGGCAATGTAAAAATTGATTACCTGGATGAAGGTTGGGGGGAGATTTGGTGTGATTCGGTCCACCAGATCAAAGAAGCTTAACAAGGCCAGGCAATTTGCTCCGGGCCTTCGGCCCTCCGCGGGACAGCTTACCTTGTGCACGTTTTGCGCGGTCGCTGCGCTCCAATTTTCGCGCAAAACGCGCACAAGGTAAGCTGCCCCTGCTGGCGGCGTTAGAGTTCAACATGATAGAAATTGAAGGGCCGGCCAACCAAAACTGGTCAGAGATTGATTTTTATAATGGCCGGACTCAAAGAGATTTTCCAAAACGTCCTTTTTCTGTTGAACCGTGCACTCTTTCAGAGGCAGTGGATCAATATTGTCAGAAGTACAACGTCAAAATGGAATTTCTGAGCCATGAAGAGATTGGCCTTTTATATAATCACATGCTTTCAAAGAAGAAGCATCGGACTAAAAGGGTCATTTTGAAAGTGATTCGAAATGGAAATTACATTGAAACCCATATGGAATCGAATTTCCCTCTAGTTTCTGGAGACAAAGTACGAATAGAGTTTGAGCAAACTCTAACAAGGCCATGAACTTCGCGCCTAGCGGCGCCGGACAGCCTACGCTGCGCTCCGGCTGCCGGTTATGGCAGCGTTATTGTGGCGGTCAATTTTTAGATAGTTTGTAGTTGCTACAAGCATCGATTTCTAACTGGGCACACTTTTTCAAAGAGTTTTTCTACCACCTGGTACCGCAGTTTCATTCAAGTGCCTTCGTTTTAAGTCAGCAGGCCTTGCAAGCCAGCCGCGCCATCTTTGAGTGCCAGTAAGTTAGTTAATCGGTAGGGAAAGTATGGTATTTTTCCCTGTAAATTTATCGGGCAGTGGCCAGCCAAAGGTGGCTGGCAGAGAGCAAGTAGGTCGTTCAGAGCGCGCCAGCTATAACTAGGCCAGGCAAGATCGCCCAGCCGGAGGCTGGGCTGGACAGCCTACGCTTCGCTTCGGCTGCCCTTGCTGGCAACGTTAAATTTCTTATTCGAGTTAAGTTATGAAAATTGAGAAATCAGAAAAGAAAGATTATGAAACTCTGATAGAAATCTGGGAGTCCTCAGTTCGGGCTACCCATGATTTTCTTCAGGAAGAAGACATAATCACTTTAAAGTCTTTGATCTTAGAACAATATTTCGATGCTGTAGATTTGAAATGTGCCAAAGATGATGATGGAAAAATTCATGGATTCTGCGGCGTTCATGAAGGAAATATCGAAATGCTTTTCATCTCACCAGAATCTAGAGGAAAAGGCGTGGGTGCTCAACTAATGGAACACGCCATCAAAAATCAAGGCGCTACCAAGGTGGATGTCAACGAACAAAATAAGCAAGCATTAGGCTTCTATGAGCATTTGGGCTTCAATATTGTCGGTCGTTCTCCACTAGACGGTCAAGGCAAGCCATATCCCCTGTTGCACATGGAACTAGGCAAAAATTAACAAAGCAAGGCAAAATCGCCCTGCGGGCTGGACTCGCTAGCGCTCGCCTTTGCTTGCGGCGTTATAACTCAGTATGAAACGTGAAGCTGCAATAGTATTGGCGCCTGTAGCAGGAGGGCTTATTACAGTCTTGGCAGGCTATTTGATTGCTGGAATTAGCCCGGCAGACAGCAGTGATATCCATTTCGCTGTCGTAGCGCTAGGGTTTCCGGTAGCCCTATTGCTGTCTTTATTAGCAGCACTGTTCATTCATCCACAGCTAGCTAAGCGTAATATATTCAAAGTGCCGGTAGTTGGTTCCATAGGTGGCGGTATAGCTTTACTTGTTTTGTTACCCACTGGTTTACCTTTAGCCTTTTTGTTGGCAGGTGCTCTTTGGGGTATTTTGTCTGGGGTGTTCTATTGTGTGTTTTCTAACCCACAAAAGTTATAACAAGGCCATTAAAAATCGGCCGCAAAATGCGCGGCCTACGACGCTCCTTGCGTCGCGCGTTTTATGGCGGCGTTAGGCGTAAAGCTATGAAACTAATTGAAGAAACGTTTACGAAGGAAGCTTTTCTAGAAATGTTTCTAGAAGAGGTCGCCCGCTGCGTAAAAAGATGTAATGAAGAGTCGTGCATCGGTCCACTTCCAGATAAGCTTTTGTTTTATCGCGTTTTTGATACTGATGATCAGGAGTGGGAGCCTGGGCTGGGTAAAGTTAAGCTGCCTAATACTAGATTGTTTGTAGAGTCTGAGAAAGTGATTGATACACTTCTAAATGAAAAAGGTTGGTACCCAGAGTGGATACATATTTCTCCTTTTGCAGTAACAGCTACGCATTTAGTCATCGAAGTGTGTCCTAGTGAAAATATTACAAATAAGCGATTTATAGAAAGCACCTTTCCAAAAGAACCGTTCCAGCTCAGAGGCCCGAGTTTACCTCCTGGTTGGAGGCCGGGTCAGCCGATACCAAAAGTAAAGCTTCCGAGTTTGGAGATTAAAAATGCCTAACAAGTGACTATGGTCCCCTGTCAAGTATTTAAGCCATTTGTTGTGGTCAACTCCAACCGGACACTTCTTTAAGCATATTTCTCAAATTCGATAGGGGCTATGTCCCCCAGTGTTGTATGTATTCTGCGTGAGTTGTAATAAGCAATATAGGCTCTTACATCTACTGTCGCATCCTCTCTTGTCGGATAGAGATTTCCTGTTAACCATTCCCGCTTCAGGCTGCTGAAGAAACGTTCAGTCGGTGCGTTGTCCCAACAATTTCCCTTACGGCTCATTGAACACACC
>NZ_JAIVKI010000017.1 GCF_020524905.1 Microbulbifer variabilis | reverse complement strand
TACGACGCTTGAGGTTGTATTCTGCTTCGGCAAAGGTGAATTGGTGCATGATCTATCGTAGCCTTGACGGATAGCCTAATACTACCAAATTGACTGGGAATTATTCAGAGGTTCCTTAGATGTTACAAATATAAAAATGTTTGCCAGAATCTCCAAAGTAGAATTCAAATACGAAGAATATGAAAAATCATATATGGATTTTCAAATCTGGCTCACAAGGAAAAAGGTAAAGCCAGAGTCGTTGCAATGGTAAATCCACGTACCCTAACAAACCAACCCAAAAAGGAGCAAAGACCAACGCGGAGCTGAGTAGGGCGTTAGGGTCTTTATTTATCGGAGTATAGAAAGGTAAAGAAATGGAAAAAAATGAAATAGGTTTAAGAGACATAAGTATTAACTGTCTCGAAAATTCGATCATAAAATACTTTAAACAAGAAATTAAAAACATATCTTATGACAGTAGAATAATTAATAGCTTTCATTATTATGGTCAAAGTGAGCTGAATTCCATTGCAATTAACGTTCGACTTAAAGTGGGGAACGCATTTACCGCTTATGAAGATTGTGATTTTACTAAACTAAGTATTACAGAATATACTAAAGTTATTGAAAAAGCTGTATTAGATGTTACAAATGTAAAAGTGTTTGCCAGAATCTCTGAAGTAGAATTCAAATACGAAGGAAGTATAAATTCATATATGGCTTTTCACGTTTGTCTTACAAGGCAAAAGGAAAAACCAGAGGCTTTGCAATGGTAAGTTCACACGCCCTAACAAACTACTCCAGCCGACGTTTTCGTCTTCGCTCCGTTTTAGGATGGCTACGCACTCTACCCCCAAAACTCCACTACAACGAAAACGCACCTAAGTAGGGTGTTAAGTGAGTAATCGAGGTTGACCACAAATGATGATTCACTTCAAAGTTGAATGCAGGACTAATGAGTAGGCTATTTTTCACGTAGAAGCACAATATGAAAAGTAGGGTGAGTTTTTCTACACCCTCGTTAACTTGTGCGGAAGTTAAATTGACAAAAGGAGTTGGAATGCAAGTTTCGCATCTAAAAACAATCAATAAATATGAGAAGTTGGGCTCTCAAGCAAGAGACATGGCATCCAGAAAATACCAAGGCACCTCCTCGGAAAAATTATGCTAGAGGCAATAGATCACAAAGCTCTTGCTGCTTTCAAATCAATAGATTTGGATCAAGAACGCTCTGTGAGTTGGAATTGGAGTTTTTCTAGCCGGTATAAAATTTTCTATCCAAAGGCGTTTGACCTTTCTGTGTGGCATGGAAGTACTTTGTGCTCATTAACTCTCGGTCGACCGACATACAGAGGCACAGCTATACGTTTGGATTTTATTGAGCGTTTCAACAAGCATGTTTTGTTCGCAAACGATATGTTTCCTATTTCATTATTGGCCTATGAAGCGTATGCGCGTCTAATCGGCGCGACTCAAATTAGAGTAATGGATCCACTCAACGATAAATTGGTGAAATATTATTCATCTCAGGGTGGATTTTCGTTATGCCCTGGAAAGCAAGGCGTACCGCATCATTTGGTAAAAAATCTATGAGAAAAAGTGATGAATTGAAGAAAATTGAAGAAGGATTAAAGAAATCCTCCGAAGATCTCTTTAAGCCTCGCCCTAAAGACATCGAAGATGAGTTGAGTAAAAAAGATACATTCGGTGCTCCAGATAATCTGGTAGAGCGGGACGACGTGGAAGAATAAGCTAAATCGGGTAGCCGGTAGTTCCCAGCCACTGGCTCCCAAACCACCCATCGTACGGGGCCGCAATGGGCGGTTTCCTATCCGTAATGAATCTCTATCTAAGAGTAGTGTCACGGCAATGTACTACCTCAATTTTACCCGACTGGAAACATATCGGTAGGCTAGCCCAATCTTTTTAACACATGGATTTAGGCTCCGGCCTTCCCTGTCCAAGGTATTAATCTTGGCATTTGGCCACTATGCCATCTGCTTACTTATGTTGAATCACCTTGGTCAGTAATGACCAAGGTACTGTTGTGTTCCATCACTTTTTACTATCCCGGCGATGGTGGCAACCTACTTATGAGTCAGGAGCCACACTGACTATTTCACAGCAGCAAGTTAAACAGATCCCCCCAGGTAAGAACATGAACTATCACAACACAACTGCATCATTTACTCTACCCAGTAAATCACTTGGCTTCGGTGCCCTTGCCCACCTTATCTCTAGACTAAGCCTTATAGGATATTTCTGTTCGTCAGCTTATAGTCTTGCTAGCAGCTTCCTCTCCACAAGACCTTACGGTATTACAGTTGCCATTCGCTAGTAGTTAGCATTTAATGGAACCCATTAAACGGTGATCTTCCCAAAGGGGACTTTCACTCATTAGTCCGCGTCCATGCTGGGCGTACCAAGCCGAACCAAGAACTTCCCTTGGTCGCTGGTACAGCCAAAACGCTGCGCTTATCTGCCTGCCCTTGTTCAGGGCGCGATATCTCAGGAGATTGAAGAGTTGTGATTATTAGGAATGTGGTGTTAGTAATATCCTTTCTGGGGCTAGCTGGGTGTGCTTCAACCGAGTTGAAAAAATCATTTAAGCCAGTAAAAAATACATATGAAAGTATACAATTCAATCCTGTATTTGGCGAGGTGACTAGTAAACATCCAGAATATTTAAAGGCCCAGAAGGAGTGTGAAAATACTATTTACGCTGACGGGGTCAAAATTAATGATATATTTGTACATGATCGATCAAAGCTAAACGAAATATCCACCAAACACATGTCTGAATATATTAAAAATAGATTATCTCTGGGTTTAGGCATTAATGGATCATTTAATTTGGCCAATACGGCTTTATCTATCCCAATTGAAAGTGATACCCCCTCTTATCAGTCTAAGGGTAACCCCAAAACATATGAAGATTATTCAAAAGAATATATGACTCTGGAGAAGCCGACTGAAATTAAGACTATTAATAGCCTTCAGGAGAAATATATTGAATGTATGCGAGAAGAGAAAAAATTTGAGCCTATAAAATTTATTATAAAGAATTCTGAAACAGGTGAGATAATAAGGGAACACAAAGTCAAAAAATAAGACATATCGAGTAGTTGGCAGCTTTAAGCTGCCAACCATTTTGCGAGTCCGCAATGGGCGGTTCCCTATCCGTAATAAATCTCTGCCCAACGATAGTGTCGAGCAGATCTTGAGTTGAGTGTCATGGCAATGCGCTACCTCAACTTTATCCGAATGGAAACATATCAGTAGGCTAGCCGCGTCTTGTATCTTATGGATTTAGCTCCAGGCCTTCACCCTGTCCAAGGTATTACTCTTGGCATTTGGCTACAATGCCGTCGGCCGACTTCTCTCTAATCACCTTGATCATTACTGACCGAGGCGCTGTTATGTCCCACCACTTTTGTCTATCCCCGGATGGCGGCTAGCGGGCTGGACCTATTTATGAGTCAACGGCCATGCTAACAGCTTCACAGCAGCAAGCTAAACTGATCTCCCCAGATAAGAACGTGAACTTTCACTACACAACTGCATCATTGACTCTACCCGCAAGATCACCCGGTTTTGGTGTCCTTGGCCACCTCACCTCCAGGCTAAGCCTTATAGGATGCTCTGTTCGTCAGCTCGTAGTTTGCTAGCGGCTTCCTCCCCACAAGACCTCGCGATATTGCAGTTGCCATTCGCCAGTAGTTAGCATTTAATGGAATCCATTAAATGGTGAGCTTCCTACAGGGGGACTTTCACATCATTAGTCCATGCCCATACTGTGTGTAGAAAGTCAATCAATGCCACCCCTTCGGGGCTGGACCTCCACACTAAGTGCTTCGGCCCATTATTGAGGCGTTAAGTGAAATGATGAAATACACTCCATTACTCTTACTATTGATGTGGGCTACACCAGAAAATGTTTTTGCGTGTATGAAAATTGCTCCCTTAATGCTTAAGGAGTATGAGGGTATGTCAGTCTATGAATCGAATTTGGCGTCGAGTGATATTGCTTTTCGAGGTTACTTGATACAAGCGGAAACTACGGCACGAGCATCTCGGGAAGAGGGTGGTGCAAGAATCTATAAGTATCTCGTAATTGAGCCATTTAAAGGGAATATTAAAAAAAATGAGATCGTGGAGATATCACAAAATCGTACTTATTGTAGCTTTACCTATAGTATCGACAAAGAACATTTAGTTTATCTTACAAAAGATAAAAACGGACTATATCAATTTGGTATGGCTAACTCTGGCCCGCTATTAGATCAAATTCTTGATATGGAAAAAGAGGAAGATGTAGAGTTTTATCAAGAGATCGTGGAAGCCGGTAGAGGATCTGATTATGTGGTGCGATCATATTTTCCCGACGGGAAGCCAAGAATTTACACATATAGTGTTGAAAAACAGCTGGACAAAGTTCGTGCCGCATCATTATTTAAATCGGGTAGTCAGTAGTTTCTACCTGCCGGCCCCACACCACCCATCGTACGAGTCCGCAATGGGCGGCTCCCAATCCGTACAAGCCAACGATAGTCTCGAACAGCTCTTCATTTGAGCTGAGTGTCATGGCAGTACGCTACTTCTGAGTCAGCGGCCACGCCGACAACTTCACATCAGCAAGCTAAACAGATCTGCTCAGATAAGATCGTGAAATTTCACTACATAACGGTATTATTGACTCTACCCGTTAGATCACCCGGCTTCGGTGTCCTTTGCCACCTCCCCTCCAAGCTAAGCTTTATAGGATGTTTCTGTTCGTCAGCTTGTAGTTTTGCCAGTAGCTCCCTCCCTACAAGACTTCCTGGTGTTGCAGTTGCCATTCGCCAGTAGTTAACATTTAATGGCGACCATTAAATGGTGATTTCCCTATAGGGGACTTTCACCCCATTAGTTCACGCCCATGCTCGCGGCATTAAACATAGGGTATTGATTGAAGAATGAGTAAAGAACAACCAAATAATCCGCTACATGGTATTACTCTTGAGAAAGTTGTTACACGATTGCAGGAGCATTATGGCTGGGATGGTTTGGCAGATAGGATTAATATCAATTGCTTTAAGAGCGACCCATCAATTAAGTCTTCGCTCAAGTTTTTACGCAAAACCCAGTGGGCGCGAGATAAAGTCGAGAATCTGTATATCTCAACTTTTGAAAATAAATCTCCGTGGGGTAATCGTAAATAAGCACTATTTGGTAACCACATAGATGTCGCTGTGATTAGGCAGGGACAGGCGCATAAATCGGATAGCCGGTAGTTTCTAGCTACCGGCCCCCACACCACCCATCGTGCCAGTCCGCAATGGCCGGTTCCCTATCCGTTGAATCCCTACCCAACGATAATATCGAGCAGCTCTTCATTTGAGTAGAGTATCATGGCAGTGCGCTACTCCTGAGTCAGAGGCCACGCCGGCAGCTTCACAGCAGCAAGTTAAACTGATCTCTCCAGATAAGAACGTGACCTTTCACTGCACAGCTGCACCATTGACTCTACCCTTAGACCTCCCCGTTTCGGTGCCCCTCCAGGCTAAGCCTTATAGGATGTTTCTGTTCGTCAGCTCGTAGTCTTGCTAGCGGCTTCCTCCTCACAAGACCTCACGGTGTTGCAGTTGCCATTCGCTGGTAGTTAGCATTTAATGGCGCCCATTAAACGGTGATCTTCCTACAGGGGACTTTCACCCCATTAGTTCATGTCCATACTAGGCGTACCAAGTTACTCAAGTACACTCCGTTCCGCTTCCGCGGGACAACCTACACTGAGTTTCAGCTGCCTATTAGCAACGGTTTAGAGTACACAAGGATAAGTATGATTACTCGGAATACAATAAAATTCAAAGTAACTGAACTACCGATTTCTGATGTTGTTACAAAATTTGGCGGTCAGCCCAATTGGCTTGAGGAAGCTCAATGGCCAATAAGCTCTGAAATAGATTCTCCCATGCGCTTTATTTGTCAGATCAAACTTACAAATGATCTATTCCCAGGTTGTGAGGGAAAAGTGGCCTATATCTTCATGACAGATGATGATGAGTACGTTGATGGAACATGGGAGCCAGATGGTGGCGAGAATGCAGTAATTATTCAACCGGGTGGTAAGCCTCAAATTAAGGTACGAAATAACACCACTGGACCAACTTTACAGGACTTTGTTGAAGTAAAGGGAAAAACTGGTCTTTACCCAATAGACATCGAATTAGCTGTTGATCTTTCAGCCTCAAAAGACCCAGAGTTCATTCCAGAAACAGAACGCTTTGACCTAGCTGACGAGGACTATGAAAAATACTGTAATAAGCTGGGAGGAAATAAAATTGGTGGGACACCTAGCTTTCTACAAGGTGACGAATTTCCCGGAAATACGGATGATTGGTCACTTCTTATGCAGCTAGATTCCTGTGAAGTTCCATTTAGTATCAATTTTGGAGACTCCGGTGTTTCATACGCATTTATAAATAAAGAGGGAACGATTGGTAAGTTTCTCTGGCAATGTTGTTGAGTGGCTCAAGATCATGTAGCCGGCAGTTTCTAGTTACCGGCTATTACACCAGCCATCGCGGGGGTGCGTAATAGGCAGTTACCTATCCATATGCTTAACGATAGTCTCGAACTGGTTAAGCCCATATATGAGTCTATTACCGCCCTGACAGCTTCACTGTAGTAAATTAAACAGAACTCCCCAGTTCAGAGTATGAACTTTCATTACACAACTGCACCTTTGACTTTACCCGTTAGATCACCTAGCTTCGGTGTCCTTGGCCACCTCACCTCCAGAATAAGCCTTATAGGACGTTTCTCTTCGTCAGCTCGTAGTTTTGCAAGTAGCTTCCTCCCCACAAGACCTCGCGGTATTGCAGTTGCCTTTCGCTAGTAGTTAGCATTTAATGGAAGCCATTAAATAGTGATCTACCTAAAGGGTACTTTTATCCCATTAGCCCACGCCCATGCTGAGCGTACCAATTCAATCAACTACAAGCCTTTGGCGTCGGACTGGCATACAGCCAGCCGGTTGTTGAGGCATTAGACCGTAAATATGAGAGTAGAATGAATAAATTAGTTCGAACGGCAAGCACTGTAATTTCAATACTTCTTTTTCTATATACAACTATAGTATTCGGCAACTCTCCCCCTAAACCGAAAATTCAACCTCAGACGCCCGTCTGCAGTGAAAATCGTTCACCATACCGCGACCTGGATTTTTTAGTTGGCCGCTGGGATTTTTTTACGATAGATGGAAAAAAAATCGCCGATCAAGTTTACTTAAAAAAAGAGCAAGGATGTCTTATCCATGAAGACTGGTCGTCAATATTTGGTGGTACTGGAACAGGGATGAATTTTGTAGATCCTGCTACCGGAAAGTGGCGACAAGTCTGGATGAGTCCTCGCTATCATATAGATTACTCTGGTGGTTTAGTTGAAAACGGTGATTTTGTATTAGAGGGGTCGCATCTATCCGAATAATGGTGAACCTGTATCTGCTATAAGGGGAGTTTATTCGCGGCAAGCCGATGGTTCGGTGGTGAAGGAGTTTCTTAGGCTCGACGAATCAACCAAAATATGGAAGCGATTTTTTATAGGCGTAGCTCGTAGGCACTTAGAGAAAGAAGAGTAATGTGAAAGTATTTATTGCCTTAAATCGGGTAAGCGGTAGTCTCTAACTACCGCCCCCTACACCACCCATCATGCGGGTCCGCAATGGGTGGTTTCCTATCCGTTATGAATCTCTACCCAGCGATAGTGTCGAGCAGTTTTTTATTTGATAAGAGCATCATGGCGGTGCGCTACTTCTGAGCCAACGGCCACACCGACAACATCACAGCAGCAAGCTAAACAGGTCTCCCCAGATAAGAACGTGAACTCTCACTACACAACTGCATCATTGACTCTACCCTTTAGATCACCTGGCTTCGATGTCCTTGGCCACCTCTCCTCCAAGCTAAGCCCTATAGGATGTTTCTGTAGGACTGTTACTAGCGGCCTACTCCCTACAAGACCTCGCGGCATTACAGTTGCCATTCGCTAGTAGTTAGCATTTAATGGAAACCATTAATCGGTGATACTCCTACAGGGGACTTTCACCCCATTAGTCCACGGTCATACTGGGCGTATTAGGCGCCTGCAATCTGACTTCCGGCCACTGTTACCTCTTGTACAAAAAGCCGTACAAAAGCTACCGGCGGTTGAGGTAGGCGTTAGCTTTAGTCGGAAATAGCAAACCAACAAGGAAGTTAAATGGTACGTTTTGATAGATTATGGAAAAACTACCCAAATGAAGATCCATGTGATGCAAAGAACGGGGATGGTGAAAAGCTTTTTGGAAACCAATGCGCGATTCGGCTAAGTCATGCAATGAAAAAATCTGGCATTAAATTCAATACTTTTCCAAAAGGAAGGAAGTGTTGGGTTCACCCTGGGGAAGAACATATTCTTGCAGCAACAGAGCTTGCAGACTGGATCGAAAAATCAAAAATTCCAAATATGCTCGTTACGGAAAATATTACCGGTGAAAACTGGAGGAAAAAAGTAGAGTCGAGGAAAGGAATCATATGCTTTGAAGATTACTACCTCCGTGGTGATGGTAGTGGTGGAGATCATATCGATCTCTGGAATGGTAGAGCCATGACTGGAATTGGTTCATATTTTCGCACAAGATTCAATATAGTTATTCCAAGTATTTGGTCTGACTTAGGTAAATCTAAGAAAATAAGGTTCTTTCCGGTAGCATGATGAAAAAATTACTTTGGTTTATCGTCGCTTTTGTTTGTATCAGCCTTGCCTATTTCTTCTTAGTGTATTTGGCTGGATGGGCCCTGAGCCTGGCAGATTTCAGGCTCTATAATTCTGAAGCAGATCAACAGCGTAATTTCAACATCGTAATGTCAGGGTGGCTTTTACTTTCTATAGTTGGTGCTGCTTGGTTAAGTAGGCGAAAAAGCTAACAATGCGCTGTAGTCCTCAGCTTACTGTGGGCACCTTTTGCGCGGTCGCTGCGCGCCTATTATTTCGGACAATGCGCCCGCAGCGTGCTGAGGCTGAGACTGAGCACGGCGTTAATTGTATTTAACCGGGATTTTTATGCACGATTTCCTTAGTCAAGATTTTATATTGTCAGAGGCGGCGGTAGTTGAGCGGCTGCGTGAGATGCCAGAGGTCAGTCTTGATGAAAATCTTATAAATACTCATCTTATCTATAGTCCAATTGGCAGATCATCTTTAGCCAAGATCTACAATGAATATATTTACTTAGCTATTCAAGCTAGCCTTCCTTTACTAATTGCAGCTCCAACATGGAGAGCTAATTATGAACGTGTATTAGCATCTGGATTTCCAGAATGTATCAATCAAGATTCTGTTACATTTATTCGTTCATTGATTCCTGAAACTGTTCATAATATTAAAGTCGGCGGTCTCATTGGCTGTAAAAATGACTGTTATAGGCCTGAGCAATCACTTTCTATTTCTGAAGCTCAATATTTTCATTCTTGGCAGGTTAATGAGTTTTCAAATACAGATGTTGATTATCTCATGGCCGTTACGCTACCAAGCTTATCAGAAGCACTTGGTCTAGCTATTTTAATGTCAAGGCAACCTAAGCCCTTTATTATTAGCTTTGTACTTGATGATCAAAGTAACTTGTTAGATGGTACTCCTCTTCATATAGCAATCTCTGAAATAGATGAACTGCTAACATCAAAGAAACCACTTGGCTACTTTATTAACTGCGTACACCCTAAATATATCAAATTAGATAAGGTGCCTTGTGGTAGATTACTTGGTGTTCAAGCAAATGCTTCTTCGCTATCTCACCAAGAACTAGAGCTCGCAAGTATTGTACAGATTGATGATATTCATGAGTGGGGTAGTGCAATGATAAGTTTACATTCCAATTATGGGGTTAAAGTTTTAGGTGGTTGCTGTGGCACAGATAAGAGGCACCTAGAATATCTGATAGGAAAGAGCTAAATCAGGTAGCCAATAGTTTCTGGCTACCGACCCCCACACCACCCATCGTGCGGGTCCACAATGGGTGGCTCCCTATCCGTAATGAATCTCTACCCAACGATACTGTCGAGCAGCTCTTCATCTGAGTTGAGTATCCTGGCAGTGCGCCACCTCAACTTGATCTGACTGGAAACATATCGGTTGGCTAGCCCTATCTTTTAACTCGTGGATTTTGAGTTCAGGCCTTCACCCTGTCCAAGGTATTAATCTTGGCGCTGGGCTACTTTGCCGTCTTCTGACTTCTGTTGAATTACCCTGGTCATTACCGATTGAGGCGCTACTGTGTTCCACAATTTTTGTCTATCCCCGCGATAGTGGCTAGCGGGCTGGGCCTACTTATGAGCCAGCGACCACACTGACAGCTTCACAGCATAAAGTGAAACAGATCTCCCCAGATAAGAGCGTGAACTTTCTCTACACAACTGCATCATTGACTCTCCTCGTTAGATTACCCAGCTTCGGAATCCTTGGCCACCTCGCCTCCAGGATAAGCCTTATAGGATATTCTCGTTCGTCAGCTCGTAGCTTTGCTAGAGGCTTTCTCCCCCCAAAACCTCGCGGTGTTTCAGTTGCTATTCGCTAGTAGTTAGCATTTAATGGAAACCATTAAACGGGGATCTTCCTACTGAGAACTTTCACCTCATCAGTTCAAACCCATGCTGGGCGTAACAAGCGCCTGCAAATTGACCTCCGGCCACTATCACTTTTTTTGCCAAAATCTTGACAAAAAAGGCACCAGTAGTCTCCGGGCGTTAAGTGTCTAATATCGACGACCTTTTTGAGACATGATAATGAAGAAACTAAAAAACGAAAAAGAGTTGGTGAAAAAGGCTATAGCACTTGGTACTGCATATGGAACCAAACGAGGAGTTGTCGAATTCGAAGCTACCGATTCAGCTCACGAGAAACTCGAATATATTTATCGTCTTTTAGTTCACGATAAATTAATTCAACCGCTTCAAGAAGACAAAATATCACAGAAGGCTATCATGCATAGGTTGGCAATTTGGGCCTCAAAGCAATGAGGCTCTAATAGGGTTTTCAACTGAATCAGGTAGCCAGTAGTTTCTAGCTACCGACCCCCACACCACCCATCGTGCGGGTCCACAATGGGTGGCTCCCTATCCGTAATGAATCTCTACCCAACGATACTGTCGAGCAGCTCCTCATTTGAGTTGAGTATCCTGGCAGTGCGCCACCTCAACTTGATCTGACTGGAAACATATCGGTTGGCTAGCCCTATCTTTTAACTCGTGGATTTTGGGTTCAGGCCTTCACCCTGTCCAAGGTATTAATCTTGGCATTAAGCTACTATGCCGCCGGCTGACTTCTGTTTATTCACCTTGGTCAATTACTGACCGAAGCGCTACTGTATTCCACCACTATTTTCCTTCCCCGTGATGGTAGCTAGCGGGCTGGGCGTCAGCGACCACGCTGACAGCTTCACAGCAGCAAGCTAAACAGATCTCCCTTGGTAAGAGCGTGAACTTTCACTACACAGCTGCATCATTGACTCTACCCGTTAGATCACATCGCTTCGGTACCTCCGGCCACCTCGTCTCCAAGCTCAGCCTTAGGGTGTTTCTGTTCGTCAGCTCGTAGATTTGCTAGCGGCTTCCTCTCAACAAGACCTCACGGTGTTGCATTTGCCATTCGCTAGTAGTTAGCATTTAATGGAACCCATTAAACGGTGAACTTCCTGCAGGGGATTTTCACACCAATAGTTCACGCCCGTGCCCGCGGCATTATGCGTCATTAAACATAGAGTATTGATTGAAGAATGAGTAAAGAACAAGCAAATAATCCGCTACATGGCATTACTCTTGAGAAAGTTGTTACACGTTTGCAGGAGTATTATGGCTGGGATGGTTTGGCAGATAGGATTCATATCAATTGCTTTAAGAGCGACCCATCAATTAAGTCTTCGCTCAAGTTTTTACGCAAAACCCAGTGGGCGCGAGATAAAGTCGAAAATCTGTATATCTCAACTTTTGAAAATAAATCTCCGTGGGCTAATCGTAAATAAGCACTATTTAGTAACCACATAGATGTCGCTGTGATTAGGCAGGGACAGGCGCATAAATCGGGTAACCGGTAGTTTCTAGCTACCGGCCGCCACACCACCCATCGTCCGGGTCCGTAATAGGCGGCTCCCTATCCATAATGAATATCTACATAACGATAGTGTCCAGTAGCGTTTCATTTGAGTTAAGTGTTATGTCAGTGCGCTACCTCAACTTTATCCAACTGGAAATAGATCGCAGGCTAACCCTACCTTTTAACTCATAGATTTGGGTTCAGGCCTTCGCCCTGTCTAAGATATTCAAATTGGCATTTGGCTACTAGCCGTCTACTGACTTCTGTTTAATCACCTTGATCATTGCTGACCGAGGCGCTGCTGTGTTCCACCACTTTTTCTCTATCCCCGCGATGGTGGCTAGCGAGTTGGGTCTATTTACTAGTCAGCGGCCACGCTGATAGCTTCAGAGCAGCAAGCTAAACAAATCTCCCCAGATAAGAACGTGAACTTTCACTTAATGGAAACCACTAAACGGTGATCTTCCCACAGGAGACTTTTACCCCATTAGTTCACGCCCATGCTGGGCGTACCAAGTTGCTGTTGTACATTCTGACAACAAAAAGGGTGGCCTCCACCGAAGGTGCTATCGCGCACCGCAAAGTAAGGCGGTAGCAACTATAAACTGACCATCGCCGATCTCTGGATTATCTCCCAGCTACAACGCACCGAGATTAGCGTATGCAAAGCCATGGACAGCTACCGCTTCGACCTCGCCTCCCAGACGCTCTATGACTTTGTCTGAAGCGAATGCTGTAGCTGGTACCTTGAGCTGTCTAAGCCAGTATTCTGGGATGACAACGCGCCCAACGTAGTGAAGAAAGACACCCGACGTATTCTGATCCGCGTACTGGAAAATATTTTGCGCTTGGCGCACCCGCTGATGTCTTATATCACCAAGGAAACCTGGCAGCGCGTAAAAACCCTGGCCGGCGCCTAGGTCGAAATCATCATGCTGCAGCAGTACCCAGAGCCCAGCGCCAACAAAATCGATGAAGAGACGGAAGCGGCTATCGTTTGGCTGAAGCAAACCATCGAAGGGATGCGTAATATTTTCTGTGAAATGAATATTTCCCCGACGAAGAAAATTCCGTTGATTCTGCGCAATGGCTCTGCACGTGATAGAGAGTTGCTAGTTCAGGCGTAAAGCCTGCCAACCAAACTTGCCTACCTTAAGGCGATCACCTGGCTGGAAGCCGGTGAATCAGCAACCGTTATGTTGATCAGTTTTTATTATTGAAAATAAGGTGATTCTGCCCCCTTATTTATTACAATTTCATTACTCAGGCTGCCCCCGACTCCCTTTCAAATATCGTCTCTTCACTCATTTATTTATCAATTGAGACCTTCAAATATTTCCATTTGCGGAAAAAATGTGAAGCCTCTTAGCCACTGACGTTAATTGTTACAGAATCCCAGCTAATAAAAAGCAAAGTCGTAAGAAGTAAACGTTCCTTAGTGGCACTGGCGCAATCTACAGCTAGGCCTTATAAACAGTGAACGGCCGGACAAGGTTTTTAGATTTTAAATAATATCCATTGAAACAGATGCCAATCCAAGAATAAAAACTTACTGTCCAATTCGCTTTCACCCGCAGAGAAAGCGTCCCCACCAAGTATTATTTGTTCAGTATTCTCACGGTGGTATTAAGGATCAATTCGGGCCAGGCCCAATAGAAAAACGGGGTGAAAGACGTTGAACTACCCAGAACAGCTCAACCCGATAGTATGGCCTCTGGTTGTTTATTGCCTCGCTGTGCTCGCATTAATCGTGTTAATGCTTAGTCTCTCCTATTTTCTGGGTCAAAAGAGAAGAGACCCTGCCACTGATGAACCCTTTGAGTCTGGCATTATTTCGCAGGGCAGTGCTCGGTTACGAATATCCGTTGCTTACTATCTGGTTGCCATTTTATTCATCGTGTTTGACCTAGAAGCGGTCTATCTATTCAGCTGGTCAATTGCTTTCTTTGAAACTGGACTACTCGGCTTTATCGAAGCCAGCGTATTTATCATCATTCTACTGGTGGGATTGATCTATCTCTGGCGCCTAGGTGCCTTGGAGTGGGGAGGAAAGCAGAAAAGCCTGATCAATCGCAAAAATCATCAATAAAGAAAATCTGGAAAGAGCATGCGCTGGAAGCTGAGTAAAGCCGACGATGTCATTGCCTCCGACTCACGTAAGACAGATAGCGTCGAGATGGAGGAAGACCTGCAAAAGAATGTCCTACTCGCTAAATTAGAAGAGTTGGTAGCCTGGGGGCGCTCTAATTCACTTTGGCCATTTAACTTCGGGCTCTCCTGTTGTTATGTGGAAATGGCCACCGCATTTACCAGTCGCCACGATATATCTCGCTTCGGCGCGGAAGTGATTCGTGCAACGCCAAGACAAGCTGATCTTATTGTAATTTCCGGCACCGTATTCTTAAAAATGGCGCCAGTGGTACAGCGCCTTTATGAACAGATGATTGAACCCCGTTGGGTTATTTCCATGGGTTCCTGTGCCAATTCTGGAGGCATGTACGATATATACAGCGTGGTGCAGGGAGTCGATAAATTCTTGCCCGTCGATGTGTACGTACCCGGCTGCCCTCCACGTCCCGAAGCCTTATTGCAAGGGCTCACCCTACTACAAAAATCAGTCGCCTCCGAACGTAGAAACTTTAGTTGGGTAGTGGATGAGCAAGGGACCAGAAAAGTCCCAAAACCTAGCCAGAGAGATTTACACCGAGAGGAACGTATGCGCACAAAGCTATTGCGCTCTCCAGATACGGTATAAAAAGTTTAAAGTGCAACAAGAAAAATAAAAACGGAACTCTCATGACTGGCGTTATAGCAAAAAGTGTTCACTGCGAGACTGCCTACATCCAGGAGGCTGAACTGTTCCTGCGTGAAATAGATCTGGAATATCATTCACATAACTACTGGTTACAACCTAACTGTGGGGATATGCCCACCCTATGGGTAGACGCCCAGTCACTGATTCCCCTATTACAATTCCTTAAGCAGAATATTTCCCGTCCATTCGACATGCTCTACGATCTCAGTGCGATAGATGAGCGATTGAGGGTAAATCGTGGAGAAGGACCGGAAAAGCAGCCGGCCAGTGATTTTACCTTGGTCTATCAGCTTCTCTCTTTCACCCGAAATTTATTTATCCGCATCAAGGTCGCACTGGCCGACTCCAAGCTTTCAGTACCCTCAATTTCAGGAGTTTGGGAAAACGCCAACTGGTATGAGCGGGAAGTCTGGGATCTCTTTGGAATCAACTTCGAAGGGCATCCACATTTGCGTCGAATTATGATGCCCCCCACCTGGAAAGGGCATCCCCTCCGTAAAGATCATCATGCGCGCGCCACAGAAGTAGACCCTTTCACTCTCTCTGAAGAAAAAGAACGCAAGGAGCAAGAGGCGCTATTGTTCCGCCCTGAGGACTGGGGCATGGCCCGCGCCAATGAAGACTCGGAATTTATGTTTCTAAACCTGGGGCCCAACCACCCTAGCGTACACGGCGTTTTTCGTATCGCCCTGCAACTCGATGGCGAACAAATCGTGGATGCGGTACCGGATATCGGATACCACCATCGCGGCGCAGAAAAGATGGCGGAACGTCAGGCCTGGCATACCTATGTGCCCTATACAGACCGTATTGATTACTTGGGTGGTGTTATGAATAACCTGCCCTATGTATTGGCTCTTGAGCAACTCGCCGGAATTCAGGTGCCCGAACGCGCCCAGGTTATTCGAGTGATGATGTGCGAGTTTTTCCGTATTTCCAGCCACTTGGTATTTTTCGGCACTTTTGCGCAAGATGTCGGCCAGATGTCTCCTGTCTTTTACATGTTTATCGATCGGGAAAAGTTATTTGGTATTGTCGAAGCCATCACTGGCGGAAGAATGCATCCAGCCTGGTTTCGTATTGGCGGCGTAGCCCAAGATCTTCCAGAGGGCTGGGATAAAATGGTTCGGGAATTTCTCGACTATATGCCCGAACGGTTGCGCGATTACGATGGCATGGTAATCAAGAACAAGCTATTACAAAAGCGCACTCGGGGAATCGGTGTCTACAATACCGCTGAAGCAATAGAGTGGGGAGTTACAGGCCCCGGCTTACGCGCAACCGGGCTTGATTGGGATTTACGCAAAAAACGCCCCTACAGCGGCTACGACCAATTTGAGTTTGATATTCCCAGCTATGATGGTGGTGACTGTTTTGATCGATGCCGTGTACGAGTGGATGAGATGTGGCAGAGCTTGCGCATCATTCGCCAGTGCCTGGAGAATATGCCCACGGGCCCTTATAAATCCGATCATCCATTGACGACGCCGCCGCGCAAGGGGCGCACTATGCAGGATATCGAAACCCTCATTCAACACTTCGTCAATAACAGTTGGGGACCGGTAATGCCAGCCGGTGAAGTGTGTTTCCCTATCGAGGCCACCAAAGGTCTCAACAGCTATCAGATAATCAGCGACGGGGGGACAACATCCTATCGCACTAGAATACGCACCCCCTCATTTCCACACTTGCAAATGATCCCACTGATGTCTCGGGGGCTACTAATTGCGGATTTGATTGCAATTATTGCCAGTATTGATTTTGTTATGGCTGATGTGGACCGATAACTAAAAAAATGCACTTATATTTGGGAGGGGATTTTTATGAAATTCACAGTTCAATGTCTTCTTGTCGCAATAACAACCGACGGCAACGGCATCTTCTAGATGCCTCCGTAAGTTCAACATAGGAGGCGTAAATGTCCAGCTTATTAGAACCGGAAGCTATTGAAGTAATGGAGCGAAGCAACAAGGACCCAGACCAATTCTCCGGAACCCTCACCGATGAGGAAAAAAGAGAAATTGACGAAGAAGCCGCTCATTATGAGGGTAAGTCTTCAGTGGGTTTAGAGGCACTCAGAATCGTACAAAAGCATCGGGGTTGGATTTCAGATAGCAGCCTTCAGGCTATTGCAAATTACTTGGAAATACCGGTGGCTCAATTGGAAGGTGTAGCCACCTATTTTCAACTGATATTCCGCCAACCGGTTGGTAAAGAAGTGATATACCTGTGTAAAAGTGCCAGTTGCTGGATTATGGGGTGCGATCAATTACAAAAACATATAAGTCAGCGCCTACAAATTGAGCCTGGCCAAACATCTGCTGATGGAATCTTTACCTTACTGGAAACTCCCTGCCTGGGAGACTGTGATAAAGCGCCAGTGCTGATGCTGGGAGATGAAATGTATAGAAATCTAGATGAATCAGCCATCGACGCATTAATTGAGAAAAAGAAACAAGTCCATGCTGACAAATCCTCTCACTAAAAATATCACTAAAGATAATATCGCCGCTGATATCACACGATACTTGGCTAACGATGGTTACCAAGGATGGCGCAAGGCTCACTCTATGGCGCCGGATGACATTATCACTCTTGTCAAAGAGGGAGGGTTACGTGGTCGCGGCGGAGCCGGATTTAATACCGGACTAAAGTGGAGCTTTGTTCCCCGTGGTGAGGGTTCTCCAAAACAAAAATTTATTGTCTGCAATGCAGATGAAATGGAACCCGGCACCTTTAAAGATCGCCTTTTGATGGAACGTGATCCTCACTTATTACTAGAAGGCATGGCAATTGCTGCCTACGCCATAGGTGCGTCTGTTGGCTACATTTTTATTCGCGGAGAATATCATCTAGCAGCAGAGCGCTTGGAATTGGCAATTGAGGAGGCAAGATCCAGAGGATTCATTGGCAATAATATATTTAATGGTGAATATTCACTGGAAATCTTCGTGCATCGTAGTGCAGGTAATTATATCTGTGGTGAGGAAACAGCACTGCTCAACGCCCTTGAAGGGCGCCGTGCAATTCCCAGAGCCAAACCCCCCTTTCCCCAGGTAAGTGGTCTCTGGGGTAAACCTACGGTAGTCAACAATGTAGAGACCTTCTGCAATATCCCACATCTGGTGGCCCTTGGGATCGACTGGTATCGAGGCTTGGGAGTGGGTCAGGATGCCGGCAGTAAAATTTTTGGTGTCAGTGGCAAGGTCAAGAATCCAGGTGCCTGGGAACTGCCCATGGGGACATCCATTCGCGAAATTATTGAACAGCATGCCGGAGGCATGCGAGATGGACTGAGACTGAAAGGTTTTCTTCCAGGTGGCGGATCTACCGATTTCCTCGGACCCGACCACCTGGACCTTCCCATGGATTACGACGTAATCGGCAAGGCTGGCAGCCGTATGGGAACCGGCACAATTACAGTGATGGATGATAAGACCTGTCCCGTTGGGCTTGTGCTAAATCTTACCCAGTTCTTCGCTCGCGAGTCCTGTGGCTGGTGTACCCCCTGCCGGGATGGCTTGCCATGGGTTGTGAAAGTTCTACAGCGAATAGAAAACGGTGAGGGTCTACCCGAGGATCTCGAACTTCTACAAGAGCAATGTGAACGAATTGGCCCTGGTAAAACTTTCTGTGCACTGGCTCCTGGAGCGGCAGAACCCATTCAGAGTGCCCTCAAATTGTTCGAACGAGACTTTCTAGACCATATTAAAAAAGGCTGTTGTCCCTATAAATAATTAACAAAAATTGGCCAAGGCTCAAAATAACATCGATAAAAAATGGATTAGCGATGCCAACCATTACGATCGACGGCGAGAAATACCAGGTTGATGGTGATCAGAACCTACTCAGTAGCTGCCTGACTCTGGGTTTAAATGTTCCCTATTTTTGCTGGCACCCAGAAATGGGCTCAGTAGGCGCCTGCCGGCAATGTGCCATGATCGAATATAAAGACAGCGAAGATCAATCAGGCCGCCTGATTATGAGCTGTATGACTCCAGTTCGTGATGGTGGCATTTACAGTGTCAATGCAGAGACTGCAAAAGAATTTCGCGGCAGCATAATTGAAGACCTGATGACCAATCATCCCCACGATTGTCCAGTTTGTGAGGAGGGTGGCGAGTGTCATTTACAGGACATGACAGAAATGTCAGGCCACACCATGCGTCGCTATAGGGGCACCAAGCGTACACACCGCAATCAATATCTTGGCCCATTTATCAATCATGAAATGAATCGCTGTATTACCTGCTATCGCTGTACAAGGTTTTACAACGATTATGCCGGGGGGAACGACTTACAGGCTCTTGGCCGAAATCATCAGGTTTACTTTGGCCGTCAGCAAGAAGGACGTCTGCAAAATGGCTTCAGTGGCAACTTAGTTGAAGTCTGCCCAACAGGCGTTTTTACCGATAAGACTTTTAGCGCACATTTTGTACGTAAATGGGATCTGCAAACTGCGCCCTCGATTTGTGAGCACTGTGCAGTGGGATGTAACACCGCCCCTGGTGCAAGGGAATCCGGTAACGGCCACGACCCCATGCTAAGGCGTATTACCAATCTCTACCATCACGATATAAACGGTTATTTTCTCTGTGACCGCGGACGTTTCGGCTATGAATATGTCAATAGTCCAACACGTATTGATCAGGTATTAAGTGCTCGAAATGAAGAACTTATCGGCTCTACCGCAGATACTAAAGATCAATTACATCGTCAGGTAAATCCCCGTGACGGCGTTCTCCATCTATCAGTTCAAATCACTGCAGCTCAGCGCAAACTTCGCCGAATCATTGGTATCGGCTCCCCCCGGGCATCCCTTGAAAATAATTATGCACTACGACAGTTAGTTGGGCTCGATAACTTCTTCTCTGGATTAAACCGTCTCGACCAACATTTGCTACAACTGGTCAACAACATACACAGTGACAACCGAATCACAAGCCCCAACACCCCGGAAATAGAAACCGCTGATGCAATTTTGATCATCGGTGAAGATATCTATAATACGGCTCCACGCATTGCCTTGGCCGTACGTCAAGCAGCACGTAATCGTCAGAAAAAACAAGCACAAGATCTAAAAATACCACTGTGGCAAGATACCTCAGTTAGACAGTTAGAAGGTGATCCCAGCCCAATTATCTTTATTGGAACAGAGTTCACCGAGCTAACAGACATTGCCACAACTACTCTATTTGAATCGCCGGAAAGAGTCACCCTCTTCACCCAAGCCCTTACTCAGGAAATATCTAAATCTAGCAAGCAGTCCACAGAAATTTCTCCAGAGTTTCAGAAAGAAGTCAATCACACTGCTGAGATATTACTCAAGGCGACGAACCCACTCATTATTTCCGGAATCTCCAGCAGGCACCTCGACACTCTAAATGCGGTAGCAAATCTGGCTCGTGTTCTTAGTAATCATAGAAAGGTACCCACTAAGCTGTACTTGAATTGTGGTGAAGTGAATAGCCTGGGGATGATCCAGCTTTTTAATGAGAAAGAAGGTAGTCTGGAACAACTTATGGAGTCACTATCAGTCTCAGATAAGGAAATACCTACCAGTCTTATCGTACTTGAAAATGATTTATATCGACGACTGGATACACCATCCGTGGAAAAACTGCTTTCTCTCGTGGATGAAGTGATTCTTATCGATACCCTACTTACACCCACAGCCAAGAGGGCAAACTGGATCTTTCCGGCATCTACAACAGCTGAATCACAAGGCACTTATGTAAACAATAATGGCCTGGCACAGCGATTCTACGCGGTCTATGAAGGAAAAGGATACATACAAGAGAGCTGGCGTTGGCTGGTGGATGCAGTAGATTTTTGCACAGAGAAATCTGAAAATTACTCAGTTCTCAGAAGCTGGAAACACAGTACAGATCTCAGTGATGCTCTGGCAAGAGAGATTTATACGTTGAAGGTTTTGGCCGAAATCGGCCCAAATGAAGATTTCCGAATAGATGGTCTTAAAGTCGCACGTCAAAGTGCCCGTTATAGCGGCCGTACAGCTATCCACGCCCAACAACATGTCTCAGAGACGCCGCCTATTAAAGACCCTGATGCTCCAATGAACTTTAGTATGGAAGGTATACACAATCCCAATAAAACTCAGCTACAGGCTAATATTTGGTCACCCGGATGGAACTCTAACCAGTCTATTTTTAAGTTTCAGCAACAAGTTGGCGGTGAACGTAAAGGCGGTCCATCAGGAAAATATATTGAGTTCTCCCAACACTCTACACAAGACTCGAATGTTTCTGAAGAAACATCAGTAAAACCAACTGAAACCTCCAATAATTTACAGATGCTGCCCATTTATCGCCTATTTGGCAGTGAAGAGCTCAGCAACCAATCGATGTCCTTCTCTGAGGTCATAGAGGCTCCCTTCATATTGATGCATCCCGATGAAATATCTCAGTACGATACCCAAGAGGGAGAATTGGTAGATATCGAAACTAACTGTGGCAACTACAGAGCTGAAATTAAAGGCTCTAATACGATCCCACATGGATGCATTGGCGTACCTTTTGGTTTGCCGGGCCTGGAATCTCTAGCTCCTCAGATCCCAGGCTATGCTTCTCTACGACCGGCTGTGACACCGGCAATAAGTGAGGAACAGTAAGCCATGAATACTTCAATCTGGATTACTCTGTTAAATATTTTCGGTGTACTTATCGCTACAGTGTTACTCGCAGCCATTCTCACCTGGGGAGAAAGGCGACTGCTGGGATTCTGGCAAGACAGGCCAGGACCAAACCGGGTGGGTCCATTCGGCACATTACAAGTCATTGCCGATATGATTAAATTATTTTTTAAAGAAGATTTCACTCCTCGATTCGCCGATATTCCAGTCTTTGTTCTAGCACCAACTGTCGTTATGGCAACGATGTTAATCGCCTTTGCAGTTGTGCCTATGTCACCGAGTATTGGTGTTGCAGATCTTAATATTGGTCTCCTATTTGTGCTGGCAATGAGTTCCATTGCGGTTTACAGCATAATCCTCGGAGGTTATGCCTCCAACAATAAGTATGCACTACTGGGTGGACTTAGGGCCGCCGCTCAAACCGTATCTTACGAAGTCTTTATGGGATTGAGCCTGATGGGCGTAGTGATGATGTCCGGTAGTTTCAATCTGCGGGATATTGTCATTGCCCAGGCGGATACTTGGTTTATTGTGCCTCAGTTTCTTGGATTTATCGTTTTTTTTATTGCCGGTATTGCCGAAAGTCGCAGGACACCCTTTGATCTCCCTGAGGCAGAGCATGAATTGACGGCAGGATTTCATACCGAATATTCAGGTATGAAATTTGGAATGTTCTTCGTCGGTGAATACCTTGCCGTAATTCTAATAGCTGCACTGATCACCACTTTATTCCTAGGGGGGTGGCACGGCCCCCTGCTTCCACCTATTATCTGGTTCTGCCTCAAAACTGCTTTCTTGGTTGCCATTTTCATCCTGCTACGAGCCGCCCTCCCACGCCCTCGATACGACCAGTTAATGAAATTTGGATGGAAAGTCATGCTGCCATTATCACTGGTTAATCTGCTCGCCACCGCTGGAATACTGTTATGGATCGCCTAGGCATTCAATCATATCTACCCAGCAGCGCCGGAGAAAGAAAATGATCGCCAGTCAAATTCGCAGTATGTGGTTAGTTTTTAAGCATTTATTTCGACGCAATGTCACTGTGCAGTACCCCGAAGAGAAACCCTACTTGGCACCTCGCTATCGAGGAAGAATTATTTTAAGCCGCGATCCTAATGGGGATGAGCGCTGCGTTGCCTGCAATTTATGCGCGGTTGCCTGTCCACCCGATTGTATTTCATTACAAAAGACAGAAGACCCTGATGGTCGTTGGCGCCCTGAATATTTCCGTATCAATTTTTCACGCTGCATTATGTGTGGACTCTGTGAAGATGCATGTCCAACCTATGCCATCCAGCTGACACCTGACTTTGAGATGTGTGAATATGATCGGCAAAATATGGTGTACGAAAAGGAGGATCTCTTAATTGATGGACCGGGAAAATATCATGACTACAGTTTTTATCAAGTCGCCGGCAAAGCAATTAAAGGGAAAGATAAGGGACAAGCTAACAATGAGGCAGAACCGATTAATGTTAAGAGCCTTAATTTGTAACCTATAAAAACAGGAAGTATTAGAGACCTTTATCGATTAAAAGTTACAGATCAATAAGAAAGACTTAGCTCCATAATTCAAAAGATTACTGAATTCAAATAAACATTTAGAGAAACAGTGATCGCATTGTCTGAAACGCAGCCACAAGCGTAACGACCTCTAAATTGACAACAATATTATTTAGGAGAGATCAGAGATATGAATTTTGTCTTCTACTTGACATCTGCTATAGCAGTGGTAGCAACTGCGATGGTGATCTTTCATAAAAATGCCGTGCATGCGCTTCTTTATCTTGTAACTTCATTATTGGCGGTGGCTGTTATCTTTTACCAGTTTGGAGCTCCTCTGGCTGCAGCCCTAGAAGTCATTATTTATGCCGGTGCCATTATGGTGCTCATTGTTTTTGTAATTATGATGCTCAACCAGGGAGATTCCACTGTAGTACAGGAGCAAACCTGGCTTCAACCCAGAACATGGTTAGGCCCTGCTTTATTATCTGCCCTATTGTTAGCTCAACTAATTTTACTAGTAAGTAGTGGAAAGATTTCCTCAAACCAAACTTTCCACTATATAGGCCCCAAGCAAATTGGTATCGCACTCTTCAGCCATTATGTCCTCGCCGTAGAGTTGGCCTCAATGTTATTACTGGCCGGGTTAGTCGGCGCGTTCCACCTGGCTCGGCGCAAGAAAATTGATTCTGAGGGTTCCAGCAATGCCTATTGAAACCGCACCAGGGCTTGAAGCAGGAATCATGCTCTCATCCATTCTTTTTTGTCTTGGCCTAGCCGGCTTAATGATGAGACGAAATGTCATCTTTATGCTGATGTGTGTAGAAATATGTACAAATGCGGCAGCATTGATGTTTGTTGTGGCCGGTGCACACTGGGGTAATGTTGATGGGCAAGTAATGTTTGTATTTGTGGTCACCCTGGCAGCTGCAGAGGTTGCCATTGCTCTCGCTCTGGTTCTGCAATTTTACCATCGTAAACACACCGTCGATATTGATCAACTAAATGAACTGAGAGGTTAATATGCAGGGGCTATTGGCTTGGGTGCCTCTTTTACCGCTGATTGGCTTCCTGATATTGGTTGCTATACCGCTTTTTCATCGAAGTGAGCCACCTCAAAAATTTGTTGCTTGTATCGGCGTAGGCAGTGTTGGCTTGGCCGCACTATTGACAATGATCGTAGCTTTCACTTTGTTTTGGAAAACTCCATCCGAGCTAGTCAATATTTCTCTATGGCAGTGGATGCTTGTGGATAACCTGCAAGTGGGTTTCAACTTCCATATAGATTGGTTAACTATTGTGATGTTGCTGATTATCACAGGAGTAGGATTTCTAATCCATCTTTATTCAGTGGGTTATATGCGGGACGATATGGACTTTCGCCGTTATTTCGCCTATCTGAACTTATTTGTATGTGCCATGCTGATTCTGGTTTTGGCTGATAATTTGGTTTTACTCTATTTAGGTTGGGAAGGTGTTGGGCTCTGCAGTTACCTGCTAATAGGATTTTGGTACAAAGAGCCAGCCAATGGTACCGCTGCACAAAAAGCGTTTATTGTTACCCGAATTGGCGATACTGCAATGGCCATCGGCCTATTCCTACTTTTTTATGAGTTTTCAACACTTAATATCCAACAGCTTATTAGTGTCATCGATGGTCAAGAAGTAAATACCGAAATAATCACTCTAGCATGCTTACTTTTATTGGGGGGGGCCGTAGGCAAGTCCGCTCAATTACCGCTACAGACTTGGTTACCCGATGCAATGGCCGGTCCAACTCCTGTTAGCGCCTTAATTCACGCTGCCACCATGGTTACCGCAGGAGTTTACCTAATTGCCCGCATGCACCCTCTATATATGTTATCGGAGGTGGCCATGAACGCGGTTGCATTTGTCGGTGCTACCACGCTACTTATATCGGGATTTAGCGCAATCGCCCAAAGTGATATTAAAAGGGTACTGGCCTATTCCACAATCAGCCAGATTGGCTATATGTTTCTTGCTTTAGGGGTTGGCGCTTGGTCAGGTGCCATATTTCATTTAATGACCCATGCTTTTTTTAAGGCCTTACTTTTTCTATCCGCAGGTTCAGTAATTTTAAGTCTACATCATGAACAAAATATCTTCTCTATGGGTGGTCTTTACCGAAAAATTCCATTGACTTTTATCTGCTTTACTATCGGCTGCGCATGTCTTGCAGCACTTCCCTTCACATCAGGATTCTATAGCAAAGACCATATACTGTTGAGTGCATGGGAATACCACCAGGGAGTTAATATTTTATGGCTCGCCGGTATACTTGGAGCATTGGTAACTGGAGTTTATAGCTTCCGTCTATTGTTTTTGGTTTTTCTCGGCAAAGAAGGTACCGCTTCAACCCACTGTAAAGATGCCAACACTCCTGTGATGAGTATCCCTCTTTGTATCCTCGCAGCACTGGCATTATTTGGTGGGTTATTGGCTCCCCCTCTGCAGGCAGTATTTGGTGTTCGCCCAGATGAAGACCACTCCGCCTGGATCGAAGGTGTAGCCATAGCAATGCCACTAATTGGACTAGCCATTGCCTGGAGATTATTCCTCCATGAACAAAAATCCGGGGAACAACGCTCACCCCTTATGCAGTTCTGGTTCTCTGGGTGGGGCTTTGACTGGTTGTATGGCCATCTGTTGGTAAGGCCCTTCAAGTATCTCTCTCAAATAAATCATAACGATATTATTGACAGTCTTTACAAAGGTACTGCGGCAGTTAGTCGGCAGATGAACGCCCTTTTAAGCGCTTCTCAAAATGGACAGGTACGTTGGTATCTAACTTCTTTCGCAGTTGGCTCCATTCTATTCCTCGCACTTCTGGTGGCTTTATGACCCTATTGGCAATCATTATTATATTGTTCACTGGCGGCATAATTGCTTGGCTGTCAGAACGTTATTTTAAAGCTGGTGGACGTTGGATCAGTCTGATAACTCTGCTGCTCACCGCCATGCTACTCACAAACTATTTCACATTTATTCATTCAACCGGAGTGGGGACAGCGGAACCATGGTGGGATAGTTTACAAATATCTTGGATTCCCCGGTTTGGAATTGACTTCCATCTAGCCATTGATGGCTTAAGCTTTCTCATGCTGGCGCTGACCCTGGCAATGGGTATTTTTGGCGTTTTGATGACATGGAACGATATAAGTTTCCGCAGAGGATTTTTCTATTTCAATTACCTGTGGACTCTGGCTGGGGTTGTGGGTGTTTTTACCGCTATTGATCTTTTCCTGTTTTTCTTTTTTTGGGAAGTCATGTTGATACCCATGCTATTTCTTATCGCGGTGTGGGGATATGAGCAGCGTATTTATGCCGCGATCAAATTCTTCATTTTTACTCAGGCTAGTAGCCTTCTCATGTTGATTGCTATAGTTGGTTTGGTTTACATTCACTATACCAACACTGGGCAGCTAACCTTTAATTACAATGCACTGTTAAATGCCCGCCTCCCACCGGGAATTGCCTACTGGTTAATGCTGGGCTTCTTTGTTGCTTTTATCGTCAAATTACCTGCACTACCTTTCCATACCTGGCTGCCTGATGCACATACTCAAGCACCTACGGCAGGCAGTATCCTGTTGGCTGCCATTCTCCTTAAAACTGGAGCTTATGGTCTATTACGCTTCAATCTCCCCCTATTTCCTGAAAGCTCTATTGAATTTGCACCTGTTGCGATGACCATTGGCGCTATCAGTATTATTTATGGTGCGATGCTCGCGTTTGCCCAACGAGATATGAAGAGACTCGTAGCCTATTCCAGTGTTAGCCACATGGGATTTGTTTTACTTGGTCTTTATGCCCTTGACACTATTGCGATACAAGGGGCAGTAATGCAAATGATTGCTCATGGTTTGAGTACCGCAGCACTGTTTGCCTTAGTAGGAGCCTTGCAACATCGCCTCCATACCCGGGATATGCAGCAACTGGGTGGCCTTTGGGGCAGACTGCCAAAGTTATCTGCCATTGCGCTTTTTTTTGCTGTGGCATCATTGGGCCTTCCCGGCCTCGGCAACTTTGTCGCCGAGTTCACTGTACTGGTGGGTAGCTTCCGTACCAATCATTGGATGACAGCCCTAGCGGCAATCGGGCTTATTGGTGCTGCGCTCTATGCCCTACTCATGATGCAAAAGGTCTTTTTTGGGAAGTTAAATAAAAGACTGGAAAAGCCAATTCGAGAGCACGAAGCGACAGATCTTAATATACGAGAATCCTGTGCCCTGCTCACACTCGCCGCACTTCTGGTATTTATCGGTTTACATCCACAACCGATATTCAATATCGCCGAACAGACCGTACAACGATCTACTACGAAAATTGAAGCGGTGTTAAATATTCAGAAATTCTCCCCTGAAAAAATATCTTCTCAAACACACCCAACCAGGCTCGAACACACCTCAATAGAGGATACAACTCCATGAGCGCTCAGGAACTTTTTGGGATATTACCCCTACTGATACTAAGTGCAGGTATAGTGATTCTTTTATTACAGGTATCATTTTGGCGAGGGCACCTGGGTGCGTTGGCAACCACCACGATCACTCTGGTGTTAGCCATGACATCTTGTTTTTGGGTTGCTGGTTCTCTATCTGGAGCGACCAGCTCTATTCAGGTGACTGGATTACTCCAGGTTGACTACACCGCTTTATTTTTCTGCCTCATATTACTTCTAACAGCCTTTGCGATTAGTATCATGGGGTATAACTACCTACGTTTGCGCTGTGATCCCAAGGGGATCTCGGGAAGTTACCCTGAGGAGTATTACATCCTATTGCTACTGGCTATGTTAGGCGCTTGTACACTGATTTTTTCGAGCCATTTTGCCACTTTCTTTCTTGGTCTTGAACTTATCAGTCTCTCCCTATACCCAATGCTCGGATTTTCATTGACTGGCGACCTATCCCCTAAAAGAGAAAAACTTCAATCTCTTGAGTCAGCAATTAAATATTTAATTCTGTCAGCACTATCCACCGCCCTTGGCTTATTTGGAATTGCCCTTATTTATAGTGCAAGTGGAGCACTGGATTTTGTCGGAATAGCTTCGCGCATAACAGAGCTATCCCAGACCTCCACATTATTTGCAACCGGAGTTACCTTACTGCTCATTTCTATAGCTTTTAAATTATCTCTGGTGCCATTTCACATTTGGACACCAGATGTATATCAAGGAGCCCCAACACCGACAACCGCCTTAATTGCAACTGTTGGCAAAGGTGCTGTAATAGGTTTTCTATTACGTTTTTTTAACATCTTGGATCTGTACAGTAGTCAGGTTTTACTCGATATGCTCTCTATAGCAGCCATAGCCAGTATGTTGGTAGGAAATCTCCTGGCATTGATGCAAACTAATATTAAACGACTTTTAGCCTACTCCTCTATTGGCCATATCGGTTATTTGATTGTGGCCTTTATTATAGGTAAAAGCACTTTTGGTACTGAAGCAGTTATTTATTATCTGGTGGCATACATAATTACCACGCTGGGATCTTTTGCAGTTATAGGCTTAGTAGCTGATTCTGTTGAAGAAAAAGTACTTAAAGGCGAGTACCCTGAAAGCCCCCTTTCAGACGTACAAAACCCCTATCAACGAGCGTTTTATCGGGGACTATTATGGCGCTCCCCTTGGCTGGCAGGTTGTTTTGCCGCCATGCTGCTTTCCCTCGCCGGAATCCCCCTGACTATTGGTTTTATTGGCAAATTTTATGTATTTACCGCTGGTGTAGAAGGACAAATGTGGGTGCTTCTTGCGGGTGTGGTAATTGGCAGCGCACTGGGACTTTTTTACTATCTACGCTTACTCCTAACTATGGTTCAACGTGATAATGTTCCCGACATAAATAATACCGGAGCGGTACAAATCGCTACATCTGGTCAGCTATTGTTGTTGATACTGACAACGGCTCTATTGGTTTTTGGCATATTCCCCCAGATCTTGATCAACTGGATAAATGCACTATAAAGATTAATTAGGGTATGGCCGCAAGAAGAAACGACCTGTTTTCTGCCCAATAACAATTTCCTAGGTACCAAAGGGCAAATCTATGAAAACTTTCAAGCAGGCATTTGAGATCATTCGAGACGCGGAGAAGTTTCACCTGGACATGGCGGTCTTATATGAAGATTTACTCGACAAATCCGAGGATTATCGAACGCAATTGTTGTTGAAGCATATGTTGGAGCACGAACAGCGTATGGCGAGAAACCTCTCGAATTATGGAGAAATCGCCCAGCAAAGAGTCATGCAGACCTGGCTACAGTACACTCACGAAGAAAGCGCTCACGATTTTATTCGGCAACTACCACTAAGCGATCCTCCCACAATTAAAGAAGTCAATAATATTGGACGGGAAGTGGATCGGTATTTTTCAAGCCTCTATGAAGCCGTTTATGGCGCTATTGAGTCTATGGAGGTGAAAGAAGTCTTTGAGGATTTAAAGCAGATTCAAGACAAAGAACGCATCACCCTATCTATGGCAACTAATTCGCTCTGGGATATGTAACACAAGAAAAAGCCCGCAGAATCTGCGGGCTTTTCATAGGAGGTACAGCTTATAAATAATAACGTTGTATAAAGGCCAATCTAGCCCTCCAACTTACCTAACAAGCTTAAAAGTCATACTGTGCACGCACATAGTAGAGCGCACCATTGAAGCCCATGGGGGCGGTTTCCGGGTATTTAGCACCTGCTACACCTGACCAGGGGTTTTTATCTGGGTAGTTGTTAAACAGGTTCTCTGCACCAGCAATCAGGGACAAAGACTCCGTGAAGTCGTAAGCCCCTTCGATATCCACCGTCCACTCATCACCGGCATCAATGGGTAAGCTGTAATCATCCAAATGCGCCTCCCAATAGCTACCGTAGTAGTTCAGACGAACCAACCCACGCCAGCCATCACCGGCATGTGAAACGGTTGCATTACCACGAACATTAGGCAGACCATCTTCCAGCTGCTTGAGGCGCATATCATCCATTGTATCTGGACTGAAATCGGTAACCTCTGTATCTGTCCAGTTGGCAGCAAAGCTCAAGTCGGTGGCGTCACCAAGTGGATAAGTAGCCACTAGGTCGATACCACGGGTCTTGGTATCAAAGTCATTGGTATAAAAACGGAAGTACTGAAGGGAGTCAGCACCACTAATTCCATCTGCCACTAGCTGAGCACGCTCAGCGTCACTCAGTTCCTGATTCGCAGACTGGGTGATACGGTCGCTCACGGCGATTTGGAAGTAATCGAGCGTTATATCCCAGTCGCCAGCAGCAATGATCGTACCAATGGTAAAGCTCTTAGACTCTTCAGGTTGCAGTTGCTTACCGCCCTTCAATGCTGCAATAGGGTTAGTTGGAGGGATAGTGCCACGGTTCGCCAACTGACCATCGGTAAATGCCGTAGTCACATTACTGATATTAGACTGGCCAGGTGTCGGCGCACGGAAGCCGGTACTGTAGGTAGAGCGCAACGCAATTATGTCGTTGATTGCCCAGTGCGCGGAAAGCTTGTAATTGAAAGTGCTGCCGAAGTCAGAAAAGTCCTCCCAACGTGAGGCCGCACCTAACCGTAAGCTATCGGTCATTTCCAGTTCAAAATCAGTGTAAAGGGCAATATTGTCCCGATCGAAAGTGCCAGCTACTTCCGGGCCAAAACCAGAAAAGCCATTGGAACCTATCAAGAAGCCCTGCTCAGTCAAGGGTCCAGTAGTCCAAGAGGCTTCATCTCCCATTCTGACCTGGAATTCCTCCTCACGCCATTCAAAACCACCGGCCATGTATAGTGTTTTACCGGCGACTTCCGCAGCCTTGGTCAGGTCAATATTAAAATTGGTTTCAGTTTGCGCATATCCGCCGGGGCTGAATTTGGTTGGAGTATCAGGACCCATGGTGGCATTCACGGTATTGTAGATATTAAAATCTACCTGGTTACGCCCCCTACTGGCGCTGACATCATAGCCAATGCCATTGGCGAACTCACCACGAAGGCCTAAGACCATGGAGTAATCTTCCAGGTCACCACCAAAGCGAGGAGTAAAGCCGCCGGGGAACATCTCGGTATAGGAGAAACACTCATCAAGATCGTGGGCTTCAGAGACACTGACATTTTGACAGTCATCAATACCATTGCTGGGATCTAGGTCGCCTATCAAAGGAACTAGAATTTTATCCAGTTCCCCATCACCATCTTCATCCACATCTGAATCAACCTCCTTTGCAAAAACGCCTGCCCGAGTCTCAGGATTACGATAATAGAATCCCCCATCGGTGGAACGGCTGGCGTAGTTACCAAAAGCATATAGCTCAACCGCATCACTTAACTCAATGGCACTGTTAATAAAGAACTTAGTGTCATCATTAACTTCGGGCTGGCCCCAGATTTGCGCAGGGTTAGCAACATAGGTGTTGCCATCCGCGATCAGCTGAGCAGCATCATCCCGCTGTACACTGCGACTGGTGGAGTCCTGTTCACGATACTCCATGCTGAAGTTGACGAAGCCGGAATCGGTTAGTGGCAGGCCGAAATTAGCGGCAACCATACTCTGGTCACCATCGCCTTCTGCGGTAGTGGCATGCTTCACTTCAACGGTGCCACCCTCGGCAGCGTCTTTAAGCTGGAAGTTAATCACCCCGGCAATAGCATCGGAGCCGTACTGAGCCGCTGCACCGTCGCGAAGCACTTCTACCTGCTTCAGTGCTATGGCTGGTATGGCGGAGATATCCGGGCCCTGAGCGCCATCCGATACACCACTTCCCAGGAAAGAGATTACCGAAGCTCTGTGACGACGCTTGCCATTTACCAATACCAGGGTGCTATCCGGTGGCAGTCCACGAAGGTTCGCTGGGCGCACGATGGATGCCGCATCGGAAATTGGCTTGGCATTCACATTGTAAGAGGGCACTACATTACGCAGTAGGTTGTTGAGATCCCCATCCCCCTGGTTAACGAATTCATCACCGGTGACAATATCGATTGGTGCCGAGGAATCTGTCGCAGAGCGCCCTTCAACACGGGTACCGATGGTGATGACCTCCTCCAGAAGGGCATCCTCGGCAATTGCGGGGCTAGATGCCGCGGCAACCGCCATTGCCAGCAGTGATGGAGCGCCACAGGCTACTAGCCAGCGCTTCTTATCTTCTTTCATGTAATTACCCTGTCAATTATTAATTTTATCTTCTAATCCCAATCAATCAATTTTCGGCAATGTGTTGGCTCACGTATGCACGAAATCAGAAACAGCGAAATCTGCGCCTGATTTAGATAGCGCGCACTGAGTAACGCACGAATTTAGGCCGAAAACCTCAATGATGAACATCATCATTTTTAATCACTGCAAGAAGCGTGACACAGGTAAAAAATGCCAGTAAAAATGGAAAATTAAAATACCTAAATAACAGATATTGACAATTTAAATCATGTCATTCTGGGAAATGATGCCATTTATGACATTAAGATAAGAAAGGATAAAACGGACTTAAAGGGAATTGTCGCCCTGAAAAAATTGGATACTGACTAGGTAATTATCATCCAAATCGAGCACAGGAAGAATATTAAATGATATTTACCCAAAAGTGAAACTGAACATCCTATAAATGGAAAACTTTAGGGGACCATCATCCACGATGAGATACTGGGACTCACAAAGCTTACTGGAGCCCCCAGCCCATAGATAAGCTACAAGTCGTCTAAAGCAAAATCCACAGCCTTATTAGCATGTATTTGAGTAGTATCCAGAAGTGGAATTTCTATATCCTCTTGAGAGACCAACAGACCAATCTCGGTACAGCCCAGAATCACAGACTCAACTCCTTGACCAGACAGAGAGCGGATAATGCGTAGATACTCCACTCTTGATGAATCTTTGATCCTTCCTTTACAAAGCTCCTCATAGATAACACTATGCACAATTTCCCTGTCAGGAGCCGAGGGAACAACTAGAGTTATTCCATATTTATCCTGGATATATCTGCGGTAAAAATCCTGCTCCATGGTGAAAGCAGTACCTAGCAATCCCACTTTCTTCACATTTTCTCTGAGCAAAACTTCAGACACGGCATCTGCAATATGAAGGAGAGGGATATCAATCGAAGACGCTACCTGCTCGGCCACTTTATGCATTGTGTTGGTACAAATGAGAACACAGTCTGCCCCTGCCGATTCCAAAGCCAGGGCTGCCTTGGCCAACATCTGCCCGGCTTCTTCCCATTTACTCATTCTTTGGAGCTTCTCCACTCTGGCAAAGTCGACACTGTATAAAACAATCTCTGCTGAGTGCAGCCCCCCTAGATGTCGATTAACCCCCTGATTAATTAACTTATAATAAAGCTGCGTACTCTCCCAGCTCATACCTCCGAGCAGCCCTATTTTTCTTACTGACTTTTCCACCGTATCCTCGTTTTGCACTTAAAACATGAAGCAACAAATTTATGCCAGGTAGAAAATAGAAACAAGCAACTGTGAAAAATTGTATTGTAAAAGTTATGAGGCTAATCAATCCTAGCAGGTTACTCATTCTCATTGGATGGTTCCAAAGCCATACAAGAAGCTATTAAATTTCTTTTACTGAAGTTATATCCAGAAAGAAGAGCCATCATATTCTCCCTTCCCAGAAGTCTACGAGTAATTTCTTTTAGAGAGACTCCTTGACGCCCTAACTCCTGAGCAGAACACGATAAGTTAAGCAAGTAATCATATTTATCCTGCAGCCTCTTTTTACCATTTTCCACCATACCCCGATGGGGACAAAGGACAAGGTCAAAATTATATTGAAGCACTTTGCGAATACTTTGCATCAGAACCGGAATGCTCTCATCTCTGCGCAACATTTTCAGGTGACTGGCCACATAGAGGTCTGCCGTGAATATCCAACCTCGATCCTCCATCAGGTAACAGGTCATATCCTTGGCATGTCCCGGAGTCGGGATAGGAATCACCTTCTCACCGGCTATTCGTAAGTTCTTTGGCAGCTCTGCCGCTTCCGCCAGCCCCGGCGCCCCCCAAATAAGTCTTTGAAGTGGTGGGATACGAAAACCTCGCTTTAAAATTTCTATCGTTGCTTTAGGAGCTCGAGGCTGAACACCTGTCAACTTATAGATAGCTCCAGCATTGCCACTATGATCTTCATGGTGATGAGTTAAGAGAAGCTGACGAAAGGGTTTATTTTTCACAAACCACTTGACGTATTTCCATTGATTGCTAGGACCTGCATCTATAATGGTGTCTTTCAAACGATAAATGATAAATGTGGTGTTAATTCCAAAGTCAAATCTGCCAACTCTCTGCGCATCGAGATCTTTGTAATCAAATGAATCGATGACCGACACACAAGCCTCCGTCACCTGAAATCAATAAATTGTGAAGACTAGAGATTTAAGATAGTTATATCTTGTGGTGAAGGGCTGGATATCAGGGAAACTAGGGATAAATAATACGACATCTTGATATTAGTGAATGGCGATCATGCTTAAAGGGTTACTCAGTCAACTCCATACGCAGCTTTAATCCTAGTTTGGATGTAGCACCACTCGTAACCCAAGAAATCTTTCCATCGCTCCCCACAATAATTATCGTTGGCGTTACTTTGATCCCCCACTGAGCACTTATGCTACCCATAGGGTCATTAATTGTTGGGAACTTTAAATTATGCTGAAGCATATATTCTTTAACTACGTCCTCCTCCCCAGATTGCATAGCGACACCCAGGACTTGATATTCGCGCGCCAACTCAGAAATTTTTGGCGATACTATGCGACAATATGGACACCATGAGCCCCAGAAATAAATAAGAACCGGACCATGAGTCGTCATATGTTCAAGGTCCATTAAATTTCCATTCAATGTTTCCCCTTTCAGCGATGGCGCCAGATCTCTTGGGATATCCCGTTGCTGATAGTAAGCTACCGCCGCCATCACCAAGATGGCCAGTATGGAAAAAATCACTAGTTTTACTGTAAATCGGTACCAGAGAATATGCACTTCAGCCTATTCCTATTTTTCATATTTATATTAAGTCAATCCTAGAAACCAAATGCAGGCTAACGACTGGAAGAGGACTTCTCTTCTTTATCTTGATCTTCCTTGGAGAAAGAACTTTCATCAAATAAATCGACAATCATATATTCCTGCAATATCTGAGGTAGAATTTGTGGCCTCTTGGCGCCAGCAGGATACCAAGCATAGACAGGTATTGAGTTGCGCCCCAATGCGGCAAGAGACTCAGTGATTACAGGGTCTTCTCTGGTCCAGTCAGCACGGAGCAGTAAAACACCATTATCCTGGAAAATTTTCAAGGTTTTCTCTTTATCGAGTACACGCTTCTTATTCACTTGGCAAGTTACACACCAAGCTGCGGTATAATCGATAAACACAGAACGTTTTTCTTTTTGTGCCTGCTTAAGCAACTGGGGATCGTATTCTTTCCACCCCATAGTAACGGGAAGAGGCTTCTGCTCTTCTTTATCTAGAAGCAAAAAACCTGCAGGCAAACTTATGATTAATATCATCCATGAAATTACACTAACAACTCCAGAGTAATTACGTATCATCCAGAGAGCAAAGGTTACCAGCAATACCATTGAGGTACCTAGTAACCAACCTGTTTCCCCTTCCATACGTCCAAAAACCCAAAGCAACCAAATCACCGTAGCGTAAAGAGGAAAAGCTAATAATTGGCGAAGTTTATCCATCCATGGCCCAGGTGATGGAAGGCGACTCATAAGGGGAGGACATATACAGAGAATTAAAAATGGCGCAGCCAAACCTATCCCCATACATATGAAAATCAGCATGGCTTCTAAAGGAGGTAAAACTGTAGCGGTGCCAAGGGCGACCCCCATAAAAGGGCCCGTACAGGGGGCGGCGACAAATACCGCAAGTACACCTGTAACGAAGGTGCCGCCTTTACTGAGACCGGCCACCTTCACCAAATGATGGCCAAACTCAAATACACCATGAAAGGACAAAGCCATCACCCAAAACAGTACTATTAATGCCAATACTACGGCGGGTGATTGTAATTGAAACCCCCAGCCAATTGAGGAACCCCCTGCACGAAGTATTAAAAGTAGAAGACCAAGGATACCAAAGGTAAGGACCACCCCTGCAGAATATAAGAGCCCCTCTCGCAAACGAGAACCACTGTTGTATCCCCCTCCTATCAATCCGAAAAGCTTGATGGAAAGCACGGGGAAAACGCAGGGCATCAAGTTTAGAATGACTCCCCCAGCCAGAGCTGCAAGTATGATTAACCAAAGTGGACGCCACTTTGCTGCCGGTAGAGGACTGTCAAACGCGACATCATCAAATTTCCAGGCGCGATATCCATCACTCAATACAAAGCTGACTGACTCGGGGATTTCCACATCTGGTTGGCGCTTAAAAAGGTAAACGAACATATTACCATCTCGTTCCATTATTGGCTTGTCGGGAGAGAAAATTTTCCCATCCAAAGGAAACACCTGTGGTGCACGTCCTTTCTTACGTGCTTCAGTCAACAGACGTATATGGTCTTTTCCTTGTAACACCAGAGAGTCCAGCATCCAGGGGCTGCTTTCCTGCGATATAGGCAATTTTTCTGCAAAACGGTCTCGCAATGTCAGGTCTTCCTCAACCCATTTAGACTGCTTTTCAACCGGGCGGGATAGTGTCATGGTGCCACGCCCTGGAATACACTCAACCTTACATACAAGCCACTCAAGATCCGTGTTCAAAGAGACTTTTGGCGCCCCAAACTTAGGCCTCAGATCAAAAAGATAAGCGACATTTCCCTCATATCCCAGGTTTGTAAAGTGCTCTACCCTAAGGCGAGTTGGAAAAGGCCATTCGATTTTTCCAAAACTTGCACCCTGCGCCTCTATATCAAAACGGGGAGCTTCACCTGAGTCTCCTGGATTTCGCCAATATACATGCCAACCTGGATCTACCTCAAAGTAGAAGCCGATTTTTTCTGTGATCCTCTCTTCGAAAATAGAAGGAGCCAACCAACGAACTCGCACATGTTCGCCCGAAGCCTCCTCCAGTGCATAATTGCTAGAAGCGACGCAAAAAGCTAAAACACCAATGATAATTATCAAGACAAACTTGATTTTAAACACACTCTTTTCCTTGAGCCTTAGGCCTGGAAAATAAATAAGTTCATTTCTGGATTTCTATCATTACTATACTCTGGGATAACCACTTTAGATCAATAATTGAGACGCATATTACCCTTTCATTATGCCCGTGATGACCCTTAGAGATGGGCGAAGTCTCTCATTTAATATATATGGCGACCCCAAGGGTTATCCGGTAATTTTTAATCATGGTTTTTCAGATTCCAGTCTGATTCGTAACCCCGATGACACACTTACCATAGCCCTTGGCATTAAAATGATTGCCGCAGACCAGCCAGGAGTTGGAAGCTCATCCCCATACAGAGGGAGAAAAATGGTTGATTGGGGATGGGATATGGAGGAACTAGCAAACTTTCTCCAGTTGGACCAATTCTCCGTTCTTGGACATTCTGGCGGTGCACCCCACGCTCTATCTATCGCTTACAATATTCCCAATAGAGTTCATAAAATATCTCTCGCCTCTCCAGTAGCCCCTCTGGGTGAGGCTGGAGTAACCTCGATGCTGAAGAACCGGGATCTAAAACTCATCGCGAGAATCCACAGGATTCCTTTTCTTATTAGATGGATCTGTAGTTTTGCTGCACGCAGTGCCATTAAAGATATTGATAAATTTATCCAGCAAACTGCGCTGGAAGACCCTTCAGATGCAGCCACCCTATTGGGTAATCCCAAATTTAAGGAAATGTTTAAGGCTTCTTTTAGAACTGGAATGAGCCAAAATGGTGAAGGGCTTTATGAGATGATAATGGCGCTCTGGGATTGGGGGTTTGAACTCAGCAACCTGAATAATACAGTACAAATCTTCTTTGGAAAAAAAGACGATATTATAAACTTCAACATGCCTTTATATCTTGCGGAAAGGCTCCCTCATGCAAAAACATACACCTGGCCTGAGGCGGGACACTACGGATTTGTAAATCGAGATAACTGGTCTGAATTTTTATCTTCTGTTTTATAAAAAGCTATTCAATAGTGAGCACTTCCTCAATAAAGTCCCGCATTAATTGCATCTATTTTAATAATCGGCTGCTAACGGCTGCTCCATATTGACAGGGACCAGATTCGAAATAAAATCTTCAGTAGCCAAATCCCAACAAAAGGTTTTCGCTCTGGCAATACAATCCTCTGATTTAAAGGAAAGTGCTCTTTGAACAGCCACTTCTAGATCCTCATCCATAGCGCCAACGGGTGCATTACCTATGATATCTCTTGGGCCCGTAACTGGATAAGCGGCAATTGGCAGGCCGCAGGCAAGCGCCTCTAAGTTAACTAACCCGAAGGTATCTGTTAAGGATGGGAATACAAATACATCTGCCCCGGAATAACACTCTGTTAATTCCTTCCCCTCTTTAACCCCCAAATAAATAGCTTCCGGAAACGCTTTCTTTAAAGCATTTAATTGAGGACCATCCCCAACCACCACCTTGGTGCCAGGGATATTAATAGACAAAAACCTATCCAGCGATTTCTCTACAGCAACACGACCGACATTTAACAAAATTGGTCTTGGTAAGCCTGAAAAAATATTTGTTTTAACGGGATGAAATTTATCCAATTCAACACCCCGGCGCCACCTTACTATCCTGCTGATACCTAAAGCCTTTGCTTCAGCCTCCATACTCGCAGTAGTTACCATTGTTTGTGCTGCTGCCTGATGGAAATTAACCAATAACTTATGCAGCCATTTAACAGGAATTTTATAACGCAGGGAACCATACTCACATAATCTGGAAAGCCAGGAAGTAGTGAATTTTAATCCCCGCTTTTTGCAATACCTACGCATTGAAAAACCAATTGGCCCCTCGGTCATAATATGAATAGCATCAGGGGAAAACTTATCCACAATACGGGCAATACGGGATCCAGGGAATATGGCAACTCTTATCTCATGGTACCCTGGCAAAGGGATATATTTAAAATCATCCACTGACAAGAGCTTAACCTCATGCCCTCGTACAGATAATTCTTTTATCGTTTTCTCAAGAACCCGCGACACACCATTAAGCTGCTTTGGATAAGTATCCGTAGCAATTAATATTTTCATACCAGAAAACCTTTATCCCTAAAGATTGAAACATGTCCTGTCATGCAATGATGCGCATACAAATACACTGTATGATCTGGATCGACTCCCTCAATTACCATCTGGACAAGCAAGGTATTTTGTTTTGATCACATCGGCTGGAGTATTTTTTTGCAACCTGCTCTACTTCATTGAGAAGTTCCTCGTTTAGGGTAATTGGTCGCAACCCCATCTCTAACAATTGATCATTAACGGCCAATAGGTCATTCTCCGCAGATTCTTTTCTTGGATTATCCACATAGGCTATACCCACACCTGTTTTGTCTGATATCAACTTGGCCAAATCCCTGACACGGTGGATTTCAGTCATTTGGTTCAGTATTTTGACGCGGTCCGTCTTTTCTGGAGGGTGTTCAATAGCCAACTGAATACTACGACAAGTATCCTGAATGTGGATAAACGCACGCTTCTGTCCACCAGTTCCATGGACAGTCAAAGGATAGTTTATAGCCGCCTGCATCAGGAATCGATTTAGCACGGTGCCATAATCCCCGTCATAGTCAAATCGATTGATGAGATATTTATCCCGGCGAGTTTGAGAGGTCTGGGTACCCCAAACAATACCTTGATGTAAATCAGTAATACGCAATCCATCATTTTTATTGTAAAAAGCAAACAACAACTGATCCTGTGCTTTAGTCATATGATAGATAGACCCGGGATTTGAGGGGTATAATATCTCTCTACCCCTAATCTCACCATCCTCCTCAACCTGCACTTTAAGATATCCTTCCGGAATTTTCATCCCGGTAGTACCGTATCCATAAACCCCCATAGTACCCAGGTGAACAAGGTGTATATCCAATTTACTTTCTACAATTGCGGCAAGAACGTCGTTAGTAGCACTCAAATTATTATTAACCGTCAAGCGCCTATGGCTTGATGATTTCATCGAATAAGGTGCCGAACGTTGTTCTGCAAAATGCACAATTGCATAGGGTTTCTCTGAGACCAACAGCTCTAGTAATTCGCGATATTCTTTACCAATAGTAATTGCAACATGCCGAATATTACGACCCGACACATCCCGCCACACCCTGAGCCTCTCCCCTAGAGGCCGAATAGGAGTCAAGGACTCTACTTCAAGCTCTACATCTGTTTTCCTTCTGGAAAAATCATCGACAATAATCACTTCATAGCCTGCATCAGAAAGATGAAGAGATGTCGGCCAACCACAGAATCCATCCCCACCAAGAATCAGTACTTTTCTCACCCTGACCTCATTTATTAGTGACAAAAAAATGACATTGAATCGAATAAACTCCCTTAGCAGCATATAGTCCGCTGATTCACCACTCTATCCAGGACCCCGATCCAAGAGCAAAATCCATTCGCTTATTGGTTAATTCAATCAGCAAGCTTTCCCCGGACCTATCTCACCGAAAAAGCCAACGATCTCTACTAGAACTATCTCACTGTTTGCAGTATGAAATATATGGCGTCAAAAGCAATTAGCGCGCCAATTGAAAGGATAAGGCGCCAATTTTTATTTTTTATATTTTTAGAGAAGCAAAACCAGGCCATTAGACAATCTAGAGCAGCCTTAAATACCGCCCGGTAAGCTCGGGATATACAACCAGAATGGAAAAGGCCTAAAGAAACAAGCAATCATTTTTGATTATTACTAACACTTAAATTATTAGAAATATTCCATCAAAAGCACAAAGTAAAACAAAATAAGAATATAGGTAATGCATTAGCAACCAGTGAAATCGATCATTAATGCCAGTACCAGTACCAGTACCAAGCCGATACGTGCTATTTGAGTTGCAACCAAGTGTTGGCATGATCGCAGGATCCACAGCTAAGGCGAGCCGTGAATCCAACCAGTCTTATCATTTGGACGAGAAGTCTATCCCAGACTAATCACAAGCCTGGGGATCTTTACTCAGAGGTTTCCTGTCACCGAAAAACAACTTTTTAATTTCCATAAAAAAAAGGGAACTTCAAATATAAAGGTGGCAACTAAGACACGTAAGACAAATACAAAAGGTCTGTGCAAATGCGCAGAGGGTTATGGGCAAAAATAAATATTTGGGGTCGTACTTCGGGCGTTAGCTCTAACGGAAAGTTAGCTTTCTCTTAAAGCTATTTTTCAGTAAATCTCCCTATTTTTTTGAGCCTAATCCCACTAGTGGTTTCCCACGAGTGGCTTGCAAGGATGCATTTTAGCGTTATTGAGATGCACTTTGTGAGAATGAATAGGTCCTGACCAAGAATCTATTTAGCAATTTTTCCCGTGACTGTCTGGGCAGACTCGAAACAGATTGCCGTTATTTCTTCCCGTGCATTTCCATAAAAAATATTGCTCCATCCGCACCCTATTTCGTACCGGGAGATATAGCTGATGATATCAAAAAGACACTTATTGCCTATTTCCCTGGCAATATCAGCTCTAACATTTACTGTGCCACCAGTCCTAGCGGATTTTGGTTCTAAACACGACAAACATCGGGTACCTAAAAGCGCGAGGCAGGGCCCTCGACCACCAAGGGAACAACCTTTTGATTTCAGTACTATTTTCAATACCGTTCAGATCCTGGAGGCCGGTGCTGTAGAAATACATCTCGGTGGCCACATAAACCAGGCCGAACTAGAAGCCATGGACCCTATTGAGGCCTATGTTCATGCTTTCGAAGAAGGTGATGAGCTCTTTGAGATAAAATACAACGCTCTCGATGGAGTGGGCGTTAATGTCGGTAACGGCAAACGCTTCACCAGTTTTCCGCGCCCGGATCTCAGAGGCCCAATGGCCTGGGCCAACATTCTGCCCCACCGGGCCACAGGCCCCAACGGAGACTCCTGTATCAGTTGTCACAATGCCCCCGTGGCTGATGGCGGCGGCGGTGTAAACGACAATGTGATCCGTATGGATCCTGAGCGTAAACAGAAAGGCTTTATTGAGCGTAACTCCCCGCACCTGTTCGGTATGGGTGCGGTACAGCTAGTGGCCGAAGAAATGACTACCCAATTGCAAAGCCTGAGGGACCAAGCCGTCGCCGACAGCTGTGCTTCAGGTGAAAGTGCCACCGTGGAGATGGTAGCCAAGGGCGTGAATTTTGGAGAAATTTCTGTCTCCTGTGAAAACGTCAACTATGACAATCTCGCTGGTATTGATACGGACCTCATCGTTCGTCCCTTTGAGTGGAAGGGCTTAACTGGTTTCGTAAGGGCCTTTGTTCGAGGAGCCGCCCACCAGGAGCTTGGTATGCAGGCCACCGAGCTGGTAGGCGATGCTGATAGCGACTTCGACTCCGTCACCAATGAGCTAAGTGTCGGGGATATTACCGCATTGACGATCTACAATGCCGCTCAACCGCGACCAGTCACCAAGATTGAGCTGAATAGCGTGATTGACACCCTGAATGAAGAAGAAAAGGAAACCTACGGCTTACCTCTCAGTGAGGCCGATATTGCCAGCATTCAAAATGGCGAAGAAATTTTCTCCTCTATCAGCTGCGCCTCGTGCCACTCTCCCGAGATGGAGGTCTCCTCACCCGTATTTTATGAGCCCTCGAAGCACGCCAACTATCGCGATGAAACCTATCCCGCAGGAGATATTGCCGGGTTACCCACCGCCTCTCTGCAATTTAACCTGCTCACAGACATTCTCGAAAACCCTCAGGAGCTGCCTTCCGGTCAGACCTTGGGACAATTCGAAGAGTCTGAAAATGGCGGAGCCATTGTGCGGCTCTTTGGCGACTTGAAACGACACGACATGGGTCGGGCCCTCGCCGAGGAGTTCGATGAAGGTAATGTGGGAGCCTCCGTATTCCTCACCGAAAACCTATGGGGAGTAGGCTCCACAGCACCCTATCTACATGATGGCCGCGCCACCACTATGACAGAAGCCGTTCTCTTTCACGGTGGAGAGGCACAATCCAGTAAGGAGCAATTTGAAGCCCTTAGCGATGCCGAAAAAGCCGACCTGCTGAAATTCCTGGATAACTTGGTGCTCTACCTGGCCCCATAGCAAGCTTTTACAACTTAGCACCAACTGCGGGGCGGCTAATTGGCCTGCCCCGCTGACTATCCAGCACTATAGACTTTACTTTTTCTCATAAATTATGGCGCTGATGCCACTCTGCCAATGACTCATCTGGATACTCATCGAACTGATTGTCCCCGGCTCTAATATCCGGCTCTACCCAGGGTTTGGCAAAAGCCAACATCACATGGGTACGCTCAGGCGGTATGGGCAGTTCAGTATCGATCGCAGAGGCAAATGGGTGGACCAGATCGGGCCAGCGGGGATCCCACAGCCAAAGCGCACTGCCACAGTGAGAACAAAAATGTCGCTGGGCCGGGCTGGTACTATTGCTACCAGATTCGTCGCGCAATACCGCCTGATACGTTGAAATAAACTCCTTCCCCTGAATCACCAGCGACTGATAATCCCCACCCAGATTCACGGCATAGCCCCCTCCCCCAGCTGTCTTACGGCAAATCGAACAGTAGCAGCGGGTAAATGGGTAAGGTTGTTCACATTTGAGACTAAAGCGTACCGATTGGCAGTGACAGGAACCATTGAGTTTCACCTTTGAATCTCCCCGATTAGCATGGCCACGACTTTATTCACTGTATCTAGGCTAGACTGGATAGCGGTTGCACAATCAAGGGTTATGCCGCCATGACAGCAGAGAAATCCACCAGACACGATAAATGGCAAGCCCAAGAGTATGTGAAGGCCTCCTCCATGCAGTGGCGACAGGCCATGGAAGCCATCCAGCGCTGCAGCTATCAGGAGGTCAGCGCTATCCTCGATGTGGGCTGTGGCGATGGCAGAATCACCCGCTATCTGGCCGAGCGCCTCAAGAATGGCAAAATTATCGGTGTGGACCTCACTGAGGATATGATTCGCCACGCCCGCAAAGCCCACGCCAGAGTACCCAATCTCGCCTTCGAGCAGATGAGTGCCGATGAAATTCATTTTGAAGAGCAGTTCAATATTATTTTTTCTTTCAGCTGCCTGCACTGGGTGGCAGATCAGAAAAAAGTCTGGGATGGTTTCTACAAGTACTTAAGAGAAAATGGAAAGGTGGTGGTTGGCTTTCAGGTTGGTCACGAAAATTTCTGGGATACGGTGTACGAACTCCAAAATAGTACTCAGTGGCAACCTTACTTTGAGAGTTTTATCGACCCCTACAATCACTATACACTGAATGAAATACGCCGTTATATTGAGGAAGCAGGATTTTATCTTCCCAGGATCGATGAAATTCATCATGTGGAAAACTTTGGAACGCGAGATACGCTTACAACATTTTTCTTATCTTGGGTGCCCCAGTTCCGTCATCTTCAAAGCCCAAACAGGGAAAAGTTCGCCCAACAGATAATGGATGATTACTTTAAAAAAATACACCCTACAATGCAAAAGCAGGCTGGAGTAAGAATCAAGAGATTTATTATTGAGGCTAGCAAGTAAAACAGGCAAATTGAAAACTATTTGGCAAATAACAATTATCGTGACGTGTTATCAATCTCCAGATCAATGTCATTTTCTTTGACTCCTCTCATAAAAAAATTATTCACAAACGCAGCAACTGATAACGTAACCAGCCAAGCAATACACATACTCACCAGAGTGTGACTGAGAAAATGGTCTCCAATTAACATTTTGTAGATACCAAAAATCCACCCCAGTGACATCCCTAAAGCAAAGCCAATCCACTGATTACGCCGCTGGCGGAATAGAAAAAATAGAGAAAGCATAGCGAATCCACCGCTGGCATGACCCGCAGGAAAACATCTAACGTGCTGCAAATCTTCAGCAATAGACACACGATGTAGAAAGGTTATATATGGATAATCACCACCAAATAGACTTAGGTCTTTCGGGCAGGGAATATTGGTAAGTGTTTTCAGCCCTCCCACAATAGCGACTGTCAAAACTATAGAAACCAAAACAACAATCAAACCATAACGATAAGGCTCTATCCATTTACTCCTCCAAAACACCACTAGCATCAAAGGAATAATTTTTACCAAATAGGTCAGAACTTGCTTAGGTCCATCATAAAAAAACTGTCTTTGTATTTTGTGATGCTTGTTTAACAGCCAGCTTTCAGTGTTATATTGATAGAGATGCGACTGCAACCAAAGATCAATATTTGTAAAATCAAAAATCACTATTACCATTACCAGAAAGGTGGCAGTAGCAAAGACCTGCCTAAGCAAGAACTGATTATCCATCGGAAAAAATATCCATTTCTGCCTTATAAATACTTGTTTTTATAGCCATCAGGCCCAGCACAGTGTGAAACAGATTGTCATGACTCAATCGACGTTCAACCGAGCTCTTATCTAAAATATCTTTTTTACTCTCAATATAATCAGAGTCCGCCCAAAATATCATTGGAACATGCTTTTGAACATCAGGAGCGAAAGAGTATGGGAAGCCATGAAGATAAATGCCACTCTCACCCAGGGATTCACCATGATCACTAATATATAGCATTGCGGTAGACATCTGACTTGTCTGAGATTTCAAATAGTCAATTATCTGACTTAGGAAGTAATCAGTATATAAGATTGAATTATCATAGGCATTATTGATTTCATCTTGCGAACACTCATTCAACAAATTACTCTGACAGCTAGGTGAAAAGTGCTCAAACTCCTTTGGATAACGTTTGGCGTATTCTGGACCATGACTTCCCATTTGATGCAACACGACCAGAATGTCTCCCGCCGGAGTTTCGGAAACAAATTTTTTGACACCAACCAACATCCCCACATCTCTACACTCAATATCACAATCTGGATTTATACTGCTGCTACGATAGCTAGCATAGGGCACTCGTAGAGCAACACCTTTAGAATCAGAATTATTATCAAACCATACAACATGTACTCCAGCACGCTTAAGTACATCCAGAACATTGTCAGTATTTTCCGCTACTTTTTCTCTGTAATTTGATTGATTAAGCGAAGAGAACATACAAGGAACAGATACTGAGGTCGCAGTACCACAGGACCAGACATTATCAAAGCTTACAACGTGTCGTTGATCGAGCAATGGATTAGTATTTTTTATATATCCATTTAATGAGAAGCGATCCGCTCGCGCCGTTTCCCCAATCACTAAAATTAACAATTTTCGCTTACCTACATAAATATCACGATGAGCATCTAGACCAATTTTTTGATAAGTAAAATTACCGTCACTCACCAACCTACCATTAAAATACTTAAAGGCTGCATAAATTGGGGTAGTAGGATTCGTGTAATAACGGATTGATTTATGCTCTCTAAAAAAAGATGCATAGGCATCACTAAATATCAGAAGCATGGAAAAAATTACCGCAGCAGATGCGCCAAACAACTTTAAGCGAGAAAAAAAGGCCATACGAAAGGGAAGAGTCCGTATATTCACACGACATACAAGAAATGAAGGAAGTACCCCAATCAATCCAAGATATAGTGCCAACTTTACGTTTAGCAACCCAAAAGATTCTGAAACATCAGTTTGAAGAACACTTTTTACAACTTCCATACTAATAATGGTGTTATAAGAGTCCATAAAATAGGCAGTTACTGAACCTACCATCAATATGATGATCAAAATTAGCTTTAATAATCGACCTATGCCCATTGCTGCTAGCAAAATAACCATGATAGCTGTGAACAATAAACACAAAGATATCAAAAAACCAATATTGGTAACCGTAATTGGATAAGTGCTCAGAAGGTGTGAAAAAAAAGAATAATTATCGAAAAGCACCATCCATACCGAAACAGCTAAAATCATAACTTCAGCTGAATAGTGACGTTGACCTGGCCGCTTTATCATGCGCCCTTCTCCGTTAGTATACAACATGTGCAGACTAACGAGTCCAGGGTCAAATTAAGGTCGAAAAATTGTAAAAATTATGTAAAAACCGCTAATTTTTTAGCGAAAATCTTTGCTTGAAGCAAACTATTGATAGAAATCAATCAATCAGGAGCTAGCTTAACACAAAAAACACAACCCCTTGACCTGGATGGCATCATACTGACAGTCCATCCCTCATGATCACAAATTCGCTTCACAAGGGATAAGCCCAGCCCAAGCCCCTCACCTCTGACTTGAGACCCTCGATGGAAAGGTTGAAATATTTGTGACTGTTGTTCTGGAGCAATTCCCGGGCCTGTATCCTCAACCCGAAATCCGCCATTAAACAATACAAGATGCACATGCCCTTCATCCGTATAATGTAATGAATTCCTAAGCAAGTTCGACATAACTGTACGCAGGAATATTGCAGGGTACTGTCCGCTATCCACAGTCTCAACGGCGCAATTATAGTCGATACCCCGTTCGGAAAACTGATCCCGCCAAATATCGTTCTGCTGGTCTGCCACCTCCACCAAAGTTTGCCTTCTCGTAGGCTCTAAACCAACATTACGCTCTCTAGCCAACATCAGTAAAGTTTCTACCAATTCAAGCATCTCAGCACTGGCGCGTTGGATTCTACTCAAAAGTGTACTTTGCTTTTCTCCCAAAGCTTTATTCTGGGCAAGCAGCTCACAGGAAGTACCAATCACCATCAAAGGCGTTCGCAATTCATGGCTAACATCACTAGTGAAGAGCTTTTCACGCTCTAAAGAGCGGTTCAGTCGCTCAAAGGTTTTATCGAAGATTTCTGCAAGTCGCCCCACTTCATCATCAGCATAGTTTGAAGCAAGAGGCCTATTATTTTCATTTCTAGTACCCAAGAGTACTTCATCGGCTAATTGGGTTACCGGCCGCATGACTCTGTTTGCTAGAAGTGAGCCAAGTCCCCAGGCAACCATTAGACTTGCAATAAAGCAGATTAACACCACTTCGAAAAGAATCTGTTCTCTGGATTCAAATTCGCTTTGATCCTGAACTAGTAAATAGGTAATTCCATCTCGGCTCAGCTTAAAGGCGTAGTAGGCTTTTTCCCCCTTTACCACCTCAGAAAAACCTTCCTCTATCTGGGAAAATTCCTCCGGTGGAGAAGTCTGAGGGGATACATCAGAAAAAACCTGCGAGTCCTTACTGAGCTGCAGAGGTTGCCCAGTACCAAGCTCATCCATCGCGATAAGAAGCTCAGACCGCATTTTGTCTGACACCAAATGTTCTTCTACCAAGTGTACAGTTTCAATAATACCAATCGAAAATGTCCCACTTACGAACAATGTCATCAAAACAAATGCAATGACAATTCTCTCTCTAAGTGGCTGCTTGATTTTCATGCTTCTAGTTCAGCAAGACGGTATCCGATGCCATGTACCGTATGTATGAGTGGTCTAGTGAATGGCTTATCAACAACTTGGCGTAACTGGTGGATATGACTGCGTAGACTATCCCTATCCGGGATGTCTTCCCCCCACATCTCAAGTTCCAAGTCCTCCCGTTTTACCACTGCCGGGCTTTTTTTCATCAATAACACGAGAAGCTTAATACCCATAGGATTGAGTTTCAGTATCTGACCCGAACGGCTCACTTGATGCGTTGCTGGATCGAAAACCAGATCGGAAACGTATAGTTGTGCAACCCCTTTCCCCTGACTACGACGCGTAATTGCCTCAATTCGAGCGACTAATTCCGCGAGAGAAAATGGCTTTACTAAGTAATCATCAGCGCCGAAGCGAAGACCACGCAGTCGATCCTCCAGTGCATCTCTGGCCGTTAACATTAAAATCGGTGTATCAAGTCGAGCATCGTTCCGAAGTCGTTGGCAAAATAGATAACCATCGATACCAGGCAGCATAATATCGAGAACAATCAAATCATACTGATGGGTTGCGGCCAAGTGTAATCCACTAAGACCGTCCTGTGCAGAGTCAACGTTATACCCTTCATTCTCTAAGTATTCGATTATATTTATCAGGATGTCTCGGTTATCTTCAACAACTAAAATCCGCACAAATTTTCCCCTCTTAAACTGTAAGCAACTTGATTTGAGTATAGAAATATACCCAAGAGTGACCCTTTAGTAAGTCTTTAATTCACAATGCAGCAAACATTTTTCAAGTAAATTAGCCTTACAAAACAACCTCATCCAAATATTGGATTTCTGTTGTTACCTGCTATCAATGGATTATTACCAAAATTTATTTGCTCTTATAAAAATTCACAACCGTCATAAATTTTGACCAATTATTACGCTAACAAAGGTTATCTCTATTATCATCAGCCTTATTACAAATAGAAAATTGTGATGTAGATATGCGAACCAACTGAAGTATTGAGATGCTGCACTTTTTCTGCTCTATCTAGATATCCCTTTCGTCATCATTTGTACGTACTTAAACTTTCTTTACAAGGCTATCATCACGTCAGGAAATAAAATTGAGAATTCTCAAAATACCCAGTGAAACAACCGAGATTCGGATAAAAACCATTAGATATCAAAACGTTAAAAATATTTCATCTTAGCTAAATCAACCTTCAAACAAGAGGCTATTAGGTTCCTTTTACAAAAATTGTAGCCAGTCAAAATACTGAATAAACCCTCTTTTCCCAACAAGCGCAGAGTGATCTGCTCTAAAGGAAGCCCCTGCTGTTCGAGCTGTTGGGCTTCTGCAGACAAATTTAGCAAGTATTTATATTTCTGATTCAATTGCTGCCAACCATCCTCCACTACCCCTCTATGCGGGCAGAGAATCACTTGGAAGGGGTGGTCCAGTACATTTTTAATACTGTTTAACAAGGTAGGGATATCTTCATCAATGCGAAGAAACTTCAGGTAATTGGCGATAAATAAATCCGCGCTGAACAACCAGCCGCGCTCTAGCAACAGGTAACAGGTCATATCTTTGGCATGACCAGGGCTAAACAAAGGTTGCACTTCCTCTGTGCCGATTCGTATATCCTCTGGCAGTAGCGACACTTCGGCTTTTCCGGCAGTTCCCCAAAAAAATTTTTGCATTGGGGGGATACGAAAGCCCTTTTTTAATATCCCAATAGTTAAGTCTGGAGCAAAAGCCTGCACGCCGGTGAGTTCTTGAATAGCGCCGGCGTTGCCGCTGTGATCCTCGTGGTGATGGGTCAGTAGTAATTGCTCTAGCGGTGAATTTTGAATAAATGGCTTAACATATTTCCATTGGTTGCTGGGGCCTGTATCAATTACCGTGCCATTAAGCCTATACACGACAAAGGTGGTGTTGATCCCCATATTCAGACGACCTACACGAATTGCTTCCAGGCCCTGATAGTTAAAGGTTTCTCTTACTGACATGGGGAGCTCTCTTACCGATTTTGGGGTATTTTCAGGCAAGTGCTATTAGTCGAGAAATTGCAAATTCCTCGAATGTTGGTGACATATCACTACTATTCACCACATTATCCAAAGCAAGTAGTCTCTAGCGAGAGACGGAACCTTTTTCTCCTGAGATAAAATTCTTCACAAAGACTCCAGTGACACCACCTCAATCCCATTTTCCGTATAACACCAACACAAATTAAAACCACACAGAGCCATACCATAAATGCGCTGTGGATCACTTTTCTGATAGGCGGGTCTGGGGTCCTGAGCCAGTACCTGCTCAATTAACCTGGGCAGATCAGTATCCCAGTCATCTTTATAGGCTCTGGCTTGATGAAGAATCTTTTCAGGGATATTTACTGCAGTTAATGCCGGAGCGGCATCGGCAAAGGTACTTTCAGCATGGTACAGGGCATCGGCATAGGGCACGTAGGGCTTAATATCCAAAACTGGCGTGCCATCCACCAGATCGGCTCCGCCGACAATTAATTCGACTTTTGGGAAAGTTCGCACCTCCAATAAACGTACCACCGAAAGGCCGATATTGTTGGGGCGAAAGGGTGAGCGTGTGGCGAGTACGCCGAGTTTCTTATTTCCGCCCAGACGTGGGGGGCGCACCTTGGCGGACCATTGTCCTGCGGCCTGGTGAAACTGAAAGACAACCCAGATATGGCTGTTTTCCTCAAGCCCTGCTACCACCTCCGCTACATTCAGTGGCGGTAGCAGTTCAATACTGGCCCGGCTGGCATCGGCGAGCAGTGGTTGCCGGGGAATGCCAAATTTTTCACCAAAGCAAGAGTGCACACGGGCTATGGGCTCAACAACCATGGAAATTCCAGAAAACCAATTTTCAATGATGAGCCCGGCATTTTAAACCAGTTGAAGGCGTTATTTATCCACACCTGCAATACATAGATATTTTATTTCGAGGTAATCCTCGATACCGTATTTGGAGCCTTCCCGCCCCTGTCCTGATTCTTTCACCCCGCCAAATGGAGCCATCTCATTGGAGATGATGCCTTCATTCACCCCTACCATGCCATATTCCAGGGCTTCTGATACCCGAAAGATGCGGCCGATATCACGGGAATAAAAATAAGAGGCGAGACCGAACTCAGTATCGTTGGCCATACGAATCACCTGTTCTTCTGTGGAAAACTTGAACAGAGGGGCTACTGGGCCAAAGATTTCCTCTTTGAACAGATTCATCTTCTCTGTGGCATCGCCCAATATTATGGGGGCATAAAACTGGTCTCCCATGGAGCCAGGTCCGCCAGCCACCAAGGTTTTCGCACCTTTTTGCAAGGCATCCTCCACCAACCCCTCCACCTTTTCTACCGCCTTGGTGGTAATCATGGGGCCAATATCTGTTCCCTCCTCAAAGCCATTGCCCATCGTCAAATCGTTCACCGCCTTGGCAAATTTTTCTGCAAAGGCCTCATAAACCCCTTCCTGTACGAAGATCCGATTGGCGCAGACACAGGTTTGCCCTGCATTGCGGTACTTACAGACGATGGCGCCTTTCACTGCTTCATCCAGGTCCGCATCATCAAAGACAATAAACGGCGCATTGCCGCCCAGTTCCATGGAGGTTTTCTTCATGGTTTCTGCACACTGGGCCTGCAATTGCTTACCCACGGCCGTAGAACCAGTGAAGGTAAACTTGCGTACCAGCGGATTGGTGGTCATCTCGGCACCAATATCCTTGGCCGAGGACCCTGCGACAATACTGAAAATACCAGCCGGGATACCCGCTTCCTCCGCCAATACCGCCAGTGCCAGGGCCGATAACGGTGTTTCCCGGGCTGGTTTGGCGATAAACGGACAACCGGCAGCCAGAGCCGGCGCCATCTTGCGGGCGATCATGGCGTTAGGGAAATTCCACGGTGTAATCGAGCAGGTGACCCCTACTGGTTGCTTGATGACTACAATACGGCGGTCGTTGGCAGGTGGAGCTATGACATCGCCATAGACGCGTTTGGCCTCTTCGGCAAACCACTCGATATAGTTGGCGCCATAGACGATTTCAGTCCGGGCCTCGGAGAGAGGTTTACCCTGTTCCGCAGTGAGAATTCTGGCCAGGTCCTCGGTGTTTTCAATTACCAGGTTGTACCAGCGCCGCAGCAACTTGGCCCGCTCCTTGACGGTAGTGGCGGCCCAATCAGACCAGGCGGCACTGGCCGCCTCAATAGCGCGGCGGGTTTCCGCTGCGCCAAGGTCTGCTACGCTGGCGACCACCTTGCCGGTGGCCGGATCTTTGACATCGAATGTGGCGCCGGAATCGGCATCGATCCACTGGCCGTTGATATAGGACTGGGTGCGCAACAGCGCAGGATTTTTAAGCTCCAGCATCGCCATCTCCTTAGGTGTCTTCCCTGATCCCGGTCGGGCCCGCGATCAAACGCTAAGGATATTAACCCGTAAAGTCCCCCCCGCAGTGCAACACTAGGGGGGAATTGGCGACACTCTGACTCGCTGGCGGATAAAGCTTTATTTTTTCTTTTTCACAAACTTCATCAGGCGGCGCTTCTTGGCCTTCTGGCGATCACTCAGTTTGTTTTTCCGACCTGCATAAGGGTTGTCCCCAGTGCGGAACTCGATCTTCACCGGTGTTCCGTGCAAATCCAAAGCCTTGCGGAAAGTCTTTTCCAGGTAACGCACATAGTGCCCCGGGACCTGTTCGGTCTGGTTGCCGTGAATCACGATCACCGGCGGATTCTGACCACCGGCGTGTGCGTAACGCAGTTTGATACGGTGTCCGTGCACCAAGGGTGGTTGGTGCTCACTTACCGCCCACTGCAGGATACGCGTGAGGTGATTGGTGGAAAGCTTATCTGTGGCACTCTGATAGGCAGCCTCGATAGACTCGTACAAATGGCCAACACCAGTGCCATGCAGCGCGGATATAAAATGCACATCGGCAAATTCAACAAAGCGCAGGCGGCGCTCCAACTCCGCTTTGACATAATCGCGGTGCTCCGCCTCCAGGCCATCCCACTTGTTCAGCGCAACTACCAAGGCGCGCCCCGCCTGGATCACGCTGCCCATCAGGTGCATATCCTGATCCACCAGGCCCTCGCGAGCATCGATCACCAGCACCACCACATTGGCGTCTTCCACCGCCTGCAGGGTTTTGACGATGGAGAACTTCTCCACCGATTCTTTGATGTTCTTGCGTCGGCGGATACCAGCGGTATCAATCAAGGTGTAAGGCTTTTCATCGCGCTCGTAATTGATGTAGACACTATCGCGGGTAGTACCGGGCTGGTCGAAAACCACTACACGGTCCTCGCCCAGCAGGCGGTTGACCAGGGTAGATTTACCCACGTTGGGGCGACCGACGATGGCGATCTTGATTCCGGTGGCCTCTTCAGGCTCCTCTTCTGCCGCAGGCTCCGGCAGGTCTTCCACCACGCGCTGCATCAGGCTGCGCACACCGCGACCATGGGTGGCCGTGGTGGGGAACAGTTCACCGATGCCCAGCTCGTAGAAAGGTGCCAGGGCGATATCCGGGTTGACCCCATCGACCTTGTTGGCTACCAGAAAGGTAGGCTTTGAGCGGGTGCGCAGTCGGTCGGCGATCATTTCATCCGCCGGTGTCAGACCATCGCGGCTATCCACCAGGAACAGCACGATATCCGCCTCTTCGATAGCCTGCATAGACTGCTGCGCCATAGCCGCATCAATGCCCTCTTCCCCGCCGGTGATACCGCCGGTGTCGACAAGGAGCAGCTTGCGTCCGTCGATTTCGGCTTCGCCGTACTTGCGGTCGCGAGTCAGACCGGCGTAGTTGGCCACCAAGGCGTCGCGGCTCTTGGTAAGACGATTAAACAGTGTGGATTTGCCCACATTGGGGCGCCCGACCAGGGCGATAACTGGCAGCATAGAATTCTGGCTTTAGCCTAATAAATAAATACAAACGCCCGCACAAGGCGGGCGATTTCAATTCACCTGCGAAGCAGGCTCCTTTTGCGGGCTTTGTGCCCCATGGCGGACTGCCTGTCCGCCGCAGCAATCTTGCGCGATTAACCCTGAGCGAGTGTCAGAGCAACCAGCTTGCCGTCGTCAGACAGGACAAACAGCAGGTCACCATCCACCAGCATGGGGATACGGATCGCGTCATTGTCGACCTCTTCTCGGCCGATAAACTGACCGGAATTGGGGTCGAGTACATGCAGGTAACCTTCCAAGTCACCGACAACCACAACATCCTGGAAATACGCCGGGCCACTTAAATCGCGGCGCAGTAACTCGTTATTGCTCCAAGCTATCTGTCCAGCGCCCACATTGTAAGCGTACACACTACCCGAGGCATCGCTCAGGTAAACATTGCCACCTCCCACAGCTACCGCATGGTGGGTGGAGGCATCGCGTGCCCAAAGGCCACGGCCATTTTCCTTGGATAGGGCAACAACCCGGCCCTGATAGCTGGCGGCAAACACCAGATCACCGCGCACTACCGGCGAGCCGTCAATATCCACTACTCGCTCCAGTTCGGCCGAGCCCTGTGGTATGGCAACGCGCTGCTCCCAGCGGGGAATGCCATCGCGGGCATCCAGGGCGATCAATTTGCCGTTGTCGAGACCGGCGATCACCAGGCCGCCGCTGATCACCGGCGCCGCCGTGCCGCGCAGAGTCAATACCGGTAGAGTGGTGTTGTGACTCCACAGTTCTTCGCCATTGCTGGCATCTAGGCCCACCAGCTTGCCATCCACGGTTTGCAGGACCACAACCCCGGAGCCAACTGCCGGCACGGCGACCACTTCACCGGAAACCTGGTGCTTCCACAGCTGGGCGCCGTTGTTCAGGTCCAGGGCTATCGCGCGGCCGCGATAGTCCACCACTACGGCAAGGCCGAGGCCAACGCCAACACCGCCGCTCAATTCGATATCCAGATCGGTTTCCCATTGGGGGCTGCCGCTGCTGCGATCAAAGGCGGTCACTTCACCGTCGCTGCTGGCGGCCACCAGTTTACCGTCCGCCAGACCCGGCTGCAGCATGGCGTAACGCTTCTCATCGATACTGCCCACATCCGCCGACCAGACTTCGCGCAGCTGTACACTGGGGGTAAAATCCACCAGTTCGACCGGCTCGATATCTTCCTTTTTGTCGTTGGAGGCGCAGGCACCCAGGGCTACCGCCAGGGCAACCGCTGCCGTGCGCCCCACTGCGCGATTGAAAAATCCCATCACTCATCTCCCTCAGGTGCTGGTTCGCCTGGTTTCTGTTCCTGTTTCTCGCCGGAGGCCACCGCCAGACTTTCAACTTTGAGGCGCAGCAGTTGGGTGCTGCCCGCCTGTTCCGGCAACAGCTCGGATATGGCCTGTTCATAAGCGCTGCGCGCTCCGGCGTCATCGCCTTTCTGTCTGAGGATATCGCCGCGAGTCTCAGAGTAGAGTGCGGCAAAAGCCGGGGGAACAGTGCCGTCAATCAGCTTCAGCGCTTCATCCGGGTTGCCGCGGGCGGCGATCACGGTGGCCAGGCGGCGCTTGGCCAGCAGCTCCAAGGCTTCTTCTTTGGTGTTATCGAGAACCCATTGCAACTGCGTCTGTGCAGCTTCAAGATCATTCTTGTCGGCAGCGATAGCGGCTAGGCGCAGAGAGGCCTGGCTGGCATAGATACGGCTGCCATATTCGTTTTTCAGCTGCTCGGCGAGGGCTTTCGCGGTAGTCAGCTGCTTGTTGTCCGGCTGGTTGTTATTGGCGGAAACCGCTTCAATAAATCCCTGGTATAGGTCGGATGCCGCCTCGGCCTTAGCCCGCTGGTCACCCTGCCACCACTGATAACCGAAGTAGCCGACCAGAGCCAGGACCACGCCGGTTACAATGCCCCTGCCGTTTTCCGCCCACCAGCGCTTCAGCGTTTCTATTTGTTCTTGTTCGGTAAGATGCTCAGACATTGGGTAAATCGCCTTTCCTGTGGTTTTCTAACTATCCCGGCGGGGGCCTCCGCCACCCTGAGTATTTGAATCAGCCCTGCAGCAATGCCGCCAGCTCTGTGAGCGCGAGGGTCTGTTGCTGTTGGTCGGAGCGCAGATACTTCACTGTAATCTGACCGTTAGCAACCTCATCCTCGCCGATAATCAGTGCGTAATCGGCACCGCTTTTATCCGCTTTCTTCATTTGGCTCTTAAAGCTACCGCCTCCGCAGTGTGCCTGCAGGCGCAGCCAAGGCAACTCGTCGCGCAATTGCTCGGCGGCGGCCAGGGCGGCTGATTGTACATCACCCACCGCTACCAGGTAGGCATCTACCTGTTGCGCTAGGCTCTCTGGCAATACTTCGAGGGTTTCCAACATCAGCACCAGGCGCTCGGCACCCAGGCCAAAGCCCACTGCGGGAGTGGATTTTCCACCCATCTGCTCCACCAGGCCATCGTAGCGGCCACCGGCACACACAGTGCCCTGGGCGCCGAGGCTGTCGGTCACCCACTCGAAAACGGTTTTGCCGTAATAGTCGAGACCGCGCACTAACTTAGAGTTGATCTCATATTTCACCCCCGCCGCATCCAGCATTTCGCGCAGTTGGGCGAAGTGGGCGGCGGATTCCTCATCGAGGAAATCCAGTAGACAGGGGGCGTCGGCAAGCAGTTCCTGGGTTTGCGCATTTTTACTGTCGAGAATACGCAGGGGATTGCGCTCCAGGCGGCGCTGGCTGTCCTCATCCAGCTGTTCGCGGCGCTCGCTGAGATAGGCCACGAGGGCCTCGCGGTAAGCCGCACGGCTGTCGGAGTTGCCCAGGCTGTTCAACTGCAGGGTGACGTGATCAGCAATGCCCAGCTGGCGCCACAGGCGCGCGGTCATAATCAGGATTTCCGCATCGATATCCGACCCTTCGATGCCGAATACTTCCACACCAAACTGGTGGAACTGACGCAGGCGGCCCTTTTGCGGGCGCTCGTAGCGGAACATGGGGCCGAAATACCACAGGCGCTGGGGCTGATTCAGCAGGTTGTTCTGGATCGCCGCGCGCACGGTGCCGGCAGTACCTTCCGGGCGCAGGGTAACACTGTCCCCGCTCTTGTCCTCAAAGGTGTACATTTCCTTTTCGACAATATCAGTAGCCTCGCCCACGGCGCGACTGAACAGCTGGGTCGCCTCCAGGATGGGCGTGCGGATTTCACTGTAGCCGTAACGGGCGAAGAGTTCACTGAGAGTGGCTTCCACATACTGCCAAGCCGGGGACTGATCCGGCAGCAGGTCGTTCATGCCGCGAATTGCGCGAAGTTGTTTCAACGCTGTTCCTTAAATTTCTAAATTTCTTAAATCAACGATTCAGGTGTGGTGCAAGGGGCGTGCCCGTTACGCCTTGGCGATGATATCCGCTTCGCGCTCGGCCTTGGCTGCGGCCTTTTCGCGAATGAGGCGTTCCAGATCATCCACCAGATTCTCACTTTTGAACTTGCGATCCGGCTGGCCGTCTACATAGACCGCGTGGCTCGGGGTACCTCCGGTGAGGCCGATATCCGCCTCCTTCGCTTCGCCGGGGCCATTGACGATACAGCCGATCACCGCCACATCCAACGGTGTAGTGACGTCTTCCAGGCGCGTCTCCAGCTCATTCATGGTTTTTACCACATCAAAGTTCTGGCGGGAGCAGCTGGGGCAGGCGATAAAATTGATCCCTTTACTGCGCAGGCGCAAGCTCTTAAGCAGGTCCCAACCCACCTTCACCTCTTCCACCGGATCTGCAGCCAGGGAGACCCGCAGGGTATCGCCGATGCCGTCGAGCAGCAGAGCGCCGAGGCCGATCGCAGATTTCACCGTGCCAGCACGCAGGCCACCGGCCTCGGTAATCCCCAGGTGCAGGGGTTGTTCAATCTGTTGGGCCAGTTTGCGGTAAGCGGCGGTAGCCATAAAGATATCCGAGGCCTTTACGCTCACCTTGAAATCCTGGAAGTTCAGGCCATCGAGAATCTCAACGTGACGCAGTGCGGATTCCACCAATGCATCCGGGGTGGGCTCACCGTATTTTTTCTGCAGGTCTTTTTCCAGAGAGCCCGCATTCACACCGATACGAATCGGAATATTCAGATCGCGGGCCTTGTCCACCACCGCGCGGATACGCTTCTCACGGCCGATATTACCGGGGTTGATGCGCAGGCAATCCACGCCCAGATCCGCCACGCGCAGGGCGATGCGATAGTCGAAGTGGATATCCGCTACCAGCGGGACATTCACTTGCTTTTTAATTTTCCCGAAAGCCTCGGCGGCTTCCATGCTGGGCACTGAGACCCGCACGATATCCGCACCGGCTTTCTCCAAACGCTGGATCTGGTCCACTGTGGCGGCCACATCACAGGTTTCGGTATTGGTCATGCTCTGCACCGAGATCGGGGCATCGCCACCAACCGGTACATTACCCACCATGATCTGGCGCGACTTGCGGCGGACAATGGGAGATTCAAATTGCATAGGGCTGACCTGGCAGTATTGCTGCTAAAAAATCGAGGGGGAGATTATAGAGAGATTGGGCGCAAACCTACAGAGTTCGCGCCCAAACGGAGAAGATCCTTTAATCGCCCACAATCAGGCGGCGGGTACGGCGGCTGCCGATCGGGTCACTTGCAATGGTTTGTTCGCGATAAACCACCTTGGTTGCGCGGGCATTACCGAGCATCACTTCAAAGGGAGCGCGCCCATCCAGACTCTTGGAAGTACCCGCTTCCTGCACGCCGGCAAGCAACACTACGCCCTCGGCATCCTTCACTTCAACCCAGGAATCCTCATCGAAAGTGAGACGCAGGGCTCCCTGTAACTGCTCATCCAACTGCACCACCGCTTCGGGAAGTTGCGCTGCCGCTTCTTCAGTTTGCTCGCTGGGCTCGGGTTCGGAAAGTGCATTTGGCTCTGGGATTTGAGCCTCCTCCGCCACTTCTTCCTCGGCGAACTGTGACTGTTGCTCCGATGCCTCGGCAAGCTGCAGCTCAGTCGAACTCGGCTCAGCCAACACTAATTCAGTGGAAGTAATGGATGGCTCGTCCATTTCGGCAAGGGGGGCATTTTGTTCCGTTGATGTCCGTAGGCCTGGAATATTTACTGGGCCACCATAGAGCCACCAAAACACAGCGCCAGCCGCCACCAGTGGTAAGAGTGCCAACAGGCCGTGACCACGCTTGCGCGCCGGGCGCAGAGCATCAGCCTTGATCTCGATCCGGCGCGACTCTTTGCGCGTCTGTGGCTTCGGGCGTGCAGCATCATAGGCCGCGAGCACAGCTGTGGAGTCAATATTCAGCTCGCGGCAGATATTGCGGATATAGCCTCGCGCATAGACTGCTTCCGGCTGACGCTCAAAGAGGTCTGTCTCCAGCCACTCCACAGTGTTGTCGATAATACACAGGCGCCGAGACAGCTCCTCGCGGGAATGTCCGGCCGCTTCGCGCGCGGCGAGCAATAGCGCACCGGGAGAAACCTGTGTATTGGATTCGGCTTGTCCGCTGTCACGGTGCACGGAATTACTATCCGTCATTACCACTCAACTCCTGATATTTCAGTGTTTCCGCAGAGTACGGGTACAAATTTTTCAGCGCAAGAGCGTAACTCAGCTCCTTGTCGCGATTGCCAAACACCTTCTCAATACGAATCCCCAACCATAAAGATTGCGGTGTTTGACGGTAATTTTCGCTGTACTGGTCCAAGTACTGCTTAGCCCTGGCGTAATCGCCGGCATCATATTTAAGCTCTGCCAGCTCCAATAACGCAACAGGCAGATTGCTATTCAGGGCGAGGGCACGCGTAAAGGCTTGCTCGGCCTCCTCTACCATACCCAGGCGATTGGCGGTGCGGCCGTAATTGACCAAGGCGAAGAAGCGGCGATTATAGGTCAGGTCACTAGAGGCGTGGCGGAACTGTTCCAGGGCATCCTCGTAGCGCTCCTGTTGGTACAGAAAAACCCCATAATTGGTGCGCGCCATCGAGAAGTTATCGCTATAGCGTAGGGCTTTTTTAAAGTGGGACTCAGCCACCTTTAATTCACCATCAGCCTGGTACAGCAAGGCCAGGCCATGGTGAGCCAGCGGATCTTTAGGACCTAACTCCAAGGCCTTGTTGAAGTGGTGGCGAGCCTGCTCGCGGTTATTTCCACTCTGCAGGTAGCGAATACCCAGTTGAACGTGAGTTTCCAGTGCCTTATCCAGGTTAACCTCCTGGCGCTCCGGCAAGCCAGTGGTCACACATCCCCCCAGTAACACAGTGAGAATCAGGCCAAAGAAAGGCAGGCCAAAAAATTTTGCAGACACAACGTCACCTGTACATTTATTTTTCATCTATCCATCAAGCGGGATCGCATTGATTGATCACAATCGATCAACAAACTGGGGGAGGAATAGGAAACAAAACAGCTTTGTGAACTCTCTTGCAGTAAAACTGCCCCCATAATCACTCGGCTTCCCCATCACCAGTCCGTTTCAACTCCAGATCACAGCCTGAGCATCCCAGTTCAACCCCGCTTTTCCCCACTCACATAGTGCCGCAAAGTACCGCCAGTTTCAGCTGTGTACACCTAATAAATTCCAATTAGCTCGGCAGTGCTCCCTTTAGGTAGCAAAATAAAATTGAAACACACGCCTACAAGAAATCCCGGAGAGCAACTAGCTCTCAGGGGAGAAACAAAACTCCCCAAGGGTAAAGAAGGTTACGCCGCCACTAGAGCTCGTTACCGGCGCCATCTTTAGCGTCAAGCTGTTTGCCGTCAGGGCCGCCATCGCGGGGAGGGATCAGAGCGCGGACGGGGTTGGAGGCCACATTGGCGGCATCCGGGTCGGTCAGTGTCTCGAGAAAGCGCACAACCAGATCAATCTCGGCATCGCTGAGATTATTCCCAGCATCCCCGCCAGTAGCCGCGAGAATCGCCTGGGAGAGTGCTGGGCCATTTGGGGCAACTTTATTGGCGCAATCTGCTAATCCCTGAAACTGTGCCAAATCACACATTTCGCTATTGGTGTAGTACTGGTTAACCGATGCGGCGCGATCGCGATAGTGTTCAACATTTCTGCGCAGGGTCGCAAATTGACCACTGTGCCCCCAGGGACCAGTGAGCGCGACATTCAATAGTGTTGGTGGGCGGAAAGCACCAGCACCGTTCGCACCCAGATCCGCGCCGCTGCCATTTTCATCGGTGCCTATACCAATTTGTGGATAGTTCGCTGGTCGCGGGCCTTCTGTGGTAAAAAATGCCCCCGCGTGGCAATTGGTACAGCCGGAATTTCCCGACATAAAAGTAATGGCTCCGCGCTTCTCATCACTATCGAGCGCATTCAAATCGCCATCCACATAGTCGAAGAAGGGGTTATGGATAAAAAGCTGTACCGCTTCAAAAGCTGCTATGGCCTGCGCTATGCGACTGAAAGTAATCTGGTCATCACCAAAAGCCGCACTAAATAGGGCGCTCCAGGATTCCCGCCCCAGATTGGCCGCTATGATGTCCTCGCGGTAATCCGTATTGCCGCTGTCAGTATTGCCATCGTAACCAAATTGAGTGACATCCCCCATTTCCGCAGGATTGGTTACCGGAAAATGCGCCTGCGCCATCATCAATGCCAGGGTGCCAGTGCCCACCGCCGCTTCGGTATTAAAACTGACATCCCGTGAGTCGGTGCGCAATCCACGATCAGTAAGAGCCACCCGGTTATCCCAAAAGAGCCCGCTGCTCCAAAGTGCCACATTACAAATAGGCTGGGCGTTTCTGGGTACTATGGGCACCTCATTAATACCGTCTGAGCGGCCTGGGCCAACCAATGCAGGATCTAGCGGATTCATACCCACGGGCATGGAGAGATTATCACCACCACAGCCAATAGCGGCGTGGTGGCAGGAGGCACAGGCCACGTCGCCATTGGCACTGAGGGATTGACTGTAGAACAGGCGCATGCCCAGTTCGACCAAGGCTGGGTCTTGTTCACTTCGCACCCTGGCGGCAAAAGCGCGCATATCTTCCAGGTGACCAGCCATGTTGTTCAATTCCAGTATGGCTGCCAGGCAGGTATCCAAATCTCCATCCAATAAATTCAGTGCGCTGCGAACATTTTTGCATTCGCTAATGTTCACAAGACGATCGAGGATCGGAGCCGCCACCGCACCATTGCTAAGGCCGCTATTAGTGTTATTGACTAGTGTTTTCGCAGTAACCCGTACCGTTTCACCATCGTTGCCCAAATCGCCACTGGTTACCGAGTAGCTGTACTCGGTATTGACTGAAAGCCCCTGATCTACGTAATTGCTGTTATTGGTCTCGGCAATTTTTTCTCCATCGCGATAGATGGTATAGGTCACCCCATCGCGCTGCCAGGAAAGGCCGATACTGGTTCCGGAAAAGGCATTGGCGATCAGCTCCTGCGGGGCAGTACCCTGCCCGCTTCCTGTGCCGGTGTCTGTACCCGTATCTGTATCGCCGTTATCGTCCGCATCATCACCAGTCTCTGTATCGCCACCAGAACCAGAATTACCTTCTACGGTTTCCGAGCTGGTGCTGTCATCGCTACCAGAAGAACCTGAACTACAGCCTACCGCCAGCAAAAATAGAGGCAAGATCAGCAATCGTAGCAATGCCATGACCGGCACAATTGAATTTTTGCTTTGTGATTCCATAAAACCTGATCGACCCTGCCCATTAAAATCGTTCGAGAAACTCTGGACAGGCAATGGGTAAACTAGTGCCCTAGACGGCACCAAAAGCTAATACTCCCAGAGTTCTCCGATTCCTGACAATTTAGCCAGGCATAAAAATAACGAGCCTAAAGCCTTAACCCTGCGAATTCTGTTGAGAGAGTCGCAAAGCACTTACACTCGGCGAGTGAAATGAGATAGTGTGAATTACCTCAGGATATAAAAGAGGCAAAAGGCACAGTGACAAAGCCAACCACTTGGCAGCCCTACCTCAGCTGTGACCTAACCAGAAATATTAAATTCGCAAAACCTGTTGCTATCACAGAGGAGGGCACAAAGAAGTCAAAAATCAGCAACCCCTATTATGCCCATCATTTGTTTCTAATTATTTCTAGCCATTCATATGGCTATGCTATGGACCAAACTGGAGACTATAGATTATCCCCACTCCGGTTTTTAGCATCCAATTGTTTGCCGTCTGGACCACCATCTCTGGGAGGGATCAAGAACTGGATCTCATTCGAGCTGCTATTTGCCGCATTTGGATCGGTAAGAGTGCCCAGAAATGTAACAACAAGATCAATCTCATCATCGGTCAGGCGATTAACGCCACCGCCATCGTTTCCGGCAAGAATATCCTGGGACAGTGCCAATCCATTGGGGGCCAATTTACTGGGACAATCCTGAATATCTTTAAACTGCTCAAGATCACACATCTCATTATTGGCAAAGTAGCTGGCAATTGAGGCTCCCTGATCCCTGTAATGCTCAACATTCCTTCTCAAGCTAGCAAACTGCCCGTTATGTCCCCAGGGGCCCGTAATTGCCACATTTAACAAGGTGGGAGCGCGGAAGGCTCCAAAACCCAAGGAACCCTCTCCGCCCAAATCCGCTCCGCTTCCACTCTCGTCAGTACCTATTCCGATCTGCGGATAGTTGGCAGCCATCAGTGCCTCGGAAGTGAAGAAGGCCCCTTTATGACAAAAAGTACAGCCAGCATCTCTTGACATAAACGTGACAGCGCCACGTTTTTCTTCAGCACTGAGCGCTTGCAGATTGCCCTCGACATAGGAAAAAAATGGATTGTCGATAAATATCTGTACTGCCTCATAAGCGGCAATGGCTTGGGCAATACGACTGAAATTAATCTCGGCATCACCAAAAGCAGAAGTGAATAGCGGTTCCCAAGCTTCAATATCCAGGTTGGCTGCCAAAATATCTTCGCGGTAAGCCGTAAAGTTCTCATCGACAGTATCATCGTAACCGAAGTCGATGATATCCCCCATTTCTGGCGGAGCTGTAACGGGGAAATGTGCCTGTGCCATCAGTAATGCCAAAGATCCAGAACCCACGGCATCGACGGTATTATCCGTAACATCTCTCGAATCCGTGCGAAGGACCCCATTGGGACTCATTGAAACTCGGTTATCCCAGAACAGACCGCGAGACCATAAAGAAGTATTACATATCGGCTGAGCGTTCCTGGGGACTAGCGGCACTTCGTTAACGCCATCAGAGCGCCCAGGACCCAACAGAGCAGCATCTACAGCATTAACCCCGACCGGCATCGACAGGTTGTCCCCTCCGCAGCCTATTGCGGGATGATGGCAGGATGAACAGGAGGCATCTTGATTTGCACTTAAGGATTTATTGTGAAACAGCCGCATGCCCAACTCCACCATGGCCGGGTCCTGTTCACTGCGAACACGTGCGGCAAAAGCGCGTATATCTTCAACAAGAGATACCATGCGATTGAATTCGAGCATGGCCACCAGGCAGTTATCCAGGTCCTCTTCGAGTAGATCGAGCGCACTAGGGGCATTTTTACACTCGGTAAAAGTGGATATACGCTCATTTAAGACATCGTCTTCAGTACCGTTATTTAGCCCCACATTCGTATTGTTGACTAATGTTTTTACGGTAACCCAAGAAGCCTCTTCTTCACTGGCAGTATCGGCTGTATTTACCGAATAAACATATTCCGTATTTACCGAGAGACCCTGATCAACGAAAAAACTGTTGCTGGTTTGTGCAATTTTTTCGCCATTTCGATAGATAAAATAGGTTTCACCATCCCGCTCCCAAACAAGACCGATGCGGGTTCCGGAATAGGCATGGCCAATCAAATCATTGGGCCCACTATCCTCCTCAGGTTCAGAATCGGGTTCAGGTTCTGCCTCGGGATCAGACTCGGAATCGGTGTCAGAATCACCGTCATTCTGTACGGCATCAGGAGATGGATTGTCCTCACCACCTGATGCCCCTGAATCACATCCAGCCAACAATAAACAGAATAATAGAAAAAAAAGCCGCAATAGCTCCCTGGGAAAAACCTTTGTATCCAGTGTCTGAACTCGCATAAGTTATAACAGTCCTTTCTTTCGATTTCTAAAGCTCTGGACTGTTAACGCCGTATCAAGGAACTTGGTTGACACCAAAAAGAAAAAATTGTGTATCACCAAGACGCAAGCAAGGTGCGATCACAATTACTTTCAGGGAAATAAAAGAGTTGGAAATAGTACCTTCTACCAGCGCCACAAGTGATAAGTACGTAAATGGCAAATGATAGAAGTTACCAAGACAGCCCAGACATGTATTAGCGATCAGCTAATCAAGACTTCCGGGCTGAATAGATCAATCAGTATAAAACAATCAGCCGACAATACGCACCGGGCGTTCGGCATTGCGATAGCGCTCGGAGCGGCGGGTGCGGTCATTCACACTGCCTGCCAATTGGCCACAGGCCGCATCGATATCGTCGCCGCGGGTGGTACGCACGGTAACGGTATAACCCTTGTCGAGCAGAATCTGCTGGAAGCGGCGCAGAGCATTGTTACTCACACGCTGGTAGTCGGACAGCTCGAATGGGTTAAAGGGAATCAGGTTGATCTTCACCGGAATATCCCGCAGCAATTCTGCCAATTGTTCGGCGTGCTCGGGGCGGTCGTTGATCTCACGCATTAGCGTGTATTCGATCGTCATCTTGCGGTGCGTATCCGGCATACGCTCGATATAGCGCTTGGCGGAATCCAACAACATGGCGATGGGATATTTTTTGTTGATCGGCACCAACTCGTTGCGCAACTCATCATTGGGCGCATGCAGAGAAATTGCCAGGCTCACATCGGTCACATCCGCGAGACGGTCCAGAGCCGGTACTACACCTGAGGTCGACAGGGTCACTCGACGCTTGGAGATACCGTAAGCATTGTCTTCCATCATCAGGTTCATGGCATCGACCACATTGTCGAAATTGAGCAGCGGCTCACCCATGCCCATCATTACCACATTGGTGACTTTGCGCGGACCTTTCGGCTCTAACTGGCCAAAAGATTTACAGGCAATCCACACCTGCCCGATGATTTCTGCTGCCGTCAGATCGCGGTTAAAACCCTGCTTGCCGGTGGCACAAAAACTGCAATCCAGGGAGCAGCCCACCTGCGAGGAGACACACAGAGTGCCTCGATCCCCATCGGGGATATAGACAGTCTCGATGGCATTGCCACCTTCAACTTCAATCAACCATTTGCGCGTGCCGTCGGCGGAATCCCATTGTCCCATGACTTTTGGCGCGCGAACTTCAGCCACTTCTGCCAGTTTCTCGCGCAGGGCCTTGCTGACATTGGTCATTTCAGCGAAGTCATCGACCCCATTCTGGTGAATCCACTTTAAAACCTGAACCGCGCGGAAACGCTTCTCGCCCAATGATTCAAAAAAGGCGGCCAGCTTTTCGACAGAAAGGCCGAGCAGGTTGGTTTTCTCTGTGGTCATTCAGTTCACCTCGGGGAAGAGTTGCACCGGTCCGGACGGACCGGTGCGATTCAGGGCGCGAATTAAGCGCGCGGGCAGATTTCGTCATCAGCGAAGAAGTAGCTTACTTCGCGGGCAGCGGACTCTGCAGAATCGGAACCGTGTACGGCATTGGCGTCGATGCTTTCAGCAAAGTCGGCGCGAATGGTGCCGGCAGCAGCTTCTTTCGGGTTGGTAGCGCCCATCAGCTCGCGGTTAGCCAGGATAGCGTTTTCACCTTCCAGAACCTGTACAACAACCGGGCCGGAAGTCATGAAGTCAACCAGGTCTTTGAAGAAAGGACGCTCTTTGTGCTCAGCGTAGAAACCTTCGGCTTTCTCGCGGGACAGGTGCGCCATCTTCATAGCAACGATGCTCAGGCCAGCTTTCTCAAAACGGCTCTCGATTTCACCGATTACATTCTTGGCTACTGCGTCCGGCTTGATGATAGAAAGGGTACGCTCCAGGGCCATGGTTATCTCCAAATTGATTTTTCGTAACTGAACTTACATACAGAAAGAGCAACCTGCTCAGTTGCTCTTCCGTGATATTCCTTTCATACCCACCGGGGGGTACTCAATTTTTAATCACCGCTTTTCGCGGCCGGCGGATTATACGGGGTATTGATCGACTTTTGTACTCCAATACCAATACCCCTATAAACCTGATCTGGTTAGTCGCGCTCCTCAATCCAGGCGGCTTGAATAGCCTCCAGAATTTTTTCGCCGCAACGACTGGGATCATCGTCAAATTCCGGCAGTGCCATTACCCAATTGCGCAGGTCGACAAAATTGACCGTGAGCGGGTCCACTTCTTCGTGCGCATCACAGAGCTCGATAGCAATATCGTGAATATCGGTCCACTTCATTGATTAGGCTTCCTCAAGATCGCCGTGCTCAGTGCTTTTCCGACACTTGGTTGATGGTGTATTTGGGAATTTCCACTACCAGGTCTTCATCTTCAACGATCGCCTGACATGACAGGCGCGACTCTGGCTCCAGGCCCCAGGCCTTATCCAGCAGGTCCTCTTCCAGCTCATCGGGCTCTTCCAGGGAGTAGAAGCCTTCGCGCACGATGACGTGGCACGTAGTACAGGCACAGGCTTTTTCACAAGCGTGCTCTATCTCAATGTCATTGGCCAGGGCCGCATCAATCACAGTGACGCCGCTCTCCACTTCTACCACTTTACCCTCGGGGCACATTTCCGGATGGGGTAAAAATACAATTTTCGGCATGGGTACTGACTCTCTATGGTCTCAATCCGACGGGGGCAAGCCCCGGCCGCAGGTTGTGCAGGCTAGGCGCCCACCGCTTATTTATCAAATTCGTTCAGGCTGTGACCGCGCATGGCGCGCTTGATCGAAGCGTCCATGCGCCGTGCGGCGAAAGGCTCGGACAACTTGTTCAAGGCCTCCATACGCAAGCGGATCTCCCCTGCATCGCCGGCATTATGGGCCAACCGCAGAGCTTCCATAGCGTGTTCCAGCTCACTCAGCTCGTGCTCTTCCAGCAGCTCGGCACCATTCTCTCGCAGGGCAACCAGCAGACTCTCCAAGGCCCGCTCCGCCTCTATCTGGGCCTCGCGCAAAGCGCGTAGGGCGATATCTTCGGCGGCATGGGTGTAGGACTCCTGCAGCATGCGCGCAATGTCCTTGTCCTCTAAACCGTAGGAAGGTTTCACCACGATATCGGCGCTGACACCACTGCTTTTCTCCATCGCAGTCACAGATAGCAGGCCATCCGCATCAACCTGAAAAGTCACGCGGATATGGGCGGCACCCGCCACCATTGCGGGAATGCCGCGCAATTCGAAGCGGGCTAGCGAGCGGCAGTCGCTGACCAGCTCCCGCTCGCCCTGCACCACATGAATCGCCATAGCGGTTTGGCCATCCTTGAAAGTGGTGAACTCCTGAGCCTTAGACACTGGAATAGTGGTATTGCGCGCAATCAGCTTCTCGGTGAGTCCACCCATAGTCTCGATCCCCAAGGACAAGGGGATTACATCCAACAGCAGTAGATCGTCATCGGACTTGTTGCCCACCAGTACATCGGCCTGCAGGGCGGCACCAATAGCCACCACCTGATCCGGGTCGATTTCAGCGTGGGGCGCCCGGCCAAAGTAGTCTTCAACCCGCTCGCGTACCCGCAGCGTGCGAGTGGAGCCGCCCACCAGAACCACTTCTTGCACTTCATCTACAGCGATATCCGCATCGCGCAGTGCGCGCTTACAGGCACGCAGGGTCTTGTCGATTAGAGGGTCCAACAGTGAAGCCATGGTTTCCCGATCAAACATGCCGGTCCAGTCCCCGTGGCGCACTTCGACTCGCTCTACACTGGCCAGGGCTTCCTTGGCGGCACAGGCGCTATCCAGTAACCGCCGCTGGGTCGACGCATCCAGGTCGGAGCCGAGGCCCGCCTGCTCGGCGATCCAGGCAGCGATAATGCGGTCAAAGTCATCACCACCCAGAGCGGTGTCGCCGCCGGTGGCCATTACTTCGAAAACGCCGCGGGACAGACGCAGAATAGAAATATCAAAGGTTCCACCGCCCAGGTCATAGACGGCGATCACGCCCTCTTCTCCCCGATCGAGACCGTAGGCCACCGCCGCAGCGGTGGGCTCGTTGAGCAGGCGCAGCACCTTGAGGCCGGCCAGTTTGGCCGCATCTTTGGTGGCTTGGCGCTGGGCATCGTCAAAGTAGGCCGGCACCGTGATCACCGCGCCGTCGAGTTCCCCTCCCGCTTTGCCGTAAAGTGCATCGCGGCCGCGCTGGGCCAGCTTTTTGAGAATTTCCGCAGATACCTGCACCGGATTGACCGGGCCGGCAGCGGTTTCGATGGTGGGCATGCCGCCATCATTGCCGGAAAAATGGTAGGGCAGCTGCTCACCCAGGCTTTTCACGTCGGCAACACCCCGCCCCATCAAACGCTTGATGGACAGCATGGTGTTGTAGGGGTCTGCGGCCGCACGGGCACGAGCCTCAGCGCCAACAGTGATGCCTTCACGACTGTAATGCACCGCCGAGGGCAGGATGACACTGCCATCCTCTACTGCAATGGCTTCTGCCGAGCCGCTGCGCACCGTGGCCACCAGCGAGTTGGTGGTGCCCAGATCGATGCCCACCGCGTATTTGCGCTGATGGGGGTCGGGGCTCTGTCCCGGTTCGGAAATCTGCAGTAATGCCATTACTTATCTCTTCTGTCAGCGGGATTAATCGCGTTGGCACAGACGGTGCCAGATCCCGGTTTATTTTCTGGTAGCGCCTGCTTAATCGCCGAATAAATCGGCTTCCAGCTCTTCCACCTGCGATTGCAGCTTCACTAGAAACTGCTGCTTGCGCAGGGAGTCCTCGGCTTCGCTGAACTTGCCTGCGGCATAGGTCTCGGCAAATTGCCGCTGCTCACCGCGGTAGAGGCCATCGACCTCATCGGCGAGCTCCTCCAGGGCGGCGGCGGGATTTGGCTGTTCGCGCACTTCCTCAAGGCGCTCGCGCAGCAGCATTTGCTGCATCAGGAATTCCGTATCGGCAGTAGTCTGCTCCGGCGGCACTTCCACACCGGCGAGTTTGAGTAGGTAGGCGGCGCGCTGCACCGGATTACGAAGAACCGTGTGGGCTTCGTTGATCTGCGCAGCCATTTGGATAGCGAGTAGCTGTTCGCGCTCGGACTTGGAGGCGTATTTGTCCGGGTGGAATTCCCGCTGTAATTCCCGATAGCGCGCGGCCAGGGCGTTGCGATCGAGTTCAAAGACGGGCTTGAGCCCGAATAATTCGAAATGGGTCAGGTTGGTTGCCATCTCAGTTCACCTGCCGGCACTGGGCCTTAAAAAACTGGGCGGCGGCGCCCCACCCGGCAATTGCCGGGCCAATAAAAAGGCCGGCATGCGCAGTGCACCCGGCCTCACTGTAGCGGGCCACACTCAGACGTGGAAACTCTCGCCGCAGCCACACTCGTTCTTGACGTTGGGGTTAGTGAAGGTAAAGCCTTCGTTGAGCCCTTCCTTGACGAAATCGAGCTGGGTACCATCCAGGTAAACCAGACTCTTGGGATCTACGATCAGCTTTACATCATCCTGCTCGAACACCACGTCTTCGGCCTCTGCCGAATCGACAAATTCCAGTACATAGGCGAGGCCCGAACACCCGGCGGTCTTAACACCTACACGAATGCCGATACCTTTGCCACGCTTGGCCAGCTGACTTTTGATATGAGCCTGAGCGGCCTCGGTCATGGTAATAGCCAAAACAATACCTTCACTACTATTGGGCACAGGGCCCAGTGGTTAACCTGCGGCGGATTCCTGCGTGCCAGCAGCTTCGACAGATTCGCCGCGCTTTTCACGAATATTGCGCACAGCGGCCTTGATCGCATCTTCTGCCAGCACCGAGCAGTGAATCTTCACCGGTGGCAGGGCCAGCTCCTCGGCAATTGCCGTATTTTTGATCTGCTCCGCCTCGTCGATGGTCTTGCCTTTTACCCATTCGGTGAGTAGCGAGCTGGAGGCGATGGCGGAACCACAGCCGTAAGTTTTGAACTTGGCGTCTTCAATCACACCTTCGGCGTTCACTTGGATCTGCAGGCGCATCACATCACCACAGGCGGGCGCGCCCACCATACCGGTGCCCACGTTGTCCGCCTTGTCGTCCATACGTCCGACGTTGCGGGGATGTTCGTAGTGGTCAATTACTTTATCGCTATAGGCCATGACTTTTCTCCTAACTCATGCGCGCGCTTAGTGAGCGGCCCATTCAATCTTGTTCAGGTCGACACCGTCTTTGTACATATCCCAAAGCGGCGATAATTCACGCAGTTTCTCCACCGCCTTGCGCACGGCGGTCGCTGCGGTATCCACGTCCTGCTCGCTGGTGAAGCGGCCGAAACTGAAACGCAGTGAGCTGTGTGCCAGCTCATCGTTCACACCCAGAGCGCGCAGTACATAGCTGGGCTCCAGGCTCGCAGAGGTACAGGCGGAACCGGAGGAAATCGCCAGGTCACGCAGGGACATAATCAGGCTTTCGCCCTCCACGAAGGCAAAGCTGACATTGAGGTTGCCCGGTACGCGCTGTTCGGCGGAACCGTTGATATGCACCTCTTCCATATCTTTGATCTGGTCCCAGAAACGGTTGCGCAGGGACACCAGACGCTCACCTTCTTGCACCATTTCCTCTTTGGCGATACGGAATGCTTCACCCATACCGACAATCTGGTGGGTGGGCAGGGTGCCGGAACGCATACCGCGCTCGTGACCGCCACCGTGCATCTGAGCTTCCAGTCGCACGCGGGGCTTGCGACGTACGTACAAAGCGCCGATGCCTTTGGGGCCATAAACCTTGTGGGCGGAGAAGGACATCAGATCAACCTTCATTTCCTGTAGGTCGATAGGCAGTTTGCCCGCGCTCTGCGCCGCATCCACGTGGAAAATTACTTTGCGTGAACGGCACAGTTCGCCGATTGCGGCGATATCGTTGATCACACCGATCTCGTTGTTCACGTGCATCAGGCTCACCAAAATGGTGTCCTCGCGCAGCGCTTCCTCAACTTGTTGCGGGGTAACAATGCCATCTTCACGAGGGTTCAGGTAGGTGACCTCGAAACCTTCGCGCTCCAGCTGGCGGCAGGTATCCAGTACTGCCTTGTGCTCGATCTTGGAGGTGATGATGTGCTTGCCGCGACCCTGGTAGAAGTGAGCCGCACCTTTGATCGCCAGGTTGTCGGACTCGGTGGCACCACTGGTCCAGACGATCTCGCGGGGGTCGGCATTAATCAGCTCGGCCACCTGCTGACGGGCATTTTCCACCGCTTCCTCGGCCTTCCAGCCGTAAAGGTGGGACCGTGAAGCCGGGTTACCGAAGTTGCCTTCCATCGTCAGCTGCTCTGCCATCTTTGCAGCGACACGCGGGTCAACCGGACAGGTAGCTGAATAATCCAGGTAGATGGGAAGCTTCATAGTCATACCGTTTCCGCTCAATAATTCTCAAATATTCCGCTTTGGCCAACGCTGTGGCCGATATTTACAGACCGCCGAGTACGGCGACCCGCTGTTCCGGTGCTTCACGCATATCCTGGCGGCGCGCCACTTCCTGCACCTCGGCGCGAGACACCAAGTTGGCCAGACTGATACCGCTCAGGAAACCGTGGATCTGGTCACTTAAATCGGACCAGAGGTAATGGGTCAGGCACTGCTCACCATTGGCGCAATCGGCGTTGCCGCCGCAACTAGTGGCATCTACCGATTCGTTGACCGCATCGATAATTTGAGCCACAAAAATCTCTTCGCCATCCCGCGCCAAGCGATACCCGCCACCGGGGCCGCGCACACTGGACACCAGCCCAGATTGCCGCAGGCGGGAAAATAACTGCTCCAGGTAAGACAGTGAGATGCCCTGCCGTTTGGAAATATCTGCCAAGCTGATCGGCCCGCGCTCTGCATGCAACGCCAGATCCAGCATGGCGGTTACCGCATAGCGGCCTTTGGTTGTTAAACGCATACCAGCTCCCAACTGATGTACAGCCTTTTCCGATCGGGGCGCGAGTATGAAATAACCCAGCACCTTAGTCAAGTATATAACCGAGCAAAGTACTCGGGTACTCAACTAGTCGGGACGCCCCTTGCCACCAGAGCGGTGGATATAGTTCTGAATGGCAGTGAGCATGCCGCGCAGGATGCCCAACTCCATATCGTCCGGGCGCACACGGCTATACAGTCGGCGTAAACGGGTCATAGTCTGGCGGGGGTTGTCCGGGTCGATAAAACCGAGCTCGCCCAGTGCTTGTTGCAGGTGGTCGAAATAGAGCTCCATATCGCTGGCTTTAGCCGGTGGGCGGTCCCAGTCGGCATAACTCACGGGCTCGCCTTTTTCCGCTTCCAGCGCTGCCATACGCACTTCATAGGTCAGCACCTGCACGGCGGTGGCTAAATTAAGAGAGCTGTACTCCGGGTTTGCCGGGATATGCACATGATAATTACACGCCTGTAGCTCTTCATTAGTGAGGCCGCGATCTTCACGACCAAACACCAGCGCCACCGGATGGCTGGAGGCCTCAGCCACTGCGCGCTCGCCGCACTGGCGCGGGGTTAGCAGGGGCCAGGGGATGCGCCGCTCACGGGCACTGGTGGCCACGACCAGGCCGCAATCTGCCACCGCTTCTTCCAGAGTGTCCACCACCACGGCGCTATCCAGTAGCTCCGCTGCACCGGCAGCGCGCCACACGGCATTGGCCGCAGGGAATTCCCGCGGCGCCACCAGATAGAGCTGGCTCAAGCCCATATTCTTCAGGGCGCGCGCGGCACCGCCGATATTTCCGGGGTGGGCACTGTTAACCAGGACCACGCGCACATTATCGAGCGCATTGAGCGGAGTCGTATCTAAAGGGGACTTGGCCATACTGAAAGTAATAATTCGGTGTCATGGGGGCGCGCGAGTGTAGCAAAAAGGAACGGGAATCCATACAATCGCGTCCGCTGCGGTTAACCCGCGGTCTGCTTTTTAACCACTTCAACCACTTAGTGCGGAATAGTTATGGAACCCATGCTAAATATTGCCCTGCGCGCGGCGCGCAAGGCCGGAGAATTGATCGAACGGGCCTGGGAGCGCGGCGACCTGATGAAATTCGAGGAAAAAACGCGCAACGATTTCGTCACCGAAGTGGACAAGGCCAGCGAACAGGAAATTATTTACCACCTGCGTAAAGCCTACCCAAAGCACAGCATTCGCGCTGAAGAAAGCGGCCTGATCGAAGGCGCAGAGCCAGACTACGAGTGGATTATCGATCCCCTCGACGGCACCACCAACTTTATCCACGGCGTACCCCAGTTTGCGGTTTCCATCGCCTGTCGCTACCGCGGTCGCATTGAGCACGCGGTAGTGCTAGACCCCATTAAGCGTGAAGAATTTACCGCCAGTCGCGGCCGCGGTGCGGCCCTGAACGGTCGCCGTATCCGCGTTTCCCCACGCCAGGGCCTGCGCGGCGCACTGATTGGCACCGGCCTGCCCTTCAATGGGCCGGCCCTGGAAAATATCGATCCCTACCTGAGCGCCCTGAAAGAAATCGCTGGGCAGACCGCCGGCATCCGCCGCCCCGGCGCCGCCGCGCTGGATCTGGCCTATGTGGCAGCCGGACGCTTCGATGGTTTCTGGGAAATGTACCTGAACACCTGGGATATCGCTGCGGGCTCCCTTCTGGTCAAAGAGGCCGGCGGCCTGATCAGTGACTTCCGCGGTGGTGAGGATTACCTGGATTCCGGCAATCTGGTATGCGCCACCCCCAAGGTCTTCAAGCCACTGGTGCAGATCGTTGGCAAGCACCTGGGTTCTGTGCGCTAATCCTGCCCTATTCATTTTCATTGGCCCGGCAACGCCGGGCCAAACCTTACCTTTTCATGGTTTAAACCAACCTTCCAGACCTCCCGAGGGTTTCCGCTAGCACTCGCGATAGCTGCATAAAATCAAACTCTGCCGGTAGGGTCAGATAGCTCTCCCCACTGGGTTTTTCACCTATCAATACAAAGCGCATAGACCTGGTATTGATATCCTCCTGCAAGATAGACACCAGATCGGTGGCGGTCATACCCGGCACCTCACTGTGAAACAGCAGTACATCGGGACGTTGGGTGCGCGCGATAAAAATTGCCTCCACCACATCGGTGGCGACCAGGCACTGGATCTGGGGAGTGTCCTTCAGCATTTCTTTTAACTGGTCCGCCGCTGCAGGGCGGTTATCCACAAATAACACTCTCCCCTCCGGCAGCTGCGGCGGTTCCTGTGGATGAGTTGAAAAGCTCATCAGGGCATCGGGCGCGTCGATCATGGGGAACTCGATCCAGAAAACCGAGCCCTGCCCCTCCTGACTATCAAAGTCGATACGCCCCCCCATCGCCTCGGTGAGCCGCTTGGCAATGGCCAAACCCACACCGGTGCCTTCGATATGGCCCTTTTCTTCTCCCAGCCGATTAAAGGGTTCGAACACCTCGCTGCGCCGATCCGGCGGGATACCCTTGCCGGTATCGAGAATACTCAGGCGCAGCCATCCATCCGCCTGGGGAGTGAAATTAATAATGACCCGGCCATTGTCCCGGTTATATTTCACTGCGTTACCGGCGAGGTTCAGCACTACCTGCTTGTAGCGCACCGGGTCCGCACAGATATAAGCGGATTCCCAGCCGAGAGGTTCGTAAACGAGACTGACCCGACGGGTCTCTGCCAGCGGTTCCAGCAGGCGCTTGCATTCCGCCACCAATTCCACCGGGCGCACCGACTCCATTGAGGGGCCGAGCCGACGGCTATCGATACGGGCGAGCTCCAGTACATCCCCAACCAGATGTAATAAATGCTGACCGGCGCGGCGGATCTCCCCCAGGCGCTGGCGCTGATCGGAATTCAGGCTCTGATCCAACTCCACCATTTGGCTGTATCCCAAAATGGCGTTGAGGGGGGTGCGCAGCTCGTGGCTCAGACTGAATAAAAGATCCGCACGGTGAGCGTTTTCCTCGCGCTGCTGGTGCAACTCCCGCTCCAGCCGCGCCTGTGCCTCACGTCCAGCGCTCACATCCTGCAAAATCCCTAGCACCCGCACCGGTTGGCCGCGACTGTCTAGCTGGGCCTTGCCGCGGCAGCGCACCCACACCAGGCTGCCATCTGAGCGCCATAGCCGGAATTCCACATCCAGGGGCAGTCGGTCGCGCACATGGTCCAACAAAGATTGCTCCACCCTGGCGATATCCTCTGTGAGAATACGCGCCTTCCACTGCTCGGCGGCAGAGCGCCCGATACTGCGAATCGGGCTCACCTCGTAGCCGAGAATCGCCCAGCAGGCGTCATCGAGGACCATTTCATCGGCGCGTAAATCCCACTCCCATAGGCCATCCCCAACCCCGGAAAGCGCCTGAAGCGGCCGCTCACTGGGCAGACTGGCTAGGTAGCTCTGGGAAAGGGACTCGCTATAGTCGGCGCAGGTGCCTATGGCAATGACCTCGCTGCCGTCTGCACTGGTGGTCGCCCGCCCGCAAAAACGCAGCCAGCGCAGTTGGCCGGTGATGTCATAGGCGCGAAAAGCGATATCAAAATAACCACCGTGATTGGCGATTCGATGGCGTAGCGCAAGAATGCGGTGACGCTCATCGGAATGTACTGGGTGCAGTTCGGTGCCGGACCAAAGAGCCTGAAGGGCCCGATCAGCGCTGTCGGCGAACAAGTGCCAGATATCTCCCTGGGCGCGCTGGGCGCCGCTTTTCAGGTGCCACTCCCATAAGCCGCAATCCACATCCATCAACAGCCCCTGCAGGCGACCTGTTTGATGGGTAAGCTCCAACGTATCCAGAGAAGGCAACTCCTCTGGAGTGGCCAGCAGGAAAGGGATAGGTGGTGGGACGGGATTATGAGGTTCGGACACGCTTAACTCTATTCGATGGCATTGCAGGCAAAAAAAGGGGGCCTTTATACCTAGGCGCGAATGGGGCGTCTATTTACCAGGCATTAGTGCCGATCAGAATTCCACACGAAGTCACAAAAATAAAATTTTTTTCATATGAGAGCGTGAGGGAAACAAAAAGAAGAATAAAAAAAAGACCCCGCATTGCGGGGCCGTAATCAGCGATGATGAGAGAAAACGGGAAGTTCCTCAGTGGAAACGGTTTGCCATAACCCCATGCAAACTCCCCGAAGTACGGGTCATGCGTCCCGTACACTTTCTGTAATGCAAGTGACATGCCAAGTTTTCAATAACGTTTTACGGGAATTGGTGCCTCTTGTGTTCAGGCAACCCAGGCAATATGAACCAATAAGTGCCAAAAACCTCTATTTTTGCACCAAAAAAACGCATAGCCATCGCTAGAGCCACACACGGTATCCAATCTCTCCATCTCTTCCGACAATTTTGTGCCACAATTTTCGCAAGGATTAACTTCTGGCTTGGGAGAGCCTATTGAGCAAACTCCTAAAAAGCGCTCCTGTGGCTTCTAAAAGCCACTCGAAGCCGCCGCTTGGTCCCAGAGAGCTATATGATGAATACAGCTTCAACACCCGCCACGACCAAGAGAAAAAATTATTGGGTTCCCACCATTCTCCTTGCCAGCACCGGCTTTATGGCCCTGACAGCCGTACCCATATACGGCATCGTCTACGGCTACCACTGGTACCAGTGGCTCGCCTTTCTTGTTATCACCTCTTTGTGTGGTCTTTCCATCACCGCAGGTAATCACCGACTCTGGACACACAGGACATATGAAGCGCACTGGCTCCTTCGCTTACTATTTTCATTGTTCAGTGCAGCAACACTGCAAAATACCACTTTAAATTGGTGCTCAGAGCACCGCCGCCACCACCGCTATACCGATGACAACGAGCACGATCCGCACTCTTCTGCGCGAGGCCTGTGGTTTTCTCACATCGATTGGATGCTACACGAGCATCCTTCAGGTAAAAAAGATTACAGTAATGTTCCCGATCTCAAGCGCGACGAGATTGTAATGTGGCAGCACAAAAATTATCTCCCAATCACCCTAGGAATGAATTTTTCCATCTGCCTGATACTCGGCCTTATAACCGGCGATATTCTTGCCATGTTCCTGCTGGCCGGGGTTTTGCGTATCGCAGTCAACCACCACTCAGCTTTCATTATTAATTCAATCGGACACTATTGGGGCCAAAAAAAATATAAGAGTGATGTATCTGCTCGAGATAACCCACTTATCAATATTTTTTGCTTTGGAGAGGGATATCACAACTACCACCATGCATTCCAGACGGACTACCGCACTGGCATAAGATGGTATCAATACGATCCCAGTAAATGGCTAATCAAGGGACTAAGCTGGTTTGGCATCACCAAACAGCTAAGGGCCGCCTCGGAGCTGCAAATCCGAAAAGCCATGCAGGAAGTAGCAATTGAGCAGGTAGAACAGCAACTAAAAAAACTGGCGACACAAAATCAGAGATACTGGCGGGAACTGTTACAGCGGGAACGCCTGGATTTTTGCGAAATATTCGACCGCTGGCAGGCACTGATGACCCAGCGTCGCGCCATAGACCCAGATAGCTCCTCGGCCAAATGGAAGCTGGCGACTATTCAAACGCAAATTCGCGAGTTGAAATTCAGGCTAAAGATGCAAAGCGCACGCCTGCGACTCTTGATGCGCCAACTCCCATTGAACCCCGTAACGGCAGGCTAGTCTGGGCTCTGTTGTGCTCTATTAGCCCCGCTAGATCGTCGCGGCTCCACTGGATTTGAAAGACGCTGTGGATAACGCTCGCCGCAAACCCAGCCTCAACCAAGCTAATTCGTGCCATCTTGTCCTTGATTGATGACCACGAAGAGCCCTCCGTATCTCCTCTCAATAATTATCTATATTCTCTGAGTACCATTATGTTTGTAACTGGATACTATTCCCAGGAACACACCGCTAAATAATGTAATAGAAAACTGCGCCGCCAAAATATGGGACTTACCCGAGACCGTTTCACAGACAGGCTCGAAATATGAATACCGCTTCGTCAACATCCACAACCAAACGCAAATGCTTTTGGGTTCCCACAGTGCTATTTGCCAGTACAGGCTTCCTGGCGCTGACCGCCGTGCCCATCTACGGCTTGTTGTATGGATATCACTGGTACCAGTGGCTCTCCTTCGCTGTATTAGCCGCCCTATGTAGCCTCTCGGTGACAGCGGGTAATCACCGGCTCTGGTCTCACAGGAGCTACAAAGCGCACTGGTCGCTGCGCTTGTTCTTTGCCTTATTCAGTGCGGCTGCCCTGCAAAATTCCACCCTGACCTGGTGTGCCGCTCACCGATTACACCACCGCCATATTGACGACAATGACCGCGACCCCTACTCGGCGATGCGCGGCTTTTGGTTTTCCCATATCGACTGGATGATGCACGAGTACCCGAGCAGCTACCTCGATTACAAAAATGTCGAGGACCTGAAGCGAGACAAGATCGTGATGTGGCAACACAATCACTATATCACCATCACCCTCTCCATGAATCTGGGCATTCCCTTCGTACTGGGACTCCTCACCGGAGATGTGATAGCGATGCTTTTGCTCGCAGGAATACTGCGTATCGTGGTCAATCACCACACTACTTTTATGGTGAACTCCCTCGCACATATGTGGGGCAAGCGCCCTTACAAAAACGATATCAGCGCACGGGATAATATCTTTCTCAACCTGCTTGTATTCGGCGAGGGATATCACAACTACCACCACGCCTTTCAAACCGACTACCGCAATGGCATCCACTGGTATCAATACGACCCGACCAAGTGGTTAATCAAGCTACTGAGCTGGGTTGGCATTACCCGCGACCTGAAAACTCCTCCTCCGGTACAGATACAAAAAGCCAAACTGGCGGTGCAGTTCAGCCAGGCGGAGGAAAAGCTCGGGGGCAGGGAGGACTGGTTAAAGCTATTGGAGAAAGAGGCCATACAGTTTGCCAGAGCACTGGAAAACTGGAAAAACCTGCAGTTACAGCGCGCCCACTGCCGTGGGGATCAAATCGCAGAAAAGTGGCGTTCACTGGCCATTCAAAGCAAGATTAAAGAACTGGAATTCAGTCTGAAAATGCAAAGCCGGCGTCTGAGTAGGCTGATAAAGCAGTGCCAGTCGGATTCAGCCACATCCTCCTGACACATCACTTGAGAAGGTAATAAAACCGGTAACGAGTATCCGCAGCCGAATAGGTCAGAGGGTTTTTTCCGCAGCGAATTCACGCATGGAAAATGCCACCCGCTCGTCTACTTTTTTCTCGTGCATTTCCTCGTCCAAACCCTCAATAAAGCGCAGGCGCTGGCGTAAACCGACACCGTTAGCCACCTGAATGGCGAGGCCGGGACGGGCATTGGCTTCGAGCAACAGCGGACCGCGCTCCCGGTCCAGAACGATGTCGCAACCAAGATAGCCGAGGCCGGTCATTTCGTAACAGCTTGCCGCTAAACGCACCAGATCGTACCAACCGGGAACCTTCAGCTCACCGAAAGACATCTTCGTATCCGGATGGTGCTGAATACGCAAACCGCGCTGGACCGCATGGCAGCTTTTGCCCGTGGCCAGGTCAATACCCACCCCCACGGCACCCTGGTGCAAATTGGCTTTGCCGTCGGAGCTATGAGTGGAACAGCGCAACATCGCCATTACCGGGTAGCCACGGAATACGATCACGCGAATATCCGGCACGCCCTCAAAGGAGTAATCCTGGAAGATTGGATCGAAATCCACCAGGGCTTCTACCATCACCCGGTCGGGCTTACCGCCGAGGCTATAGAGGCCACTGTGGATATTGTTGACGTGACGCAGAATATCCAGGGCTTCAATTTGAGAACCGGAAATCTTCTTGTATTTTTCCCCTTCGCGCCCAGCAATGACCAAAATGCCTTTTCCCCCGGAGCCACGAGCGGGCTTGATCACAAACTTCCACAGGGGGTCGATAACCTCCATCACCCGCTTGCGACTGGCTGGAGTCTCGAAAGCCGCGATCAACTCCGGCACCTGGATACCCGCGCGCCTGGCCGCACGTTTGGTATTGAGCTTGTCATCGACAATGGGAAATTTTTCCCGGTCGTTGTAGCGCGCAATATAGTTAATATTGCGCGCATTCATGCCAAGTATGCCCATCCTGTTCAAGGCCTGTGGAGAAACGATCCCGCCGCGGACCTTGTTGATGATGTGCTTGAATGAGAATTGCAGCATCGCTATCCCCTACTTGACCAATGGGCGGAAACGCATCAGCTCACTGAGGCGATAGCCGGTGTAGTTGCCCACAACCAGGATAAAGGCCAGTAGTACCAACAGCAGTTCAGGGAAATTAAAGGTCCAGTGCTCCACATAGCGGTTGGTCATCACCCACCAGGCCAACACGGCCACCAGCAGGCTGCCGCCGGCTTGTACAACCACCTCGTAGGGGCCATCTTCCTCCCACACGATGGACATACGCTCAATGGTCCAGGCCAGAATAATCATCGGGAAAAAGGTCACCGTCAGCGCCTGCTCGATGCCGAGCTTAAAACTGACCACACTAATCACCCCCATAATCAACACCACCGTGACCACCACGGCGGCGATCCTCGACACAAGGAGCAAATTAAGCCTGCTGAGATAGAAGCGCACCCACAGGCCGAGTACCAGGATCAAGATAAAAATGGCCAAACCTGTGAGAAGCTGAGTCTCAATAAAGGCAATCGCCAACAACACCGGCATAAAGGTACCGGAGGTGCGCAGCCCGACAAAAATGCGCAACAGCACTACCACCAGGGCACCCACCGGCACCAGCAAGATCAATTTAAAAATACTCTGCTGCTCGATAGGCAAGCTGTAGATAGAGAAATCCACCAGCGCTTCTTTCTCATCCCGAGTACTGCGCATGGAGACATCCCGCGCGGGCACGTCGTTGGAAATCACCGAGAAGGTCACCTGAGAATTGCGACCGCCTTCCAGGTCGAGCAGGCTCTTACCACCCCGCTGCCAGATAAAAAAGTTATCGGGAACACCTGGCATGCCGCTAGTGGGTTCAAACACAATCCAGCGCTTGCCGTCATACACCTCGAGTAGGTCCTCTGGGTCGAGGCGACGACGGTCGTCCTCTAAGTAGAGACCGCGGATGCGATGAGCAGGGATATCCGCGGTGGCGAGCATCAGCAGAGCCACGTCTACCAGAGACTTATCGGCGTAGTGGCGGAAGATCAGGTTGCGGTCCTGGTTGCCATCATCATTTAACTCAAACAGCAACTGGGTGGTGAAGGACTCCACATCGGAGGAGCGCTCGCGGGCCTGCTTCACCAGGGAATCAATTGCCAGGCGCACGGCTTCCTGCTCGCGTGCCCCGAGGAAGGGTTTTTTCACTTCAGTGCTGAGGTTCAGGGGCTGCTCCAGTGCCGCGCCGGGTGTCTGGTAGACATCAAGGCGGTAGAAAAGGGACTGGGGCCCCTCGGCGGAGCGACGTGTCCATACAGCCCGATACTCGTCATTTTCACGGCCGATGAAAAAGCCAAAGCCGGAGGAGCTGAAAGTCTCCCCGAGGATTTCCATATTGCGCTGCTCACGAGGCAGCGTCAGCGCCGCCTTAACCGGACCGCCTTCGGCGTCGAAGCCCACCTTGGCTTCAATAGTCCACACGGTGCGGTATTCACCCGGCAGCAGTGGAAAACCCAATTCGAAATGTTTGTAAGCGGTAAGACCCGCTCCGATCAATGCGAGCAATGCCGCAATAACATAAACTTGAACGCGCGGCGACATTCGCCCTTCCCCGTAAATCTATGGTTCCAAAGGGAACCTAACTGTAAATGCGATAAGCGATCTATTTATTCCCGAATACTCGAGGTTGTCCCTGGATATTGCGTCGGCTCACATCGACAACCGCAGCATCCTTAAGGAAGTTGCGCCCCAGCACCATCATAATATCGTTGCCACCCTCATCGGTCAGACTGACCTCAACCATATGGGTAACCTCTCCCACGGTCAGGTTCATTTCCACCACCGGGCGACGCTGGCTAGGAAAACCGACACGGTTCGCGCGGATATGACGTTGAATAGGCAGCTCTATAGCAGAGGTTTTGGCTTTGCCATCTACCTCTGGCAGTGCCAGTTCAATTCTGATCCAGTCTTCACCATCTCGCTCGAAGCGCGTCAGCGTCTGAGCCCGTAAGGTAGTTGTCGGTGCACCGGTATCCACAACAGACTCAATAACCAAGCCTGAGGGTTCGATAGAGATTTCCTCCACTGCTCCAAGGACCAGTTTGTCTTTGGCAACGGGCACTTCGACTACTTTTTCAACAGTTCGTTCGACTACTTTTTCAACAACTCTGACCTCAGGCTCTGCGCAAACCACCTCTACAGGCTCCGGGCACTGTAGTATTTCTCCCTGAGATTGCCCCGGTTGCTCAGCAGTGGGTTCAGCCCCCTGCTGGTTCTGTGTGGGATACATCAGCGACTGACAGCCCAGTAGTAACTGGACCGCCACCAATAACCACAGAAGGGAAAGTTTCTGCATCCTAACGATTACCTCTAGCCCCATTAGTGTTTCAATCCGACCACGCCGTCTGCGCAGCGTTCACGGTAACAAGCGCAGAAATTCCTCCCCACGCAAGCAAAAAGTCGATATTAGCCTATGAAAGAGCCCGGTGAACAGGGATGTTCCTACAGTCGAGCTATGCAAGCGCGACAATGTGACACGCGCCAGATCTTGAGGATTCGGTTGTTAAGTGTGAATCGTTACTGGTTGGGAGGTATTTGAAGATAGACGAAAAGGAGAGGAGGTGCCCTATGGATGGGCACCGGACAGAAGCACTCAACCACGCTGCAGTCGCTCATCGATGCCCTTGAGAATAACGACCAAAGGCTCGGCGCCACCGCGGTCTTTGAAAAATTCTTCCGCAATCGGCGCTATGCCGCACTGCCGCGGTAGAGGCATCTCCCCCTCGATCAACTGGTGCATACGCGGCAGGAATATAAACTGCAGCCACTGGGGCAAAGTCAAAGTGTCGACACAGAAAGGTTCTGTGCTGGCCAGAGCTTCCGCCGTTGGGATTTCCTCCTGCCAAAGGGCCATGCGACGCAACTCCGCCTCGAGCTGCAACAGTTGATCGGCGACTTCAAAGTAAATAGCTTGCATAAATCCAAAACCTGGGACCGCCCTACCCGACGGTGTGTGATTCCAGCACCCCCGGCAGGCACGCCAAGCCAGTTGGCGAAAATGGGGCACACTTAAGCGTAAAAGCTTATTCAATATGACGGTTAAAGGGTGGCAATGAATTGAGGATTGCCTGGCCGTAGCGACGGCTCACTACCCGGCGATCCAACAGGGTCACAGTGCCACTATCCCCCTCCGCCCGAAGCAGGCGACCACAGGCCTGCACCAGCTTCAGGGCCGCATCCGGCACGGTGATCTGCATAAACGGATTGCCACCCTTGGCCTCAATCCATTCCGCCAGGGCCGCTTCAATAGGATCATCGGGCACCGCAAAGGGCAACTTGGCTATCACCACATGCCTGCAGTAGTCCCCCGGCAGATCGAGGCCCTCGGCGAAGCTGGCGAGACCAAACAGCACACTGCTTCCACCACCATCGACGATTTCACGGTGAGAGTCGAGTAACTGCTGACGGGATTGCTGCCCCTGCATCAGGATTCGATTGCGCCAGGTGCCCGGCAACGCCTCGTAGACGGTCTCCATTTGCCGGCGTGAGGAAAACAGCACCAGCGAGCCGCCGGAACCTTTGAGCAACTCCGGCAGGGCATCGATCACCGCATCCGTGTGCTGATCCGCATTACCCGCATCCACCGCGCAGGCGGGCACCTGCAGGGTGGCACGAGAGAAATCGAAGGGACTGGGTACCACCTGATAGCTGGCATTTTCCGGGGTGCCGGCACGCATGCGCAAACGATCAAATTTGCCCAGTGCGGTGAGGGTCGCAGAGGTAAGCACCGCACCATAACAGCGCCGCCACAAGCTGTACTCCAGGGTCTTGCCGGCCAGGATTGGCGAGCAACAGACTTCGAAATCCGTCGAACCACCCCAATCTACCAGGGTGACCCAGCGCGCCTGTGGCAGAGCCCCGTCCGCGTCGGCGCGGGCATAGTTGGCCCAGAGCATCAAATTGGCCTCGGCGCGTCCATACCAGCTTCCGAGCTGTGGGTACCAGCGCTCCAGATCCACAATGGGCACCGGCGAGTGGACATCCTCCAGCATGCGCTGGGCCGTTTGCAGCATCTTGCCAAACAGACTTTCCAGTTCGTCGAAATCCTCGCGCAGCTTTTCCGCCAACTGCATCATGGAATCCGGTACCACACCGCCCTCGAAGCGGTGACGAGTGGTATTGCCGCGCTCATCCTCGAATTCGCACAGTTCTTCGATCAGCGGCCACATCTGCTCCAGGCCCTGTTTGGCGGAGGTGAGCACCGCAGGCAGCTGTTCACCACAGCGATCCAGTTCGGCGCCATCACCGATCTCACCGAGCATCTGCCCCAGGGCCTTATTGGCCTGGTCGAGCCAACCGGTAGAGGACCCGACGCGGCTGTGGTGGGAGAAGTGATTGAGAGCCTTGTCCGGCAGGTGGTGGGCCTCGTCGAGCACATAAATGGTCTCTTCAGGAGGCGGTAATATGGCACCGCCGCCCAGGGCCAGGTCCGCCAACAGCAGGTCGTGGTTGGCAACGATCACCTGGGTCTTACCCAGACTCTCCCGCGCACGGAAAAAGCTGCAATTGGTAACATGGGGACAGCGACGGCCACTGCACTGGCGGTGATCTGTCGTTACCCGGCTCCAATCATCGACCTCAATCGCCTCCGGCCAGTTGTCGCGGTCACCATCCCAGCGACCAGAAGTGAGACTGTCGGTCATTTTCTGGTAGAGGGCAATGCTGTCCTCCCCTACCTGGGGCAACTCGTCTTCATAGAGACCCAGGGAAAGGCCGGTACCGCTGGAGGAGAAACTGGAGAGCAACTGGTCCAATTTGGACAGACACAGGTAGCGGCCGCGCCCTTTGGCCAGGGTAAACTCGAAGTTGAGGCCGCTGTGTCGCGCCACTTCTGGCAGATCCTTGTGGATAATCTGTTCCTGCAAGGCCACAGTAGCGGTGGAGATCACTAGGGTTTTGTCTTGGGCCTGGGCCAGGGGAATAGCGGCGAGTAAATAGGAAACCGTTTTGCCGGTGCCGGTGCCGGCTTCTACCACACAGATATGCTCGCCATTGGTTTTATCGCTATCGCGCTCGCCACTGGCATTTTGTGCAATCGAGCCTAGGGTGCGGGCAATGGCCGCCACCATCAGTTTTTGCCCATAGCGGGCCTTGAGACCACGGCTGGACAGGAACTGGCTGTAGGCAGCCTGGATGGCGCTTTTGTGTTTGTCGTTGAGCACGGGGGAGAGTCTATTCGCTAGTGGGTGGCGCAGGGGGCGCTATTATCCACTAAGCGCCCGCTCGCCACCAGCACCGCTAAGGCAAGAACCCCAGTGACAATCACTCAAATGCCAGACGGGAGACCACCGGATTCGCGTAGGCCTGGATTACCTTATCCCGCCAGCGCCCATCAATCTTGGCCATGCGCTCTTCGAACTTCTCGCGAGTTTCCCGGTGTTCACTGGCATCCCAAGGCTTGTGCGGGTAGCCAACCGGTAACCCGGACACTTCGCCATAAATCTTCTCGTAAGCGATCAGGTTCGTGGGGTGCAGGGTGTAATTGCCGACGATCTGTCGGTCGATCTCCTCGGCGAGGCTGTTCACATCCTTGAAGTCTGATTCGATGGGTGTACCAAATGCGGTGTGGACTCGTCCCTTGAAACCGATCACGCCCTTGCCGATGGAAGCTAGATCCTCATTTTTGGCTTTTTTGTACTCTTCCTTGTGCTCTGTAATGTAGAGCTCCTTGGCCTTCTGAGCATCACAGGGGTCCCACTCATAGGAGATCGATAGCGGCACTATGTGCAGCTTGCGCCAGAAGTCCGCAAAGGACATATCCCGATTCTTGGTCATGGCAAACATGGCCGCCAGAGCCGGGTTGGTACGATCCATGCCGTCCTTCGCGCGTCCGGAGCGCTGCGCGATCCACACGTGCTCATTGTCATTCACAATGGAGTGATAGATATAGTTGGATAACTCCATGGCGGCCTGCAGCTTTTCACGACGACTACCGGAGCTGCGTTTGACCGTAAAGCATTTGTTAAGCTTCATAATATCGCTGGCGAACTGCTTGCTCAGCAAGTTATCACCGATGGCGATACGGGAGGTTTCGTGCCCCTCTTTATACATGGACACAATGGCGAAGGCCGGGTCCATAGCGATATCGCGGTGATTGCTCACAAACAGACAGGCCCGATCTCTCGGCAGGGTATCCAACCCGGAAATCGTCAGCCCCGAGGTGGTGCGCCTCACCACCTTGTCGATGTACTTTTCGATAATCGCCTGCACACCGCGTACATCGTGCACCTTGCGGAACTCAAAACGCAGGAACTGACGCACCAGCCAGGCCAGGGGGCCTTCCAGGCGCGCTAGTTTGGGAATCAGGAAATGCGCTACGGCGTGGGACATTTCCGGGTCGGCGATCAGCCTGTCCAGAACCGCGCGCACCTCATCGTCTCGATAGGGGCGCATATCCTCAAATTGAGCGGGGTCTAACTCACTTGCTCTCATGACATCACTACCTGCCGGGCCCACTGACTACTGGCGGCCCGGACTCATTTTATTGTGCGGCCACTGGGTAGCCGGGATAAGAAATCGGCGCAGAACATACCGGAAGCCACGCCGAACTGCTAGCACCTCACCCGACCAGTTACCTGACCAAGGTGATGAAAGCATGGTTGGACGGGTTAGTCAGTAAAAAGGTTCTCCTGCCCTATTCGTTATTCAAAGTAGACTTCACCGCCCCAAGCCGAGAGAATAGGAAGGTCAACCGCCGCCGACGGCAAAAACAACGATAACGAATACGGCACTAGCCACGCAGCCAAGCAGGAGTTCACCTTGTCTCAAGCCACCCCCACTAATGAACCGCGCACGCCCAGCCTGCTGGACTCGTTAATCCCCCTGGGGATCCTGATTGCCCTCTTATCGCTGTCAGTCTATTTCTATGGCGCCGACTCCTCCTACGGCCCCAACCAAATCGCACTGTTGTTATGTGCCTGTGTGGTTGCGCTGATGGGCATGAAGAATGGCCACAGCTGGAATGATATGGAAGAAGGCATGCTACACGGCATCGGCTTGGTATTTGGCGCGATTCTGATACTACTGGCCGTGGGGGCTTTGATCGGCAGCTGGATATTGGCCGGCACGGTGCCATCGATGATTTATTACGGGGTACAAATTCTCTCACCCCAGTGGTTCTATGCTGCCAGCTGCATTATCTGTGCCGTGGTGGGACTCAGCATCGGCTCCAGTTGGACCACAGCCGGCACCCTCGGTGTAGCCCTGATGGGGATCGCTGGCGCTCTTGGCTTATCCCCGGAAGTAACCGCCGGCGCGGTAATTTCCGGCGCCTACTTTGGCGACAAGATGTCGCCGCTCTCTGACACCACCAACGTAGCCGCGGCGGTGACATCAAACGATTTGTTCCAACATATCCGCCATATGATGTCGACTGCGATTCCATCCTTTGTAATAGCCATCGCAATTTTCGCTTTTCTCGGCTTTACCTCAGAAACCAGCACCTCATCGGCCTCAGATATTGAGTCGTTGCTCGGCGCTCTGAAAAGCGAATTCAAAATTTCCCTGATCAGTCTGCTGCCTCTGATCTTGCTGCTGGCAATGGCTTGGCGCAAGGTTCCGGCATTCCCGACCCTAATCATCGGCTCCTTGGTAGGCTGTGCCATCGCGCTGATTTTCGAACCGGAAACCGCCCGTCGCCTGGGTGGTGGCGAGGGTGTATTAGCCGGCCTTAAAGGCGCCTGGTACAGCCTGTTCGATGGTTATAAATCTACCTCCACCAACGAGAATGTCGCGGCACTCCTATCCAAAGGCGGCATGAGCAGTATGCTCAATACCGTATGGCTGATCACCTCCGCCATGGCCTTCGGCGGCGCTATGGAGCGCGCTGGATTCTTACAGGTCATCGTCAACTGGACTTTGTCGCGCGTTAAGACTGTGGGTGGCCTTGTAACCTCTACCGTACTCACCTGCTTCGGTATGAATGCCGCCGCTGGCGACCAGTACATGGCGATTATTATTCCCGGCCGTATGTTCCGCGATGCCTTTGCTGAGAAGGGCCTGCACGGACTGAATCTGTCCCGCACCCTGGAGGACTCCGGCACCATCACTTCAGTGCTGATTCCTTGGAATACCTGTGGGGCTTATATGACTGCTACATTGGGCGTTTACACGTTCTCTTACCTGCCCTACGCCCTGTTCAATATCATCTGTCCGCTGCTGGCGATCGCCTACGGCTGGCTGCACTTCAAGCAGATGCCCATCTCAGTGGCGGCTACAGCATCCCCCAGCAAAGAAGGAAATCTACAAAGCTGTCATGAGTGAAAGCGGTACCCTGAGCGCCCTGATAGAAGAGGCGGACTTTAAATTGCGCTGGTTCGATTTGGGCCGGCGCCTCCAGGCTGTGCCAAAATCCATAGCCGAAGCTTTCGAGGCGGGGCAAAAAGCCTGGCCCTATCCTTATTTGCGCCAGGCCTGGAGCGGACTCTTGTTAGAGCCCACCGAGGGTGGTGAGCCCGCTGTATGGTTTCTTCGCTTCCCTCTCGATGAGCAGGGTATGCTGCAGTTACAGGCCCGCGATGGCTTGCTGCGCGCCCTGGCTCAGGAGCTTAAACAGGGCCCCTCTTCCGAATCTGCGGTACAGCTCGATCAGCTTCTACAGCAAAGCGGCCTGCTTTACACGCCCTCCAGCGAGCGTCAGGCGGCATTCCACGCCTATACCGGCAAGCTACTGAAGCGTGCACCCAGCGCGCACTATGCGGCAGTGCTCGATTATTTCGGCAACCCTCAGAATTCCCGCTGGGACAATCTCGCGCTACAGGGTATCGCTGACCTGGCTACCCGCTGGGAGTTACAGAAAGAACTACTGCTGCGCGAGCTTCCACATATTGCCGCGCCGGTTTTTATCAACCTTTGCCACTGCCTGGAAAATGAAGCAGTTGATCACCAACTGGTAGAGGTAATCGCCACACGCGCACGGGAATCATTGAAAATTGATGCCCAAGATACCCCAGACTTCACGGTGATTGCCGCCGCGGTGCGGGGGATTTCCAATTCACCGGCGCAAGGCCTACGCCACACTCTGCAACAAGAGCTGCTAGAGGCGCTGCAACAACAGCCGTCATCAAGCGGCGCACGTCCTGTCTCAGTCCAACCCATCGAGCTGCTCACCGCCATCGGCAGCCGCTGTCCCCAGGACCTGGAAGATCAGCCCCTAGCCCGGCTCTGGCTCAATACTCTGGCTCAGAGTAACAACCAAAGCACATTCAATTTATTGCTCTCTGACTTGATGTTCCTGCCCAGGGTGCGTGCTTCTCTGCTGAGCATATTGCGCGACCCCACACGAGATGAAACCCTGGCTCAGGCTTTCGGAAATTTCCTGCACGGCCCGAAGCCAACCCACTAATATTGCTAACTCGACGTTGAAGCAGTCAGATTTCCACCTGCTTCAACGCCAAACTTTTTTCTTTTTATTTACTACGCATCATCTCCAGGCAGTCAAATAGTGCTGCCGCTCTCCACCAAACAAGCAACTCATTGATACCCCAAGTGAAAAGCTGCCATTTTTTCAAGCGCTCTTACCAATCCAAGAAAAACTCACCTAAAATATATTCCTCCATCCTACATGCCACCTAATCAAAATTTACTTCGAAAAACAAAAGCTAATTTATTTAGAAAAATCACTCAAAATCCCAACACCCCACGCATCACACCAAAGAAAAACTCCGCTTTTTACAGGATAAAACCCATAAACTGGCGTAATTTTCTTCCAGACTTATCTCCTGACGGCATTTTTCTCTCTGCGCCTATTACACTCAATTAGGCGGCATCTTTGTAAAACACATTTTACAAAGCTGACCAACAGGTGACGTTTTATTGGCTATGCTAATGGCTAACATCAACGGAAAGGAGTTAGGGGATGAATTTCACTCCAGCCAAGTACTTAATCGGTATTATCAGTGCACTGGTTCTAGCAGGTTGCTGTAGCCCTCCGGCACCGCCAGCTTACTGCCCACCAGGCGCTGAACAAATTCCAACTTCCATGGCCTGCCCCGCAGATGCTGACTGCTGGATGGCTTCTGATAGAGTACGCTGCATGAAAGTGGTGAAGTAAAATCATTTCAAGCAGAACAGCGTGGTGATTCATACTAAATGAGGTTTTGACTAAATTTGCCCTGATAGACACTTAAGGAACAAAGCTTTATTTAGTATGAATCACCACCAAATGCCGCTTTAACGAGCGGCATTTGTTTTTTTGTGCCACCCATTCTTACCGAAAACTCTTTTCCTGTAATAGACTGTACCGTCTCGGACACAGGTTCGGCGGAGGGAATGCGTTAGCATTGCCAACCTTTTATCGGCAAGTGCCGATAAGCTTGCAAACACCGCAATAAAGAATTACTCATAAGAGAGTTAATCAACGACCACCATGACAAGTGAAACTTTAACTCTGAGCCGCTCCTCAGCGATTCAACAATTACAATCTCATTTCGAACAACAAAAGTGGTCTTTACGTGAACTGTTCGCCACCGACCCCCAACGCATGACCAGTTTTAGCTGCGAGGCGGCCGGCATCTATTTGGACTTCAGCAAAAACCACTTACGGCAAGAGACATTGCAGCTGCTGCTCGACTATGCCGAAGACCAGGAGTTGAGCCGTCAAATTGCAGCCTTGCTCAGCGGTGCCAACGTCAACAATACCGAGCACCGCCCAGCATTACACACTGCACTCCGCTTCCAGGGAACGCCCAAAACCGAGCACGAGCGCGCCGTGGCCGACTGTCGTGCACAGATGCAACGGTTTGCGGATAGTATCCACGAAGAAAAATGGTTGGGGTTTAGCGGCAAACCCATTCGCCATATTGTGAATATTGGTATCGGCGGTTCCGATCTCGGCCCTCGCATGGTGGTCGAGGCTCTGAGCTCATGGCACAAAACAGGTATTAACGTACACTTCGTAGCGAATATTGATGGTGCTGACCTGAGCGGTACGATCCAAGATCTCAACCCGGAGGAGACTCTCTTTATTGTTGCCTCCAAGTCTTTCTCCACCCTGGAAACCCGAGAGAATGCCTTAAGCGCGCGCCGCTGGGTTTTGGCCTCTGGCGCCAATGAAAAACAATTGTCCCGGCATTTTGTGGCGGTAAGCAGCAATATTGTTGCAGCACAGGACTTTGGCATCGCCCCGGAAAATATTTTCCCCATGTGGGACTGGGTGGGAGGTCGCTATTCACTGTGGTCTGCTATTGGCCTGCCGATTATTCTGGCCTGCGGCTACACGGTGTATGAGCAACTATTGGCCGGTGCTCATAGCATGGATACCCATTTTGCCAATGCCCCACTGGGGGAAAACCTACCGGTATTGCTGGCTCTCATTCAGTTCTGGTATCGCCAGTGCTGGGGTACCAGCAGCCAGGTGATTCTGCCCTACGCTCAGCGTCTGTCTAAGTTTCCCGCCTGGATGCAACAATTGGATATGGAGAGTCTGGGCAAAAGCGTAGATAAAGAGGGGAAGTCTCTGGAGTATCCCAGCGGCAGTGTGATCTGGGGCACCGAAGGCACCAATGGGCAACATTCCTTCCATCAGCTGTTGCACCAAGGCACCGATCTGATTCCAGCGGATTTTATCGCCATAAAGAAGCCAACTTCCGAACTGCACGAACAACACCGCTGGCTACTGGCTTGCTGTATCAGCCAGAGCCAGGCTCTGCTGCGCGGCAAATCCCTACATGAGGCACGCCAGGAACTAGAGGATGCCGGCTATACACACCGCGAGGCCCATGCGTTGGCTCCACACAAAGCCATCCCAGGTAATCGCCCGAGTAATACCCTCATCCTGGAGCAGTTAGATCCACATCATCTGGGCGCATTGTTAGCACTTTACGAACACAAGGTTTTCACTGGCGGTTGCCTTTTGGGAATTAACCCATTTGACCAATGGGGCGTAGAGCTAGGCAAGCAGTTAAGCACAAAGATATACAAAGCCGCAGAAGGACAGGTGCCTGAGGATTGGGATAGTTCTACCCGCTCTTTAATGGAAAAGCTCTTATAAAATAGTTTACCAAGAGTTCCACTAAAAAGGCCGCATCTCAATGCGGCCTTTTTAGTTCCGTTCCCCAGAGAAAAGAGCTTTCTTATTTATGTGCCTCGGCACGATGTTTTAATAGGGGCTCAATCAAATCCAACGGCAAGGGAAATACAATAGTTGAGCTATTATTTGCTCCGGCGATATCAATCATGGTCTGCATGTAACGCAAAGTAATCGCGTTGGCATTTTGCGAAAGCTGATTGGCCGCTTCCGTTAACTTCAAGGCCGCTTGGGCTTCGCCCTCTGCATGAATCACCTTGGCCCGCCGCGCCCGCTCCGCTTCGGCCTGCTGGGCAATTGCACGCACCATGCTCTCATCCAAGTCGATATGTTTAATTTCAACGTTAGTAACCTTCACCCCCCAAGCATCGGTCTGCTCATCGAGGATTTTTTGAATATCCACATTGAGCTTGTCTCTCTCAGAAAGCATTTCATCCAGCTCGTGTTTACCCAGCACTGAACGCAGAGTGGTCTGGGCTAACTGGCTGACAGCCTCGTGATAAAACTCAACATTGATAATCGCCGACTGCGAGTTGACGACCCGGTAATAAACCACTGCATTTACCTTTACCGAAACGTTATCACGGCTGATCACATCCTGGGTGGGGACATCCATCACGACTGTGCGCAAGTCCACACGCTCCATGGTTTGAATAATCGGGATAATGATAATCAGGCCAGGCCCCTTAACCGTCTGAAAGCGCCCCAGAAAAAAGACTACTGCACGCTCGTATTCGCGCAAAATACGGATGGCATACATCAGCAGTAGTACTAGTGCGAGTACTAACAGCCCAATAAAATAACTGACCATGCTATTCTCTCCCTGTCACTAGCTGCAAAATTTATCGGGGCTCACGGCCCACCTGATAACAATCAATTGCTAACCTAAAACTAACCCGGCTCCACATAGAGCAGCAATCCGCGCTGAGCGATAATACGAACACGCTGCCCTGGCTCCAGTGGCGTCTCGCAGTGCGCCCGCCATATCTCTCCATCGAAGTGTACTAACACCTCTTCCTCGCTCACATTACTGACTACCGCCATGCGCCCTATCAGGGCCTGATCGGAGGTCAGCCGCGGTTTGCGTAAACTCCTGCCCACCGCTAATAAAAGGCCCAAGAGAAAAATGCCACTCACCGCAGCAATAGCAGCGATCAATTTTCGTGACACCTGCATACCCGGTACATCGGTGTCGATCAGCATCACCGAGCCAATCACCAACGCAATAATTCCACCAATTCCCAGGGCGCCAAAACTGGGCATAAAAACTTCCGCCACAATCAAAAGCGCCCCAACAATAATCAGCGCCAGACCAGCATAATTGATCGGTAAAACCTGTAAAGCATAGAAGGCCAGTAACAGACAAATTACCCCCACGATGCCGGGCACAAAAGCCCCGGGGCTATACCCCTCGAAAATCAGGCCGTAAATACCAATTAATAAAAGAATATAAGCCACCTGAGGATTAGTGATCAGGGCCAGTAATTCATTGCGCCAATCTGGCTCGTAATTTTCTATGGGGAGTTGGGCAATCTCTGCCGAAATGGTAATTTCACCGGAATCGAGAGACACTTTACGTCCGGCCAGCTGTTTCAGTAAATCCTCGTCATTCTTGGCAACAATATCGACAACATTCATCTCCAGAGCTTCTGAGGCAGTCAGGGTTGCCGCTTCACGAACGGCTTTCTCCGCCCATTCCGCATTGCGTCCGTTGCGTTGTGCCAGACCGCGAATAAAAGCAACGGAGTCATTCACCATCTTGCGCTCCATGGCGGTGCCGGATAATGGCTTTTCCTTTTTGCCTTCTGCGTCTTCTTTATTCGCTGTTTCCCTTTCCTCTTTTTGATCGCTCTCTTTTGGGTTATCTCCGGGAGCCGGCGTTCCCGGTGCTCCGCCTATCTGCACTGGTGTCGCGGCGCCCAGTGTTGTAGCCGGGGCCATGGCCGCTATCTGGCTGGCATAAAGAATATAGGTACCGGCACTGGCTGCACGCGCCCCAGAGGGATACACATAGGTGATAATAGGGATTGGGGAAGAAAGGATATGTTGAATAATATCCCGAGACGCTGCATCGAGACCGCCGGGGGTATCGATATGCACAATAATTAACTCAGCACCGCGCGCGCCGGCATCCTCAGTGGCGCGCTTAAAATAATCGGTTGTGGCCGGGCCTATGGCACCATCAATAGACAACAACGCCACATGGGGGGAAGCATCTTCCTGTGCGGCACTTTTCGAGATCAAAACGACAAGGAGCAGCGTCAAGAAGAGCGCGCCGCGCAAGAATACCGCTGACGATATCTGATTCGACATGCATCTTTCCCTGATGCGATTGCGGAGAAACCCAGGCCAGCCATTGTATTTCTGGCCGGGGTAACTCAATCAGATTAACAGAAAAAAACGGCGTTATCTGAAAACAAGGAAAGTGACGTTAAACCGGGTTGCGGCGACTGTGCCAGTTCACTTCGCGGGCGTACTTATCCACCTGGTTTTCCACCCCCAGTAATAGGGCGAACAGAGCCATACGTACCAGTAGACCGTTATCGGTCTGACGGAAGATTGCCAGGCTCGGATGTTCGTTCAAATCAATATCCAGTTCGTTGGCCTCCGCGCGCGAATCTCTCGGCAGGGGGTGCATTATCACCGTATTGGGCTCAGCGTAGCGGGTAAATATCGCCCGGTTTAGGCGGAAACGACCGCGGTAGCGGTTGGCCTCATCCTGGGAGGCAAAGCGCTCCTCCTGGATACGGGTGGAGTAGACGATATCCACATGGGCGATCGAAGATTCCAGCTGGTCAGTCACGGTCACCTCGTGCCCAACCGCGCGCAGCTTCTCCACTATCACCTCGGGCATTGCCAATTCCGGTGGGGAAACAAGAGTGATATGCACCTTACCAAACAGGCACAACAGCTTGCACAGAGAGTGCACGGTGCGGCCGTGTTTAAGGTCGCCGATCATGGCGATGCGGAAGTCATCCAGAGTGCGGCCATGGGCAGCCAGTTCTTTGCGAATGGTGTAGAGATCCAACAGTGCCTGGGTGGGATGCTCATTAGCGCCATCACCACCATTCACCACGGGCACGCGGCTCGCTGCCGCGAACTCCGCCACCGAGCCCTCCTGGGGGTGGCGCATACAAATCACATCGCTATAGCCGGACAGTACCCGCGCCGTATCGTAGAGGGATTCTCCTTTGGCCATAGCGCTGGCGGTAATCCCGACAGTTTCCCGAACCGTGCCACCCAATAGGTTAAAGGCGGCCCCAAAACTTAAACGGGTACGGGTGCTCGGCTCCATAAACATATTGCCGAGAATCGCCCCCTCCAACACGCGTGTGACTTTGTCGCGCTTTGCGTAAGGGGTCATGGCGTCAGCCACATCGAATACGCGCTCTATATCGGCACGTTCGAACTGGCTGACGGACAGAATATTGGCTCCGATAAAGTCCATGGTTACTCCAGTGATTGCGCCTTGCTGGCGCCAAGTGTTCGCGAGCGGCATTCTACTCGGGCACCGCAATAGAGCCCAGTGGAAGAATCACCGCTGGCGTGATTCGACACATTAGGCAAGCAGACTATCGCCCCAGTTTTCCAGTTCGGAAATCAGCGATATCCGATGTGGATGCTGCACCCGCAGTTCGGACAACTGGCGGAAATAATCTTCGAGGGTGATTGAGGCCCCTGCAGTGGGATCGGTTAAACGCTGGAAACACCAAATCTGCCAGCGCTGATGCTCCTCTTCAGATAAGGTCTCGGGGAAGTTGCGCGCACGCATGCGAAACAGCAGTTCTGGCAGGCGCTTATCGTTGAATGGCACTTCCCCAGCCAGGGCTTCGGGCCCGCGGACTGCCAAGCCGCGGTGCAGCTCTCGGCAGATATCGCGGTCCGCATCGCTGAGGAAACCACCATAGAGATCCGCCTCCACATCCTTCTGGGGAAACTCCCGATCCAGAAATACGTTGTGCAGTTTCTCGGTCAGATCGACGTTCTTCAACTTCTGCCAATTGGCCTCACAAGCCGCCCGGTCGATGCCCAGTTCGCTGGCGCGTTTGTCGTCAAGCATATTGGCTGGAGCCAGTATCGGGCATTTGTTCAAATGCACCAGCTTCAGGCCCACCGGCAGTTCGCTTTCACTCAGCTGATCCCGAGCGGTATAGAGGCGCTCACGCAACGTATCCGCATCCAGGTTGAGTAAAGGCTCGGGGTCCATCGCCAAATTGGCAACAATCACGGCATTGCGATTTACCGGATGACTCGCCAATGGCATCACATAAGTTAAGTGCCCGTGATTGGCGGAGACCTTACCGGAGATATGCAACAGCGGACGGCGCTCACGCATATCGATCATCTTGGCGGCCTCCTGCTTGCGGCGCAGGCGGAAGACATAATCGTAAAGCTTCGGTTGCTGCCTGCGGATCAGCCTCGCCATATCAATGGTGGCGTGGACATCTGAGAGCGCATCGTGGGCGCCCTCGTGGGAAATTCCATTGGCAGCGGTCAGTTCTTCCAGGCGGAAAGACGGTGCACCGTCTTCGCGTGTCGGCCACTGGATACCCTCGGGGCGCAGGGCGTAAGTGAGACGCACCATATCGATAATGTCCCAGCGGCTATTGCCGGAGCGCCACTCGCGCTCATAGGGGTCGAGCAGGTTGCGATACAGGGTGTAGCGGGTCACTTCGTCGTCAAAACGCAAACTGTTGTAGCCCACACCACAGGTACCGGGCGCACCCAGCTCGGCGAGGATGCGCTGAATAAATTCAATTTCCGGTACACCATTGGCCAGGGCCTTTTGTGGACTGATGCCGGTCACCAGACTCGCCATAGGCTGCGGCAGGCAGTCCGCTGAAGGGCGGCAGTAAATCATCAATGGCTCGCCGACGATATTCAGCGCTTCGTCGGTCCTGATACCGGCAAACTGCGCCGGCTTGTCAACACTCGGGTCTGTGCCCCAAGTTTCATAATCGTGCCAATAAAGTGTGGTAGAACTCACGGTACCTCCATAATTTGGCGGCATCATACCACTGAGCACCACGCCATCTGGACACCTGAACCCAGATTTGAGCCGCTCTCCAGTGCACGCTGGTTGCAAAGCCGCCACCGCCCATTAAAATTCGGCGTTTCCACGAATTTAAGACAGCTATATCCCTCTATGAATATTCGCCAACTCCTCTCCGATAAATTCCAGGCCGCCATGCTTGCCGCCGGTATCCCCGAAGAATGCGGCCCCATCGTGGCACCTGCGAAAAAAGCCGGATTTGGCGACTACCAGGCCAACGGCGCTATGGGCGCTGCCAAGCGACTGGGTACCAACCCGCGCGAACTGGCCAGCAAGATTCTGGAGCAACTGGACAAGGGCGATATGATCGAGAAGGTCGAGATCGCCGGCCCCGGCTTTATGAATATCCACCTGAGCGAACAGTGGCTGAGCCAGCAACTGTTGGTGGCCAAGGCTGATACGCGCCTGAATATCCGCTCGGTTGAAGAACCGAAGACCGTAGTCATCGACTACTCCCACCCGAACCTAGCCAAAGAAATGCACGTGGGCCATTTGCGCACCACCATTATTGGGGATGCCTTGGCGCGCCTGTTAGAGTTCCAGGGTCATAAGGTTATCCGTCAGAACCATATGGGCGACTGGGGCACCCAGTTCGGCATGTTGCTGGCGCACCTGTCCGACAAACTGGCAGATAGCGATGCGGCAGTGGCCCTGGCCGACTTGGAAGTCTTCTACCGCGAAGCCAAGGTGCGTTTCGACGAGGAAGAGGGTTTTGCCGATCGTGCCCGTGAATACGTCGTGAAACTACAGAGCGGCGACGAACAGTGCCTGAAGCTGTGGAAACAGTTTATTGATATCTCCATCAGCCACTGTGAAGAGATCTACTCCAAGTTAAATGTCACCCTTAAGCAGGAAGATGTTTACGCTGAGAGCCAGTACAACGACGATTTGCCGGTGCTGGTTAAAGAGCTACTAGATCGTGGCATCGCCGTGGAGGATCAGGGCGCTATCGTGGTATTCCTGGAAGAGATGGCCGATAAAGAGGGCAATCCCAGCCCGATGATTATCCAGAAGAAGGGCGGTGGTTACCTGTACGCCACCACCGACCTGGCCGCCATTCGCTACCGCGCCAACCAGCTCAAGGCCGACCGTATCCTCTATGTAGTGGATGCCCGTCAATCCCTTCACCTGCAACAGGCATTTGTCGCCTCACGCAAAGCAGGCTTTCTGCCGGAATCCGTTTCACTTGAGCATTGCGCTTTTGGCACCATGATGGGCGACGACGGCAAGCCGTTTAAAACCCGCACCGGCGGTACGGTAAAACTGGCCGCCCTGCTGGAGGAGGCGGTAGAGCGTGCAGAGAAACTGGTAGCCGAGAAGAATCCGGAGCTGGATGCACAAACCTGTGCGGAAATCGCCCGCAAGGTGGGCATCGGCGCGGTGAAATATGCGGACCTGAGCAAGACCCGCACTAACGATTACATCTTCAGCTGGGAATCCATGCTCAGCTTCGAAGGCAATACTGCACCTTACCTACAGTATGCCTATACCCGCGTGCGCAGTATTTTCCGCAAGGCCGGTATTGAGGCGAGTGAACTCAAGGGCGATATTCATCTGGAAAGCCCCCAAGAGCGCGCACTGGCAGTAAAACTCAGCCAGTTTGGCGAAGTCCTCGATCAGGTAGCCAAAGACACCTTCCCACACGTGCTCTGTACTTATTTGTACGAGCTAGCCAGTGCCTATATGAGCTTCTACGAAGCCTGCCCGGTATTGAAAGAAGGGGTAAGTGAAGAGCAAAAACATAGCCGCCTGCAATTGTGTAACCTGGTGGCCAGTACGATCGCGACTGGCCTCGGCTTGCTCGGTATTGAAGTCATGGAGCAAATGTAATTGTTCCTGCCCGGCCCCACCTCCAGCAACCATGCAGGCAGGCTGGCCGGGCGGCTCTCTGGCGGGCAGACTTCTCCAGTCTCCCGCCAAACCATCCCGCACCATCCATTGCCCCATATAGGCCACCTTTTCCCCACAGGCCTAACCGAGGGAAAGTAACCCGTGAAAATCCTGATTACCGGCGCCTCCGGCCTGCTGGGCCGTAGTGTATTTAAGCAACTTTCCAACAACCTTACTTTTTCCGTAATCGGCACCGCTTTTTCTCGCGCAGGCGAAAACTTAATTCGCCTGGACTTATCGGATAGCAGCGCAGTCAAAGCTTCTCTGCGGGAAATTAAGCCGGATGTGGTAATCCACTGTGCCGCCGAGCGCTGGCCTGACCGCTGTGCCGATAATCCAGATACCGCCTGGCAACTCAATGTCAGCAGCACAGAGTTGTTGTCCAAGTACTGTATCGAAATCAATGCTCAGTTGGTGTATATCAGCACCGACTATGTCTTTGATGGTACTGCCCCACCCTACACTTCCGATGACACACCCAATCCCGTGAATTTCTATGGCCGCAGCAAGCTGGCTGGAGAGGAAGCGGTATTGAAAAACGGTAACCATTGGGTTTTAAGATTACCCTGGCTTTTTGGACCCGTCGCCTACCTGGAGGAATCTGGTATTACCGCCCTATTAGAGACGCTGCGAGAAAAAAAGCCGGTCACACTGGATCACTGGGCAATTCGCTTTCCCACCAGCGTGGAGGAAGTGGCAGAAGTATTGGAGCAATGCCTGTTTAACATCCAAGGTGGCACCCAGTTTGAAGGAATCTACCAGTGGAGCGGCAACACCGCCTGCACCCGCTTTGAACTTGCGCAAATTATTGCCGAAGTATGCGAATTGAGTGCTGACCATATCAGCGCAGAGAGCGAACCTAATTTTTCAGTACCGCGCCCCTACAATAGTCAGTTGGATAAATCACGCTTAGCAAATCTGGGGATCAACGGGCGTGAACCACTGCCTGAACAGCTGGCACGCAATCTGAAACCTTTTATCCAAAAATAAAAGCGAGCGGAAAGCGAATACAAAGAAAACAAATGGTATAGGGACATACCAGTGCCAGCCTATAAGCCGGCATTAACTTTTGTAGTTGAACACCATTGGTTGCTAACAAGTACTAATGGCTATTAATACAGAAGTGGCCATCCATCAGCTCAAGGAAGAATTGATGAAATGCCAATTTAAAACACTCGAACCTTAGGGAAATATAGATGAAATTAAAATGTTGGCTTTCTGCCGGTGCTCTGATTCTGGGTAGCTTTGCAACCCTGGCCTCCTGCCATGCGGACAATGACCGTCATGGAAAACGCCTGCACCAGGCAACTAAGAATCAAGATGCCCAACCGATTATCTGGATCGGCGACTTCAATAACTTTGACGATGCCGTAGCATTGATGCTGATTGCCAAAGACCCGCGCTATACCCTAGAACTGGCAGTGGTTGAAGACTCCTTCAATACTGTAGCGCACGGAGCCAACACGGTTTACAACATCCTCGAGTGGCTGGGCAACAACGATACTAAAGTGATTCGCGGTGCCTACTTTGCCACACAAGAGGTCGCCTACGGGGCTAACGGCAAAGCTTCCAACACTCCGGTAAATGACGAAAAAGCTGTAGCTGGCCGCGATGATTACCAGCTGCCTAACTCCTCAGATTTCACCACCGGCACCTGGAATCTGGAACGCCGCAATGCCATGGGCATTAATCTCTATGGCCAGTATGTACCCGGCCCCTGGCGCGACAACGGCTCCACTCTATACGGCACCGATCACCTGATCCCCCGTGCAAAACAGGATCACTATCGCTACCAGGGCAACAATGGTGTTTCCTTTAAGTTTGAACTGGCCGAAGACATTATCCTGGAAACATTGGATAACCTGGAGCAGCCTCCAGTCGTTTTCAATACCGGCAAACTGACCACCCTGGCCCGTGTACTCGGCAAGGCCAATGAAGAACAGCTGGCTAAAATTGACCGTGTTATTATGATGGGCGGTGGCTTTGAAAATTATGAGCCCTTCACCGCAAATCACGAAGCGGCCTGCTTCGGAGATAAATCCCGCAACTTGGGCGGCAATATTTTCTCTCACCCCAGCTTCAACTGTGACAGCGACTTCAGCACCCACCAGGAATTCAATATTCTGCTCGACCCACTAAGTGCCCAGTGGGCCTTTGACGCCCTGAGTGAAAATAACATTGAAGCCTATCTGGTACCCACCAACTCCACCGATATGGCCAAAGTACAGGGCAACACCATCGAAGCCCTGGCTAAACGCCGCGCAACGCCGGAAGCCTGCTACACGTCTCAACTTCTCAGCTCTATTCGTGAATTTGAAGGTGGAGATTTCCAAGGTAATGGTGACTTCGCTATGGATGCCGTCATCCGCCTGTGGGATATTATCGCCGCACTGGTGTTGTTGGAGCCTGAAACTCTGGAGATGGACCTGGTACCTGGGTTTATCGAAGTAGACCAGCTAAATGCCGGCCTGGCCGACAGTATGACTCCCTACGACCCCATCACCTTCGACCCTACCGTGGGTAAAACCACCTTTGCTGAAAACGGCGAGGGCCTAGCAGTGAATGTGGTTATGGGTATCAACCACGACGCCGCTCGTACCGCGATGATCGATCGTTTACGTGACCGATTTAATGCGGCGCGGAAGGGGCCTAGATGCCAAGCTAAACAACGTTAATTTCCATCCGAATTAACACATGGGAACCTTTGAATATTCACCAATTTCGTGGATATATTGAAGGTTCCCGATTTAGCTTGCCTCTACCTGGCACGATGGTTCGCGAACATAGTATTTCAACATTAAAGTCTTTACTAACTGCTAACTAACATTACCCGGAAAGATAAAAGATAAACTACAAAAATTACGTATCTATTTTTCTTTCACCTCTCCAAATCCCCCTTAAGAGAAACAGATCACTTTTCTTGCCACCATAAATCTGGCATCTTCCCCTCAACATCTCTCCACCGTCATCTTAAATTATCACCGAAGGATTAACTGGAAATCCTGATAAAACAAATCAACCAGAAGTGAAGCGCTTTTCCTAATTAAACAGCCAAACACATCAATCTAGGTCCAACATCAACCAAAGTGCTCGCTAGTTAAATTTATTCAATCAAGGATATATGAAATGAATTGCTGGGAAATCATAGGGATACCCCCTACGGTCGACAAAAGAACCATTAAACGTGCCTACGCCACCAAGCTAAAAACCCACCGGCCAGATGAAGATCCAGAAGCCTTCAAAGTTCTAAGAGCTGCCTTTGAAGAGGCTATTGAGGAGGCGAAATATTATCAACCTAATGGTGAAGCCACCGAAAGACATACAAACTCAACAGAAACAAGCTCAAATAACTCAAAATCCAACCAAGCCAATAGGCAACCCTCAACTACCAATATTGACTGCAACACTGAAAATACAGAAGAATTCATTAAATATATACAAACAGCCACAGTTGAAATTTATGAAAACTTCAATGAGAGAATACAAATCTCTTCATGGAGAGACATATATGAAAGTGAGAGCTCATGGAGCTTAGAAGTCAAGCAACATATGGCACTCTGGCTATTTAGCTTTATTGGTCGAAATAGATTTATCCCCAAAGAGATCATAGAGTACCTAGAGAATATTTTCCTCTGGCAGGAAAATTATAACTGGCTGAAACGCACTTTTGCTGAGGACTTTGTTAGATACGTCTTAAATCGAATAATCACCTCACAATGGAGTTTAAGCTACAAAGGCATAAATTTCCCGGAATCCATAGATTTTCAGGGCATTGAGACCTACTTCGCACAACGGGAACATTTGGAGTATCTTACAATCAGTAAGGAATCTAAAAATAGAGATGAGCTACTTCAGGCGATCATCGACAAGAATATCCAGGATCCTGAATTATACCGATTACTTTCATCACTTTATTTTGATAATCAAGAATTAACCCCAGCCTTAGAATATAGCCGGATACTGGCCAAAGAATACACTAACGAATTAGAAGGTCACCTAACAAAAGCCGCCATCTACTACAAGAAAAAAAACTTTAGTGAAGCATTGGCAAGCTATGAATCAACCTTATCCATAGATGAGGATCATGACATAGCTCTAAAGGGCCTAGCAGCGTGCTACCTGGAACTCAACGATTTACATTCAGCGAAGTGCCTATATGAGCAAGTATCAATCCAGTCCCCCTTTGATTTAGAGGCTCGCATTCAATTAGTTCGCATCAACCAACTATTAATTAAAGAAAACCTGAGGGTACTATCGGATAGTCCAGAAGATACCAAAGCTCAACTTCAAACTGCTGAGAGCTACTTTGAAATTGGTGCTTATAGTGAAGCCATTCAATTTATTTTGTCAATTATTGAAAAAAACGCTCCCGCTACAGAATATATCGGTGATTTGCACCACTTATTAGGGCTTTCTTATGAAGCCATCTACAAAATTTCCGATGCCCAGCCTCACTTCATCAAGGCTCTCGAAATTTCAGAAGAAAACGGAGAAAATGGATACTACTCACTCATCAAACTGGGCGAGCTTTATATCAAGCAAGATCAGCATGATAAAGCCTTAGGCCTGCTCACAAAAGCCCTAAGATACAACCCGGATTCTGCAAAAGCACTTGAATTACTTGCAAATGCTCAGCGCTGCTTAAACTTGAATGATGAAGCACTACAAAATATAAATCGCTCGATAGGAAAGAGTGGCATAGCTACTCTATTCGCTCACTGCTATTAATGTCTGCGAAAGATTATAGCGCTGCAGCTAAAGACCTAAAGGTGGTTCTACGTTCAAAACACGATTTCGCTTTAGCTTGGTACCGCCTAGGCACTTGTCAAAACCAACTAGGCATTTTTGATGAGGCAATGACTGCATTTGAAAAAGCCCTTTCTTACAACACCAAGCTCAAGAGTGCTGCCCTGGAGTGGATTGAAGTTGCCTGCAAAGTCGACAATCTTGAAAATGCTGAGCATGCGATGGAAGCATTCTTGGCTGCCGACGGAAATCCAGACGACGTAGCAGAATACATCAGCGGCATCGAGAGCATGAAAAATAGAAGGAATAGCGAACATGGATAATAATAGAGCGCATACTTATAACCCTGATAACTTGTCAGATGCTCAACTTTGGGGGCTAGGCGTTAGTTCTCTGCTCACGGAAATGAATGGAAAACGGCATGACACACTGTATCAATCAGGTGTCAGAAGTGAAAAGGTAATCGCAGGACTTAAGCACATGATGAAGCGTGATTGGGGAATAGAATCTCGCGAAGAGTACCTCGATATGCTGGAATGGTTATTGAAAGAAGGTCATAACCATTCTTATATGCAGATTCAAAATCATTTAAATGCATTGTCAGAGAGCTCGATCAGTGCATTGATAGCAGCCTGTTCACATGATACTGATAGACAAAACTGTCTTAAAATAGTAAGAAATTATCGCCATACTTTAAGAATCGGCGGCATCGGTGCCTGGGATGATGGTCGGTACGTTTCAATTTGTCGCTGGGGAGCCACTACGGGTGTACTCACAGAAGATGAGGCCTGGGAGAAGATACATCAGGTTGCTCTCAGAGTACAAAAATCCTATGACAGCTGGTATAGCTTTGGCTTAAGTTACATCGCTGGCCGGCAGTATTGGCGTAAGGATGCTTCCGAGTTCTTTGCCAAAGATGCAATGGAAATGGTCAGAGGGCTCACAGGTGATTCTAAAAGCCCTTGGAATTCGCTGGACTGGAACTTGGACTTATCCAATAACTCTCGCTAAACTGACGCACAGACTGTAGCAGTTTAAATTTGATCTGATAGTTAGCTACATATAAAGCAATGTTCTGTCAGATCAAATGCGAATCCTCCAAATTAATACTAGTCAGTTCAAAAGATAGTTTCTTCAACTATTACCGCCAACATTGCTCAATCACATGAATCAAGTGGGCATCCAGTATATTCCCACCCCATATCCTCAAAAGTATGGCGAATTTCATAATATAAGGTTTCGGGAAAGTCGAAAGCACTAGGCTGTCCAGCAATTATGTAATATGCAAATTCTGGTGCTGGACTCCCTAGCAGAAGGCCTAGTTTAGCCAGGTCCTCGACCAGCTTAATACGGCGCAGCTTTGCTATCACCTGATGCTCCCCTTCCCTGAGATAACCAGAGGGGTTTTCTTTAACTTCCTTGTCGGACAAAAAATACTGTAAAGGCGTAATTTTGCAGGAATCAACGCCCTTCACTTTTTCAATACCTATCCTGTATTTTTCATCGATAGTAAGCAGCAATCCACACTTACCCATTAAACACCGGCCTATTTAACTTATTAATTCATAATTACCAGGGGACTGAAATATATGGGATATCCCTTTAATGCGACGAGCAACCCATATAGGCCTGAGGCCAGAAAAGATTCACAGCCTTTAAGTACGAGTGATGGTTACTCAGCAATCCATGAGTCGACTGGCTGGGGGATCAATTCCTCAAAACAATGCAGAACCGACATCCAGCCGCCTCCAAAAGTTATCCACAGCCATTTTATTTGCCTTCCCTATCCAGCAACCTGACACCTTTCGCCAAGTCGGCTCTGTCCTACGTAGAACAAAATCCCCCCAACCCCCATCTCACAGGATTTAACCCACTTTTTACGCCCAAATTTAGCAGTTTCCTCGTTCAAATCCCGCAGATTGCCCACACCCGCAACGGTTGCTAAGATGCGCGCCTGCCGCTATGGCCCAGCTTCCCTGCAGACTCCGTATTCCGCCTGTGGGGCCGCTACCAGACCGATCTTCCCAAGCGTTACCCTCGCCTATCCGCAACGCGGAGGCCCGAGGCTTTCCAAAGGAAAAGCGGTACCGAGGCCAGGTGCTATTTTTAACCGCGCGCGCACCGCGACGACTCCCTGCGACTACAGGAACGAAGTTTATGACCCAACCATCGCTGCAGCAGTTGGAACAACACGACGCCTTTATCCATCGCCATATTGGCCCCGATGCCAAGCAGGTAGAGGCCATGCTGGAAACCCTCGGAGTTGCCAGCCTCGACGAGCTGATCGAGAAAACTGTGCCCGAAGCCATTCGCAAGACCGATGAGCTGGACCTGGCCGATGCGATCAATGAAGTTGAGGCCCTCGCGGAGCTGAAAGATATCGCGGCGCGCAACAAGATCTATCGTACCTTTATTGGTATGGGCTACCACGACACCATTACCCCCAATGTGATCCTGCGCAACGTGCTGGAAAACCCGGGTTGGTACACAGCCTATACCCCATACCAGCCTGAAATTGCCCAGGGGCGCCTGGAAGGCCTGCTGAACTTCCAGCAGATGATCATGGATCTCACCGGCATGGAACTGGCCAATGCCTCCATGTTGGATGAGGGCACCGCCGCAGCGGAAGCTATGGCCATGTGTAAACGTCAGGCCAAACGCAACAAGTCCAATGTCTACTTTGTGGACCAGGACTGCCACCCGCAGACCATTGCCGTAGTTAAGACCCGCGCCGAACACTTCGGCTTCGAAGTGGTTGTGGGCGATGTGGAAAAAGATATTCCCGCCGAGCTGTTCGGCGCGCTGCTGCAATACCCCGGCAGTACCGGCCGTGTACGCGACCTGACAGATATTATCGCCAAGGTGCACGAAGCCAACGCCCTGGTAACCGTGGCCGCCGACCTGATGAGCCTGGTAGCCTTGAGAGCACCGGGTGATATGGGAGCGGACGTAGTCGTTGGCTGCAACCAGCGATTCGGTATTCCTATGGGCTACGGTGGTCCCCACGCCGGTTTCTTCGCCTTCCGCGAAGCTTACAAGCGCTCTGCACCAGGCCGTATTATCGGCGTTTCCGTCGACAGCAAAGGCAAGCGCGCACTGCGCATGGCCATGCAGACCCGCGAACAGCATATTCGCCGCGAGAAGGCCAACTCCAATATCTGTACTTCCCAGGTACTGCTGGCGGTAATGAGCGCTTTCTATGCGATTTATCACGGCCCCGAAGGCCTGAAAACCATCGCTGCCCGCATCCAGCGCCTGGCAGATATCCTCGCTTCCGCCCTGCAACGAGAAGGCTTTAATCTGGCCCACGACAGCTGGTTCGATACTGTGACTGTGACTGTTGGCGTCAAGCAGGAAGAGATCTACCAGCGCGCCCTAATCGCCGAGATCAACCTGCGTAAGGTTGGTGAAGATGCCCTGGGTGTGAGCTTGAGCGAAACCGCCACGCTGCAGGATGTGTCCGACCTGATCAACGCCTTTATCGGCACCGAGCACAGCATCGACCTGCACGCCCTGGACAGTGAACTTGCCAGCAAGGGCTCCCTGGGTGTGCCCGCTTCCCTGGTGCGCGATACCGAATTCCTGACTCACCCAGTGTTCAACACCTATCACTCCGAGACCGAGATGCTGCGCTACCTCAAGTCTCTGGAAGCCAAGGATATCGCCCTAAATCACTCCATGATTCCCCTGGGCTCCTGCACCATGAAGCTGAACGCCACAGCCGAGATGATCCCGGTCACCTGGCCCGAATTCGGCAAGCTGCACCCCTTCGCGCCGGCAGACCAAGCGGAAGGTTACGCGGAAATGTTCCGCCAGCTGCAACAGATGCTGGCGGCCTGTACCGGATACGATGCCGTGAGCCTGCAGCCCAACGCCGGTTCCCAAGGCGAGTACGCCGGCCTGGTTGCCATCAAGAAGTACTTCGAAGCGAAGGGCGAGAGCCAGCGCGATATCTGTCTGATCCCCGCCTCGGCCCACGGCACCAACCCGGCTTCGGCCATGATGGTGAGCATGAAAGTGGTTGTGGTTGCCTGTGATGATAAAGGCAATGTGGATATCGAAGACCTGAAAGCCAAAATCGAAGAACACGGCGATCGCGTTGCCGCGCTGATGGTCACCTACCCATCCACCCACGGGGTGTTCGAGGAAGGTATCCGCGAAGTTTGCGATCTGGTGCACCAGGTTGGCGGCCAGGTTTATATCGACGGCGCCAACATGAATGCCTTGATCGGCGTCGCGGCTCCGGGCCAATTCGGCGGTGACGTATCTCACCTGAACCTGCACAAAACTTTCTGTATTCCCCACGGTGGTGGCGGCCCCGGTATGGGCCCGATTGCTGTGGGCGAACACCTGAAACCCTACCTGGCAGGCCACCCGGTCACTGAAGTGCCGGAAACCAATGTGGATAACGGCACTATCTCCGCCGCTCCCTGGGGCTCCGCCAGCATCCTGCCGATCAGCTGGATGTATATCCGCATGATGGGTAGGCAGGGCATGAAGCAGGCCACCGAAATGGCTATCCTGAATGCCAATTACGTCGCCAAGAAACTGAGCGAGCACTACTCCCTGCTCTACACCGGCACCAATGGCTTTGTTGCCCACGAGTGCCTGGTAGATCTGCGCCCACTTAAAGAAGCCAGCGGCATCACCGAGGAAGATATCGCCAAGCGCCTGATGGACTTCGGTTTCCACTCCCCCACCATGTCCTTCCCGGTAGCCGGCACCCTGATGATTGAGCCTACCGAGAGTGAATCTAAAGGTGAGTTGGATCGCTTTATCGAGGCCATGGCCACGATTCGCCAGGAAGTGGAAGATGTCACCAGCGGTAAGTACACCCCTGAAGACAACCCACTGCACAATGCCCCTCATACCCTTGAGGACGTGATGAGCGACGAGTGGACCCACAGCTACTCCCGCGATATCGCTGCACGCCCGGCGGCGTGGCTGAAAGAGCACAAGGTGTGGCCAGCTGCTAACCGTATCGACAACGTATACGGCGATCGCAACCTGATCTGCTCCTGCCCGCCGATCGAGAGCTACGCGGAGTAAAATCCAACGCTCTCACAGGTGGATTTAAAAGCGGGCTTTATGCCCGCTTTTTTATTCGACCCACAATGCTTTTATCGAACTGGCACAAACACTCTCTTCCTGTATAGCTACGTATTTGCAACCATCACCGCTCAACAATATTATTCTGCGTTAACTTAGTTAAATGATCCTCACATAGGCGGCGCCTAGCAACAAGGAAACGGTGATAAAAGGTTTTGATAAACTTTAAACCAAATCTTCTAATCGCCCTAAGCCTTCAACATCGGAGGTGGAAGTGACCATAAAAGTTTTAAAAGAAATATTAATTGCGAAGGGAAAAGCAGACTCTTACTCTGACGGTGAAACACCCCTGGATCTATGGAGAGCTCTGAACAAAAAATCAGATCAAGGTGTCTTCAACTTTATCGAAAAAGGTTTCATTCTGTCTAACGGACGTCCTAGGGAACCTCTGAATAATTCCCAGTCAATTTGGTAGTATTAGGCTATCCGTCAAGGCTACGATAGATCATGCTCCAAGTCACCTTTGCCGAAGCAGAATACAACCTCAAGCGTCGTATAACTCGCCGAGAGAAGTTTCTTTCTCAGATGAATGCCCTCATCCCATGGGAGCGACTAGAAGCTCAAATAGCGCCTTGTTATCCACGGGGTAAGCGTGGCCGGCAGCCTTATCCATTGAGTGTCATGCTGCGCATTCATTGTATGCAGCTGTTTTACAATCTCAGTGATCCGGCTATGGAAGATGCGCTATTTGAGATTGAATCCATGCGTAACTTTGCCGGGTTGACTCTGAGCGGTCCAATTCCCGATGAGACAACGATTCTTAACTTTCGCCACTTATTAGAGTCGAATCAGCTGAGTACAACTCTATTTGGGGAAATTAATAAACACCTCGCTGAGAATGGCATGGCACTGCGTAAAGGTACCATTGTAGATGCCACTATTATCTCCGCTCCAACTTCAACTAAGAACAAAAAGAAGAAGCGCGATCCATAAATGCACCAAACTAAAAAAGGTAATCAGTGGCATTTCGGGATGAAGATGCATATCGGTACAGCTGACACCCTCGGACTCATACATAGTCTCGACACAACAGCCGCTAACAAACATGACATTACTGCAACAGGCAAATTGCTGCATGGTAAAGAGAAGCGAGTTTGGGGAGATTCTGGCTGCACGGGTGCAGAAAAGCGAGAAGAGCTTAAATCTAAAGATGTGGAGCGGCTTATTGCAGAGAAGCATAGTCGCCTGAAGCATCGCCCGCGCCGAACTGAGTCACGAAAGGTAGAAAAAATAAAGGCGCAGGTTAGGGCAAAAGTAGAGCACCCATTCCGACATATTAAAAATATCTTCGGGTATAGCAAAGTACGCTATCGAGGATTAGAAAAAAACTCTCAGCGCTTATTTCTGCTGGCTGGCTTTACCAACTTACTAATTGGAAAAAAGTATCTGCTGGCCTAGGGTTAGTGTGCCTTAAATTCGCCAAACGCGGATCTAAGGCAGAAAAAATGGAGATAACTATGTATAGAAAGTAGGGTTTCGAGTAAAAAATAGGCATTTTTAGCTATAGGAAGCCTGATGCAAGGCTAAAGGCTGATTTTTCAGAGGATCCATAACTGTATTTATATACAGCTACATATGACTTGGCAAGGGTGGCAATTAGGTAATTTTTTGCGAAAATTATTCACTCGTCTAAAACTTTAAGCATTTTTTCTGCCGAATCAACTTCGGAAAAATTTCTTATCGTACCCTTATCCCCAAACTTATCCTTTAGCACAGAAGACAACCTAGAAAATTCTTTCAAAAGATATATATCATTGTCAATCATCATGTATTCATAACCCTGAAACTCACCAAAGACAAAAATAATCTTCTTTGCAGAATCACACCACTCAAACATTCGATTGATCCTCTTATTGAGAATACTATTAATATTCTCAATGTTTTTATCAACCTTATACTCGCCGCCGCTTTTTTCCACACTCGCAAACTGATGCCAATTATAATGTGCCAATACAAAAACATTTGAAATATCTAAAGTGTAATAACCAAAAGTACTGTCTAGATATTTATGTATATCAGCCTGATCCCTACTTTTCGATATGGCGTTAATCACTTCATAAGTTGACCTTTCAAATCTTATACCCCTCCCATGAATGGGGTCATAATTTCTCTCATATTTCACACAAACTGTGTGGTTATCTCCACTTAAATCTGGATACTCAAGATTCACAGCACCTCGCTCAAGTATTCTGGCTATTGATTCAGGAGGAAAAAAACCACTATCAAAAGGCATACTAGCCTGTTTCAACTTTACTTTCCCAGCCAGCTCGATTTTTGTGCGACACCTAAAACCAGCAGGAATAATGGAAACCTCTCCACTTGACACTAGCTTCTGAAGCCTTAACTCGCACTTCTTTACATGCCCCAAGCCCCGATTGTAGGCCTCCAACTTCTTTTTAATAAATTTCCCCTCAGGCCGCATATCATGAGCTAACTGCATTAAGTCTCTAGCCATTTGAAGATGATCTTTTTCAAGAAGAACCGCTGAATCCCTAATTAAATCAATATCTTTATTTCTCATAATGCGCACCAATTCTCTTTATGCACGTAATCTTTTAGAAAGCTTGGTTTCAAGTAATAACTGCAATACTTTCATGCTGCAAGAAGATTGTCTTTCAGACCCAAAAATAGCTCATTCGGTGATCTCCCACCCCGACTCGCTCTTGGTCTGCTGTTTAAGCG
>NZ_JAIVKI010000016.1 GCF_020524905.1 Microbulbifer variabilis | reverse complement strand
AGCCCTTATCGCATGTATGAGGAAGCAACTTACCATCCTCAATACGATGGTAAAAAACAACACCTACTGGGATGAGAAAATGGTTTAAATATTTGACAAAGGGCCATAGTCACTTGTTATGCGATACTGCCATCTGGCAGGCTAATTTCAAGATGTTTATTGAACTCACTTGGAGATATTACGTTGGAGGTGATATCACTCAAGTCACCAATATTTAGCGTAAAACTACTTGATGGTGTTCTATTTATGTCAAGAACAATTCGGTATTCCCTTTGACGAGAGAAAAAGCTTCTCTTTTGATACCCATGTTTTTCAGCAGGGAAATTTCCGCTAAAATTTAGCTCATCAAAGTAGTCGACTAACCCCATACTTCCTTCAAGATTACGATCCTTGATTGCAGTACTACAACGGTTTATAAATTCTTGAGCATTTAACACTGCAACACAGTATGCTCCAAGACCATAACAAGATTCATGAATTTCTAGAATGCTTTTAAAGTCTCTTAGAGTCTGAGCTGAAATGGCTTCAAAGCCTCTGCTATTCAATGAGTAGATACAAAACGCATTCTTATCTAAAACTGACTTGCTATGTATTGCTATTGGCGCAGCAATATCTTCGCTTAAAATTTGATTGCCACCAACTTCAACCTTGACGTTAGTTGGCTGATACCAGGCAACGATACCTTCCATAGGGTCGCCCCTAAGCTCGCCAGAGCTATCCCTGTGCTCTTTGAATGCACTGACTGTTTGCATGAACAAATCGCCTTTTATGAAGGCTTCTGCATGCTCCTTTTCTGTAAATATTTTTACGAATGCATAAATCATCCACGAAGTCTCTTCAACGCATAACGCCCCACATAAACGGCGCGAGGTACGAGCGTCCGGCGACCGTAGGGAGCGAATTTGATGTGATTGTTATATGCCATGCCGCAATTTCTCCAAACACTTTTTAAGTAGATTTGCAGAGTGCGTGAAATTGTCGAATTGCTCTTGGAGCCCATATGCCCACTTTAGCCCATGAAAGAAATTGTTTCTGAAACGGTAAACTATTGTCAGGCACGCTATCAGCTGGGCCTTAATGTCTATGTTCTCTCCAAGCAAAACCAATCTTACGTGTTCGGGATTATCCTTATTTCGCAGGTGAAGATGTTCGAAACGGTAGTTAGTATTTCCGTCTTCGATATACCGGTCTTGGAAGTAAACCAATTGCTCTTGGAACCAATCAACCTCGAAAGCTTGAGGCCCAAGCTGCTCTACTACCTCAGCGATCTTTCTTACAGAGGCGTTGTTCTCTAGCACTTGAGCTTCGAACAATGTCCACAGTAACGTAAACCGCAGCAGCGCTTCATGCTCCGCCTGTGAAAGATTAGCCACCCCAGGTGCGATCATTTCTATATCAGCTAACTGAACCACGGAAGCTCCTCTGGCATATAACGCCCGCTTAACAGGCAAATACTGGTTGGCTAAAATCCGAAGCGCAGCGTAGGAGCCAACCAGTATTTGTCCTTGTTGAAGCGCTTGTTATATTTGTAAACAAACTTACAACGATTGAATTAAGTTTGTGAACCAATCGAATGTAAAAACGGTTGTATAAATTTTCAAACAAACTATCCCTATAAACAGAACTATTAACCCAGCTTTAACCTTACGGCTTTTTACATTGTTCCAGAATGAAATCTTTGAGTTGATCTCACTTTTAACTTTTTCAAGTCCTTCTTTCACACACCATTTCCCTGTATTGATAAAAGTTGAATACTGAACAAAAATATAACGCCCAAAGCAACCGCGCAGTTTACTGCGTCGGTTGCCTTTGCTTGTTATGCTTTTATTACTTGAATTCATTTTGCAGCCAGCTCATTTGCCTTTTAAATTGACTTGCATAGTTAGGAAATTCTTGACTGCTTAGACTGTCAAAGTTTTGTAACCATTCAAAAGCAAGCTCTAGTTCGCCAGCGTATCGAAGGCTTACGTAATCAGAGACTTGTCTCAGAAACTCCTGAGCTTTAACCGAATCACTTTCCCCTGCTTCAGAAATTACAGGCATTATTAGATTGAATGCAAAATCTAAAGCTTCTTCTATTGAGGATGTGGCTATATCGCTCATTCTTCCCTCTGAGGAGCATAACGCTGCCAGCACAGGCGGCCAACTTGTTGGCCGTCCTGCCAGCATGAAATGCTGGCGAAGTGCCTGGCCTTGTTAAATTTTACTCGTGCCATACTTGATAAATTTGCTTATTGTGTCACTAAAATACGATGGACTAATTTCACCAGTGAAGACAACCCCTTTATTGTCATAGTGCTCGATAGAAGCGTATATAGATTTTCCTAGGGGGACAATGAAGCATGCGACATTGTCTGTATTAGGGCCCCAATTTAAAATCTGTTGATTTGGGTAGATTAGATCATCTTCGATATCGAAATACTCAGAACTGGGATCTCTGGTGCTCAAAATAAAATTGTGGGCCTCTTCGGGTGACATATTATGAAAGTACTTAGAAAATCGGTGTAAGTCACGCTTCTCAATTAAATCATCCTCGGCTTGATAGAGGACAGATTTAAGATAAGCAATATTATCTATCCTGGTAACATGCTGACCAAGAAGCCACATATCAAATTCATAAAGATCAAGAGACCCTTCGACACATTCTCCTATCTTAATTCCGATAATATCCCTACTTCCGATATCCACACTTACTCTCTAAGAAATTTAACGCTTTGCTAAAAGGCAGCCGAAACGCAGTGCAGGCTGTCCGGTGGAGGGGGCATTCTTTTGCACCCGGAACGAATTTCAGCAACTTGTTATGTTTTCCTCAAGGCCTTCTTGAGCAGGTAGCTTATAGCCCAGGCTATGAGAAAAAATAAGATCAAAATTTCATGGCTGCCCGTATTATTTGCCCACTTCTGGGCACGAATTTTACTACCAAAAATACTTACGAAGATAAGTGGCGATGCGATGGTCATAAGAACAAACCCAATGGCAACTGCTGGTTCACTATCAGATCCCTCTCGATATAAAACTCCAGCTACTACAGCAATTAAAGCCGAGCCTAATAGAAATAAGAGAACCCTAGATAACAGTTCATCAAACTCCTCTCGCTTACGCCTACTACCCACTTCTCTCTCCAGAAACATAACGAAAATAGATATGCGGAACCGTTAAGGAAGTTGGCAGTACCTTTGCGTAAGCAAAGGGAATGACAACTTTTAGGTTTCCGCATCATCGGGTTGTTATTTGTTGCTCGTGGCATTGTGTACAAATCCACTACAAATATCTTTCTTGCTACTGTCTACCACGATTCGGAGAGAGAAATTAGCAGCACTAGGTTCGCGGCCTTGCTTCGAAGCGGCTGCGCCGTCCGCATAAACTTCGTTATGCGAGCGTCGCTGAAGCTTCGAAGCTTACACGAAGGTCGAACCGTTGACTATGGGCTTCCCCGCCAATACTGTTTTTTTATACAGCACTCCAGCAATCATCTGCTATGCTTAACTGAACCCTCGCAAAACTGGAGCGAGCGACCAATAACGCCTTGCTAAGGGGCAACCGAAACGTAGTGAAGGTTGTCCCGCGGAGGCCGCGCCTTTTGTGGCCGGAGTGTACTTGAGCAATTTGTTAGGCATTTTCTCTCCGATGGTTAGCCACTCCCCACAAACGTAGCACTATACCTATATATGCAATGGTCATGATGCTATGGATGATCGGCTTTTCCCAAAACGTACCAAGAATAATTGAAATAATTGGAATTGCAGCGAAAACCAATGCTATTACCTTTAAACCCAAAGGAGACATAAACTTAGATTTACCTTTGGGGCTTACAAACAACAACCGTAGCGAGAGATAAAATACCCACAGACTGCCAGCCAAAAATAGGCTACCTAAAGAAATGGTGAGCAATGTAGGTGGCACATTCGGTGCGACCGAAATTATTGCCGAGCCGATAACACATAAAAAAGTAAAAGGAGTAAAGACAATACCCAGCGGTACTGTCACCCATCTCGGAAATGGCTTTGGCTCAATCTCTTCGTATTCTTCCATGCTCTATAAGATGCCTAACGTTGCCAGCAAGGGCAGCCGAAGCGGAGCGTAGGCTGTCCAGCCCAGCCACCGGCTGGGCGATCTTGCCTGGCCTGGTTATAGTTGGCGCGCTCTGAACGACCTACTTTCTCTCTGCCAGCCAACTTTGGCTGGCCGCTGCCCAATATTTACGAGGAAAGAATACCGCACTTTCCCCAACCAATTCCTATCTTACTGGCACTCCACGAAATTGCTGCGGACCGCCTCTTTTTACAGCACCTGAGCGAACGCTCTAGGAGCGAAACTGCTTGAATAGCAATCAATAAAAATGCTCAATATTGGGCGCTATTTAGTGGTACTAAACCTTCAGTTAGTATGAAAAATCAATAAAACCGACCGCCACAATAACGCCGCGCTCAGCCGCAGCTTACTTGGTGCGCCTTTTGCGCGAAAATTGGGAGCGCAGCGACCGCGCAAAAGGTGCACAAAGTAAGATGTCGGCCTGCAGCGCTTTGTTATGCCTAGTTCTGGGGGGTTACCTGGACCTCAAATGGAACCCCACTTGAAGCTGTAAACTTAATACCCGCAGATTTATGAAACTCTGTAAGTAAAACCGGGCTAGCCACAAGTACAAACCCGGTAGACTCTTTGAATTCGTACACTTTCGTTTTTAAACGGATTTGATTCTCCGGCGTTTGCTCCGTGCTTAGCTCAATTTTTAGCATATTATTTATACGCATTTCGCTTTCAGCGCCTTCCTCATTAAGAAGCTGAATAGATGCCAGCTGTTCATTATTTGAGCTTGCATCTACTTTAAGCATAATTGGAGATGCCGTGGAGAAAGAGGCGTATAGAAGAGATGCGCCCCCAAGTACCAATATTGCAGCAATATAATTCTTGATTCGTTTTACGACAGAAAATTTTTCTGACTCTTTCACAAGGATATCTTCTGGCACTATTGAAAATGCAGAAGAAATTGATTTGACCGACTCCTGGGACGCATTACCACTTTTCTCGATTCGTTGTATCGTTCTTAAGCTAACCGATGCCACTTCAGCAAGCTGCTGCTGACTCCAGGCTCGCGACTTTCGCAGGCTGATAATCTTACTTGTATCTACTTGCACTTCCATTTCTCTGTCCTCTGAAAATTGAACTCAAATTTTCATCGGATCAGCCTTAATTAGTTACGTCATTCTTACGACATTAGTACGAAATTCATGCGACAGGCATAACATTTATATAGTAATCACAATGCCCTCTATTATCCTGATTACTATCCCAGGATCAATTTACCTATCCAACTCTTAATTTCATTTCAGAATCATAGGGTTAAATAAATTTGGTACGATCGCACAAACTGAAAAAATGATCACTCTGACCACTATCACAAATCTTGTGGGATCGGCAACCTATTGATTTTGAACATCTTTGTCCTTCAGATTATTTTCTTACGAAAATAACGGTCACAATGAACGAAACCCCAAAGCGATTTCAGTCACTGTTACAAAGTATCTATAGTGGGAAACTAGAACCATGCACCACATTCAAGGAAGTAAAATCCTCTTCCACCTACCGCCGTCAAGTTGCAGCCACATAGGGCCCCAGACGCTTCTGGATCACCTGCATTCTGTCGATTCAATACCCAGATCTTTTTCACTGCTTATCTAGGGTATTAACAACCTGCATAGGCTCCATCGCCCCAAAAATAGCGGGGCTGTGGGTCTATTAAAAACAGTTGTCACTTTATGGGGAATTTACTGAAAGGAAACCACCGCACCGGAAATGGCGCGGTGGCTGTACGCACTGGGGATAATGCGCGGGGTTTAGGTTTTTGTTCGCCTAGTCGTTTGCTTCCGGGCGCATATGCGGGAACAGTAGTACGTCGCGAATCGATGGGGAGTTGGTAAACAGCATTACCAGGCGGTCGATACCGATACCCTCACCAGCGGTGGGCGGCAGGCCGTATTCCAACGCGCGGATATAGTCGGCGTCGTAGTGCATGGCTTCGTCGTCACCGGCGTCTTTCTCTGCCACCTGCGCTTTAAAGCGTTCAGCTTGGTCTTCCGCGTCGTTCAACTCGGAGAAGCCATTGGCAATCTCACGGCCGCCAACGAAGAACTCAAAGCGGTCGGTAACAAACGGGTTGTTATCGTTGCGACGGGCCAACGGAGACACTTCGGTTGGGTATTCGGTGATAAAGGTCGGCTGGTCCAGGCGATGCTCTACGGTCTTCTCGAAGATCTCGATCTGCACCTTGCCCAGGCCCCAGTTATCTTTTAGTGGGATGTCCAGTTTCTCGGCAACAGCGCGAGCGGATTCGATGTTGTCGATATCGACCGTAGTCAGTTCCGGGTTGTAGTGCAGGATGGAGTCGAACACAGACAAACGCGCGAACGGCTTGGAGAAGTCGTAGCTGCTGTCCTGGTATTCCACAGTGGTGGAGCCCAGTACATCTTCACAGATGCCGCGCAGCATCTTCTCGGTGAGATCCATCAGGTCGTTGTAGTCCGCGTACGCTTGGTAGAACTCGAGCATGGTGAACTCGGGATTGTGGCGAGTGGACAAGCCTTCGTTGCGGAAGTTGCGGTTGATCTCGTAAACCCGCTCGAAACCACCCACGACCAGACGCTTCAGGTACAGCTCCGGGGCAATACGCAAGTACATATCGATATCCAGCGCATTGTGATGCGTAACAAACGGACGCGCGCTGGCGCCACCGGGAATTACCTGCAGCATGGGCGTTTCCACTTCCATAAACTGCTGGCCGTTGAGGAAGTTGCGGATGTACTCGATAACCTTGGAGCGCACGCGGAACACTTCGCGGGCCTCCGGCGTGGCGATCAGGTCCACGTAGCGCTGGCGATAGCGCATTTCCTGGTCTGCGATGCCGTGGAATTTTTCCGGCAGCGGGCGCAGCGCTTTGGTCAGTAGGCTGTACTCTTCACAATTTACGTAGAGGTCGCCCTTGCCGGATTTGTGCAATGTGCCTTTTACGCCGACGATATCGCCGATATCCCAGGCACCGAAGCGCTCTTTGATATCTTTCTGTGCCGCTTTATCAGCATAGAGCTGGATGCGGTCAGACACATCCTGGATCACCATGAAGGGTCCACGTTTAGCCAGGATTCGCCCCGCTACGCACGCCCGTTTACCCAGTTCTTCCAGCTCCTCTTTCTGTTTATCGCCGAACTCAGCTTGCAGGTCGGCAGCGAGGTTTTCGCGGCGAAAACTGTTGGGGAAAGCATTGCCCTTCTCGCGCAGAGCGGAAAGCTTGGTGCGGCGCTCGGCGATCAGTTTGTTTTCGTCTTGCTGGATATCAGTCATGGTGATCTATCAGTTTTGTGAGTGATATTACCCCTCGTCCCATTAGTGAGAGACGAGGGGCGCGGTGAGCGTGGAGACTTTAAATCAGAGGCCGGCTTTGAGGCTGGCTTCGATAAACTGGTCCAGGTCTCCATCCAGTACTGCCTGGCAGTTGCTGGTCTGGACACTGGTGCGCAGGTCCTTGATACGCTGGTCGTCCAACACGTAGGAGCGGATCTGGCTGCCCCAGCCGATGTCGGCCTTGCTGTCTTCCATGGCCTGCTTCTCTGCGTTGCGCTTGAGCATTTCCTGCTCGTACATTTTTGCGCGCAGCATTTTCCAGGCTTTATCGCGGTTCTGGTGCTGGGAGCGTTCGCTCTGGCACTGCACGACGATGCCGGATTCTGTGTGGGTCAAACGCACGGCAGAATCGGTTTTGTTCACGTGCTGACCACCGGCGCCGGAGGCGCGGTAGGTGTCTTCACGCACCTGGGATTTGTCGATTTCAATCTCGATATTGTCATCGATTTCCGGTGATACAAATACCGAGCTGAAAGAAGTGTGACGGCGATTGCCGGAATCAAACGGCGATTTGCGTACCAGGCGGTGTACGCCGGTTTCTGTGCGCAACCAGCCGAAAGCGTGGTCGCCGGCAAAATGTATGGTGGCACTCTTGATACCGGCCACTTCACCCGCGGAGACCTCTTCCAGGGTGGTCTTAAAGCCGTGGGCTTCACCCCAGCGCAGGTACATACGCAAAATCATTTCTGCCCAGTCCTGGGCCTCGGTGCCACCGGAGCCGGCCTGGATATCCAGATAGGCATTGTTCTCGTCGTTCTCACCGGAGAACATGCGGCGGAATTCCAGAATCCCCAACTGCTGCTGGAGACCTTCGATCTCAGTGGAGACCTCCCCTACGGAGTCCTCGTCATTTTCCTCGACCGCCATTTCCAGCAGTTCGCGGCAATCGGCGATGCCGGAGTCGAGATTTTCGATGGTAGTAACCACAGTTTCCAGGGAGGAGCGTTCGCGCCCCAGTTCCTGTGCGCGGTTAGGGTCGTCCCAAACGCTCGGCTCGGCCAGCTCCAGCTCTACTTCGGTTAGGCGTTCTTTCTTGCTGGCATAGTCAAAGATACCCCCTAAGAACGTCGGTGCGCTCTTCGAGGTCTTTCAATTGGTTGAGGAGGGGATTGATTTCCATGAACTCTCGGTGTCCGGACAAAATAAAAAGCGGCGCGCATTCTACCGCAGCGCGCGGGGGTCCTTCCAGTCGGCCAGATGCTGTAAATCAGGCAAAATTCCTATTTGCATGGTTGGCCGGATAACTGCTGCAAAATTGCGCAGTCTGGTGAGTCATCACCGGTACAACTGTCGATAAACGAATGCAGGGTTTCACGCATCGCCAACATATCGCGCAGCTGGGCTTCCAGCATGGAGAGCTTCTCATGCACCAGCTGCTTGGTTTCGCGGCTGTGTCGCTCGGGGTCATCCCGCAAGCCCAACAGAGTGCGCACCTCCTCAATGGAGAAGCCGCAGGCGCGGGCGCGCTGGATAAAACGCAAGGTCTCCAGGTCATCCTCGCTGTAATGGCGGTAGCCATTGGCTTTGCGCGCGGGAATCACCAAGCCGATCAATTCATAATGGCGTAGGGCCTTGTTACTAAGACCCGAATGCTGCGCCGCCTGAGAAATATTCACTGCCAACTCCCGACCTATTAATTACAGCTGATAGACCTTGTTCTTAGGCGCTGTTATCCCGGCACTGGGAAAATTGATACTGCATTTTTTCGGCGGGGTCGTAACCCAACTCCAGGGCGGCATCCAGGGCATCCATACTGATCAGGTGCAGTAAAATATCCCCAGTGGGCGCGCCACAGACAGCCGGAAACATTCGATCTGTGCGAACACCGCAGCGGGATTCCTGCACCATCAAACCGTTTTCCCGCAACTTGGCCAGGCTCTGCTGCAAGGTCATACCGCCCCCCTCACACTGCTTGCGGCCACTCTTGCGGTAGACCCAAACCAGTTCACCCGACCTAGCTGCGGGAGGATTGGCCGCCACCTCTGGCTGACTGGAGCCCGGGGTATTCTCTACCTGATTTTCCACTGCCTTTTCCTCCTTGGCTCCGCCGCAGGCCGCCATGGCAAGTAAAGTCAGCACCAGCAGAGCAGACAATTTTATTTTTATCATCAAACTTCCTCCATAATGCAATAGTTACCCGGCTTAAGACAGCGCCAACCAGGCTCCCACCAATAACATCAAAGTACCGGAAATACGGTTAATTAAACGCACATTTTCAGCGCGCTCCAGCAAACGGCTGAGGGCCTGACCACCCCCAGCGTAAATCAGTAAACACAGGGTTTCCAGCAACAATATGGTGGCGATCAACACCGAGAGTTGCGGTACCAAGGGCATGCTTTGGTTGATAAAGGGCGGCAACAGGGCGATAAAGAAGGCCCAACCCTTGGGGTTGGCAACGGCAGTGATAAAGCCTTGGACAATAAGCGCCTTTGCCGACGGACGGCCGCTCCTCTGTGCCTCATCAAGCGCCGTCAGGTGCCCCTGGGAACGCCACATTTGGATACCTATCCAAGCGAGATAGGCACCGCCGCAATATTTAAACAGCTGAAATATCGCAGGGTATTGCACCATCACGACCGCCGCGCCGAGCCCCGCAGCCAGGGCCACCAAGGCGACTCCCGCCAACTCGCCAACCATCATCCACAAGGTGTGGCGCACCCCCACTGTAATTCCCAGGCTGAGGGCCAGCAGCATGCACAGCCCCGGTGTTACCGAGACAAAAAAACTGGCGGGGACAAAGAGCGCGAGTACAGACAGTTCCATTGTATTTCCTAGTGATGGGTACCGTTATGGTTCCCATAATGACTTACCAGCATTCCGGCCAGCATCAAGCCACAACCAATCAGTTCGCGTGTGCTCAATAGCTCGTTGAGAAACAGCCAACCCGCCGCCAGGGCGAATACCGCCTCCAAGCTCATAATCACCGTGGCGTGGGAAGGCGCCGCGTGGCGCTGGGCCAGCAGCTGGAAGGTAAATGCCAGCGCGGTGGAGAAAATCATCATGTAGGCGATCGGCCAGGCCGCATCCACAGCAGACTGTATCGTTGCCTGCTCGGTGAAGAGCGATGCCAAGGCCGACAACAGACCACAGACTAGAAACTGGATACAGGCAAGGCGTAGCGCATCGTAGCGCTTCACCAGGCGATCCGCAGAGAGCACCTGAATGGCGAAGACAAAGGCGCTGGCAAATACCATCAGGTCGCCAACTAGCTGAGACTCTTCACTGAAATCCGCCAGCCAGTAAAGGCCAAATAAAGCCAGGCCAATACCGGCCCAAGTCCAACGATTGGTTTTATGCCCTAGGGACAAGCCGATGACCGGCACCAACAAGAGGTAAAACCCGGTGATAAAACCGGCGCGGCCGGCAGTAGTGTACAGTAGGCTGACCTGTTGCAGCGCCGCACCGAGAAACAGCCAAAAACCGAGTAGGGCCCCACCGGGAAAACAGGCTCTCCAGCGATGAATAACAGAGTGCCCATCCACTTCGCCGGGCTGGGCATCCCTGCGGGAGGACAGCCAGTAAACGATGGGTACCAGAATCAAGCCCCCGAGGAAAAATCGCCAGGCATTGAAGGCCAGTGGCTCAATATTCGCCATGGCAATTTTCTGGGGCACAAAAGCGACACCCCAGAATAACGCCGCCAGTAAAAGTAGGATTTCAGCCTGAACTTGTTTGCGTTTCACGTCTTCTACTTCCAACCACTTCCAAAAAAGACAGTTGCGAAGAAGCTCCATGCCCCTCGCGACTCTCGTAAAGACTCCCCTAGACCGCTTCCAACAGGTCCACCATTAACTGCAGGGATTCGCGCCCACGAAATTCGTTGACGTCCAATTTATAAGCTAAACGCACTTTCTCGGTAGGCTGCGGCCACTGGTCTGTGTCCACATTAAAAGCGATAGCGTCGAGGGCCAGCTGTGGCGCCTGCGGCGGAGCCACCACCATCTTCAAGTGACGCTCGCCGACAATACGCTGCTGCAGCAAGAGAAACTCCCCATCGAAGACCGGCTCGGGAAACGCCTGCCCCCAGGGTGCACAGGCGCGTAACATGGCTGCGGTTTGCAGGTTGTAGTCTGCAATATCTAGCTCACCATCGGAGTCGATCACCGCCTGTAATTGATTTTCATCCAAACGCTTGCGCACCACTCGCTCAAGCTCCGTTCGAAACGCATCGAGGTTTTCCGCTGGCAGGCTCAGCCCCGCCGCCATGGCATGACCACCAAATTTACTAATCAGAGTCGGGTTAGCCGCAGCCACATCGCTCAGGACATCGCGGATGTGCAAACCGGGTATGGAGCGCGCCGAGCCTTTGACCAAGCCGTTGTCTCCTTCGGCAAAGGCAATTACCGGGCGGTGGAATTTTTCCTTGATGCGGCTGGCGAGGATACCCACCACCCCCTGATGCCAGTTGGCATCGTAGAGGCACAGGCTCCAGGGAATCTCCCCCTCCAGCTGTAGCTCTTCCAACGCCGCCAGAGCTTCCCGCTGCATGCCCTGCTCTATAGCTTTGCGGTCCCGGTTGAGCATATCCAACTCCCCCGCCAGCTCACGAGCCTCACTGGGATCGCGGGTCAGGAGACAACGGATACCGGTGCCAATATCATCCAGGCGCCCGGCTGCATTGATACGCGGCCCCAGGATAAAACCAATATCGGTGGTGGAAAGCCTGCGCTGGTCCCGCCCGGCCACTTCTAGCAAGGCAGAGATACCAGGGCGGCAGCGACCGGAACGGATACGGGCGATACCCTGGTGCACCAGGATGCGGTTGTTGTGATCCAGCGGCACCAGGTCTGCCACGGTGCCGAGCGCCACCAAATCGAGATATTCGGCCATATTCGGCGGGGCAATACCGCTCTGCGCAAACCAGCCGCACTCCTGCAGGGCACTGCGCAGACGACTCAAAAGATAAAAGATAACTCCCACACCGGCGAGATTCTTACTGGGGAAATCACAGCTCGGCTGGTTCGGGTTCACAATGGCATCGGCATCCGGCAGCTCGCTGCCGGGTAAGTGGTGATCGGTTACGATTACTGTCATGCCTGCGGCCTTGGCCGCCGCCACCCCATCGATACTGCTGATGCCGTTATCCACGGTGATCAGCATATCCGGGGCGTAATCCTTGGCCACCTCTACGATTTCCGGGGTGAGGCCGTAACCAAAATCGAAACGGTTCGGCACCAGGAAGTCCACGCCCGGCGCACCCATGGCCCCCAGCGCCAGTACGGCGAGCGTGCTGCTGGTGGCACCATCGGCATCGAAGTCACCGACGATCAAGATCTTCTGCTGCGCCCGCACGGCCTCCACCAGCAGTGTCACCGCTGTATCAAGCCCGCGCATCAACTGAGGTTGTTGCAGCTTGGCGAGACTGTGGTCCAGGGCTTCCTCACTGACGATCCCGCGACCGAGCAACACTCTCTGCAAAATTTTTGGGGTTTCAGAAGCAAAACGGCCAGTGGAGAAATCCACTGGCCTTCGCTGAATTCTTGTACTCATTCTCTCTCAGCTTTTTTATCCGGCCGCCAAGTCCCTCGCTGCGAAGTCTGCGCCAGCTAGCGTCCTTCGGACAGCATGGTCGCCATATAGTCGTGCACCTGGGACAAGTCGTTGGGCAGTACCTTGAGTCGCTCTTCGCGTTGCCAGAGGTCCTGCATATGGGCCGGCAGGGGAATTTCGGTTTGTGGCAGCGCCTGCGCCACGGCATCGGGGAATTTTGCCGGGTGTGCGGTGGATAAGCAAACCATGGGCTGCTCGGCGGAGCGGCGCACCCTTCTCGCGGCCTCGACACCAATTGCGGTATGGGGATCGAGCAGATAGCCGGTCGCCAGGTACTGCTCGCGGATCACCTCAATAGTGCGCGCATCGTCGACCCTATAACTGGAAAATGTCTTTTGGGCTTGCAACAGGGCCACCTCGCTCAAGTGCATAGGTGCACTGCGATCTGCCAGTAACTCCGCCACCGCAGCTCCATCGCGGCCGTAAAGATCAAACAGCAGGCGCTCAAAATTGCTCGACACCATGATATCCATACTGGGCGACAGACTATGTACCAGCGGCTTGGGGGTGTGGTCGTTATCGCTGATGCAGCGGTGCAGGATATCGTTGGCATTGGTGGCGATCACCAATTGGTCGATAGGAAGACCCATCTGCTTCGCCAGATAACCGGCAAAAATATCGCCGAAGTTGCCGGTGGGCACGGAGAAATTCACGGTTTTTTCCGGCGCACCCAGGCGCAAGGCCGCGTAAAAGTAGTAGACGATCTGCGCCATAATGCGCGCCCAATTAATGGAGTTCACCGCCACCAAGCGGCGCCCGTCGGGCAAAAAAGACTGGTTGGCAAAGCTGGCCTTCACCATATTCTGGCAATCGTCGAAATTACCTTCCATGGCGATATTGAAAACATTATCCGACAGCACCGTGGTCATCTGCCGGCGCTGCACTTCTGAGACCCGATTGTGGGGGTGCAGAATAAAAATATCGATATTGTCACAGTGACGGCAGCCTTCAATCGCCGCCGAACCGGTATCCCCGGAAGTCGCCCCCATCACCACCACGCGCTCACCGCGCTTTTCCAGCAGGTGATCAAACAACTGACCGAGAAACTGCAGGGCAAAATCTTTAAAAGCCAGGGTCGGACCGTGGAATAGCTCCAGAATCCACTCGTTGGTATCAGTCTGCACCAAAGGCGCCACCGCCCTGTGACGAAACTGACTGTATGAGCGCCCGATAATATCGCGCAGTTCCCTCTCACTGAGATCCTCCCCCACAAACGGCCAGATAATTTCAAAGGCCAACTGCTGGTAATCCATACCTGCCATAGCCGCAATATCCTTTCTGGAGAAGTGCGGCAGTGACTCGGGCACATAGAGACCGCCATCGCTGGCTAGCCCGGTGAGGACGGTATCGGCAAAAGAGAGAGACGGCGCTCGGCCGCGGGTGCTGACAAATTTCACGATGTTATTTCGCTCTTGGATCTCGTGGGCAATAAAGAAAACTGGCGCCGATCCCTATGGAACGGCGCCATGTAACAAAGGGGGTAAGGATCAGCCGAGGCTCTCCACGCGAATGCGCACCACTTCCCCCTCGACTGTATCCAGGGCCTCAATTTGCGCGACCGCCTCGCGCAGGCTGGCCTCCTTGGCGCGACTGGTGAGAATCACCACAGGAACTAACTCTTCCCCATCCACCGGCTCGTGCTGAATAAGAGCCTCAATACTGATGCCCTGATCGCTGCAGATCGTTGCCACCTTGGACATAACTCCGGGCTTGTCATGGGCGGAAATACGCAGGTAATAGCTGGTGACCACGTCTTCCTCCGGCAACACCAGGGTATCGCCCTGCTCTGCCAAGGCCACTCCGGCAGCGGGCACCCGCTGATCCGGCTTGGCATCGAGGGTGCGCGCCACATCGACGATATCCGCAATCACTGCCGAGGCAGTAGCTTCGGCACCGGCGCCTGCGCCGTAATACAGGGTTGGTCCCACCGCATCGCCATTAACCAGCACCGCATTCATCACACCATTGACATTGGCGATCAGGCGCCGCTGGGGGATTAGGGTTGGGTGTACCCGCAGTTCCACCCCCTGCTCTGTACGACGTGCGATACCCAGATGTTTAATGCGATAGCCGAGTTCATCGGCATAGCGGATATCCTCAGGGCAAATACGACTGATTCCCTCGGTATACACCTTGTCAAAGGCGAGCGGGATAGTGAAAGCCAGCGAGGCCATAATCACCAGCTTGTGCGCGGCATCGATACCTTCCACATCGAAGGTCGGGTCCGCTTCGGCATATCCAAGCGCCTGTGCCTGAGCCAGGGCCTCATCAAAGCTGCGACCCTTCTCACGCATTTCTGTGAGGATATAGTTCCCAGTGCCATTAATAATGCCGGCGAGCCATTCGATGCGGTTGCCCACCAGGCCTTCGCGCAGGGATTTAATAATAGGGATGCCACCGGCCACAGCCGCTTCATACGCAATGGTGACCCCCTTTTGCGCGGCCAACTCAAACAGCTCATTGCCGTGCTCGGCGATCAGCGCCTTATTGGCAGTAACCACATGCTTGCCGTTTTCTATCGCTACCAGAACCAGCTCGCGAGCTACCGTAGTACCGCCAATTAATTCCACCAGAATATCGACATTGGGATTGTTGGCGACCTCAAAGATATCGCGGGTGACATTCAGCTGGCTGGTATCGCAATCGGGGTTGTCGCGACGGGCTCCGACTTGCTCAATCACCACCGCGCGGCCACAGCGCGCGGCCACCTCATCTCCATTGCGCGCCAAGACATTAATCGTTCCGCTTCCCACAGTGCCCAAACCGCAAACACCGATACGCACTGCACGCTGCGGCTCTACCGCAGACACCTGATCCGCCGCCTCTGCGACGTCTTCAATTGTTGCGCTCACAAGTTCCCTCCGCGCGTAGGCTCCCGACAATGCACCCCAAGCTAAAATGCTGCGCCAGGAGAAGACGCAATAAAAGCAAATAAAATTAACAAAAGATCGACAACCTTACCGAGCAGCAAGCAAAAAAGTCAATAAAATTGCGCCAGCCAGACCCTAGCCTATACAAAGGGACAAGCGAAACTTTTGTCACCCTGAAGATCCTCTTGAAATAGGAACCATCCTCAGTAGATGCTATAAGAGCATCTACTAGCATCAGGTACCAGCAACCTGCGAAATTGCATCCATCGCGCCTTTTCCAAAAAATGGGCGCACTGAAAAACGGACTCAGATAGCGGTCGAGTGATGAAAAAAACCCTTATCCTTTATACCGGCGGAACCCTGGGAATGCGCCGCAGCGAATCCGGCTATGTGCCCGACGCCGATCTCGAAGGTGCTCTGCAGCGCCTGCTGCAGGATATGATCGGCCAGCTGCCGAGCTACGACTTCCAGGCCCTCGACCCGCTCCTCGACAGCGCCAATATGCAGCCCCAGGACTGGTACCGCATCGCCTCCCTGATACGCGACAACTATAGCCACTACACGGGCTTTATTGTGCTGCACGGCACCGATACTATGGCTTACACCGCCTCCGCGCTGTCTTTCGCCCTGCAGGGACTGGCCAAACCCGTAGTGGTAACCGGCTCTCAAATTCCCTTGCGGGAAATGCGCAGCGACGCCTACAACAATTTGATTGCCGCCCTGCTGCTGAGCGGATCGGATAGTATCGGAGAGGTCTGTCTCTACTTTAATGGCAAGCTGTTGCGCGGCAACCGCGCAGTAAAAGTCAGTTCCGGTTCACTGGATGCCTTCGCCAGCCCCAACTACCCGAGCCTCGGCGAAGTGGGTATTCAGGTGCATATCGACCCCAATGCCTTATTGATGCACGGCAACACACCAAAATTTGAGATTCCCGAAAACGCCGATGGTAACGTTGTACTGGTAAAACTATTCCCCGGAATAACCCCACTGTTCCTCAGTAAAATTATTGAAGCCAGTCCGCGCGGCATAGTGATTGAAACCTACGGTACCGGCAACGCCCCCACTGACGACCAGGCATTTACCGCACAACTGACAAGGGCCGCAGAACTGGGAATTATTTGTGTGGCGGTTTCCCAGTGTCTGGAAAACCATGTGGATCTCGGCAAATATGCGGCAGGCTCGGCGCTGTTGCGCGCCGGAGTGATCGGTGGCCTGGATATGACCAGTGAAGCCTGCTATGCGAAATTAAATCATTTGCTGGCCATGAACTACACAAACAGCGAAGTAAAAAAATTGATGGAAACGCCTCTGTGCGGGGAGTGCACCCCCCAGTAACATCAAACGGAATTTATTATGCAAAGCGCAGGGAAACCCTGCGCCAGAAAAATCACGGCAAATAAAAAACTGGACCACTCCATATGGATTGCCAAATGTGGTCAAGCTTTAGTTTCGAATGGAATTCCTGGGCACTGGAACCAGAAACAGATACTCCTTGATGAGCAATAATTTTTCGCAAAACTTGCGCCTGCTGTGCAGCTTCTATCGCTCCATCGCCGAGGTGTGCCGGCGCATAGGTGTAAACAGGGCGCAATTTAACAAATACCTAAACGGCAACACCCAACCCTCACAGTACACGCTCAATAAGATCTGCCACTTCTTCGGCGTTGAGCCCCATGAAATCCTGATGCCACCGGAACAGTTTGAGCAGATTGTTCGGGTACGCAGCACCCCTACTACGGTGGAACCCTCACGCCCTTATACCCAGGATATCGATCTTTTAATGCGGGAGTCCCAGGGCCGTGCAGATAAATACCTGGGTTTTTACTTTGAGTACCACTACTCGATGACGTTTCCCGATCATATTATTCGCAGCCTGCTGCATGTCGAGTCGGATGGCGAAGGGTATTATTTCCAACGCTTCGAGCGTATGCGTTATCCGGACAGGGAGGAATGGTACAAGTCCCGCTATAAGGGCATGCTGTTTTTTCTTTCCGAGCGCATTTTTCTTATTGGCTACGAGGCGCTGACGCGCAACGAAATCGCCCAGACGATTCTCTACCCCACTTACAAAAGCCGTGTGAGCTATTTATCCGGCCTTAAATTGGGCGCCTCCGCCAGCGACCGGCGCGAGCCGGTGTGCACAAAAGTTTTACTGGAATCTCTCGGACGTAATATCAGTATCAAAAATGCGTTAAAGCTGTGCGGTGTATTCGGCCCGGATTCCGATGAGATCAATCGCAGCATACGCGAGAATATCCGGGCTTCTAACACAGAAGGCCCACAGAGTTTTTTTGCCACCCCACTTTAAAATAACTCCCTATAAAGGCCCCCACTAAGAGGCCTAAATGAAAACAGCCACGCGCACCCCGAAGTTCAGGTCAATCCTGGCTATTAGTGCGCTTGGCTCTATGCAGATGAAGAGAAAGCAAAAATATCATGACAAATGATTTCCACACCCTAAAACCCATGCCTGTATTCACTGCCAGTAGTGAATTTCGCATTGAAAAAGACCTGCTCGGGGAGCGTGAAGTGCCAGCGGATGTCTATTTTGGCATTCAAACCCTGCGTGCTCTGGAAAATTTCCAGATCACCGGCATTACCCTTAACCATTTCCCCAATTTGGTTAAGGCACTGGCCATGGTCAAAAAGGCTGCGGCACGAGCCAACCGAGAACTCGGCTACCTAGAGGAAAAGCTGGAAACAGCAATAACCGAGGCTTGTGCTGAAATTATCAATGGCAAATTGCACGATCAATTCCTGGTGGACATGATCCAGGGCGGCGCTGGCACCTCCACCAACATGAATGCCAACGAGGTAATTGCCAACCGCGCCTTGGAGTTGCTGGGCCACAGCAAAGGGGAATACAAGAAGGTCCACCCCAACAACCATGTAAACCTGTCGCAATCCACCAACGATGTGTATCCCACTTCTATCAACTTGGCCGTGCTCCTTAGCTACAACGATTTGGTGCAATCCATGGAGGGGCTATGCATTGAGTTTGATGGCAAAGCCAGAGAGTTTGCCCACGTGATCAAAATGGGGCGCACCCAATTGCAGGATGCCGTACCTATGACTCTTGGGCAGGAATTTGCCGCATTTGCCGCTACGATTCGCGAGGATGTCGCCCGGGTTAAGGAGCTGGTTGCCCTGTTTAATGAAATTAATATGGGGGGCACGGCAATTGGTACTGGAATCAATACCGATCCTCAATACCGCCAGCTGGTGGTAACAGCCCTTTCGGAAATTTCCGGTATCGATTTTGTCTGCGCGGAAAACCTGGTGGAAGCCACCTCCGATATGGGTGCCTTCGTCATGTTCTCCGGAGTGATGAAACGCATCGCGGTGAAAATCTCAAAGATCTGTAGTGACCTGCGTCTCCTCTCCAGCGGCCCCCGCGCGGGCCTCAACGAGATCAACCTGCCTCCAATGCAGCCGGGCTCCTCTATTATGCCCGGCAAAGTGAATCCGGTAATTCCCGAAGTGGTAAACCAGGTGGCCTACCAGGTGATCGGCAACGATCTGACGATCACCTTGGCGGCCGAATCAGGCCAGCTACAGCTGAACGTAATGGAGCCAGTCATCGCCTTCAACCTGTTGCAATCCATGCGCCTGATGACTCAGGCTATGCACACCCTGGCCCAGCGCTGCGTCAACGGTATCAGTGCGAACGAGGAACACTGCCGGCAGATGGTGGAAAACAGCATTGGCCTGATTACCGCGGTAAATCCATTTATCGGCTACGAAAATGCCACTCGTATCGCCCAGCAGGCATTGATGACCGGCGCGAGCGTCAAGCAGTTGATACTGGAGGAGGGGCTGCTGAGTGAGGAAGAGTTAAGCGATATTCTCGCCCCGGAGAATATGACCCAGCCACGCAAGGTGACACTGAAAAACCTGGCCTAAATAAAAATAGCGGCCGTCACAAAACGGCCGCTATTTTTCAGAATAATTAGATTCCCAACTCTTTAACCAGAGTGGCGGGGGGCAGATAGCCGGGTACGACTCTGCCGTCCTCCATCACAATCGTAGGCGTACCGCGCACATCGATCACCTCGTTACCCAATTTATATTGAGCGGCAACCGGGTTGTTATCACAGACATTCAAAGGCACGTTTTCACGATTCTTTAAAGCCGTCAGGGTTTTGTTGCTGTCCTCAGCGCACCAAGCAGTCACTAGCTTGCGATAGCTCAATGATTGCAGCCCTGCTCGTGGGAATGCCAGGTATCTTACTTCGATCCCGCGCTTGTTCAGTTCGGGAACATCCTGATGTAACTTCCGACAGTAGCCGCAGTCCACATCGGTAAAGACATAGATGCGCGCCTTAGTTTCACCTTTGGGCGAAAAGACGATCATATCGTCGATGTTCTGGGTTTCCATCACCTTGGCCCGGCGAGTTGCACGGCGCCCTTCCGAGAGGTTGGCAAAGCCGCCACCGCTCTTCACCTGAAACAGGTCTCCCAGAATAAAGTGGTTGCCATCGGCTGAGACGAATAGGGTGCTACTGCCGCCATCCAGCTCTACCTCGTAGAGCCCTTCGATGGGGGTCTCGCGCACGTCGCCATACTTGGGCTTTGGGTTACTTGCCTCTAAGCGGGCCTTAATCGTCTTCGCAACATTCGCGTCGACCTCTGCAAGGGCCGCTGGGCCAAGCAGACCGAGCAGCACTCCAGCGAGCGCCAGCGGCTTCTTGATAAGCATCATTACCGATTGCTCCTTTAATTCTCAATGAGGTTCGACTCAAACGTCGGCCTTCAGTTCCAGCCAGTATGGCAGCTACATGCCGTATCAGGCCCATATGGCGCGTTTTAACATATTCAGGCATCCGGCACTACGTGCAAAATTCCAAGTTGTGCGCTGATCTCGAAGATATGGCAGAGATACATCGCGGCAAGCTGCCGCCTTAATGGAGAAGTCAGTGACCAGGAATTCAAAAAAAGCCACTGGTTTCTGAGGCTGCATTGCCTTTTAGGGGCCGGGAATACAGTCACAAAGGGCTGATTTCAGATACAAAAAAGCCGGAGCAATTGCTCCGGCTTTTTTGCGAGCTGTATGAGAGGTGCTTAGTTAAGCTTCTCTTTAATACGTGCGGCTTTACCAGTCAGGTTGCGCAGGTAGTAGAGTTTAGCCTGGCGCACGTCACCGCGACGCTTAACCTTAATGCTGTCAACCAGCGGGCTGTGGGTCTGGAAAGTACGCTCAACGCCAACACCGTGGGAGATTTTACGTACGGTGAAGGAGGAGTTCAGGCCGCGGTTGCGCTTGCCGATTACCACACCTTCGAACGCCTGCAGACGCTCGCGGTTACCTTCTTTTACTTTCACTTGAACGATTACAGTGTCGCCCGGTGCGAAGGGAGGTACTTCGCTCTTCAGCTGTTCCTGCTCCAGCTGCTGGATAATTTTGTTAGTCATTTGGATTTGCTCCCAAATAGAGTTTATGTAGCTTCTCAGCTAGTTCACCGAACTACTCCCGCCTCCCGGCGAATCCGGCATCAAGTTTTATCGGATTTCCGCTCCTGCTGGATTTCCTCCAACAGTTGCTTCTGTTCCTTGTCCAGCTCCAGCCCCGCCAAAAGGTCGGGCCGACGCTGTTGTGTGCGCGCCAGTGCCTGCTTCAGGCGCCAGCGGCGTATTCTTTCGTGGTTGCCCGAGAGCAACACTTCCGGTACCGCTACGCCCCGGTACTGTTCGGGCCGGGTGTAGTGGGGACAGTCGAGCAAGCCAGAGGAAAAAGAATCCTCAACCGCCGACTGATCGTGCCCCAGAGCTCCGGGAATCAGGCGTGTAATAGCATCCACCATTACCATAGCAGCCAGTTCACCACCGCTTAGGACATAGTCACCAATGGACCATTCCTCGTCGATCATCGATTCGACGATACGCTCATCTACCCCTTCATAACGCCCGGCCAGCAAAACCAGATTGCCAGCATCAGAGAGGTTTTCGACCCCGCGCTGATCCAGCTGCTGCCCCTGCGGAGACAGGTAGATAATGCGTACGGCTTCGCCCTCTTCTCCAGCCCAGACGCGTGCCGCCTGCAAGGACTGATAAAGGGGTTCGGCCATCATCACCATTCCGGGACCACCGCCATAGGGGCGATCATCCACAGTGCGGTGCTTGTCACTGGTGAAATCCCGAGGGTTCCAGCAGCGTACTTCCAACAGGCCATCTTTAACGGCCCGCCCGCTGACACCATACTCGGTCAGTGCGGCAAACATCTCCGGAAAAATGCTTACCAGAGCGATTCTTTTAGCCATCGCTCAATGCCTTAAAAAGCCGGGTCCCAGTCGACGGTGATCACACCGGCTTCCAGGTCTACTTCTGTAACAAACTGGCCTGGTATATACGGAATCAAACGCTCGCGTTTATCCGTCCCACCACGCACAACCAATACATCGTTTGCGCCAGTTTCCATCATGCGAACGACACTGCCAAAATCGTGCTCCCCGCCGTCAAAACGGCTGATAACCCGCAGACCTTCAAGCTGGTGCCAGTAATACTCACCTTGCTCGAGTTCAGGCATCAGGTCACGTGCTATAGCAATATCACGCTGACAAAGTTGAGCCGCCAAATCGCGGTCATCCAAGCCCTTCACATGAACGATCAATCCCTTGCCATGACGCTTACCAGCATCTATTTCCAAGGGTTCCCAGCCTTTCGGCCCCCGCAACCACCACTTGGGGAATTGCAGGATGTTGTCCATCGGCTCGGTATAGGAGTGAACCTTGACCCAGCCGCGCACACCATAAACGGTAGTTACGCGCCCAACCGTGACCAGTTCCTCGGAAGGCTTTCCGTTATCTGCCACAGGCGCACCACTTACGCGCAAATTAAGCGGATTCTTTCAGCAGCTTGCTGACGCGATCAGAAACCTGAGCGCCGTGACCCAGCCAGTAGTCAACACGCTCACGATCGATGCGCAGACGCTCTTCCTGACCACGGGCAACCGGGTTGAAGAAGCCAACACGCTCAATGAAACGACCGTCGCGAGATTTGCGGCTATCGGTTACGGTCAGGTGATAAAACGGGCGTTTCTTAGCACCGCCACGAGCCAAACGAATGGTTACCATGTAACTTTCCTGTAGTTTTTAACACTTGGCGACAGCATTAAGCCATCACCCAAACAACTCTGCCGGCAGCTCACCCGGCTGAAAGGCGGCGTATTCTAATGCACCGCCAGAGATTTGTATAGCGCTCGCTGGGGAAGCCAAAGAGCCCCAGAGCCTTACTTTTTCTTAAATCCAGGAGGCAATCCTCCGGGCATTCCGCCCAGGCCGCCGAGACCTCCAGGCAGGCCAGCACCACCAGTCATTCCACCCAGGCCGCGCATCATCTTGCTCATACCGCCGCCCTTGAGCTTTTTCATCATTTTTCCCATCTGCTTGTGCTGTTTGAGCAACCGGTTAAGATCCTGCACCTGGGTACCGGAACCAGCGACAATACGGCGCTTGCGAGAGCCATTGAGAAGCTCTGGATTGCGACGCTCCGCCGGGGTCATGGAGGAAATCAAAGCGTCCATTCGTTTGAACTCCTTGCCCATATCCGCCTGTTGGGCAGCTTGAGCAACGCCGCCCATGCCGGGCATTTTTTCCAGCAGGGAGCCCAAACCGCCCATATTCTGCATCTGCTGCAGCTGGTCGCGCAGGTCCTCCAGGTCGAAGCCCTTGCCCTTTTGCACCTTTTTGACCAGTTTTTCGGCCTTCTCCCTGTCGATTTTTTGCTCTGCCTCTTCGATCAGAGACAAAATATCGCCCATACCGAGAATCCGTGAGGCGATACGATCCGGGTGGAAGGTTTCCAAGGCATCGGTCTTCTCACCGACACCGATAAACTTGATCGGCTTACCAGTGACATGGCGCACAGAGAGTGCCGCACCACCGCGGGCATCACCGTCCGCCTTGGTCAGAATAACCCCGGTAAGCGGCAGCGCCTCATTGAAGGCGTTGGCGGTATTTACCGCATCCTGACCGATCATTGCGTCGATAACGAACAGGGTCTCCGCTGGGTCCAGCTCTCTGTGCAGCTCTTTGATTTCATCCATCAACTGGCTATCGATATGCAGGCGACCAGCGGTATCGACGATCAACACATCGGCAAACTGCTTGCGTGCCGCATCCACAGCGCCCTTGGCAATATCAAGTGGCTTCTGCTCCGGAGTGGATGCATGGAAAAGCGCGTCCACCTCACCGGCCAGAGTCTCCAGCTGTTTAATAGCTGCGGGGCGATATACGTCTGCACTCACCACCATGACTTTTTTCTTTTCCCGCTCACGCAGGTATTTGGCCAACTTGGCGACACTGGTGGTTTTACCGGCGCCCTGAAGACCCGCCATCAGAATCACAGCCGGGGGCTGCACTGCGAGATTGAGAGGCTCTGCAGCCGCACCCATTACCTTGACCAGCTCATCCTGAACAATCTTGACGAACTGCTGGCCCGGATTCAGGGCCTTACTAACCTTCTGTCCTACAGCAGCTGTGCGCACTTGTTGCACAAAGGCCTTCACAACAGGCAGAGCGACATCCGCTTCAAGCAGCGCTTTGCGCACTTCGCGCAGGGTATCGCGGATATTGTCATCGGTCAGGCTCGCCTTGCCGGTGACTTTTTTTAGGGCCGCCGATAAGCGGTCACTCAGGTTATCGAACATAAATTCGTCTCGATTTCTCCGATTGCGGACAGGACCCCGGTGCGGAGGGCCGCGAAATTATCTAGGGGAGCATCTCCAACTCCCACTCTGAGGCGCGGCAGTATAGCCCAGGTCCCGTCACAGCCGAAATATCACCAGATCTTCCCTGTTAAAGCGGGCTGTGACACACTCCTCCTCCACTGCTTAGAAGATACGGATCTAACCAATGGCGGCATTCGCCCACTGGACGGCCATCGCGCTATATATAGCTACCACCATTGTCGCGGCCAGGGCCCTTGCTCGAGCACAACAGCCCGAGCGCTGGCTCCTGCTGGGCCTGTTCGCCGGAGCCCTGATTACTCACGGAATATCCCTGGCTCACACGCTGTTCTCTCCCGCAGGTTACCGCTTTGACTTATTGGCGATGCTGTCACTCATTATCTGGGTGGTGAACCTGTTGCTACTTATTCTGGCTGCAAGCCGCCCACTCACCTTATTGATCCTTATTTTTGCCCCAGTTGGCGCGCTCGCTGAGCTAGCCGCCACACATATCTGGGGGCCTGTTGCACCACATCAACAGCTGTCTTCGGGTATAGCCGTACATGCGCTTTTATCTATCTGCGCCTACTCACTGCTTACCCTCGCAACCCTGCAGGCCATCTACCTCTACTACCTGAATCAACAATTGCACAACCACAGACCTGTGGGTGCAATGCGTCTGCTCCCCCCTCTGCAGAGTATGGAATCACTGCTTTTTGGCTTGATCGCTTTCGGTCAGCTGCTGCTAACCGCCTCTCTGATTACCGGTTTTATTTTTGTTGGCAACCTATTTGAGCAGGGTCTTCTACACAAAACAGTACTCTCCCTGATCGCCTGGGTGCTCTACAGTATTCTCCTCTGGGGACACTGGCAGTGGGGTTGGCGTGGCAATACCGCCGTGCGCTGGACTCTATGCGCATTTGTCGCACTGATGCTGGCCTACTTTGGCAGCAAACTGGTTATTGAAGTTATTCTTCAGCGCGGTTAAATAAGAAAAGGAAAAATCGCAGCTAAGCCAACAGCAAATTACCGGTATCGATACTCCAATGCCCCGCCATGTTGTTGGCCGGAAACTGTACATTCCTATCACCTTTCTAGCCCTTAATTTGTATGTTTTGGGTTATTAATGACTAGAAAACTTGCGGAGGTCTCTGTTCTGTTCCAATATCTCCGCTCAGAAATAAAAAGAGTTCTCCCTTGAACGAGATGCCCCCGGGTCTGCTGTTTAGCCTGCTGGCCCTGCTGATTGTGATATCGGCTTTCTTTTCCAGCTCCGAAACCAGCATGATGGCGCTGAACCGCTACCGCCTGCGCCACCAAGCCAAGAACGGTCACCGTGGAGCCAAACGCGCAATGGAGCTCCTCGCACGACCCGACAAGCTGATCGGCTCGATCCTTATTGGCAATAACCTCGTTAACGTCCTCGTCTCCGTTATTGCCGGCTCTGTCTTTGCCCAGGTATATGGCGAGCTGCTTACGACAATAGTTTTGACCGTCGCCCTACTGATTTTTGCGGAAGTCACGCCAAAAACCATTGCCGCTCTTCACCCTGAGAAGGTTGCCTTTCCTGCGTCATTTATTTTGCGCCCAATTCAGTGGCTACTAACCCCAGTGGTTCTTCTGGTAGGTGGTATTTCCAATGGGCTCGCTCGTTTGCTGGGCGTAGAAACCACTACCAACAGTGATGCTGAGCATTTGGCCCCGGAAGAGCTGCGAACTGTTGTATTTGAGTCCGGTGCCCTACTCCCAAGCAAGCACAAAGGAATGCTTCTCAACGTACTAGACTTGGACCAGGCCACAGTCGAGGACATCATGATCCCCCGCAACGAAGTCATGGGGATCGATCTGGAAAACAGCGCCGATCAAATCCTCCAACAACTGGCTGAGAGTACCTATACCCGTCTGCCGGTTTACCGCAGCGATATCAATCAAGTGGTTGGCGTTTTGCACCTGCGTCGCGCCGCGCAGATCCTGCGCGAAGGGCCCGATAAACTCACAGCGGAGCGTCTCAAGTCCTTTACCGATGAGCCTTACTTTGTGCCAGAGGCCACACCCCTTCCCACCCTGTTAATGAACTTCCAGAAAACCAAACGCCGAATGGGTCTGGTTGTGGATGAATATGGTGAAGTAATGGGAATTGTGACCCTGGAGGATTTGCTGGAGGAAATTGTCGGCGATTTCACCGCGAGCCCAGTACCCAGCGACGACGAGGAAATTGTCGCCGTTGAAGGGGGCTGGTATATGATCGAGGGTGGAACCTCCATTCGGGATATCAACCGAACCCTTGGCTGGAACCTCCCCACCGATGGCCCCAAGACCTTCAATGGCCTCGCCATGGAGCACCTGGAAAGCATTCCAGATGGCAATATCAGCCTATACATCCTCAATTATCTGGTAGAAATTGAAGAGGTATCAGACAAGATGATTACCAAAGCCCGAGTTAAGAAAATCGAGCGCTAACTAACAATTGGCTGAACCCTGAGTTCAGGCAAAATCCACTAAGAGCTTTCTTACCGGTGCGAAGCTCACCCTATGTAGTGGGCTAGGTCCGAGCTCTTGTAAGGCTTGCATATGCGCCTTGGTTGGATAGCCTTTGTGGCCGGCCAGTCCGTAACCTGGATACCGCGCATCCAATTTCACCATCTCACGATCCCGTGTCACTTTTGCCAGAATCGAGGCGGCGGCAATCGCAGCCACTCGACCATCCCCCTTGACCACGGTATCGCAGGGGTAAGGCCAATTCGGTTTCTTATTGCCGTCCACCAACACAAACTCTGGCTGCTGGGACAACTGCTCCACCGCACGATGCATTGCCAACAGGCTAGCCTGTAAAATATTGATCTGATCGATCTCTTCGACTGTAGCCCGAGCAATGGCGAAACTCAGAGCGCGCTCACAAATTTCATCAAAGAGTAACTCGCGTTTTTTTTCACTGAGCTTTTTGGAGTCAGCCAACCCAATTATTGGCTTGGCTGGATCGAGAATTACCGCAGCCGCCACTACATCTCCAGCCAATGGGCCACGGCCAACTTCATCGACTCCGGCAAGCAGATCCCCTTTATAAGAGCAAATGTAAGGGGGCAATTCTTTTTTGATGCTCATGGATTTTTAAAACCTAATTACTTCAAAAGAGTACAAACAGCATCGGCCGCCCGCTCAGAGGCATTTCGTCGCAACTGTTGGTGAAGGTCGTCAAATTCTCGCTCTAACTGATCGCCGAGCAATGGATCTTCAAAATAGTGCATCAGTGCGGCCCCTAAATTTTCAGGGGTCGCGTCACTCTGTAATATCTCCGGTACCAGCTCCCTCTGTGCCAACAAGTTAGGCAACGAGACCCAGGTGGTATGCAGCATACGGGAAACGATGGCGTAGGAGATTTTGCCCAGCTTATAAGCCACCACCATAGGCTTTTTCAGTAGCATCGTCTCCAGAGTCGCCGTGCCCGAGGCAATCAATACGGCATTAGAGACACTGAGGGCCTTGTGAGAGTCCCCTTCCAACAAGGTAACCGGCAATTCTGGAAAAGCCTCCAGCTGCTCCTTCAATTCAGCCAGGCGCTGTTCATTAGCCGCTGGCAAAACAAACTTAAGATCGGGGTGGCGCTGATAACACCAGCGAGCCGTTTGTAAAAATAACGGCCCAAGTAAGCGTACCTCACCGCCACGGCTACCCGGCAACAGCGCGATAACTCTATCATCAGCCTCAAAACCTAACTCTTTGCGCGCTGCAACATTACTAACTTGTAAGGGGATCTCATCCGCAAGGGGATGCCCCACAAAAGTCACCGGCACTTGATTTTCCCGATAAAAGGCCGCCTCAAAAGGCAAAAGAGTGAGCATATGGTCGATAGCGCGGGCAATCTTTTTTATCCGCCCCCGCCGCCACGCCCAAACTGAAGGGCTGACATAGTGTACGGTACGAACACCCTCGGCCTTGAGGGATTCTTCCAGAGACAAATTAAAATCCGGGGAATCAATACCAATAAAAAGATCCGGTGGATTCTCAGTAAAATGCTCGCGTAGGGTGCGGCGAATTTTTAACAATTCTGGCAAGCGCTTTAACGGTTCAACAAACCCCATTACCGAGAGGCGCTCCATCGGAAACAGAGACTTTGCTCCCAATGTCTGCATACGCGGGCCAGCAATCCCTTCAAATTGAATTCCCGGTAGACGCTTTTGCATGGCCTCTATAAGACCTGCACCAAGGATATCCCCAGAGGCCTCACCAACAACAATACCAATACGAACCGGTTTATTATTTTCTGACACGCCTAAAAATACCCCCAGAGCGGAATGGACCTGACTCTCATAGACACCGAGCAAAAAAGAAAAGACTAATTTGGGAAGTGGTCAATAACTGCACTCCCCATAAGTAATTGCGCTTAGCGAACAATACCGCGGGCAGAGGACTGCAGGGAGTCAATCCAGGGCTGGATTACAGGGGACTGTTCACGTAACTCTCTCAGGGCTAGCAAGGCTTCCTGCAGGGTGAGGCCACGCCGATAGACTGTTTTGTAAGCCTTGTTGATCAAAGAAATATCCTCGCGGGAAAAACCACGACGCCGTAACCCTTCGGCATTGATAGTTTTGGCCTCCGCTGGATTCCCGGCAACCATAACGTAAGCGGGCACATCTTTACCGATTGCCGCCCCCATTCCCAGGAAAGCGTGCTCTCCAATCGTGCAATGTTGATGCACAAGGCTGTAACCGCTGAGAATTGCCCAATCCTTGACAATAACATGGCCGGCAAGCCCCACATTATTAACCAGAATGGTATGGTTACCGACAACACTATCGTGGCCAATATGGGCATAAGCCATAATCAAATTGTCACTGCCGATAGTGGTTTCCCCGCGGTCCTGCACGGTACCGCGATGAATAGTGACTCCCTCGCGAATGACATTATTATCACCAATTACGAGGGTAGTCTCCTCGCCCTGGTATTTTTTGTCCGGCGTATCCTGGCCTATCGAGGCAAACTGGTAGATGCGGTTATTTTTCCCGAGCTTAGTGGGTCCGCTCAATACGACATGTGAAGCTATTTCACAGCCATTACCAAGCTCCACATTGGCCCCGACAATGGAATAGGCTCCGATACTCACCCCGGAACCGATAACCGCCGTCGGATCGACAATAGCTGTGGGGTGGATACTTGTCTGCATTCTGGAATCTACTCCTCAAGTAGCGGCTCTTCGGACACTACAACTTCACATAAACAACAACTGGAAAAGCTATCTAAGGCACCTCAGTGGTCACATCAAGTGATCGACAAAGGCGCTACACCTTCTTCACGGCACACAGGAGGTCTGCAGAGGCAGCCAATTCTCCATCAACACTGGCTTTACAGGAGAACTTCCAGATATTACGCCGCACCGAAACGGCTTCGGACATCAGGTCCAATCTGTCTCCAGGGATTACCTGGCGTTTGAAACGCGCCTTGTCGACACCGCCAAACAAGTAAAGGTAGCCATCCTCTGGTTTCTTACCAAAAGTTTTAAAACCGAGGATTCCTGAAACCTGTGCCAGAGCTTCAACGATCATAACACCAGGAAAAATTGGCATCTGTGGAAAGTGACCGTTAAACAGCTCTTCATTGACAGAGATATTCTTATATCCCTTAATAAACTTTCCTTCTTCGAGTTCTACTACGCGATCCACCAATAAAAACGGATAACGATGCGGCAAATACTCGCGAATCTCAATTACATCCATCATTCCAAATGCCCCCAGAAACCACTTCGGGGCGTTAAACGCCCCGAAAACAGCAATTCAAAATTGTTTTCTTACAGCAGCTGAGTTATTTATCCCGAGCGCGGGACAATGCCTCAAGTTGCCTTTCCAAATCTTTCACTCTTCGCGCCATTTTATCCAGCTGGCCAAAGCGCACCGCATTGCGACGCCAGGACTGGCTGTCATCAAAGGGTAAGGCGCCGGAGTAGATTCCCGGTTTTTCGATGGATTTGGTCACAAAGGTATTAGCGGTAACCTGGCAGCCATCGGCGATGGTTACATGTCCGGCAATGCGGGAGCTGCCACCCAAAGCGCAGTGCTTCCCTATAATTGCGCTGCCGGCGATTCCGGTACATGCAGCAATGGCTGAGTAGTCACCAATCTGCACATTGTGCGCGATTTGGACCAAATTGTCGATCTTGACTCCACGGCCAATCACCGTATCGCCAAGCGCTCCACGGTCCACACAGGTGTTGGCTCCGATTTCAACATCGTCGCCAATCTGGACGCCGCCCAGCTGATAAATTTTTATCCACTCCCGCTGATGCAGAGCAAAGCCAAAGCCATCTGCCCCAATAACCGCGTGGCTATGGATGATAACATTCCGCCCAACCTGACAGCCGTGATGCAGTATTGCACAAGCATAGAGACAGCTCCCTTCCCCCAAGGTGCTACCCTCTCCCACAAAGCAGTTGGCACCAACCAATGCTCTGGGGCCAATTTTCGCAAATGCCTCAATTACTGCACCAGCGGCAATGGAGGCACTGGAATCTACTTCAGCATCTGAGTGAACAACAGCAGTGGGGTGTATTCCTGCCTCTATTGTTGGAGCCGTGTTGAATAAAGCACTTGCCCTGGCAAAAGCCAGATAGGGGTTGTCCACACACAAGACACTAACCGGCGCCTCCTCAACAAACTCGCTGGTCACAAGTACCGCGCCAGCAGACGTACTCTTAAGGAAGCGACGATAATTGGGGTTTGCCAGGAAGGTCAGCTGGTCCGGCCCAGCATCTTGCAAAGTACTAAGGCCACAAATTATATGCTCTGCGCCTACCCCCGGGGCCAGACGCAGCTCAGCACCCAACGCTTGTGCAAGCTGGGTTAACGACAAATTGTCTCTCATACAGGCTATCGATTACTTATCAGCGTTCATACGCTTTACGACAGCCTCAGTCAGGTTAACTGAAGGATTAGCGAAGTAAGCGGTAGAGGCATCCAACACCAAATCCAGCTTTTGTTCTTTAATAATCGCTTCCAGCGCCGCTTTGGCCTTTGGTCCCAGGGAAGTCTGGATTTCTTGCCCCACCTGAGCTTCCAGTGCACGAAGCTTCTTAACGGTAGTTTCAAAATCTGAACGCTTAAAGTTCATTTTACGCTGGTATTCGGTTTTCTGCTCATCAGACCAAGTGACACTGTTTTTCTGCCCATCCTCTGCCATTTTTTGCAGCTCGGAGCGAATGGATTCGGCACTGCTTTGCAGTTTGGAATATTCGGAACTGGTCTTCAGTGAATTGACCTTAGTTTTGGCCACATCGGTGCTCATAATCGCGGCCTGCAGGTTAAATACCGCAACCTTAGTCTGCGCCAGGGCGGCACCAGACAGGGTTATACCAGCCAGCAGGATTGCGAAAATCTTTACATTCTTAAGCACTTTGGTCTCTCCAATTGATTTTATTTTTTTGCGCAACAACTGCGCTCCATCCATTTGTGTCCGATTAATTTAGAAGCTATTACCCAAGGTAAACTGGAACACTTCGGTTTCATCATCCTCATTTTTCTTCAGGGCCTTAGCCAAGCTGAAGGTGAGTGGGCCAAAACCGGTCACCCAAGTCAAGCCGATACCTGCAGAAACATTCATTTTACCGAAGTCCACATCGTAACAGTTGATCTGGGTTTCCTCACAACTGGTATCAAATACATTACCCGCATCGATAAAGAAAGCCGACTGTAAAGAGCGCTGATCTTTGATAAACGGCAGCGGGAAGATAACTTCGGCGCTACCCTCGACTAAGATGTTTCCGCCAAATGGATCGGCATCACCATTCTGTCCGATGACTAAATTTCCACTACTATCAGTTTCATAACAATATTGGGTAATATCCTCGCCGTTAGTAGCACATGGGAGGCGAGTATAGTACTCAGCAGGAGTAGACCGAGGCCCCAAAGTATTGCGCTTAAAGCCTCGTACAGAGCCAAAACCACCCGCATAGAAGTTCTCGAAGAAAGGCAATTGATCGAGATCACCATACCCATCTCCATACCCCAATCGTGTACGCAAGCGCAGAGTCAAACTATCTGTGAGTGGACGGAAATACTGGCCGGTATAAATAAATTTATAATATTCAAGATCACTACCAGGCACAGTAAACTCTGCGGAGAAGTTCTGGGAAGCTCCCCGAGTCGCCAGAATACCGCGATTCAAGGTGGAACGCGCATAAGAAGCAGTCAAAGCTAAGTTGTTAAACGCATCACCGTAGCGATCAATAAAACCATCGGCCGAAGTATTGAATTGATTCTCATCAATAACCATTGCAAGGTTATTAGCCGTTCCATCGTTGAGATCTGTAATAATTGTCTCAGCATTAGTTAATGTCACCCCATCACGAGAGGTGTCATCCAAAAAAGATGGGCTAGATTGAATTTCCTGAACAGAGCCGCTTGAAGCTGAAAGCTCCAAATGACTGAGGTTAACATTCAAGCCTAAGCGGGAGATTTCTGACATTGGATAGCCAAAACTGACACCGCCACCATAGCTTGTAGTGTTATAGTCCGACAGATTGACCTCGGAGTAATCATTTTCCCTGTAAAAAACGTTAAATCCACGGCTTACACCATCAGGAGTGAAGTAGGGATCGAGGTAGGAGAAGTTCAGCGCGGTCTGATAGGTAGACACATTCACCCCAATACCTACCTGCTTGCCGGTACCCAGCCAGTTGTTCTCCTGAATATTACCACCGAGTACCAAGCCACTGCTTTGGGCCCAGCCGATGGTGCCGCCGATTGAACCTGAAGGTTGCTCCTCAACGGTATATTCCACGTCGATCTGGTCAGAGGTGCCTGGCACCTCTGCGGTTTCCACTTCTACCTCTTTGAAATAACCGAGGCGCTCCAGGCGCACCTTGGACTGCTCGATTCTTGCAGAGGAGGCCGAGGCAGACTCCATCTGGCGCATCTCACGGCGCAATACTTCATCGGCAGTCCGGGTGTTTCCACGGAATTGGATTCGGCGCACATAAGCACGCTTGCCGGGGTTGATAAAGAAGGTGATTTTTACCGTATTATCTTCTTTATTGGGTTCGGGAATACCATTCACTTCGGCAAAGGTATAACCCTCGTTACCGAGGCGCTTGGTAATGTAATCAGAAGTAGTGGTCATCCGGATTTGGGAGAAAGTCTGCCCTTCACGTACCAACAACAGGCGCTTGATTTCCTCTTCCGATACAACCGGATCACCGGCAAGTTCCACTTCGCTGACCGTGTAAACATCGCCCTCTCGCACGTTAACCGTAATAAAAACGCTCTGTTTGTCGGGGCTCAGGGAAACTTGAGTCGACTCGATCTGAAAATCTAGATAGCCGCGGTCGAGATAGTAGGATTCCAGGCGCTCCAGGTCACCGGTAAGCTTCTCACGGGAGTACTTGTCATCACTGCGCAGCCAGGACAACCAGCCAGTGGTCTGCAACTCGAAAATTTCCGCCAGTTCCTCGTCGGAAAAGGCCCGGTTACCCACAATATTGATGTGCTTAATCGCCGCGACCGATCCCTCATCGACGATAACCCGCAGCTCGACTTGGTTGCGCGGCAGCTCTTTAACTTCGGTCTTAACACTGGCGCCATAGCGTCCCTGCGCCACGTATTGACGCTCAAGCTCCTGAGCAAGCCCTTCTAGAGTTGCGCGCTTAAAGATCTGCCCTTCGGACAAACCGTTGTCTTTCATGCCTTTGAGCAGATCTTCGGTGGCGATAGCCTTGTTCCCGGAAATCTCGATTTTGGAGATTGCGGGACGCTCACGCACTGTGACCACCAGTACACCATTTTCACGACCGATTTGAATATCTTCAAAGTATCCGGTGCGGAACAATGCCCGAGTGGCGCTCTGAATTTCTACTGACTCGATTTCGTCACCAACACGCACGGGAAGGGCAGAAAAGACGGTACCGGCAGAGACACGCTGCAATCCTTCCACGCGGATATCGTTGACCACGAACGACTGCGCTATTGCACTTAAAGGCAACACCAGGCCGAGAGAGGCCGCTTTCAGGAAATCTTTCATCTACTAATTCCGAGTCTTTTTATTCGCAATCCAGGAGTTACAGCGTCTTAATTAACGCCCCGCTCCCCCGGAACCTGAGGGTTGCCCCTCTACCATGTAATCGACATCAATCCGGTCTGAGTTACCGGCTACCTTAGCGGTCTCAACTTTCACTACCTTCAAATAACCAAGCCGCTCAAGACGTGTTTTGGCTTGCTCAATTCGAGCCGAGGAAGCTAAAGCCGATTCCATCTGGCGCAACTCTCGCCGCAAGACTTCATCTGCAGTACGAGTATTTCCGCGAAAAGTTATACGCCTAACGTAGGTTGGCTTTCCGGGGTCAATAAAGAAGGTTATTTTTACTGTATTTTCTTCTTTATTGGCCTCTGGAATGCCGCTTACTTCGGCAAAAACATAACCTTTATTGCCCAAACGCTTAGAAATATAGTCAGAAGTCGTAGTCACCCTCTCTTGGGAGAATATCTGCCCTTCACGTACTAACAATAAGCGTTGTATTTCTTCCTCGGAAACAATCGGGTCTCCAGCAAGCTCTACCTCACTAACAGTGTAAACATCACCCTCAATCACATTAATAGTGATAAAAACACTTTTTCTGTCCGGACCCAGAGATACCTGGGTCGAATCAATCTGGAAGTCAAGATAACCACGATTGAGGTAATGGGACTCCAGACGCTCGAGATCACCAGTGAGTTTCTCACGAGAGTATTTATCATCACTGCGTAACCAGGAGAGCCAGCCGGTAGTTTTGAGCTCAAAAATTTCCCCGAGCTCTTTATCGGAGAAGACACGATTTCCCACAATATTGATATGTTTAATCGCAGCGACTGTCCCTTCTTCGACAATAACTCTAAGCTCAACCTGATTACGCGGCAGCTCTTTGACTTCGGTCTTGACACTAGCACCATAGCGCCCCTGCGCCACATACTGGCTCTCAAACTCCTGAGTTAAACCCTTTAGAGTCGAGCGCTTTAAAATCTCTCCCTCGGCCAGGCCGTATTGCTCCAATGCTTTTAGCAGATCCTCTGCGGCAATCGCCTTGTTCCCTGAAATATCTATCTTAGATATTGCCGGTCGCTCTCTTACGTTAACAACGAGAACACTACTTTCACGGCCAATCTGAATGTCTTCAAAATAACCCGTACGGAACAACTCTCGGGTTGCCCCTTGGATATCCGCAGGCTCAATTTCATCGCCAACCCGCACCGGAAGTGCTGAAAAAACGGTGCCTGCCGAAACGCGCTGCAACCCTTCCACCCTGATATCACTGAGAACGAACGACCGCGCTAAAGCACTGAAAGGCAGCACCAAGCCCAAAGTGATCGTTATCAGCCAATATTTCATACCAATGCCGAGTCGCTTCTATTTAAAACGGAGGCTGTAAAAACAACCAACAGCGCCCTCATTCAACAAAAATTCCTTCACACTCTGTGTCGCAGGAAAAATAAGCTTTAGAGCGCTACAAACGCAAAATATCGTTGTACAGAGCCAATCCCATAATGCAGAGCACTAGGGCCATACCCACCTGCAAGCCAATCACCTGTACTCGCTCAGACACAGGAGACCCCTTGATCGCCTCAATACCGTAGTAGAGAAGGTGACCACCATCGAGTACCGGAATGGGTAACAGATTGAGTACACCGAGACTGATACTAAGCAGAGCCAAAAGCGACAGGAATGACTGCCATCCCCTCTCTGCGGAAGTACCCGCCACTTTAGCAATGGTGATTGGGCCACTCAAGTTTTTGGTCGAAAGTTGACCAAAAATCAATTTCTTTAAGCTGTTCAAGGTAAACAGGGTTTTATCCCAGGTTTCCTGAAGTCCCTGCGATAGCGCTCCCGCCACACCATAATGGAAGACCCTAACTCGGTCTTCTGGCCAGCGCTCTGTCACTGGCTGCACGCCAATTTGACCGACACGTTCACCGCTTTCGAGCGTTACTTCCGCCGGCGTCACCGGCAGGGTCAAACGCTGCCCCTGCCGATCAATCTCTACCTGAAGGGGCTCCCCAGCACGAGCTCTTACATACTGGCTCCACTCTTCCCAGCCCGAAAATGTTCTTCCATCGGTTGCCACTATCTTATCACCCGCACGCAGGCCCGCTGCGTTGGCGGCGCTACCCTCTAGAACCTGGTGGAGCGTCATACTGATGGGGGGAGTCCAGAGTTCAAGACCAACCTCCCCCAGTGGATCAGGCACTTCCTGACCAGAGAGCCAGCGGTCGATATCCGCCGTCATGTGGTATTCAAGATCCGAGTCCGGGTAGCGCACTGAAAACTCTATAGCGCCACTATCCCCCAATCGATTGGCCAAGCGCCAGTTGAGTGCCTGCCAGGTGGGTGTAGCCTCGCCGTCTACCGCAATAATTTCCTGTCCAGGCTCCAAGCCCGCAGATTGGGCGATACTACCGGGCTTGACAGTATCTACGATGGGCACTGGGCCCGCCGTACCTCCCATAAAGACAACCCAAAACAGCACAATGGCCAACAGGAAATTGGCTGCTGGACCGGCTGCGGCAATCGCCATACGTGCCCACACGCTCTTGCGATTAAATGCCTGATTCAGTTCGTGATCGGCAACAGGCCCCTCCCGCTCATCCAGCATTTTGACGTAGCCGCCAAGGGGAATTGCCGAAACTGCAAATTCAGTACCGTGCCGGTCATAGCGGGAAAATAGGCGGCGGCCAAAGCCCACAGAAAAGCGCAGCACCTTGACCCCACAGAGCCGTGCTACGAGAAAGTGTCCAAACTCGTGGAAGGATACCAGTATACCGAGGGCCACCAGGGCCCAGATTACCGTCTGAATCAGATCCATACTCAGTTACAGTCTCTTTTCATGCGCAAACCCCGGCATTATATGCCCAGCAGCGAATCTAAAGGGCTCCAACAGCTTGCTGGGCCAGCTCCCGCGCATTGAGATCAATGGCTTCGACTACATCCAGCCCTGTCAGTTCAACAGCGGGAGCGCTATTCATTACTTTTTCTATAGCCGCAGCAATACTAGTAAATGCCAGCCGCCCCTGTAAAAACGCCTCGACGGCCACCTCGTTGGCCGCATTCAACACCGTTGGCATACTACCACCAGCATTCATAGCCTCTTGAGCCAGACGCAGACAGGGGAACCGCTGATAATTAGGTGCCTCAAAATCCAGTCGGCCCTGTGCAATCAGGTCCAGCACGGGGACCCCTGCGTCAATGCGAGCAGGAAAGGCCAGTGCGTGCGCGATTGGGGTGCGCATATCTGGATTCCCCATTTGCGCCAGCAGAGAGCCATCTCGATACTGCACCATGGAGTGCACAATACTCTGCGGGTGCACAACCACCTCTATCTGTTCAGGGCTTGCGTTGAACAGATAACAGGCCTCGATAAACTCCAACCCTTTGTTCATCATGGTGGCCGAATCTACCGAGATCTTCCGCCCCATCGACCAGTTGGGGTGCGCGCAAGCTTCCTCAGGCGTCACCCGATGTAAATCGTTCGCTTCGCGCGTGCGAAATGGGCCGCCGGAGCCGGTAAGCAGTATCTTTTCCACCCCAGCTCCCTCCAGGCAATCGTACGGCTGAGGCAGACACTGGAAAATAGCATTGTGCTCGCTATCGATAGGTAAAAGCTGGGCTCCGCCTGCCCGCAAAGCACGTAGGAAAACCGGCCCGGCCATCACCAGCGCCTCTTTGTTGGCGAGCAGTACCTTCTTGCCAGCCTCAACTGCTGCTAAGGTCGGTCGCAAGCCTGCGGCGCCGACAATCGCCGCCATAACCACATCCACCTCATCCACAGAGGCAACCTGGCAGAGCCCCTCCAAACCCCAAAGGACTTGGGTCTCAACGTCATCCCCCAGCAAGCCTCGCAATTCCTCGGCTCGCTCTTCTCCGGTGACTACTGCGAAGCGCGGGTTGTGCTTACGGCACTGTTGGGCCAACTCCGCGATGCGCTCGCGGGCCGTTAAGGCATAGATGGTATACCGCTGAGGATGGCGCGCAAGCACATCCAGGGTGCTCACACCAATGGAACCCGTAGAACCGAGGACGGTAATAGCCTGTGGAGATTGCCTTTGCATAAGCGTTCGACTTACCTACGAAACCTCTTGCGCTTCGAAGAAAGCGCCGACAAATAATGCCGGCGCTTATCAAAAGCACAGATATGGACTGAAGAGTGGCGCACCCGTTAGAGGTACTTATTTACAGGTACTTTTTACAGATACTTAGGCAGCTCGCTAGCGAGCGCTGCCATAGTGAAGACCGGCAGGGCCGCAGTGAGGCTATCCAAGCGGTCCATAACACCGCCATGCCCCGGCAACATATGGCTGCTGTCTTTAATACCCCGGTGCCGTTTGAACATACTCTCCAACAGGTCGCCAATCACCGAGGCAAGCGCGGTCACCAGGACACCAAAAGAAAACAACACCGTGTTTTTGAGCGGAAGATCAAACAGATAGGAAGTGACAAGAGCGAGTATCAGGCAGGCGCCCAAACCGCCAAAAAAACCCTCCCAGGATTTACCAGGACTCACTTCGCGGGCCAGCTTGCGCTTACCGAACTTACGACCAACAAAGTAAGCGCCCACATCGGAAGCTACCACGATCGCGACAACATACAATACCAGCCAGGCACCGTGATCGAGTCCACGCAAAATCACCAGCGACAGCCAGCTCGGCACCAGCACCACCAACCCTATTAGGCCCCGCACCCAGCGGTTCCCCCAGAGCATGGCGCTGGCAGGGTAGCTCTGCACCCACAGGAAAGCGAGCGCCCACCAACCGCAAGCTATCGCCAATATCTGGCGCGCCCGGTCAATATCTGGGGAGCTGAAATCCATAGAAAAAACATATTCAGAGGTGAAAACTAAGGTTCCACCCAGTGCGGCGAGAAACACAAATCGCAGTGCGCGATTGAGATTGGAAAGGTTGGCCCACTCCCAACCACCGAGCAAAATCACCGCGACGAAAATCAGCGTGTACCATTGAATTGGCAGCAGGAACAAAACTCCAGCGAAAAGTACCAGCAATACCAGCGCAGTAATTATTCTTTGTTTAAGCACCGAAAACCCCTTTCATCTGGACCCACACTCCGCCTGCTATCATTTAGCGACCTTGAGCGCCCCGGTGTAATATTCCTAAAAGTTATTCGCGGACAAAAAAATGGCCGCGCATTGGCCCGAACCCATTCAAGCCTGCACAGCCGTGCCATCATCTTCAGCGCGCCCACCAAATCGCCGGTCACGCTGCCGAAATGCTTCTATCGCCTCATCAAGGGCACTTTCATCAAAATCTGGCCACAGCGTATCAGTAAAAAACAACTCGCTATAAGCGGCCTGCCAGAGAATAAAGTTACTGATACGCTGCTCGCCGCTGGATCTTACCAATAGATCCACCGGTGGCAAATCGGCGAGCTGCATTTGGCTATCGACGGCATCCTCATCGATCGAATCGAGAGAACGCTCTCCCTTGGCTACCGCCTCGGCAAGCTGTCTTGCCGCTTGGGTAATATCCCAGCGACCGCCGTAGTCCGCCGCAATCACCAGGTCACCCTGATCGCCACCGCAGGTTATCTCTTCTGCTTCCGCAATAGCCCGCTGCAAGCGCGACGAAAAGCGATCCCTGCGCCCTATCACTCGCAGGCGCACGCCTTCATCGCGCATACGCTTAGCTTCCTTGCGCAGATAGGAGTGAAACAGAGTCATCAGTAGTTCCACTTCCTTTGGGGGGCGCTGCCAGTTTTCGCTGGAAAAAGCGAACAGCGTCAGCGCCTCAACACCGCGACTCCTGCACGCGGACAGGAGATCGCGTATGCGCTCAACTCCGGCCCTGTGCCCCACGGAAGGCGATAGCCCCCTGCGGGCGGCCCAGCGCCCATTGCCATCCATAATAATGGCGATGTGTCGGGGGCCGGGGGAATTCAAGTCGGTACCACTATTACCCATTAAATTTCCATCAGATCTTTTTCTTTGGCAGTGAGCGCTTTATCGACATCCGCCACAAACTGATCTGTAATCTTTTGGATGTCGTCACTTGCACGGCGCTCGTCATCCTCGGAAATTTCCTTGTCCTTTACCAGGGACTTCACTTCAGCCAGTGCATCGCGACGAATATTACGGATAGACACCCGTGCAGTCTCAGCCTCACCTCGAGCCTGGCGAATAAAATTTTTGCGGGTCTCTTCAGTCAGCATTGGCATCGGGATACGAATAACCGCACCCGCAGTGCTGGGGTTGAGGCCCAGATCAGACTTCATGATCGCCTTTTCGATATCTGGAACCAGATTTTTCTCCCAGGGAGTAACCGATAAGGTGCGTGCATCTTCAACACTGACATTGGCGACTTGAGACAACGGAGTATCGGAGCCGTAGTAGGAAATATGAATACCGTCGAGAATACTCGGGTGCGCACGGCCGGTGCGGATTTTATTGAAATTACTGGCCAGTGCATCAAGCGCCTTGCTCATACGAGTCTTAGTGTCTTTTTTGATATCTTCAATCACGATTTCACTTCCTCTTCGATTAGCGTGCCTTCCTCGCCGCCCACAACGATATTGAGCAGCGCGCCGGTTTTATCCATACGGAACACCCGCACGGGCATATTGTGCTCGCGGCAGAGACAGATCGCAGTCAAATCCATCACGCCGAGTTTTTTATCGAGTACTTCGTCATAAGTCAGCTGGTCATAGCGGGTTGCGGAGGGGTCCAGTACCGGGTCGGCCGAGTAAACACCGTCCACCTTAGTGGCTTTTAGCACCAACTCCGCCTCAATTTCAATGCCTCGCAGGCAAGCAGCAGAATCAGTAGTAAAGAATGGATTACCGGTACCCGCGGCAAAAATCAGCACTTCGCCACGCTCCAGGTAACGAATTGCCGCGCGGCGATCATAGTGATCCACAATGCCACTCATCTGGATAGAGGACATTACCCGCGATGAAATATTGGATCTTTCCAGCGCATCGCGCAGTGCCAGGGCATTCATTACCGTGGCCAACATTCCCATATGATCGCCGGTCACGCGATCAAGTCCGGCCGCGCTTAGGGCCGCACCGCGAAACAGGTTACCACCGCCTACAACCAGTCCAACCTGAACGCCGATACCCACCAGCTGGCCAATCTCCAGGGCCATTTTGTCCAGCACTCTAGGGCTGATACCAAAACCCTGATCGCCCATCAGCTCTTCGCCGCTGAGCTTTAACAGAATTCTTTTATATTTGCGGTCTTTAATACCGGGCATTCGTCGGTCCTCTCAAATGTACCTGTTTAGTGGCCAAGTATTGCCGCCGAACATTACAACACTTTCAGTCATTTACACAGAGGGGTGCCCCGCTGCAAGCACACAGGCTCCAGCGGAGGCACCCCACCGCGAGCGAGTACTCAGAGCACTCACTGTTATCAATTAGGAAGAGGATTTAACCTGTGCCGCTACTTCCGCAGCGAAGTCCACCTCTTCTTTCTCGATACCTTCGCCCACTTCAAAGCGCACGAAAGAAATTACGTCGGCACCAGCATCTTTAACCAGCTTGCCAATACTTACATCTGGGTTCTTAACGAAAGGCTGCTCCACCAAGCTGTTCTCTTTCAGGAACTTCTTGATACGACCGCCCATCATCTTCTCAACGATTTCATCCGGCTTGCCTTCCATATCTGGCTGTGCCTTGATGATCTCTTTCTCTTTTTCCAGGACGTCAGCAGGCATATCTTCGGGCTTGTTCACCTGAGGGTTTACAGCGGTTACGTGCATAGCAACGTCTTTCGCCAGCTCAACCTCACCCGCGCTCAGGGCTACCAGAGCCGCGATACGATCATTGGAGTGCACATAGGCACCTACAACCGGAGCTTCAACCAGCTCTATACGGCGAACACCGATGTTCTCACCAATTTTCTGAACCAATGCTTCGCGGGCAGCTTCCAGTTCGCCTTCCATCAGTGCGGCCACGTCCTGTTGACGCTCTGCGAATGCCTTATCAACAACCTTGGCAACAAAAGCCTGGAAGTTATCGTCGCGAGCAACAAAGTCGGTCTCGGAGTTCACTTCAACCAATACACCGTAGCTACCATCTTCGGCGACTTTTGCAGCAACAACGCCGTCTGCAGCGGTGCGACCCGCTTTCTTGGCAGCCTTCAGGCCGGAGGCTTTGCGCAGGTCTTCGATCGCTTTTTCGATATCGCCGTCCGCTTCGGTGAGTGCTTTCTTACACTCCATCATCGGCAGGCCGGTACGCTCGCGCAGTTCTTTTACCATTGACGCGGTAATCGCCATGATTCTTTCCTCGGGGTTCTGTCACTTAAAATTAGAAAAAAGGGGCCGTAATTCGGGCCCCTTTTTAAGTTCGTAATGTAACGCTACTCCGCTACACCACTTCGCCCTGCAAATTACTCTGCAGCAGCTTCGTCATCGCTAGCTTCGACGTACTCGTCTTTGTTCACCGCGCTGCCAGCTTCCGCTGCACCAGCGAGAACTGCGTCGGCCACAACAGTGGTGTACAGCTTGATTGCACGGATAGCGTCGTCGTTACCGGGAATCACGTAGTCAACACCAGCGGGATCACTGTTGGTATCAACAACGCCGATTACCGGGATACCCAGCTTGTTGGCTTCCTGGATGGCGATGCGCTCGTGTTCAACGTCGATTACGAAGATCGCGTCAGGCAGGCCGCCCATGTCCTTGATACCACCAATGGAGCGGTCGAGCTTCTCCATCATGCGGGTGCGCATCAGAGCTTCTTTCTTGGTCAGCTTCTCGAAAGTACCATCCTGAGACTGAACTTCCAGCTCGCGGAAACGCTTGATGGACGCGCGGATGGTTTTGTAGTTGGTGAGCATACCACCCAGCCAGCGGTTGCTGACGAAAGGCTGGCCACAGCGCTCGGCCTGCTCTTTGATAGATTTCTGAGCGGCGCGCTTGGTGCCTACGAACAGAATCTTTTTCTTTTGAGCGGCCATCCCCTTGACCACCTGCAGGGCTTCATTGAAAGCCGGTACAGTGTGCTCCAGGTTGATGATGTGAATCTTGTTGCGGGCACCAAAGATGTATTGACCCATCTTCGGGTTCCAGTAGCGGGTCTGGTGGCCAAAGTGAACACCAGCCTGCAGCATATCGCGCATGCTTACTTGCGGCATAATAAACCTCTAAATATACGGGTTAATCCTCCACACATCCCATGCGTCAACCCCTTTCGAGGCACCCAGACTCATGTGTCGATGCGTGTGCGGCATTTCTGCCCCGGAAGCACCCCGGAGCGGCGCGCTTTATACCACAACCTCGCGGCCGAGTGAAGAACGGGAATAAATATGGTGTGAATGCCTGCGCCTACCCATGGGTTCCTTCAGTCGTCAGTCGTATCCTTTAGTTAGTAGTTAGCGAAACTTTCTGGCGCTATGCCCCGCCACTGCCAATCCGCTACAATGCCCGCCTTCACAGATAGACTTAAGGACACGCATGACCTCAGCCATAAAGACGCCGGAACAAATTGCCAAAATGCGCACCGCGGGCCGCCTCGCCGCAGAGGTCCTGGAGATGATTGGCGAGTATGTGGTCCCTGGTGTCACTACGGAAGAACTGGACCGCCGCTGTCATGACCATATCGTCAATGTGCAGAAGGCCATACCCGCCTGCCTAGGCTATCGGGGTTTCCCGAAGTCCATTTGCACCTCGGTCAATGAAGTGGTCTGCCACGGAATTCCCTCTGAGAGCAAAGTGCTCAAGAAGGGCGACATCATCAATATCGATGTCACCGTGATCAAAGACGGCTGGTACGGCGACACCAGCAAGATGTTCTTCGTCGGCAAGCCGATTGCACACGCCGAGCGACTAGTGCGGGTCACCCAAGAGTGCCTGTACAAAGCCATTGAGATAGTACGCCCGGGCACCAGCCTTGGTGATATCGGCCATGTAATCCAGCAGCACGCCGAGAAGAACTACTACTCTGTGGTGCGCGACTTCTGCGGCCACGGTATCGGCGATGTCTTCCATGAGGAACCCCAGGTACTGCACTACGGCCAGCCCGGAACCGGCGAGATTCTGCAGGAGGGCATGACCTTTACCATTGAACCGATGATCAATGCCGGCAAGGCTGCCACTCGAGTTCTCGGCGACGGCTGGACCGCAGTCACCAAGGACCGCCGCCTATCGGCGCAGTGGGAACACACCATGGTGGTCACCAGCAGCGGTGTTGAGGTACTGACCGCGCGCAGTGAGGAAAAATTTTAAACACAAGCTCCTCCCTGCTCCTAAAAAAAGATGCACATCCCCGCCGCGTACGGCGGGGTACAGCCAAACGGACCTTAGTCATGCAGCCGGCCAACACGCCCTACTTTGAGCGCCCCCTGTTTTTCTTCGACCAAGCCCGCTTTCGCCGCGACCTCGCCGCCCGTGAAAAACCGCCCTTGCAGATATTCAAGAATGCGATAGGTGCAGCCGAGCACCAGATGGCTGAGCGTTTTCGCGAGGGCGAAGATGTGAGCACCCTGGTGCACGAGCGCGCGCTCTTTGTCGACTGCCTGCTGCACTATGCCTGGCATCAGTACCACTGGAAAACGGGCACCAGCTTAATGGCCGTAGGCGGTTATGGCCGAGGGGAGCTACACCCCCATTCCGATATCGATCTACTGATCCTCACCGAGGATCGCGCAGATGAAGAAACCATCGATAGTATTGAGCGTTTCATCACTTTCCTCTGGGATCTGGGCCTGGAAATCGGTCACTCGGTGCGAAGTGTAGAGGAGTGCTTGGCACTGGCCGCCGAGGATATCACCATAATCACCAACCTCACCGAGTCCCGCACAGTGGTGGGTGATAGCAAACCTGGAGAACGGCTGGTGGCTGGCATGGAGGGCGGCAAGCTCTGGCCTATCGAGGACTTTTTCAACGCCAAACTGGCCGAGCAAGATGAGCGTCACAATCGCCAGCAAGCCGCAGAGTATATCCTCGAACCCAATATTAAAAACGCTCCCGGCGGGCTGCGCGACATCCAGACCATCGCCTGGGTCGCAAAGTATTTTTTTCGGGTGCGCACGCTCAGACAACTGCAGGGCAAGGCCTTTTTCACCGAGGAGGAATTCGCCATCCTCCAGTCCGGCGAAAGCTTTCTTTGGCGAGTTCGCTATGGCCTGCACCTGCTCGCCGGACGTGCCGAGGAGCGACTGCTGTTCGACTACCAAAGGGAGCTGGCCAAACAGTTTGGCTATGAGGACAGCGATACCCAGCTGGCAGTTGAGCAGTTTATGCACAACTACTACCGCATCGTAATGGCCCTACGCGAACTCAACGATGTACTGCTGCAATATTTGGGCGAGGCAATACAGCAGGGGGGCGAGCAGGCTGCCGCCCCCATCAACGAACGCTTCCAGCTGCGCGGTGGCGCCATTGAGGCCACCTACCCACAGGTGTTCAATCAGCACCCCCCAGCACTGTTGGAGATTTTTGTGCTGATGGCCAGGCACCCGCAGATCACACGGGTGCGCGCTTCAACCATCCGCCTGATCCGCGAGCACCGCCACCTGATCGACGAGCACTTCCGCGCGGACCCCGCCAACAGCGAGCTGTTTATGGAGCTGCTGCGCTCTGCGCGCGGGCTCTCCACACAGCTGTCGCGCATGACCCGCTACGGCATTCTCGGGCGCTACCTGCCAGAGTTCGGCCGCGTCACCGGGCAGATGCAGCACGACCTATTCCACATCTACACCGTTGATGCCCACACACTCCAGGTGGTGCGCAATATGCGCAGCTTTCGCGGCCCCGAGGCGCGGGAGAAATTCCCCATCGCCGCGGAGATTCTCGAGCGTTTGCGCCAGCCGGAACTGCTGTATATCGCCGGCCTCTACCACGATATCGCCAAGGGGCGCGGCGGTGATCACTCTAAGCTGGGCGTGGTGGACGCCGCCGAGTTCTGCGAACGCCACCATCTGTCGGCGCGCGACCGCCGCCTGGTTTGCTGGCTGGTGGAAAAGCACCTGTTAATGAGTCAGGTATCGCAGAAACAGGACATCAGTGACCCGGAAGTGGTGCACGCCTTCGCCCGCGAGGTGGGCGACCGCGAGCACTTGGACTACCTCTATGCCCTGACCGTGGCGGATATCAACGCCACTAACCCAGAGCTTTGGAACAGCTGGCGCGCCAGCCTGATGCGCCAGCTCTACCAAGCCACCCAGCACGCCCTGCGCCGCGGCCTGGAGAACCCTATAGACCGCGAGGAAATTATCGAGGAAACCCGCAGCCTGGCACTGGAAAAACTGTGCGCCCTCGGACTGCCGGAGGCCTCCATGGAAAATATTTGGGCACAAATGGGCGACGATTATTTTGTGCGCGAAAGCGCCGACAACATCGTCTGGCACACCGCGGCCATTCACGAGCTGCACAGCAACAGCCCGCTAATGCCAAGCGACACCCTGGTGCTGACACGCAACTCGGGCCCCGGCGAGCACGACGGCGCCACTCAGGTCTTTGTCTACACCCCCGATCGTGCCAATGTATTCGCCGCCGTAGTCACCGGGCTCGATATGCTCAACTTGAATGTGCACGATGCGCGCCTGTACAGCTCGGCCTCCGGCTACACCCTGGATACTTTTTACGTGCTGGACGAATATGGCCAACCCCTGCTCGACGAGCCCCAGCGCCTGCAACAAATTCGCGAGACATTGCAAAAAGAACTGGCATTAGTGGAGGATTACTCCAAGGTGATTCAACGGCGCACCCCGCGGCGCTTGAAGATGTTTTCGATGGAGAGCCGCGCGCACCTGTCTACCGAGACGGGTGACCAGTACAGCACGTTGGAGATCACCAGCGCCGACAGGCCTGGCCTGCTCGCCCTGATTGCGCGCACTTTTGTCACCCATGACCTGCGCCTGCACAACGCCAAGATTTCCACTCTTGGGGAGCGCGTGGAGGATATTTTCCATATTACCGACGCCGAGGGGCGCACGCTTTGCAACGCCGAGACCAATCGCGAACTTGAACAGGCCATTTGCCGGGAGCTGGACTACCACACTGCGCCGCAATAACACCAATGACGATCGGATAAGAACGCCATGAATCCAAACCTGGACAAGCTGCAGCCCTACCCTTTCTCCAAGTTACAGGCGCTGAAAGCAGACCTGCAGCCGGCGGGCAAACCCCATATCGCCCTCTCTATCGGAGAACCCAAGCACACACCGCCTGAATTTGTGCAGAGCGAGCTGGTCGCGCACCTGGACAAAATCGCCGCCTACCCCCTCACCAAGGGCCTTGAGCCACTGCGCCAGGCGATTGCCGACTGGCTGTGCGCCCGCTTTCAGCTCGCGCAGGTCTGCGCCGACACCCAGGTGCTGCCGGTAAACGGCACCCGCGAGGCGTTGTTCGCCTTTGCTCAGGCCATGGTCTCGCGGGGCAGCAAAGTGCTGATGCCCAACCCCTTCTACCAGATTTACGAGGGGGCGGCCCTGCTCGCCGGCGCTGAACCGCACTTTATCAACTGCCTCGCTGGCAATCGCTTCAAGCCGGATTTCAGCTCGATACCCGAATCGGTGTGGCGCCAGTGTGAATTACTATATCTCTGCTCACCGGGCAACCCCACCGGCGCCCTGCTGGAGATCGACGACCTGCAAACGCTCATCGAGCTGGCAGACCGCTACGACTTCACCATCGCCTCGGATGAGTGCTACTCGGAACTCTACTTCGACGAGGGCGCACCGCCGGCCGGACTGCTGCAAGCCTGCGAGCAAATGGGCCGCGATGACTATCGCCGCTGCGTGGTTTTTCACAGCCTGTCGAAGCGCTCCAACTTGGCCGGGCTGCGCTCCGGCTTTGTCGCAGGCGACGCTCAGCTGCTGGAGAAATTCCTGCTCTATCGCACCTACCACGGCTGCGCCATGCCGCTACCCAACCAGTACGCCTCCATCGCCGCCTGGCAGGATGAAGAACACGTGCGCGAGAATCGCGCACTCTACCGACAGAAGTTCGACACAGTGCTGGATATTCTCGACGGCTGCCTCGATGTACAAAAACCGCAAGCCAGCTTTTACCTGTGGCCACGTGTCGACGACGGTGAGAAGTTCGCCCGCGAGCTGTATCGCCAGCAAAATATTACGGTTTTACCTGGCTCCTTCCTCGCCCGCGAGAACGAAGGTATAAACCCGGGCAGTGAATATGTGCGCATGGCCCTGGTGGCCACACTGGAGGAGTGCGTGGAGGCGGCGGAGCGCATCAAAGAATTTTGCCGGCAGAACTAACAGCCGAACTAACCCTACAGAAACTGTAACCCAGGAGCCCACACCCAGGCACAAACGAGAATGGCAGTAAAAAACTTACTCAAACAAGAGCGCGTGGATTTTATTTTGCAGCGCCTGGAAGAACTCTATCCGCAGACCCCAATTCCGCTCAACCACAAAGACCCCTACACGCTGCTGGTAGCCGTACTGCTCTCGGCACAGTGTACCGATGAGCGCGTCAACCAGGTCACCCCTGCCCTCTGGCAGTTGGCCGACAACCCCGAGGATATGGCATTGGTACCCGTGGAGGATATCCAGGCAGTTATCCGTCCCTGTGGATTGTCACCGCAGAAATCCAAAGCCATCAGCAAACTTTCACAAATTCTCGTCAACGAATACCACAGCAAAGTACCGGAAAATATGGCTGCACTGGAAACCCTGCCCGGTGTCGGCCACAAGACCGCCAGCGTGGTGATGTCCCAGGCATTCGGCCACCCGGCCTTCCCGGTGGACACTCATATTCACCGCCTGGCGCAGCGCTGGGGACTTACCACCGGTAAAAATGTCACCCAGACCGAGAAAGACCTCAAAAGGCTGTTCCCCAGAGAAAAGTGGAATAAATTGCACCTGCAGATTATTTTCTATGGCCGCGAGTACTGCTCCGCGCGCGGCTGCGACGGCACTGTCTGCGAAATCTGCACCACCTGCTACCCCAACCGAAAAAACCCCAAAAAAACCAAAAAGGCGTAACTGTGATTACTCTGTACGGCATTAAAAACTGCGACACCGTAAAAAAAGCCCGCAAGTGGCTGGAAAAGAATGGGGTCGACTATCAATTTCACGATTTCCGTGAAGACGGTATGGACGATGTGCCCCTAAAAGCCTGGCTGGATGAATTTGGCTGGCAGGAAGTACTGAATCGTCGCTCCACCAGTTGGCGCGCCCTGAGCGAAACACAGAAAAATACAATGGATAACGACAGCGCTTTTACCTTTGCCAGCGAGACCCCGACCCTGATCAAACGCCCGGTGACCACTTCAGGCGGTGTTACTCGCTTTGGTTTTAAAGAGCAAGAATTCGCCGCGCTAGTCGGCCAACCCAACTAGGAGAAAAATATGAGCGATATTTACAGCATTGGATTTGGCGTTGGCACCTGTAATAGTAAGGGCGACTGGCTGGAAGTCTTCTACCCAAAACCGCTGTTCAAACCCAATGCAGAAATAGCCAAAGCCGTGATTGAGACTCTGCATATCGACAGCGGCAACCACAGCCTACCCCTCGACGCGACCCTGCTGCACAGCCTTACAGAAAAACTGCACAGCGCCGGGGCGGGTGAGCAGGCAGAGATCCTGCAGCAGTTCGCCAACAGTCACCGACCACTGGTAGTGGTTGTACTTTCTAGCGACGAGGCACCGCAAACAGTACCGGAAGCCTATTTAAAGCTGCATCTGCTCTCCCACCGCTTAGTGAAACCCCACGAAACCAATCTCGAAGGTATCTTCGGCAAACTGGTCAATGTGGCCTGGACCAATCTGGGCGCTATCGATCTGGAGGAACTGCCACAGCGCCAACTGGAAGCGCGCCTAAACGGAGAGCACCTGGAAGTTGCCTGTGTCGACAAATTTCCCAAGATGACCAACTATGTGGTACCCACGGGCGTGCGCATCGCCCACACCGCACGCGTGCGCCTCGGCGCCTATCTCGGCGAGGGCACCACCATCATGCACGAAGGGTTCGTCAACTTTAACGCGGGCACCGAGGGCCCGGGAATGATCGAGGGCCGTATCTCTGCGGGCGTATTTGTCGGCGCCGGCTCCGACCTGGGCGGCAGCAGCTCCACCATGGGCACGCTCTCTGGCGGCGGAAACATAGTGATTTCCGTGGGCGATAACTGCTTGCTGGGTGCCAACGCCGGTATCGGCATTCCCTTGGGGGACCGTTGCACCGTGGAAGCCGGCCTCTATATCACCGCCGGGACCAAAGTAGCCCTACTGGACGACAGCGGCAAACTGGTCGAGTACATCAAAGCACGTGAATTAGCCGGAAAATCCGATCTACTTTTCCGCAGAAACTCCACCAACGGTGCCGTTGAATGCCTGACCAATAAGAGTGCCATTGAGTTGAATGCAGCACTGCACAGCAATTAAAACCTGACCCTGCGGGGCCCCGGCCCCGCCCGCTCTCCACCTGCATAAATTCCGATAACAGCGCACCTGACCAACTAAAAGGATTATTCCGTGACGCCCACACTGCAACTGGCCTTTGACCTCATCCGCCGACGCTCCGTAACCCCAGAAGATGCGGGCTGTATGAACCAGATGATTGAGCGACTGGAAAAAATCGGGTTTAAGGTGACGAAGCTGCGCCGTGGCGATACCGATAATTTTTGGGCGGTGCGCAACGGGCAAAGCGAAGGCCCTCTGCTCGCCTTCGCCGGTCACACCGACGTCGTGCCGAGCGGGCCGGAGGAAAACTGGAGTAGCCCGCCCTTCGAACCTGAAATCCGCGAAGGCTTTTTATATGGCCGTGGCGCGGCTGATATGAAAGGCTCCCTCGCCGCAATGGTGGTGGCCTGCGAAGAGTTTATCCACCAGTTCCCTGATCACAGTGGTCGTATCGCCTTTTTGATCACCAGTGACGAGGAGGGGCCGGCGACCAACGGCACAGTCAAGGTCGTTGAATGGCTCGAGGAGCAGGGCGAAAAAATAGATTGCTGTATTGTGGGTGAACCCTCCAGCAGCGAGCGCGTCGGCGATATTATTAAAAACGGAAGACGCGGCTCCCTGGGCCTTGAGTTAAAAATCTTTGGTGTGCAGGGACATGTAGCCTATCCACACCTGGCAGAAAACCCAATTCACAATTTGGCTCCAGCACTTGCTGAACTAGCCGCAGAAGAGTGGGATCGGGGTAACCAATTTTTCCCTGCCACCAGCTTCCAGGTATCCAATATCAACGGAGGCACCGGGGCAACCAATGTGATTCCCGGTCAAGTGGATCTGCTCTGTAACTGGCGTTTTTCTACGGAATCCACCGCCGAAGAACTGGAGGCCCGCGCCCGCGCAATCCTGGATAAGCACAAACTAAAATATGAGGCGAACTTTAATTTGTCCGGGCACCCCTTCCTCACAGCCGAGGGGCCACTGGTGCACGCTGTCGAGCAAGCAATCAAAAAAATCGCCGGGAAGGAAACGATACTGTCGACTGCCGGGGGCACTTCCGACGGCCGCTTTATCGCTCCAACAGGAGCACAAGTCGTGGAGCTGGGACCGGTCAATGCCACTATTCACAAGGTTGATGAGAGAGTCGAAGCTGACCATTTGGATGTACTGAAGGATATCTACCGGGAAGTTCTTAGAGAGCTGCTAAGCTAAATTTACAGCCCCGCAAGATAATCAGCAACCACCCGCATAGCGGGTGGTATGGTGAAAGCCCCCAGAGGGGGCTATTTACAACCCCGCCAGTTGCATCTGCTCTTGCCGGCGTTCTTCAACCTCTTGATTCTTGATGTACTCTCGAATCATCTGCTCATCAAGACCTACTGTACTCACGCAGTAGCCACGAGCCCAAAAATGTCTTCCTGTGAAATTTCTCTGCACATGCTTGTACTTCCGAAATATCTGGATCGCAGATTTCCCTTTCAGAAACTCAACCGTATTGGAAACACTTAACCTTGGAGGAATCATTAACAACATATGAATGTGATCCCTCATTGCGTATCCCTCGACCAACTCAATGCCTTTTTGACGACATAAGTCTCGGAATATTGCTCCAATCTCACGTCTCAATGCCCCAAATAACGCTTTCTTTCTATACTTGGGCACAAATACCACATGGTACCTGCAATAATGTTTCACGTGAGCTTGGCACTGCCAATCTCGCATATGGCCTCCTTAAAGAACTTGCCGGTTCATGGAGGCCATATTTTCACTCTGCACGCCGGAACGGCAGAGCCTTGTCAAGTCTCACCGCCTGAGGCGGTGGTTTACCTATTTGTTAATTATTTAATAATTACACGGACTGTCCCGCTAAATACACGGATCGGCTTATTGGCCACCTGCGCAATTATCTCTGCGGTATTCTCCCCCCGATAACAAAAAGGGAGGAGCCCGCAGATCATGAATAGGCTATTTAAAATTGCCGCGGCGATGTTGATCGCCAGCCCCGCGCTAGCCGATGAACAAACGCCCAACTTCAGCTACGAGGATGTATTCAACCTAGAGTACGCCAGCGATCCACAGTTCAGCAGCGACGGAAAAGATATTTACTACGTTCGCAATTCCATGAATAAGATGGCGGACAATAAACGGGCAAACCTCTGGCGCATCAGTGCCGATGGTAAGGATCACCGCCCACTAACCTCTGGTGATGACTCAAACTATTCGCCGCGCCTATCTCCGGACGGAAAGACAATCGCATTTGTCAGCACTCGCAGTGGTAGCCCGCAGATTCACCTGCTGTGGCTCGATAACGGCCAAAACTTGCAGATCTCACACCTGCCCAAGTCCCCTTCGAATATTCAGTGGTCACGGGACGGCCAACAAATTGCCTTTACCATGTTTGTACCGGAGAGCAAACCATTACCGATTGAACTTCCCGGCGCTCCTGAGGGTGCCGAGTGGGCGAAACCTCCCCAGTTTATCGACAGCAATATTTATCGCGCAGACGGTATGGGCTATCTCAAACAGGGACACACCCAGGTCTTTGTGATATCCCGCGAAGGCGGCACCCCCCGCCAGCTCACTAGCGGCGAGTATGACCACAGCAGCAACCTCGCCTGGAGCAAGAACAACGATGCTATTTATTTTTCCGCGAACCGTCACCCCGATCATGAGATCGAGCTGATGAACTCGGAAATTTACAAAGTAAACCTCGAGGGTGGCGACATTGAACAAGTCACCGATCGCTTTGGTCCAGATCACCATCCACAGATTTCTCCCGACGGTAAGCAACTCGCTTATTTGGGTTTTGAAGATCAGCGACTCGGATACCAACAGCACCTACTACGTATTATCGACCTTGACAGCGGCAAGTCCCGCAAAGTGCAAACCACCAAAGACCGCAGTATCTCCAGTTTTCACTGGCTCGGCGATAGCAAGCGTATCGCCTACAGCTATGACGATCACGGTTCCACTAAAATTGCCATTAAGAAAATCGGCGGTAGTGAAGCCTTGGTAGCCAGCGATGCCGGCGGCCTGTCACTGGGACGCCCCTACTCCGGTACAAACTTTGCCACATCCAAGCGCGGGGACATTGCCTACACACAAACCAGCCCGCTGCACCCGGCAGAGCTGGCTTTGGTCCACAATGGCAAAGTAAAAACGCTGACCCACCTCAACAACGACTTGATGCCGCTACGTAAAATGGCCCAGGTGGAGGAAATCAACTTCAGATCCAGCTTTGACAGCCGCAATTTACAGGGTTGGGTCGCCTACCCGCCCGACTTCGACCCAAAGAAAAAATATCCCCTATTATTGGAAATTCATGGAGGCCCCTTCGCCAACTATGGCCCCCGGTTCGCCGCCGAATTACAGCTTTTTGCCGCCGCCGGCTATGTGGTTCTCTACACCAACCCACGGGGCTCTACCAGCTACGGGCATGAATTTGCCAACCTGATTCACCACAACTACCCGAGCCAGGACTACGATGACCTGATGAGCGGCGTCGATGCGGTCATTGACCAGGGATATATCGACGAAGAGCAGCTGTTTGTTACCGGTGGCAGTGGGGGTGGCACCCTGACGGCCTGGATCATCGGTAAAACCAATCGATTCCGCGCGGCAGTAGTTGCCAAGCCAGTTATCAACTGGGAAAGCTTTGTCCTGACTGCAGATTACTCCAGTTTCTTTACCAAATACTGGTTCTCAGGCATGCCCTGGGAAAAACCGGAGGAATATCGCCGCCGCTCTCCTCTAACTTATGTGGGCAATGTTACCACGCCGACAATGCTACTGACCGGCGAAGAGGACTATCGGACCCCTATATCTGAAACAGAGCAGTTCTACCAAGCCTTAAAATTGAATAATGTGGAAGCGGCAATGGTACGAATTCCCGGCGCCTCTCACAGTATCGCCGCGAGGCCCAGCCAGATGATTGCGAAAGTGGCATCTATTCTTTATTGGTTTGAGCAACATAAACCAGATAGAGAGAGTGAGGATTTGGTAAGTAAATAATTCTATTATCCTGACTTTTTAGCGAAGGCGGCGCCTCATGGGCCCGCCTCAGCCATTTTATTTGCCTCCCTTGTCGCTCATAATTATAAGTCTCGTGACAAGGATCCTTTTAATGCGCAAGTTGTTATTTATTCTTTTCCTGTGGCCCGCCTTTGCAATTTGCGAGCAAGTTGCCCTATCCGACTTGGTACGTCACGCAGATATTCAGGAAATTAAAATCTCTCCCACCGGCAGCCATTTAGCTGTTAAAAAATTATATGAAGGGGAGCGGATGCTTGTTTTTATGTCCATTAACCCTCTTAAGATCACAGGCACACTCCGATTTCGCGGCAAGGAAGAGGTCGGCGATTTTTTCTGGGCTAATAATGAACGAGTTGTGGCTGAAGTCATGTCACGCAAGGCCGCATTGGAAGCACCCGTTTTTTATGGTTCTCTATTTGCCATTAACTACGACGGGACCAAAGGCAAGAATATTTTTGGACACCTGGCTGGAGAGAGGCAAGTGGGGTCTCGTTTTAAAAAAGCTGAGACCACCTACGCCCATGCCACCTTAATAGATCCTCTCCTAGACAGAGAGAAAGAAATCTTAGTCTCTACACACCCCTGGGCAAATAACCAAGAGTCTATTGGCGAAGTTTTGAGACTCAATATATACAACGGAGTCAAAAAACGTATATCCCGACTTCCTCAGGCCTGGGGGCGTGCGTATACAGACCAAAATGGAAACCTTCTATTTGCCAACGGCACCACTGAAGAAGGAATTAGCCAGCTATTTTTTAGGTCAAAACAAGGGTGGGAAAGAGTCGGCAACCCCCTACTGGATACCGCGACACCAATTGGTTTTGATAGCGAGACAGGTGAGTCATATTTATCCCTTACCGAGGAGAATCAAACTGAAAAGTTCATCAGGTTAAAGCCGGGCTCAAACAAATATTCTGTTATCTATCAGCATAAAATTTCCGATATACACGGCGTGATCCGTGCCCCTGGCAGCTATAAGCCGCTTGGCATCTATTTGCACCCCGACTATCCACAGGAGAAATTCTTCAGCGAAGACGAAGGGTTTGCGGCTTTTTTCCGAGGACTCAAAAAAGTTTTTGATGGATACCATATTTTTTTCACAAGTTTTACCTCCGACGGTACTCTGGGAATACTTGAGGTGCAGGGCGACCGCCTGCCCAGCGATTATTTCCTGGTGAATATGAAATCCAAAAGTGTAGATTTTCTTATCTCATCCGCGAACTGGCTAAATCCCAAACAACTAAATCCTATGATGGCTGATGCCTTCACTACCGAAGACGGTTTACGGGTCGGGGTATATCTCACATTCCCGAAGGGCTCCAAGAAAAACCACCCCATGGTGGTTCTACCCCACGGCGGCCCTCATGCCCGCGATTACTGGGGTTACAACCAAGAAGCGCAGATACTTTCACAAAACGGATATTTGGTACTGCAAGTTAACTTCCGCGGCTCTACAGGTTACGGCGATGCGTTTTATACCGCCGGAGAACGCGAGTGGGGAGGGAAGATCCAAAAAGATATCGCCGATGCAGTTAATTGGGCAGTAGAAAAAGGCTACGCAGATCCTGAGCGTGTTTGTATTTACGGCGCAAGCTTCGGTGGTTACTCCGCTTTAATGAACCCAATCAGATATCCGGATCTGTACAAATGCGCCATTGGTTATGCTGGTGTGTATGACCTGGAGATGATGTACACCAAGGGAGACATTAAACGTCGTGACCGGGGTATTGCCTATCTGAGAAGGGAACTCAGTAAAGACGAAAATTTTCTCAGGGATAACTCCCCCATACACAATACGGACAAGCTCAACATCCCCTTGTTTATTATTCACGGTGAGAAAGATGAGCGAGTGCCCGTTGAACATGCCGAAGAGCTATTGGAAAAACTTGAGAAAGAAGGGAAACCAGCAAGAAGCCTTATTGTTGCCAATGAAGGGCACGGATTTTATAGCGAGGACAACAATATGAAGCTTTATACCGAACTGTTAGCCTTCCTTGATGAGCATATTGGCGTCGGATCAGTAGAAAAACAGCCGGCTGTGAAACAGTAACAAATTAACATCAGTCTTTTCGGCACCAATCGGTAACTCGACTGGTGCCGCCAACTCACAACCGAATGACAACGCCGTTAGTGGAGGTGCCCCGAAGCCTGGGAGGGGTCCTCGACTGGACTTACCTGCTCCTCTAAGCCATGAGACAGCACAAAATAATAAATTACCTGCAATTGCCCGTGTATTTCTGTCATCAGGTCGAAGTTATATTCCCCTCTTTCTCCTGGGCCCACTTGTACAGAAGCAATATGTGATGGCTCAATAAAAAATTCCGCTACCGGGCGTTTGCCACGCATCACTTGCACCAGCAGTGTGCGAGTATCTTCCTCAGCAAAGCGCCAATAATAGTCATCATCATCGTAAACGACGCTTTCCGGGGTGCCGGCCCGGAGAATGCAATTGGGGTGTTCGGTCAGCCAGGGCCAAAACTCTTTGAAGGGGATGGTCTGCTGCATGAAGCTTTAATCATCCAGCTCGACAACGCTGGCAACCCCACCTTCGAGAGCAAGCTCATCGGCAATCTGCTTGCACCAGAGGTTGAGGCGCTCGGCAGTCAGCTCTTCCTGCTGGTCTTCATCAATAGCCAGGCCCATAAATTTGCCCTCGCCTTTAATTTCCGCCTTGGAAGCCTCAAATTCATAGCCAGCGGTGGACCACAAGCCGACAATCGTCGCCCCTCGCTCGACAATCACATCGTGCAACATGCCCATCGCGTCCAGGAAGTAATCGCCGTAACCAAACTGATCGCCCAGACCAAACAGGGCCACCGTCTTGCCACTGAAGTCTATTTCCTGCACATCCTCCCAGAACTCTTCCCAATCAGATTGAATCTGACCGAAGTCCCAGGTAGGAATACCGAAAATCAGCTGCTCGTAATTGGCAATGTCCAATTGGGTAACATCGGCGATATCAAACAGGTCCACTCGCTCCTCACCCAGTCGGGCGCGAATACGCAGGGCTACAGATTCGGTATTGCCTTCGTCGCTGCCATAAAACAAGCCGATTTTGCTCACAGTCATTCCTCTTCGCCCAAACCGGGCCACACTTGATACCTATTGGCGGGGCGGCGTATTCTCCCAGCAAAGACGGGGCACGGCAAGCTGACCAGGGTGGCGTCCGGGAACAAAAAAGCCCCCGTAACGGGGGCAAAGGGTTATGAACCGACCGGGCCTCTGGGGAAGGGTGCGCCCGGCGGATCGCACAAGGAGTCTGCGATTCGGGGGGAGATCAACTTTCTGTGGTGCGGCGCTCGAGGCGCTCCTCGCGCCACTTCATACGGTGCTCTTTGCGCTGCTCTTTCAATTCTTCATATTTTGCTTTTTGCTCATCGGTGAGAATCGCCTCGAACTGTTGGCGCATTTGGAAGTGGTTTTGCATTTTTTGCATTTCCAATTTACCCAGTTCTGCACCGAGTTGATCCAGGGTGGCCTGGTCTGCGCCATTCTCCAAAGCGGTATGAATTTGCTGGCGCAGCTCTTGTAACTGCTGACGCTGGGCATTCCTACTTTCGCTGTTACTATCTCTGTTAGCCTTTAATTGCGCTCTCTGGCCCTCGGTCAGATCCAACTTGCGGGCCATGTGCTCAAATCCGCGTTTGTGATGGCCTTCCTCTCCACCAAACGCCATAGTAGCTGCAGGGGCCGCCATTACTCCGGCCAGAGCCAGGCTACTCAGCACTAGTTTCCAGTTTCTCATCACTCCGTCCTCACGTTTGTATTCAGTGATTTCATAGTAAGTCGGGCCTGTGTAAACAGGGGCAAACTGCGGTAAACATTTGTTAAGAACGGTAAAAAGCCCAATAGTCGGCGATAACTAGCGCCAGTGCTTTGCATATAATGGCCCCACAGCCATTGAGAGAACGCCATGAGCCGCATCCTTCTAATCGACGATGACACAGAATTAACTGACCTGCTGAGGGAGTACCTCACCGGGGAGGGCTTCGATGTAACCGCTGCCAATGATGGTGGTCGCGGACTGGAATTAGCCCAGAGCCAGCACTTTGATGCGCTGGTATTAGACGTGATGCTGCCGGTGCACAACGGGTTTGATGTACTGCGCAAGTTGCGGGAAGAGGCTTCCCCTACCAGCCGCTCCCTGCCGGTCATTATGCTGACCGCCAAAGGGGATACCGTGGATCGAATCGTGGGCCTGGAGATGGGTGCCGATGACTATCTACCCAAACCCTGTAATCCCCGTGAGCTGGCGGCGCGCCTGCGGGCTATCCTGCGTCGCGGTCGGGTCGACGTAGAGGACAATGACGACAGCCTCAGCAGCGGTCAATTGCGCCTGCTGCCAGCCGAGTACCAGGCCTATTGGGGCGACCAGGCCCTATCCCTGACCGGCGCCGAATTTTCCGTGCTCAAGGTACTGGTCCAAAGCGCCGGGGATGTGGTGAGCAAAGAGGTGCTCACCGAGAGTGCCCTGGGGCGCAAACTGATGCCCTACGACCGCTCCATCGATGTACACGTCAGCAACATTCGCAAGAAGCTCGCGGATAAAGGTGCCAGCCGCGATCTGATTATCAATATCCGCGGTGCCGGTTACATGCTCACCCAGGCCAAGCAGTAGGTAGTATCAAAATGCGCAGCCTCTTCTGGAAAATGTTTTTTGGCGCATGGATCACCGCCATGGTGATGGTGGTTGCCGCCATTTACATTACCCACTTTGGCGAGTTTGGTGACCCCCGTCAGGAGGAGCGCTGGGAGGGTCCCGCACTGTTTCGAGAGGTAATGCGCAACATGCGTATCGCCCGCCGCCACGGACCGGAGCAATTTCAGCACTGGCTCGAGCGTGCGCCCAAGAAAGTCAAACGGCGCGTTTACGCGGTGGACAGCGAGGGCAATGACCTGTTGGGGCGGCCGGTGCCACAGAGTATGGCGCCGCTGATTAACAGCCTCGACTACCGCAATCGCGAGGCCCACATGCTGGTGGACAACAAACCCACCGTGGGCTTTTTCCTGCCACTACGCACTGGTGACCCGTTGCGTATCGCCCTGGTTGCCGGGGATAGCAAAGAGGGACTATTGCTGCGATTCCTGTGGCGCAACTTCTGGCCTATGTTGCTGCTCTCCATGATCGCCTCCGGTATCGCCTGCTATTGGCTGGCCACCTACTTGAGCCGCCCCCTGGAACAGTTGCGCGCCGCCACCAAGCGGGTTGCCGCCGGTGAATTGGATTATCGGGTCGCTCCCAGCCTGCACAGCCGCAACGATGAGCTGACCGATCTGGCGCTGGACTTCGATTCCATGACCGCCCAGCTACAGGAGTCCATGTCAGAGCAGCGCCGCCTGATCAAAGACGTCTCCCACGAGTTGCGCTCTCCCCTGGCGCGATTGCAAGTGGCCTTGGCCATCGCCCGCCAAAAGCAGGTGGCGGGGCTCGATACTGAACTGGATAAAATTGGCAAAGCGGCGGACTACCTGGAGGATATTATTGCCGACGTTCTCTCTCTGCCGGTGAGCAACCAGGAGCAACGCCCACTGGACGATGTAGTGGAACTCAACAGCCTCCTTTCAGCCCTAGTTGACGACCTGCATATCGAAGCGGCGGAAAAACACCTCAGTTTTGATATGAGCACCAGTGGCGAAGAACTTCTAGTGGCCACTCGCGGCAGCTCCCTGACCGCAGCGCTGGAAAATATCCTGCGCAACGCCATCAAATACAGTCCCTCCCATGGACTGGTGCGGGTACTGGTACAGGAGTCCACCGATAGCTGCAGCATTTCCGTGATCGACTCTGGCTCCGGGGTAGACGAATCTGATCTGGAGGCAATATTCCGCCCCTTCTACCGCACAGACAGTGCCCGCACGCGCGAGAGTGGCGGTTTTGGCCTGGGGCTGGCTATCGCACAGCGCACGATACTGCACCACGGCGGCCGTATTACCGCGCGTAACCATGCCGGTGCCGGCCTCTGCGTCGAGATCCAGCTGCCGCTTATCCACCTCAGCGACGATTAAACCGCAGAGGAACTGCTATAACCTTGACTAGCGCTGGCAATTCGCCGGCGGTCGGGGTTTTGGCCCCAAAATTTGCAAAGGGCCCCGCTATGCGCTGGATACTCTATATCCTGGTATTCCTGATACTGCTGTTCCTGGCCGGCTATCTGTTTCCCCGCGAAGTCTCGCTGGAGCGCAGTATCTATATCGACAGACCGCCCCAGGCCGTATTCCCCTACATCAATAACTATCGCAAGTTCAACAGCTGGTCCCCCTGGCGGCATATCGACCCCGCCATGGAGTACCAATACAGCGGTCCAGAGACGGGGGTCGGTGCAACCATGAGCTGGCAGGGGGAAAACTCCAAAGAGGGCAGCGGAACCCAGACCATCACCGCCAGCACACCAAACTCCACAGTGCTCAACAAGCTTGATTTTGGCGATGGCAGTGAAGCCACAGCGGAGTTCAAGTTGCTGCCTAAAAACGGCGGCACTCAGGTTGTCTGGAGCTTTAACACCGACACAGGTGGGGGCCCCAGAGAGCGCTGGATGGGACTGGCCATAAAGAAAATGGTGGGCGAGTCTTATGAGCAGGGACTGGCAAAACTCAAGCAGCTGATGGAGTCCAGCGCTAAGACGGATGGAATTAAAGGAGGGGGAAATAGCGATACCAGTAATTCGGTATCCGATATTCCCTCCGATGTTGACGACGCAATGGGCGGAGGCCCCCAAGGGGTGCAATCGGAGATGCAGAACCAGCAGCAGGAAGAGGCCGGGGAAACTCCAGAAAATGAAGATCAAAAGGAGCCGCAAAAGGAAAATCAGCCATAGGCCGAAACTTTTGCCCTACCCAAAAAAAGCCCGCTCAAGGCGGGCTTTTTTTATAAAGTATCCAACAGCGACTCAAGACTTATTGCGCCGCTGTGCCGGTACCGGTGACTTGCGCAGCTTGCGCCGCTGTCGCTCCAGGGTTTGCTTTTCCCCCTGAGTCAGCGGACGTTGACCCAGTTTGGGCAGGCCGGCAGTAATACACAGGTCGTCGATTTCCCTGGGTTCCATCTCGATCCACTGGCCCACGCGCACATGGGAGGGGATAAATACACTGCCGTAGCGCACCCGCTTTAGACGGCTTACACGAACGCCCTGGGACTCCCACAGGCGACGCACCTCGCGGTTGCGCCCTTCCATCACCACGCAGTAGAACCAGCGATTTTTGCCCTCGCCGCCACTCTCGACGATATCGGTAAAGCGCGCAGGACCATCGTCCAGCAGCACACCTTTTAGCAGTCGTCGCTTCATCTCCTCGTCTACATCACCCTGGATGCGCACGAGGTATTCGCGATCGATCACCGACGAGGGGTGCATCAATTTATTGGCCAACTCGCCGCTATTGGTAAACAGCAGCAGGCCACTGGTGTTGAAATCCAGGCGACCAACGGAAATCCAGCGACCCGTTTTCAGTCGGGGCAAGCGATCGTAAACCGTAGGGCGCCCCTCCGGGTCGTGGCGTGAGCAAATCTCTCCAACTGGCTTGTTGTACAGAATTACCCGACAGCGGTTTTCCGCGCTGGAGGGCAAACCCTGACCATCAAATTCGATATGATCTTCTCCGGTAACCCGCTCGCCGAGTTCAGCTACTTTTCCGTTAACCGTCACGCGACCCGCATCAATCGCGCGTTCCATTTCACGCCGCGACCCCAGGCCGCTGCGCGCTAATACTTTTTGCAATTTTTCGCCTGCTGGCGAGGTGCCATCACTCATGGGGTGGTGTTTTCCGCTTGCACTACATCTTGGGAATCTTCATCGACATCACTGCTTCCCCGCTCCTCTTGATCGGTGGCAGCCTCAGTATCGATATCACCAAACAGGCTGCTCTTCGGCAGTGTTGCCGCAATAGGGGCTTGTGGCTCCCCGTCTTCGACATCCTGTTCAATTTCGCTTTCATGTTCTTCTTTAGGAGTTGGTTCCTTCTCGGTGGTACTCAAAGGCTCAGAAGCCTCGGGACTCTCAGGCTGCGCCTGCACCAACTCCCGTTCATCTTCCGGTGCGTCTTCCCTGATCTCTTCTTGCACCGCTTCGGGCAACTCAGTTACCGCCACTTCTTCGCTTTCGGCAATTTCTGTCTCAATCACAGACAGCTCTGCATCGACCCCTAGTTGAATATCGGCCTCCGCAGCGATTTCCTCAAGCGCAGCCGCGACTCGGGCATCCTCCGCTGCATCGACATCCTCTTGAAATTCTTCAGACTCCTGACGCTCTTCACATTCGATTGCGCCGGCCTCTGCTTCCGTTTCCTCTCTCGCCTCCTCATCCTCTGGAAGCCCCTCGCTCCTCTCAGCGGCGAGAGCAGCGGCAATTTCCTCGGGCGGCAGCCCCTCGGACTCAAGAATCTTATTCAAACTCTCGATATCGCGGATCTCAGCCAGAGTGGGCAGATCATCCAGAGTGGACAGATTGAAATAATCGAGAAAGTCCCTGGTGGTCGCGTAGAGCGAGGGCTTACCCGGTACATCGCGGTGGCCAACCACCTTGACCCAACCTCTATCCAATAGCGTCCTCACAATCTGAGAGCTGACGGCAACCCCACGGATATCCTCAATATCACCTCGGGTGACCGGTTGGCGATAGGCGATAATCGCCAGTGTTTCCAGAGTTGCGCGGGAATACCTCTGAGCTTTCTCTTCCCATAAGCGATTCACCCAGGGGGCCAGGTCTTCCGGCACTTGAAAGCGCCAGCCGCTGGCAATTTTTTTCAGTTCAAAGCCGCGTCCGGCACAACTCTCGGCAATCTCACCCAGCACATCTCGCAAAGTTGTGGCAGAGGGGCGCTCCTCCTCATCCATCAAGGACAACAACTTTTCCTCACTGAGAGGCTGTGCCGAGGCCAGCAGGGCACCCTCCAGGATTCTGCGCAGTAACTCCGGAGCGATTGTCATTTTATTGTTTCCAACTCTTCTTCTCTGGGCTCCACCTGCCCCGCAGTGAGCGGCTCTTTATCGATCAAATCACCGTCGATTAAATCGCCATCGGTTAAATCACTGTTCAGAGTGCCCTCATCACCGGATAAACGAGACATCTCCTCCAATTCTCCATTATCGAAGTCACGCTCACTTTCGTTGAACTCATCATCGCCAACTTCGTTATTGCGGCTGGCTGCGCGCACATGAATGGGACCAAAAGCCTCATTTTGCACCAGTTCTACCAGAGACTCCTTAACCAGTTCCATCACCGCGAGGAAAGTCACCACTACGCCGAGGCGTCCCTCCTCCGCAGTGAACAGACTCACAAAGGGCACAAACTGCCCGTGGCGAATCTGATCGAGTACCTGGGTCATACGCTCGCGAGTGGAGAGTTTTTCCCGCTCCACCTGGTGGCTCTCAAACATGTCGGCGCGTCGCAACACGTCTGCCAGTGCCACCAGCACTTCCTTGAGATCCACCTCGGGGTCGGGCCGGGTGATATTGCGATCCGGCCCCTCGGCACTGGCCTGATGGATATCGCGACCCATGCGCGGGATCTCATCGAGGTCCTCGGCGGCGGTCTTGAAGCGCTCGTATTCCTGCAGGCGACGAATCAGTGCAGCACGTGGGTCCTCGCCCTCCTCCTCTTCCGCCGCCGGCGGACGTGGCAACAGCATGCGCGATTTGATCTCGGCGAGCATTGCCGCCATCACCAGATACTCCGCCGCCAATTCAAAACGCATCGACGTCATCATCTCCACATAGGCCATATATTGGCGGGTGATATCTGAGACGTTAATTTCCAGAATATCCAGGTTCTGGCGGCGGATTAGATATAGCAGCAGATCCAGGGGGCCCTCGAAAGCCTCCAGGATAACTTCCAGTGCATCCGGTGGAATAAAAAGGTCCGGTGGAAGGTCGGTAAAGGCCTCACCCAATACGAGCGCGAGAGGCCCCTTGACCTCCTCACTCTCGTGGGAGTTTGGGCTTTCCGAGGGCAGGTCAGCAGAGGCGTCGGTTTCGGCAGCCGCAACATCGGCGAGTACCTGCTCCTCCACCTCAGCTAGTAGTTCTTCACTGGACACCCTGCCCCACCCTCAAAATCGCAAACGGCCGATTATACACCAGCGCGGCGCCAATCAGCCCAGTATTTCATCAGTGACACCACACCCCTGGCGAATCAGCTCAGGCTCTTCACCGGTAAGGTCGATCACAGTGGTCGCTTCCAGCCCACAAAAACCACCATCGATCACCAGCTCCACCTGATGTTCGAGGGTGTCGCGAATATCATAGGGGTCCGTCAATGGCTGTTCATCGCCAGGCATAATCAGGCTGCAGCTCATTAACGGTTCACCCACCGCCTCAATCAATGCCAGGGCGATGGGGTTATCGGGCACACGAATGCCGATTGTTTTGCGTTTGGGATGGATCAGGCGGCGCGGCACCTCAGCGGTAGCCGGCATAATAAAGGTATAGGAACCCGGAGTGTGGTTTTTCAGCAGGCGGAACATCTGATTATCCACCTTGGCATAAGTAGCCAACTCGGAAAGGTCACGACACATCAGGGTAAAGTTGTGATTTTTATCCAGCTGACGCAGGGCGCGAATCCGCTCTACCGCCAGTTTTTCCCCAAGGCGACAACCAATCGCATAGGCGGAATCGGTGGGATAAACAATCACTCCGCCACTGGTCACTATATCCGCGGCCTGACCGATCAGGCGCCCTTGAGGATTGTCCGGATGAATTTGAAAGAACTGCGCCACAAAGCCCCCAAGCTTTAATCAATTGAAACCTCTAGCGGCGGGTTCTGATACCCGCCGGGGATTTGGTGTCGACCAATATCCACACCCCCATCTCACACGGCATGGAACGTCACACCATCAGGCAGATATCGCTTCCCCCGGTCGATCCCGGTGCAGAGTGTGCCACAGATTCCACACAGGCTCGACGTCTTCGGGCAAACGCACACAGCCGAGTTCCCTCCAGGGCTGCTCCGGTTGGTGGAAGTCACTGCCCAAAGAGCTATGCATTGGAGCGTCGCCGGAATCGCCAACTGCCAACGCCATCAAACTGCGCAGTTCCCTGGTTTGCGTGGGATTCTGTCGGCCGCAGAGCAGCTCTACAGCATTGCCGCCACTGTGTTGAAACTCTGTCAGGAGGCAAAGCAATTGGGTGCGAGTGAGACCGTATTTGAGAGGGTGCGCCAGCACGGCTGTGCCACCAGCAGACTGGATGGTTTCTATGGTTTCCTGCAATTGTGGCCACTCCACACGCACATCGCCGATCTTGCCAGCACCCAAATAACGTTTGAATGCCCGTGCAGTGTCTTCAACATGCCCGGCTTCCACCAACCAGCGGGCGAAATGCGGCCGCCCCAGCACGGAATCTCCAGCAATTGCTCGCCCCCCCTCCAAGGCTCCGTGAAAGCCTCGCTTATGTAAGCGCTCAGCAATCTTCTCGGCCCGTTCCTGGCGCAGCCCCTCGCGCAGGGCGATGGCCTCACGCAAGCCTTCGGCTGCCGGGTCAACATTCAACCCGACAACATGGATGGATCGTCGCCCCCAAAGGCTGGAGAATTCGATCCCCGTTGCCACAGTGACGCCTAACTGGTCACCTACCGCCTGCGCCTCCGCCACGCCATCCACCGTATCATGGTCGGTGAGCGCCATCAGTGTCACACCCTGGGATTTCGCTCTCGACACCAGCTGTGCAGGACTTAAAATACCGTCGGATGCGGTACTGTGGCAGTGAAGGTCTACAAGGTCTGTATTCAGATCTTCTGGCTGGAAACTCAACAGCTGGCTCTCACTCTCTCTGGGGATTAAAAGTCGCAGTATCTATTATTTGGAACGATAACCCGGTGTCGCTGTCATAGCTCAACCGGTGTTTTCAGGGATAGGGCCCGGACCATAGGTCTCCCTTGGCGGCCACGAGGAACCGGAGTCTGACAGCAGTATTGTCAGTGGGGAAGAGTTTTCCTGGAAGGCCATTGTAATGTGACTTCTCAACTAACTTCCCGCGGGCATTATCACCGGAATTGAGTATGAGCGAAACGAATTCGACCACCCCAGTCTCCCAGCAAAAGCCCAAGAAGAAAGAGGGCCTGCTCGGCAACCTGCTTCTAAATATCGTTATCCCCACTCTGGTCCTGACCAAACTCTCAGGGGACGATTGGCTTGGCACCAAATGGGCACTAGTGGTCGCACTGGCCTTTCCCCTCGGCTACGGACTGCGTGACCTCATTCGCTCCGGCAAGGTCAACTTCTTCTCCGCCCTTGGGATTATCAGTATTATGCTTACCGGCGGTATCAGCCTGCTGGAACTGGACCCGCAGTATATTGCCATTAAAGAAGCCGCCATTCCTGGCCTGTTGGGTATCGCCACTGTCGCCTCCCTCTACACCCGCTGGCCACTGGTTAAGACCCTGCTGTACAACGATCAGATTCTGGATACCGATAAAATCGCACAGAGCCTCGCCAGCAAAGGTAACCAGGGTGCCTTCGACCGTACTCTGCAACAGGCCTCCTGGATGATCGCCGCCTCTTTTTTCCTATCCTCAGTACTCAATTACGTGCTAGCAAAAATTATTTTACAAAGCCCCCCGGGTACAGAGGCTTTCAACGAAGAGCTGGGTAAAATGACAGCACTCAGCTACCCAGTAATCGCACTGCCAGCCACCATTATTTTAATGCTGGTGCTCTTCTTTCTATTTTCCCGCATCGGCAAACTAACCGGGTTGAAGCTGGAAGAAGTCATGATTGCCCAATAACAAAAAACAAAATTTCCTGATTAACTAACAAGAGCAAGATTCACAATGTGGTACGCAATCATCAGTGAAGATGTTAGCGATAGTCTCCCTTTGCGCAAAAAAGCGCGCCCCGATCATCTAGCCCGACTCAACCGTCTCAAAGACGAGGGTCGCCTGCTGGTGGCAGGGCCGCACCCCACCGTTGATAGTGAGGAGCCCGGTGAGGCTGGCTTTAGCGGCAGCCTCGTTATTGCCGAGTTCCCCTCGCTGGAGGAGGCTCAAACCTGGGCCGACAGCGATCCCTATGTGACGGCTGGCGTCTACGCCTCAGTCTCCGTCAAGCCATTCAAATTAGTACTGCCCTAATAACAACAAGCACAAGCTGTATCGCAATGAAGAAAATACTGTGCGGCCTGATCGCCGCCACACTGCTCAACGCAGTCCCAGCGACCGCGGCCGCAGAAACCCGCTATATCACCGACCAGTTACATGTTCCCATGCGAGCCGGCAAAGGTAATGGGTTCCGCATTCTGCACCGCGGCCTGCCCAGCGGCACCCAGCTCAGCGTCCTCGAAGATGCCCCGCAAGAAGGTTGGACCCTCGTGCGCACCCAGGGTGGTACAGAGGGTTGGGTGAGGCGCCAATACCTGGTCTCCGAACCAGTAGCAAAACTCAAGCTGGAAGAGGCGGAAGCAAACCTCGAGCGTTTCGAAAAAATGGAAGGCAACCTCGGCGGTGAGGTTCGCCGCCTAGAGGAGGAAAACAGTCAGCTGAGCAGCGCCCTGGAGTCCGCCCAGCAGCAGAGCCAGACGCTCGCAGCTGAGTTGAAAACCCTCAAAGCCCTATCGGCAGATGCCCTGGCTCTCAATGAACGCCACCAGAAACTCCTGCATCAGCACGAGTTGCTCAAGCAGGAAAAAACCATGGCAGAAGCGGAAATCCAGCGCTTATCCGGTAGCGAAAGCCACAAATGGTATATGTATGGCGCCCTATCGGTGCTATTGGGCGCCCTGCTCGCAATGATTGCCCCTCACCTGCGTCCGCGCAAGCGCCACTCGGAGTGGGCGAACTGATTTCGCCCACTCTCACCGAAATCGCATACTATTGAGCCCCGGGGAAAGTAGTATCCACGGGCCCCACATCCAATACAAAAGCGGCGGCACCGATGGGCTGCCGTGAAACCTAAAGGACTAAGGATGATGCGTAAACTTTTTGCAATGCTACTCTGTGCTGCCCTTGCCCTCCCCGCTCTGGCCAAAAATCCACGCGTGGAACTGAAAACCGACTTGGGCGTTATTCAAATCGAGCTCTTCGCCAAAGAGGCGCCTGTCACCGTAGAAAACTTCCTCACCTATACCAACAGCGGTTTTTACAATGGGATCATCTTCCACCGAATAGTACCGGGCTTTGTTGTGCAAGGCGGCGGCTTCACTTTCGATTTCCAGAAAAAGGAAACTCAAGACCCCATCGTCAACGAATCCGCCAACGGCCTGCAAAACCTGCGCGGCACGCTCTCCATGGCCAGGACCAATGACCCGGACAGCGCCACCTCACAGTTTTTTATCAATCTGGTCGATAACACCAGGCTCGACGCGCAAGAGGACAAGCCCGGCTACGCCGTTTTTGGTCGGGTAGTCGAGGGCATGGATGTGGTGGAAAAAATGGTGGAGCAGCCTCGAGGCCTCTACCGACAGCACCCAAGCGCCCCCAATATGCCCATCCGCATCCTTGAGGCCAAACGTATTGACACCGGTGACAACGCCGTCGCCACCAACAGCAAGGGAGAATAAGCAGTGATCGCTCTCAGTGTTAATCTCAATAAAATCGCCCTGATCCGCAATTCCCGCGAAGGCAACTTTCCCGATGTCACCGCCCACGGTCGGACATGTCTGGATGCAGGCGCCCAGGGCATCACCGTGCACCCACGGCCGGATCAACGCCATATTCGTCCCCATGACGTGCGCGAACTGGCCGCCCTCTGCCGCAGTCGCCATGGTATTGAGTTCAATATTGAGGGCAATCCTTTTGCCGAACACCAGGGGGACTACCCAGGCTTAATGTCACTCGCACTGGAAACTCAGCCTGACCAGTGCACTCTGGTCCCCGACAGCAACGATCAGCTGACCTCTGACCACGGCTTCAACCTCAAGCTGGATGGGCCGCGCCTGGTCCCCCTGATCGCCAGGCTCAAGAATGCCGGCATACGCGTCAGCCTGTTTATGGACCCGGATCTGGAACAGATCAGCCTGGCTAAGGATGTGGGTGCAGATCGCATTGAACTATATACAGGCCCCTATGCGGAGGCAGCCGCCAAGCAGAGTCCCGAACTTGAAGATATCTTCAGCGCCCACTGTGCCGCCGCCGAACACGCCCACCAGTTGGGGCTGGGGGTAAATGCGGGTCACGACCTGAATCTGGTCAACCTGCCCCGCTACCGCACCCTGCCGGGATTACAGGAGGTTTCCATCGGCCACGCCCTAACCGTGGATGCCATCGGCATGGGCCTGGAAAATGCCGTTAAAGCCTATCTGAACTGCCTCGCCGGCAACAAATGAAGACACTCAATATTATTGGTGCCGGGCGCCTGGGGAAAACGCTCGGACGCCTTTGGCGACAGGCCGGAGTTTTTCAGGTTCAATCGATTCTTAATCGCAGCCTGGATAGCGCACAGGCAGCGGCCGAATTCATCGGCGCCGGGCGCGCAGTAGCAGCGCTGGAATCCATGGAGCGGGCAGACTTCTGGCTGATTGCCTGTGGCGATAGCGAGATTGCTGCAACAGCCGATCACCTCGCTGACTACCTTGGCGAGCGCGAGGGCATTGTTGCCTTCCATTGCAGCGGCGCCCTCAGCTCCCAAGTACTCGAAGGACTGCGCCCTGCCTCCCTCGCCAGTGCCCACCCGGTACACAGCTTTGCCGACCCAATGCGCTCTCTCGACAGTCTCGCTGGCAGCAGTGTTGCTCTAGAGGGCGACAGCTCTGCCACTACAGCTTTGGAGGAGGCCTTCATTACCATAGGCTGTGAGACCCTCACCATCGAAGCCCAGCACAAGCCCCTGTACCACGCCGGCTCGGTGATCGCGTGCAACTATCTCACCGTGCTGATCGACCTCAGCCTGCGCAGCTTCGCCGCGGCGGGCATCGACCGCGACAGCGCTCTCAAGTTACTGGAGCCCATTGTCCTGCAGACTGCTCAGAACAATATGGCCCTGGGGCCGGAGACATCCCTCACCGGCCCGATCGCCCGGGGTGACCTGGAAACCGTAGCCAACCAGCTAAAAAACTTAACGTCGGTATCGCCAGAACTTGCGCACCACTATCGCCAACTGGGCCTCGCCTGTGTAGAGTTGGCGCGGCGCGGCCAGCTATCCGATGAAAGCGCGGCTAAATTGATCGAACTACTGAGTGAGCCATTGCGGTGAAAGACTCCTCTGAATACCTGAAAAAAAGAGCTTTTTTCGACAGCCTGCTAACTATTTACGGGCGCAAACCGGTGCTCGAAGCACTGGAAGACCCAGACCTCCCGGTACACAAACTGCACTTGGCGAGCAGCAACCGGCGTGATCAAATGATCAGCCGCATGGAAGCCCTGGCCGAGGAGCGCCAGATAGAAACCGCCTTTTGGGATCGCAAAGGGCTCTCCCGCATCTCGAAGAATTCCCGCCAGGATCAGGGGGTGGCACTGGATCTCGCCCTACCCAACTACGGTAGTTATAAAACCTTCCTGCAAAATCACAGGAATGAGGCTAAAACCTACGAACTTTTGGCTCTGGACGGTATTACCAACCCACAGAATCTCGGCATGATTATCCGCTCTGCCTGTGCCGGCGGTGTGGATGGGATCATCCTGCCGAGGAAAGGCTGCGCACAAATAGATCCACTGGTTATTAAAGCCAGCACCGGTACCCTGTTTAAAACCCAGATCCTGCGTTGCGAAACCCTGGCAGACGCACTGACAGACTTTCGCGAGTCTGGCGCACGTATCTGTGGTCTATCCTCCCACGCCTCAATGACCCTGGCAGAGATTACCGGTAACAAGCCAACCATTTTTGTGCTGGGCAATGAAACCCACGGTGTCAGCGATACTGTCGCCAAACAGTGTAATGAGTTAGTGCGTATCCCCATGCAAAATGGTGTGGAGAGCCTCAACGTAGCAGTTACCGCCGCACTGATCAGCTTTCGCCAACAACTTTAACCAGCCATAAGGGCGCCTTTGTACAAAAGGTGTCCCGCAGACACTTCCAGCAAGCTAGATATCCACTCCTTTTCCCTCATCTAAAGGCTACCCACAGAATCTGTGGATATCTCTGAGGATAACTATTCCCTCCGCCTCGCAAAGGCCCATGGTTGCACCAGTGTGACAATCTGAGGAAAAAATGACCAGCTTTCGAAACGCTTAAAAAATCAACGAGTTACAGCGAATTACCAGAGAGGGATGAGAGACGGGCGAACCAAATAAGGGTTACTAAAGGTGAAAGACCACAGCTGTGGAAAGTGGCACGCTTGGCGGGAAAAATAGGGAAATGGGGTGCCTTGCACCCCATTTAAGCCGCGGGATTAAACGCTTATTCCCACTCAATGGTGGCCGGTGGTTTGCTCGATACGTCGTAAGCTACACGGGAGATATGCTCAATCTCATTGATTATGCGATTGGAGACTTTCTCAATCAGCTCGTAGGGCAGGTGCGCCCAGCGGGCTGTCATAAAGTCTACGGTTTCCACTGCGCGCAGTGCCACCACATATTCGTAACGGCGGCCATCCCCCACCACACCGACAGACTTCACTGGCAGGAACACCACAAACGCCTGGCTGGTTTTGTGGTACCAGTCGGCCTTGTGTAACTCCTCGATAAAAATCGCATCTGCCTCGCGCAGGATATCGGCGTACTCTCTCTTTACTTCGCCGAGAATACGCACCCCTAGGCCCGGTCCCGGGAAGGGGTGGCGGTAGACCATATCGTAGGGCAGGCCCAGCTCCAGGCCGATCTTACGCACTTCATCCTTGAACAATTCGCGCAGCGGTTCCACCAGCTCGAACTGCATGTCTTCCGGCAAGCCACCCACATTGTGGTGCGACTTAATCACATGGGCTTTGCCGGTTTTGGCGGCGGCGGATTCGATCACATCCGGGTAGATAGTGCCCTGAGCCAGGAATTTGACATTCTGTAGCTTGGAAGCCTCACGATCGAATATTTCTATAAAGGTATTACCGATAATTTTGCGCTTCGCTTCAGGCTCATCCACACCCGCCAAGCGCGAGAGGAAGTCCTCTTCCGCATCGGCGCGAACAACCCGCACGCCCATATTGTCGGCGAACATTTGCATTACCTGATCGCCTTCGTTTTTGCGCAACAAGCCGTTGTCTACAAAAACACAGGTCAGCTGATCGCCAATCGCCTTGTGCAGTAGTGCCGCCACCACAGAACTGTCGACACCACCAGAAAGACCCAGCAACACTTTGCCTTCACCTACCTGCTCGCGCACTTTGGCGATGGAGTCCTCGATAATATTGGCCGGCGTCCAGAGTTTTTCACAGCCGCAGATATCGATAACAAAGTGTTCATAGATCCGCATGCCCTGCAGGGTGTGGGTAACTTCCGGGTGGAACTGCACACCGAAGAAATTCTTCTCAGCGGAATACATACCGGCGATGGGGCAGGAATCGGTGGAAGCCATCAGCTCAAAGCCTTCCGGCATCTGCACAACCTTATCGCCGTGGCTCATCCATACATCCAGCAGCGCTTCACCGTCCTCGTTGAGGTGATCTTTGATATCGCGTAGTAAGTTGGAGCTGCCTTCGACTTTTACCTGGGCGTAGCCAAACTCGCGGATGTTACTTCCCTGTACAGCACCACCGAGTTGATGTGCCATGGTCTGCATGCCATAGCAAATGCCCAGTACCGGCACGCCCAAATTGAACACCGCTTCTGGCGCACGGGGAGAACCCTCTTCCGGTACGGACTCAGGCCCGCCGGCCAGAATAATACCTTTCGGGTTGTATTCGCGGATTTCTTCTTCGCTCATATCGAAGGCGCGAATTTCGGAGAAAACACCCAGCTCGCGCACACGGCGGGCGATCAACTGGGTGTACTGGGACCCAAAGTCGAGGATCAGGATTCGGCTGGAGTGGATATCTTGGCTCATGATTGACTCATTAACAGAATAAATAACGGCAAACGGACCTGAAAGGTCCGTTTGCGGCTTGGTACTGAAAGTTGTTCACCGAGAGGCTTAGCGTCCGCCCACAGGGTAGTTGGGTGCCTCTTTGGTAATCTGCACATCGTGCACATGGGATTCACCCATGCCGGCAGAAGTTACCCGCACAAATTCCGGACGGGTGCGCATGGTTTCAATATCCACGCTGCCGGTATAGCCCATAGCAGAGCGCAGGCCGCCCAGCATCTGGTGCACGATGGCAGACAGAGGACCTTTGTAAGGAACACGCCCTTCGATGCCTTCTGGAACCAGTTTTTCTGCACCCTTGCTGGCATCCTGGAAGTAGCGATCAGAGGAACCCTGTGTGCGTGCCATAGCGCCGAGGGAGCCCATACCACGATAGGATTTGTAAGTACGCCCTTGGTAAAGCTCCACTTCACCCGGTGCCTCTTCGGTACCGGCAAACATGGAACCCATCATTACCGAGGAGGCACCAGCGACAATTGCCTTGGAGATATCACCGGAGTAGCGGATGCCGCCATCGGCGATCATGGGCACACCGGTACCTTCGAGAGCAGCGGAAACCTCGGCAATTGCAGTGACCTGGGGCACACCGATACCCGTTACGATTCGGGTGGTGCAAATAGAACCCGGGCCAATACCGACTTTCACTGCATCCGCACCAGCTTCCACCAGTGCGCGCGCGGCATCGCCAGTTGCAATATTGCCGCCGATCACATCCACCTGGGGGTGCATCTCTTTAATGCGACGTACACGATCAATCACGTTGCGGGAATGGCCGTGGGCGGTATCCACAACCAGTACGTCAACACCGGCTTCTACCAATGCCGCCACGCGGTCATCGGTGTCCGGGCTGGTACCTACTGAGGCACCAACACGCAAGCGACCATCGGAATCTTTACAGGAGTTCGGATACTGCTCTGCCTTGTTAAAGTCTTTTACAGTAATCAGACCACGCAGCTCGAAATTATCGTTTACCACCAACACCTTCTCGATGCGGTGCTTGTGCAGCAATTCACGTACATGATCAGAGGAAGCATCTTCGTGGGCAGTTACCAGGCGCTCTTTTGGCGTCATCACACTGGCAACACTCACATCCAGGTCGGTGAGGAAGCGGACATCGCGGCTGGTGACGATACCCACCAAATCTCCCCTATCCATCACCGGAACACCGGAAATATTGTGATGGGTAGTCAGGGCGATCAATTCGCGCACAGTGGCATCCGACTCGATCGTAATCGGGTCTTTTACCACACCGGCTTCAAATTTTTTCACGGCGCGCACCGCAAGAGCCTGCTCTTCGATAGACATACTCTTGTGGATAATGCCGATGCCACCTTCCTGGGCCAGGGCAATCGCCAGGCGCGATTCCGTCACTGTATCCATAGCGGCGGAGACAATGGGAATATTCAGGGTAATGTTGCGGGACAGCTTGGTTTTAAGGCTGACATCCTTGGCAGTCACCTCGGAATAACCGGGCACAAGTAGGACGTCGTCGAAAGTGAGGGCTTCGCGCGCGATGCGCAGATTGGATTCAGACATTGTTGACACTCAAACCTCGAATAGGCGGGATTGGGTATCGGCGCGATTATACCTCTCAAGGAAAAAAGCGCAAATGACAATTTACGGAAAATCGAATTAAACGAGCAAAGCACTTTACCTAAAAGGGGGATGCTGCAATATTGCTCCGCCAGTTTTCACTTGAGAAGCACAGATGCAATCCAGCTCCGCAGCCCCCAACACCAAGCGTAGCGTCCTCTCGGTTAGCGACCTCAACCGGGAGGTGAAGCAGCTTCTGGAGGGCAGCGTACCCTTACTGTGGATCAGTGGGGAGATCTCCAATTTTACTGTGCCCAGCTCCGGCCACTGGTATTTTAGTTTGAAAGATGCCCGCGCCCAGGTGCGTTGTGCCATGTTCCGCGGACGCAACCGCAGTGTGACCTTTCGCCCACAAAACGGCCGCGAAGTACTGATCCGAGCGCGGGTGAGCCTTTACGAGGGCCGCGGTGAATTCCAGCTGATTGTGGAGCATATGGAGGAGGCCGGCTTTGGCGCCCTGATGCGCCAACTGGAACAGCTCAAGGCCAAGCTTCAAGCCGAAGGGCTGTTCGATAGCGCCCGTAAACGCACCCTGCCCTATTTACCCACCAATATTGGCATTATCACCTCCCCGACCGGCGCCGCTATTCGCGACATGATCCATGTGTTGGGACGACGTCACCCTGGAGCGCAAATTGAACTCTGGCCAGTGGCAGTACAGGGCCAGGGGGCTGCACAGCAAATAGCCGAAGCTATTGAAAAGGCGGGGCGTAGCGGTCGCCACGATTTGCTAATTGTTGGTCGCGGTGGTGGCTCACTGGAAGACCTTTGGCCCTTTAATGAAGAAGTTGTGGCGCGGGCTTTGGCGTCCTGCCCTATTCCCACAATCTCCGCCGTGGGTCACGAGACCGACACGACGGTTTCTGACCTCGCCGCCGATGTGCGTGCACCCACCCCCTCTGCGGCTGCGGAAATTGCCAGTGCAAATGCCGCTGAGTTATTTCAACGCCTGGAACACAGCAAACTTCGATTATATCGGGCCATTCAGCAGCAAATACGCCATCAACAACAGCAAGTCATGCTGAATCGAAATCGGTTGCGCCACCCGCGCGAACAACTACAGAACCGCTCGCAACGACTTGATCACCTGGAGATGCGCCTACTGGCGGCTGGGCAACAGCAAATCCAGCAGCGCCGCAGCCAACTGACAGCAACCTTGCGGGCCTTTGCCCACTGCCAACCCCAGCGACAATTGCAGGAAAAAAGCGAGCAACTTAGGCAGGCACAAAATACCTTGCAACGTGCTGCGGAGCGCCTTTTGCTGCAAAAAGCTGACAGGCTCAATCACCAGGCACAGCTACTCAACAATGTGAGCCCCTTGGCAGTTTTACAGCGGGGTTATGCCATCGCTAAGGATTCACAGGGGCGTGCCATAAAAGACAGCCGCGCACTAGAAATTAACCAGAAGATTGACGTTCAACTGGCCCGCGGTCACTTCTCTGCCAAAGTAGAGAGCATCGACTAGCAAGAAAACCCAGCAAATGGGCTGCCGGGGCACGACACTATAATCCACCTGTAGAGAGCTTCTGGAGCTATCTATGAGGTGTCGCTATAAAACTACCAGCCCTTATTGCTGGGTTTTAATATACCTTTTCGTACTAATTTTCGCGCTTGCCGGATGCTCCCCAAAAGCACCCGAGAGCATTGAGAACAAAAGTACGAATCAAGCTACTGCCACTTCTGAAAGTAGCTCTCAAGCGAATACCCAAGCAAAGGAGAGCAAAAGTCCCCCGGTTACTCCCGCAAAAGAACAACAGGTCAATTACATTGAGACCGGCGATCTCAAGGAAATTAAAAAACACGGCACCATCCGCTTTGTTAACCTGACAGGCGCTTCGGAAAATTTACTTCCCCGAGACAGCGTAGTCAGCCTGCGTGATTTCGAGCTGGGGAATAAACTTGCCAAACAATTAAAACTGGAAGCCAAATGGATAAAGGCCCCGTCCCCGGATAAAGCGGTAGAAATGTTAATTGCCGGCGAGGCCGACATTATCGCTTACAACCTGACAGTGACTGATGCCCGCAAAAAAATTATCGACTTTAGCATCCCCATTCGTAACTCCCGCCAGCAGCTCGTCACAGGAACTTCTGGACCAGACATCAGTGACCCGAGCAAGTTAAAAAATGTCGAACTGATTGTGCCGCAGGGATCGGCCAATATGGAAACGGCGCAACAATTAATCGCCAAATATCCCAATGCCAATCTCAGCGCAAGGGAATTTGTTATCCACGGTAATCGCGATGGCCTGGTAGACATGCTCAACAAGAAGAACAATTGGGTAGCGGTTCTCGAGGATTTTTCAGCAGAAGATTTGCGCAATTACCGAGATGACTTGCGCCTGGGCGCTTATGTCAGTGAGGTGCAAAACATTGCCTGGGGGATGCGTAAAGATAACAAACGCCTCAATTCCACGGTGGATAATTTTCTTACCCGCAACCTGGTAAAAGCCCAGGAAGAGCGAATCACTGATTGGAAAGGAATTAAAAAATCTGGAGTTATCCGCCTGCTGACTTACAACGGGCCCACAACCTATTTCCTATGGAAAGGCCTACTGATGGGCTTTGACTATGACTTGGCGAAAGCTTTCGCAGACAAACACAAATTACAATTGCAAATAATTGTAGTGCCCTATGAAGAGGCTCTGGCAGATTGGTTAAGAGCCGGGCGTGGGGACTTTGCCGGATCAGAGCTCAATATCACTTCTTCCTATGAGGAAAAGGGAATGGTATTTACCAAACCCTATGTGGAATCCGCAGACCAGATAGTTAGCAGTAAAGATAAACCCCCAATCCAACAAATCCAGGATCTGAACGGTCGAAAACTGACCTTACGCGCCTACTCTTCATTTATTGACACTGCAAAAACATTGCGCGATGCCGGTATCGATGTGGAAATTCAGGTAGCTCCGCCAGATATGTCTCAGTCACAAATATTTTCTTTGATTGCAGACGGACTGATTGATGCAACCATTTCCCACTCCGGACGGGCAAAAATTGAAGCCTCGGTACAGCCAAATCTTGTGCTGGGCACTCTACTCGGCGATCCCCAACCCCAGGGGTGGCTCGTATTGCGTCAGAACTGGCACCTGCTGAAAAACCTGAATAAATTTATAGAAAGCTACAGAAAAACAGCACAATATAAAAAAGATTATGCAGCCTATTTTGAGCCCAATAAACGCTTTATGCAGAGGGTGAGTAGTCGGGTAATTCCAGGCGAAAACCTCTCACCTTATGATGATCTGGTAAAAGAATCCGCTTATAAGTACGATTTTGACTGGCGCATGATCGTCGCGCAAATGTGGCAAGAGAGTAATTTTAATCCCAAAGCAGTCTCTCCTGTCGGTGCCCAGGGGTTGATGCAGGTGATGCCGGCAACTGCAGAGGAAATGGGCTTCCCTCCACCGCTGTTTGAGCCAGAACGCGGTATTAAAGCGGGAGTCAAATATATGGATTGGGTAAGAGACAGGTTTAACCCCTCCCTGCCGACAGTAAACAAACTTTGGTTCACCCTCGCCTCTTACAATGCCGGTTATGGTCACCTTCTCGATGCACAGCGCCTCGCCGAACAGCTGGGCCTAGACCCCAATGTCTGGTTCGACAATGTCGAGGTCGCCATGTTGAAGCTGGCCCAGCCTCAATACTTTAAACGTGCGCGTTATGGTTATGTACGCGGTTCCGAACCCGTACAGTATGTGCGCAATATAAGCAATCTCTATAAAGCCTATCTGGAAATGATGAGTGATGATGCCAGTGTAACAGTGCCCCGGCGTAAATTGCCGGAACCTAGTTACTGTTCTCCACAAAATACTCCAGAGGGGGTTATTCAGCAGATACCCAACTATTCCGCACCTTAGCCAACTACATGGATTCGTCAAAGGTCACAAGGTAAGCACAATTTTTCCAACAATCTTGCCGGACTCTAAAAGCCGGTGCGCCTCGACAACTTCCTCCAGGGGGAAGTGCGCAGCAATCTGGGGATGAATTTTGCCAGCTTCAATTAATGGCCAAACCTGGGACTCCAAGGCGTGGGCAATATTGGCCTTAACCCGTGTAGATCTCGGCCGCAGGGTCGATCCGGTCAGGGAAAGTCGCTTCAACATGACCGGCAACATATTCACTTCAACACTGGCTCCCTGCAAGTAGGCAATATTTACTATGCGCCCGTCGTTAGCCGCTACCTGAATATTGCGTTCAATATAGCTACCTCCCACCATATCCAGAATGACATCCGCTCCGTGGCCCGAGGTAGCTTCCTGTACTACCTGTACAAAATCCTCTTTCCGATAATTAATCGCCCGCTCTGCGCCAAGTTGCTCACAAGCTGCGCACTTTTCTGCGGAACCGGCGGTGGCAAAAACCCTGGCACCCAGCTGGTGTGCCAACTGAATAGCGGTAGTACCAATACCCGAGCTGCCACCGTGCACCAAAAAAATTTCACCACTTCGCAGCCTAGCCCGGTCGAACACATTGGCCCAAACCGTAAAAAAAGTTTCCGGTAAAGTCGCAGCCTCCACCATGGATATAGAGCCGGGTATTGGTAGACACTGCCCCTCGGGTACGGCGACAAATTCCGCGTAGCCACCACCATTAGTCAGCGCGCAGATCTTATCGCCAACTTTCCAGCGCTCAACACCATCCCCCACCGCTGCCACCCGCCCAGATACTTCAAGCCCAAGAATTGGCGAGGCGCCCGGAGGCGGTGGGTAATGGCCTTTGCGCTGAACAATATCGGGACGATTGACCCCCGCAGCGGCCACTTCAATCAACACTTCCCCAGGAGCTGGCTCAGGCTTGGGCAGGTTCGCCAGCCGCATGACTTCGGGGCCGCCATATTCCGGCAGATCTATAGCACGCATGATTCACTCCTTTAAATTCTTCACGACCCGGTTAAGCGATGGCGACAAACTCTAAATACCATCAGGGGATACTGGGCACTACTGTACCGCTAATGAGGGGAAATTACAGGTAGGTAAAAACGATTATGGCCGGGGACACTCGCCGATTTAGTGTGCAAGTGTCCCCAGCCACATAAAGTCCATTAACGTTGAGCAAGGCCCCAGTTAATGAAGAGGGTATGCCGCGCTGTTAAAGCTCGTAGAGGAACTCCACCCCCATAACACGCCCCTTGTTTAGCGGAGTAAAGCTGGCGCCAACACCTCCCATAAGTGGCGGCAACTGAGTATTATTGCCTTCCGCCATCTCATTCAGCATATTCTTGCCAAATAGTGAAACGGTATAGCTGCCATTATCCGGTGTATAGCCGATGCTGAAATCCACCATGTCCACTTCTGACAACATACCGCGGTTGTCATCAGTGTAAGGGGCTTCATCTCGGTGATTAAAATTCACACGGGAAGTCAGGGTGCCATAGGCGCCTAACTGCAGATCGTGAATAAAACCTGCTCCGTAGGTCCAGGGAGCCAGGCGAGGAATCTCAAGACCAAGATCTGTGCCATCTACAAGGCCATCCCCATTCAGATCGCCCAGTACCTTGTCGTAATCCCCATCCACATAACCGACATTGAAAGTAAACAGCAGGTTTTCACTCAACGCCGCCATCGCCTCGAACTCTGCACCACGAATAGTGGCATCGGCGGTGTTGCGGATTATCTGAGCAACCCCAGTTACCGCATCAGGAAGGTTTTCCTCGCGCTGCATATCATCAATGGTATTGTGGAAGACGGCCATATTGGTACGCAGGCGTCCATCCAGCCAATCCATTTTGGCGCCGATCTCGAAGCTGTTCTGTTCCTCCTGATCAGTTACCTGTGGTGTATAAGGCATTTTGGTTAGGGGATTAATGCCGGCATTGCGGAAATTGTAGCCGCCGCTGCGGAAACCCTTGGTCCAGAAGGTATACAACTGTGTATCATCGGAGACGGTCCACTGCAGACCCACCTTAGGTGTGAAAGCATTCCAGCTCTCACTGTCTTCAAAGTCGTAACCTACACAACCATCCAGAGAACAAAGGTTTAGGGGAATAGAGGCAATTTTTGCGTCTTTTTTCTCACTGGAATAGCGCCCCCCCAGGGTCAAGACCCAAGCCTCATTTAGGTCAATATCGGCCTGGGCAAACACGCCATAAGTACGGTGATCCTGCTCGCCGCCACCTGTCCAGTCAATTGTCCCAAAACTTAAAAGACGATTTTCCAAGTAAGTGACATCCTGGCTAAACCAGTAAATACCAGTGGTCAGGGCGGTTCGACCAAAGCGACCAGCATAGCGCAGCTCATTACTGAGCTGGCTCTGGTCCACACTGGAATCCGCATGGAAGAGCGTGATAGGCAAGGAGTCGATATCACCTACACCCCGTGCCTCATATTCCCTCCAGGCGAGAATATTGGTGATGGTGCCATCACCAAAGGCGACATCCTTGTTGAACTCGGTAATAACCTGGCTCCACTCATCTTTCTGGTAACCTTCTTCATTTTGGGCCACTTCAAAAGAGTCCTTGCCGTTATCCCAATCATCGATGCCAATTGACGCAGCAATGAGAGGGGCACTTGGAGCAAGCTTCATACCTTCCATAGTCTGAACATAGGTCGATTCATAACCACGGTTTTGCGCTACCACACCATCGGAATCCATACGGCCGTGCTCCATGCGCACCAACAGCTCCGCTGTTTCGTTCAGCTGGATACTAAAGCTAGGCCGAATAAACCAGCTATCGGAGGCACCGGCATTATCGTTGTTAGTAGCAACATTTTCGAACCAACCCCGATCATCATTGTAATAAACCGTTAAACGGCCGTTGACCCTATCGGAAATGGCACCATTAATGGAACCAGCTGCGACAGTATCGAGATCGTCTGTCGTGGATAATTTAAAACGCGTGGTAAATTCATCCGTGGGACGCGCAGTCTTTATTACCACCGCGCCACCAGTAACGTTGCGGCCAAACAGCAACCCCTGCGGGCCTCGCAACACCTCAATACCTTCCAGGTCGAACAGATCGGTCACCACACCGGCGTTCACTCCCAGATACATACCATCCACAAACACACCAACGGTGGGGTCAATAGAGGGAATGGAACTATTGATACCCAGACCACGCACGGTAAAGTTAGCGGTGTTTTTAACAGTGCCCACATCTTCCAACTGGACGTTGGGCATTTTGAAGGAAAGGCTCTGCAGATCCTTGGTGTGCAGGGCCTCTAGCTGATCTCCGGAGTAGGCGGTGGCCGCTACGGGAACCTCCTGCAGGATTTCTGCATCGGCGCGTTTACGGGCGGTAACCTGCACCTCTTCCATAAGAGTACCGACCGAACCCTCAGCGGCAAAGCTAGGGATAGCACCACTGGCCAACCAAAGAGTCGCTACTGAACAGGCGGAAAGCAGAGCGGTGTGCTGCTTGAGTTTTGACGGACTTCCCATGTTTTCTCTCCATTGTTTTATTGTTTTTATCTACAACAACGGACTTATCGCAATCGGTACTGCCTGATCTCGCCGCTCTACTCTCTCTGTGGAGATTCCGACTTTGCGAGACTCCGATCCAAGACCGCGCTGATAAAGAGACACAGAATTCGCATGTTTTCTGTGACGCAAACAGATTACAGGCTAGCCACGCCCTGTGGAAGTCTATTTATCGCGGATAACCATAAAAATAACTCAATTAGTCCGGAAAGTTCGCTCGCAAAGCGAAAACTAAAATAGGACGAAAAAACAAAGCTAAATATGCACTATTTAAGTGCGATCTTTTAATTCCCCAAAACTGTAAATCCCGCTAAAAAAGGGGGGAATCACAATGCATGCTCACCGCGTACAATTAGAAAAAAGGCACATCAGCCACTCTCTTCCGATATACAACAGCAAACCACAACCCAATACAAAAGTACCTTCACCCCCCCAATAAATAAGACCCGACACAAGACCTAGCAGTCAGCAAAATTACTCGAGTAATAAAAAGCATTAGTAAATGGTACTTATGAATATTTTGTTAAAACAGTAAGACCCTAAACACAGATTTCTCACATTTGCGAAAATCAGGGATTGACCACCAAGTCCAATCACTTAATTGCCAGAATAAACAAGTTGCTAGCGATTGATTAGCAAGCTACGAGCTACCAGTCGATAAAGTTGATCGGTAAATCCTTATCAGTTCGATATATACAATACTGCCCAGCGATATGCCCGACTCCCCGAGTAGCCTTAGTTAGGTTGGCTTATAGACTAGGACTCCCCCTTTTCCTCTAGTGCGATCACTTTGTTTATTTCTCTCGCATCCAGAGTCTCCTTTTCCAACAGAGCTTCCGCTAGAGCATCGAGTTTTTTGCGATGTTTCTGTAAAAGATTCTGAACTTCCTTCTCGATCTCACTGACCAAAGCGATCACTTCATCATCAATAATTTCAGAAGTATGTTCGCTAAAATCCTTCTGCTGTGCCATTTCCTTACCCAGAAAGATATGTTCTTCTCCGCGTCGAAAGGCCACCGGCCCCAGTTTCCGGCTCATGCCCCAATGCGTCACCATATGTTGGGCTAAACGGGTGGCCTGCTTCAGATCAGATTCTGCCCCACTGCTGACTTCATCAAATACCACCTGCTCGGCCACCCTTCCTCCCAGCATCACGCCGATACGGTCACGCAGGTAACTCACCTTCATATTGTGGTGACTTTCCGCAGGAATCTGCTCTGTTGCCCCAAGGCTGTGCCCTCTCGGGATAATGGTGGCTTTCTCCAGTGGGTCGGCATGGGGTAGCAACGTTGCGGTGAGTGCGTGGCCAGCTTCATGATAGGCAACCGTTTTTCGATCATCCTCCCCCATTATGACTTCCCGCTCTCCACCGAGTACTACTTTGTCCCTGGCCTGTAACAGACAATCCATATCCACGGCCTCCTTGTTTTGCCTGCCCGCCAGCAAAGCCGCCTCATTAATCAGGTTCTCCAGGTCCGCCCCCGCGAAGCCCGCAGTCAAAGCGGCAAGATGCTCCAGGTCAACCTCTCCGTGTAACGGGACATTTTTTGAGTGAATTCTCAGGATTTCCCTGCGAGCGGGTTTGTCCGGTAAATCCAGGGTAATTTTGCGATCGAAGCGTCCAGGGCGAAGCAGTGCCGCATCCAGCACGTCGGGGCGGTTGGTTGCGGCAATCACTACCACCGCCTCCTGGGGATCAAAACCGTCCATTTCCCCAAGAATCTGGTTGAGGGTTTGCTCACGCTCGTCGTGGCCCCCTCCAAGACCGGTGCCACGCGCTCGCCCCACCGAGTCGATCTCATCGATAAAAATGATCGCAGGAGCCTCTTTCTTAGCTTCCGCAAACATATCTCGCACCCGCGATGCCCCAACGCCAACAAACATCTCGATAAACTCTGAGCCACTGATGCTGAAAAAAGGCGCATCGCTCTCTCCAGCCAGGGCCTTAGCCATCAATGTTTTGCCCGTACCCGGAGGCCCCATTAACAGAATTCCACGGGGAATCTTGGCCCCGAGTTTGCGGTAGTGATCAGGATCTTTTAGGTAGCCGGCAATTTCCTGCAAGTCCCTCTTGGCATTGGCAAGACCGGCCACATCATCAAAGGTTACTTGGGACTCACTGCGTTCATAGCGTTTAGCAGGTGATCGGGCAAAGCTGAAGGGGCTACCGGGAGTCATTGCCCCCATACGGGCCTGCATTCGTCGCCCTAACCAGACCAGTAGCGCTATTATCAGAACCCATGGCAACAGCAGTATCGCCATCCTCTGCCAAAATCCCCCTTGGGGCGATTCCGCTTGGATTGTTACTTGCTGTTTTTCCAATAGAGGGAGTAACGCTGGATCTTGAACCGGGGGCAAAGTGGTGGTGAAGCGCTTTTCTTCTGGCTTCTCGGTTTTATCCTTTGCTCCGCTCTTCCCTTCTGGTTGGGAATTGGTGGGCCGCTTAAAGACTCCGGTAATTCGCTGCCCTTCAAAGAGGACACTGGCAATTTTCCCCCTGCTGAGAGCATCCTTGAAGTCGCTATAAGCCAAGACTTCCCTCTCTGACCCAAACTGTCCGTTCGAGCAATACTGAAAAGTAAGGATAACCAGGAATAGGAGAATGACATATAGCAACCAGCCCAATGGGCCCTGCTGAGACTGACCAGTAAAAGGGGAGCCCGGCTCCTCCGGTGACGGGTTTTTCCTTTTTTCGTCGTCATCCTCAATTGCCATAAGTTCTCGCTGTACTTGGGATAGGCTGCCCTCCTCAAGCTGCAAGGCAGACACTTTATGCTGAAACAATCAGTATAGTTCTCCGCCAACTGTGCTGAGATGTTGCGCGTATCGACTCATGAGCATCAAGCCTACCAACAGGAGAAGGCGCTCTTAAAATGCTGGACAATCCCACCTCAAGGCCAAGAGCAACTATTTTTAAAAAGGGCTTGCAAAGTCATCTCCTACACGGCAGAATTCGCGCCCTGTCGAACTCACTGAGCCCACAGCAGAGGGCGAAAAAGTTCGATAAGTTGCGGATTTTTAAAGGATTTTCCTAAAAAATCAGTTGACTTAAGCAGCTCAACTGACTATAGTTCGCATCCATAACGCGCTCGTAGCTCAGCTGGATAGAGTACCTGGCTACGAACCAGGCGGTCGGAGGTTCGAATCCTCCCGAGCGCGCCATACAGAAAGGGCCTGTAACGCAAGTTACGGGCCCTTTTTATTTTTAGCTCGCCTTTTTACCTTTACCTTCTCAGCCTTAGCCTACTAGTGACCATTCAGCTTAGCTAAGAACAGGCTAGTAGCCTCCTCAAGGAAGAAATGGACCCAGGTAACAACCCGGCCCCCCTTTCGCCTACTTCTGTTGCATACTTTTGCAGAAAGGAAGCTAACTCATAGGCTTAATTGCAGATATTTTCTTTCTGAACCACATCATATTTCTTCAATAACTCCTTATAGCGACCGCTGCTACATAGCTTGGCAAGCCCGGTATTAAAATCATCACGCACCTTCTGGTCACGGAACCCTACGCGGAAATCGGTCATTGGAACAAAAATTGGGAAAAGGTTAACCTGATCCATTTTGTGGCCCATTTTATTACTCAAGTTCTTAAATAATTCCATGTCCACAACCGCCACAACATCTTTCATCTTCCAAAATTGCGCTACAAGATCGGGAGCTGTCGGAGCCTGAATAATATTCTGGCGCTGTGTGCCATTGGGCCCATACATTTTTTCAAATTCCGGCCCCAAATCCATGGGTCCACCCTGCCAAGTGATCACCTTCTTGCCGGCAAGATCCGCAATACTATCAATTTTCATTTTGTCGGTAGCTTTGGTAATTGCGTAGTTGGCAAAACTGATCATATTGTTGGAATAAAAAAGACCATCATCCTTCTTCATCACATTTACCGCCGCCTGCACTTTACCCTGTTCAAGGGCTGGGGCCGTTTCTGCAAAGCCCATTTGTTCAAACTGCACGGCATAACCGGGAAGCGCCTCCCGTACAATATCCACTTCCAAACCACTGGTAGCCTGGTTAATCACATAGGGCGGGGCATCGCCAGCTATCGCCACTTTTAAGGGCGCACCTCCCGACTGCGCAACCGCCGAAACAAGAACGCCGAACATTAAGCCTAAAAAAGCAATAAGGGAGCGTATAAGCATAACTATCTCCAAAGCGACAGAAAAATCACCAAGACGCCCTAAGTGTTGGCATCGAATAGTGATTAATCAAGTCGCATATCTCCACTAAACGAGAAATGTCCTGCCCATCAGGCACACATCAACAGTCAATGTTTTTTGAATCAAGGGGCTTGAAAAGGGCGCACAATTCCCCAACTATAAAATTATTAAAGGGGACGAGGTTAAAACCTCGGTGAATAAACCGCTTTTCCCCCATCTATATAATTTCGAAAAACTGCAGGGTCAAACTTGCAATATGCTCGACTTACTATATACCCACGCAAAAAAAACCGGAAAGACTCAAGTAAGGAGCCAGTCAAAATGGCGTCAGATTTGGATCGCATCATTGAGTATGAAACCATGCTGCACGACACAGGCACCCGCAGCAATATTAAAATACTGGAAAAATTGTTAAGCCCAGACTTTAGAGAGGTGGGAAAATCTGGCCGAAGTTTTGACTTTAAATTGATAACCACATTGATGCAGTCAGAGAAAAAAAGTGAATGGACAATTCACAGCCAGAATTACCAATGCTTAACGCTCTCTGAATCCGTCCAATTACTGCTGTATCAATCCGCGCACCGCGACCAGCAGGGAAATTACTCTGATTTCTGCAAACGCTCCTCTATTTGGGTGCTCAACAAAGGTCGCTGGCAGATGCAATACCACCAGGGCACGCCCTGTGAGGCCTTTTCAATTAGCGAGAATATTTCAGCTAAACAATCGACAAATAACCTATGACCGCTTTCCTTGCGATTATCCTGCTCGCCCTGGCCATCTGGCTTATACCTGTTTTTTATCGCCGCTGGAGTATCCGCTACCGTCGCGCACAAGCGCTCACACAAGAGCAGTTACAGCTGCTAAAAGAAACGCTCCCGCTATATCACCATCTAAACAGCGACCTACAACAAGAACTGTGCAGTAATATCGTCCTTTTTCTTAATGACAAAGAATTTGTCGGTTGTGACGGCTTACAAGTCAATGAAAAAATGAGAGTCGCCATCGCCGCCCATGCCTGCTTGCTGTTGTTGGGCCGCAAAAATGATTGCTATCCCAATCTCTATACCATACTCCTGTACCCGGATACCTATGTTGCCCATGAAACCCACAGGGAAGGCTATATAGAAACCGCCAGACGTAGTGCACGGGAAGGTGAAGCACATTACCGCGGACCAGTGGTTCTCTCCTGGGGAGATCTGGCGGAAGACCTAGAGCATCCCCAGCGAGGCCACAATGTTGCCCTGCACGAGTTTGCCCACAAAGTAGATGAAGAGGACGGCTACTTTGATGGCCGCCCACTTTTTGAAAAATCCGGTGATGGTGCTAACTGGGCCCAAGTAATGAGCCGGGAGTTTCATCGTTTGCGGCAAAGAGCGGAATTTGGTCAACTTCCCGGCGATAGCCCCTCCGTACTGGATTTATACGGAGCCCAATCTCCAGCTGAATTTTTTGCCGTAGCGACTGAAAGTTTTTATACAACCCCCAAAGCCATGCGTTCACTACATCCAGAACTTTACAATGAACTGAGCCATTTCTACCGGTTAGACCCAGCAAGCCTGGTCGGTGGCAATGGGAGAGTCAATCCAGGATTATGAATCATCCATTTTCAACTCTATATTGAAGCGCGATTTGACATTGACAGCTTATTGACTGCGACCAATACCAAGAAAATCTCACTACAAATGAATCCAGGAAATTGTAATGCAAGAAATTGAGAAAGCGCTCGAATTTATTATTGAAATAGAGAAGCTCAAAGATGTACAACGAAAAACGAGACCAGTGGGGTTAAAGCGCTACGAAAATTCCGCGGAACACAGCTGGCATGTCTGCCTATGCGCTTTAATTTTGAAAGATTATTCAAACGACCCATTAAATATAGATCGGGTAATAAAAATGCTTCTTATACATGATCTTGGGGAGATTGATGCTGGGGATACCATAATCTATTCAAGTGAAACAGGCGAGAAAAAAGCGAAAGAAAAGCAAGGGTTGCAACGCCTAGCTTCACTGTTACCTGGAAATATGAATATAGAGTTGGTGAATCTATGGGAGGAATTCGAATCAGGAGAAACCGCTGATGCCCGCTTTGCAAAAGCCATTGATCGTATTCCGCCCCTACTTCATAACATTTATGGCGGGGGACACAGCTGGAAGCAGTATGGCATCACCAAGGAACAAGTATTTTCTTTAAACGCACGTATTGGAATGGGAAGTGAAGTACTTTGGTCTGAAATTAGAAGCAAACTAGAGGGGGCAGTTAAAGATGGCATTCTCAAGTAGGAGCTGATCTAGACTGATTCAGCCTCATAAAAATTGGGTAGTGAACTTCCACTCGAAAAAACGATCAGTCACCTAAGCCTGTTCTACAATCAATAATATTGAAAAATTTCTCCCTTATCCCCTCCGATGTCTTGATAAATTCCAGCGCATCAGGAATTAATATCGTGCCAAAAGTAATCGCACCACTCCTCGGCATCTTCAGCCTTTTTTTGTTTCACGCAGCATCGGCTACTTCGCCTACCAGGTGCCAGCCTCAATTTAACCATCAAGATGACAAGGTTGCTCAATACAACCGGTGCACCTTGATTGATTATCAGCCAAGTGCTAAAGCCGGATCAGCGACGATCGCAATGAATCAGGATCTTAAAGGCTCTTGTGTTTATACCACTGCGGTCCAATGTGGTGATCAAGATATACGGATGCGGGATATTGCCGCGATTGATTTTAAGGTTAATGTCCCTGCAGGTAGATGCAGTCCGACGGAGTGGATCGCCGTATACATGTTTCCCTGGTGTGGACGACTGGGGGGGTGTTGGGATGGTGGAGAACGTGAGGTGGACTTTGTAGAAACTAAAGGCCCCAATGGCCCCGGCGGCTTCGCTTCTAACTGGGGAGACCGCCCCAAGCAGGCAGGCTGGGTTAATCAACAGGGTGCTATAAGAGTAAACAATGGTACTAAGCAGCATATTACGTTCACTTCCAGTCAGGTTCTCTCGGGGCCGAATAACGGTACCTACCAATGGGATATTCGAGTATGTGATGCTACAGAGACAAGATGTGACAGTTCCAACCAACTCTGGCATGCCTACCGCGAGAAAGGTCCTACAGTTTTTGACAAATCGATGATGATTGTTATCGACAATTGGGGAGTCAATGGTCCTCCCAAGAAAGGCTGTACTTTAGAAATTACAGATATGGTAATCACCAAACACTCGAGGTCTTCTGAAGAATAGAAGAGACCTCAACTGAAAATGCCAAATTTTCGATAGCAGGGGAAATTTTAGCTATCAAAATTTATTATTACGATGGGATTACTAAACATTAAAAAACTAAGGCCTGAAAATTCCCAGCACACTCCCTAAATGGCACGATAGTCTAACCAAGAAACCTTCACTGTATCGACCAATAATACCCAACCCTAACCGTAAATAATACTTACCAATTTGAAGCCACACTTCATAGATTCACCATCAAGACCAGTGACTTGAGGTGAATTTAAAAGTAAGCTTCTCCGATGAGCTAACCCACCTAGCGGCAAGGGTTGTTTATAGAAAACCTGCTGCAGCTTCCACCAAAATTTCAAAAGCTAAAAAAAGGGGTTTCAGCCATTCGAATTAAATTCCCCACAGCAAGATAGCAACGAAGGAAAACCATCTCTATAAACAACCAATAAATACAAACCATCAACTTGGAGATAAAAAATTGAGATACCCTGCAATAGATATCACTAGAGGTATTTTAGTGGTTATTATGGCTCTCGATCATACTCGAGATTTTTGGACCTCTACTCAATTTGACCCTCTTGATCTATCACAATCGTCTGTTGCACTATTTTTAACTCGATGGATTACACATATTTGTGCCCCAGGTTTTATATTCCTAACTGGGCTGAGTGCGTATTTTCATGGTAAAAAACTGAATTCCAAACAGGAACTCGCCAGATTTTTAATGGTAAGGGGTATGGTATTGATCCTGCTTGAGCTTACCCTGATAAATCTTTCCTGGCAGTTTGACTACAATTTTGCTTTTGTCCAGGTTATATGGGCTCTGGGAGTATCGATGATACTTCTTGCAGGCCTTATATACCTTCCTAAAAAGTTAACTATTGCGTCCTGCCTGGCTTTAATCGGACTGCATGGTTATATAAACGACGATTACATTCGCCAGCTGCTGGGAAATTATGAGTGGATTTGGATATTGGCGCATGTTCGCAGTGGGTTTAAGCTATTTGAATTTGATACGGGTATTTTTGCCGCTTACAACATAATCCCCCTATTTGCCTTAATGTATTTAGGGTATGCCTCTGGTTCTCTTTATGAAGTAGAAACCAAGCAGAGAGTGCGCCTGCTATTGATAGCTGCTACCGGACTAGCAACCCTGTTTGTCGGATCGAGGATTCTAAGTTTTGGAGATCCAAGCCCCTGGAATTCCGACGGAAGCATTCTTAGCCTTATAAACACTTCCAAGTATCCAATGTCATTCAGCTACATTGTCATGACGATGAGTATAGTCCTACTAACAATGGCTCTTGTAGAAAATAGAAAAAACAGAATGTTAGATGTATTTCTGATGTACGGCCAGGCATCGCTATTCTTCTATCTCTTACATGTACCGATTATCAACTTATCTGCACATCTTTGGACATATATGGAGTTTGGAGTTGCAATTAATTTCTTCAACGGTTCTAAGGTTTGGCCAGAGGGCTACGAACCAAATTTAATGAGAACCTATCTCTATTGGATTGCATTGATTGCAATTCTGTATTATCCATGCAAAAAATACTTGCAAAAGAAGAAAGAGAGTGACTCAGCCATTTACTCATATCTATAGTACTTGTATACATTGACATCACAGGCTGGCTAAATGACTGGGTCAACTTATGATCCAGTCATAGATTACCTTTAAAACGAAGTAAACAATCCAAGTTATTAACCGCCAAGTCGAAAGTAACCCATCATATACTTATTGATAACTTTTAATAACTACCACTAATTTCAAATTAATAATCTTTCTTCCACTGTAATTCCACACTACCAGAACCACTATCACCTTGGTCAGCCGTTTTAAACTCAAGATTAAGATTATCGCGAATTTCTATCTGCATCTCGGCCTGCCAGGGGCTTAAGGGGTCGGTACTGCGCTGTAACTCCACATAGATCCGGTTGGTGATGTATTTACCCAAACTAAGGGCATACTCATCCCCCTCATCTCCTTCAGCTCGCTCGATATTGAGGGTGTCTAAACGCAATAATTCACGGGTTTTAGCCACAGGATCCAGAGATGCACGGCCAGTTTGCAGGCTTCGTATTACGCTGACCAAACGCACAGCTTGCAGCGGAGAAATATCTGAAAGCGACTTGCCGAAAAGCAGTTGCGCTAAGATTTCATCCTGGGAGGCCGAAGGGTCGGAGCTAAAGTTAATATCCAGGTCGGAGGTATTGCCGGAGATCGTTGCGGTAATCTCTCCACCACTGTGTTCATATACCCCCTCGACATTAACGGCAACCTCATTATTTTCGAAGCGTATCTCCCCTTCTTGTAAATCAAATTTCTTGCCGAGTAAATCGAAACTGCCCCGCACAATGGTCAATTTACCTGAGGCCTCAGGCTTGGCTGCAGTCCCTTGAATATTTACCTGGCCACGCAATTGGGAATTGAGCCCCAGGCCGCGCACGTAGGATTGCTGATCCAAAATTACTTCTACAGCTAAACCTAATTTGCTGAGTAGTGGCGGAGTGCGTTCCATCTGCTCGCCATCTACTTGAACTTCCGTCACCTGTATTTCCGGCACAGTACTACCGATCCACTGTTCAATTTGTACAGATAAAGGACGCAAAGTGAAGCGACCTGCAACCTGAGCATTCTCCGCTGTACCGGTCAGAGTCGCCTGCCCGCTAATAGCACCGCGCACCGCAGGTGTGTTCAGTAAATGGGCCCGTTTTAGATTCAGGCTGAGATCCATCCTCGCCGGGGCCTGTCCGGGGAAAAATATGACCCCGCCCAGGTTTATACTGCCACCATCGACAACAGTGGCGCTCCCCCTCTCAATACGCCACTCCTGTGGTGTCAGGCGCGCATAAAAATCAATATTGGCGATACGGGTATGGCTGGGACGGTGTTCATAGCTGGCCCCACTCAGTTCTATCGCGCCATTAAGGCGGGGATTGCCCAAAGTGCCGGTACCATCAGCAGAAAAGCTCAGCAACCCTCGCAAAACATTTACCCTGGGGTCCATAAATTCCGCAACCACCGACAAGTCCGCAGTACCACCACTTACCAATTGCAGAGGTACTTCGCTCATCGGCTCGGTTGGGTTATCGGCGAACAGTCGCTCAACGATCGGCGCAATCTGCAGCTTGGCGCTACTATCTATCGCACGCCGATTGTCGTGATCAGCCACCAGTGACAGCTGTAACTCCCCACCCTCGGTATGCCATTCCAGGGCCATAGAGAGCGGTTGTACCTGAACCTTCCCCTTCTCCCTACCAGGCATATAGCCGCTGAGGCGAAGATCACCCTCAAGTTCGGGCTGCTGAGGACTGCCGGTTACACTTGCGTGCAGGATGACTTCACCTTGATTGGGCATATTGAATGGCACCTCCTGGGAGAGGTCCTCCAGGGAGGCCCGGCCCTGAATTTGTAAGTCCAGGCGCTGCTCATTAAGGCTGCCGTGGGCCCACAATTGATTGCGCCCCGCCCATAAAAATTCCAAGCCTTCGACAACCAAACTCTTGTCGGCATAATCCAAGGTTCCCTGTAATTTCCAGGGCTCATAGCGATAGCCTCCCTGGGCCAGCACACTAGCTCGCACCTCTGGATTGGTCAGTGCTCCGTTAATTTCGCCATCCAGGCTCAGCTCACCTTCAAGAGTATTGGGTAGTGGCAACCCAACCACTTCCACCAAACTCAGGGGCAAGTTGCGCACATTCACCCCCACTTGGAGCCGATCTTTCTTTGGTTCGACTACTCCCTGTGCCTCTACCAGTACAACGCCCTGCCGCCCCAGACGCTGAGCTTCCTCGGCCAAGGCCGTCAGACGACTCTCGCTCTGTGCGGGCTGTACGGCTCCCTTCTCAATTCCTGGAATAATCACTGGCGACTGAGGCCCGCGAAACTGCCTCGAGCCAAAATAGTTCAAGGTGCCGTTGGCAAAGAGCTCCAAGCGCAAACCCTGCAGATCAATTTTTTCCAGATCTCCACTGGCATCGCCTTTCAAGTTATAGCGATATTCTTGAACCAAGCCATCAGATTCCAGGCTGGCATTCAGGCGTGGATTGGACCAGGGGCCCTCCACACCGACCTGCCCCTGCAGGCTCAGAGTTACCCCCTGCGCAGAAGTCAGGCCCAGATCTTCATAGGGATGGAGGTTTCGAATATCCAGTTTGAGCTGTAAATTTAGCGCTTTCGCCTCGATATCCACAGTGCCACCGCCGAGGACATTCAGCTTTTCGCCCGCCAAGCTCAGGTCTGTAATTGTTAGTCCCTGCAAGTTGCCATCGATCTTGGCCGACAGCTCATTGTGTAAATCCCGATAGACGGTAACAGCGCTCAGGACCCCTTCAAAATTGGGTTTATCCCAAGGCCCTTTGACTCGCGCCTGCAACTGATGCAGGGTGCCGGAAAAGTCATTTGGAATATTTATGTTCTCTGTTTGCGGCAGGGAGGACAGCAGCCGACGTATCTCTTCAACGCCAAGCTCTTGCGCTGCCACATCCAAATCCAGAGTTTTATTTTCAGTATCGATAGTGCCCGCTGTGCGAATCTCTGCACCGGCAAACTCCAGTTGTAAAGACTCTAGCTGGATAACACCCTGGGTAGTATTCACTCCTCCCACCAGGTTCAGGGGCTGATCCCGGTAGCTGCTGTTAAGTTTTACCTGACCGGAGATATTAGGCCGTGCCAATGCTCCGCTAAGGGTGACTTCGGCACTGAGCCATCCGCTACTCAGTACATCCTGCCATGGACGAGAAAGAGTGATCGGCAAGCGATTGAGGTGGAGCTCAGCATTAATATCATTGGCACTGACATTGCCAGACAAGGTGCTGCGCCGGCCATCTACTTGCAACCAGATACCCTCGGTGTATAAACGCCAGGGGAAAAGGTCAATTTGTACGCTACCCGTCAATCCTAATTGATGCTGGGAAAGTGGGGAGGAAAGAGATTCAATATCTACAAATAACTGCTTATCACGGCGACGCAGAGAAATTTTACCGTGCGCATCCAGGGCCTGCCCTTGCGGTAATTGCAACTGACGGCCAACAAAACCCTGAGCCTTCTCACTGGCAGAAAAATCCAGAACAAATCGGCCCGGTTGTTGTTCGCGCCCCTCGGCAATAAATTGCAGTTCCCCACCATTTATTTCGCGAATTTCCAATTGCAGCTGGGTGGGCTGCCCCTCCCATCGATACAGGGTATTGCCAAATACCGAGACCGTGGGAATATCGGGTACCTTGCTACTGATTAACTGCAGGCGCTCAAGTTTTAATTCTCCCAGGCGAAAACTCGGTAACAGGGTTTCCCAACTGCTAGCGATGCCACTATCACTTTCGTCCACAACTTGGACTGCATCTTCTTCCGCTCGTGCCAAGGATTTAAGTAGCTCATCCAGTACATCGAGGTTAAACAGAAAGTCATTAGCGGCGATGCGCTCAATATTGATGGGATTGCGGGAAAAACTCTGTAGTTTGAATTCTAACCGTTCTCCATCGGCTAGGGTGTTGCTATCAAAATTGATCCGCAAGCGTTCAAAAAACCAGGCCCCAAGGCGCTCACTGGCTATTCCTTCGGCTTCGATAGTAAGGCCGTCTATCGCCTGCTCTGCACCATAAAAAGCTGTGCGGGTTAGATTGACCCTACCTTGCTCAGTGCCAAGAAAATAGAACAGTGTAAGCAGAATAAATAGCAACAAGCCCGTGATTACTGCCCCCCCTGCTCTGAGGGAGCGCCACAAGCCTAGAAGAAAAGCACCAAAGGCACGAAGTAAGCCCAGAATAAACCCTCTCAATTTGGACATCAAAAGGCCTGCCCCAAACTGACATATACCTGGTAGTGATCATCTACACCGTCACGCCTGTCCAGGGGAAACGCCAAATCAAAGCGAATGGGCGCAAAGGAGGTGTTGTAACGGACTCCAAAACCCGCCCCCCAAAAGAGGTTGGAAAAGTTGGGCCGCGGGTTTTCATAAGCGTTGCCCCCATCGAGAAAAAAAACTCCACCCCATGTTTCACTAAAGCGGAAGCGTCCTTCAATTGAAACTTCGCTGAGACCGCGGCCACCAATCGCATCGGACAAGCTTTCTTGGCCATCTTCATTAATTTCCAAGAGTCTCGGCCCCAACTCCTGGTAGCCGTAACCGCGCACCGAACCACCGCCGCCGGCATAAAAGCGCTCATCCGCAGGCAACTCCAAATTGGGTGCGCCGGTAATGGCCCCCGCTTTGATACGCAGCGCCAGAGTTGGCTCATAGCGCGCTGATTCCGCAGTTTTATAAGCGGTTAACTGCAGGATATTTTTGACAAAGGAAGTACTGTTATTTTTGAGATCAATATAAGGCTTTACTTCCAGTGCTGAGGTGGCGCCGCGTCGAGCATCCAGAGGCTTATCTGTGGTGTTTAATTTAAATCCGAGGGGAAATGCCAACAAATGGTAATTTTCATCCGGGTCTCCATCCTCCACAGCACCATCCACTTTCTCATCCACGCGACTGAACTTCAGTTCAGCCCCTGCACTGATTGTGCGGTGCTTACTCAACTTACGTGACACCAACCCTTTTAGAGTCAAGGCCCTGGAAGTGTAGGAATCCACATCTTCACCAGTCAAACCCACACTACTCGTAAAGCGCTGCTTATCATTGAAAAAACGCGGGATACTGAGTTTGCTCTCCAAGGATTGCTTCACCTTGTTCACCTTGCTGGATATCTCCAGCTTCTCACCACGGTGAAATATGTTGCGGTGCTCCCAGCTGGCGGAAACTCCGGCGCCCTCATCAGAGGTGTAACCCACCCCCAGAGTCACCGTGCGATGATTGCGTTCCTGTACAATAAAATTTATATCAACAAGACCGCCGTATGGCTCAGATACCTGACTGGTAACATTGGTGACCAGATTGGTACGCAGCAGACGCAATTGAGCCGCATCCAGCTTGCTGCGGCTAAAACAGTCTCCGGGATTGATATTCAATTTATCCCGTAGGTAATCCTCCTCTACCGAAGTCGCACCGAGAATCTGTACATCCCCCACCATCACCTCCGGGCTCGGCGCCACTCGATATTCCAGTCGTGCGGCGGCCTCCTGGTGAATCACTGTGGCCTGGTAGGTGACATCCACATTAAGCAGGCAGGCATTATTATTGAGATACTGGGTAATAGTCTGCACACCCTCAAGCACCTCATTTGCACGCAGTGGGTCGCCAACCCCAATCGGCAACCCTGGAAATCCCGCCCTTAAGCCGGCGGGCATATTGATATCCAGGCTTTTTATTAAATAGCGTGGGCCGGGTATCACCTGGTAATTTATTTCTCGGCCCCCTACAGATTCACGCACAATAGCATCGTAGTAACCCTCGGAGCGAAGGAGTTTTTCTAGGTTGCCGCGCTCGTAGTGAGCGATATCACGCGGGGCTTCGTAACTTTCGAGGGCGCTGCTATTTTTGCGCAGTTCTTCAAGCTCTTTTCGCAGGGTGGCCCGTAATTTTTTGTCCCCTTGTACAGAAAGAGTAAAATTGGGCAGGTTGGAAAAAAAAGGAATGTTCACCGCCTGCGCTTGCGGCGGGGGAAGCAGAACAAAAGCGACTAACAGAGATGCACAGAGAATTCGCAAAATTTTATCCGTTGTCCACAGCGGTTACTCCGCCAACTACTGGGAGTCCATTCCCTTAACATCTGAATTTGCCCCGGACAACTAATGCCCAGGTAAAATTTGTCGACACAAACAATTCATAGCCTGGGGTATTTTATGGTCGCTCACAAAATACCGACGTAAGCATGCGGACCTGCTGGCTTTTTCTCAGGTTCGTGCCGGACCTAAAATCTATAAATGATTTATGGCTGGGTGCTGGAACTAGGGCTGCCAAGCAGGGGGTTACAATCCTTGATGATAACCCGCCCCTTTAGGATATTACCCTTTGAATACTCAGTGAAAATACACTGGTTGGTACTGGGGTCGTAATTCTCAACCCATAGATTATCCTCTTTCCAAGTGGCGCCAATATGACGGAAGCCCTCGGGCACAGAAATACTCATCACGCCGCCAAAGCGCTTCACAAAGACTTGCTCGTAGTGGAAGTAATACGCCAGCCACCCGGCGAGGAAGAAAACTGCGGCCGCAATGGCGCCAATTTTAAGGCTTCCCATACGGCTACCGATAAAGAGAGAGAGAATAACCAGGGCAATAACCGCTGCCCAGTAGAGATATGTAACCATACTTGTTCTTCGCCGTGAATTTATTAGTTTTACTAGAGGGCAAGAGTAGCGCAGAACCGACACAAACAAAATGACGACCGCCTACGTACCCTTCCCCAGTGCCAATACCCATAGCACCCCAAAAACTCAGGAGCCTTATTCTTCTATCATTTCAGGAAGATTTTCGAACAGTGCCAGTGCCTCTGGATTAGCGAGAGCTTCCTTGTTCTTAACCGCCTGACCATGCACCACATTGCGTACCGCCAACTCGACAATTTTTCCGCTAATAGTTCGCGGAATATCGGCCACCTGAATCACTTTAGCCGGCACATGGCGTGGGGTAGTATTGGCGCGAATGGTGGAGCGGATTTTCTGCACCAGATCCTCATCCAGCTCAACCCCTTCACGCAGCACCACAAACAGCACTACTCGCACATCATCATGCCACTGCTGGCCGATACAGATGCTGTCGAGCACCTCTTCTACTTTCTCTACCTGGCGATAGATTTCAGCGGTGCCGATACGCACACCACCGGGATTCAGTACTGCATCGGAGCGACCGTAAATGATCACGCCATCATGGGCGGTGATCTCCGCATAATCCCCATGCGCCCAAACACCCGGCCAGTTTTCAAAGTAAGCGCTGTTATATTTCTTTCCATCGGGATCATTCCAGAAACCAATTGGCATACAGGGGAAAGACTTGGCACACACCAGCTCTCCCTTCTCCTCTATTACCGACTGCCCTTCATCATCCCAAACTTCCACGGCCATACCCAGACCGCGACATTGTAACTCTCCCGCATAGACCGGCAGGGTTGGATTACCCAGGGCAAAGCAGGACACAATATCGGTGCCACCGGAGATAGAGGATAGACACAGGTCTTCCTTAATATCCCGATATACATAGCGGAAGCCTTCGTGAGCCAGGGGCGACCCTGTCGATAAAACCGCGCGCAACCGCTGCAGCTTATGACTCTCACGGGGCTTACAGCCGCTCTTCTCCAATGCAGCAAGATACTTGGCGCTGGTACCGAATACACTGATACCCTCTTCATCTGCCATATCCCACAGGCTCTCTGCCTGTGGGTAGAAAGGTGAACCGTCAAACAAGATCAGGGTGGCGCCGCAGGCCAGGCCGCTTACCAGCCAATTCCACATCATCCAACCACATGTGGTGAAGTAAAATAGCGTATCCTCGCGACGCAGATCGCAGTGCAGGCGATGCTCCTTAAGGTGTTGCAGCAAAGTGCCGCCCACGCCGTGCACTATACACTTGGGCACCCCGGTGGTACCGGAGGAGTACATGATGTAGAGGGGGTGATCGAAAGCGGTCTGGACAAAAGAGAGTTCGCGCTCGGGCGCCGCTGCTTCAAAGTCCTGCAATATGACTGCTTTCTCCAGAGGGTCCGCCAGCAAAACCTGGCTGGTTTCCTCCTGAGAGCGGGCAACCGGTACTACTACCAGTTTCTCGATGGAATCGATCCGGGCAATGATTTCACGCAGGCGCGGCAGGGAATCGATCACCTTGCCGTTATAGAAATAACCTTCGCAGGCAAACAGTACTTTTGGCCCCACCTGACCGAAACGGTCAAATACCCCATTGATACCAAAATCCGGTGAACAGGAAGTCCAAATCGCCCCGAGGCTGGTGGCTGCTAACATGGCCACTACGGTATCGATCACATTCGGCATAAAGCCAGCGATCCGATCCCCTTTGCAAATCCCTTGATCCGCCAGGGCTGCGGCAAGGCGTTCTACCCGACTGTGCAGCTGCGCATAACTGAGCTGGCGTCGGCTGCCGTTTTCCAGGCGCTCAACCAAGGCCGGCTTATCGTCGCGGAAACGCAGAAGATTCTCGGCAAAGTTGAGGCGGGCACCAGGGAACCACTCTGCGCCCGGCATACTGTCACGGCCCAATACCTCTTCACCACGCGTACTGGCTTGCACCTCGGAAAAATCCCATAAGTCGCTCCAAAAGGTTTCCCTCTCCTTTACAGACCACTGATAGAGCGCGCTGTAGTCTTGTAGCTGCAGCTGGTGCCTTTCGTTGATCAGGCGGCGGAACTCATCCATCTGGGTAGCGGCAATGGCCTCGGGGCTCGGTTGCCAGAGGGGTTGTGTATTGTCCTTCATTTCAGCAGGCCTTATGGGTTCATTATTCTCGGTGTTTCTACACCCACTTACTGGGCGAAAGCGGCAATCATGCCTTGCCCTACAACTTTAAACTATTTTAATCTTTCGAAGGTTTATTAAATAAACCTTAACCTTTCCTGAAACCTTACCGGGAACCCGGTTATCAGTCTGGAGCCCCAGTGAGTGCCACTATAAAACAGCTCCGTGCCTTCGTAGCCGTTGCGCGCAGCCACAGCCTGGCTCAGGCCAGCGCACAACTACATACCTCCCAGCCGGCGCTGTCGGTGGCTATTCGCAATCTGGAAGACGCCACCGGGGGGCCGCTGTTCAGTCGCGATAGCCGTCAACTCGTGCTGACCCCTGAGGGCCGTGAATTCCTAACCCGCGCAGAGCAACTGCTTAACAACTGGGACCAATCTCTTGATGCCATTCAGCAGCGCTTTCGCCTCAATCGTGGGCAGTTGTTATTGGCGGTAATCCCGGCCTTCGCCCTAAATCGCCTACCCGAATTATTGGCCAGCTTTCATCGGGACAATCCCCAGATCAACATTGTGCTGGAAGATATTGTGATGGAGGGCGTCGTACAGTCAGTGCAAGAGGGACGCGCAGAACTGGGCATCAGTTTTCGCCCGGAGGATCTCGGCGGCTTGGATTTTTTCCCCCTGGAGCGGGATCGCTTTATCGCGGTTACTCCTCCGCAGCACCCTCTGTCCAGCAAAGAGGCGCTGCGCTGGAGCGACCTGGCGGCATACCCGTTTATTTCTATGAACAGGGGATCTGCTGTGCGCCGTTGGACAGAGCAGGCCTTTGCAAACTGTGGCAAGGTGGCCCGCTACCTGTGTGAAGCCAATCAGCTCAGTACTATCGGGCAATTGATTCGAGCCAATATGGGCGTAAGTGCGGTACCGAGCCTGTGCGAAGGACAGATGCTCGAGTACGGATTGCACTGCCATCCTCTTTCCGCTCCTGTTGTATATCAGGAGGTCGGTATATTGATGAAAAGCCGCGGCACGCTTTCGGCTGCGGCCAGCGCTTTTCTGCAAAGTATTCAACAAGATCCTGGATAATTACCGAAATAATTTTTTCAGTGCGGGCAAAACGCCCGCACTGAAAACAGCCTTATTGACTAGTAGCCCGCAACATCCAGGCAGTTTTTTCATGCACCTGCATGCGATCAGACACCAGTGCAAGGGTGGATTCATCCTCCCCTTTTTGCGCAGACTTTAATACTTCCCGGCAAGTCTTAATGACCCTCTCGTGGCCTTCGGTTAATATTTTAACCATATCCTCGGCTGCAGGAATTTCTACCACTTCCTCAATTGAGCTCAATTGAGCAAATGCCTGGTAAGTGCCTGGGGCGGGAACTCCCAAGGTTCTGATACGCTCGGCGATATCATCAACCGCTGCTGCAAGCTCCGTATACTGTTCCTCAAACATCAGATGTAATTCACGAAACAGCGGGCCTGTGACATTCCAGTGAAAATTGTGCGTTTGCAGGTATAGGGTATAGCTGTCTGCCAATAAGTGCTTGAGGCCACCAGCTATTTTTTCCCGGTCACTTTCACTAATACCAATGTCAATTTTCTTCATAACAACGCGCCCCTCGTGTATAAGAGTTGGGTTTTTGTAAAAAAGTCAATGTATTGAAAAAGATACAAATATTGAGCCTATGAAAGCCAAGACACAAAATTCAACATCTATAAATACACAGCTTTCAATTACACATTAACAATATCAGAAAGATGTGTCACGCCCCTCTTCGGAATTAGAAACTATTTCTCAAAAAAACCACAAAAAAAATATCCGACACTCTGATAAATTTAAAAAATTATTATTTATTGCAGAGTTGCGCCAACTTCTAAACAGAACAAACCGGACAATTCTCAGACTTATTTAGCTTTAGTGTCCGCATAGCCAGGGTCTCACCCTCGATTAAATACAATTGACCGAGGCTGGATGCCGGCAAACTGAGTAAAATTTTCAATGCTTCCAAAGCTTGAATACTACCAACAATACCCAAAACCGGACCAACCACCCCCATCGTTGAGCAATTAGGAATATCTTCCTGTTGTTGGGGTGGGAACAGACAGGCGTAACAGGGATTTTTATTCTTAGAAAAATCAAAACTAATCAGCTGTCCGGAAAAGCCCTGAGCCGAAGCCATCACTACTGGCCGTCCGATTTCGTGACAGGCTTGATTTATCAGGTAGCGTATCTTCAGGTTATCCGTGCAATCCAGTACCAGATCCACTTGTGCAACATGATCTCTAAGCCAGGTTTCATCAGCCATTTGAGGATGCGCATAAATTCGAATATTGGGATTTGCTGCGGTTAACTGCTGTGCCGCCACCTGTGCCTTGGATTTACCTTGGTGATTGGTTTTGTACAATACCTGTCTCTGCAAATTGGAAAGATCAATATGATCGCCATCTACTAGGTGCAACTCACCGACACCTGCTGCGGCAAGGTAAAGTGCTGCCGGACTACCCAAGCCTCCGAGACCAATGATCAGTACCCGTGCCGCCGCCAATTTTTCCTGTCCTTCTTCCCCCACCTGAGACAGCATCACCTGGCGACTGTAGCGCTGTAGCTCCTTGCTGGTTAGCATGGCTCGGCCTCCGTACACTTGCTTTCCAGTAAGGTATTCAATTCGGCAACCGCCCACTTATAATTTTCCGCCTTGGTAATAGCACTGGCCACAGCGACACTGCCCACACCAGTAGCAATAACCTCTGGTGCGCGCTGTAGATTAATACCGCCAATCGCAACCAGCGGGTAATTAGGTAGAAGTGCAACCATTCGCGCAAGCTTCTCTACCCCTTGTAACTGATCAGACATATCCTTGGTATTGGTGGGGTAAATAGCGCCGATCGCCAGATAACTGGGGCGATATCGATAAGCCAACAATAATTCGAAGAAACCGTGGGTACTGATACCCAGTTTTAGACCCGCAGATTGGATCGCAGCAAGATCCGCCTCTTGTAAATCCTCTTGCCCTAAATGAACACCATAAGCACCGCATTCAATCGCCACTTGCCAGTAATCATTAATAAACAGGCGCAAATTATAAGCCCTACCGATAGCGACGGCGCACTTAATTTGCTCACGTAGATCCTCACAGGGCGTTTTTATTCGCAGCTGTAAGGTACGCACACCCTGTTCAGCGAGGCATTGCAACCACTCCACAGTATCCACTACCGGATATAAACCCAAAGCCTGGGAATCGGTGGTAGCAAATCCTTGAACGAATGGCTGGGTAGAGTTAAGGCCATAATCTTGCGCCCGCTCTTCACCTGCTACCAGTATCTCAGGGAAATCCGCCAACTCTAGCGGCCAGCCACAGTGCCCTACGGGGCTGGCACCAGTGCCGATATGGGAATTCTCCCCAAGGCGTAAACCACGCTGTACATAGGCCTTACCAACGACGCAGGCATCTCTCAAGGGATAACCGAGGGCACAGCAAGCGGCAATAGCAGAGGATAAAGTGCAGCCGGTTCCGTGGGTATTATTACCCGGTACTTGCCTTCCAATAAACCAGTCGGCCTTATCGCCATCCCAAAACAAGTCAGAAACCTCACCCGGCCGCAATAGTGTGTGGCCACCGGTCACCAAAACCGCAGTACCTGCCAAAGAATACAGCTGTCGCGCAGCCTCCAAAATAGATTTCGCATCCGTGGTACTCGTCCGGGTAAGCCACTCCAATTCATGTAAGTTGGGGGTCACCAGATCACACTGTGGCAATAACTGAGCCAATACTTGCGCGGTAATATCACCCTCAGTGAGTCCTGCTCCACTGGTGGCAACGGCAACCGGATCGTAAATGATGGTAACCGGTTGTATCGTTTTTAGTTTGCGTAAGAAATTGGCTACCACTAAGACTTGATCGGCATTGGCCAGTAGACCAATTTTAATCACTGCGGGGAATAAGTCCCGCTGTAAAGTCTGCAGCTGGGAATCCAGCACCCCTATAGAAACTGCATTAATCGCAGTGACTTCCACGGTATTTTGTGCGGTATTGGCAGTGATAGCACTGCAACCGTGGCAGCCAAGGTCGGCAAAAGTCAGCAAGTCCGCCTGTATACCGGCGCCGCCCCCAGAATCACTGCCAGCAATAGTCCAGGCGATGGGTTTTTCCGTTAGAAATTGATCTCGCATAAACATCCTATTCTTGCAGCATACTCTCTGCCTGCTGCCAGAATGGCATATCCAGGGTGGGGGTACTGGGGCTGGCAGTTTGTCGCCTGAGCATCAGGCCCGAATTAAAGGCGATGCGCCCAGATTCTACGGCCAACTTAAAAGCCTGTGCCATCCGTACAGGATCTTGTGCTTTGGCAATAGCAGTATTTAGTAATACCGCATCAAACCCCATCTCCAGAGCTTCAGTAGCCTGTGATGGCGCACCGATGCCAGCATCAATAATTAGCGGAACATCGCTCAAGCGATCACGCAGTGTTTGCAGATTATACTTATTGAGAAGCCCCTGCCCGGTGCCAATCGGCGCACCCCAGGGCATCAATACCTCACAGCCCACATCCAAAAGCTTGCGGCATAAGACCAAATCATCAGTGCAGTAAGGCAAGACTTTAAAGCCGAGTTGAACTAACTCTCTCGCCGCCTCTACCAAACCAAAGGGGTCAGGTTGCAAGTTGTAATCATCGCCAATGACTTCCAGCTTGATCCAATCTGTCTGGAAAATCTCCTGGGACATTTTTGCCAGCTCTATCGCTTCACGGGAAGATTTACAGCCGGCAGTATTCGGTAATAACTGACAACCAAATTCGCGAATATAATTCCAAAAACTATTATCCCGCTGCTGCGCTGGATTCTGTCGACGCAGAGACAGGGTAATAATTTCTGATGCTGAGGCCTGCACCGATTGACGCATAATTGCAGGGGATGGATATAGAGCCGTTCCTACCAGAAGCCGGCTACTAAATGTTTTTCCATAGAGCGTTAATAGATCACTCATCTTTTCTAACCCCCTACTACTGGCGCAACAATATCGAGGCTATCGCCGTTATTAATCTGGGTGTTACCATATTCCGAACGGGCGACAAAACTACCGTTAACCGCAACGGCAAATGTTTCCCCGCAATAACCAAGCTCCAGTAAAAGTGCGGCGAGTTTTATGGAAAACTCGAGGCTGTGAGTTTCCCCATTGATTAATACCTGCATCAAACCACCTGTAACAATTGTTGCGTTACTTGATTCACGACCTGCTCTACCATCGCCGGCGCTAAAAGATAGCCGTGGCGGTAGAGACCGTTTACCCGAACCAGCCCATCCTCATTGTGTATATATGGCATATTGTCCATAGTTGCAGGACGACAATTCACTCGGGTCTCCACAATACGAGCCTCGGCAAATGCCGGGTTAAGGGAGTAAAGTGCAGAGGAGAGCTCCATACTAGAGCGTACCGAAATTGGAGACCGATCTTCGCTCTCAATTTCTGTAGCACCAATCACAGTGAGACCATCACTGCGAGGCACGGCGTAGAGTTTGTAGCGTGGATGAAGCAGACGCACTGGGCGATGTAAAACCACTTCCCGGGACTCCACCACCATCACCTCACCACGGACACCGCGCAAACCCTCAATCTGCCCCTTGGCACCTAGGCCACGACAATCGATTACACAGTCAAATTGCTCTTCTCCTGAAGCAAGAGAAATTTGTCCCGCTTCACAACTCACTTTGCTGTGTTCTCTTAAATTTACACCTTGCTGGCGTAAAATGCTGAGCACTATGGGTAACAGGCACTGATTATTGATATCCGCCTCGCCGCGCAGGTAAAGGCCCTGCTCAAAGCTTTGTAGGGCAGGCTCCAACTCAACCAGTGCATTGGCATCCAGCAGTTGCACCTGCCCCCTCGCGGATTCGCCCAACTTACCCTGCAACTCCCTCAGGAATTGCAATAACTCACTCCTGTCCTTGCCGTGAGCCACCAGTATCGAGCCCGCTCTACGGTACTCCACTTTGCGTCCACTCTGCTGCTCCAGCTGCCTGGACCAGTCAGACCAAAGCTCGAGGCTTTGCAGCCCCAACAAATAAACCCGTTTATCACTGTGCACCAACTCCGACAGTGGAGAGATCATCCCCGCCGCCGTCCAGCAGGCACCGCCTTCCGATGCCGACAAATCGCCGGCCTCAAATAATGTGATATCCAGGTCTCGCCGACTGAGCCGCCAGGCGAGTAGCCGCCCCAAAAGACCGCCACCGGCAATAGCTATTCTGGCTTTGGTTTTGCCTGTCACAGATCACCTATCTTCACAAAATCAAATAGATACCGGCGATAGCAAACTCCCTTTACTCCACCGCATGCATTTCAAGGTTGGGGGGAGCTATCCTCCCCCTTAATCGCATCAGCCTTTGTGATAAATCTCGCTGCCCATATCCTTAAATTTAATCGACATCTCCTCCATTCCCCGCTCTGCTTCCTGTTTGGCTGCGTAATCACGCACATCTTGAGTAATTTTCATTGAGCAGAATTTAGGTCCACACATAGAACAGAAGTGCGCTACTTTGCCCGATTCTTTTGGCAGAGTTTCATCGTGATAAGCTCTTGCCCGCTCCGGGTCTAAACCGAGGTTAAACTGATCTTCCCAGCGAAATTCAAAACGGGCCTTGGACAACGCATCATCACGCTTCTGCGCGCGCGGATGTCCTTTGGCAAGATCCGCAGCGTGCGCGGCAATCTTGTAAGCCATCAAGCCCTCTTTAACATCTTCTTTATTGGGGAGACCCAGATGCTCTTTAGGCGTGACATAGCAGAGCATGGCGCAACCATAGGTGCCGATTAATGCTGCACCTATGCCAGAGGTGATGTGGTCATAACCGGGTGCAATATCCGTAGTCAATGGGCCGAGGGTATAGAAAGGCGCACCGTGGCAGTGCTTCAGCTGCTCATCCATGTTTTCTTTGATCTTGTGGATAGCCACATGCCCAGGTCCTTCGATCATGGTCTGCACATCGTGCTTCCAGGCAACTTCTGTGAGCTCACCAAGGGTATGCAATTCACCGAACTGTGCCTCATCATTGGCATCGGCGATGGAACCTGGGCGCAGGCCATCACCGAGACTAAAGCTCACATCGTAAGCTTTCATGATTTCACAGATTTCTTCGAAGTGGGAATAGAGGAAATTCTCTTTATGGTGTGCCAGACACCATTTGGCCATAATAGAACCGCCACGGGAGACAATACCGGTCATCCGCTTTGCTGTAAGCGGTACATAACGCAATAGCACACCAGCATGGATGGTGAAATAATCCACCCCCTGCTCTGCCTGTTCAATCAAAGTGTCCCGAAAAACATCCCAGTTCAGGTCTTCGGCAATACCGTTCACTTTTTCCAGCGCTTGATAAATCGGTACTGTGCCAATAGGCACCGGAGAATTTCGCAAAATCCATTCACGGGTTTCATGGATATTGGCGCCAGTGGAGAGATCCATTACGGTATCGGCACCCCACTTGGTAGACCAAACCAGCTTTTCCACCTCCTCTTCAATGGAAGAGGTCACTGCAGAATTGCCAATATTCGCATTCACCTTACACAGGAAGTTACGCCCGATAATCATCGGCTCCACTTCCAGGTGATTGATATTCGCGGGAATAATCGCCCGGCCTTCGGCGACTTCCCTGCGAACAAACTCGGGAGTGATTTGCTCGGGAATAAAAATACCATCGCGCGCCTTTTGATAATGACTTTCACTCATTTCCGAAGCGAGTTTGGCGCGCCCCATATTTTCACGAACAGCGACAAACTCCATCTCCGACGTGATGATGCCGCGACGGGCATAGTGCATTTGCGATACATTATTTCCCGATTTGGCCCGACGCGGGCTGGGAAGATTTTCAAAACGGATATGATCCAGCCCTTGGTCTGCCATACGCTTCTGACTGTAGGCGGCCTGGCGGGAATCCAGCTGCTCTGTATCTCCTCGAGCCTCTACCCATCCCTGACGCAACTTGGGTAGCCCCTGGCGCACATCGACTTTGAAATCAGGTTCAGAATAGGGCCCAGATGTATCGTATACGGTGAGTGGCTCATTGGGCTCCAGAAGGGGATTATCTGCATCTCCACCTACCACGCTATCCCCCAGGCAGATTTGGCGAGCACCAACCTGAATATCCGGTGTTTCCCCAGGTAAATACACCTTACGTGAATTGGGAAAAGATTGAACCGTAAGGTTCTCAAGAAATGCTTTAGCAGAATCGCGACTGGCAGCGCGGGTGGATTTTCCGGCTTTGCCGGATTGTTCAATGATCTCGGACATGCGTAACCTTAAAGCTTGGGAATTTAAAGGTCGCAGCGTCCAGGGCACACGCAAAGAGAAAAGCCACCAAAATGTAATAAAACAGGCGACTTCAGATCTTGTTCCCTACGCGGGGGTTACCCCGATCAGGTTCAACGGATCTCGCAATAGCGATCTCAGCCCACAGGCACTCCGACAAGTAGAGCGCAGTATAGTGGAAGCTCTAGAATATGAACAGATGGTCTATCTCCGCTTTTGGCATTTATCAAAGAGCATTCTCCATGGGGATTACAACCAAGAAATTATCAATGTTCTAGACGACAAGAATTCAACATACTTCAACTTATTAAAACCTGACTAATCGGTCTCCACTGTTCGCTCCGCGACTCTCCCCCCTTCAACCTAAACTGCACGGGTTCACCGATCCAGTTTCAAAACAATAATGATCTACGACGAAAGTCGGTGTGGGAGAAAATACAATGTGGAATAGATATGGAGTTATAACAACACTCGTTTTAAGTGTTATGTCGATACCGACAGCTTTAGCTGCCCCTTCCAAATCCGTTGCCGCCGGTGACAGTATTACCATGGCGTTCGGAGCAGACTGTACCCGTAACAAGTATTTCTGGGATCTATTTTGCCTCCTCGGAGGAGATCAACCAGAACATTCCTGGTTTGATGGTGATAAAGACTATATAGAGAGTATCTACGATAGGTACAAAATCATTTCACCCGATATGGCTGCGAATAAGAATGCTGCAGAGTCAGGGGCAGAGATGCGGGGGGGAAAGAAAAATTTCGCCGTTCAGGCTGATCGAATCTTATCCCAATCCAATATCGCCGACCACGTAGAAGTTATCCTTGGAGGGAACGATATTTGTAACCGGGATTGTGCCGACCCCGCTCACTGTGATGATCCTTTATATACCGATAATGAATGGCGCTCAGCGGTTAAAGCAGGCTTGGACAAACTGGTCGACGGCCTTCCCAATGGGTCTACCGTTCTTTTAGGCTCAGTGCCAAGGGTGCAAGATCTGCGTGCAGCTGGCTTAGCTAAGCAGTCAGTCGACTCCCGGGTAAACTGTGAAAATGTTTGGTCAACTTTTGGGATTTGCAAAATAGCCACAAATGGCGGTACTTTGAATGGAGAGGACTATACCACTCGCTATAACGCAATTACTGCAGCTCAACGGCGCTACAATGCAATTCTCGTTGAGGAGGCGGAAAGCTATAATGGTACCAATGGTGTTGAAGTAATAGCCGAGTATACTGGTGAAGATGAGGTAAATGCCGGCACCTTCCTGTTTGGTAAAGATGATATTGGTGGTGGAGACTGTTTCCATCCCAGTATTAAGGGCCAAAATATCGTTGCCGATCTACTTTGGCAGGGTAATACAGATAAATAACTAGTTGTCCATTCGGTGAACATTGGGCCCTCCTGAAAACTTCCTCAGTGGGCCCATAACTATTTACCAACCTCAAGCGATTGTTTCTCAGTTTGCATCCTTTTCAAAATAACCCTGCTCTTCAACAACATATTGTATTCGTTGCGGCAACCCCTTCCGCATAAAAGCCACATCGATAATCTGACCGCTAGCAAGGGCCTCCCATAGAGTATTTTGACCACTATGTACCCAGCTATCATTGACTCTCATTAGGACATCATTCTCTTGAAAACCCAGGGCGGTGAAGAACTCATTACCCGTGATGCCTTCGAGCCGCATCAGGTGGTATCCCTCTACCTCCAATTCGGCTTCGATAAACTTGGCCTCCAGAGCTTCCCGCTGCTCCAACTGTTTACTCAGCCAGGATTGCCCTAGAGTAAGAACCCCTGAAGAACCTATCAACTTACGGGTACCGGGCCCCAAAGGCTGCTCGATACGTCGTTTTAATTCAGCACTCTGTTCGTGGGAGTATGTCAGTAAACTATCTGTGCCTTCCTTTCCTTTCAAAGGTAACTTTTCCAGACCTGCTTTGCTTTCAATAACGACATAGCTTGGGTGAATACGTAGCAATGAGGCACCGGCTAACAATTCTTGCCCTACATTGTAATATTTAGCGGCGGTTTCTTTTACTTCGATCAATGCCTTTGATTTGCTCTTAGTACTCGATTCGCTAACCCCCAGTAAAATAAGTGGCAAATTGGTGACGGGTAGATCTCGGTCATCAATAGTCTCACCATCTTTCCAAACATGTGTCTCTTTTGGATTTATGCCCATTGACCGCAGCTCTTTCTCTACCCAATAGGCATATTGCTCAAATCTACGTGGCCCTTTCAGATATAGGCCGTTAATAAAAATAACAGGTACATTTTTAAGCCCAAGACTTAGCGCCCAGTCCCTATTTTCGATTACAGCTTGTTTAGGAGCGTCACTAGACAAACACAATTCGAACTTCTGAGCATCTAATTCCAATTGTTTGATTAACTGTGGATAGGTATCCCCATCAATCTCTGGTGTTAGTACATATAAAGCATCATGGTACTCCCAAAACCTACCTTGATCATCTGCACAGCGTGCTGCCATAGCTGCTTTTATGCCTTCCTTGTGAAACTTAAGAGGAAAATCAAAGTATGCCTGGTTAACCCACCCCTTATAGGTCGACATAAGGCGTCGTAAAGTAGGTTGAATAGCTTTACAGTGAGGGGACTGAAAGGAACAGAAGACCGTTAAAGTAACAGGAGCCTCATCGTTACCTCGAATAGATTGATCAGAAGTGGGCAAGTTGATTCTAGGCGGTTCAGGAGCATTCAAAAGAATTTCAACTTTTTTACCAGATACATTTTTACCGTTTTTTTTATCTATCCAGGCATTGAGCTTGTTCAGGCGTAACTCATATTCCTGCTCTGCAATATCATACAAAGCCAACTCTAAAGTGCTATCTAGCTCCTGAAGAGTAATTGTCCGCCCATCAATCCTTGCAGCTAATCCAGAGGAGTTGTTTTGCTTAGAGGTTGCTGTTATGCCATCTCCCTTTTTCATACATCCAACCGCGATATAACTAAGAGAAATCAGAACTACCAGCCGGAATAGAAGTTTTAACTGCCACATGGATAACCCTTTCTCTTTCTTTTTATATACCGATCCTAACAAGCTATTAGCAGGCAACCTAATAAATAAAGGATAAGCGCCAAAATCCCTCAAAAATTGCGACCTTAGTTTGTCCCTGTCAGTAATTTCATTAAAAAGGAACAGTTTGACAAAATGACTATATTACCTCCTATTCTTGATAACACCTCCGACTAGCGTCTTCGCTTATTTGATAAAAAGTCGAATTTCATGCCTAGGAAATATCTATGAATAACACTCCAATAAATGTTTCAGAACTGATGGTTTCCTGCCTTGAGAATGAAGGGGTTGAATTTATATTTGGAATTCCCGGAGAAGAGAATATCCACTTTGTCGATGCTACAAATGGCTCTCGTTTACGATTTATCCTTGCCCGTTCGGAACAGGCAGCCGCTTTTATGGCAGACATGTATGGGCGAGTTACAGGTAAAGCGGGCGTCTGCTGTGCAACCCTTGGTCCGGGAGCCATCAATCTGCTACTGGGAGTGGCTGATGCCAATGCCGATAGTACCCCCCTCGTAGCAATTAGTGCCCAGGCCGGTATCGACAGGCTTTATAAAGAAACTCATCAATATATTGATCTAGTGAAGATGTTTGAGCCCGTCACTAAGTCATCAAAGATGATCATAAATCCTGAGGCCACCTCCGAACTGTTACGTGCAGCATTCAAAACCTCCCAAGAAGAGCGGCCGGGAGCCTGTTACTTATGTGTTCCAGAAGACATAGCAGCTATGGCGGTTTCTACTAATAAGCATCCACTGCCTGTTAACACCATGCAGAACCCCGCCCCACCTATGGATAAAATCAAGAATGCAGCAAAGATATTAAACCATGCACAAAGGCCTGTTGTACTTGTTGGTCATGGAGCAGCCCGAGCTAATGCCCAGGAAGCTTTGATTCAATTCTCCGAGGCTCTAAATGTAGCAGTAGCCAGCACATTCCATGGAAAGGGCACCATGCCAGAAAATCATCCAAACTCACTGGGGGTTATGGGTTTTATGGTTCACGACTATGCCAATTTTGGCTTTGATACGGCCGACGTTGTTGTTTGTGTAGGCTATGAACTCCAGGAGATGCCACCAGCACGTATCAACCCAAAGGCAGATAAACAAATTATTTATATCCATAATTTTCCGGCGGAAGTCGATGCCAACTTCAATATTGCTCAAGGTATAGAAGGAGATATATCCCTTTCTCTAAAAGAGTTAACCAAACATGTAAAACCCAAGCCAAATCTGACTAGTGAAGATTACAAAATACAAAAATTATTAACCAAAGAAATTGACAGTGGTAAGATTTCTAATGCCTGCCCAATGAAACCCCAAAGGGTTGTTGCAGATATTCGGGAGGCCATGGAGGCAGATGATATCGTGCTCACCGATACCGGTGCGGTGAAGATGTGGATGGCACGGCTCTATCCTGCCTACAAGTCTAATACCTGTCTAATTTCCAACGGGCTCGCCACCATGGCCTTTGCCTTACCCGGCGCCATTGGTGTCAAGCTCGCCTATCCTGAGCGCAGGGTGCTCGCGGTGATGGGTGACGGCAGCTTTATGATGAACTCTCAAGAAATTGAAACCGCAATCCGTGAGAGCATTCCTATTGTTATTTTAATTTTTGTTGATAGCAGCTATGGTCTCATCAAGTGGAAAATGGATCTGGAACTCAAGCATCACAGCCATGTCGATTTCCAAAACCCGGATTTTGTTAAATATGCTGAAAGTTTTGGCGCAACGGCTTATTTAATCGAAGAAAGCGATCAACTCTTACCAACACTGAAACAAGCCCTAGCTTCACATACAGTTTCTGTGATTGCCTGTCCTGTTGATTATTCTGAAAATGATAAGTTAACAGCTCACCTGGGAGAGCTCGTGGAGTACTTTTGAATACCGACTTTTTATTTTTAAGGCTTTAAACAAAAAATGAGAAGTGTTGATTTCTATTCTCAATTTCAACATAGAAAATCCATACAAATTTTTCTAAGCTAAATTTCATTTACAAAAAAATCTTATCAAGGAACTTAATTCACAAAGTAGGACAAATTGACCTCCGCAATTCTCAAATGTGCCTCCTCCAAAACAAGACAGGGCCGCTAGTGCAGCCCTGTAAGTATCAAAGTCGCTCTCAGAAACCAAACATTCGTCAAGCTGAGATAACTTAGTTAATAGTGCATTTAAACTGCCAGGAGCTAGTAATGCTAGTGCCTGAGCTACCTTCCGGTGCCGGGACTGTGACTCTAACCTTTACGTATTCAGAACCTTGCTTTGCATCATCTGGAACATTGACTGTGATAGAAAGTACAGTAGGGAAAAAGGCACTGGTATTACCAACTGCACTGGTCTTTGGATCCACCTTACATTTATCTGATTCAATTTCAATCTTCGTATTCAAAGGCAAAGGCCCGTTGTACTTGTCAGATAGATAGAAAGAAAGTCTGCTCGACTCCCCTACTGAAGTTTCAATTTCAGGTTCATAAGAATAATCACCCTCTACTGTGCGAAATATTCCGTAGGGTTGATTTCCCGCCAACAGAACCGTCACCTGTCCACGTACATGAACCAGCTCTTTAGAGCAGGTTCCCTCTGCTTCGGCAGCGTCGGAACAAAGAACACCGTTATAAATACCATTACCTTGATCGTAGACCTGATTGTTATTCAAATCCGCAGACCAATCTTCATCACCAGCCACTTCTGGACAACCATCGAGATAGCAACTTCCAGCATTGCCCTTGTTACCAAACGCACCGTCTTCGTTGTGGTCCAAAAATGCTTCCGGTAAATCTTCAAAATCTTCACCTGTGTCAAATCGCCCATTACTATTCGCATCAACAAATGTCTCTTGTCCCAGTGCATATGCCAGAATGGAAGACCTCGCACCATAGGGCTGTCCCAAACTCACCGGACAAGGGGCTCCTCTACTAGGTACACCAGGAACGGGACAATCCGTGTTCTCAATCGTTCGAAGCGAGCTCATTTGACCATTGTCATCAAGGAATTTATAACTCGCTGGCTTGCGGGGGTTTTGGCTAGTCCAATCTACAGAGCAATTACCATCAACAGTAGTACAAGACCCAGTTATGCGTCCGTACTCAGTTGTAAAAGTGATTGCAGTACCATCTGGAATGGAGTTGTTAAAGAAATCTCCAGCCCTAACGGTGATTGTCGAGGTTGCACCGTCATAGCTGTCACCGCCCGGGTTTAAGATGCTAGCAGCCACAGAAAATGAATTCTGATCCGGTATACCTACAGAGATGACTAGCTCATCAGACACGGTAGAAATGGACTTTCCATCAGGAACAGTAACCGAAGCGATTACCCGAACCGGCATAGCTACGGTACCGGAAGAGACTAACACACTCACTTCACCCGCTGAATTGGTCGTCCCGAAGTTGCTGACAAGACTCGCATCCCCCGTCTCAGTCGCCAAAGAGAAGTTGACTTTAGCCCCACTAATTGGCAAATCATCTTTACTTAAGACCTTAAAATACAACGTTGACGTCTCCTTACCCCCACTACCCCGGATAGAGATAATCTTTGGTTCTGCGCTGACAAACTCAATGGAACCCAGTTCAGGAGGCATCACATATAGCTGACCCTTGGCCGATATGCTTGGATAAGCCGCCAATGAAGCAGTGACGCTGTCTTGACCTTCGCATCCCTTAGCCGTATAGGTCGAAGTTGCCTTACCTTCTGTTGTAGTAATCGGAGAGTCAAGAGTAGCAACGGCTGGCTGGCTCAAGCTGCAAGTACTAGAAAATACTACTTCCATCCGCTTAGAATAGAGATCGCCATTAGGACCTTGTACAAAGACACTGATTGGTGTACTACCCTTGGAAGACAGATTTTGAGTCAGAATCTCCAGATTACCCGGCACAAACTGTTTGTTGCTATTCAAATAACCAAGCTGCAGAGAAGGCTCTGCGACACTAAATCTTAGAGGCAAATAAGGCTCTTGGTCTGTACTAATATTCTCGTAGGCAACAACAATCTCTCCAGCACTACCAACTTCTTGTCCTTCGACATCCAACTCAAGGGATGCAACGCCACTATCATTGGTCTTTACTATTCCACTCTTAGGTGTCAACACGCCCAAGGTTGTTGTGACAGTTACGTTAGCAGAAGCAACAGGATCACCATTGTCACGCTTTAATGTCACCTGAACGCTTACTGGCTTTTCTGGGTTAGGATTTGCAACCAGCTCATCGGTATCCAAATCACGCAGCTCTACATTAATGCTATAAGAGGAATCCGCTTCTGATGAAGTTGGATCCTGGGCAGAACTCCCGTCATCGCTTCCACCACTTCCACCACTTCCACCACCACAGGCAGCCAGTGAAACTGCAATGGTCAGCAATAGAAACCATCGCGAAATTGATTGGTACAGCGTAAGAATGTGCATCTAACTATCCTTCAATATCTTTAGCGCCCAATGGCAACAGCCTTTGTTGTCCAACTGGGAATGTACAGTCTTCCTCGACACGGCTGAATACGTCTTTAGCTATCATCTACCACTCATACGAGTGAGAAGCCTTAAGATACATCTGTCGTGTTTTGCATAAGAGCAGCTAAAAAAACTCTTCAACACACAAGAAAAGGCAACGGGCGACTATCCTGAATCACTGTAATAAAATCAAGTTCTTTATGCCTATACTGTACGACTGTTCCACAAAAATATAATCAGGATGAGATTTAGGTCAAAAAAAATCTCATAAAAACACCGAGCTCAAACTTAAACATCAGTATGTGTAAATCACGAAGCTATTTTCATTAATCATCAATCATCCAACAAAATTATTAAGAGAATAAATTTGGCTGGAACCTTTTCTATTTTCGGCTTTTATTATTTTATTAACTATTTTTCCGCACATAAAAAAAGGGCCACCCAGTGGGTGGCCCTTTCGGATTAGAAGCCTGACGATGACCTACTCTCACATGGGGAGACCCCACACTACCATCGGCGATGTTGCGTTTCACTTCTGAGTTCGGCAAGGGATCAGGTGGTTCCACAACTCTATTGTCGTCAGGCAAACTGGCTTGGGTTGGCGTTGGTCTTATA
>NZ_JAIVKI010000015.1 GCF_020524905.1 Microbulbifer variabilis | reverse complement strand
TCGTGTTCATAACCGCGATCTTGCCAAACCATTTAAATGGACAAAGAGCGCCGACACGATACTGGCTTCAGTGCAGCGAGCCAAAAATGTGTCACCTAATTAACCGCATGGTCCACTAGCCTAGTATTCCGAATCAGCACTCATATGGGTGCTGTGTTAATTCCCACAGTTCGCTGGGGTTATCGGTAAACAGATGTATTTCGCTCCTATTAACTCTTTCTTGAAGGGTGTGAGGGCTTTATTAACAGCCTTCCAGTCAATCAGAGTACACAGGCCAGCCAATAGATATCTCCTAAAAATAACAAGTTATGCTCGTTCACATCATTGGCTGTCACTGTTTAGAGTTTATTTTTTAAAAACTGTGGCGCTCCAGTTGCGATTAAAATTAGACCATTTAGTTTCATAAAACCCTTGAAAAAAACTATGGAAGTCTTTGCTGTTGGCAAAGTGAAATTCACCGCAGTTGGGGTCGAAGAGATCAACGCCGCCATCTTCTAAAAGGTGGACTGCCATTTGGTGCCCGTTAAAAGAGCCCCCGTTAATGTTTATCAGTATTATGCAGTCCTTAAGGTTGTCTAAGTATGAAATTATTTCATGGCCTACTGGTTTTTCATCATTGAAAGTAATTTTTCTTTTCAGAATTCCCCCATCTCCTGCTGAAATATTTTTGCCGGTACTAACCGGAGGGAGAGAAATTTCGAAATTGTCCGTTTTTACAGATGAGTCTTCCATACAGTGAGTATATCCCAGTTTAGCAAGCATAGGTTTCAATGTATTTAACGGTTGACTCCCATTTGCCCATGACTTATGGTCTTTATGGACTTTAATAAGAAGATCCCCGTTTAAAGGTGCCCACTCACCATGGCCGCCACCTTTAGGATTCTCCAATTTTACACTCAATTTTTCACCATTGGCGAAGCCTAAAACCCAGTAAGCGGCTAATCCAGCACAAATGCCAGAGAAATCTTTAAAGTTCTTTCTCACCGATTTGTCTTCCTGTGAGAAATTCCAGGTTTTTATTCCGCTGTTGAAAGTCACCAAATTATCTACTTGCCCATTGATAGATGTAAAATATTTCGGAATGAGGATTCTTACTTTCCGCATGAGCAAAAATTTAATATTTGATGTTTAGATAAATGTTAATTCACGCACCTTGATCTGATCCGGTATAAATGCCTTCCTGGGTTTATCGAAGTGCGTTCTTGACTTTCCAATCTTGACGAATGGTTAACCCTGGCTGAAGCAGAATGGGCTGAAGTCATTTCTTATTCCTAAAGCTTAAATTTACCCCCTAAATCTAGCAAAGGTATCTATCCCATAATCAATAGAAGAGAGAATCCAAGATGCTAATTTATAAGACTTTCTCATTGACGGTACTATTGGGGGCAGGTTGTATTTTGACACAGGATCACGCCCATGGTACCAGGCCTTATTTTCCGGTAGGCGCTCAATTAGATCAGATTTTGGGGTAAGAATTGTATCGCAAATACAGCTGCAAACTATCAAATAAGGGTATTTATTTTTAGATTTTGAACAAAATTAAGGAATCTGAGAATAATTCTATAAAATTCGCTGACCCTAAAGGTTACCGATATGGGTGAAGATCGCTGTGAAGGGCTCAAGCCCTTTGCAAGAGCTGTGATACAGCAGATGTAGCTTTCGAGTTAGGAGCGACCTACGGAGCTCGTGGCGCTATTCTCAGTTTGCGTTACGGTCTCTTGAAATGGATTGATATTCCTGCGAAGTCAAGCATAGATTTAGAGCTGCGCTGAAGCCAGAAGTATCAAGTAATTATTCAGGGGCTTCTTAATTCTAAAAAATTAAACCCATAATTAAAAGATTCGTCTATTTAAATTCAATAAGATTTGGATAGGTGATTTTACCGTAGCTTTTACGTTTAGATATAAAAGCTACAGTTGTAGTCTCGCCAGGTATTTTGTCAACTATTTTATGGGGAAAGGTATGACGGGGTCAGTAAGTGGGGTAAATAATCAAGGACAGGTAAGCGTCTCTAAGCCTGAAAATGCTCCACAAGATCAAGCAGGCAGACCAGAAGGAGAGGTCTCAAAAAAAAGGGCTGGCCTTAGGGTTGCTTTTAACTCAATATTCAGCTGCCAAAATCCTTTAAAAAGTTTATTCCGAAATCCGAAAGTAATAGAAACTATTGAGCATTTTTCAGAATCGACTGATAGACTTTCTGAAACCTCAACTGACAAGGGTGCAGAATTTAAGGATTCCAAAGAGCAGAAGTATATAGATAAGCAAGCTTCGACCACCAAGCAAACGATAACTTTGAGTACCAAAGACACTATTAAGCAGTTTATTGAGGAGAATCCAGAGAGGTTTTCCTCCTCTTCCGGTGATCCAGTCGTTCGCTGTAAGGATTTACCTCGCGCAGCAGAGAAGAGAACGGTTTGTAGCGGGAGTGACAACGTAGATAAAACCTATGTGTCGAGTGAGTCTGGCGTAGGATTAGTGTCAATAGCTGGTACTGATAACGTGCCAGAGACTTATAAATAGCTGGCTCAGTCAGCTAAATAAGCATAATTAGTGCTTATTAATAAATCTTTATTAATTAACACATAGTTAAACCACCGCCTCTGGCGGTGAGACTTGACATGGCTCTGCCGTTCCGGCGTGTAGAGTAAAAATATGGCCTCCAGGAACGGATGGAACTGGAAGTAATTATTCACGGGCTTCGTAATTCTAAAAAATTGAAGCTAAAATTAAAAGATTCGTCTATTTAGATAGAGTAAGATTTGAATAAGTAGCTTTACAGAAGTTTCTGTGTTCAATTAAAAAATGAAGTAATAGAGTTACCAAGTATTTTGTTAACTATTTAGTAGAGGGGAGATGTAATGGGATCGTTAAGTGGGATAAGTAATTCAGGGAGTGTAAGTGCCTCTAATTCTGCAAATGCTCCGCAAGATCATGTAATCAGACCAGAAGGACAAGTCTCAAAAAAGAGATATGCATTAGCATCCAAATTCTATAGCGTGATCAGTTGTTTGATTCCTCGGATTTGCTCATTCGAAAAACCGAATGTAATAAAAGGTAGTGGCCATTTTTCAGAATGTAGCGATGGATTTTCTGGAGCTGTTAGCGTTGGGGATTTGACCCAAGTCAATCTTGATCGGAGTAAGGTTGACGCACTCTACTTTATGGGGGTTTTGTCTACGGATGGTAGCCGTTTAAAGAGAGTTTGGACGGATTTCGCAGAGGAAAGCTGTAATTATGACAGTACTAATTTTCTACAGAAGTTCGGGCGTGTATTAAGTGTCGGTGTTGTTACCGATATCGAGCGGCAAAAAGATCCTACCCTTGAAAAATGCATGGACAAATTTAAAGCTGACATACTAGAAGACTGGAGAAATAAAGACTATGTCAAGCTTAATGAAAAATTGAGAGATTTAGAGTCTCTTGATAATGAGTATTTAAGGCAAGACGGCGAAAATTCGCTAAATTTATCATTTGAACTTAGGGATTGTGTTGTTAATAATTTTAGCGAGTTAAAAAATATATTTGTTACAGCAAGCGAGAATAATTCGCATGCTCCTGTGAATAGTGAATCATCCTCTAAAACAAAAAAATTTGACAAAGGACTTGACGCCATTGACGATCTTAGATCTATAACCTTTGCTGCGGAAAGCTTCTCCGATAAACCAGTTGAGGCAACAGATAAAGTTTTCTCCGAGGTAATTGATAGATTATTTAAGGGTTATAAAGATGTGATTTATGAGATTCACGGAACCCTTAGAAGAAATATCGACGTTGATTCTAGAGATATGTTTAAGGAAAGCCTTAATAAACAGGGGTTTACTCCCAGCAATTAGTCCATTTTAAATTGTTGTGCAGTTCCGCATTCAAAAAATGCGGAACTGTCTCTGTAGTGGTTTTATAGGTTGGCTGTGTGTTTTCGATGGTGTAATTATTTTTTTAAGATTTTATCGATGAAAAAATGGTTTTTAATATAGATGAATAGATTAAGCGAAAGATATTTAGAGGCACCTTAGGAAGGCGTTAAATTTCTTGAGTCCACAGGAATTTTTGGTGGGTAGGTGTGCGTCACTTATGCTGGCAATCTAGAAGTGAGTGTTTTTTTACGATCGGAGTAGTAGGTCTACTTTTGGATTAATTTACTTAATTTCAGCGGTATGGTCAATCGCATGCACGGCCCATTAGGTGGGAGTGTTGCCACTTTAAGATGGATGTAAAAATTCATGGGAAGTGCTCTTTGAAGAGGTTGATATGCCTGTTAACCACAATGCAATATTAGGAGATCATAGATGGGGAAAGTTGGCTCTCAGCAATCTGTTGCTAGCAATGCGTCTACTAGCAGTTTTGAGTCGTTGGTTAAGGTGGAAGATGATCAGGACAAACGCCCAAAACCATCCAGCCTTAAAAGTAGGTTACAGGTTATGGGCAAAAGATTACGTGGGGGAATGGCATTCGTAGTGTCCGGCCTGAATCGTAATAAACATAATCGGGCACCAATTCCCAATGAGATAAACTCAGCGGGTAAAATTGGAGGGCGGCCCATTGATTCTCTAAATTTAGAACTGGCAATTGATCTACGTAAAAAAGCAGAGGAGGATCTTAGTCGTAGTGATGATATAACTGAATTAGAATTAAATAAAAAAGCTATCGACCATACGGTTGATTGCTTGCAGTCAACTAATCCCGACAATTCTGATGAAATACTTAGGATGAAAGATTTAGCAGGAAAATATGAGGCTAAATTAAAGGATTTAGAATCTCAAAGCCGGCGTGATCTCACGGATGCCGAGCGTAAAAGATTTGAGGGAGTAAGGGGCTCTAAACCAGGGGCAGCCTATGAAGTATGTGTGGCACCAGAGAAGGATTTTACCCCAGAAAATTTTGATCGGAGTAAGGACGATGTGATCTACTCAATGCGGATTTTATTAACGGACGGTAGCCGTTTAAAAAAAGAGTGGGTGGATACTGCAGAGGATGCATTTGCCAGTGAAAATATTCTATTTCTGCAGGCGTTTGGGCGTCTATTCAATGTAGGTGATACCACCCAGCCACGTAAATATACTACCCTTAATGAATACATGAACGAATTTAAAAATGACATGCTAGAAGCATTTGGGAATAAAAACTATAAGAGTATTGAAGAAAAATTGCGAGATTTAGTTTCTCTTGAAAATGAGCATATCGGGTTTGGCGCCAAGTGTGAGATAAACGTGAGTTCTGAAAATAAGAGATATGTTCTTGAGAAATTAAGTGAGTTAAAAAAAATATGTAAAATGGCAATGGAGAATGATCATTATGAATTTGATGCTACATTATTATCTGAGCAAAAAGTAGATAGAGCAAGTCGCGACTCATGGGGCACCCTCCCTGCTGTAGCCCCCACTGAGGATAACTTCTCGGATAAATCTATAGAGGAAATTAATGAACTTTTCCCCGAGGTAATTAAAGAATTGTGTGAAGGTTATGTAGACCTGGCTCAAGATGCTAGAGGAACTTTGATGAGAAATATTGGTTATTAAATGCAATCCGTTTTTGAAAGATACCTTAAGGAAGCAGGATTTACTCCCGGCAATTAGAGCATTTCAAATTGTTGTGTCGTTTCGCATTTAAATAATGCGGAACTGTCTCTGTAGTGGTTTTATAATTTGGCAGTGCGTTTTCGATGGTGTAATCCTTTTTTTAAGCTTTTACCGATGAAAAAATGGTTTTAATATAGATGAGTAATTTAAGCGAAAGATATTTAGTTTGGGGGATAAAATGAGTGGTGCTTCAAGTGTTTCTTCAACTAGCAGTAGAAATTTAAATAAAGAATTATTTGAGCCTCAGACTAAGGAGAAAAATAGCTCAAGCCTCAGTCGGAAGATTACGCGTCTATGTGGATGTGTCTCTGGACCTTTTCGGGCAATAATTTCCGGTTTTCAGAATAGTCGGTCCAAAGAGGTTGCAGTCCCAACAAAAATTCAGGGTGATCACCAGGAAAGTCGTGGGGAGGTAGAAGCGCTTAAAAGAAACATCCTCAATCTTTCTGATACTATCAATGCCGAGTTTGAGAGCTGTTCTGATACGGAAACTTTAAGGTCGTGGTTGGAAGAAGCTAATTCTTATAATGAAGATGCATATTTCATTGGTCATGACTTACAAGAACAAGAACCTCCCACCGAATTTCAGCAAGAGCAATTAAATATACTAAGTAGGTGTTTGGAATATTCGGATGACTTGATCGAGAAATTAAAAAATAAATTAAACCATTTAGATAAAAATCCGCCTACGCTCGATCAGCTCCGTGCATCTGGACCTGAAGAAATCAGAGACGAAACATCTCTCGAGGCCGCAGCCACGAAATCACAGAACAAAACTAAAGAAGAAGTGAAAAGGTTCAAGAATATGAAGGATGATGAACTGACAAAATATGCGATGAATAAAAAACTCAAATGGCATAGAAAAGAAGGGCAAGAAGCTAAAAAATTTGATATAGTTAGCAAGCCTGGCTTGCAACAACTTGATGTGAACACTGGTAAGGTCATTAACGAATGGCCGAACAAACAGTAGTGGTCCAGCTTATTTCCTTAGATCATAAAAGTGTTAAAGTTCTATCGGATGGGTAGATAAAACACTTTGCTTGAACTTGATCTGGCAGAATATCTTCTCTAACCGGAATCTGTCAGATCAAGTATGAATCCCTTTAGGAAGCTAATAGGTGTTTTTTATTAGGATGAGAGGAGTTGCTGATCTTCAGTCATTTCGTTGCCCTGAGTTTCGTTATTGCTTACATTTTCGGAGTGGATATTGACAGGATGTACTGGTGTGTTCAGATGTTGGATTTGTTGTATTATTTCTTGGCGCTCTCTGTCACCCTCACTTTCTTGTCTGTTGCGCACTGTAGCTTCTGAAATTTCTGAAACTTCTCCCGCTTCAGAAATAACTGCCGCAACTGGGATCTCAGCTGGGTTGTCAGCTGGGTTGTCAGCTGGGTTGTCAACTGGGTTGTCAACTGGGTTCGCGAATGGGGGATTTTGTTGTTCATGTTCAAATTTCTTAAGATCATTAACATATCTTTGATGCTTACTTCTTGCAGTGGCAAGCTTTTTTTGCTCACTTTTAACAAGGGATTTGGCGGCTTTAAATTCTAACCTCATTTCACGGGAATATAATCTAGTGAGCACATTTCTCCATTTTTTAAACGATCTTAGGTACTCTGTTTCATCTCTAACACTTGTCAAGCTATCTTGTAAGTCACGATGAGCAGCATCCCTATTCGCCTTCATATCTTCGACTACATCGATAGCGTAAGCTATTTCTGGGGCGGCACTTGAACGTGCACGCTCTGACATTTGCGAAACCGTGGAATTTGTTCCATTGCTTACAGCAGTTGGATTTTCTTGTTGTCTGTTTGTTGTGCTTTCTATTGTTCTTTGACTGCTTGTTGAACCTATACTTGACATACTAATTACTCCATTAAAAATATTTTGAACTGGTGTAAGGTATCAGGAATGAAATTATCAGGCTTTCATTTTTGGATATTTATTTTAAAAAATGAGCTTGGGTTTCCTGGTGAATTCGGTGAGGTTTGGGTTGGTGGTATTGTGGTGGTGCTGAATTATGACTTGGCTGTTCACTGTCATTCTTAGCCAGTATGCCAAAATACTGGTTGTTTATAGGGGGCATTCAAATAGATATTGCTACAGGCGGCATTATGTATTTTCGATGCTTAATCCAGGAGAGGAACGATTACACTTTGGGTAGTTTATAGTTGTTTATGAAAATATTCATAGAATCTAGCAGCTCTTTGTTAGGTTGAACATCTCTGAGGTGGGTGGTTTTTTTGGTGCTTCTATGAGTATTAACAAGTATGGTGGCAGATTGGCGATAGAAGCTTCTACGGGTATAAAAGTGCAGCGGAGATTGTTTGGATAGGGAGCCTCTGAATAGTTCCGTGAATCGCTCTGAAGGACCAGAAGGGCGGGTTTTGCAGGCTTTATCTGCTGCGTTGCAGATCTTGCAAAGGGCTGGGGCCATTCGCGGTGAACTGTGTCTAACCTCTGCAGCCATCAAGATCGGTACAGCTATTATGGAATTATTCAGAGGCTCCCTGGTTCAGGCCAAATCTGATTTGGCCTGTTGAAAAAAGGGGGGGCGGTTTTCATAGAGGTGCCTAAATCTAAAAATAACACCAAGGATAAATCCCATGATCCATACCCAGGGCCCCTGAATGGCGCAGCTATTATAATAATGCTCGCAACCACGTGGGTAACACGAGGGTAACACGAGGGTAATATGTGTTGCGGCCGCACTCCGATGGCAACCCTTGAAGCGTGAAAAGGCTTCTGAAAAAAATTCGCAAACTGAATTTGACCTGACAGAACACCTGCTGGAAAACCGGTCACTGTCAGATCAAGCCTGAACGACTACTTTTGATCGTTCATATCGACTATGCTATTGCTATCATCCTCCTCAGTTTCGGGGGCAACGTAGCTTTTAATGGTTTCCTCATTGCTTTGGAGCATTGTATGGGCAGCCTCTAGGAAGTACTCCGCGTTATTGAGTAAAGTTTCAAGTTCCCCTTGCACTGCATTCTTGTCCTCGCCTTTATAGGGGTAAGCCTTCCCCCCTTGGATAATCATCATTTTGGATCGGGCCTCTTCATTTTCTAGAACGTCGATTAACTTCTCTGCCTTAGCGGCGATGTCTTTTGCGAGGCTTTTATTAGAGGCGAGTGTCTCTTCACAATCATGCTTTAGGTCGCTGTCTATCTCGCCCAATTGTTGAAGGGCTACATGATAAGCAATGATTGCATGCTGGAGTTTGACAATATCGCTTCGCAGGTCAGGAAGATTTATTGGCTCCTTATCATTTAATCGCGTTTTAATATCTTGGGTGTAACTTTCATAAGGTGATTCCAACAGTCTGTCGATTTTATCCTTGAGAGGCTGGCTTCTTTGTTCAATCTTAATTGTAATGCTGGGATCTTGCTGGCGAGGTCGCCTGTTGCGTATGTTTCTAGCACGCTTATTCTTTTTATCTATTAGCTTCTGGAATTTTTCGTTAATAATCCTCCGCCTCTCAGAGCCCCCGTGATCATACTTTCCAGCTTTCTTGGTGAGCTTTGCTCTTTCAGCCAATTGTAGTTCGACATGCTTGTTCATTGCTTCAGGTTTTGTTTCGCTGGCCATTATCTGGATCCGCTCCACTTCTTTGGCGGCCTCTTTTTCAGCTTTTCTGGATTTTAAAGTAAGAGTGTCTAAGCTTTCCCCCAATGTTTTGCGTAGTGCGTCAAAAGACTTCTCACTGGGACCTTTAAATCTGTTAAGCCCTCGAGAAAAAGCATGTTTACAATTTTCTTGGAGCCTTTCCCTCTCGGCGGCATATGTGGAGGAACGTCCACCCTGACTACCGCGGGTGTCGGTATCTCTATGCCCGTTATAGGGGCCGGTGGACTGTGGTTTGTTGGTTTTGCCCGTTTTGGGAATGCCCATGCAGCTTCCTCTCTTATTGCTGTATTTTGAGAATACTTGGCACTAGCGCGCCCAGTTATGTAGACGTACAGGTGGGTAGCTCAGCGCTCAGGGGGCCGACATTTAATTGCTGCGGCAGGCCTGTTGGTTCGCTTTTCAACGCTAAGGTTGGAAACCTATATCCGTTGAGCTTTGGTGCATCTGAGCCCCTTCCTTAATAATTTATGTGCGAGACTCAGTAAACATAGATTGCGCCGGATGCTTCCGCGCTATTATCGGCTTGATCGCCATTAATACCGGTAGCGCTGCTGTCCTCGGAGCCAGCCCCCACAGCCAGGGTGCCACCATGGGCACTGAGGCTGACGGACTGGCCGAATTGGTCAAGGCTATCGGTATTGCTGGCTTTGAGGTAGGTTTGCTGTGTCCAGGCGTTATTCACCTGGGTAAACACATAGGCCGCACCTGAAAAGAGCGCGCTATTATCGGCTTGATCGCCATTAATACCGGTAGCGCCGCTGCTCTCGCCAAAGGCCCCCACTGCCAGGGTGTGGCCATCGGCACTGAGGCTTACAGAGGTGCCGAAAAGATCTAAAGAATCGGCATTGCGGGCTTTTAGGTAAGCCTGTTGTGTCCAGACGTTATCCGCCTGGGTAAAGACATAGACCGCACCGGAACCCACAGCGCTATTATCGGCTTGATCGCCATGAATACCACCGGTAGCGCTGCTGCTCTCGGCAGACGCCCCCACGGCCAGGGTGCGACCATCGGCACTGAGGCTGACGGATCTGCCAAACCAATCACCAGCATCAGTATTACTGGCTTTGAGGTAGGCTAGTTGTTCCCAGGCGTTATTCGCTCTGGCAAACACATAGACCGCGCCGGAATTCTCAACGCTATTATCGGATTCGTTGCCATTAATACCGGTAGCGCTGCTGCTCTCGCCAATAGCCCCCACAGCCAGGGTGTGGCCATCGGCACTGAGACTTACAGCGGTGCCGAAACGATCTAAAGAATCGGCATTGCGGGCTTTGAGGTAAGCCTGCTGTGTCCAGACCGCATTCGCCTGGGCAAAGATATAGACAGCGCCTGCATTTTCGGCGCTACTGCTGGATTGAATACGACTAATACCGCCAACGCTGTTGCTCTCGCCGGCAGCCCCCACAGCCAGGGTGTGGCCATCGGCACTGAGACTTACAGCGGTGCCGAAAAGATCTAACGAATCGGCATTGTGGGCTTTGAGGTGAGCCTGCAGTGTCCAGACCTCATCCGCCTGGGTGTAGATGTAGACTTCGCCCGCATACTCGGCGCTAGTGTCGGATTGAATGCGATTAACGCTGCTGCTCTCGGCAGATGCCCCCACAGCCAGGGTGCGACCATCGGCGCTGAGGCTGACGGATCTGCCAAACTGAACAGCAGTATTTGTATTGCTGGCCTTGAGGTAGGCCTGTTGTTCCCAGGCGTTATTCACTCTGGCAAACACATAGACCGCGCCGGAATTCTCAGCGCTATTATCGAACTGGTCGCCGTGAGCACCGGTAGCGTTGCTGTCTTCGGAAGGAGCCCCTACGGCCAGAGTGTGGCCATCGGCGCTGAGGCTGACAGAGGCACCAAAGGTGTCACCTGGGTCGGTATTGCTGGCCTTGAAGTAGCCAATACTCGCTACCAGGGTATCGCTGACAGAGAGCAGGTCTGAGTCAGTGCACTGCTCTTGCTCGCCCTCGCCGTTACAGGCTTGCAGTATATATTGTGCGTTCGTGCGGGCGAAGAGGGGGACCTCCAAAGCCAGGGTGCCGCTGCCCTGGGAAATATTTTTCACAACCGGGCTGAAGCCTGAACTCCCGTCGGGGTTTTCCAGCAGATGGTAGTGGGTGGCCCCTTCGGCGTCGGTCCAATCAAAGCGGAAAAGTTTGGTCGCCTCGAAGCTCAGGGTGAAATCCTGAACTACGCCAGGGGCTGCAGGCGGGTCTTCTGCGGGCGGGTCTTCTGCGGGCGGGTCTTCTGCGGGTGGGTCTTCTGCGGGCGGGTCTTCTGCGGGTGGGTCTTCTGCGGGCGGGTCTTCTGCGGGTGGGTCTTCTGCAGGCGACTCTGCGACAGCCGGTTCTTCGTCGACAGTCTTTTTATCACTGGAGCCTCCGCTACATCCCGAAAGGATCGAAAGAAGCAGCAGCATCAGTAGAACTTTGCAATATTGAACGGTCATAGTTGTTGACTTTTTGGCGTGGACAAGATGGGGGGATTATCTCGTTTGCCGATTTTTTTTCTTTAGTATTTAGGCATTTTTTTATAGATTTCTGCCGTTATCGGGGTGCGGTTGGTGTTGCCATTTTCAAGAAACAGAAAGAAGGCCGTCCCTCTTATTTATTATGGGTATCCCTTATAGGCTTGGTTATTCGGTTGATAAACCGGCGCTCCTATTCCTATTCCTATTCCTATTCAGTAATGATGTTGAGATATTTGATCAGCAGAGAGTTCCTGAAAGAAAAGCCAGAAGCTCTTCAGAATTAGGTTGGTGCTGCGCTTGTCCTTGGCCACCTTCTATGGAAAGCCACTGAGCTAAGGGTTTTATAGATGCGGCACGCCCGAGGTTAATGAAAATGTCAGGGGTTAACTGGGAGCCGGGTGGTAGAGGATTTCTTTGGTGCACTGACTGAATTTGAGCGCATTCTGTTTTGGGAGCGCACCCAGGGAGGCTAGAGACCTAGCTGGGTGCGTAAATGTAGGGGTGGACTGATATAGGCGTATTTATCAGCCTTTCAACGCTGGTGTTATACACCAATATCAGTCCCACCAAAGGGCTTCAGGGCCACTCCTTAATACACTCCTTGCAAAATTCAGTAAACATAGACCGCGCCAGATCTTTCGGCGCTATTATCGGACTGATCCCCATCGATACCGGTGGCGCTGCTCCGCTCGTAATGAGCCCCTACGGCCAGAGTGTGGCCATCGGCGCTAAGGGCGACAGAGGTACCAAAAAGAAGACTGTTATTGCTGGCCTTGACATAGGCCTGCTGAGCCCAGACTTCCTCCCCTCGGCTAAATACATAGACTGCGCCAGCGCTGGAAGCAAAGGCAACGACGCTATTATCCGACTGGTCGCCGTTGATACCGGCGGCGCTACTGGCCTCGAAAATAGCCGCTACAGCCAGTGTGCGTCCATCGGCACTGAGGCTGACGGAACCACCGAATAAATCATCGCCATCGGTATTGCTGGCTTTAAGGTAGGCCTGCTGTACCCAGGTCTTACCCACTTGAGCAAACAGATAGGCTGCACCAGCGCCCGAAGCGCTGTTATCTGACTGGTCGCCATCAATACCGGTAGCGCTGCTCTCCTCGTTATCAGCCCCCACAGCCAGGGTGTGGCCATCGGCACTGAGGCTGACGGAGCTGCCGAAATAATCATCAGCATCAGTATTACTGGCTTTGAGGTAGGCCTGCTGTACCCAGGTATTGTCCTCCCGAGTAAACACATAGACCGCGCCAGCATTGGAGGCGCTATTATCGGACTGATCGCCATCAATACCGGTTGCGCTACTGCCCTCACCTAGGGCGCTCACAGCCAGGGTGCGGCCATTGGCACTGAGGCTGACAGAGTAGCCAAAATTGTCATAGGCATCAGTATTGCTGGCCTTGATATAGGCTTGCTGTACCCAGGCGTCATTCTCCCGAGTAAACACATAGACCGCGCCAGCATTGGAGGCGCTATTATCGAGCTGATCTCCGCCGATACCGGTTGCGCTGCTCTCCTCGTTATCAGCCCCCACAGCCAGGGTGTAGCCATCGGCACTGAGGCTGACAGAGCGACCGAAGCTATCATGAGCATCGGTATTACTGGCTTTTAGATAGGCCTGTTGAACCCAGGTTTCGTCCACCCGGACAAACACATAGACCGCGCCAGCTCTTTCGGCGCTATTATCGGACTGATCGCCATCAATACCGGTTGCGCTACTGCCCTCACCTAGGGCGCTCACAGCCAGGGTGTGGCCATCGGCACTGAGGCTGACCGAACTACCGAAAAAGTCATACTCATCGGTATTGCTGGCTTTGAGGTAGGCCTGCTGTACCCAGGTTTCTCCCACCTTGGCAAACACATAGACCGCGCCTGCGTAAGCGGCGCCATTATCGGACTGATCCCCATCGATACCGGTGGCGCTGCTCCGCTCGTAATGAGCCCCTACGGCCAGAGTGTGGCCATCGGCGCTAAGGCTGATAGCGAAACCAAAATTGTCACCTGGGTCGGTGTTGCTGGCCTTGAAGTAGCCAATACTCGCTACCAGGGTATCGCTGACAGAGAGCAGGTCTGAGTCAGTGCACTGCTCTTGCTCGTTCTCGCCGTTACAGGCTTGCAGTATATATTGTGCGTTTGTGCGGGCGTGGAGGGGCACTTCCAAAGCCAGGGTGCCGCTGCCCTGGGGGATATTCTCCACAACCGGGTTAAAACCGGAGCTCCCATCGGGGTTTTCCAGCAGATGGTAGTGGGTGGCCCCTTCGGCGTCGGTCCAGTTAAAACGGAAAATTTTGACAGCCTCAAAGCTCAGGGTGAAATCCTGAGCTACGCCGGGGGCAGCAGGCGGGTCTTCTGCGGGCGGGTCTTCTGCGGGCGGGTCTTCCGCGGGCGGGTCTTCCGCGGGCGGGTCTTCCGCGGGCGGGTCTTCCGCGGGCGGGTCTTCTGCGGGTGGGTCTTCCGCGGGTGGGTCTTCTGCAGGCGACTCTGCGACAGCCGGTTCTTCGTCGACAGTCTTTTGATCACTGGAGCCTCCGCTACATCCCGAAAGGATCGAAAGAAGCAGCAGTATCAGTAGAACTTTGTAATATTGAATGGTCATTTTTATTGGCTATGGGGAGTGGGTATGAAGGGATGATTATCCAGGTAGCTGATTTATTTTCTTTAAGTTTCAGGCGTCTATTTTTAGGTTTCAGGCGTTATTGCGAGCGGTTGGTGCTGCTATCGCGAGGGGGCGCTTAATTGATAAAGCTACGTGATGAGGTGGGTAGAATCAGGCTATTGCGCTAAAAGGTTTGTAGCCTTGCGGAAATGCCCCTTTTTAAGCCATCCTGTTGGGCGGTGTTTCGGAGCCAGGCAGCCTGTAAAGTTGCGATTATTTTGCATTTAAAAACTTAAGGATAGGGTAGGGGGTAAGATAGACTCCTTTCTGGCCCGGTAGATACCGGTCACTAAATACCATAATCGAGGTTATGGTTATTTCGCTTAGACTTGGTTTTAATTAATAACTGCAATCCCTTTATGTCGCTAGAAGATAAGCGTATGTCGCCATTTCTGAAAATATCTTATTAAAATTGACCGTATCTTATACTTGCAAGTCAAAAATTGAAAGATTAACTGGCTGATTTTAATAAAATTTGACTGAAGTACTATTATTTAGGATTAACTTAATATGAAAACTACCTATGAAGCTGTTAAGGCTGATGCGAACAGGCGCATAGTAGAAACACAGCAAATTGACAAAACGAGCGAACCGAAAAGTAGAATAGGCAAAATTCGCGCAAGAATAACGACATTTTTCAGCAAATTGTCATCTTTTAAGGCTCATCCTTCCAAGCCAAACATTATTGCACCTGCATCCAAAAACTTAAAAGAACAGATGATGAGCGCAAATATTCATTCAAATGGTAAATACGCGAAAGATATAGCAGTCAGGGGCACTAAATCTTCTGTGGACAGAGAAGACAAACTTCATGACACTTTTGCGGGTAGATGTGAAGAACATTTAAAGTGCACGGAAAATCTTTTTGATCCTGATCGTGGCATAGGTGGTATAAGTTATCCGCAGGCTTTAGTGTCGACCTTTGCGAATTTTAGCACAAATGTAATAGAGCCTCTGATAGTTGAGGTGGGTGAGCTAATGGGTCGTGCTGAAGGATTACATAGGTCAACAATTGAGAAAGCACAATCCAATATATCGGAACTTGAAGAGGATAAAAAATATTTCTTAGGTTCTAATGATTCTGGAGAACCAACATTAGAGAGATTTAAACAAAGCATTGGCCGCGCAAAAGATCTCTTAAGAAATTATCAAGCAATGGACGCGACTGTGAATATTGAAGAGGCCTTATAAGTGGATAAATAGATAGCGGTAGTCAAATGCTTCACCTCCCATTTCCAAAAGTATTGGGAGGTTTTATTTTTGAGGGTAGGTTAATCAGAACTTCTTGATTTCGTTCACTGGCAGTAATTAGTCCACTGGTTGTGATCAGGTAAGTTTTTGTCAAAAAATGGCCACCGGGGTCAGAATTGCGTCGACCGGGAAGCTTGGGTTATTTTTTTGTCGATTAGGTGTTTGAAGTATTTGGGGTGAGTTTGTACTGTTCTTGGTGAATAAAATGATCTCGCCTCCGTGAAATAAGAGCTTGATTGTGTTTTGTTGATGTATTGTACTTTATTGTGTTGATCTGCTGGTGATTGATCCTGGCATACTAAATTTTTCACTTTGAAGTGCTGTTTATCAGTAGACCCTTGGTTGCTGAGTTTTTCATTCCTTTTATGGCTCATTCCTGGGCCTTTTTTTACCTTTATGCGGCAGTAGGTATTCCCGATAACTCTTTCGGGCGCTTGACCCCCGAAATCTTCAGAAATTAACAAAAAAAAGCCCAAAAGCTAAAGAGAGGATTTGGGCAAAAGCAGATAATGCCGGTATTTGGTGAAATCTATAAGAGTTGATGAAAGTGACCATTCAGAGCTACAAGGCCATTATTATGGCTGTATTTCTCTCTACCCTTGCTGGCTGTAGTGGCGGGGGGTCTAATAATGGCGATACTAGCGGTGAAGATACCGCGGTAGCAGAGTCGCCTGCGGAAGATCCACCTGCAGAAGATCCACCTGAAGAAGATCCACCCGCAGAAGATCCACCCGCAGAAGATCCACCTGAAGAAGATCCACCTGAAGAAGATCCACCTGCCGCCCCTGGAATAGCCCAGGATTTTACTCTGAGCTTCGAGGCAATCAAGATTTTCCGTTTTAATTGGGCCGACGCGGAAGGGGCTACTCATTACCATCTGCTGGAAAACCCTGATGGGGTTTCCGGTTTCACACCTTTGGTCGAGGATATTCCCCAGGGTAGTGAGACCCTGGCTTTGGAGGTGCCCCTCCACGCCCGAACAAATGCGCAATATATTCTGCAAGCTTGTAACAAAGCGGGAGAGCAAGAGCAGTGCACTGATTCAGCCCCCCTTGCTGTGAACGACACCTTGGTGGAGAGCATTGGCTACTTTAAGGCCAGCAATACCGGCGCTGACGATTTCTTCGGAGCGTCGGTTGCCATTAGTGCCGATGGCCACACCCTGGCAGTAGGCGCTGTTAGTGAGAAAAGCGATGCGGTCGGTATCAATGGCGACCAGGAAAACGATGACGGCATCGGCCCAGCCGGTGCGGTCTATGTGTTTGTACGGATAGATAACGCCTGGGTACAGGAGGCCTATCTCAAAGCCAGTAATAATAGTGGAGGATGGTTTTTCGGTGTTGTTGCCCTCAGTGGAGACGGCAATACTTTAGCCGTTGGCGCACCCTTTGAGAGCAGTGGCACAACAGGAATCAATGGCGACCAAGGTAATACTGATGCCCCAGGTTCCGGCGCGGTCTATGTTTTTACACGTGTAGATGGCAGCTGGACACAAGATGCGTATATCAAAGCGAGTAATACAGACGCCGATGATCATTTTGGGCGCTCTTTAAGTCTCAGTGATGACGGCCGCCTTCTTGCGGTAGGTGCGCCTTTTGAAGATGGCAGAGCTATTGGTATCAATGGCGATCAAACTGACCCCAGTATTAACCTCAACTTTCTTGATGATAGCGGTACATTGCGGGTAGATACTATTAATGAAGGGAATGATGAGGGGCAGGGCACTAGTGATACTTCGAACTCAGGAGCGGTCTATGTTTTTTCCCATATGGATGGCAGCTGGGTACAGGAAGCGTATGTTAAGGCAAGCAATACCGGCGCCAAAGATGAATTCGGAATTTCCGTCAGCCTGAGCGGAGATGGTTCTACGATGGCCGTTGGCGCGGTTGGAGAAGGCAGTAGCGCTGTCGGTATTGATGGTGAGCAAAACAACAATGAAGCCGAACAGGCTGGCGCTTGCTATGTTTTCTCCCGTACGGATGGTAATTGGGCACAACAGGCGTATATCAAAGCCAGCAATACTGATTCAGAGGATTTTTTCGGTCAATCGGTTACCCTGAATGCTAGTGGTGACATTTTGGCCGTTGGTGCCATCGGAGAAGATAGTAACGCAGCAGGCACTGATGGCGATCAAAGCAATAATGAAGCCCGAGACTCTGGTGCTGCCTATGTGTTTGCCCGTGTAGATCGCCAGTGGGCACAGCAGACCTACTTAAAGGCCAGTAACTCAGATGCCTCTGACACTTTTGGTGAGTCCGTTAGCCTGGCTGATGATGGTCGAACCCTGGTAGTGGGGGCGCCCTATGAAGACAGTAGTGCAAAGGGTATAGGGGGAGAACAAAATAATAATAATGTCGAAAATGCTGGCGCAGCGTATGTGTTTACGCTGGTTGATAAGACCTGGTTGCAAAAAGCGTATCTGAAAGCAGGCAATAGCGGTACAGATGATTGGTTCGGTTTTTCTGTCAGCCTCAGTGCGGACGGTCATACCCTAGCCGTAGGCGCTCCAGCTGAAAGCAGTCATTCTACCGGGATTAATAATGATCCGGATAATAACCAGGCTGAGAATTCCGGTGCGGTTTACATGTACTGATTGAAGCCTGACGTCCGCTAAAATCCCCCATCTTATTTATTGGAATGGGGGATTTTCAGGGGCACTGGTGTAGTCAGCAGGGTGCTTTTGAAATAAAGCTTACAAATGAACCCTGTGTATTGACTCGCTGCATATCCTCATTGGCAAAACCATTGCAGTTGTCCCCAGTCTTCCTTAAGCCCTTGATAAGCTTGACTATGGCGCTGTTAGGCATGGGGGTCATGGTTTTGTGGGTTAGCGCATGGCATCACGATATCGACACCCAATATCTGATCTAAATTAGTCTCATAAATTTGATGACATTTTTTACATCCTCGCGATCCTGATTCTTTATAACCCAGTCTCCTAGCCCAGTACGTAACTCCAAAGCGTTCTTTGTTGGTTGGTTTGTCGCTTTACATACGGCAGAAAATAAACAGTTTCCGTCTGCTTGCACATCAGCCAATTCTAAAGCGTTACCCTTAAAAAGTTCAGCAAGCTCTTTGGTGGTGGAAACATTATTATTTATCACTTGGAAGTGATCATCCTTCAGCAGTAGGTTAATCGCCTGTGAATCACCATTTTCATACTTTTTACCGAGCTGGTTAACATAAGCTTCCCCTCCTTCGGGGACCGAGACTACATTGATTGGGCGCTTTAGGTAGTGGGAGAGAAGTTCGGGAAAACTGTCACCACTACTTCCTGCCCAAGCGCCGTCCGTTTTGATATAGTCCGCTAGATTTTTAGTCCACGCTTTATCAGATAACGTTTTATTAGCAAACCACGCCTTGTCAGATAAGATAGGTGGCTGAACTTTTTCAGGTAGTCTTAAATCTTTTACTCTATTAAGGGATTCACTTTTACTGATTGACTCTGGTTGGCGGGCGGCGGAAGTTTTGTGACCATCTCCCAGTGCAATATGATTGAAAGCCTTGCAGGAGTACTTGATAGCCCAGAGGGCATCCGCTTTTACCTTTTCAAAACGAGTGGGCTTTATACTTGTTTCGCTCAGGTTAGTTTTGCTCAGGTTAGTTTTGCTCAGGTTCGGTCCTTGAACTTTCTTGATCGGCTTGACCGGTGGCATCTTAGGTAGTTTAAAATTGAATAGAGGCACGGTAAAAAACTCCAGAAAATTGATTGTTCGAAATAAAGGGTTGTTTCGTTAAGCTATCTTTAGTCCGTCCCATCAAAAATCTTTAGTTGAAAATCGTGGGCGAGAGTGTGAAGGTGCTTAATCAGCGTATTTATACTTTAGTCGCTGCTTCTTCCATCTCTTGTAAGCTAGCCCTGACAGCATTGATCTTTTGGTCGGCACTTGGGAAGCTATCCTCGCTCATGGTTTGGGTAAGGTTCTCCATGAGATTAATCAAGGCCTGTTTAAGGGATTCTATTTGTATGGTGGAACCTAGACTTGTGATAGCGTTTGGAGTACCTACAGGAATATCTTTTGCGCCATTGTCACTGGAAGCACGAGAGCATTCTTGTAGTCTATGTGTTTTTATGTTGGGCTGAGGCAGCTCCTTCGAAGTTTGCGTGCTGTGAACATTTTGGACTTCCCTAATAAAATTACAATTTTTGGTAGTAACTTTAGACATACTATAAATTCTTAACCTGGCTACATAAACTTGATTTTGATAAAAACTGGCTGTTAAAGATATGGCATCTTGACTTCAACAGGTTGCAACAAAAAAACACTTTCAAAATTCCAAATCGCAATTTGTAACTAAGGAGTTTCTGAATAATTCCGTGATGCCTCTGACCTGTAGAGGGATTCACATTCAAGACGCGGCTTCGCAGGAGTGTCTAAACCTTTGAAGAAGTCGCAACACAGAGTGTAAATCGCTCTGCGAACCTCGCAGGATGGGCCTTAAAGGCTGCATCTGTCGTGTTGCAACTCTTGTAAAGAGCTGGGGCCATTCGCAGCGAACTGTGCCTAACCTCTGCAGAGTTCAATGCCTGCAGAGGTATTACGGAAGTATCCAGAGGCTCCCTAATATTAATAAACATCCTTACACTCTTACTCAAAGGACCAGATTTGTATCTAAGAATAGCGAGTATAAAAGAGGATCGCTTTAGGTTTTCACTTGTTTTTATGGTTATTGGTCATTTTTGTTGTGGTTTAGTTTATCTGCAAGCCAATTTTATAAAATAAAAGCAAGGATTTTCATGTTTGTCAGGTTAAGGAACCGCTGAACTATTCGCATCAAACCTAGGGAAGCACTGAATAATTGTGGAAGTTTACCCCAAATAGAGTGGGCTCCTTAGTGCAACCTTGAAAATTTAGCCCTTTATTTTTATATGTTGGTCAATTCTTCCGGGCGTCAAATCACCCTTGTAATATCGACGCCATTGATAAATATCAAATAGCTTAGCTGGGGGCATTGTAGGCTCGCGTATATAAACAGAGTTCAAAGCCATCCCCATCAAGCCTCAACTATTACCCCGACTTGTACATTAATGAATCAGCGTAATGATCTGTGCCTGAGGCACCACAAGCCCCAAAGCGATTTCAGTGTTTTTTTGTCGGAAAATTTGAAAACCTATCGACAGGGAAATTCCTTTCATTGATGAAGAGCATGCCCAGAAACCATATTAACCGAAACTGGGCATGCAAATGCGAAAGGTATATCTTTAACAAGAAGATTTCAGGGCAAGGGGCGCCGGCCCATCTGTTCTTCTCGCTGGGTTATTTTAAACCCGATGGTAAATCGTCATTTAAAACGATAGTGAATCGTCATTTAAACCCGATGGTAAATTGTCATTTGAAATCGGTGGTAAATCATCCAAACTTAAAAGTGTATTCTCCGTTTTCCTTGGCCTAGGAGGCAAGGGCGGCATGTCAAAATCATTATTTCCCTCATTATTATTCTCGTTGGCTTCTTCAGTAGTCATATTTGGTGGTTTATCAGAAAAACTATCGACGTTCAAAATATCACCAAACGTATCATCAATTGGCGGCTTAGGAGGCAAGGGCAGCAAACCTAAATCATTCCCAGCGTTTCGCTGCTTACCAAACATATGGGGCTTTAGGGGGGGGATATTGCGATATGAAACTTTCTCAGGGACTTTGGGCGAAACGTGGCCATTAATGTTAAGAATCTCATCGAAATCAAGATCCTTATAAATTTGGATATTATTTGGATCATCATGATCAGGCACGGCTTCAGCAAATGGCTGCTCAAATAAATCGCAACTCTCTCTGGAGACGTTTCCGTCATTACCCTTCCTCGAAAACTCTGCTAGAAAACTGGGGCTACCTACGTTGTCACTCCCACTCCAAATCGTGCGATTACCTTCGCTATTAGTAGGCTTTACTTCATTCGGGCGTCGAAAAATGGACTTCACACTATTTGGCACTCCCAATTTTGAAAAAAGAATGGCTCTTAAACCGGTCCTTTTTTTTGATATTGTCTCTTCTGGATTTTTTTCTTGAACTTGCGATTTATTTTCACGTCTGGTAATAGATTTCGGCCCTTGACTGCTTGCCCCGCTTACCGATGTCATTATACGCTCTCCTATTGAACAGTTAACAAAATACTTGGCAGATTTATTGCTACGCTTTATATTTAAATATATAAGCTACTGCAAAGTTTCTAGTTTAAATTATAACTATTTTCAAAAAGAAGAATCTTTGAATTTTGGCTTTATCTTTTTAGAATATGATGGAATTGATTGCTTTGACCCTAACTGCGGTGAACTTCACTTTGCTAACAGAAAATACTTCAATAGTTTTTCAAGGGTTTTATGAGGCTAAATAGTCCAGATTTAATCACGATGGGGACGACACATTTATAAAAATAAAGCACTGAACATTGGCAGTCCATGGTATGAGTAAACATAACCTGTCATTTTTAAAGTATTTTCTTTTGACTGGTCTGCGTACCCTTATTGACTGGTCTGCGTACCCTTATTGACTGGGAGATGGCGAATAAAAACCCCACAGTCTCCAAGGAAGGGTAAATAGAATCTTTATTAAAAGTAGACTCAGAAATAGTAGTCGCTAAGGGTGTAGGGACTTCGTCGGCGCTAAATTCATCGTGTGTTGTATGAAGATATTTTGATTCGGTATTTATACGAGAATTATTCATAGGGCTACTTATCTCTAAAGGAACATCGTTCATCCTCTTAAGTAGATTTGATTTATAGTCATGTGTAATCCTTTTCATTGCGGGATTTTTATCGATAAATTCTATTTTCTCTTTATCGAGAGTAGACTTTTTTGTTTTATTGGGGTGATGCCGGTCCTCTCTTTTCTTAGTGGCGCCGGTAGTTGTATTGTTAGAACTTGAGCTTGTTATTTTTCATATACTAATAAGGCGGAAGGGAAGAATACCCCTCTGCCGGGACCGTATGAGGCATGGATGCCGATTACGAGCATACAGGGATGTATTCACAGCGTGTCCCGGGAGAGGGGTATTCTTTTCTTCCGTCCCGGTAGTAGGTGAAACGTAATCATTTGATAAGAAATAGATTTTAGAATATCGAGCTCTTGCACCTAAGTCTTAAAAATATAGACTTTTGTTTTTAGGAAAATGTATAAATAGCAGGAGATGTCAGAATATATTTGTGAAATCTCTAGGGGCACCTGAATGATTCAGTAATGCCTCTGGCCTTCAGGATTGTTCATAATCAAGGCGTGCCTTTATGACAATGTCAAGGCCTTTCAATAGATCGCAAAGCAGGATAGAAATGATTGTGTAAGTCCCGCAAGGTGGCCCTTACAGGTCAAATCTGCCGCTTTGTCTCCATCAGGTGGCTGTGGCTATTCGCGCCCGTCATCGGTAGTCTAGTAGATTTACAGGGATATTGTGAGATTGCCTTAGGTGTCCAGGTTGTTCGTCAATCTGCTATCTACTCTTCAATAGGCGGTAACAATCAATACCTTGAGGCTGGATGGTAGGGTATGCACCCTCTGAATTATTGCCCTGTTTAAAGAATGGTGAGCTTGGCAGACCCAAAAAATGACCAAAATCAAAAAAAAAAAGCCAAAAATCTAAAGCGGTAAGTTTTTAGCTCCGTACTATAGGTGCGGAGATAATTAAAATTGAAATTGTAGAGTCTCAGATTTGCAAAAACCATCCCATAAAGTTAACAGATGCTAAGGAGTCTCTAAACAATTCTGTAATACCTTTGCGAGTCTTGAAGGCTGCAGAGGTTAGGCGCAGCTCGCCGCGAATGGCCTTAGTCCCTTTCAAGTGGTGCAACGCAACAAATGTGGCTTTCAAGGCCCGCCTCTCGGGGCTTTCAGAGCGATTCACACTCTGTGTTGCGACGTCTCGAAAGGTCTAGACATTCCTGTGAAGTCACACCTTGATTGTGAGTCGCTCTATAACCACGGAATTATTCGGAGGCTCCTTAAGGTCACGCCCCTACTGAAAAGTGGGTGTATTAACCAAGGAAAGAAAATCATATGTCAGATAGTCTAGTAACTATATTGTCAAGCATCCCCAGCAGTGATTTACCGAACAAGCCTTTGATCAAAAACAACAGTAAATTGGCAGCGGATGTGGCTAAGTCTGATCAGTGGATGTTTGGGTCCTCTAACTTACGCCTAGATGCGAATGGAGAGGTTAGGCTTGCCACATCAGCAGAGGTTCTCAATGAGACGAGAAACTCTCCGTCGGCAATGGTCCAGGTGCTCTCAACCGGTGCGGACTTGTTGCGCTTTGATGCGAATGGCTACTACCAGGAAGATGTTGATGCTATTGCAGCACTACATGCCCAATCGAATAAAACTCCCGAAGAAATTTCGAATGATGTTCAGCAAGCTACGGTCGCTTTGCGCGATAAGATGAGGGAAGATATTAAAAAGGGTGTATTTTCGGTTAATGAATCCGGTCAGGCATTCCACAATGGAGTAGAGATACCACCAGAAAGTGTGGGCTTTGAGCTCAATGCACTACTCATTGAGTCACTCACTGACAAAGTATCTGAGCTTTCTAAGCTAAAAAGCCAGATTGCATCTGTCGATGGGTGGCTTCAGGAGGCACTTGCTGAAAATGGTGAGGATGAAATCATGGCCACCTTCGAGATGAACACCAGAGTACTTGTTGAAGAAAATCGTACATGGTCGACTGGAACGAGTGTCCCGGGGAGCGGAGGATGGAAGGATTCAACAGAAAAAATGAATCATGAGTCAATGTGTAAATACAAACATGTGGAGCACAAATCAGATTTTGATAAGTTTGCTCTCGACAACTTTCCTGAGATGTTCCCTAACCAAAACATCGATAGAACAGGTGAAGCTCTGATGGATACATTGAGGGAAGCTTATGAGGACTTGATGTCTGATTCAGGTTTAAATCTGCCTGCCTGGTGGACAGAAGGCGAGGACGCAGAATTTTTTGAAAGTGATTGGATAAGAGGCCCTGATTTGAAGGATGAGTCAAAATATGCCAACAAAAATCTTGAATGGGAGACAAGGGATGACGGGGCTGCTGGTGGATATAAGTATCGAGGCAAGGACCAGAAGGAAGTATTTGACAAGCGAATGTTAAACGCAACTTCATTTACGGCGGCTAAAGAAAATATTAATTCACGTGTGTCGACGCTGTCAACTTTGACCGAACAGCTCGGGACCAATTTGACGGTTGATAATACCAGGTTCAACAATCTGATAGAGGCAATGAATAACTACAATAAATCTGTACTGGATTCATTGAAGAGGTTTTCTGTAATTTAACGCTCGTGAAAAATGAGCTTCCTAGGGTGAAAGAAAGTGTCTTTTAAAAGCGAATCCAAGAGTGAAGTGCAATTTGATGCGGAGGTGGGGCTACAGCGCTGCCAACACGTATTAAATGAAGTAAAAAGCGCGCTAAATTATAGTGACCTCCTGGAGGCAGGATTAACACGTTCGCTGGGCTGCTCCCGCCATCAATGGGTTCAGAGAATACGGGATACTTATGGCGATCCAGGTCTTGACGAGAAGTTTGCAGCAAGAAAGTTGGTGGAGGAGTATATTGATAAGGAGGGGGCTGGATCAGTCGTTTCAAAGACGAGAATCTTTGTTGTAGCCAATCCAATATAAGTAGGACAGGAAGATGTTACGAAAAAGTGAGGTCCCATCCTTGTTGGACGAAATATCCGCGAAAGATTGGAATAATTTTTTAGAGCAGGGTGGAACTCTGGCAGATTTGCTTGATATGACGCCTGAAGAGCTTAAAACCATATATGCCCTGGCTTATCAAAAATATCAAAACTGTAACTACCAAGAAGCTCTGCCTCTCTTCCAACTTTTATGTCAATGCAACCATATGGAGTCTAAGTATTTGCTAGGGCTTGGAGCCACCAGGCAGGCTTTATCTCAGTTTGAATTGGCTGCTGAAGCATATAGTCTGGCTGCAATCGTAGATCCATTCGATCCAAGACCGTCATTCCATGCGGCTGAATGTCATTTGGCATTAGAGAATTGGATGCAGGCAGGTAGTGGTTTTGAAATGACAATGTTGAGGTGTGAGGGCAAGCCTGAATTTGAAACCCTGAATCAAAAAGCTATGAGCGAATTTTCTTCTGTGAAGGAGAAGTTAGGGATAGCAGACAGCACTGAGGAAAAAAATAATGATGGTAAATAGCATTAATCAACAAATTATCACGAAAGGCAATCAGAGTACAAACGTCCAGGATTTGTCGCAACAGAGCTTAGAGATTGCTCAGCGTGAAAAATTAAAGATAGAAATGGGCAGTTTAGCACCTGTTGCAAAAAGTGCTATAGCAGGCAATACCCAGCATGTTGAACTGGATATGCCAGAAACAGACGAGAATAAGGGCAGTTTTTATTCAACATTAACAGATGCTTTATCGAGATTGGCCGGTTTGATGGGAGATATGGCGGATACCGTCCAGTTCGAACTCCAGTTTAAAAGGCAGGAAATTAAGAGAGTTCTTGAAGAGAAACTGAGGGATATTCAAAAAAATGTCGAGCTCGAACAGGAACGAAAGAACAATATAGAAGAGCTGGAAAAGCAAAAGAAAGTACAAAAGATCTTTGGCGCTGTGTGTAATTTTTTCATGGGTGCTGCAGAAGTGGTTGCTGGTGCAAGTATGGTTGTGGGAGGCGTTTTCAGCTTAAACCCTGCCCTGATAGCAGGAGGTGTTTGTATCGCTGCAGCGGGAGCAGTGGAAGTCGCTGAGGGTGCGGTAAGGCTAGCCAATGGTAGCGAAGAGGCGATCTCACGCCTGACAAGAGCTAATAACGGCCTACTGGTTGTAGGCGTTGCTCTTGTATCATTCGGTGCAGCTGCACCGGCTGCCGGTGCTATGGTTGGTGCCAAAAAGGGTGCAAAAAAGGGTGTTGAGGAAGGTGTTGAGTCAGCAGTTAAAAAAGGAATGAAAGAGGGCGCCGAAAAAGGAGTAAAAGAGGGCCTTGAAAAAGGAGTGAAACAGGGTCTTGAAAACGGAGTGGAAGAGGGCGCTGAAAAAGGAATGGAAGAGGGCGCTATAAAAGGAGTGAAAAAGGGCATTGAAAAAGGAGGGGAGAATGGCGCTGAAAAAGGAGCCAAGGAAACCACCGAAATAACAAGCAAAGAGAGCATTGAAAAAAGTGCAAAAGAATCTGTGCAGGAAGCTACGAAGGAAGCCAGTAAAGCAACGGCTAACAAATATGTGGATAGAGGAATAAGAGTAGCTGCTACCTCAGCCACTATTTCTTCTGCTGCAAATGGAGCGAAAGCGATTCATACCGCCATAAAGCAGAAAGAACATGATTATCGGGAAGCAGAGCTGGAAAATGACATTAAAGCTTTACAAGCTCGCCTAGAAAGTATTGAAGCCAAACAGGAATTTATCAATAAGCTTATCCAGCTATTGCAAGAGCAGTGGACACGGGCAATTATTAGTCCAGTTCAGGATGCAGTGAAAGTTTTGAATAATGCAATTCAAGATCGCGCTGGTGTAAATGTACGGATTGCTGTAAGTCATAGTATTTGATAAATTTCAAATGTAGTGGTTCAAACTTGACCTGACAGATACCAGTTTTTCAGAAGGTGCTCTGTCAGGTCAAATTCAGCTTACGAGCTTCTCCTTCCAGATACTTTTACCCTCTTCAAGGGTTGTCATCGGTGTGTGACCTCAACACTTTTTACCCTGAATGGGTATGGGTGCCGGGCACACTTGTCTTGTGTATAGCAAGGCGTAATTCGAGCTTCTAGTCTCTGCTATGGGGCGAGGGAATCCACCCGGGAATGAAACTTTTCTAGGCGATCTATATCTCGCTTTAGATTATATTCTACTTCGGCAAAGTGGGCTTGGTGCATGATGTATCGTAGTCTTGACGTATGGTGGAATACAACCAAATTGGCTAGGGATTAATCAGAGGTTCCCTAATAGCATATAAGATAATTTTGACAGAAAAGGAGCCTGTGATTCTGGGAGTAGCTTGATGGCTATTAAGGTTTCTATTTCGTTGTTGTAGTGTTGCATGAAGACATGCTTTTATACTGCAGCAGTAAAATTCAAGCCTTATTCTAAAAATAAATGCCTAAAATATAAAGTTAATTTTTCTGAACTCGGATAGGGTAATAGTTGAGTATTTATATCTACATAAAGTAATGATGTTTAGTAATTTCGCAGTGCTAAAGTATTCTGGTACCTACACTGGTTAATTACTAGCATATAATCTATATATTTTTTGTCATACAGGCTAGAAAGATGAAGTTTGAATCACCTATTGTTCCACGTGTATCACGCCAAATTATGGTGGGGAATGTACCTGTTGGTGGCGGCGCACCGATTTCTGTGCAAAGTATGACAAATACAGAAACTTGTGATGTGGAAGCTACGACCGCTCAAGTTCTTCGATTACAGCAAGCCGGAGCGGATATCGTAAGAATATCTGTGCCAAGTCTTGAAGCTGCTGAAGCTTTCGGTGAAATCAGGAAGCAAGTAGACATCCCCCTGGTGGCAGATATTCATTTTGACTACCGAATTGCATTGCGTGTAGCAGATTTAGGGGTCGATTGCCTACGCATTAATCCAGGTAATATTGGGCGAGAGAAACGTATCCGAGAGGTCGTTGATAAGGCAAGTGCCCTAAATATTCCGATTCGCATCGGCGTTAATGCGGGATCATTGGAAAAAGATCTTCAGAAAAAGTATGGGGAGCCAACACCGGATGCAATGGTAGAATCAGCCCTTCGTCATGTCGAAATCCTGGATCGGCTAAATTTTCAGAATTTTAAGGTGAGTGTCAAGGCATCTGATATTTTTATGGCCACTGCAGCCTATAGAAAACTGGCCCAAATGATTGATCAACCTCTTCATCTTGGTATTACAGAAGCAGGCGGCTTGCGTTCGGGCACGGTTAAGTCAGCGATTGGGTTAGGAGCGCTTTTATTAGATGGGATAGGTGATACCTTACGAGTGTCGTTGGCGGCAGATCCTGTTGAAGAAGTAAAAGTTGGATGGGATTTGTTGAAAAGCCTGAGGTTGCGCTCTAAAGGTATCAATTTTATTGCATGCCCAAGCTGTTCACGCCAAAATTTTGATGTTGTTAAAACTATGAATGAGCTTGAAGCTCGATTGGAGGATATTACGACACCCTTGGATGTTGCGGTAATTGGCTGTATTGTCAATGGGCCCGGCGAGGCTAGGGAGGCAGATATCGGTTTGGCTGGCGGAACGCCGAGCCATGCAGTTTATATTGATGGACAGCCAAGCAGAAAATTCAAGAATGAGAATCTTGTTGACGATTTAGAAAAATTAATTCGCGATAAAGCTAAAATGAAGGCGGAAATGGAGGAGAGTATTATCGTAAAATCCTAAATACCCAGGGAGTCTCTGATAATTTCATGTTATCCAAGCGGAACACTAAGCCTGTTGGTGTGAGGTGCAGCTCACCGTGAATGTGCTTAGCCCATGCAAGACTAAAACCCCGTATCTGTGGCCTTCAAGGCCTACCCTATGGGCTAGTCAAGTGGTAACACTTCACATTGAAGCCACTTGCCATATTGCCCCTTAAGTGGAGAAAATAATGGCTTGGATTTATTTTCCAATATAGGAGTCAAAGCTGCAAAAATATTTTATAGAAACTCTTTTCGATAATACAAAAGCATAGGTCATTTAGGGTCCATGCAGCCTTCAAAGCTCGCCCTTCGGGGCTTTAAGAGCGATTCACACTCCGTGTTGCGACTTCTTGAAAGCTCTAGACATTCCTGCGAAGCTGCACCTTGATTGTGAACCGCTCTGAATGCCAGAGGCAACACGGAAATATTCAGAGGCTCCTTAGGTCTTCGGTATCTCCTTTCTCATGTTTGAGTTGCTATTTGGTGACATCTTTGCTTGATATTAACAGCGCATAATAGAATGATGTTCATTCACAACCCTGATGCATAAGGATTTGGCCAATTTTTGGCCGGAAGTGCCGGTTAAATATTAATCTAATTGATGCCTATCATATTAACGAGGCAAGTGCTAGAATTTAGGGCCAAATGGGTTCGGCTTTAGTAGGTTGCCACCCGAATAAATGCTCCATATTTATGTGGTTATTACTTCTCACCTGCACGCCAGCTTCTATACGGCTAGCCAATGTGATGGAGGATAAAATTGCATATCCCTTTAGCTTAATAAACTTCAAAAGTCATTTATGCCGGGGGTTTTGCTTGCTGTGTTCGGAGTGGTAGTGAACTTATTTACGTTGATCTTGAAACTTCATTCATTTGGTTAAGAACACTATTGAATTAATAAGAAAGTACTTAGGCTATGGGTATAAAAATCCAACTGCTTGGAGAGTTGGCTGTTTATCGTGATGGAGATCGGGTTAGTCTTCCCCGATCTAAGAGGACACGAGCGCTTCTCGCGTTCTTGGCATTGGCCGCACGACCGCATCGTCGTGATCGATTATGTGAAATCTTCTGGGAGTTACCAGATGATCCAAGAGCATCTTTAAGGTGGTCGTTAAGTAAAATACGCCCTTTTGTTAATACACCCGACAAAAACCGCCTGATTGCAGATCGCGAGAGGGTGAGCCTAAAGACAGATGATATTCAAATTGATATTAAGTCTATTGCATCTAAGCTTGAATCCCCTGATTTATCTGCAGACGACCTCACGGCTATCAATTCTGAGCTGAAGGAACCATTTCTTGAGGGGATAGATCTGCCTGAACAAGAGTTATTCCAGCAATGGCTGCTTGCCGAGCGAGAGGAGGTAGGGCTTTTGCGTGGCAAAATACTATCCCGCCTATCAACTCATCCAGACATCTCACCTCCCGAGCAACTAAGGTGGGCACGGTACTGGGAGACCCTCGAACCCTATAACCCCCAGGCAGCCACTCAGCTTTTGAAAAAGATAGATAGGCTCGGGCTTACACGGGAAATGGCCAGCATAAGACCCAAAATGGCGGAAAGGTTTAGAAAGGCCGGAATGGCTTGGTCACCTTATAAGCCAGCTGAGGTAGAGGCCGACCCAGTTCAGACCAGTGCACATCTCCTTGAACGCAAACTTCTTACAGAGCAGAAAATTGAATTCTGCACTGCCTCGGATGGCGCTCGCATTGCGTATGCAACAATTGGTGAAGGCCCCCCTATTGTTAAGGCCGCTAATTGGCTGAGTCATTTGGAGTATGACTGGGATTCTCCAATTTGGAGCCCTTTGTTTCGAGAGCTGTCTTTAGATCACCGGTTTATACGTTACGATGAACGGGGCAATGGTCTTTCAGATTGGGATGTTGAGAATATTACTTTTGAATCATTCGTATCAGACCTTGAAATTGTTGTTGATTCCTGTGGCGTTGATAATTTTACACTGCTTGGTATTTCTCAAGGGGCCGCCGTATCTATCGAATATGCAGTCCGGCATCCCGAAAAGGTAAAGCAACTTATCTTGTTTGGAGGATACGCTGCCGGTTGGCGGATTGGAGCTACAGAGTCCGTTATAAAAGAAAGAGAAGCGATAATGACTCTTACAAAGGTTGGTTGGGGGCAAGATAATCCTGCGTACAGGCAGATCTTCTCCTCAACATTTATGCCAAGTGCTAATGCCAACGAGTTGGCCTGGTTCAACGAGTTTCAACGCCTTACAACCTCTCCGGAAAATGCAGTTCGCTTTCTTTCGGTGTTTGGAGGCATTAACGTGATCCAACAACTAAAGAAAGTCAGCGTTCCCACATTAGTTATTCATTCTCTAAGAGATCAGCGGATTCCGGTAAAAACTGCATGCGATATTGCATCAAGTATTCCAAAAGCTAGATTTGTTGGCCTAGAGAGCGATGGGCATTTATTACTAGGGCGCGAGCCGGCATCAAAAGTATTTGTTGAGGAGGTACGTAAATTTATCTCTAATACTAGATAAGTGACTTCTTTCCCATGGTTCTGGGACCAGAGATATTACTGGCCCCAGAAGCCTCTGGTGTGGCCAGGATTGTATTTGGAAACAAGATAAGACTATCCTCTATTTTGACTGGTTTCAGATTATGGAAGGATATCACCAGAGAATTAGTGCAACCAATTATAAAAGGTATATTGCTAATTCATGAGAAGGAAGATAGCGAATGGCGGCCTTCGGATACGCTCTAATGATATTTAGCGCTGCTGCGCTTCCTGAAGCTTCATCGGGATATTTTTCAGGCTTCTTTATATTTGTCACTTTTCGACCTGATATATAACGTACAATAACAATGTAATGGCCACCCCATTTTCCCCACAATACTTCACTTGGGTATTTTACTGGGGGAAGTTCAGGTGGAGTTTCTCTATTTTCCTTGAAGGATGCATCTGCCTCGTTTTCCCAAATTAATTCAGCAAGGCGGTTTAATTGTTGGTTATAATCTTTGGTCGACATTCTTCTACTTAAAAAACAAATGATCCAATTTACAAGAGGACTTATGAAGTTCCTATTCTTAAGCTCAGTAGCTATAACTATTGTATCCTATCTGGTAAATTTGATCTGCCTTTTAGTGATTAAAAGGCCAATATTAAAAATAAAGTTCATTTTTTAACAATGGAATTAAATGCCTTCAATGCATATGGTGCAACGATTAAAGATTGTAGTTAAATTTGTGTATCAATAAAGATAGTGCCGACAGCTCTTGATAAAGTTCTATCGCATGCATCTGGGTGAGTTGGACTAATAAAAGTGCATCAACCGGGCTGATTGTAATGTTCTTTCTCCGGTTAAAATAGAAGGAGGGATTCATTTAGAGTTTTGGTTATAAAAATGCCGACGTGAAAGTAGCAGATGGTTCATATCGGCGAGGCGAACTACTTATTGAGAATAGGTAGACACCGTAAAATGAAGTAGTTTATCTATCGTTCAATGTCTTCATGTTAAAGCAAGAGGTATTAACCACTACCGGAACCATTGCCACAGATTCTTTGTTCGGCCGTTTGAATCATCATACATATTTGGTCAATTTTATCCTTTGCACTTGCAGGGTTGCTTTCTGCAATTATTGTGCTTAGATGTTGCAAAAGGTGAATTAAGGTGTGCTTGGGGTTATCAAGGTTGATGCAGGAATCTACACTAACAATAGATTTCGGATGGGAAAAAATACTTGTTTTCAAGGTATTATCTAGTCCTGGAGACGCAGAATTACGTACTTGGGAAAACTTGCTCGTGGCCGTTTGGGGGCTCTTGTCCGAGTTTGATGCTTCCTTAATTCCAGGGCCTTTTACGCCAATTTTAGTAACATTATTTAACATTGTAATTTTAGGCATAGTAAATTTAGCTCTTAATATCTTTATTCGGCGGTATTACGGGGCGTCAGTTTCTAACCGGTAAACTGACCTCGCTGGGCAATGTATCATTTCTAAGAAGGTGTTAACCCCAAATATCACATTGTTAAACGCCTAGCCCCTCAAACCTAAATTCGCCGACACTAAAGAACTAATCAGCTGTTCAACAGGTGCAAAGCGTTTCATTGAGTCAGTTACTAGTTTTATATAAGACTAGCTGATATAGAAGCGCCGGGCTTTAGATTTTTAAACTATTTTATAATTTTTAGTCATTTTTACCTTTTGCGCAAGTGTGTAGTTTTTATTTTCTCACATATAAAAATCACAGCAATATAATGCAGTTATTGCTGTGATGAGTATCTTTTAAATTAACAGCATCTCACAATAAAAACAAACAATCAAAAAAACATCGCTAGGATTTCCTTTTGAGAGAATTCGAAGCAAACAACCTATAATTTGAAATTTAAACGTGAAACCCTATACAGCTACCGCAGATTCTTCGCGGTATGATCGTTTCATTAAAACTACCTCGAAAAACTCAGAGATATCCAGGTCAACTTTTCAGGGGGGTGGGTATAACGTATCGTTTTAGAGAAGAGCTTAAATGTTATCCTAAGCACTAAGAGGTCTTTGAATAATTCCGTAATACGTCTGCGAGCCTGCAACGCAGCAGATGTAGCCTTCAAAGCCCGCCCTACGGGGGTTTTAGAGCGGTTCACACTCTGTATTGCGACTTCTTGAAAGGTCTAGGCATTCCTGCGAAGCCTCGCCTTAATTGTGAACCGCTCTGAAGGCGAGAGGAATCAAGGAATTATTCAGAAGCTCATTAGGTTTTAGCGGTTACCTTAAGTCGTGGATTCGTTATTAATGTAGTCGAGCCCATTACCATCATTCGCGGTTATAAATTTCTTCTGCAAAGGACGCTGACAGGCTTCTATATTGCTTCTGAAGGAAACAGGCAACCACTTCTATCAATCATTTGACAATACTAGTACGCTGGATATTACCTCGATACTGTAGCCTTGCCTATGCTGCTGTATATAGATAGACGTACCATATGTCAACCTATTTACGCATAACGGTTCAGGTTTGTCAAGACTGGCCAGCTTCTCTATTTGATCAACTAGCTACCATATAAGGTAAGTTCTATGCCGGCATTACATAGTTTCAAATGTAACTTAATCTAAGGATCACTGAATAATTCCATAATACCTCTGCGGGCTTTGAAGGCTGTAGATGTAGCCTTCAAAGCCCACCCTACGGGGATTTTAGAGCGGTTCACACTCTGTGTTGCGACTTCTTGAAAGGTCTAGACATTCCTGCGAAACCGCACCTTGATAGTGAACCGCTAGCCAGAGGCATTACTGAGTCATTCAGGGGCTCCCTAGAGTTGCTCGGAGGATAGAACAGAGTGGACTCAATCGATAGGCTCATAGTGTTATCAATATCGAAAGAAGCTTCTACTGAAAATTACAACGGTAATTCAAACGGTGGTTCAAACGGCGGCCTGCTCTACTAACACTAGTCTGGGTTGAATGATCTAAAACTGAATCATAGCAAAAGGATCAACTGCAGAATTTTATTCTGCCGTTATTCGGGTTTTTAGACAATGAAGTGGTATAAGCAGTGCTTGATGTATCTTGCTCCAACTAAGAATAAGTATAAATTGAATCTTGGATGAGCTTCAAATTGTAGATATCACATGGTCTTCGATAATCTAACCTAGCTGATACTTATAAAGCAGGTATAGGTGTCTTCAAGCCAAGTTCACATAATTGAATCATCGTGCTAAAAAAAAAGACTAGAATCTAAAAAACTGACAAGAAATCTAAAGCGTCATTCTTGCAGCTACGTAATATAGATAAACCATAGGTTTGTTGGTAGGCAAGCTGTACTGCTCGAGAGGTAAGTGGGCCGTTTGTAGGTTCAATTTTGAGTGTGTTGAGAAACTGAATAGGGAAAAATATGTTTGAGCGGCCGCGTATCGGAAAATCTCTGAGAACATTGCAGGTAAATACTCACAATAAATCTAAATTCATTCCGCAATTTTAATGGTTAAACTATGAATCCGATAGATGGAAGCTTTGTAGTAGGTACAGATGGTGTATCTCGTAAAGAAATGCCGGACTTAAAAGAAAAAAAAGGCACTTTAGCTAGAGAGGCTAGAGCGCCTATAACGAATGTTGAAGATGTCAATAACAACTATAAGGCACTAAGTAGTGAATCAGATGATATGGTTCAGAGTTTTCTAAGTGCTTTTGCTCACAACAATCATATCTATGGTCTGGTGAATACCCTAAACAACCACCTAAAGTCAATCTTTAGGGAGGTGAGAGAAACTGAGTCCTCAATTCGCATCAAGAAATATATTGATCAATTTGATACTGCATTAGAAAAAAGAGATGAAATTATTGAAGCGGCAAAAGAAATTAAAGATAAGAGGTTTGAAGCTGCAGATATAAAAATGCGAATGGCAATAACGAGCGGAGTTATGGGTGTATTGAGCTTGGGCGATAGCTCAGGAGGGGGTGGTAGTGGTGCTGGTGGACATCTTGCATCAGCTGTACAAAAACAATTTGAAGCAAAAATTGATAGGCTTAATGCTGAAGCGGAGGAGCTTCAAGCAATATTGCAAGCAATGCAGGCAGAGCTAGATGCAGAAATGAATCTTGAAAGACAGGATGGCGATTTGGCTAATTCTCATATTAGTACAATTGACAGTCTAATAGGTACAATCACATCAATGATCAATGATATACATTCCCATCAAAGTTCAACGATAAATGCTTTATCGAAATCAATAGTCTAGATACTTAATATTTGACGACAAAATGTGGGCATAAAAAAAGATTCAAAATAGAGCAGTCAAAAATATGAATATTCCCTCCTGTAAGGGACAAGATAGATTCAGCAATAGAGATGTGGTTGTTGAGTGCCAGCATTGTGGTGATCTTTTTGAGTTAAAGACATACTCAATTCCACGTGGCAAATCTGTCGTGCTCACATTTTCACCTTTTGTAAATCTGGTTATGATGGTTACGGGCTCTGCAAGTATTAAATATGATCAATCGAGCTTTGAGTTAACAATGGGGCAGGTTTGGCTTGCAGGCTTTGATGAAGAATTTGAGCTAACCAATGATCTCAAAGAACAAGATGTAGTTGTAATATGTGTTGGTATTCGTGCAGCAATGCTGACTAGGTTCTACGAAAGATATGATAACGCTTTGCTTAATAAAAAGCAGGCACTTAAAATGGTTAAATCTGTTCTACCGAAAGGTAAAGCCCCTATTATATTTCCTAGTTGTGATTTGACACGGTTGACGCTGGATTCATTTAGGTTGTTTAGTCGATTAGATGATCATGGGTTAAATGCTCTCAAATTAGAAGAGTTGTTATTGTTGAAATTAAAAAGTGATCATGGACAAATACTGGCCGACGAGTTGCTTAATCGGGTAAATCCAGCGCAGGAAAAATTTAGACGGTTCATGGAAGCTAACATCACAAAAAACTGGTCCATAGCTACTTATGCTAAAAATATAGGTATGAGCTTAACATCCTTTAAAAATATGTTTGGCCAGGTATTTAGAGAATCATCCCCAAAATCATGGGTTAATGAAAGACGACTCAGGCATGCTGATATTCAATTACGTACGACAAGTAAACGGTTAGTAGATATTGCCATTGAAAGTGGGTTTTCCAGTCAGTCATATTTTACGCAATTATATAAGTCTAAGTATGGCGTATCACCTTCAGAGGCTAGGCAGAAGTGTATTTAAGAAGTTTTTTTGTTTTTCTACTTAGTATCTCCGTGCTGTGTGGTTGCGCAAGCAAACCGGTTAATGAACAAGACCTTTTTCAAACTTTAAGTATAGGTGTGCAAGTCAACAATGCCGTGACACAAAAGGCTACAGAAATTCTATTTCCAAGTGACCCATTTTTGCGAGACGAAGTACCTTTTTCTATCGAATTCCTGCCTGTTCGAGAGCTCAAAAAAGAATTGATGTTGGGTAATTACGATATAGTGATTAGTGCTTCAAACACCATTGAGTACGACTCGCAAGTCACCAACTGGAAATCATTTCCAATAGAAGAGTTATCTCTTCATTACCTGGCACTAACTGAGCGGAAAAATCTCATAAATACATATGATAAGCATGTTTTTTTCTCTAAAGTAAAATCGGTTGGATATATACCGCCAGGGATCCAGCTGGGTATCAATTCAAATTTGTTAAGCTCTCATGCTTATTCAGATTCATTTATTGATTGCAGGTCAGTTAATCAATGTCTTGACATGCTGAGTAGTAGGAAAATTGATGCGCTATGTATCTCTGGTATACATATCGATGATTCCATAAGTCATGTTCTGACGACCTATAGCTTGGATGTATCTGAAGTGCAATTTTTTGAGCTGGGGGAATTTTCTATTGGCCTAAATTCACGAAGCCTTACTTTGAAAGAGAGGGGGGTTCTAGAGAGAGCATTGAAGAAGCTATTTAATGATAGAATTTCCACTAGTCTAATCAATGCAGATAATAATACTAATGCCTAACTATTGCCTGCTTGTTTGATAAATAAGGTATTCTGATGAATTCTCAAAGCGGTCAGCCAATTGGAGTAAATCGCATTGTCGAAAAACCGACAGCTATTGACAGTGTGAGCAGAGAAATACAGCCTGCTCAAGCAGGTAAAACGATGTTTCAAACTATAAGCAATAGTTTGGAGGAATTCTCTTCATTTTTACATAAATATAAGAATTTAAATCGAAGTAGAGCAAAAGAGTCCCGCCGAGGCTTCGATGGCTTGGATGTAAAAAAGCTATCGAAATCAGCACTCAGCCAACATCAAGTCGGTAAAGTTAGTGAAGTTTCAGCTGCAATTAAACAAAATCGACATAACAAGTCGGAAGTGATTGAAGAAATTATAAAGTTTTCTAAATCAATTTCATCGGATATAACAGAGAAAGGACTTGCATTGCTATCTCTTAGGGAGCAGCTTGACGCTTCTAATGGGGCTGTTCCCGATATATCTGAAATATATACTGAGATCGATCGTCAGCTAGCTCCGATATCAAGGTCTTTGGAATTTAGAGCGGGTGTATTGTCCTATGGTGCTTTGGATGCCGCGAAGCAAAGAGGACTAGACGAACACCAATTGAGTGATCTCACCAAGTCGGGGCATTCAATTAGCTTTGGTAATATTTACAATGTGCTTTGTGATCTTAGAGAAAAATTCGGAGATCACTATCTTGATCTTGGAGTGGGTGAGCTATATAGGAAGCTTTCGTCACAATATCATGGTGGCGGCCGTAATATTGAGAGCTCCGAGCTCATCTCTGTAATGAGAAATATGAGTGAATTAAAGACCCTATTGGCATTACTTGATGCTTGCCGAGAGACCGCGAGACTACTTGAGCGCCCCGCGGCTGATGCAAATGCACAGAATAGTTTAACAAGCAGGCTTCTAAGTGAGGTCCTTTCTTTACAAAAGAAAAGCTGGGTAGAAAGTTCAGATGTTAGCAAAATGGCAAGTAATCTAAATATAAATAACCTAGCGAAACTGAATATCTTGGGTGTGCAAGCTAGGCATATAGTAAGTCTTGTGCCTGATCACATTTATGGTAACGCTGAACAAAAGGCTCAGTGTATTGAAACAATGTTTAAATGTACTGACTTGTTCGCCCAGAGAGAATCAGCATATGCCTAGCTGGATTGAAACAATACTGATACGCGTATTTTCCGCTTGTGGTATCGAAGTCGATAAACGACAGCTTGCTCAGAATTACCTTCAACTGGAATTTTATGATATTGGAAACCTTGAGTTAAACTTCTTCCCTCACGATGAGTCATTGCTCATTTCCTTGGGGGTAAGGCACCGAGTAGATGATGATACTATAGAGCATGTTCTGAAAGCCAATAAATACAGCAATCAGAGCCCATTGTCGCCTACTGGGCACATTTACGAAGATAAAATTGTTCTCAGGCTGCTAATTCTTAGAGAAAACCTGGATCTGATCAATTTTGAAATGGCGCTAAATAACTTCCGCCAAGTAAATCAAAGTATCTCAGGGTATTAAGTCATGTTGTCAGACAAGACTAAGCACATGCTAAATTTTCAAGGTGGAATCTCTAAGGTCTCGTATCTAGAGTACCAGTCTAAAAATCTGAAAACACCATCAGCCACTCGCATCATCTACTTTAACAATCACGCAGCTCCTTCGCATTTGTCTGAACTGTTCAAGCGTTCAAACGGTAAACGGTTATTGAGTAAGGTATGTGGCCCTGAAAAGGCTGAGCTGAAATCGTTTAACGTTTGCCAGAGTGAACGACAAGCTATGGAAGCTGTGAAATGGATAAGGAATTTAGAAGATCAGCTAGACACAGAACTAAGGGAGAAGTGTAAACAGATATTCATTGAGCTCGCGGAGCTGGAATTGAAAGATCAAGTTCAGAGAAATCTACTTAAAAGAGTTTGAGTTCTAAAGTGTCTACAAGTTTTATAAGACTAAGTTAGCGTTATGAGAGAATGGGTGCTCACACAAGCACAATTGCAACTTGACTATGCTGATGTAAATAAGGCTGTTGCTCTACTGTTGCTTATTGAAACTGTGTACGGAAAAAGTTTATCTACCGGGCTTATGTTGTGCAAAGCATGGATGTCTTTAAATGATCTTAAAAACCTTGAATCTAAATCCAGAGAGCTTCTGAAGACATACAACCTAAGTCGAGAGCAATCAGCCGCAATATATTTTTGCTTGAGTGAAGTACATTGGAAACTCGGAAACTCCGATGCAGCAAAATTAGCACGTAGAAATTATTTGAATTTAATTAATGAAGGCTCTTCTAGCAAATGAAAAATGTATTGGTTGCTTTTAGTCGGCGTGCAGACCTTGCCTTGGCTATATTGTTGGTCGCCATCATATTTATGATGATATTGCCAATGCCGACAGGTGTGGTAGATACATTAATAGCAGTAAATTTTGCTATTGCGGTACTCCTAATGATGCTATCTGTTTACATCAAATCAGCATTAGAGTTTAGCGCATTCCCCGCAGTACTGCTTATTAGTACTCTATTTCGTTTAGCATTATCGGTCACGACGACACGATTGATTCTTATGAATGGTGATGCTGGTGATATTATTACTACATTCGGAAATTTCGTAGTTGGGGGCAACCTGGTAGTCGGACTGGTTATTTTCCTTATCATCACTATTGTACAGTTTTTAGTCATTACGAAGGGTGCTGAACGAGTTGCTGAAGTGAGTGCTCGGTTCTCCCTGGATGCCTTGCCTGGCAAGCAAATGAGTATTGATGGTGATATGCGAGCTGGAATGCTTGATATTGAAGAAGCAAGAGATCGGCGGGAATCATTAAATCGTGAAAGCCAGCTATTTGGGTCAATGGATGGCGCGATGAAATTTGTTAAAGGAGATGCAATAGCAGGTCTTATTATCATCTGCGTCAATATCATAGGTGGAATTTTAATCGGAACTACCCAGCACGGAATGTCTACTGGTGAAGCCCTGGAAATGTATTCCATTCTCACCGTAGGCGATGGGTTAATAGCACAAATTCCTGCGCTCTTTATTTCGATGACCGCTGGCATGATCGTTACACGCGTGACGTCAACAGAAGAAGAGCTAGAGAGTAAAGATATAAACCTGGGTACGGTTATAGGTTCTCAAATTACAGCACACCCTCGTGCACTATATATGTCATCCGCACTTTTATTTGGATTGGCTTTGATACCAGGGTTTCCTACTGAAATCTTTATTGTATTGGCAGTATTGATTGGAGGAGGCGGTTTCCTCTTAGCGCGACTGGCCTCTAAAAGTAGAAACCAGGAAGGGAGTCTACCAGAAATTTTGGCAAAAGATGGAGCCTCTGCTTCTGCTGCAACAGCAGAAGCAAAAAGAATGACATCCCGAACAGCCGCCAGCGGCAGAGACGAATTCTCTATTACAGTGCCCCTTTTAGTTGATGTCTCGGTTGATCTTGAGGGTGTTTTAGATGGTACGGAATTGAATGCAGAACTAAGTCGTGTACGGAAAGCGCTCTACTTGGACCTAGGGGTGCCATTTCCCGGTGTTCACTTACGATTTAACGAGAATCTTAGTGAGCATGAATACTACATCCTGAATCAGGAGGTTCCTGTAGGTCGTGGAAGGTTAGCACCGGACTGCGTTTTGATAACTGAACCTAAAAATCAACTATCGCTGTCGGGTGTTGAATTTAGTGAAGAGGAGAAGTTTTTGCCAGACATCGAAAGTTTGTGGGTAAGCAACCAGCAAATTGAAATACTGGATACTAATCATCTGTCCTATTTTTCGTTCAATCGCATCATTACCTACCATCTAGCCTATATTCTTCGGCGATATGCAGAGGAATTTATTGGAATACAGGAAACTCGTTACTTACTGGAACGGATAGAGCCGCACTTTGGCGAGTTAGTCAAAGAAGTTGAGCGAGTAATGCCCATTCAGCGGCTTAGTGAGGTATTTCAGAGACTGGTCTCAGAAGATATATCCATTCGAAATTTGAGGGTTATTTTAGAAGCACTAGTTGAGTGGGGGCAGAAAGAAAAGGATGTTGTGCAGTTAACTGAGTACGTGCGTAGTAGTTTAAAACGTCAGATTTGCTTCAAGTATTCTGGGGGCAGTAGCACGCTTCCTTGCTACTTACTTGATCAGGATCTGGAAGATAGTGTTCGTAGTGCCATTAGACAAACTTCAGCAGGCTATTATTTAGCTCTAGATCCTTCGGTAACAAAACGATTCACCGAGAAACTCGCTGTATACACCAAAGATAGTTTACAGATGGAGAGGAAGCCTGTTTTGCTTATTGCCATGGATATACGTCGTTATGTAAGAAAGTTGATAGAGACAGAATTCTATGAGCTTCCTGTAATCTCTTTCCAAGAGTTAACAAAAGATATTAATGTTCAACCAATTGCACGTATATCGATAAGTTGAAGATACAGCTGTGACCGACTTAGATTCAAAGTATAAAACCACGTATGATATTCAGGAAAAGCTGAAATTGTACTTGAGTGACACTGAAAAAAAATGGATAGACAAAACACATAAGCTCCATAGGGCCATCGCTGAATGTAAAAACATGAGGATGCAGGGGTGGGTAAATAATGTGTCTGGCACCATAATTAAAGCGCAAATTTCGGATGTTAAAATTGGAGAATTATGTCGACTGGTCTCACCTGATGCTAATAAGCCTTTGTTGGCTGAAGTGGTTGGGCTCGATAAATCCATTGCATTACTATCACCCTTGGGAGACATCAAAGGAATTTCCAGTAAGACCGAAGTTATTCCCACCGGCCGTAGCCACGAGATAGAAGTCGGTAATTTTTTGCTCGGAAGTGTCCTTGATGGTTTGGGAAATCCCATAAGGAAAGGAGAACGATACGATAGTGACCACTCTGATCGTTCACGGGTGACAGTTACTGCTGATGCTCCAGATGCAATGGCTCGTCAGCTAATTAGTCGGCCAGTTTCCCTGGGCATAAAAGCTATTGATAGTATTCTAACTTGCGGAGAAGGTCAGAGAGTTGGAGTTTTCGCTGCCGCAGGCGGAGGAAAAAGTACGCTACTTTCTATGATTATCCGAAACGCAGATGTCGATGTAATTGTTATTGCATTAATTGGTGAGCGTGGGCGGGAAGTTCGGGAGTTTATCGATCACGATTTAGGCTCTGGAGGGCTTACAAAAGCTGTACTAGTTGTTGCCACATCCGATAGGCCGGCAATGGAGCGTGCAAAAGCTGCATTAGTAGCGACGGCTATTGCAGAGTTTTTCCGGGAGCAGGGGAAGAGAGTGTTATTACTTATGGATTCCGTAACACGATATGCTCGTTCTTTGCGCGAAATTGGACTAGCTGCAGGAGAGCCGCCTACCCGGAGGGGGTACCCACCATCAGTTTTTGCTGCCTTACCTCAGTTGATGGAGCGTGCGGGAAATTCTGCCAGGGGTTCAATTACTGCTTGCTACACCGTTCTTGTCGAGGGTGACGATATGACGGAGCCGGTTGCTGATGAGACGAGATCAATTTTAGATGGACACATTATACTGTCACGGGCTTTAGCGGCCGCCGCTCACTTCCCTGCTGTGGATATATTACTAAGTGCGAGTCGTGTAATGAACAATTTTGTAACACCTGAGCACAAATTTGCAGCAATGAAATTAAGAAATCTACTAGCTAAATATAAAGATGTCGAACTCCTAGTACGTATTGGTGAATATCAGCGTGGCAATGATCGGATGACTGATGAAGCCGTTGATAGGATTGAAGAAATAAATGATTTTCTTAGGCAAGGTACACATGAATCTATCCCATTTGATGCCAGTGTAAACCAGCTCCTAAAGATGTTTCCATGATTTCATAAGGATCTGAGAAAGTCCATAACCTGAAGGTTGCTGCAAAAAACTAAAAGAAAGGGCTTTCTTCTAAAAAAAAGTACCTAAAATATAAAGAAAGTTTTTGAGCGGCCAATACAATGTCAATCCGTCAGAGGGTGAGTAATCACACATGGCTAGTCTAACTCGTGTTATGGAGATCAAGGAGAGAAAGCTCGACGTAGCCAAGAGAGAATATAGGCAAGCTGTTAAAGAGGTACAGCTTAGAGAGCGAGAGTATTCATCTGCGAAGAAGCAATATATGAGTCACAGAGAGTGGCGCATTACTGAAGAAGCGAAAAGGTATAAGTCGATTATTGACCAGGTTGTCCAATCTAAGCAGCTGGATGAAATTCGCTCATCAATAGCTTCAATGTATGAAGAAGAAGCTAGCCTGAGTATGAAAGTCCTTGAAGCGGAAAAGCAGCTTGAAAAAGCGCAAAAAAAAAGAGATGGCTGCCATGATTATCTTCAGCAATGTATAAAAAATGTTGAAAAATATGAACACATCATTAACGAAATTTCCGCTTCTGAAAAAATCGCAAATGAGAGAGCTGCGGAAGAAGCTATGGATGAGTTTTCAAGTACTTTGAAGAGGTAGTATTACCGATGTCGACTGAAATTACCGCTAAAAAAAATACTATTTCGACAGTTATGGACATATCCTCTGTCTGCTTCAAGGTTGGCCAAAAAGAAAGCGCTAAATGGTCAGACTCTGAATTATATAGTAGTGAAGTGGATTTTCAGAAATACATCGATATAGATAAAGCTGAGCACCAAAGTGGTAGCGATCAGCTTAACTGGGGTGGTAAGTTGGCTATCCATATTGAGAATATTATAAATGATCTAAATAGTAAGTTAGAGGACGTAACCAACTTTAGTGCTACAACTAACTTATCATTCATAATTCCTAATAATTTCTCATTAGAGAGTAAATCTATTCAAAGTGGCTTTCAGCACCATTTACATTCAGAATACAAGACTTCGGGACGGATAGAAGATGGAAGCCGACATGCCATACCGCCAGTAAACCAACCGCTGGCTAATGGATTATTAACTTCTCAGTTAAGCCGACTAAGTGAAGAAATAATTGGATCAGACACAACCGCCCCCCAACTACTAAATAATGGCATTAATGCTACCGATGTTGATAAAGAATTTGGGTGTGTAGAGGTACTACCTGAAGCTCAAGATAATAGAAAAGTTGTAATGCTGAACGGCACCAATAATGTACATTCTGAGTTGGGGACTTTACAGAAAATCGTACATCCATCTGTCGATAGATTATCTGCTTCTCAGCTAAGTTGGAAAAGTCAAACAGTTAGACCTGAGTCACTCGTTGCTCAAGCACTAGAGAGTGAAATTGACACTGCTGGAGTTGATATAAAAATCGGTCGCACTGAGACGGTACCTGTAGCCAGATACGATAACGAATTAAGAACTCAGAGTCATGCCAATCACCACGTTCGCTCAGTTTCTGTCGAAAAAGAAGAGAGTAATAACGCGCAATTAGAATTCACTCATATCGATAATGAGGTATCGGGCCATGGTGATAGATTGCTACGAACTCAATCGACTACAGCTTCTTTGAACTTAAAGCTATTTAGCGGCGTATACGGTCTGCACTCAGACTTCGGGGATTCAGAGCGAATTGAAAATGGAGATATATATGCCGCCCAACAAGTCATACTTCCAACTACCGATAGGTTAATTGCTTCTCAATTAAGCAAGCTAAGTGGGCAGAAATTGAACTCTAATTCATCGGTGCTCAATTCGCTAAATACCGAAATAGACACTGTTGTAGCTGATAAAGAAATGGTGCGTGCAGAGATTCTTATTAGATCGCTACATGATACCAGAGTTAGTATTAGCTTACATGAGGGAGCATTGACAATACATTTTGATAGCGTTGCTAAAGGACTTGATTTAGCGGATACGCCCATATTATCAGAGCTTAGAAGCATGCTGGAACAGAAATATTCACAGCTTCAAGTGTCGGTAACAACCGCAGGTAACGTCAATTCCGATTTCGAAGAGGATATAAGTGGTAGCTCAAGACAAAATGGTGAAAATAATCCTCAGGGTGAAAATAGCGAATCTCGACACCAGTCTGATGACGGGACGGATATAGAAATTCTACTGGATGACGGATTGATGACATGAGTATCGACGAGCTTCCTTTGCCGCAATTTACCAGGCAGGTGATTGATGCCCAGAATATCATCGTTAGTAGTGAAATTGGTTTCCGGCTAGGAACACATGGTAACACTAATCGACCAAATCTGAATGTGTTGTCAAATTGCTTTACGAGTAATTTACCGAATAGAGCTTTAATCCTTGAGATATGTCCGCAAAACCTCTCCACATACTGGAAGTTATATATTGGTTTGGGAGATGCAGGCCTATTGCTCTCAAGCTATCTCCATATGGGCCAGATATCAGAATTGCCAATCGAATTGGTTTCTGCAGCATGTGAGCTTTGGTTTGAGCAGATTATAAGTGAGCGTGAAGAACTTAAAAGTTGGCAGATAACGAGCGTTAAAATAGCAGATGTTGACCCATGTAATATAAATTATGACTACACCTACTTGTTTGAAGTAAATATAGAAGGAAAATCAATTTATGCTTTTTGTATAGCAAATATTGATAGTCTGGCGTCACTGTTTGAAATATATGGTCAGAAAAGGAAGCGGCACTTACTAATTAATTTGCCAACCACCTTTTTGGTTGGTCAAGCGCACTTGGATATTGAGGAGCTAAGAAGTCTTAGGTCGGGTGATATCGTACTAGTAGATAACTCCAGTTTTTTTAAGGAAGAATGCCTGTTGCTGGTAAACCGACAAGCAATTTGGTCGGCTCAACTTAATGAGACTAATGTTAAATTAATAGATCCCTGGAATGTACTGATGGAAAATGAATTGAAGGACTCTGTCAAACCAGTTGGCAATGCAGATAATGCGGAAAGTCCAGAAGATTACGTGAAACAATTAAATAACGTATCTTTAACTCTAAAATTCGAGTTGCCTGGGAAGGAAATGACCATTGAAGAGATTCAATCCCTCACAGAAGGTTATACATTTTCATTAGATGATTCGGCTTCTAGCGAAATTTTAATATCTCTTAATCACTCCCCATTAGGTAAGGGCAAGTTAGTCAATATAGAGGGGCGGTTGGGCGTGCAGATTATTAGATGGGGCAGAAATGGGGATTAGTTTTTTAGGTGGACAATTAGACCACATATCAATTATTTTAGCGCTTGGTGCTTTAGCTTTAGTGCCTTTTCTTGCAGTAATGGGAACATCTTTTGTAAAAATTGTGATTGTATTTTCGCTACTTCGCAATGCTCTAGGTGTTCAACAAACCCCTCCTAATATGGCGCTATATGGTGTGGCACTAATTTTGACTTTGTATATTATGGCGCCTATAGGTTACGATATACAGGATTATCTAGATGCAAACACCCATCTAACCGGGTCATCAGAAAATTATAAGGAATTGTTTTCAGGTGCAGTAAAGCCGTACGCTGCATTTTTGCACAAAAATACCACTGAAATTGAGAAGACCTATTTCCTAGATACTGCTCGGGAGATTTGGCCAGAGCGTCATGCCGAAAAAGTTACCGAAGATAGCTTACTGGTCCTAATGCCTGCATTTACTGTTAGTCAGGTCACAGAGGCATTTAAAATTGGATTTTTAATCTATCTTCCATTTTTGGTAATAGACTTAATTGTGTCAAATATTCTTTTGGCGATGGGGATGATGATGGTGTCTCCAATGACGATCTCGCTCCCATTCAAATTATTATTGTTTGTCGTTCTCGATGGTTGGACAACTCTAACTCACAGTCTTGTGATGGCCTATTAGTAACTTACCGAGTTCAGGTGTGATTAACATCGTAGCGATGGATGATTGATAATGGATATTAGCGATCTTATGATGCTGGCTCAGGAGGCGATGATGCTTGTATTGATATTATCCCTTCCTACGATCGTAGCTGCTTCATTAGTGGGAACCTTGGTTAGTCTTATTCAGGCGTTAACACAAATCCAGGAGCAAACACTAGGGTTTGTGTTAAAGCTCGTAGCTGTGATTTTCGCGCTGCTGGCAACGGGAAGTTGGATGGGTGCTGAGTTGATTAATCTAGGGGCAACAGCGTTTAAGAGTATTTGACATAGTGAAAAACCATAATTGATATGGATCTTGACTTAGATAGCCTGGAAAAAATGATTCGGGCATATATTTTGTCGTTGCCACGTATATACCTAGTATTTACGGTTCTTCCTATGATGAGCAAGGGCTTTCTGGGAAGTTCAATGATTCGTAATGGTATATTACTCAGCCTGTCCCTCTTTATCTTCCCTCTGACTGAAGGAAGCTTGTCTGAAGACTTGGGAAAAGTGGGTTATATTTCAATTCTTCTGAAGGAATCGGCTATTGGTCTGGTTATTGGTGTAGTGGTAGCAATTCCATTTTGGATAGCAGAAGGAGTAGGTTTTCTTATAGATAATCAGAGAGGGTCTACTATGTCAAATATGGTAAATCCACTGTTGGGTGATGAAACCTCACCTTTAGGAGTTTATCTTAGCCATTTGCTAAATACATTTTTTATTATGAGTGGTGCGTTTTTGCTGATGATGGGTGTGATTTATCAGAGCTATGTATATTGGCCTATTGGTAAAATGTTCCCTGATGATTTGACAGGTACTGATGTATACATATTTTCGCAGTTAGATTTTTTAACCAAGTCGATAGTTGTTTTTTCTGCGCCGATCATAATATCTATGTTTTTGGCAGAATTCACGTTGGCTCTAATTAATCGATTCTCACCACAGCTAAATGTTTTTTTTATGGCTATGCCCATTAAGAGTGCGGTTGGGATCTTCGTTTTGGTTATATATATTCATTTGCTTTTAGGTAATATAGATAATGTAGTTTCGAATACGTTTGAAGATATGCAGTATTTTATGCAGCATGTGTTGGGGGAGGTCTAATGACATCTTCAAAGACAGAGCCGCCAACGCCAAAGAAGATAAGAGATGCTCGTGAAAAAGGACAGGTTGCAAAAAGTAAAGAAGTCGTTTCACTTGTTCTTTTAGTTTCTGTTGCTGGCTATTTTTGGCTTTTTGGGGAAGATATTTTTCTCAGAATTAAAAATCTGTTTCACGATCCTTCAAGATATATCGATCTTCCTCTCAGGCAGCTATTTTTAAATGCCTCAATAGAGGCATTCTATATCGCGTTTAGTATCCTAGCCCCAATATTAGCTGTCGTATTTGTTTTTGCTATTGTATCGAATGTCATGCAGACTGGTTGGATATTTAGCAGTGAGACCATAATACCAAAGTTTGAGAAAATAGGTCTGATTAATGGTGCAAAGAAAATATTCAGCGCACAGAATGCAATGGAGTTTATTAAATCCCTTATTAAAATTATAGTTCTCACTTACGTAGCATGGTATGTATTAAAGGATAACATCCAGTTATTGATGCAGATACCTGTTTGTGGTGCGGAGTGCGCCATATATATCACCGGTTCACTAATGATGAAGTTGATATTGTATTGTCTGGCAGCATTTGTATTTTTGGCGGGGGCTGACTTTGGTTTGGAAAGATTCCTCTATTTTAAGAAGCTTCGAATGTCCATTGATGAAGTTAGAAGAGAATATAAAGATACAGAAGGTAATCCTGAAATAAAGGGGAGAAGAAAAGAGATTCATAGGGAGTTAATGAGTGAGGAGGTTGTTAAAAAAAGGGTTTCGCAAGCGGATGTATTGATTACAAATCCAGTGCATTTTGCTGTAGGAATACGCTATGACCAACAGCTATCACTGTTGCCGTTTGTTACAATAAAAGGTGAAATGATTTTTGCTAAAAAGCTGCGAAATCTTGCGATAAAGAATGGAATCCCTATTGTTGAAAATGTACCCTTAGCAAGATCGCTGTATGCAAAAATAGACTTAGATCAAAAAATTACAGATGAGTTCGTAGAGCCTGTAGCTGATATTATTCGTTGGCTGCGATCTCAGGATATACAAACCTAGATTAATATTAAAAAATACAAGAGAGTTAATTATGAAACTAGATTTCTCGAGATTGATACAAGAGTTGGCGGTAAATCTACAGCAGCCCCTTATGGATCAGATTGAAGATGCATGCCGAATATCATGGGATAATATTGATATGCATATTTATTATCATGAGGAGGATCAGGGTGAGCTTGTTATCATAACAATAGACATTGGTGAGATTCCTCATGGTCAAGAGGAGCATTTTGCAACATTAATGTTGCAGGCGAATTACTTATGGATTGCTAGTGAATATGCAACCCTATCACTAAATCCTGAGACACAAAAGGTAGTACTATGTGACAAAGAGAAAGCAGAGGCTATAGAAATTGAATCATTCACAAGTAGAGTAAAGGCACTATATCAAGCCGCTATCTATTGGCAGGGAGTCCTTTCTAGTAGCCCCAGCTCACAAAAAGCTGATCAGTCACTTGAAACTATTAGAATGGAAAACGATTTTGGCATAAAAGTATAGGGGTAACAACCTTCAGGCAATTTTCGGTACGTTTTACCCTTGATTTTATATTGAAATGAAAGTGGGGGCAGGATAAACGTGAGCGGTTGTAGGTGACTTTATCAGGGTTCTATCGATGTAAGTTTTTATATTGCTTTTAGATAAATAGGCATTTTCCTAAATGTCTATTTTATAAAAATAATCGGCTGATTTTGAAAGAAATTTTTCTTTACCATCGGTATGGTTGTTGCCCATAGCGACCTTGCTTGATACAGGGAGTGACATGTCACTACAAGACAAGCTATCTACATTGTGCTCGGAGATTCATGTGCCTATGACTGCTATGGGCGATGATGAATCTTACACGTTGAATTTTGATTCAAAGTTTTCGATAAAATTTCTTGAATATCGAGGTGGATATGTGTTGCTCAGCTACGGCTTGGGGTTAGTTGTTGAAAAAGAGTTACGCAGGCAGTTTTTGATGGAGGCCATGAGAAAAAGCTATGCTTGGAAAGGGTTAAAACTATCTTTGATTTCTCGAGAAGATGGCGGCTTCGGTATTCAAAGCATAATGCCAAATAGTGTTTCTTTTAACGATTTTTTTGACATTACAAACTACCACTGCGGATTTTGTGATCTGTTAGTTAATCAAATGCCTATTCATCAGATAGCTAAGTTTGAATATCGTGAATTTATTACGCCATAGTTTTATTTTTTTGATGGCAATAGTTTTTTTTCACCCTTTTGGTGGGGCGGATGCCCAGACTCTTATAGGGGAGCCATTTGAATTTTATGGTGAAGAACAGCCGCTCAGAGATGTTCTGACGGCGATTGCTACACATTCGCGCCTCGGGGTAGAGATAAATGAAAGTATCGATAGTGATTTTAGCGGGTATTTACTGAAGGCTAATAGCAAGGAAGCGCTTGACTTCCTTGCCGGCGCATTTGATCTGGTATGGTACTTTGATGGTGCGACATTATATGTCGATCCAATTAATGAAATGGAAAGCAAGCTTTTCTTGCTGACCAAGGTTGATTCATCTCTCCTAAAGAGGACAATGCAGGAATTATCGATTTGGGATGATCGCTTTGAATGGCGTTCTTTAGGCGCAAATGGGATTGTTATGATATCTGGACCCCCTAGGTATCTCGAATTGGTCGATAAGACAGTGGAAATGTTGAATGAGCGAGTTTCCGCTGAAATAAATGATGAATTAGTTATTCAAATTTATGGGTTAAAATATGCATCTGCTATCGATCGTAAAGTTACCGCTAGAGATCAAGAAGTTGTGCTGCCTGGGGTTGCGACTCTTCTAAGAGGCCTGATCGGTTCCGATTCGGCACCAGAGGCTACCACTGGCAGGAGCGTTTCCACACCTCGGCGTGATGAAGCGCTAGGTGACAGTGAGTTAGCCACTAATCAGCCTTTAAGTCGCCGTGCGGGTAATATTTTACAAGAAAGCCGAGACTCAGGCTATTCTAGCGGTGCATCCCACCCACATGCATCGGTATACCCAGATCCCAGTACTAATTCGGTTATTGTTCAGGATTATGCATCAAGGCTTCTTTTATATGAAAATCTTATTGCTCAATTAGACAGACCTCGGGAACAGCTTGAAATCAGCTTGGTTATCATTGATCTTACAACGAATTCATTACGGGAGCTGGGTGTTCATTGGAATGTTGATGCCGTTAGTAAAGGGAGTGGTCTCTTAGATTTGATTTTGCCCGGAGATTCGCTAATTGATAACAGCCTATTCACTCAGACAAATGCTGACTTTTTGGCAACGGTAAGAGCTTTAGAATCTGAGGGTAAAGCTCGTGTTACTTCCAGGCCCGCAGTGGTAACTGAAAATGGCACGGAGGCCTTACTTGACAATAATGAGACATTTTTTGTTCGAATTCAAGGTGAGCGAGTTGCGACTCTTGAGCAAATTACCTTTGGTACGTTATTAAAAGTCGTACCTCGTGTGGTTGAGGGGGCATCGCTAATGGGAGACAAGGCTCTGATTAGCCTTGACGTGGAAATTGAAGATGCTAATCGCTTGGCGGATGGCGGAGTTGATTCGATACCATCTATTAGAAATACGTTAATTAACACACGATCGTCAGTGCCAAATGGTGGATCTCTACTTATTGGCGGGTACTACCGTGAAGCGACAACGAGTAATACTGAAGGTGTGCCTTTTTTGTCAGAATTGCCTTTACTTGGGGGGTTGTTTAAGCGAAACGATGACACTCAGTCTCAACTAGTAAGGCTCTTTATGTTGAGTCCAAGAATTTTGCCAAATTCCCTGTTTGATTCTCAATTTTCACACAAAAAAGAGAGTCTTGAGGACGATCACAGGCTTGATAAATTTTCTAACGTATCTAACTATAACCCGGATATACACAAATTAGGTTTGACCGGACTTTGCGAGTCAGCTTTGGAAGCCAGGCAAAGACGTAACAGCTTTAGGTCCGCAAAGCTATCCACGCGTATCGTTCCATGTGAGGATGCCGATGGAGAATCTTATCGAGTGGTAACGATAAATTAACCTTAAACTGGAATATGGCGCAGTATAATGAATCGGTGGAAGCTAAGATTTTTAAATAGCGAGCATTATGGTGCTGAAGTACCGCTTCATGAGAATATGGTGCTGGGTAGTGATGAAGAACGCTCAGATTTGGTTCTTAAGCCTAATCTGGCTAGCGATCAGTTTGTTATTCTTAAGCCTGATGATACCGGTGTAAAATTAGAAGTTTGTGAAAGTGATATCTCGGTCTTAATTGATCATAATATATTTTCTCTCGATGAGTATCTGCCAGAACAGAAGGTTATTTTCGTTGGTGATTTGTGCTTCGCCTTGCGATCTGAGTCAGATGATTGGGAGGAGGAAATCTTAAATTTTAAGATTGATAATTCTGAGACTCGAAGCTCCGTATCGGAGAATGAAAATTTAGCCAAAGAGGCATCTAAAAAGTTTGGAAGGAAGTCGTTGGCTCTGGTGACTATGGGTGTGGGCCTAATATCCTATGGGATATACCATTTTGTTGGTCAGGAAAGCGTCGACTCTAATCTGGCGTCTGCAGATTATTCTATGGAAAAAGCGGACGAAGGTAGTGATATATCTGCGGCGAACCCAAGCTATGGACCTATATCTGAGGAAAGTAGGAGGCTATCTGAGCTCCTCTCATTAAGTGAGTACAAGGAGCTTTCGATTAAAGGAAATATTAAGTCTGGAAACTTATTGGTTTCTGGATATGTAAAAGATGATGTCCTTTTGGCAAGGTTACATTCTCAGCTTGAAAAGATTTCTTCATCAATAACCACAGATGTTTTTAGTATCGAAAAGATGCAACATTCGGCACGTTTGATACTTTCGAATTTGGGATTGGTTGCAGAAAATATTAAACAAGGGAGCAAACCTGGGCACTTGGTAGCAATGACGGATGGAGATTTCGCAAAATCCTGGGAGCAGGCCAAGAAAGTACTGCTTTCAGACATCCCAGGTTTAAAAGGTTGGGATGCTATTCCAACTCGGGAATCTCAGCCTCTCGAACGTATTAAGGCAATGCTTTCTAATTACCCGTTTTCTGCTTCATTAGTCTATGAAGACAAGGGCGATGAGATAATAATTGTTGGCCGGCTTAACACAGAGGAAAGGCGACTACTTGAATCTGTTATATCCGATTTTCGCACAAGAGTGGGGGAGCGCCCTAGACTGGCTTACGTTAGTCCTGGACTTCAGAAGCAACCACGAACACTATCAGATTTTGGAATTTCTGCCGTTCGCTCTGGTTCTACACCTTATGTAGTGTATAAAAATGGTAAGAGGTATTTGGTAGGAGCCAGGCTACCTAATGGGGTTAACCTGCAAGCTTTTTCCGAAGGTGAGGTTACATTGACCCGTGGTCAAAGATCCTATACGTTAAGTTATGAGGATTATAGGCAAAAAAATCCAAGTACCGAATACAGCTTTTTAACCAATTGATCTGGTTTTAATAATGATAGATTCAGATACATATAGACATAGAAATACAACCAGTAGTTGTATTTTGGATTATTTGAATAATCAGCATCGCTATTGGGAGAGCCAATTGAGATTACCTCAAGCACCAGCTGATTTTCAATCTGTAAGAAGTCGACTAACTGCAATAGAAAGTGCCCAGATTATTGTGAAAAGGCTGGGTATCGAGTATTTGGCGCAGTAGAAAATTAATAGTAACGCTATAATTTATAGTGAATCGTAATTAAATGAGGAAGTTATAATGGCTTATACACCAATCGATACCAGTTTCTCTATCGAATCTGCTTCAGCTGTGTTGTCTCCAGCCGCCAGTCAGGTAAGTACAGAAATGAATACGCAATCGGCAACTTTAGCCGCAAATCCCGATGATCCGGCAGCATTGGCGAATTTCAATGCATCTGTGGCAAAGTGGTCAGTTGTTATGAACGTTGTGTCCACTATCAATAAAGTTGTCAAAGATGCATCTATGTCGATAGTTCAAAAAATGTGAAAAAAGAAATGGAACTGAATAAAGCGCTGGCTGAGATCGCAGTTAGTGGTCTCTTGGAAGGCATGATTGACGAATCTGACAGCATTATCAGCATGTTGGAGGCGGAGTCCGTCAGTGATATTTCCAAGCTGAGCTTGCGTTCATTATTGTTTATTTACAGTGATAATATTAAGTCAGCGATAGATCTACTTGAGCCTTGGTGTGAAGAGCATAGCGATCAGTTAGATACACCCCATAGTTATCTAGCTCTAGCTTTGTGGCGATCCGGCAGGGTTGAGGAGGCTGAAAAGCTTTGTCATCGATTGATAGAATCCTCTGCTGATTGCGCAAGCAAAAAATTGGCTAGAGAAATTTGTACACAGATAGGAGAATAGTAAGGTATTAATATGGATGCAGTTTCTGGTGTTCAGCCCGTCGCATTTGACTCGCCCCTTTCAGATCCGGGTGGATTTTCTCAAAATCATGATGACGTTTTGACCTCTGAGGCCACCCTTGGCGATAAGTTTTTTCAGATTATTTCAGATACTAAGCAGGAAATCGGAGCTAAGACGAATGAAATTGAGTCTGCTCTAAGAGTTGATGAAATCAAGCCTGTCGATTTACTTAGGTTACAGTTTGAGATTGCAGAAATTACTATCCAACAAGAGCTAATTAGTAAAGGTATCTCAAAAAGCACGCAGAATGTCGATACCTTGCTCAAGGCACAATAATGTTTAGTCTGCGAATTTTATTGATTGTTGCATGCGTCTTAGTCTCTGCATGTAAAGTAGACTTATATACCGGACTTGAAGAGCAAGAGGGTAATGAAATGCTTGCTTTGTTATTGTCTGAGGGAGTGTCAGCCAGTAAGGCCGCGGGCAAGGGGGGGAGCATCACTTTACTAGTTGAGGAGTCTCAGCTTACCCGAGCAGTAGAGTTGTTGTCCAGGCACTCATACCCCCGAAAGAAGTACGCAACAATTAATGAAGTTTTTCCTCAGGGGGGGTTGATACAGTCGCCAATGGCGGATAGTGCTCGTTATACATTTGCCATGTCTCAGGATATTGCTTCGACTTTGTCGAATATTGACGGTGTCCTTACTGCCAAGGTTCATTTGGTGCTTCCAACTGAGGAAGGGAGTAAAAACTCAAAAGCTAGCAATAAAAACACTCTGGTTAAAGCTTCTGTATTCATCAAATATGATAGTAGGGTAGCAATGAAATCTTACATTCCACAGATAAAGGCAATGGTTGCGAATTCAGTAGATCAGCTTGATTATGAAAATGTAGCAGTTGTTATATTTCCTGCTATTTCCAACTATTCCGATATTTAATATTGATATTTGATGGCAACTATAAGTAAGAAAGAATACAAGAAGGAGCTACAAGATCCGATATTTTTGATGTGGCTCAAAATGACTTATTGCCCAGTCAAGTGGGTGCATGCGAGTCGCTTGGAAAGCTTGTTTGAAGAAACTCCTGCTGAGCTTCTAAATAGACCATGCGCGCAGATACTGATTAGGCGTCATTTAGGTATAAGTAACCTTGATTGGTCATTTTTTGATGTCCCACTAACAAAGCTTTTGTTTGCTTCGCCAGAGGCTCTGAAGCGCATCATGTTGATGATGGGTTATTTGTGTCTTGATATGAAGTTGGACCATATCATTGAGCGGACAACAAGACATGATTTATTCACTCTATTACCTCAAAATACTTTACAAAATCTCGAAAATTTAGCACCTTTTCTCTTGCGCAGTCGCCCGTCAGTTTTTGATCAAGTCAAATCCAAAGTTAACTTTTCTAATTTTTCGATATCGAAAGCTGATGTTTTTATTGAGGTGGGTGAAGTTGTTTTTTTCAAAACTTTGTTTTACATGATATCTCGATTATACGAAATGCCAGGCAGGGATTTGTTGGAAAACTGGAAGACGCTTTATAGAATGAGGTTTCCAGAGCAAGAAACACTCGAATTAATTGATGAGTGGCAGTTGGATCCGGTAATCGATAATCAGACCTGCCTTTTGACAGGTAAATTAGTGAAATATTTGGAGCCTGAATGCGCAGCTTTGTTGAAATAGTCCCTGATTCTATCTGCATTCATGCGGATCAAAAGATCATCAAAAAAGAGGATTATGCGATATATCTAAAGTCCCAGGACATTCTTGCTCGAGCTGAAGCATCGGCTTCTGAGATAATCGCCAATTCCGAGGCGTCAGTAAAAGCGGGGTATGACCAAGGTTATAGAGATGGGTTTGAGGCAGCACATTCTGAGCAAAGCGAAGCAATGCTTTCGACGCTCCAGCTTTGTAGAAAGTTTTTGGATTCTCAACAAGATGAGATACTACAGCTTGTTAAGCTTGTACTTCAGAAATTTCTTGGCGACCTGGATAATGATACGCAGCTAATTAAGCTTATCGAAAGCTCTGTAGCGGTTTATTATAATGTTGAAACCGCTAGGTTACTTGTGGCGCCAGCTCAATTTGAGCAAGCAAAGCAGAAAATTATTGAACTTTTAAAAGAGTATCCCACCCTGGCTAACTTTGAAGTGGTTTCCGATGAAAAAGTGGCTCTTGGTAGTTGTATTCTTGAAACGCCAATAGGAATACTGAACTTATCATTGGAATCTCAGTTATCTGTAATTCAGCGCTCACTTGAGTCGCATGTAGACTTTATGTAAGCCGTATTCGTAGATTTTTCTTTTAGCGCCTGTTTGCAGTTCGGTTTCGTTGAGTTGGTGCCGCCTTTCTGAAACCACTGCTATCTTAAGTTTTAATTCATCAGTTTAAAGTTGAGCGTTAACGGATAGCTTATACTCCGTTTCTGGCCTAAAATAAGATAAAAATACTAATGCCTCTTAGGCAGAAATATTATGTTCATATAATTGTTGGATACTATATTTAGTGTCGAGGTTCCCCTTTATTGAGCAGGGTCGATGTTAATTTTGTATCTTAAGAGTGGCATGATGCGTAATATTTTTGATGATTATATACGTGAGTTGGGGCGTAGGATAGGTATTTATGACCTTGCGTTAGATGAAAATTCTCGATGTGGGCTTGCTACACCACAAGGCATGCTTATCACCGTTACTGTCGATCAGGATAGTGATAGTGTGATTTTTGAAGTCGATATTATGAGTTTGGATTCTCCGGGCGCAGCACGTGAAAATCATTTGCTTAAAATATGTATGTGGAACTATGTGAATTTTTCTCCAGGCCATCCAGTTCTGCTGGTGAATGGAATTACCGAGGTTGTAAATTTGGTGGGGATGTTTGATTTTTCTAGGGCAGATTACAGTAACTTTGAGGCTGAGTTAAGTCGATATATTGATCTTGCAGAAAATTGTCGTAGTGAACTCTTATTGGCTGATTCGATGGCTAATTCATCTTTGCAGCAAGATGACTATGCCTTAATCGATAGTGGACTTTTACTGAAGGCTTAAAAATTAAGGTGTCATTTTATGTGCGGTCCCGGGTCTGTATCCAATAAAAATACCAATGAGAGTTCTCGATCTAATAAGGTGTCAGAAAAGCCTGTTCCGTCTAATTTGAGAAACCTAGGTAACAAAACGAGTAAAACAAAGTCGACTTTATATCGATCTGAAAAAGTGGTCAAGACTCTGAAAGAGCACCATGGGTCACTGGTTAGACAGCTTAGGCCTGTTGATACTAACAGTTCTTTTTGGGCTGAGCGCGGCAGAGTTAATTCCAAGAGATTGGCGGAAATATTACCGCTATTACCTGGGCGTGGTATTGATTTAAGGGATTATACAATTAGTAGTATAGCTAACGATGGAAAAATAAACTCTCAAGAGGTTCGGGCAAATATCCCGCGCCGCAGCAGGGTTTCGAAGCTTCGCAATCGTGTTTTGAAATGCTTTACTGTATTTAAGCCAGATACTGTAAAGAATGCTGCTAAAACGGGTCAGAATATGATGCGCGCGAGTAAAGTTTCAGGCTCAAAGAATGAGGTTGAAGGTAAAGTTGAAGATCAGATTGATACTACTCTCAATGAAAAGGTAGTGCCCTCAGGCTTTGATAGCGCGACTACAAGTGTGGGGGTTGTTGAATATCTTGCCGGCATAAGAAGTTGTATTAAACTACTAATGAATAGTGCCTCTGAGAAGGAAAGAAAGTCCAAATCAGTACTGGTTCTTGATAGATCGGTTAAGCGAGCAAATGCCTTATTAAATCGAAAGCTGGAATTGCTTGGAGAGCTGGACGCGTATGAACAGGTACCCCAGCAATATCAGTTAATCAAAAAACAATTGGACGACTTGGATAAAAAAATAAAGGGTATTTCTCTAAGGATAATATCACTTAAAAATAGTGTCGATAACTCTGATGTGGAACTTGGAGGAAGTACAGAAGAGACTATTGCTCGGGTAAAAATAGTTAGGTATTGCTGCAGCATTATCGGCGCCTCCCTATCTGTTGCTGCAAAACTCACGCCTGAGGGTAATGCAGTTATGGTTGCTGCTTCTGCGTTTGGGGTATCCGGAGGGGCACAGACACTAGCGGGTATTCTAGATGCAATTTCTTTGAAGTCTGCGTTTAAATCTTCCATGCGTTCTGAGCGTCTGAATTCAAGTTTAACCAGTAAAATACGCAACCTTAATAATGGATTAAAGGAAGAACGCCAAGCTATTTCTGTTAAGAAGAAGGCACTGGAGGCAGCTGTGAAGCGGCTTTCGAAGGATGATTCGAGTACTGAAAAGGCCATTTATCAGCTATTGAGCGGCCGTATTGTTACAGAATCCTCTAGTCAGGTGATTGATAATTTATTAAGTGACCCGGATTTCAATACCGTGAAAAATCTATTTAATGATTTGATGTATTTTTTCACGGCAATGGGGCGCAAGCAGGAACAGATTGAACTGCTGCAGGCAATTCTTAGAAAACAGCCTGGTTTTACCAGTAATCTTTTAAAGCCCTATTCGAAAGTAATGACTACTGCTGGATATATGTCAGGTGCGGTTGCAGGCTCTGCCTCTCTCGCAATGGTTTTCGGGGCCGGTGGAGCCGTTGGTGTTGTAGCCGTTGCTTCACCTGTTGGTCTTGTGTTTGCGGCAACTGGCGCAGCGGCTGCTTTGGGTATAACAGGATTAAATTCTTCCATTCAATTTGTGGACAATAGAAGAGTGTCCGCTGTTGTTAATAATTTTGTGGGTAAAGGCAGAAAGATCAAGCTGAAGTTGAAAGAAAGGATGCCCGAGAAGCTACAAGCTCAAAATTTTGTGCGGAGCTCACAGAGTACTTCTAATTCGGAGGGAGTATCTGGTTCTACGCAAGGAAAGGTTTCAGGAAATGCTGCTGAAGAAGTAGTCGCAGATAAAGAGGCAAGACTCATACAGAGTGACTATGGTTTGGCCCATCAGGACTTATTTAGCTCGATAACCGAGTCAAACATGTTACCAAAGGTAATTTCGGCTTCACCCAGGGGTGTTTTGGATAGAGTTTTTGATCAACTCTGCTTGGAGTTTAGTGATATTCTCGATGACGATAAATATCTACCGGATGTCGGTATTCCGAATAGTCGATTGACAGCTGTTAGGATCAACAATCCAATTAAGCAGCATGAACACTATGAGGAAATTTGGCAAAAATCTTTGACGGTAAAACTCTTGAGAGAGGTACTGAGCCCCATAATGAAAGAGGACACTTTAGAGCATGCGATTGAAGGTGTTTTAGAGGCGGCTCGAGTGTGCCAGGTTAATGTGGCTAAGGGTATTTTGGCGAAGCTTATTAATGTTACATAATTTGGAATAGTTCATTGGGTGTTTGACTGTTCTTGGGTAAACCAACCGTCTTTTAGCACCTAACTTTTATCAAGAAGCATCAAACCCATGTGTTCACGTAATGTATTGGAAGAGTAGGGGCCACCTTTCTGGCTAACAAAAAGAGGGGAGGAGGACTTTAGCTTCTCTCCTTTACCCAGTTACAGTGCCTGATATTAATTTACAATATTGCGAAGACTCGTATCAACCATCGAGAGATTTCGTAATTTCCCTTTTTGCTGTACTTCCAAATATCCGAAGAGGAGCGTGGGCCTATTGATAAGGAGACCACTATAGGAACTCCGGAAAACCTAGTAAGGCCGGATAAGGACTCCTGAGCCTCATTATAGGGCAGGGCGGCAGTATTACCGCTTCACCTTAACCCGCTTACTGCGCCCACTTTCATGGCGCTCCCGCATGTAGGAATCAATGTAGCAATCGGTTGTAGCCATGCTTGCATGGCCCGCGTCATCGCGGACATGCTCACGGGGACGGTACTTCACATCTTCAGAAATACCCGTATGGCGGAGGCAGTGCACAGTGGCTGCCTTGAGATCTTCAGCGTCTTCCCTTAAGCTTTCTTCAACCATCCGTTGGTGGGCAGCATCAAAGCAGTATTGAACAATCAAGCGGACCTGTCGGGTACTGATAACCGGTCCCTTGCCACGGGACTTGTGTACTATTGAGGTGTCTGCTCACTGATACTGGGCAGAGTAGGGAGCTGCAAATAGTTTCTATAGCGCTTCAAGGCCTTCAACATTTGGTCGCAAACAGTGATCGCCCGGCCTTTGTTTCCTTTACCCGTAACGTGAAACCACCAGTTTCCGTCGCGATCTTTCTTGAAATCACCCATAACGGGTGCCGATCTTTCATCCGCAACCAACTCAGAGATTCGCAAATACATAGCGAATAGGGCGTTCATAATGAATAAAGTTCGCTCGTGATCAGTTGGTGATGTCTCGGCCATGATCTCAGCAGTTTCCAGGACATAGTCCCACTGCAAGTTAACGTTGCCTGGCTACAGTTGTAGCTGTAAAGAAATAGCACATAGACTCAAGAAGACGAGACCCAGGGTGGCTAAAATTTCCAATAGTGTCTACTATTGGAAATAAGGTATGGTACAATTCCTCACAGTATCTAAATCAATAATTTCGATTTTTAGCAACCAGGTTCTTTATGTCACAGCGCTTTGATGCGATGCCACTTTTTGATTCCTATCGTCCTTTTTACGCTCTTGATCGAGGAGAATTATTCTCAGAAGATGCTCCTGCAGTGAAAAGCTTTGTACAGTCAATGACTAGTTCCGTGCCAGAGGCCATTACTGATTACCTACACGTAAAAGACTTTCTTTGGAGTAAATGTCGACGCTCAGAAGCAACTTTCAACGCGTTTAGGAGCGAATCTGAGCGTTTTTTGTTATGGGCCTGGTGCATACACTGCAAGTCAATTGCCATGATGAAAAAGCGAGATATCGAGGCTTACATCGATTTTGTCGTCAACCCACCAAAAAGTTGGATTGGAACACAGATATATCGAAGATTTTCGGTCAATAATGGTTTAAAAGAGACTAACAAGGATTGGAGACCATTCGTAGCGAAGCTCAGTAAGGCTGAACGTAAAGAGTCTCTTAGGAGTGCTTCCGTTACAGATATCAAACCAGATACTGGTGATTATGCTCTTGCGCAGAAGTCTTTGAGAGAAGTCTTTTCAAACCTGAGTGTGCTGTATAACCACTTAGTTGAAGAAGACTATGCATTCGGAAATGTAATTGCAGCCGTCAAAAAGGCATCCCCCCATCTAATTATCGATGTATCAAACGATTCAGTTAAACGTTTGTCTGCACTGCAGTGGGAGTATGTTTTGGAAAGTACCCGGGCAAAAGCTGATGAAGATCCAACCTGGGAGCGGCACCTTTTTATCGTTGCCAGTATGAAGAGTCTTTATTTACGTGTTAGTGAATTGTCATGCCGGCCGAAATGGAACCCCAAGATGGGGGATTTTTACCGGGAGGAAGATGACTGGTGGTTTATTGTATTTGGAAAAGGAAACAAAAAGAGAAAGGTTAGCGTACCGGTTGATTTTTTAGACTATTTACGGAGATATCGTATTAGTCGTGGGCTGGACGGGCTGCCGGCAGTTGGCGAGTCATCCCCCCTACTCCACCCAATTCGTAAACATAACCCAGGGCTACGCGCACGAACAATCGCGATATTAACTCAGGAAGCGTTTGACCTAGCAAGTGAAAAGATGGTTCAGGATGGCTTTGAAGATGATGCAAAAGTCCTCTTAGCTACTTCTACACATTGGCTTCGTCACACAGGTGCATCAATGGATGTAGAAAGTAGAGCTCTTAAGGATCTGTCGGCAGATCTGGGACATGGAAAGTTAAGTACTACTGATAAAGAATACGTCCATGCGGATGATAAAGAGCGGGCAGCCTCTGGAAGAGCGAGACGAGTTTGAAAGCATGTAATAGATCAAAAATCTGCTACTCAAAGTACGCCCTACCCTAACCATGAGGTCCTTTTGAGCGCGACCATCCATCGAGGAAAGATGGCAATGGCCACTGCCCTTTAATTGCGTTTCGTGGTGCCATGAAACCCCATATATTACGGGATTTTACATCGCAAACATCGGTCGCAGCCACTGAGCAATTTCTATGACTCATGATCTACCAGCAAGATGAGTCATAGAAGCCCGTTCTATGACTCGCTCGCGTGTTAGTGTCAGTCGTGGTCAGGTTATGCTTCCAAAGACAAGTAAGATTGGCTGCAGGAGAAATACAAAAACCCTCTCAAAAATCACCATTCGCCTTTTCTTCCTGGCATCTTCAGTCAGCACCCTTCAATCCATACTTAGTGATAATTGTCTCTGCGGTAGCCACTCATTGCCATTACAATGAGCAGCGTTAAATCGCTTATCTGCTCACAATTATTCTGGAACATTGAAGGGGAATTGCCTTTATGCTGGCCACTCACAAGGATGCGGAAGAACGGTACACCAAACTCAGGCTTGCGGTTCTGGATGAAATCAATAAGGATCTTCGTACAAGTCAACCAAATTTAAGAGCAGCTCTCATTGATCAGTCTGCATTGTCAGAATCTAAACGCTGGAAGTCATCTACAAAACGAAGGGTAGAATGGAACTGGACTGAAGGCTATAGCGTCTTCCGATACCGCCATCCGAAGCGCTTTGAGATGGCGCTTTGGAATAACAAGCAGTTGGCCAGTTTAAGCTTGGGGCGGCCCACTTACCAAGGCACAAAGCTTCGCCTCGACTTCATCGAGGGTAATCCAGACAGTGCGAAGGATATCCGTGTATTCGAATATACCTTTCTTGCCATGGCAGGTTATGCTGAGGTGTTAGATGCCAGTGAACTGCGCGTTATGAATCCGATTAATGCAAGCGTACGCCAATACTATGAACGATTCGGCCTAGTGTACGTCCCAAAAGGTGACTACCTGTTTGTAAGGCTATAGGGTGCTGTCTATGAGTGAAAAAGTTAAACACATCAGTGATGCGAAAAAGAAGAAGGGCTCGCTCTCGGACGCCATTCGACGCGCAAAGCAACATATCCGAAATGTAGGCGCTGAAGATATCTCTGAACCGGACGGCTTAGCTTCGGGCGATATGAAGAAATTTTTAGAAAATCCGGAGAGTTATGAAAAGGAAGACGATGATGAGCAATCAGACAACCAAAAATAAGCCCTTAAGTGATAATGAGAAGCAGATGCAACCATTGGCTGGCGAAATTGATCCGAAGAACGCTAAAGTGGAAGTGTTTCTTGCCTTGCAGAAGGCCAAGCGTAGGTTCTCTGTAGCGAGCTAGCCCCCTTGCATTCCTATCGGGCGAAACCGGGGTGGCTTGAACCTTGGCTTCGCTTGATGGCGGATACCTGTTGTACCCTCATAACCCATCCTCGTATCCAGCCGCTGTTTCTACACCATGCTCGTCTTGATGGTGAGTAAACTACGCGATCTCTATCGAAAGCTAAGGCGCATCGAGCGTCATGTTTCATAGCACATCCAGCGGTCTTAAACTTTGTGTCATTATTCTTCGTCTTTACCCCAGCCTAGCGGGCTATATTTGCGGTCTCGGTCATCGATATCTTACAAAAATCTCTGACTTTATAATTATCCTTCCTGGGTGTCTTGGTCATAACTGCTCTCAATATTTTCCCCGGCTGAAACCATCTTCCAGAAACAATTTATTCATTCGCAAATAAAGGCTGCAAAACCGCAAAATACGAGCCTACGGCTCCATTGTAAGTGCCTTCATCCTCACGTATTTCTTGGCAATGAGATAGTTGTTGCCGCTTAATATGTAAAACTCTTCATAGCCTCCATCTGTAATAGGATACTCAGATATCAGATAGAAGATTGTCTTGGCACAAATGGGAGAACCAAGCGAGGTTGCAAGCAGATGGTGTATCAATAGCCTGCCACCTCTAGTGCACCCTGCCCTCCAAAAGATAGATAGGCGCAGCAACTTCCGAGGAGGTCATAAAGCAAACCAGCTTGCTTATTTTCTGCGTAAATATATTCAACAAGTTTATCTAAGGTCGCACCCTTCTTTATCGGCTCCACAACATTCGCATATTTAGCAGAGCGGCAAGGCTGATAGCTGTAACTCCCACCATCCTTACCCAGAAAAAGTAGATACGCCTCTCCCAGCTCCAGAGAGTTACCCCCAAGCTGTCGTGATAAGGTATTCTAAGAACACTGAACTTATCGACTTCACCCTTGAGGAATTTTTAGAACGAGGAAGTCTTCCCCCTCAACAGACCGGTTGTACGCGCTGATACCTCCAGGCTGCTTTGATCCATAACACAAGTCCATATCAATATTGTACCGACTATTGTAGTTACGCAAATCATCGCAGCTGACCCTGCCTCTTATTTTTACCGCAGAGACAATTAAATCACTATCGAGCAAATCGGCCTTACTCATTTCTGTAGAGGCCATGGAAAGATGGCCATAAAAGAGACCACCAACAAACAGAATCTGCAATAGACCGCGTATACTTATATTTTGACAAGGGCTAATACGGGCTAATAGTTATAGTGCCATTGCGCCACCTTCCGTCATACATTAGTGCTCTGGTTATCATTCCACCCATCTGATCAAAGCGATACTGAGATGGTTTGTTTGGATTTTTAAAGTTTGGATTCTGAATCCCCGTCATTCGCTTCCCGGAAGCAAACATCCAAGATGCCCCATGAGAAACCGCGGACTGTAAGTCTCCAGCCCAAACATCTTTTCCGGATGGATGAGTATGCCAAATGATATCGCCGGGATTTCTTAAGTCGCCTGAACCATAGGCGAATCCTTTATCAAAACCAGTTGAGACTCGATATATCTCGTGAGTATCTCCATCAATTAGAGCCCAGAACTCTAGTCCGTATTCATTCGCAAGAGCCGGCACCCCAGATTCATGCAACGCCTTAAGAGAACTATTAATTGAGCCATATGAAGCGTTTCTTAAATCTGTAGTCAGGTTGTCGGTGCGACTCTGAATTCCAGCCTTTTCCTTATCGCTAAAATCGCCCGGGTGACACTTTCCTTCTGACGCACACCTACGGATATTAACGCCGTGACCATTGGCATCAGATGGATTTTCACCACTCTGCCCAAACTATTCGATAGTTATAACCCCAAGATCAACAACACTTTCAGCTGTGCCACCCAGCTGATATTCCGCACTCTTATAGACCTGATAGCCCTTGTTTTTATCGAAGCATTTTAGCTCAACACGATAGCTCTTTTCGGCTGGGGCGATTGTATAATCCAAATTGAAGCGATCTGACACATCAAAGAAAACAAGCTCCTCATCTTCAAAATTTATGGACACACCACAGCTTAGGTCAGCTTTACTTTTCCCTTCTATTTCTCCTTTTACCACCAACAGATTATCTCCAATAGACATACACCCAGAGGCACATAAGTAAAGTATCGTCCATACGAAAACCACAGCATATCTAATAAAATACATTACTGATATCTCGCCTTTATCTGCTGGTATCTATTTAAATTTTCTCTAGCAAAGCCTTTAGCTTCAATTTCATATTTATTTTTTTCATAGCCATTCTTTGCACTTTCATACAGATAACTGGCCGCAGTCATTCTTCTAGTATTCCACTGCCGAATAACGTGGTAGTACTCCTCTAAGACCACAAAACTGTGCTGATAAAAGTGTTCTTTTGTTTTAGATAGATAAATAGAATTTACTCGAGTAGTAGCATACATGCCGGGAACCGTGGCTCTCCAATTTTCTTCATGCACAGCAATTGGAACAGGATCTACACCAAATAATTGCTCTACAGCCATTAAACTTATAATTTCGTTAGACGGTTCAGGCCCGTAATCGACCAATAGGGAATCATAATCATTTCCTACTCGTAGGTTTTCCTTCTTTTTCTCACTGGATATGGCTGCTTGCATAACAACATCATTGTCATTACTTGCAAGCATAAATACGCTGTCACTGTCAGTCGAATTTGAAGAATCACTCTGCCCACCTCTATCAAGACTATCACCACCACCCTCATTGGTAAATGCGTTTTCCGATAACCGCCCCTGTGATTGCGCCACCGGATCGACAGAGATTGAATTAGTGTTAACACTTTCAGGCGTTTCGGTTTTCACAATAGATGTGGTACTACTATTTTCTCGATCACCTGAATCATCTGAAGAAACACATGTCATATTTCCTCCCCTATGATCAGCTTGATGGCAACTTGCCTTGGCCACATAGCCCGTTGGATCTGTGTAGCTGAGAGGATTATTAAAGACGTAACTGTACCGATTTAAGCTTTGGCCATTTTCTGGTGCCTGTACAATCGGGTCAGCCTGTACAAAGCGACCAATTGCAAAATCATAAATGCGGCCACCCATATGAATAATATTCGCATGATCAACGTGTTCATGCTGAGTGAAACCCTTATCTGTTATTTCCAGCACACTTAAAATAGTTGAATTTTCCATCAATTCTTCGATGGCTTCCCAGGTCACTGGATTGCGGCGCTTGCCAAAAGGATCGAAGCTTACCCTTTCTATTAACGCTCCATTAGCATCGGTAATAGCGGATATTGACCCAATGTGATCTGAATGGAAATAGTGTGTTGTCTGACTACCACCAGACTGAACAATATCTAGTGCCACATCCGAAATATAGCGATTATATTTGGTTGACCCACCTTCTCCAATAACAACCTCATCACCATCAATATAGTAAACGGTCTTATTTCCTGCACCACCACTATCTTCTCTTTTGAATCGTCTGAAACTGCTATCGTAGAAAAACTTAGTTTCTCCGTTTGCAGACCAAATGCGTGAGGGTTTATCGTAATTTGTATAAGAGATTTCCCGTATTTTATTCCCACCTTCATAAGTATGGGTCTGGTTTCCACGTTTATCGTAACAGTAGCCATAGACATTCCCTATGCTCGAAACTGCGTGCTTCCCTGCGCTAGTGCTACATTTAGAATATTTACCCCCATAGTTATATGAAGCATTATTGGCTATATCTGACTTTGTACCAATATTTCCGTTAATACGATAGGTAAGTGCTACCGAGGAATCACCATTAAGATCGATATCAGTGAGTCGGTTTAGATTGTCGTAATCAAAAACTTCCTGAAGCTCATCATTTCGTGAATCACTTCGATCTCGTCGTGCTCTTAAATTTCCTAAACCATCGTATTCATATAATTGTTCCTGGGCAGTATTAAGTGCGTTATAGCTTTCTATTTTTTGCACAAATCCGGTTTTTTCATCAAACTTAGCTGTGCCGGTACGTCCATTGCCCAGTATCCATTCAGTTACATTACCAAATGCATCCATACTGTTAGCTGTGTAGTAATAGTGATCTATGTTTTGTGCCTCTTCAATTCGCGCTATATAACCATTCTGATAATGGTAGCGAATTCCGCGATAGTCTCCGGATACATCAAATTCCTGAAAGGCTCGACCATATTCATCATAGGTTTTACTTGTCGACCACTCTTTACCATCAGCCAGATGTTTTACTTGGCGTAAACGACCCAGTCCATCATAAAAATACTCACGACTTATACCTTCAGAGCTACTTTCTTCCTTGAGTTCAACACCATCATAAATAAAGCCTATGACAGTATCACCTGCATTTGAACTAGTGATCACACCAATTTTTCGACCTAAAGCGTCGCGATAGAAATTTTGAGAAATGTTGTCTTCAGAAATACTCTTCGATAACTCATTCATACTGTTGTATGTATACTTAATTATCCCCTTATCTGGATCATTAAGCTCCGTTTTTCTACCATAATCGTTGTATTTTATGGCAACTACACTGCCGTCAACGTTTGTTACCATAGAAAGCAAACCTAATGCATTATATAAATAACTGGTTTTTTTCCCGTCTGCATTCTCTGTCCAACTTATTTGTTCGAAGCCATTTTTTTCTTTGATCGTAACTTGGTTAATTAACGCATCACTGATCGGGCTTTCCAGACTGACAATTGAATAACTTTCAACGCTCGTGGTTTCTTTGGAACCTGACCAGCTGACTAACTTAACGGTACCATCGGCAGATTTTTCTTTCCATTTTCTACCGAGGTCATCATAGTAATAATTTACAAAATAAGCTTGCCCATAACCTACCAGATAAGGTTGGCTTTCTTCTATCAGTCGACCTTGAACATCATAGCAACTAACAACTTCCGCCCAATTGTTATTAAGGGTTTTAGTTCTTTTTCCAACTATTTCTCCGTTGATACCGAAATAATTAATTGTTTCTGGTGATTGAGGTGAAGATGCCTGAATAAGATATTTCGCATTAGATCGGCAATTGCTCGAACCACATTCTTTAAATAGCGTCTTCTCAAAATTTCCATCATTCCACCGCCTGAAGAAAGGTCGACCAAAATCATCATAAAATATTTCTTCGATCAAACCATTTGCCATGGTGATTTTTCCCGGCAAACCTAGATCATTGTAGTTGGTATAGTCTTTATCTATAAATACCCCATTCCCTTCGGAAGTCAAATAGCGCCCTTGATCGTCATAATATTTTACTTGTCGACGTTTAAAGGATAGAGAATCATCCATCAATTCACTGTCACTAGGCATATTTATGCCATCACAAGTAGAAGCGTAATGGCTACTGCATTTCGTTACTTGATGGATATTACCAAACGCATCATAAGTAAAAACTGTCTTTGCATAGGTTTCGGGATCGGAAAAACTGCCATCAACTTGGGTTTCTATAGGTCCAAAATTATGATAAGTATAATGAGTAATTTGATTACGATTATCATCCCCAGAATTTGAAGTCAATATATAACTATTGCTTATCTTTGTGGGCCTTTGAATGTGCCAACCACTGGAATCTTCGCTCTCATAGCTAAAATTAGAAGATTCTACATTAACACCATTACCTATATGATCAGTTGTTGTTACAGTGGAATTTTTGAGCAACTCATAATTATTATCAGATTTTTCATAGGTCTTATCGGTAATCTGTGTAGTTAGTAGTGTTGAAGTTGTACCAATAATGCCATTGCTACCGTTTATGGCATATTTTTTAGTTTCTATTTTTTTGGGTACTGCAAAGTGGAAGCGGTTGCTTAAGAAAGACAGGGTTTTCCATTCTTTAACTTCTTTTGTGGATAAAGTAAGTTTCTTACCCGCCTCATTTTCAACGGTTACCGTTTGCTTTTTTAGCTGGCCTGTAAAAGGGTAATCTTGACGGTAAAGTGTCGTTATCTCGTGGTTGTTACTAGTATCAGTTTCAACAATTTTAGCAAACCCCAATGATCCGCGTCCGCCTCCTTGATAACGAAGCCCCTCATAAAAATACTCTATATTTTTGCTTAATTTATTACCACTACTGTTTATTGATGTATCGATTTTATATTTGCTAACAACGTAACCTACGCCTTCCACATCAATAACCGCAGAACCCCAATTTAGGCTTGGGCCATTCGTATATTTTTTATAAATATCACCAAATGCCAAAGACTCATATTCAAATTCAGCGGTCAGGCCCATGCCATTGTCTATTTTTAACATGTAGTCGGCAGGCTTATTATTGGTGTTAGCGTCCGGCTTAATATGGATTTTATGAGTTCCCTGATTGAAATAGACCAATGCAGGGAAACCGTCTCCATCAAGGTCTACCCAGTGATAGAGAGGGTTCCTCCATGGTATGGACTGCCAGTTAACACTACCTAATATAATGGTATTCTTCGCACTACCACCATAGTTTGATAGATGAGCATAAATATTGCCATTGTCCTCGTTATATTCCACATTGTCGGCCCGACCATCCCCATTTACATCAATTAGCTGAGTTAACTTTCTTGAAACTTTCGTTTCTTCCAAATGAAAATCACTAAGGCAGGATGTAAAGTTATTACCAGTACCGCACCCTGTACTATCTATATATCCATCCCCATTAATATCACTACGGGCATATCTGTACTCTGCATTCAAATCAGGCTGGGGAATTATCTCAATATCCCTGCCACCATCATCTTTATAAATCTGCTTTAAGATATAGAGTTTTTTCCCGAGTTCTCCACGCTGCTCATCCCCATCAAAATCAACAACACAGTACCCTGTTACCTGATAAAGCTGGTCAATTAGCCCATCTCCATTAAAATCAAAAATATCAACAACAACACCTTCTGCCTCAAAATCATAACCGTTTATATGTTCCATGCAGCTGGATCTGCCAGGGAAAGTTTGATCATAAAGTTCTACATATCGATGAACCTCACTGACGCGCCCAGACTTACTCTCAATTAGCCCGTCACCGTCATAGTCAGCATAAAAGGATGGGGTTGTTTTGGTATAGATCGGAGCATACCCCATATAGACTTCATCTTTTCCATCATTATCTGTGTCTCTAGTTGTTGCTCCAGCAGAATAAATCTTTTGGTAAAAAGAATGTCCATCACGATCCTTACCAACTTCGATTGACTCATATCCCATTGGCCCCTGCCCACTAACCAGACCAACGGTATAACTATTACCATTAATATTGAAACTCTTATACTGATACGTTGTATTTTTGCTGTTGACCACCAGTATCTCTTGTTTACCATCACCATTCGAGTCGAATATCTCTAAATCTTTCCCTGTGCAGTGCACTTCAGTTGAATGGTCATGGCTATCACAATAATTTGGTGATTGGTTACTCCCAACATTCATAAAGCTAGAAAGGGGAATTATAATCTCCTGATCAGCCAAGCCGACAGGGATTTTATCCTCATACTGGAATGATGTAGGCTTTAGGCAAAGACCACCTTTACTGCCGTTGCAACGAAGAATAGTGGTTAAAAGGTTTCTTTCAGTTGTTTGGCTTTTATTATATTCAAAGTGATATGAATTTATCGATTTATTGTTATGATTTTTTACTGTGATATCAGTTAACAGTTTATCATAAATTGTTGAGTTACCCTGAAAATACAGCTTTGATTTATCTGAACGTGTATCGTAATTAAAAACTACCTTATTGCCAGAGTACTCAATCTGATCTACCAACACTTCCTTTCCGGGAAAATTTTGATAGTCATATTCTATCTTATTATTAAAAGCATTTTTTTCCTCAGAAATATACCATTGGTAAGTAACGTTGTTAGACTTATTTTTCTTTCTGGAATTATCTGTCTTCCCAAACGTAAGCATTCTATCTTTTATATAAAGCTCAAAGTAACCACTTGAATCATAAGTCACGCGCACATTAGGATGAGACTTCAAGCGATATTCAGAACCATCCACAAAGTTTAAATTGGTTACAGGTATTAGCCTTTCACCGTTGTAGCAAATAGCATCTTTATTTGTAAAGGTAACCTCTTGAAAATAGCCATCTTCTTCAAGAAATTTTCTGCAACGTGCTATATGGGATATCACACTAAGCGACCACCCAACACCCAGGACCCCATTTACATTACTATTGGTATAGTTTAGGGAAATTTCTGGTGTTAGCCCTCCAATTCCGCGCGGAACTATGATATTAGCCGACCACCTGGCGTTACCGTTATTGTCAACAGCGCTTTGGCCTTCGATAGTGCCAACTTCGACATTTTGCGGTGACAAGCTGGGAAGTGGTGCCACTATTGGGTCTAATGGCGTTTCGGGCTGACCTTGAGCGGCTATATTATTTATCTTTAAATCAACTTTATTCTTACCAAGTGCAGCCTGGCCTGTTGGATTACTAATTACGAAAGATAAAGTTTCATTAGTCTCAATTTTTTGATCAGATAAGGTCTTAACTGAAATTGACTTGGACGTCTCATTTGGGCCAAAAGTAATCACTCCTGAAAGGGGCTCAAAATCTTCACTTTCTTTTGCTGTTCCCTCTATCAAAGCATAGTTAACGGAGTTACTTGCCCCCAGGGCCCCAGATCTCTTGATAATTAGCTTAGCCGTATCGCCTTCATTTACCTGAACGAAATCTACTGTGCTATTAAGGAAGATATTTGGTTTAGCATCAATGTTCTTTAGCGTGGCAACACCTTGTGAGTCGCCTATACTTGAGCCTAATGACGCATTTGACAGATCCATATAAAATGACTCAGTCCCCTCGTATAGATTATCCATGTTTGTAGGCACAGCAATCGTAATACTTGACTGAGTTGGTGAAAAGGTAAGCTTTCCACTTTTAGTGGTAAAATCATCAGTGCTTTTCGCACTATTCTCTTTTGTAGCATAATTTACGCTATAGGAAAGCACCGTAGATTCGGATTTCGTCACGGTAAAGACAGCGTCGCTACCTTCGTTAACAGTGACATTGTTTATCGTAAACTTCGGTGACACATCAATGACGGCATTGCCACTGTCTTTATAGGTTCCGCAGACGACTACACCATTAGCTTTGTTACAGCCGTAAACCCGATATTTGTAATTTCCTTTTGTAAGATTACTATAGTCCTTGGACCTGAGGGAACCTGAATATATATTGCTCCACCCCCCATTATTGTAGTTTTTATACAATTTGTAGTAATTACTACCAGTACCTGCATTCCAGGAAACCTTATGCGATCCATCACGGGAAATTGCCGATGAGATACTTACGCTTGTGGGTGATTTTGGGTTAACTACATTTACCGAACCCACATTATAATTGTAGCTTGACTCTTCAGCGTATTGGGGCTCCCATTCTATCTCATGGCATAAAATAACGTAATAATAAACACCAACCCCACTTTTCTTAAGAGAAAGTACATTATCCCCATTATTAACACCTTTAATCGATGTCCAATTAGGATCTGGATCAAGATCATTTGGCTGATTCCAGGAGCCGTTATTTTTCCGTTCGTAAACTGAGCATGATTTTGAGCTTCCAGATGAACTATTACCGGAGTTTCCAACATGCCCCTGGAAGGATATCTTGTAAGTTTGGTTTATTTTTACTGTTTTTTTATCGATCCCATAATTGCTCACCCAGGCATGAGTAAAAGATGACAGAGCCAAAAGCAATGAACATAACAATATATTTAGGGATATATGAAAATAGATTTTTTTAGCCACCTACTGCACTCCCTTGCAATCAACTAAATAAGTCAAAAATCAAATTAAACTTTTCATCAATAATACACAGACTAGGGAGATAAACAACAAAATTATAATTTAAACAACTAGATGGAACATGTGTATTATGTGTATTATGTGTAATAAAAATTTAATATGAGTGGAATCCGCGCTCCCAGGAATGGTACGGCTTGGCAAAATAAATATTGCAATCTAGTTTCCGCGCGATCGACTGGCGGTCCGCAAATTCGCCTCCGTTATCGAAGGTTATGGTTTTACACACTGCCTGATATGGCTTCAGCGTCCGTTTGATCACCCGGCTTATTATTCGCTTATTTTTGTTTGGCACCCTGCGGGCAAGTAGCAGTTTGGAGGCTCGCTCCACCAATGTCACTAGGTATCCAACTTGCCCGTAAACTGTGTCACCTTCCCAGTGCCCAAGCTCGGTGATTTCATCAACAATCGCTGGGCGCTCGTCAATATCGATACGACCTGGAATGAGATTCACTCCCGCTTCGGAGCCCATGTGCTTGCGATAAGGTTTGCCTTTTCGCTCCAGGCGAGGCCGCCAGTTGAATCGGCTGATCCAGCGATAGAAGACGATCTTAAGGAGGTTGAAAGTTGCTCTTTTGAATTCAGCAATGATCTGAATATTTCGGATTACATCGGGGATTATGTAAATATTATCCTGGATGAAAGTTCGTAACCTGGATTCGACAGTGGAGTCGGCATAGTGCTCTGCGATTGGCAAATGCTCAGTATCCGGTATCGGCATCCACCCAACGATGGCAATACCTTCTGGTAGGTTGAACCATTTGCCATCCACTGCGTAAACATCGGCAATGCCGCTGTTGCCACGTCCGGGCCAGTGCCCAAGATACAAGGCAATGACGACCTTCATATCCTCTGGCATTTTCTCTTTGCAATTAATTCACATGATAATTACTCGTCATTTTCTAGAGTTCTTCCACTCGCTATCGGCCTTTGGTGGCTTCAATGTACTTGTAGAGGGTGGGCTTTGAAATTCCCATCATTTCGCAGATCTGATCTACCGTGTGTTTCTTCTCATCGTACAGCTTCACAGCCAAAGCCTGCTTGTCTTTGTTGAGTGACTTGGGCCTGCCGCCTTTTCGTCCACGTGCGCGTGCCGCCTGTAGGCCAGCCTGGGTGCGCGCCATTCAATTATTAAAGTAAATATATAACTTATAATTTTTGTGGTATCATGCAATAAAGTAGATATCAGTGATCGATTTGTCGACATTATTAAAGAAGGGTTTGATGCAGGTATACGCTTCGGCACTCACCTGGAAAAAGATATGGGGCAATACCACTAAGCGCCCCCCTCCGCGTGGCAATAGCTGGCTCACCCAAATACTTCGCCCACCATGGCCGCCCAAAAAACCTGGAAGAACTTCTGGATCACGACTGTATTAATATCTGCACAGCGAGCCACGGTGACAACTTTCGTTGGGTTTTCCAGCAACCATCACACACGGTAGAACTCGTTGTAAAAGGCCGCCTATTCGTTAACGATGCACCAGTATTAATTCAGGCTGCAATGGAGGGATTGGGACTAATCTACACCTTCGAACAGCACATTGCCGATCACCTGACTGCTGGCTCACTGGAAACCTGCCTGGAAGCCTACTGTCCGGAATTCCTCGATTATCAAATCTATTACCCAAATCGCCAACAAAAATCTCCTGCCCTATCAGCCCTTACTCAGCATTTACAGCACCCTGAAAATACTGCAGAACATAGCGAGCCTTAGTAGTTAATTCATTAATATCAATGAGTTAAGCCCAAATGTGGAAGATCGTTAGCTAATTCCGGCAGATCCCCTCTGTTAATGCTGGCAAGGAAGTCGCGGAGCGGCTTAGCTTCACGAGACGCTGTTGCAGCTGTGGCGAGTATGCAAAGGGATCTGTAGAGATTCAATGCCGACGATGATGCGAACCATACAAGGATTGATGGGCTCAACGGTAAAGCCAAGCTGGCTTAGCTCCTGCGACGTTACGGTGTAATCGTCATCGCCATCGGTGGCCTCAAAGAGATAATCAGAGAGATCGTCCTTTGTTGTGTGCCCAGTGATGCGGGTTAATTCGAACTGAAGCTGATGGGCTAAACGGACGATTGCACCATTGTGAACAAGAGCTCCAGAACCAGGAACATTGCGATGACCATCACTAGCAAGGAACGGGAGTATGCGCCTGATCACTGCTCGCCACAGGAGTCGAAGTAGGCGCCCTACTCTTGTCGCGATCTTCGAGATAATCGACCATAGAAGCTCCAAAAAAAAGGATTTCGCATAGAGAAATCGTGAGTATGTGTTGGGCGATACCAAGAACACATCCCAGTTAAAGTGGTGGTGCCGCTCGAAGGCTTCCCATAGAGTGCTTGGGCGTTCAATCGACGTCGGAATCGGTCCAGGTAACAGGCTCTACATTGTTGCCTGGGTGGATGGTAACAGAGTTCGGTCGAAGCCACCCCGCCCTTCCCTGTAGATGGTTAGGCACTCATCCAGAACCAGGGGGGCGCCGAACGGTGCCCAGTGGAACCAACGGGCAAGGTATTGCTTAGCCTCATCGTTCCCTTGGGTTTCGATGTACAAAAACTCTGGGTCCTGGGGAATATAAACGCCGAGGGCAACGCATATAGGGTCGATGCTATCGAAGTTTTTTGATATTGGTGATAACCGTTCGCCCTCCCTGCAGAGCTGGACCAGCCCACCATCGAGAGAATAAAGCGCGTGACCAGGCTATTTAGAAACACATTGATTGGATCAACTATGAATTAAACACATCTCCAAGTCTGGGTTGATACAGGTTCTCTAGTTTATGACGTAACTTTAATATCGAGTATAAATGTTTTCCCGGTTTGAATGCTTTGCAATCCTTTGTTAATGGCCTGTTTTAATTCGCTTATCTCTTTTACTCGTAGGCCTTGCCCACCGTAAGACTCGACCATTTTACAATAATCAGGTGCAGGTTGTATAAGGTTGCCAACAAAGTGGTCGTTTTTAACTGCTGCGCCATTTGGAAAATATTTTTGTATATTCCAAGTTGCTGATAAGTACTGGTTGTTGTTACATAAGACGATGAATATTGGTAATCCATATTCCTGAGAGAAGCCCAGCGCAGCCGGAATAGGATTATAGTGCCAAGCGCCATCGCCAATAATGCAAACGACGAGCCTGTCAGGGCTGGCAAGTTTTACCCCTAGTGCTGTGCCCAGTCCGGTTCCTAATGCGCCACACCAGCCTCTAAATTGTTGAAATAATTTAGCGCTGTACAAATGATTCAACATGTGGGGAACCTGAGAAACAATCTCATCGATGAAAGCACATTTCTCGGGTAAAGTATCATGTAAAACTCGAAACAATTCTGAAGCGGGAATACCTTGTTTCGTTGCTTGCAACACTTCTTGTGCATCTTTACGGTTTTTTTCCCGTATTGAGTTTGAATAGCGTGACCAATCATTAGCACGTTTTTTGTTATCAATTTTTTTGTTTTCTAGTGAGGCTGATATTTGCTTCATATTGAGAAAGCGGTCACCTGCAATAGTGTGGGTTGTTTTGTAACCCCAGTAGGGCGCACGTGGTCTTAATGGATCCTCTTCAAGATGGATGACAGTGCAATCAGGTTTTAATGCTCGGTGGGGAGGATGCCAAGGGGCATTGCAGCCAATGAGTAGAATGACATCAGCTTTATCGAGGATTTCACTTGTAATTTCAAACCCATACAACGGGTGAGATCTGGGGAAGTTATGATACGCGGGCATCATGAACTCAAAAACTGGAGCTGCAAGGGTTTCAGCGATATGAATTAGTTGTTCTTTTTCAGCTTTTGTTCGTCCGCCATATTCTGTGATAATAATAGGTAATGATGCACTTGCTAACAGGTTTGTTATTTCTTCTATTTGGTTTTTTGTAGCCACTACCGGACTTGAAGCCAGAATGGGAGGCAGAGGCTTAGGTGCTTCATGTAGTAATAAATCGAAAGATACTTCAAGTAAAACGGGTCCTCGAGGGACAGCATTTGCAATAAATTGGGCCCGATTAAGCTCTTGCACTAGATCAGAAGATGTTATCGCTTTTTTTGACCATTTGACGACCCTTTCTCCCTCTATTGCTGGGCCTGCAAAATCAACAAGTAAAGAGGGCCATTCTGGACCTGGATCGGTTGTAGCATCCTCACCATAAGTTAATGAATCAGGTGATATAATAAGCATCGGGATTCGTTCTTGTAATGAGGACCTTAGTGCCATAGAGCCGTTTAATACTCCCAGACTGGAAGGGAGAAAAACAGCCTGCGCTTTTCCCTTAACTTTAAAGTATCCATAGGCGAGGCTGACAGCCAATAGTTCATGACGACAACGAAAATAGCGTATGTTTATTTCATTTTCTCTAGCAGCGAATACTTCCCATATTGGTGCCATAATGGCGATGGGCGAGGCAAAAATACAATCTACCTTGTTAGCATCTAATTGATCAATTATGGCGTTAGCGCCATTGTATATTGGATGTGTTGTAGAGTAGCTCATATATAAGTTAACCTAATGATATCCCTGTTTGTATGTTCATATTGATCGATTTGCTGCGTTTGTTTTTTATAATTTAGCTCGTTTCTATTTGTAAGCGATTTTACTAAGCCAAAGGTGAGGACTCTACTCGAGGCATTCAAGTTCGATCGTTGAATAGCCAGCCAGAAAAGCCCAAAAAGGAAGGAGTGTTGTCAATCGATAAATATGGTGTGGTCAGCCTGCGCCAACCTTCTTGCTGGCAACGTCCCTACATTACGCGACTACTGCTAGCCCAATCTTTACAAGTTGGATACTCCAGGGTAGCAGTACCTCATAATTCTCACAGGAATGTCAGTGAGGAATCTGTTCAAGCATCTCCACATAATACCTGTAGGCGTCAAGGCCGTGGAGCTTGGCAGTGCGAATCAAGCTGAAGACATGGAACCCTGTGCGGGTTATTTTATATCAGTGGCCCTTTGAGTCTTTTACCTCATTAGATTCCCGATCAACCAGTTCCGTCAATCATGCTACTCTGCAAATCGGCTTTTTTGCTTTAGGTCTATCAAATACCCTGTTCGACTCTATTTTTTCTAAGCAGAATGCGCTCCGTTGGAGCAAAAACAAATCGTTTCGTAAAATTTGCAACAGCGTTGGCTGACAATAACATTGTTATGATCAGCGTAGCGGCAAACAATAAACCCAGAGCAACAGGCATTGAAAGCACTTTATAAAGTTCGATAATCGTGTCAGATTCAATAAATAATTCAACAATAAGACCGTGCCAGACGTACACATACAAAGAGTTTTTCCCATAATCTGATATTTTGTACTCAGTATTAGGTATAATCATCAAAGTTGCCAAACAAGTTACTATAGAAACGCTGTAGAATCCCAGGCGCACTAGACCCGTATACCAAGCCTGCATATCCATTCCCTTATAGGAAACACTGCCGTATAACCATTGTTCTGACATGCCGTGAATCAACCAAAAAAGCACAACATTTAATACAACAATACTTATAAGCAATACTTTTGGAACGCGGGCCAGTGGTGTATTTGAGAAAAACACGGGCGTTAGTTTATAGCCTATTAAAAAAAATGGAAAAAAGTATAAGGTTCTACCTATATCCAAAAAATACCCGACTGAATTGACATAACCTGCGACTACCGATATAACAACACTTAAAGTGATTGGGTAACGAAAACTCAACATAGTCGGCAACAGCATTCGCCATAAAAATAGGCTAAACAGATACCACAAAATCCAATAGGGCTTAAAGCCCACGGCGAACTGACTGGCCTCCCCTTTCACAGCAAAGTAAGTGCCCTCATAGATGACTTCAAAAGCCATGAACGGAATTAATATACCTACCACCAGTTTATCAATACGACTTTCACTTAGGTCATTCTTGGAAAGCATTCCTGACAATATAATAAACACCGGCATATGAACAGAGTAGATGCTCAAGTACAGCGCTTTTATGATCGGGTTATATTCAATAAGAGGCTCGATAAAATGGCCGAATACGACCAGAAAAATCATCAACAGTTTTGCATTATCTATAGCTCTACATCGCTCCATGAGAATTCTTCCAAATGCTGCCTTGTTCAATTTACAATAACATTTAGACTAACAACAATGACTATGCCTTATTATAAGGTTAGTGATTTATTTTCGACATGGGCATATAAGAGTAGTTTGGAGCTTTCCTTTATAGATATCTATCAACTAGCAATATATATGTTAGAGCGAAACAAAGATAGAGATTGCGATCGGGATCAATACAACAGAGCCAAGATTTATTATATGGATGAAAGCCAAAATGTTACATACAGTTTTGTATGAATGATGATGCCAATTTTTCTTTTGACCTTCAAAACGGTCGACTAAGCTTTAAGAAATTCCTTATATTACACAATCCATTTAAAGACTTTCTCCAGGCGCCCCCTCCAAAGTATTATCCTAGATCATCATCTTTCCTACGCTAGCAATAAATTACTACGATTAACAAACAGCCTGCCCTTCATCTAATTTTTGTAAGGAAACAACGTTGTTAGACAAATTGAGGCCTTGGCCAAATCTGGAGCTAAAGTTAATCTGGAAAATTTCTATCCGCAAGTTAAGCAGCATAAAGGTAAGTCGCGGTATCTACCCATAGTCGATCAAGATCTCCGTGACGCCCTGGTTCAGCATTTAAACTTTAGACTCAGTAAAAGGGAAAAGCTAAATCCAAACCCTTAACCCTTGATGGGTTGCAAATTGGACTAAAGTGAAGACATTGAGTTAATCAGACTTCGCCCCGCCCCCCCCTTTCTGCTGAAACGGTGTAGTCGATGTGGTCGGTGCATACCGATACAACTCCCAACCCCCTTCGGGATTTAGATGGAAGGGGTTTACGGTGCCCAACCACATAAAAGTTGAGTGGTTGATCATCGTACGGAAACCGAAATTGCCCGAATTACCTACACCATTTATAGTGGCAGGAATTGCCTGTAGATCTGGAGAGAAAAAACGATAGAGTTTTGCACCAGAGATTGTTGGGTTGGATAACGCATCCTTAAGGAGCATCAGCAATTCCTCGGGAAGCTCACCCGCAAGATCAATTACACTCGGTATAAGTGAGCTGACGTCCAGTGTAGCCAGATACAGATTGTCTCCAGTCACTCCCAGGCGCCAGGTGTATACATTAAATAGCCAGCCCAATCCGGCTCCGCCTAGCTTTGGAGGCCCGGCCAAAGTTTGTGTTTCCACAAACTTGTTGAGATCCGGGTCCCAAGCCTGAACTGTTTCATACCCATAAAGAACTTCAACATTTGGCTGCCCTTCTCCTTCAAAGTTGTCCCCGCGGAATACGGTTGTTGCTCTATGGGTTGCCTTAATGGTGTCCAGCTTATCAATTGGAGTATCCCACGTCTCACCATAGGCGAGAACATGGCTCCTGAATCCACCGAACGGAAAGTTGATCGTACCCCAGTAGAGATTCCCACGCCATGAAGTAATATCTCCACCGGCATAGGCCCGAGCGCTGACAGGGTCTGGTTCGTATTCGGTAATATTCCAGACTTCCTCCCACTCTTCGACATCTTCTGGCAGGAATCCACCTGAAGGTATTTGGGGACTCATCACTATCCCGGCGTAGGCTTGCACCTCTCCTGTTTCAATATCACCGTTCGGCCAGGTAGATGAAAATATACGCCCGTTGTGTATCGTCATGTCTGCCGGTGTACTTTCCATAGTGCCGATGACTTCAAAATTGAATGGATCATCGAGATCGCCCATCCAGCGCAGAACCCGGCCTGATCCGCCAAGATCCTCTTGCAATCGCACACCGGTATATAAAACGCCCTCATGGTTGAGAAACTCACGGATATTCGAATATTCAGGAAATTTCTTTGAACCCAAATACCGTCCGGTACTTGCCTGCCAAGCCAACATGATAATGCTGTTACCACTGCCCACGCCGGCAATTCCCTCCTGTATACCACCCGGCCCTGCAAGAAAAATCACGTCGCCCGCGTAGCCACCCGAGCGTAATCCAAGGATGTCCTGTAGAAGCGGATCGTAAGTGGGAGTAACTTCTGTGACTTCAAGTGTGCAAGTATCCATGCGGTAGGCAGTGGGTGCCCGCCAGTCCCCAAGGTTTTTAAGGTTTGGGTTTTCCTGAGCGAGTATCCCATCGGCAAACTCGCATACCCAACCCTGGGTTGGGGCGAATAGCGGAGTCAATACGGCGGTTGGAGACGCTTGTGCGGTACAGAGAAAATTACTACCGGTTCCCCAGTATAAAAATTGGGGAGATTCAGCCATTCCCCAAATCCGCGTACCGTTGCGTTTAGGTTCTCCCGCCGAACAGACGCCGTTCACTAACTCTGGATAGGGTTGACCAATGCCATTAAAGCATTCATCAACTGGTGCTTTATATAGCTTGTCGAAATGGGGCTTGACCTGTTTGCATAGTGTATCGGGATAAGCCGGAGGCCCTATTTCTGGAATAGCCCACTGGGCGTTGACAGAAATTGGAACTGTGGAAGTTAAAAGCAATGAAAGTGCAATATATGTCGTGGTTCTCACAGGTGCCCCTGCCCTACTCATGACCGCTACTGCGGAAGATTCAACGTTTTTGGCCTTAATTATTGCTAGCTTGATGCGCTAACAAAATTCAAAACTAAGTAGAGAGTAGGATGCAGCGGGATAAAGGAAATAATTTTACTAGGAACCACCCGCCAAATATTGTTTGATCACCAGTTAGAGAAATAAAAGTAGTCTTGCGTCAACCAAGTTAGTAATACGGCCTTAGCCCTAATGGATACCGGTAATGCAAGATGTCCGCCTGAGCTCTCTTTTTGCTCATAGAAAACCTCCGTGTTAGGCCGAAACCTAACTATATGGGATAAATTTTCCCTTATTCATAAAATCAAAGGTAAGTGACTCATTAACTTTGACCACGGCAAATGGTCTCCATTCTTTTATGAATTCGAAGCCGAAAATTTCCTCATAAAATTTAGCCGACTGCACATTATCTTTAGTCGGGACAATTGTGTGGTTTAACATGATTTCCATTTTCCATTCCTAATCAACTTAGAAAATTAGGCTTTGCCATTTTTTATTCTATGTGGACATCCCGGCCAACAACAAGGTCTTTGTTTACCCGATTTTAGATCTTCGATCGCCCGATCAATTCTCTTATTTCTCGTAGTATCTTTCTTCGCATCGATTACCCAGCAAATCCATTCGTTTCGTGCCAAGGGGGTAATCTTTTGCCACTTTAGTGTTGCATCGTTTGATGTTGAGTTGTTCTTCAAGGCGATCAAGCAAAACCTCAAGATCAAAGCCTTTGTTGGCATATCAAAGAGCGCGGTGCTGACACAGGTATGGATCGCCCTGATCGTCTACCTGCTGGTGGCGTTTGCACGCCATAGCGCCAAGGAAGGCTGGACTGTGCAGCGGATGTTGAGGGTGCTGCAACTCAACTTGTTTAAGAGCAAGGCGCTGGCAGAGATATTGAATCCGAGTCCACCGCCCAGTCAAAAAGACCAGCCTCAAATGAGGCTGGTCTCATGACTGTCAAACTGTAGGACAGCAGTGCTAGATACGCTGCTTACTTTCAAACCCCCAAACACTAGATTCGGTTATAACTCTATTTTGGCGAATAGAATCTTTTTCGGCTGTAACAACATCTAGTTTATTGATATAACGCAGATCCGGAATAAACTGCAGCCAGTCAAATAAAAAGGAAGGCTTTATCATGGTTCTAAACTTCTTTTTCACATTACTGCTTCTATTTTCCATAACTTTTATTAAGCCATCTTTTGCACAAGAGCAACTTAAGTTTTCTGACTTAAATAATCTCAAGGAAACAGAGCTGACCGAAGCAATTAAACGCCACTCAAGAGTTATTGACACATATGATATGAATGACGGGAGGATGTTAGAGTTGTCTATATCTGAGATTTTGTCAAGGCCTAACACTATTGGTGAAACCGATCTGAAAATTTTACGCAATTTTAAAGAAAGTAGAGCGGACTCACAAATCAAGTCGAATAACACTATTGATAAAGCATGCTCTTTACTGTCAATTGAAGAGAGTGATATCCATGCAGTAGCATCACTTGTAATGCGGGCTGATCGAGAAGCAGAGGACGGATTGTCTGACCACTACCGAGAAGCGTATGAAAAACTTTCTGAAAAAACGAAGTCAAACATAGAAAAATCAATAATAAACATGCAATCAACTATTCAAACTACAACGTTAGATTTAGTTGGGTTGAGCCAAGAAAGACCCAGCGATGTTCGTCGGCTTCTAAAAAAAGGATGTGAACGCCGAAGAAACAAGTCATCGTCTCGTATACCACTAGAAAATTTAGAAGGTTTTTCACCTAACAAGGAGGATTAAATCAATAGGAACTCTACTTATCAGGACCTTTATTGCTATTGCAACGCTTTTTATTGCAGTAAGCACAAGTGCTTATTCAGCCTTATGCGGAACAATGACGCAGTGGCACCCGCAATTCTATGAAGGCCATGCAGTATTTTGGACCCCAAGTGAAGAGCTAATCTATGAAACCCTTGCTTATCGTACTGTTGTCACAGGAGCGGATAGTCAAGACGCCTTCTCAGTCGGGTTTTTAGTGAACCTCCCAAATCCGGCTGGCCATGGTTACACGGTTCCAATAAGCCAAGTTCCAAAACCAATAACCATTAACGGTACGTCTCTGATCTATGCTATAGACGATAAAGGAAATTATGATCCATGGGATTCACGGCAATGTTCAAAATCATACAATTAGTATTTATTTGTTGAGGTTATAAATAGTGAGAAGGGTCATGCATGGCCTTTTTTAATCTGGGATTGCAGACTAAGTTGATAAACCATTTTAGCCCAGCAATGCAATCCCAGATTTTTTACCAGTACCCCCACGGAGTGCCATTCGATATCGGTGTTTTTCAAGACAGTCGCCTTTTTTCGTTACGCTGCGACTTGGACTCCTAACACTTCTTTCTGTTGGTTCAGTGCAACAGCACTCACTGGTTCCCAGTTTCTCGTCTCACCAGACCAGCGCGCTGGATTTTTCTCTCTCCAGGTTGTAGACCTTGTCGCGGTTGGATATAGGGCAGAACAGCGTAAACTCAACCAAACGATTATTGTGAAACAGGGAGAATTGACGCAGCTCAACAAGGACAATGATCGCTTGGCCGCTGAGCTGGCTTCAGCGCGCAAGCAGATGAGCTGCCAGGAAGATTCTCTCCGACAGTCAGATTTGTTTCACAGCGGTTCACTTCCATGCAAGAACAGCTGAATCCCCGATCAAGTTAACGCCCAACTTAAATTAAAAGCGCATGAGGGTGATTTGTTTCAGAGACAGTTGGATCACACTCAGGCGGAGCTGAAAGAAAACATGCAGAAACAAACGAGCCTGGATATTGCACTTGCCGAGACCCGGACCAGTTTGGGCCACTACAAAGCGATCTCAGAGGCTGGAGCCGACACCCCCGCGAAGCTCGAAGCTCGAAGCCCAGGCCGCAGAAAGGTCCAAGTAAAGCAGTAGCGGGCAGATTTCCTTCGCCGAGGCGACCAGCGATTGGCAGGAATCAACGAATTGGAGACGGCGTGATAAGGGATGTGTCGGAAAAAAGCTTTAGAAACAATAAGTTAATCGCATTTTGGCGAAAATTACCAGAATGCCGGTCGACCCCCAATAACGAGCTCACGTACTTCAACGGTCACCCGTGCATAGACGCCCAAGTTAAGTACTTATCCTGACGGTGTAAGTTTTGGGCACCGCTCAAAGTGGCGCTGCCCGCACCCTGGATTTAGATCTGGGCCAGGCCTCCGTCGGCAAACAGTTCGATGCCGTTGACGAAGCTGCTATCTTCCGAGGCTAGGAACAACGCTGCCTTGGCGATTTCGTTCGGCTGGCCCACGCGGCCCAGCGGCACCATATCGGCAAAGCTGCCCAGAAATCCCTGGGCGTGCTCAGTGGGCACCAGGCCGGTCAACCCGGGCGTTTCCACAGGTCCGGGACTCAGGGTATTGACGCGGATAGCACGCGGCTTGAGATCCAGTATCCAGTTGCGAGCGAAGCTTCGCACCGCCGCCTTACTGGCCGCGTAGACACTGAAGTTTTCAGTGCCGCCACTGGCGGCAGTAGAACCGGTAAGAATGATCGAAGCACCCTCGCGAAGCAGGGGCAACGCCTTCTGAACCGTGAACAGCATCCCTTTGACATTGATACCGAAAATACGGTCGAACTGTTCCTCGGTGATGGCGCCCATAGGCAGGAAATCGCCGCCACCCGCATTGGCGAAAACGATATCCAAGTGACCGGCTTTTTCTGCAATTTCTTCGTAGATGCGGTCGAGATCTTCCATTTTGGAAATATCGCCTCGAATTCCGATGGTACCCGGCCCTGCAGCAGCCACGGCCTCTTCCAGTTCTGCCTGGCGACGTCCGGTAATAAACACCGTTGCACCCTGTGCCACGAACTCCTGTGCGGTGGCTCTGCCAATACCAGTGGTTCCGCCGGTAATCAGTGCGACTTTACCTTTAAGCCTTCCGGTAATCAGTGCGACTTTACCTTTAAGCCTTTTAGTCATGATGGTTCTCCGATTGTGAATAGGCTGCGTTGGGGCTCTCGGGCGCCTTATCGAATACTCGTGCGATCACCAGTGTGTCCTCGTACAGATGTTTTCTGCCAAACCCATTTTGAACCCACACTGCGAACTATAGGGTTCAAGTAATGGACGCATAAGGTCAGAATCAGTAGGATCAGTTTCAATCAAATGGAATAGGAACTTCCGTGGAGACCCTGGGAAACCTGACTTCTTTCGTGCGCGCGGCTGAAGCGCTGAATTTCTCAGAAGCCGCCAGGCGCCTCGGTGTCTCTGCCGCTGCAGTGAGCAAGAATGTGGCCCGCTTGGAGAGTAATCTCGGCACTCGCCTGTTTCACCGCAGCACCAGACGCCTGACCCTGACCGAGGCCGGAGAGCGCTTTTACGCCGAGGTGGCCGACAGTCTCGACAACATCCAGGCCGCCATTGCCCGCCTCGATGAAGTGCGCCAAATACCCGCCGGCCGACTGCGGGTCAGTCTATCCCCCTCTTTTGGCATGACACATGTGCTGCCCCTACTGGCTGAGTTCAAACATCGTTATCCGGAAGTCGTACCTGATTGGCACTTCGAGAATCGTCGCGTCGACCTGATTGCGGAGGGGTTTGATGCCGCCATTAGCGGCGCCGTTGAGCTTGTCCCTGGCGTGGTGGCGCGGGAGCTGTTCAAGTTGCACTTGGTGGCTGTAGCCTCACCCGCATTCCTGAAAGTCAACCCGCTCCCTCAAGTCCCACACGACCTGGCCACCCTAGATGGCATCGTCGTACGCTCGACCTACAGCGGCCGATTGCGCAGCTGGACGCTGCAGCATAGCGACGGAACCACCTGTGATGTGAGCCTCAGGCCCTCGGTGATCATGAATGACCCCGAAGCCATTTGCCGCTGCGCGGTCATGGGCCTAGGGGTTACGCTGGCGCCGATGGACTGCGCCTACACCTGGCTTCAGCGGGGAGAGTTGGTGCGACTGCTGCCGGACTGGCATGTCGATCTGGGAGCGGTGGTGGTCTATTACTCCGGCCAGAAACTGCTGCCATCCAAGACCCGCGTATTTATTGACTTCCTTGTCGAGCATTTCCAGACACAGCTGGCACCACTCTTTCGCGTAGTGTGAAATTAGTGCCACAGCACGTCATTGTGAGATTAGGCCCTCTTAACTTGTTAATTTGCGTTAGAGATATTGCACGACTGCTTAGAATATTTATTCTTTCAATGTATCGAGGATTTGGACATTGGTTTAAATCCCAGTGCTGTCTACTGATTTGCGCCCTAGTGACTGACTTACGTATTTCAGTGCACGTGTATCCCCTTGAACCGGTTTGTTGCGACTGCACTCGCGATTGCGCTAAGCGCCCTTCCCCTATATGTATTAGCCAGACATTTCTCGATTCTGTTTGATGGCGATCAAAATCCCTGAGACTTAGCACAATAGGCTGGGCGCTTATAATGCCTGGTCAACTGGGTGCAAGTTCAGCTGTGTCGGCCTCGCTTTTGAAATCTCTGTTAGTCGGATCATTCTCGGTTGGATCAAAGCTGTCGGCTCGTGCCATATGCCAGGCCCGGGCATAGAAATCTCCCTCAATAGGTTCCCTGAGCAATTCTCCAGGCTTGAGGAATACGTGAATTTGCGAAAAGAGCTGTACTTCCGTGCCACCGGTGCGGCGCACCAGGTGTTTTCCCTCTAGCTGTTCTGGATGCTCTAATCCTGCGGCGGCTAACATCTCGGCCAGAGTATGAAGGGTGTTGCGGTGGAAATTATGCACCCTATCGGCCTTTTGCGGCACCACCAGGGCTCGTTGGCGCAGCTTGTCTTGGGTGGCCACCCCGGTGGGACACTTGTTAGTGTGGCAGGATTGCGACTGGATACAGCCGATTGCGAACATGAAACCGCGCGCTGAGTTGGCCCAGTCGGCCCCTATAGCCAGCACGCTGGCAATATCGAAGGCCGAGATAATCTTGCCGCTGGCACCTATCTTGATTTTGTCTCGTAGGTTCAGGCCAACCAGGGTGTTGTGGATGAACAGCAGGCCTTCGCGCAGGGGTACGCCGATATGATTGGAGAATTCCAGCGGCGCTGCTCCTGTGCCACCTTCCTTGCCGTCTACCACGATGAAATCGGGCAATATACCGCTCTGCAGCATCGCCTTTGCGATGCCCATAAACTCCCATGGGTGGCCGAGAGCCAATTTGAAACCCACTGGCTTACCACCGCTAAGTTCTCTCAGTTGTTGGATAAAGGTCAGCAACTCGAGGGGGGTGGAAAAGCTGCTGTGGCCGGACGGTGAGATGCAGTCCTCACCCTCGGGCACGCCGCGGGTGGTCGCTATCTCGGCAGTAACCTTGTGTCCGGGAAGAATGCCGCCATGGCCGGGCTTGGCGCCTTGGCTGAGTTTCAGTTCAATCATCTTGATCTGTGGGTCACAGGCCTGTGCCTTGAACCGGTCTGGATCGAAGCTGCCGTCCAGTGTCCGACAACCAAAATAACCCGAGCCTATTTCCCAAATCAGATCGCCGCCGTGCTCGCGATGGTAGGGGCTGATGCTGCCCTCCCCTGTATCGTGGGCAAAGTCGCCAAGCTTGGCTCCTTTGTTTAGGGCCCTGATGGCGTTGGCGCTGAGGGCCCCGAAGCTCATAGCGGAGATATTGAAGATCGATGCCGAATAAGGCTGGCTGCACTGAGGCCCACCTATGAGCACCCTAAAGCCCTGGTGATCCCTGACTTCCTTGGGGCTTATGGAGTGATTGATAAACTCAAAACCGGGTTCGTAAACGTTAATCAGGGTACCAAAGGGTTTAGAGGCATTCTCATTTTTTGCCCGGGCATAGACGAGGGAGCGCTGGGCCCGGGAAAAAGGTAACTTGTCATCATCCCCTTCCAGCAGGTACTGGCGTAGCTCTGGGCGGACACGTTCCACTAGATAGCGGATATTGCCCAAAATGGGATAGTTGCGGCGCACCGCGTGGTATTTCTGGACTAGATCGTAAGCTCCGAGGAGACTTAGAAGGCCGGTGATTGTGGTTACCGACCAGAGCCAGGAGTGAGAGTGAAGTAAAGGCAGACTGACGAGAGTCGTGAGTACACAACAGCCGAAAAATGCATAACGACTGAGCAGAGATAGTTTCATCATCGTATTCCGTACAGGCTATTCCTGCACTCTCTCCTTGAGAAATTCATTTTCAACCGGCCCGGGGGCAATCGTATTTACGTGGATAATCTTTGCTGTCACTTTGTTAGTACACAATTAGATCAATCTCGCCATGGAAAAGATAGTGTATCAATTAATACATAACCATCAATAAACTGTATATCATCAATACAAAAAGCCTCACGATCAACATCAGTTTTTGAGGCTTATATATAATCTGCCACATCAAAAGTCTGGCCAGTTTCACTGGATAAAACAGCATGACGATACGCTTTTGCAGTGTCCGACGCTGAGATGCCGCTGGAGCTATCCATACCCATCATATCCATGGTTTCTTTCACAAAATGTGGACTAACGGCATTTAAACGAAGCTTATGACCGAGTTCTAATGCTGTGGCTTTCACAAAGGATTCAATAGCGCCATTAACTAGGCTGAGTGCAGAACCGCCCCGCATAGGATGTTGGGCTAAAACACCAGAAGTTAAGGTGATACTGCCACCCTCACGAACATAGTCACGGCCAATCTGGAAAATATTAATTTGCCCTAATAACTTACTGTCAATAGCTGCTTTAATTTGATCAAATGTCAGCTCTTCAACTGGCGCAAAAACTGCGTTCCCTGTAGCTGAAACTACAGCATCAACTTGGCCCACCTGCTTAAACATTGCCTTGATGGATGCCCTATCCTCAATATTGATCCGGTAATCACCATTCCTGTGACCAACTTTGACAACGTCATACTCTTTAAGCTCGTCCACAACTGATTTACCAATGATACCGGTAGCGCCAATCACTACGATCTTCATGCTGCAATCTCCATAGTTTGTTGATTAAAATCTTTGGCTATTCTCGGCCATAATGGCAAAAATTGCGTCTACGGGCGCGCATCATTAGGCATAGAGAAATAAAGCTTAAATATATTCAAGTGAAAGTTGTGACTGAATCAATTCATAGACCTGGACACTTTCTTCAATCCCAATATTAAATCAATGTGAGCACTTTTTGAGCGGCAATATTGCCCAGCTTGAAATAACAAATGGCGCGGATAAAGCAATAATATCTGCCCCCATAAAGACCATTGTGATGGGAACGGTTAATAGGCTCCCTACAAGTGGAGCAAGCCAATACTTACTTTTATTGGCTAATGCAATAGCACTAAGGGATGCATTATAACCAAAGATGCCGGCAAGGATTGGTGTTGGTGGTAAGGATAGGAGCTCGGCCAGTAATGTTGCAAGTACGACACCAATTAGAGACCAAAGAGCATGGGACTTATTGGAAACGAAAATGCCAACTAAAAAACATATCCCTGTAATAGCATTATCTTGAAAGATAACCTGGCCAACACCTGCCAATATACCCCATGTTGAAAATTTTTCACTTAGGGATGTTACTGCTGGCTCTAGGCCTAGTGTTGGAGCCATTCCCCATATAACCCATATCACCAGGATATATGGGGCGGTATATGCTGGAAGGGGAATGTGAATCATCATTAAGCGCATGATTAAAACTGTTAGAGCGCTTCCTCCAATTATGAATAAAACAGTCAGTGGTGAGGGTGCATATAAAGAGAATATGACTACACCGATTAGTGCCCCATTGTATCCTAACAGCCCAGCCTTAATGTGTTTCACTGGATAATGTAAAGCAACAGCACAAATAGTCGCTGTGATAACACCAAGTGCGGTTCCAAGAGCCATGATGATTGAGTTCACTGCCACACCGAACAAGAACAAAGCTCCACTTAAAACGTTCTCTTGAAGGATGACTTGGCTAATTCCTCGGAGTAGGCTGATAAAGAAAAAACTGATCTTTGGGTATATCGATATACAGAAAGAACACATGATTTTTATACTTCGTGATTGGGCTGGAATTGAAAAGGACAGCATTTATAGCGGTCAGCGATCACTAATATCTATGGTAACCCATAATTAGAAAAAGACAGTTAAAGTGGCCCATAAGATTGCAAGACGCAACACCCCCTCATCTTCATTAATGCATAACGAATCTCAAGATGAAGTCTTTGAGGAAACACCAGAAAGCTTTAGTCGAAATAAATTGAAAAATAAATCTGCTCCAGAGTCACTCCTGAAATATTAATGTACTGCCATAAGATTAAATATTACAATATTGATCTTCTTTCCCTTAGCGTTAGACCAACAACAATAACTTCTAGCGCTGGAACATTAGGAAATCATAGGAAGGTAATCATGACAAAAATAATTAGTCGCAGCATCAGTAAGGGTGTTGAATTTTCCGTGTTGGTAGAAGACACAGCACCGGTACTCTTTCAAACAAAAGTGAAAAAATCACTTGAAAGCTGGCTGGATGAAGCACAAACCATCTTGTCTCGAGCGGAGGCAATGTGCACCACCGCCCTTGTGTCCCCCAATAAGGTTTCTGGCAAATTTAATAATTTACTTTCCTACTACTTCGGTCTTCCTACGGGTTGTCCGAGCGATAGATACCGAAGTTGTCTAAACGCGATACTCAAGCGGTTAACTAAAACTCAGATGGGTTTGAGCAACGGGGTGGAGTGTGCGGACGTGAGTATGATGCCCACCCTGGCAAAAATTCAGACTTCTGCCATGTCAGCAATAGGCCTGGGGAACCCCACAAAAAAAATGGCGGGTTTTGTGTGGGTGGACATCTTTGAAAGTGTGCCCAGGTATCTTTCTAACAATTATAAGCTGACGACGGTAGGTGGAGGGTACCTCAAGGGGGGGAGCTTTAAGACAGATTACAAGCATCCCATATGCTTGAACTTCGAAGAAATTTGGAAAAGAGGTGAAAATTTCTGCATTGTTACTTTGATACATGAGGGAACGCACAAATACGCGCAAACAGTGGATCTGGATCCCGGGTACTTCAAGGATGGAGGCATTGTAGATAAGTTAGATCAGGCAATTAGTCAGGGTGGTATGTTTATGGAAATCTATACGCAACAAGGTCTCACCCATGATCAAGCTTTCGAGCGCGTTGTAGAGCAGGCGTTAAATGGGTTACGTGGGCAAGATTCAGCGGCATCACATATGGCAAAGCTTGCTGAGGTAAAAGCGGTAGATAATGCTGATTCACTGGCATGGTTCGCCCATGATGTGGCACAACTCCCTTCTGAAGTAGAAGTTAAGAAGGTTGTGGGAGGGATTTTGGGTAATCGAAAGATACACCCAAGCCTGCTTAACCATTAAAGAAAAACCCGGGGGATAGTTCACTTAATTGCGATTCATTGAAGCTTTTCTTATCGTATTACTACAAATGGGTATCCTATCCCTAATTCAATGAACTGTTCCCCAAAATCCCAAGCACCCCTTGTTTTTCCAAAGGATGGATTTGTACGGATCTGTTTGGGGCTGTTTAACATTATGGGGCCCTTTATTTTGCGATATGGACCAGGGCTGGATGATTGTACTCATTGAGAACGCCCTAGAACTGCCAGTTGCGATGTAACTGTCTGTATGCTCCAACTGGTAACTGAAGTTAATTGGCGGCCTGGTGATGTGGCCAATGGCAGTAACATTGCAGCTCCCCCCCTTCTTCTTGTTTAGCCTATCGGTAAGGTAAGGACCCCCAAGTTGATATTGATTGTCACAGATGGCGCTGTGTCAGCCATTTCGAGTCACTCTTAAGATTCACTTAATCTTCCCCCTCTAGACTGCCTTCTATTGAATTTCCCCATGGAGACAGTGTAATGGCAGCGGAAGGTGATCGTCAGTGTGAATTACCAGGCACTACACGGCGAGAGCTGCCGGTACCTACTCATCACTTTGTGTTGGCCGCTGTTGATGACCCTGGCCGTGCAGAGATAGAAACCTATATCGCGCAGAGGTTCTCTGATATCCATGGTGCGACTATCAATAGCTATCTACCTCAACTGCTGTCGCTATATGCCAATGGTGTCCTCAGCGCCGCACTTGGATTGCGCCGGGCCGATAGTGGAACCCTCTTCCTGGAACAGTATTTGGATCGACCTGTTGAGCAACAGCTGGCCGAGGCAGCAGGACGACCAGTGGCACGTGCGGACATCGTCGAAATCGGCAACCTGGTTTCGACCTCTCGCGGTAGCAGCCGGCTGCTGTTTTTAATGCTCGCCGAACTCTTCGCTAGCGCAGGCATGACCTGGGCGATTTTTACTGCGACGCCAGAAGTACACAAACTGCTGGCCAGGCTCACCGCAGATCAGATAGTGCTGTGTACGGCCGATGGCAAACGTCTTGGAGCAGAGCTAAAAAACTGGGGAAGCTACTACGATACCTGTCCCGAGGTCACTGCGATCAACGTGACACTCGCGCGCGATGTGCTACTGCAGCAACCGCTTGTGGGGGAACTGCTACAACAGTGTGCCGCACAAGCGGAACACCTGTCACGGCTATTCATGGCAGGTGCGGTAGTTCTAGAGGGAAGCAGATGTAGTTAATTGAGAAACTGCATAACTCGGCTGCGCGACAACCACATCACTTGGATCTGGAGTCTAGGGGCCGCGATATCGCGGGGTACTACTTTTGAGTGGCGCGCATGGTAGAGACTAAATCTGATTCGCCGGAACTAGGCAATCGCAAACTAAACGTCTTCTTCGGCCCTCTTTCCTTCCTGGGGCGAGGGAATATTGGGTAAAAAATTCACTGATCCGTTAGTGCGTAAAACAAAATTGTATTTATGGAGAACCTCATGAAAAGCTTCAATATCAAATATCGTCTTAAAATTTTTGCCGCGGCTATAAGCTTGGCGGTTTCCCCTTTGCTCTGGGCCGATCCGTCGAATGATGCCGTCGTCGAGCTGCAAAAGGCGTGGGCACAGATAAAATACCAGACTCCTGAACAAGAGCAGGAAGATGCCTTTGAGGTGCTGGCGCAACAGGCCAAAACCTACACCAGCCACGATCCACAGAATGCATCCCTGTGGGTATGGCGCGGAATAATTGATGCCTCTTATGCAGGCGCGAAGGGTGGTCTGGGTGCACTATCACTGGCGAAGGCTGCCAAGGCAGACTTGGAACACGCTATTGCTATCGACGGCAGTGTACTAGACGGTGCTGCTTTCACGAGCCTAGGCTCCCTCTACTATCAGGTCCCCGGATGGCCTTTGGGCTTCGGTGATGATAAAAAGGCGGATGAGTACCTGCGCAAAGGTCTGCAATTTGGCGCTACAGACATTGATGCCAACTACTTTTACGCAGACTATCTTTTCCAGAAGAAGAACTATGCGCAGGCAATGGACTATCTGCAAAAGGCGCTGGCCGCTCCTGCGGACCCTGAGCGCCAGGTAGCAGACCAGGGGCGGCGTGGGGAGATACAGGTATTGATGACTAAGGTGCAGGAAAAGCTCCGCTAGCTGATTAACCAATGGCCGGGTTCTGCTTCGAGTTGATGACTCGAGTCCCGGCTTCGGTGAAACATTGCCGTGCGACTATTGCCTCAGATAAATAATTCTAAATTTGGATGCGGGCCCCTGGTACAGGCGCCTTATCCCATTGGACCCGCATCAATCCACGTTCATGGAGTTACTGGTGACAGAGCGTTCCCACTTTTACTGGCAGCCGCTGCTGCTGCTCACCATATTAGGTTTCTTCACCCTCTCATCATCCATCGCCCAAGCTGCGAGGCCCCAATTTGAGATAGAGATTCGTGGGCATCTTTTCTACCCATCCGAGCTCACCATCCCCGCCAATATCAAAGTCAAGTTGATTGTACACAACCAAGATCCGACTCCCGAGGAGTTCGAGAGCTACGAGTTGAACCGGGAGAAGGTGATTATGGGGGGGCAAAAGGCCGTCATTTTTATTGGCCCGCTAGCGCCGGGGGTCTATCCATTTTTTGGTGAGTTCAATCCAAAGACCGCTCAGGGGAAGATCGTCGCACAAGGATTAGGGGAAAGTTTTCGTGCTGCTGAATAGTGTGATTATTATTCTGCGTGAAGTGCTGGAGGCCGCGCTGCTACTTAGCATTCTCATGGCAATGACTCGCTTTCTACAGCTGCGTTTTCGCTGGCTTTTCTTCGCCCTGATGGTTGGGTTTTCTGGAGCGATTTTCTATGGAACCCAGCTGGCAGCGATCTCTAGCGCGTATGAAGGTGTGGGCCAGGAGCTATTGAATGCTGTCCTGCAGACCCTTGCCTATGGGCTTTTGATCATTATCACAGTACTGATGATCGTGAACCATTACAAGGTTGGGATTTCTGAGAGCTTGCTGCAAGTAGCCATGGCTACAGCGGTAGCTGCGACAGTAACTCACGAAGGATCAGAAATATTTATCTACCTGTCTGCCTTACGTTACCAGCCGGAGGCTTTTTCAAGTGTGCTGTGCGGAGCGCTACTCGGCGTAGGCATCGGCTTCAGTATCGGGGCTTTGCTTTATTATCTATTGCTTAGTTTCCCACGACGGCACGCATTGCTGGTGACCTGCGTTCTGCTGACCCTAGTGGGGGGGGCTATGTATCTCCAGGTAGCCAGGGAGTTGATCCAGGCAGATTGGCTGCCCGCTGAGGCGCCACTATGGGACACATCATGGTTGCTACCGGAGGATTCAATTACCGGGCAATTATTGTATGCACTGATTGGCTATGAGGCTACGCCATCCCCACTCGAAGTGTTTATCTATCTTGTCAGTATGTTATTGATGGCCGTGTTGTTATTAATCACCTGGTTCGTTCATAGAAAAAACAAGGTTCCCCATGTTGTTCAATTGGCTGGCTAATAGATACGGGCCTACAAAAATTCTGGCGATAGCTAATCTTTTCCTTGCTGTCGGGGCACCGCAGGCAAAAGCGGATGGCATTGTGATAGACAAGGTTTACAACCCCTATGTGCAGCCACTGGAAACGGAAATCGAGTGGCGGGCACTTGCGATGCCCGAGGACAAACAGAACAACCTCGACTCGCTGCAGCTACATCGGTTGGGGCTTGGCCACAGTTTTAGTGAGCGTTGGTTTGGCGAAGCTTATCTGATTGGTGAACGTTACGAGGGCGAGGGATTTGATATAGAAAGTATGGAGTTGGAAGTCAAACGACAACTGACCGAACAGGGTGAATATGCTGCAGACTGGGGCCTGCTATTCGAACTGGAAAAGGAGCTCAGCGTCAATAAGTGGGAGGCTGCGACAGCATTGATCGCTGCCAGAGAATCGGGCCGCTGGGTGGGCACTGCCAACTTATTTGCTATCTATGAGTGGGGCGATGATATCGACAATGAGTTTGAAACCCAGCTGCGCCTGCAGGGCCGCTACCGCTTCGCCGAGGCCTTCGAACCGGCATTGGAACTCTACGCCGGTCAGGACACGGTAGGCATTGGGCCTATGGCTAGCGGGGTGCAGCGCCTCACCGGTGCGCGCCAACTTTACTGGGAGTTCGGCTTGATCTTCGGTATTACCGATGAGAGCCCAGACCAGTCATTTCGACTGTTACTGGAATACGAATTCTATTGAGCCTGTCCTATAGCTTTCCCTGCGGATAAGCAACTTGCTCCTAAACCCCTTATGTAGGAATACCGCCAAGAAAAAAGAGGCTATAGCCCGGTTCGTTGATTGATCATTCGATCGACCATTTCTTTTGCTGAGCCGAGGTAACCAGATGGATCAGTAAGCGAAGCTATTTTCTTTGTATCCAAAACACTATTTAGCTGAGGTGTGTTTGCTAATACTTGCGCCAGGCTATCGCCTGATTCCAGGGCTTGTCTGCAGGCATCGTAGACCAGATCATGGGCAGCTTGTCTCCCCAGTTGGGGAGCGAGTGCCATCATAACGGCTTCCGACACTATCAATCCCTGTGTTAGGTCCAGATTAGCTTTCATTTTCTCTGGGTGAACTTCTAGCCCGCCCAGCATGAAAGCGGCCTGAGATAATGCGCCGGATGTAAGAGCAAAGCTTTCAGGGATAGCTATCCACTCAAGGTGCCAAGGACCTGTGGCTCGCTCAAAATCCACTGCCATTCCATCAAGCATTAATGCAGCTTTTTCCCGAACCATTTTTGAAGCAGCAATTATCAACTCGCAGGAAATTGGATTTCGCTTCTGCGGCATGGTACTCGATGAGCCGCGGTGTTCAACAAAAGGTTCTGCCACTTCAGCCATTTCTGTAGTCATCATAAGAGAGATATCTATAGATATTTTTGCCAGGCTTGCACAAATCAATGCGAGTATTTGTACAGTTTCCGCTAAGCAATCTCTAATTGAATGCCATGTAATACTGGAAACCCCAAGGTTTAACCTTTTTGCTAGTGCGTTTTGTACAGATAACCCATTCTTTCCAAGAGAAGCTAAAGTGCCCGAAGCACCCGAGAATTGCACCACCAGTACACGTGGCTTCAGCTCATGGAGCCGCTTAAGATGACGCTCAAAGCTACTAAGCCACACCGCAGCTTTATAGCCAAAAGTAATTGGGAGCGCCTGTTGTAAGTGAGTTCGCCCAGCCATCGGAGTGTCACGATATTTTTTTGCCAGAGTGACTAGAGCGTGGTTAACCTTTTTAACTTGGGTTTCTATCAGTTCTAAACCGTCGCGTATTTGCAATACAGTGGCTGTATCCATGATATCTTGGGTTGTTGCGCCCCAATGCAGATAATGCCCAGACTCTCCGGCATTGGCTGCTAACTGTTCAACCAGTGGTAATATGGGATAACCAACTATTGCTGTTTTTTCCTGTAGCTCATCTGTGTCTACTTGAAAATTTTTAATGGACTCTGCGATACCTTTATAAGCCGATTGGGGAATAATCCCGAGATCTGCCTGTACTTTTGCTAAAGCCTCCTCAACTTTAATACAGCATTCCAAATAGGCACGAAAGTTGAAAATCTTTCGCATTCGAGTATCTACAAAAGTATTGCCAAACAGTGGAGAATCGATAGGTGACAGAGGGATCATGTACCAGGCCTGCTTATTGACTTGCGCGCTGGTAACTATAGATGTCGGATATTATGGCAACAAGAGAACTCAATGGGAGTTGGGTGCCAAAATAGCCGGGTATGGCAATGGGAAATTGGCCAGATCATTCCAATACCAGATGTTCTGAACTAAGCAAAGGAGGCGTAAATTGTCACGCTTTGGCAGCGCATAGTAAACCCAGGCCTTTACATAGCCAGCCCCCTAAGGGGCACATGTCAATACAGTCCCCCTTAAAGAATTATCAAGAGCAATATCAATATAGTTTTTTAGGATTTTCTTTTCGACAATTTTCTATATGAAAGGGTATCCATGCCATCACCTGAGTCTATTTCCATTTAGTGATTGCTAGATATTGCAACCTTAAGGAATTCTATATTTTTCTGCCAGGCGATTAATATCTGCTTGAGATCTGGTATTCTTGGGGCACTTGGTCCTAAACCAGGGATTCAGGTCGCTATCACTGCCCGCTGGTAAATCTTTTAAATCAAAGCATTTATCGCCGAGTTGAACAAAGGTTCCTGTCGCTGTTGTGTACAGGGCATCACTTGATTCAAGTGGCCGAACTCTGTTGCGCTCTTGATTCAAGATTCTTTTTAGCTTCGGATCAAAAACTATAGCTTTGCTTTTTGCTCCAGATGCAGCCGGAACTTCTAAAGTAGCGTCTTTTTGAGACGGTAAGTTTTCAGGCTGGGTAATAACTGCTTGGCTTCTATGTTCACTGGTTGTTTTTCTATTCGGTGCTTTACGTTTTTGCTGAACTTTAGGCGCGGCAGGTTTTGCAGCTGCTGACAATACTTCGCCCTGCCCCTTTACTTTCGGTTTCGTAGTGGTTGCAGCCTTTTTCGGCTTGTCTGCATTGCCTGGATTTCCGGGATTATTTATTGGTGAATTCGCAGTTGGGTTTTTACCATCTAAGATGAGCTTTATTGTCGACTTATTGTTCATCTGCTTATCGGGAAGCAGCGAAGCTGGAATAACGAATAAAGCCATGTGCAGACCTAATGCTATCGCCAGGGAAATCCAAAGGCGCCACGAAATTGATGTTTCGCTACCTTTATATATTAAGGGTGTTGGCTGGAGGTCCATCTGACTTAAATATCACGTCCGTATAATGCCCCGACAACATCTCGATCAGTAAGGATCTATGGGCTTGCGAGGTAGCAGGTTTGACCGGATGTCAGCTAGAAAGTTCTTGTGGTGAATCTTCCGGTTTCTATAGGGCTATGGCTAAAACATGCTCTAAATATGAACAAGCTAGACTTTCTATCAAGTAGAGAAGAGGCTGAATCAACAAGGTATCTTTCAATGCGCATCCCCCCTATTGCTCCCGAGGATCTCAACCAAGAACAAAAGCCTCTGTACGAAGATATGTGTACTGAGATGAAAAGCTACTTTTCAGGGTTTATCAAAAATCGCAAAGATGGGGCTTTGCTTGGTCCCTGGGCGCCGGCAATTCGCTATCCAAAATTTGGTAAACCCTGGTGGGATTATGTGAAGGCAATTGCGGATAACCCTTCACTGCCAAAGACTGTACGGGAGGTTGCGATTCTGGCCACGGGAGCGCACTTTAAGGCGGGCTATGAACTCTACGCGCACTCGGCAATTGGAGAAAAGCTGCACTTGGAAGCGGATAAAATAGCCACGATCGCTGCAGGTGAGCGTCCTTCTGATTTAACCCGGGAAGAAGGCATTGCCTACAGTGTTGCGGTTTCTCTTTCTGCTGGTGGCCGCTTGCCTAGGGCTACATGGAAAATGGCTGTTGAGGTTTTTGGTGAGGATTCCGCTGCGGAATTGATTTTCCTGGTTGCCGGATACCATCAGGTCTCCGCTATTTTAAATGGCTTTGATGTCAGTATTCCCAGCGAAGAAGATCAAAAGCTCGATACCTCCCCAACCTAAAGTGCCCTGTCCAGCCTGGCTAATACAGCAGTAACGACAACAGTAACATCCCTTATTTGCTGGGGATAGTTGGTGAAGTCTTGAATAATAGGGATACCTTGTGCTCCTGGCCATCATCCTGCAGCGGAATTTTTCCGGAAGAGATTTGTTCACCATCCAGAGTTAGTGATTCGATCTCTCGCGGACAGCCCCCACAGTTGCTGACCTCGATCTCATAGCGACTGCTACCAAAGCGCAGTGACAGGTGGTAGTTGTACCAGCTTTGCGGTAGACAGGGCTCGATCACCAAATGATCGCCATCAAGAATTTTTGCCCCAAGCAATGCCTCCAGTGCACCGCGATACAACCAGCCGGAGGCGCCGGAATACCAAGTCCAACCGCCGCGCCCAACATGTGGTGGCACGCCATAAACGTCGCCTGCCAATACGTAAGGTTCGGTGCGGTAGCGCCGTACACCTTCGGCGGTATCGGTGTGGGTGATGGGATTTAAAAGATTGAAGTAATGCCAGGCCTTTTCACTTTGGCTCAGCCCGGCGGCGGCCCAAACTGCCCATGTGGCGGCGTGAGTGTACTGGCCACCGTTTTCGCGGATACCTGGCGGATAGCCTTTGATATAGCCAGGGTCCTTCTTGGTTTTGTTAAAAGGTGGCTTGAGCAACAGTATCTGCCGAGCGAGCTCGTTTACCAGATGTCGGTTAGCGGACTCCATTGCTTTGCGAGCGCGTTCAGTGGGTTCTTTTTGGGAAAGTACCGACCAGGTCTGCGCGATTAGATCAATTCTGCACTCATCGCTATCTTTAGAGCCAATCGGAGTGCCGTCATCGTAGTAAGCACGCCGATACCAGGCGCCGTCCCAGCCACTGTCCTCCACCTGCTGACGGAAGTTTTCTCCCAACAGGCGGTAGTATTCTGCCAAGGCTGAGTCGCCGATGTGATCGCATAAGGGGGCCATATCCCGGCAGACCCGCAGTAAAAACCAACCCATCCACACACTTTCACCGCGACCGGTGGTACTGATACGGCTGAAGCCATCGTTCCAGTCGCCATTGCCGATTACCGGCAGTCCATGGGGCCCTACGGCACCGGCGCGCTCAATGGCCCGGCAGCAGTGCTCGTAAAGAGATCCAGATTCGTCACTGCTTTCAAATTCGGCGTAGCGCTCGTGTTCATCTTTCCCCAGTGGAGCCCCAGCAAGGTAACTGACGGGTTCATTCAGGATTTGAAAGTCGCCGGTAGTACGAATGTACTGGGCCGTGACAAACGGTAGCCATAATAAATCGTCGGAGCATCGGGTGCGCACACCGCGTAAAGGGTTTTCGTGCCACCAGTGCAGTACATCCCCATCCTGGAACTGGCGCGATGCCGTGCGCAATATATGTTGGCGGGTCCAATCGGGGTGGGTCCACAATAGCGCCTGCACATCCTGCAACTGGTCGCGAAAACCAAAGGCGCCACTGGACTGGTAAAAACCGCTGCGTCCCCAGAGGCGGCAGGCCAGTGTCTGATAAGGCAACCAGCGATTTACCATCAGTTCAGTGGCCTTGTCGGGCACTTGCACCTGTACCGAGCCCAGATAATCCTCCCAGAACTGCTCGAATTCACTTTGTGAGTTTGCGGCCCTTTGTGGTTCACGGAATTCCCTAGCTAGGTCCAGGGCTTGAGCCCGATCTGTCCCCTCCCCCATCACGAAATAAATATGCTGGGTTTCACCAATATCCAGTTCGATATGTACCTGATAGGCGGCGCAGGGGTCACCGCCGGACTGAACCCTGCCGGATAGGCCAATACGAAACATCGCCTCTGGTGCCTGCGGGCCCCCGGCGCTGCCGATAAATTCGTGACGGTCTGTGGTTAAACCGTGGGGTGGCAGGCTGGCGGTTAGAAATGCGACGCCGGGCTTGGTGTCTGGAACAAAGGCGTTGCGGGCCAATAGTGTATGTCTCTCTGGTACGAATTCGTTGACCAGGTGTGTCCAGCTGCCGCCTCGGGTAAGTCCCAGTACCCACTCCACGTAGTAAGTTGCCGTCAACCGGCGCGGCCTGTTCCAGCCGTTTTTCAGTGTCAGGCGACCAATCTTTACCGGTGCATTTCGATCGACGGTAATACGCCAGGACTGCTCCAGGCCGTGACTGTTGTGACGGTAATCTGTGTAGCCCGCCCCATGGCGCACCTGGTAGTCAGCTTTGGCGGGACGTGGGGCCGGAGTTGGACACCAGACCTCGGCGCTCTCCTCGTCGCGAAGGTAGAGCATTTCGCCACTGGGGTCGCGCACCGGATCGTTGTTCCAGGCGGTTAGCCGGTGCTCGCCGCTGTTGCCGCTCCAGGTGCAACAGGAACCGCCCTCGGAAACCAGGCAACCAAAATCGGGATTGGCGATGACATTTACCCAGGGTGCCGGGGGGCGCTGCCCCGGTTCATCCAGATTTCCGGTTTTAAGATGCAGGATGTATTCGCGGCCATCGGCAGAGAATCCACCGAGGCCGTTATCGAATAAAAGATCGTCTGGGCGCTGTAGATTTGGCGTTGGCAATTGGGTGTAGCCTGCGGGCTGCACCGGCACGAACGGCGGCAGCGGCTGCACCTGGGCCTGCAAAGCTGTCGCGCTGTTCTCCAACTGTGTAGCCACAGAGCCGGCTGAGGAATCGAGCAGTACTCGTGCCGCAGCCAGCAGACCAATACGGTCTGACTCTGGCAGTTCCTGACCAGGCACTATCACCACCCCGCCATTCAGTTTGCGCAGAGTGCGACCGCGGATATCGGCGATCAATTCCTGAAGTCTGTCGCGGGTCTGTTGGGAATAGCCAGCGGAATCTTCATCGACGATAACCAAGTCTATAGCCAGGCCACGGCCACTCCACAGGGTGTGCGCCTGGAGAAGTGGCTCGGCGAAGTCGATCCCCTGCTCACTGCGCACCTGCACCAGGAGTATCGGGTTATCCCCGGAGATACCGCGGCTCCACAGGCAACGCTGAATATGGTGACTGCGCGCCAACACTCTGGAGGGCGCGCGCAATCCTCCCGTGGGCGCCAATACTGCGGATAACAACTCCATCATCCAATAGATATCCGCCGCGGGGATGCGCAGGTTGTGTAATTCCTGCTCCGACTGCATTCGCGCCAGCTCGTATACCCAGCGCGCCTTGGGACGCGAGCGATAGGAGCGCAGCACCGATAGTAGTTCACGACGGGACTTACTCGCGCCGGTCAGGTAGATAACTTCAATTTCAGATTGGGGTGGAATGGATATTTCCTGGGCCGAAGCGATCACCGGGTCCAGCACGGGACCTGTAGTACCGGTGAAACCGGCCAAGCCCAGTTGCAGGGCCAGGGGGCGCGCCGGTGATCCGCCGCGCCCGAGGAATCGCACCCGGTCGGTTTCCCAAGCCAACTGGTGGCTTACCCCGGAGGATACCAGTACACAGTGGGCCAGATAGATTGGCTTTTCTTCACTACTGCGGGGCCTCCGGCGATAGAGCATCACCTGCTCCTCAGGCAGGTACTGACTCTCCACGAATAGCTTGGCAAAGGCTGGATGGCGTTGATAGTCGCGCTCGGGCGCCAGCACCACCTCCGTATAATCCGCCAGTAGTAAATGGCGAGTGCGATTGCTCTCGTTTTTGATTACCAACCGGCGCGCTTCCAGATCGTGCTGAGAGCTGAGCGCTATGTGCAGACGACAGAAGAGTTCCGCCTCCCGGCGCTGGAACTCGACACTTTGCGGGGAGAAATTCGCCATGCAGTGACCGGGGTCTCCGCCGCAGGGAGCGAGGCCGACGGAGAAGAGCTCGCCACTACTCAGGTCACGGACATAGTTCCAGTGGCCCCCCTGGTGCTGGGTCGGGTCTGGTTGCCAGCGCGTCAGGGCGATATTGTGCCAATAGCTGCCACCGGCGCCATCAGCTCCCAACAACAGGGTGTGGTGTCCGTTGGACAATACGTTGTACTGTGGATAGGGGTGTCCGGGTAGTGCCGACCAGCTCTGTAGTGCCCCCTCGGCGTGGAAACTGCGCTGCAGTCCCGGTTGTTGCCAGGGCTTTAAGGCTGGTCGTGCGGTTGGCAGGCGCTCATGCAGCAACGGGGTTAAACCGGCAATACGCACATCGCTGTGAAAGCGCTGCTGCATTATGTCGTCGTGCAGATAGTTATTGATGGCCAACAGGATCATGCCCTGGTGGTGGCTCATATAAGAGCGCACTGTGCGCGCACGGCGCGGTATGGGTTTGGCGGTGCGGCCATAGTCGATGGCTTCATAAAGTCCGAACTGACCAAATCCACCCTCGGCGCGAAGCTGGCGCAGGTTCTCCATGACCGCACCGGCATCGAATGGCAGCGCCATCATGGAGGCGTAAGGCGCAATCACCAAGCGTTCACCCAAGTCGCGGCGAAAACCGATCCCCGGCACCCCAAAAGCTCGGTATTGATAGTGCAATTGGCTATCCAGCTCGTAGTAACCGGATTCGGCAATTCCCCAGGGTAATTCATAGCGGCCAGTAAATTTGCGGTGCACTTCAATGGCATTGCGACAGGCGCGCCCTATTAAGCTGTGCTCTGGAGTTTCCATAAACAGCCGCGGCATCAGGTATTCGAACAGCGTCGCACTCCAGGACATCAGCACCACCCGCCGGTGTAAATGCCGGAATGGCCGCTCCAGGTGACGCCAATGGCGTGCTGGCACATCGCCTTTGGCAATGGCGATAAAACCGGTCAGGCGAGATTCTGAAGCCAGCAGATCATAATGATTGGCATCCAGGGCGGCATCGGTGACGTTGTAACCGATGTGAAAGAGGTGCTGATCGCGATCGTAGAGGAAGGCGAAATCCATCTCCTCCACCCAATTGCGTGCCCTTAATGCCAGGTTTGTAATGTCGCGACTATAACTGGCCGCGTTTTCCTCGGCCCTTTCCAATGCGTTATATAGTTTTTCACACCAGCCGGTGTCTTCATCTGATAGATGTAGTGATTCAGAGGTAAGGTGTTTTTGCAGCTGCTGTAGTTGATGTTTTGCCGCCTTGCAGAAAGACGGCATAGTTGATAGTGAAACCGTGTTGTTTAAAGTGGCCTCTAGGGCGTGGAAACTTTCTTTAACTGGGTCCTCTCTATCACGACAAATCTTGGGCGGCGCTTGCATCAGTCGCAACCAGGGTTCCAGAGCCTCCTGGTAGCGCCGTGCGGCCACAGCGTGGCGGTGTAGTTCATCGAGCCACTGACGCAGCCGTCCGAGGTCCTCGGCACTGAAGTTCTTTTCATCGCCCTCAAGCAACGCCAGCATACGCTCCTGAAGCCAGGGCACGTCCCGCTCGTAGATATCATCAATGGTTTGCCACCAGCGGTTATGTTCCGCCCCGGCCTGCAGGCGTTGGCGAAACTGCGCTATCTGTGCGTTGATCTCGCGAATTTCATTGGGGGCGGAATCTGTATCGACAGGCTGTAAGGTTTGCGCCATGGCATCGAGGGTATCAGTGATTCCCAGTACCAGCTGGCGGCCATTCAATGGCTCTGTTTTCAGTGACTCTAAACCTGAGGCCAGTGTCAGTAAGCTCCCGGCCAGGTTGCCGCTGTCTACGGTAGAGACGTAGCGGGGATTGAGGGGATGCAGTTCACGGGTTTCATACCAATTAAGAAAGTGTCCGCGATAGCGCTCCAGCCCGCGCATTCTGTCAAAGCTGTTGTTGAGGCGTGCTAAAAGCAGGCTGAGATCAACGTAGCCAAAATCGTAGGCGCTGAGTATGGAGAGCAGGCCCAGTCCGATATTGGTGGGAGAAGTACGCCGGGCCAAGACCGCCAGCGGCTCCTCCTGGTAATTATCGGGCGGCAACCAGTGGTCGTCTGGGCCCATAAAGTGCTCGAAGAAATACCAGGTTTTTCGGCTCAATAAGCGCAACTCACGCTTATCCTCTTCGGTTAGAACCGAGGGCTCCAATAGCCGCGGCAGATTGATATGGTGCACAAGCTGTGGCGCCACTAGCCAGGCCAATAAAAACGGCGCTGCCGGCAACAGGTTGGCGGGAATCCAAAAAATCAGGCCCGCCGTTACCAACAACGCAATCGCGGGGGAAACCCACATTTCCCGCCAGCTGCCCTGTGTGGTGAGGGCGTTTCTCACCGAGTGATTGACATGTGCCGCCGAGGTCCATTGCAGTAAATAGCGGTGGGAAACATTCAGCCGGTGGAGTGTGCGTATTATCGCATCCAGCGCATTGACCGCCTGTACCGGGAGCAGAGCCAGAGACAAAAGCCAGTGCAAAAAGCGTTGCTGCAAAACCGCTGGGCCTCCTCGCAGGTGGAGGTGTGCACGGCTGGGGTCGGCGATACTCCGCCATATCATCGACAGCAGTTCCTGCCATACCGATGCAGATGACAGCACAAGTAATAGCAAGGTCCAAGCCCAAGACTGGCCCGGTAGCCAGCCGCTCCAAGCCAGCAAAAATAGAGCCAAAAGAGAGGGGGATTCCAAACTGCGGCGCAAATTATCGACGATCTGCCATCGCTGGATGGGTGGTAAAGGGTTGCTGACTTTCTCACCATTTTCGACCGGTACACGCTTGCCCAGCCAGGAAAGCAGTTGCCAGTCACCTCGAATCCAGCGGTGTGAGCGACGCAGCATGGCGAAAATATTGGGTGGGTATTGCTCATAGAACACGGCATCCGATAAGAGCCCTACGCCACCGATAGCGCCCTCTAGCAGATCGTGGCTGAGAATGGCATTTTCCGGCAAGTGGCCTACCAGGGTCTGGGAGAAAACCTTCGGATCATAAATGCCCTTTCCGGTGAATATCGCCTCGCCAAACAGATCCTGGTAAGCATCGGATACCGCGTGGGTGTAGAGATCAATAGTGCGATCACCGGAGAAAATCTGACTGAAGATAGTCCCTTCGGAACTGGCAGGATCGGTTTCCACACGGGGCTGCAGAAACCCGTAACCAGCCACCACCCGCCGGAGGTCATTGTTGACCACTGCGCGATTGAGAGGATGCGCCATGGCACCGACGAGGCGTCGCGCGGTGTCCGGTGGCATCTGGCTGTCGGCATCGAGAGTGATGACATAGCGGATGCCCTGCAGCTGTTCTCGATCGCCAAAACAGGTAGTGAAACTGTGGTCTTCACGGCCCGAAAGCAGGCGGTTGAATTCAATTAGTTTGCCACGCTTACGCTCCCAGCCCATCCAGCAATTCTCTACTGAATTCCAACGGCGTTCGCGGTGCAACAAAAGAAATGGTGATCTGCCCTCATTGGCTCTATAGCGTTCATTTAAGGATTCGATAGAGGCCCTGGCGATCTCCAGAAGTTCATCGTCCCCCTTGGCACTTTGCCCATCCGCGTCAGCAAAATCGCTTAGAACGGCGTAAACCAGATTCTCGTCACCATTGTTGAGGTAATTGATTTCCAAGCACTCAAGAATTCTTTGCATATCCTCCGCATCGGCAAACAGCACAGGCATCACCACCACGGTGCGGTACTCTTTCGGTATCCCTTTGTCGAAATCCAGCTTGGCCAGCAGGCGCGGTGGCAGGCAGTGAGTAATCAGGCCATTGACCAAGGTCAGGGCCATGCCGACCAGTGGCACCGTGGCAACTACCAGTACCAGTAACGTCAAAATAAAAGAAGCGCCACCCAAAAGCAGATAAATGGCTAAGGCGAACAGTGGCGGAAAAGAGAAAAGCGCCAGCCCAGAAAAGAAAACTTTAGAGGCTTTATGCAGTAGCCGCCCATGGATACGCTGCAAAAACCCCCGTCGATAACCCAGCACCGCTTCCAGGTGCGGCCGCCCTTCATCTATCAGGTAGTAACCCACATGCCGTGTGCGATTGCCCGGCTCCTGTTCAGTGCTCAGCTCTACCAGCTGTTGGGCTATTTGCAGCTCGCTTGCTCCACTGCCGCGAGCCAGCTTCTCAATAGCACCCCGGTATCTGTCGCGGGTTTCAAAGTCCATCCGGCTATAGGAAGCTGCTGGATCTGTGTGCAAAATCCGTTCAACACGGCTCAGAGATTCTACAAAATCCCGCCAGTTACAACTGCGTAATTCCCGCAGGCTAATGATGCCACTGGCGATACCGACACTATGTTCTTCCTCCGTACCGGTATTTCCACCCAGGGACTGATCGGAAAGTTCTGCCAAGTGTTCCAATAGGCAAAAGCGTAACAGGGCGGGCAGTGCCCAGAGTTCACCTGTGGTTAGAATACTGTCTTCCTGGTAGTGGTCTACCAGCAGGTGAATAGATTGAACATCTACAGGCTGCGAAAAATCGGTGATCAGCGCATTGGCGAGGACATGAATGCGCAGATCGATACTGCCATATTCGGCAGTGACTTGCGGTAACTGTTTCAAGTAGTTTCTAGGCAGAGACTCGCACACCAATTGCAGGGCTTCTTGTACCACATGGCGGTTATCCAGAAGCCATTCTTCGCTGCGTGTGCTTTTTTCACCCGCCTCTATTTTTGTGGCGAGATGCTGATATATTTTTTCAAAATGGGACTCCAGCTGGCGTAAATGCGCTCTAAGGCGAAAACCCCCACCGGTGCCAATAGGGATGCAATGGCGTTTGGCCAGTGTGGCTATTTCTTCAAGACGTTGCTGTTCATTGTCCTGACGGGAATGGTTGCTCGAGGATTCAGTAGTTTTTTCTACTCTCGGAGCAGTTTGCCCGGATTTTGAGCGCAAAAAGAACTTTTTTCCGTGGCCAGAGCTTTTCTTTCTCCAAAACCTCAATTTCATCGATGCGCTTCATTTCTTACCGGGTGAGTTGCATAGCGTATTTGACAAGTATCTGAGTCTGCTCCCAGGGACTGTGATTTGGGTTCCTGCAGATCCTGGAATACCAGTACTGGCAGGTTACTGTGGGACATTACGGTGTGACATATAGTGCCTGTGACTTGATGCTTGCCGGTTTGCCAGTCGTACGCGCTCATAGCGATCAAATCTACATTTTCTTTAGCGGCAGTCGTAGAAATACACTCAGAGACGTTTTGTGCAACAAGTAACAAGGGACGCACTTTAATCCCATTTTCTAATTGGCGGGCTACTTCTTCTAGATAAACTTCAGCCGCGCGCCGGTTGCATTCGACAAATTTTTCCCGCGTTGCATGCTCCTCACGCGTGATGGGCATCCGCCGAGGCATATCAGGTATAGCGATGACTTGAAGCAATATGAGTTCTACATCCTCCTCCTGCATTCGCATTAGAGATGCTACGTGACAAGCGACCCATTCAGATCGTGGGGAACCATCCATTAAGATTAAAATTCGATGATAGGTAATCTTTTCTGGAATCACAGGCGCCATGCCTGGCCGGACAACCATAAATGAACAACCCGCACCACTGAACACCTTGTGGGCAGTACTACCAAAATCAAAGCGACTGGGGCCACCGTGACCGAAAGCTGTAAATACAATCAGGTCAATATTTGAATTTTCACAATATTCGACAATTTTCTCCGCCGGACGACCCTCAACAACGGATAGCGAAACAGAAATCTCACTTTTAGAAATCTCTTCCGCCTGTTGATTCAGGTAGCTTTTCAGTTCTATCTGGCGCATGCGCCAATCTACTGGATCGATACTTTGCTCGCCCACTTGTGATTGGGATTTTTGAACATGTAAGAGGTGTATTACTGCGTCACACGCCTTTGCAATCTTCATTGCATGGGCAATGGCTTCTTCTGCGATAGCTGAGCCATCAAGTGGCAACAGGATATTTTTGAACGCCATACATGTTCTCTATGTATACGAAAAACCAAAATCACCAGAAAACATGATGAAAGTCACTGGCAATCTAACTCTCTTTAACTGCAACTGCATGTAACGTACCAGAGTTTATAATCCCGGCAGCTGTTCCAAAGAATTTTGTTAGTGCACCTCAATCTCCCTCAGTCGGTCACTATTACCCAAATTTGCCTCTAGGGTGCAGATTGGAAAAGAGAAAAAGCTGCTATTTTTGAACTGTTCTTCAGGTTAGCTTGACGATGGCCAAGATTACAGATTCAGATTGAACCTGTGATGAAATTAAAGTCAAATTTTCAAAGATCTCTGTTATGCATAATGACCAATATGTCCGTTGGTTTGAAGATATTTCCATTAAAAACATTGACCAGGTGGGTGGAAAAGCCGCATCACTGGGGGAAATGTATCAGTACCTCACCCCCCTGGGCATCCATATTCCCAATGGTTTTACTATTACCGCTGCAGCTTACCGGGCCGTGCTCGACCATGCTAAGGCCTTGAAGCCCTTACGAAATATATTTAAGGATATCGAGGATGGTGGTGAAGATAGGTTATCAGAGGTCGCATCCAAAGCTCGACAAGTGATATACGATGTCAATTTACCCGAAGAACTGGCAAAACAAATTATTGAAGCCTACAGGGCGCTAGTTAAAGAATATGGCCCTCAACTAAAAGTGGCTGTGCGTAGTTCCGCCACTGCAGAAGATCTGCCTGATGTTAGCTTTGCAGGCCAGCATGATAGTTTCCTTAATATCGGTGGTGAGGATAGCTTACTGGATGCCTGCCGGCGATGTTTCGCCTCCCTTTTTACCGAACGGGCTATCAGTTATCGTGAGCGTAATAAGTTTGACCATTTAAAAGTCGCTCAAGCTGTCGTGGTAATGAAAATGGTTCGCTCGGATTTAGCCTCCAGTGGAGTTATGTTCACCTTGGATACTGAGAGCGGTTACCGTGATGTGGTATTTATCAATTCAGCTTATGGATTTGGGGAAAATATTGTACAAGGCAATGTAGACCCGGATGAATTTTATGTTCATAAGCCTACCTTTGAAAAAGGGCATCGTTGTGTTCTGCGTAAGCAATTAGGTGCAAAGCAAAAAATGCTGCTTGGTGGTGAAGGTGAAAATTGTCAAGACCTCCAAAATATCAAAACCCCCGAGTCGATCAGAAGAAACTATAGCCTGAGTGACAGTGAAGTCCTCAAGTTAGCCGGCTATGGAATTGAAATTGAAAAATACTATAGCAATAAGTTTGGTCGTGACTGTCCCATGGATATCGAGTGGGGCAAGGATTCTGACGATGGTCTTTTGTACATACTCCAAGCAAGACCTGAAACTGTAGCCTCACAAAAACCACGAAATCAGATACAGCGTTTCAAACTCGGCAAAATCCCGGAAAAAAGTGCGATCTTGGCAGAGGGCCGTGCGATTGGTTCGGGGATTGCTTCTGGCAAGGTGCGATGGATAGAAAACACAGAACAGCTGGCGACTTTTGCCAAAGACGAAGTACTCTTCGCTGCCAGTACCAGTCCCGACTGGGGGCCTGCCATGCGCCGCGCCGCAGCCCTTGTGACCCAGCATGGTGGACGAACTTGTCATGCAGCCATTGTCGCACGAGAATTTGGGATTCCAGCCGTAGTCGGCATAGGGGAAGAGCATAGGGTCAACGATGGTGAGATTATTACCTTGTCCTGTGCCGAGGGAGATACCGGTAGAGTCTTTGCAGGTGAAATTCCTTTCAATGCTACAACGATTGAACTGGAGAATGTGCCTAGAACCAAAACTAAAATGATGATTAATTTGGGCAGTCCGGAACAAGCCTTTCGGTTGAGCGCCCTGCCCTGTGATGGTGTTGGTTTAGCACGAATGGAGTTTATCATTAATGAGTATATCAAGGTTCATCCGATGGCCCTGGCCCATCCGGAAAGAGTCAAGGACAAACGGGATAAGCTAACTATCGACCAGCTTATCGAAATATATCGTGATGGATCTGATTTCTTTATTCAAAAACTCTCTGAAGGTATCGGCACAATTGCTGCCGCTTTTTACCCAAAACCTGTGATTGTTCGTACTTCCGATTTTAAATCTAATGAATACGCACGCCTGATCGGAGGCGCAACTTTTGAACCACACGAAGAAAACCCAATGTTGGGGTTTCGAGGTGCGTCACGTTATGCACATCCAAACTATATAGATGGTTTCGCGCTTGAGTGCGCTGCATTGAAGCGCGCACGTGAAGAAATGGGCCTCGACAACATAAAAGTGATGATCCCATTCTGCCGCCGTATTCCGGAGGGTGAGCAGGTACTGCAGGTAATGTCCAATTATGGCTTACAGCAAGGAGAAAACGGGCTTGGGGTCTATGTTATGTGTGAGATCCCAAACAATGTGGTTCAGATAGATGCCTTTAGCAAGTTATTTGATGGAATCTCTATTGGCTCTAACGACTTAACCCAACTTGTACTAGGCGTGGATAGGGATTCAGATGTCGTAGCTTTTGATTTCGATGAACGCGATCCGGGTGTGCTGGAAATGATTCGTTTAGCAATTGAAGGAGCACACCGCAATGGCATTCCCGCAGGCATCTGCGGCGAGGCCCCATCAAATTATTCAGAGGTAACTGAATATCTTGTGAAAATGGGTATTGATTCCATTAGTTTGAGTCCGGATGCGCTATTACGAACCATTGAAATGGTAGCCGCTATCGAGCAGGGTCAAATGTCATAGAGCTACTCCCAAAGGTGATGAGATTTATTGGTCAGAGGCTTATATCCAACGAAAGATACTTTGCGTGCTCCACGACTCATAAAATTGACTTGTGACCAAGGTGGCATGAGAGAAATAAAAAAGCAAGAGTGGCCAACTTAGAAAAGTTGGATATCACAAATTATGAATGAGTCAGATTCTGCAAATCCACAGGCTCGAGCGAGTTTGACTTTGGCCGCTCTCGGTGTTGTTTTTGGCGATATCGGAACCAGCCCCCTTTATGCCGTAAAACTGGTTTTCCATCCAGAGCATGGCATACCTCTTAACTCCGTTAATATCCTTGGAGTCGCTTCAACAATATTTTGGGTACTGATGATTGTTGTTACGATAAAATATGTCATCTTGATTTTACGTGCTGACAATCACGGCGAGGGCGGAATCATGGCCCTTGTAGCGTTGGCATTATCAGCAACAAAAAAACATCAGCGCCTCCAGAATCTCATCGTTCTCTCTGGTTTGTGTGGTGCCGCGCTCTTCTTTGGTGATGCAGTATTGACGCCAGCAATCTCTGTGTTATCGGCAATAGAGGGATTGGAAATAGGAGCGGTAGATCTCAAACCTGTAGTGTTACCTATTTCTATTTGTGTATTGCTAGCATTGTTCTCTTTGCAACATTTTGGTACTGCATCCGTGGGGAAATTATTTGGGCCAGTTATGTCTATCTGGTTTTTAGCACTGTTGGTAGGCGGCATTGCCAATATAGTTTGCAATCCATCAATCTTGGAAGCGTTAAATCCACTGCATGCATTGTTCTTTCTTACCAAGAATGGGGTAGCTTCTTTTTTAATATTAGGGGTAGTGCTGCTGGTATTTACGGGAGCTGAAGCGCTCTATGCAGATATGGGGCATTTTGGGCGTAAACCGATTCGCTTGGCGTGGATAGGACTCGTCTTTCCTGCCTTAACCATAAACTATTTTGGACAGGGGGCGATATTGATGGCTGATTCAGTAGCAGTCATTAATCCATTCTATAGAATGTATCCCTCTTGGGCACTCTATCCCATGGTTTTGTTAGCAACTTCAGCAACAGTAATCGCCTCACAGGCGTGTATTTCAGGGACATTTTCCCTGACTAAACAAGCCATACAGCTTGGTTATCTTCCAAGGATGACGGTGAAACATACATCTTCTAAGCTAATCGGCCAAATATACATACCCGTGATCAACTGGTTATTGATGCTTATGGTGAGTGTTGCGATACTGGGTTTTGAAACCTCGACCAATCTTGCTGCCGCCTATGGGATATCGGTTAGTGGTGCAATGTTGTTGACGACTTTTATCGCTTCTTTTGTCTACAGGTATCATTGGCACTATAGTCTCCTCCTATGCCTTTTCGGTGCCGCACTATTTATTTGTATAGATCTTATTTTTTTCTCTTCCAGTCTATCGAAAATTAGTCATGGCGGTTGGTTTCCGTTAGTACTTGGTTTTATTGCCACCTTACTGATGATTACTTGGCGAGATGGAAAAAAAGCGTTATCTCGCCGACTCTTGACTAGAGAAATTAAACTGACACAGTTTCTACCAAACCTTCTTCGGAAACCTCCAGTGCGGGTACCTGGGACAGCCATATTTTTTACGGCGAGGCCGCTATATGTCCCACATGCTTTCTTACATAATCTTACTCACAACAAAGTTCTGCATCATCGGATAGTATTTCTAACGGTAAAAATCGCAGAAACACCCAGGGTCTCAAATGAAAAAAGGTATTACCTGCATCGACTGGAAAAAAATTGCTATAGACTGATCCTACAATATGGTTTTATGGAGCATCCGAATATTGAGCAAGCTTTGCTGGAAATGAGTGAATATTGCAAGATGCAAATCAATCTTGATCAGACGTCATTTTTCCTAAGTAGGGAAGCTGTCGTTCCTCTTGAGGAAGTTCCCAGTGGAATGGCTCGCTGGCGAGAACTTCTATTTACTACCATGGTGCGCAATGCTGGTAGTGCCGTCGAATACTACCGAATTCCGTCGAGTCGTGTTATCGAATTGGGGACTAGAGTTGAAATTTAATCGCTCACAGTTGCTATTCTGCATTTGTCAGTTATTACACAGCTCTGCATCAACAAGGGAATCGCCATGCGTTCTTCAACTTGGTATTCAACGCTAGCTAAATCGGCTGCTCGTTTTTGTGGTCGCCCAAAGGTTTTTGTAACTGCTCTGGGAATTATCCTTCTATGGGCGATTACAGGCCCATTGCTTTCTTTTAGCAACACATGGCAATTAATCATTAATACCCTAACCACAACTATCACTTTCTTAATGGTCTTTCTAATTCAAAACACCCAAAACCGTGATACAGAAGCGATCCAAATTAAACTCGATGAATTGATTCGTTCTACCAAAGGTGCTCATAACGCATTACTCGATTTAGAGGAATTAGATGACGACAAGTTACGGGATTTCTTGCGCCGCTATGAACGACTAGCAAGTGAAGCGAGGGAAGAGTTGGCCAAGGGTATTAAAGATACTGGAACACCAGAGCCATAATATCAAAATGCGACCCGTCAAATGATGATTACCTCTTCTGGCGATGTGGAAGGAGCAGTAATAGTTCCATTGCCAACAGTTGTAATAAAGCCAACATCAACAACTCAACCCAAAGCGTCAAACTGACCGGACTAACGCCAAGAACGTTTTGCATTAAGGGCGAATACATGGACAAAATATGAATTCCCTGCGCAGCCAATGTGCCCAATAATAACAAAGGATTGGAAAAGAAGGCTTGCCGAAAGATAGATCGGGTTTCCGAACGGCTATTAATCACCTGTACATTCTCAAACAAAACCATAAGTAGCAGTACACTATTACGAGCCAGTTCCAGCTGCCACCCCAATTTTAATTGCGCAAGAAAACAGCCAAAAGCGATACCCCCCATTACCAGACCAGAAGTGATCACTCGACGTAACATCAGCGAATCTAAGAGTGGCTCATATGAAGGGCGCGGTGGCCTTCGCATCTCATCGCCCTCCCCTGGCTCCAGAGCCAATCCGATGCTCTGCACACTGTTGGTGACCAGATTTAGCCACAATAATTGTACTGGCGTTAGAGGTAACGGTACTGAAAATACGGCACTTAATATAAATAGGACTAGCTCAGCTGCACCGGTGGAGATAAGAAAGAAAATGACCTTACGGATATTGCGGTAGGCAATACGTCCTTCCTCGACCCCTGCTACGATTGAAGCGAAATTATCGTCAGTTAGAAGGAGATCGGAGGATTCCTTTGCAACCTCGGTCCCGTGAAGCCCCATCGCTATACCGACATGGGCGCTATTCAAAGCGGGGGCGTCATTGACACCATCTCCGGTAACCGCCACAAACTCCCCCTGGCGTTGTAGAGATTGCACAATCGTTAATTTTTGCTCCGGTGATACCCGAGCGTACACTCGTGCACCCGCTGTTAGAGCATCAATCGCTTTATCGCCCTCAGATTCAGCTTTTGCTAATTCTGTTCCACATACGGCCTCATCTTTATCACCAACCAAGTTAAGTTCCCGTGCAATACTAAGTGCAGTATGCGGGTGATCCCCCGTAAGCATACAGACATGAATACCGGCGCGCTGGCATTCAGTGACGGCTTGAGCCGCTTCAGGTCTTAGAGGATCTACCATTCCTACCAGCCCCAGTAAACAAAGGCTATACAACTGCTCCGGTGCGATTTGGTTTCTTCCGTTAGTGCGACCTTCCGCGAAGGCCAACACTCGGTCACCCTGCTCCGCGAGTTGCTTCAACTTAGTCAACGCTATTTCACTGTCTAGAAGAATGTCCCCTGCACTAGTGGCCATATGACTACACATAGGCAGCAATTTTTCCAAGGCGCCTTTGACACACACCAATTGTCCAGTGTCATCAACATGTAGGCTTGCCGCGTAGCCAAGAGCTGGCTCGTAGTGAATTTGTGCCAAAAGTGAATGGCGTCTTAATAATTCACACGGATCTTCAACACATTTATTTGTCATCACCAGCAGTGCTTGATCCACAGCATCGCCAGTGCCCTGCCATTGACCGTCATTGGCTCGATAAACCTCTGCCTCGTTACACAATGCCGCTACCCGACAGAGCCGTAATAACCCCTTGTCTTGCGAGGGCGAACCATCGACGCGGACCAGTTTGCGATTATCTAAAAAGACCACATCGCGTGCGGCGAGACAGTTTTGTGTAAGAGTTCCCGTTTTATCTACGGCGATAACGGTGCAAGAACCGAGGCTCTCTATGGCCACGAGCTTTCGAACAATCACGTGGCGTCTAACCATACGTCGAGTGCCTATGGAGAGTACCACTGTCAGGGCCATTGGTAGCCCCTCGGGAATAGCGGATACGGCCAAAGCGACCGCTGTCATGAAGATCAATAGTAGTGGTGTACCCCGAGCCAACTCAATCACCGCCAGTATTGCCACGGTGATCAATAAAGCAATTGTGAGTTTCTTACTAAACCTTTCAATACGTTGGAAAAGCGGAGGCTTGACCGCCTCGATAGATTCCATACTAAGACTCAACTTGCCCATCTCTGTGCTTAAACCCGTGGCTGTGATCCATCCGCGTCCACGACCCGAGGCGACAAGGCTACCGGCAAAACAAAGATTGAGCCGATCTGCTACCGGTGTCTCGGTATGACAAAGTAAATTGCTGTCTTTGTTGACAGGCAGAGACTCACCGGTAAGTACCGATTCATCAACCTCCAGATTATTTGATTGCCATAGTCTTAAGTCGGCAGGTACCCGATCGCCCGATTCCAGCAACACCAGATCTCCAGGCATCAGTTCTTCACTCGGAACTTCCAGCACTTTACCTTCGCGAATGACTCGGGCGGGGATTACCATCAGTTTACGGAGTGCTTTAGCGCTCAAGTGAGCATGGAATTCCTGTAAGGCGCCAATCAGAGCATTTATTAACAGAACCAATCCGATAAATGTGGCGTCGGCTAATTTACCGACCATTAAGGAGACGCCCATTGCTGCCAAAAGTACATAGATTAATGGACTTGCGAACTGTCGTAGAAATAGTCGTAGAAAACTGGGAGTTTTCGGTGTCGGTAAGATATTCAAGCCATAAATGAGTCGGCGACGTCTTGACTCCCCTGTAGATAGTCCTTCATAGCTGCTTTCGAGCCGTTTTGCCGCCTCCTTTGCAGATAGGCAGTGCCACAGGGCTTGTAAGTCGGTATCGGCCATTAACTTTTTTAACTATGTTTTGAGAAGGGATTAACTTATCCAACATTAGCATTCCGCCGACAACCAGCCTGACGCAAAAATCATGCTCAGCCAAGTGCGTGGAAAAAGGTTAACGGGTGAGAATAAATCCAAACCCTAAGCCCACTGAACGATGACAACGATTCGTCAATAACCTGCTTTATTGAAGTATCATAAAAGGTCAGTGTGTCTACAGACTTTTATCTTTCATCAGATATCACTTTTTAAATGTAAGTCGTGCGAAATATTACAAGCCGCAACTATACGATACTGGCCAGTATTACGGCTCTGCTTTTGATTACGGGTGGATTACTCCTGTTGTGGGGGATATCTCCGCGACCAGTTTGGGAATTGACAATTGTATTGATGCTCATTGTGGTGACAGCAGAAAGCTTTCGTGCGCTGTTACACCACCAAGCCGGTGTGGATTTACTTGCCCTACTCACATTGGCGGGAGCTCTTGCACTTGAGCAGTATCTAGCCGGTTCGGTGATCGCTTTTATGTTTGCTAGCGGTCGCTCCCTGGAAGAATATGCGAATGGTCGGGCACGTAAGGAGCTCACGGCACTGCTAGAGCGCCGTCCCAAGGTAGCTCATCTCTGCAATTCGTCGGGTATTCAAGAGGTCAGTGTTGATACGTTACATGCCGGAGATCATCTTTTAATAAAACCGGGAGAAGCTGTGCCGGTTGATGGGTTACTTCTCACAAAGACGGCACAAGTGGATGAGTCAACAATAACCGGAGAATCACGACTCCAACGACGTTACCTTGGCGAGCAGCTTTTAAGTGGCGCAATCAATGCGGGCGGGCCGTTAGAATTACGAGCGTTAAAATCCGCAGCAGAAAGTACTTATGCAGGCATTGTGCATATGGTTGAAGAAGCCCAAGCGGGTAAGGCCCCTTTTACCCGCATGGCGGACCGCTATGCCCTTCTCTTCATTCCCATAGCACTCTTTATCGCTGCGGCGGCCTGGGTATCTTCTGGGGACCCCGTACGAGCACTTGCCGTACTCGTTGTAGCAACCCCTTGCCCCTTGATATTAGCAGCACCGATTGCAATTATTTCCGCCATTTCCCGAGCGGCCCGACGTGGCATTCTAGTCAAGAATGGCGATGCTTTAGAGCAACTCGCAATCGTCAAGAATATCTTATTCGACAAGACGGGGACATTAACGACTGGACACTCGAAGCTGGTGGGGATTGAAACGACATCACGTTTCCAGCCGGCTGAGGTACTTCGCCTAGCGGCGTCGTTGGACCAGTTTTCTCTGCATAGTACCGCTCAATCTTTGGTCTCTGAAGCGCAACGTAGAAATCTCGATATCAGTTTTCCAGATCAAGTCGTTGAAGAACCTGGAGAAGGTTTGAGGGGACAAGTCGAGGGTCACTCAGTGTCAGTAGGCAGCCTGTCTTTAGTTTTGGGGGATCAAGGCCCGGACGGTTGGGTCCAGACCCAACTTCAGAAAATGGAAATGCGTGGTTTGTCCGGCGCTTTTGTCGGCGTTGATGGACATCTTGCTGGAGTCTTATTACTGGCCGACCAGATCCGCATGGAAACACCGCGAGCATTACGTGAACTGCATCGTGCTGGTATCCGCCACACGGTTATGCTAAGTGGAGATCGACAAGATGTAGCGGAAACCGTTGCAATTTCTCTTGGGTTTGACTCAGTGCTAGCAGAACGTTCACCCGCAGATAAGGTCGCCGCGGTAGAGGCTGAATGTCGTAATGCTATTACCGCCATGGTGGGAGACGGAATCAATGATGCTCCCGCGCTTGCCGCGGCTGATGTAGGTATAGCAATGGGTGCTCGGGGTGCAGGTGCTTCCGCCGAGGCTGCCGATGTTGTGCTGCTAGTAGACCGGCTAGACCGGTTACCAGAAGGGATTCACATTGCTCGCCGTGGACGACACATTGCCCTCCAGAGTGTTCTCGTCGGTATGGGATTATCTGGAATTGCTATGATATTCGCGGCTTTTGGGTATTTGTCCCCCGTAGCCGGCGCTTTGTTACAAGAAGGGATTGATGTAGCTGTAATAATCAATGCATTGCGCGCATTGAGACCACTACCACAGTACTTAGCCGAAGCACGATTACCCGTAGAAATAGCAGACAAACTGCGTCATGAGCATAGCGAACTCCAACCCGTTCTAGATCATATAGATGCAACAATCCAAATGCTCAGTAGTGGCCTGTCAACAAACATTCATGAGGATTTAAAATCCCTAGCAATGATTATTCAAGAACAGCTGTTAACGCATGAGCATGAAGATGAAGATAAACTCTACCCGAAACTCGTCAAAATAATGCACGGCTTTGATCCTTTAGGCTCAATGAGTCATACACATAGAGAAATCTTTAGACTTGCTCGTCGTTACGAACAGTTGACTAATGAATATACTAAGAATGAACTTAGTGATTTTCAGTTAAGGGAATTAAGGAGCCTTTTACTTAGTTTGGTTACCATCGTCAGGCTGCACTTCGCTCAAGAAGAGGAGATCTATTTTACCTTGAGTGATACGCAACAATGAAACAAATCTATTGGGTAATGGGTTAATCTGGCAACAAAATCAATCGATTTCAATTTGCCCTCTAACCTACCCACCGATCTATTTTATTGCAGCGGGTGATATTCTTGAAGTTTGACTTCTCCATAAGCTCGATAGCGCTAATCAGCAGACTACCAGTAATAATCCAACCTATTTTTCCATCCGCTCAGCGTCCACTTGATGGCGATGAAGGGTCGGCAGAATTGAGTAAGATCACTTCAATTTCCTCAATAATTTCCTCCTGACGCAGCTGATTTTGTTTTTGTCTTAAACTTTCCAAACGGTGATCCAAATGACGGATCGCACCCGCCAAGTGTTGTATGCGGTGCTGGTTCTCAGCCATTAGGGATACGTAGAGAATTTCGTTTAAGGCGGTAAAAAGATACTGTTCCAGCAATTCTGTGAATAGTTGGACTGGTCGAAGATTGATTTGTGGAGGGAACGCGAATTCCTGTTGTATATCTTCCAGGATCTCAAAAGGCGGTAGTAATTGGTGCTGGATAATATCACTTTTTCTTCTTTCACCATGATAAATGACCGTTAATGCCAGCATGCCATCTTTCATTTTGGTAAAAATTTCGATCAGGTGCATAAGGGTAGTATCTATTTCATCCAGCACCGCTGCACCATCGAGCACTTTTAATAATTGGGGATGGTTTTCTAAACGATTTCCAATTTTTCTGCCACAAACAAGAATGCCAGCATCCTTTCCTGTGGGGTCAGTAAGGCATTGTTGCAGTTTTTTTAACAGTTGATCATTAAAGTCACCGCAAAAGCCTCGCTCGGACCCCACTACTAGGAAAAGTTGTTTTAAAGGCTCAATTTTGGGTAGTAAATTTGGATTAAAACACAATAGATCTTTGGCAGCCCGGACCAGGCCCTTAGTAATTTGTCGTTGAAGGTCAAGAACCTGCCGAAGTCTGTGCACCTCAATAAACGACAAAGATTGCATGGCGCCAATAATCTGACGAGTTTCTGTAAGCTGTTTTCTATGATTCTTTAGTTCCTGCTGTCGACTCATTTGAGTGCTTCACTATTACCTTGTATCCATTCATGTGCAAACTGTTCCCAGCATGCCCTTTCATCATCTAGTGTCAGATTACTAGCCCGTACTCTTCGATCCAGACTGGATAACAATTCCGGCAATCGCTTTGGGGCAATCTGATTGAAAAGACCATCGTTGAAGGCAATAAGCCAAGATAGTTGAAATTCAACGGTTAGTGGCGATAATCGCTCCTGCTTTAATATTTCCCGCAATATGCGACCTTTACGTATGGCTTTTTCCATACCTGCCTCCAGCTTTGCGCCGAAGCGCGTGAACATTTCCAGCTCGAGAAATTGCAGATAGTCAAACTTCATGCGCCCGGCTTCACGCTTAATGGATGGATGTTGCGCATGACCTCCGATACGGGATACCGATTTACCAATATCAATTGCCGGGCGAAAACCGGCAGCGAAAAGTTCACGGTCCAAATATATTTGACCATCGGTTATAGAGATTAGATTTGTAGGGATATAGGCAGCGATCTCGCCGAGCTTAGTCTCCACTATTGGGAGTGCCGTCATGCTGCCGCCCCCCTCTTTGGCATTGAGACAGGTAGCCCTTTCCAGCAGGCGTGCATGGACAGAAAATATATCTCCGGGATAGGCTTCTCGCCCTGGCGGTCTACGCAATAACAGTGATAACTCACGGTAGGTTTTGGCATGAGTTGAGAGGTCGTCATAGATAACCAGAGTGTCCTTTCCCCTGCGCATCCAATACTCAGCAATAGCGCACCCAGAAAAAGGCGCTAGGTGTTGCAATCCCGGTAAGGCACTAGCCTCTGCCACAATTACCACACTGTATTCAATTGCACCAGTATCCTTTAGAAGTTCTATCGTAGCGACTACAGCGGAGCGTTTCTGTCCAATCAATACAATGATGCAGAGAATATTTCGCCCGCGTTGACTGAGCACTGTATCCATTGCTAATGAGCTGCGCCCTACCCCTTCGTCCCCGATAATCAATTGGCGTTGGCCGCAGCCAATGGGGATCAAAGTGTCCATTATCTTACTGCCGGTGTATAACGGTCGATGTACAAAATCTCGCTCAATGATTGTCGGTGATGCGCCTTCCAGACGGCGCCAATCGCTGCATTCAGGCTCAGTCCCACCATCTAGAGGATTACCCAGCGGATCAAGCACACGGCCAAGTAGATTATCTCCTACGGGTAAACTTAAAGGTTTTGGAGAAATACGTGCATAAGTGCCAGCGGTTAGATGTTCAGTTTCTACCAGCAATACGGCACCAATTGCGTTGCCGGTAAGATCAAATACTAAACCGCGACTTCCGTCATCGAAATCCAAAACATCATCCATAGATGCGGTAGGCAATCCGGCAACCCAAACAATGCCATCACCAACCGACAACACCCAGCCCCGTTCGCGAATACGTAGGTTTGGTCGATAGGCTTTAAGCCAACTTGTACGACGTTTGAGTCTCTCTCCAATCACAGTTATCTGCCCGTTGACTCAATCATCAAGTCGCCCATCAAAGACGAAAAACCGAGTAGCTCGTCATTTATATTAGCTCCCAGCTCCCAGGGACCGACCCTAATACGCAAACCTGCAACCAATTCTGAATCCTCGACAAAATGGTATTGCAAATCTCGCTGTAGAATCTTCTTCATCAATTTTTTTATTGTAATCCGCTTTTCTTCAGTTAAAGTGAAGGCACTGGATATCTGCATCAAGGCATCTGAATGCGATAGTTGATTACGCAGTTCTACTATTCGATCTTCATCCAATGAATTCAATGCGTGAATGAATAGTTCAATTAAACGGTTCTCAAGTTCTGGTCCGCTGGCGAGTTTCAGAAGCTGCGCGGCAAACTGACTACCTTGCTCCAGTGCTCTTAGCTCCAACTGTCGTTCCAAATCATGAGAATGCTGGATCTCTAAAGTAAGATTTCTTTGCCGCTCTTGTTCAAGAGAGTCTCTTAATGATCGCTCTTCCTTCTCCCGTTTTAATTTTATTTCCGTTTGTAAAGCTTCACGAGCCTGTTCACATTCTAAATGCCATTGTTCTTTTCGCTCTTCATATTGTGACAACATTTTATTTGCTTTAACTTCCATTTGCTCGGCACGAGCCAGACGCTCCTCAATAGAGTCCTGACGTCTTTTGATTACAGATTGGACTGGCTTGTAGAAAAAACGTTTAAGCAGCCATAAAAGCACCAGGAAATTGAACATTTCCAGTGCGAGAGTTGACCAACTGAGTTCCACAGTTTTCTCCAAGCACCTGGTAGGCAGCAGAGATTGCCTTCCCACCCCATTCATCTCGGGCCCGAGCATAATTTTTAAGCCCACGATACATCGCATTTAAGAGTTCTACATTCCCTGCCTGGTATAATTTATCTTTAAAAACTGCCTGCTAGGACTTAAGCAAGTATTCCAGCAGTGGATTACGGAACAGAACAATCAAAGTAATAACCAATACATAGATGGCCAAAGATTCGATCATCGCCAAACCAATAAACAGGGTCCGCAAAATTGACTTTTCAGCCTCTGGCTGGCGGGCTAGAGCTTCCAATGCACTAGAAATAGCACGACCCATTGCATAGGCTGGCAGCAGCACACCGATAGCAATACCAATCATCGCAGCGACAGTGGAAAGTGCTGTAAACCAGAACATATCACTCATTAAGCTCTCCTTTGCTGGAACTCCTGAGTTGTTGTGACTGTAGCCCACCCGCAATATAAATCAGTGCCAACATACCGAAAATATAGGCCTGCACCAAAGCCTCTATGATATGCAGCATAAGTATGGGTAACGGCGCAAGAAAACCCGCCACCAACAATATCATCAATGCAGCCATTTCAAGACTCATGATATTGCCAAATAATCGTACGGCCAGCGCAACTGTACGGGTAATTTCACTCACCAGCTGAAATGGCAGCAGTATTGGACTTGGTGAGAGGTAGTGACGTAAGTAGGCTTTAAATCCCTTGCTGCGGATACCAAACCAGTGGACAGATAGAAAAACCAGTATTGCTAATGCCGTGGTGGCGGACAAATCCCGTGTAGGGGAATGAACTCCGGGGATCAGACCACACAAATTGGCGGCCACAAGAAAAATCCATAAAGTGCCGATAAATGGAAGTAGCTGTGTGACATGATTCGGCGCTACTGCACGGATCGCCTCCTCAATCGCGCCATGGATACCCTCGGCCAGGGTCTGCATAGGGCCTGGTATCAGTTCCAGCCGACGCATCACTACCAGGGCTAAAACCGTCAGAAAGACCATCACCATCCAGGTGGTGATTACAGTCGAAGTGATTGATATTGGCCCCAGCGTAAATAGTACCGCGGGTGTTAGATCATCCCCATTCACTGTTTACTCTCGAATCAGCAAATATACATTGATAACGCCAACAACAAGCCCCACAAAAATAAAGCTCAGAGTCCAGCGGGTTGAATAACCTTGAACCAAGGCATCTAGCCATCGACCTAAATAAGCGCCGCCTACTACCGGCAGTACCATAACAAGCCCAAGGGTACCTATATAAATCGTTTGCGCAAATACTGTGGAACGTTCACGCTCAGACTTTTTAATGCGCTCGGCTTGGCGCTCGATTTTTTCATAGAGCTTTTTATCGTAATTCTTTCTCATTCCCACTTTCTCTCGATTTCACTTAACGGCTCAGCTCCCAAAGATGTCGCAATATAGACTCTTCCATACGCCTTAGACTTTCTTTTATCATATGCAAATTCTGCTCCTCCTCTAAAAATTTACTTCGCAATAAAGCCGAAATATGCCCATAGTCCCTGCTTAGCAGGTAGTGTCGTGTAAATATTTGGAGCCGATCATTCAGGAAATAAAGCAGTCCTCCTGGCACCGCCAAGTACTGCTTTTCGCCGGTAATACGTCGAAAATACATCAGACCAAACACTAGGGAGGTTATTAGGCGCTGATGGCCTGCGAGAATGCCAAATCTTCCTGAGGAGTCTTCCCCGACAAAGGAGGTTAAATCATCAATCTCATGATGATTGTCTGAAGAGATAAGCATCAAACTAAAAGTCTTCATGTTTATTGCACCTACCGGAAAATCGATCTAGGGCGTATTTGAAACGGCATCACGCATACCACCACGCATGTAGCACTTTTCTTCGGGAAAATCATCGTAATCGCCAAGTAAAAAAGCTTCGCAATCATTTAGAGTTTCTTCGACTGAAACAGAGACTCCGGTAATTCCGGTATGGGACGCAGTGACATTGAAGGGTTGAGTTAGATAACGCTGTAGCTTTCTCGCACGTAGGACAATACGCCGATCACTTGTGGATAGCTCATCAATCCCCAGCATGGCAATAATGTCCTCCAGCTCACGGTAACGTGCTAGATGTTCGCGTACCCCCTCTGCCACAGCATAGTGGCGCTTGCCGAGGGTTTGGCGATCCATTGCGCGGCTGGCGGACTGTAATGGCTCTACCGCTGGGTAAATACCTTTACCTGCCTGGGCCCGGGATAACACGACCGATGAATCCAGATGACTTAAAATAGCATCCACTGCCGGGTCAGTCATATCATCTGCCGGCACATAGACTGCCTGAACCGAGGTAATTGCACCAGAACGGGTAGAGAGGATACGTTCCTGTATTTCTGCCACTTCACTGATTAGCGTCGGTTGGTAGCCCACAGTGGCAGGCATTCTTCCAAGTAGGCTGGAAATTTCACTACCTGCCTGTACAAAACGAAAGATATTATCGATAACAAATAGCACTTCTTTTTGTAGAGTATCGCGCAAATATTCTGCATATGTGAGGGCTGATAAGCCAATCCGAAACCGCACACCTGGCGATTCATCCATCTGACCAAAGCACATCAATGACTGTTCCATTACCCCCGCTTTACACATTTCACGCCATAACTCATGTCCTTCACGGATGCGCTCACCAATACCGGCAAACACGGATACACCACTATGCAGGGATGCTACAGCATGCATAAATTCCATCACCAGTACAGTTTTTCCTACACCAGCGCCTCCAAATAAGCCTGTTTTGCCGCCTCGGACAAAGGGGCACAAAAGGTCGATAACTTTAATGCCAGTTTGTAAGATATCGCCAGTACCGACAGATTCCCAAAGAGCGACTGGCGATGCGTGAACATTACGGTATTCAGTCGATTGCAATGGTGTACCGCCATCCAAAGGTTCACCAAATATGTTGAGTAGACGTCCTAAGCAATTAGGGGTTACTCGGACATGTAAGGGTGCACCAGTGTCGAAAACTTTGATACCTCTCCTTAAGCCTGTGATCCCATGTAGAGCAATAGCCCGTACATGTTTCTGATCCAGGTGCTGATGAACTTCAAACAGATAAGCTTCATCGTCTAATGCCACCATCAAGGCTTGCCGTAATGGGGGTAACAGTTCACAACGGATGATAACTACGGGGCCATGTATCTCTTCAATTTCACCTATTGCTTCTCTTTCGTTAATTTGTTCCTTTATGCTGACCATTGAGTTTCCTATGAAAGTATTTTCTCCAGCAGGTCAAAGCATCTGCAAACATAGCCGTACTCGTTGTCATACCACACCTGGACCTTTGCCAGCCTCCCCTGTACACAAGTGGAAATGCCGTGCACTATGCAGGAATGGGGATCTCCAATAATGTCAGAGGACACCAATTCTTCTTCGCTGTAGCCCAGTATCCCTAATAGTTCCCCCTGTGCAGCCACCTTAAATGCATCGTTGATTTCATTGGCACTGGCATCTACTTTTAGTTGTGCACAAATATCCGTGAGTGAACCATCCACTACGGGCACCCGCACTGCCAATGCACTTAAACGATTCTGAAGTTCCGGCATTACGGCTATGGTAGCGGCATCAGCCCCCGTACTAGTTGGAATAATATTAATTCCAGCAGCCCGACCCCGAATCTTTTTACCTGAGGCTTCGTCTACCACACTCTGGCTTCCCGTATAAGCATGAATGGTAGTGACTTGAATTTGCTCCACGCCAAAGTTTGCATCTAGTACTTTGAGTGTTGGTGCTAGAGAATTAGTTGTGCAAGAAGCATTGGAAATCACAAAATGTTGTTTTGGGTTGAAATCATCCTCATTGACGCCCATGACAACTGTTAAATCTGCATCTTTTGAAGGGGCACTAATTAGCACTCGTTTGGCACCAGCTTTTAAATGTTTTTCGGCGTCAGACCGTTTCGTAAAATGACCACTGCTTTCTATCACTACATCTACATGCTCCCGCCCCCAAGGCAATTTTTCTGGATCAGCCTCAGAGAATAGGGGGAGCTCCATTTTATTGAGATAAAGTTTTCCATTCGAAAACGAAATATCTTGTTCCAACCTTCCATAGACTGAGTCGTATTTGAGAAGATATTGTAAATTTTCTATTGGCATAGGGTCATTCACTGCCACCAGAGAAAATCTTTTATAATTCCCTTGTAGGTAGCGACGCACCAGCAATCTGCCTATGCGGCCCAATCCATTTACAGCAATGCGTTTCATTGACCTATATTTCCATTTTAAAGTATGACGAGTATCTATTGGTAAGACTAGGCTCTGCTAAAGTTTTTAAGGTGTCGATCCACAAATTAATCTGAAATACAGAAAAATGGTTTCGGTTTTCGGGAAAAAAGTTGTTTTTCTGCCAGGGATGGTTTAAGGATAAGTTTATCCTGCTCTTGTATGAATCGTATTGCATTAGATGTTTTGCGCTCACATATTTTTGAAGCAACTTCCTAAATGTAGAGATTGTTGATTTCCCTGCAGGCTCTTCTGCCTGCAAGTTGCTCGATAATTTCAAAATTATTTCTGACAGGAAAATAAATGACAATGAGAAATGTGGATCATTGATTGCTTTGAGGAAGAAAGCTAGATGAACAATTAGTAGGCTTGAAATAGCTCAGTGAAATTAAGGGGTAAATTTGTTTGCCTTAATCACAGCAAATTGCCTAAAACGCTGACAGTTTACAGCTGGCATTATGTAGAGTGACGACCTCAATTTCCCCCTTGAAACATAATAAAATTGGAATGTGCAATTTTATAGCGCCCGTTGACTGCATCAATATTCAGAGGGTTGTGCTCGGTCCTACGGCTTATTTGCCTTCTTCTTTTGCTCACGTTATTTACAAGTTGAGCTATGGCTTTTTGTGTGTTTTATTAAAGATCAGCTCCCAATCCTGATTAAATTTTGATGGTATTGGTTCGCGATTTTTCTTAAAGAATAGGACGCCCACCAAAGTCTCATATGTGGTCGAATCAGAGGTGACCTCCCTCACAAAACCGTGCATTACTCCACTGCTATCAATTGTTAACTCACTGACGGTTTCATCTGAAACATCGATTGTGATCATATGAATTGCTTCATCTTTCTTCGAATAGACGAATATACCAATATCTTTACTATAAATTACTCCATCTCTTGATTCTTCAATACCGCCTATTTGATTTTTTATGTCAGGCTTTTTAAGCGTATCAATGAATCGGCCGCCCCCACCTGACTTGTTCATTGTTAAGACCTTAAAAGTTCGGCAATAGTCGCCTTTTCCTAGGTTTACAGCATCTCTTTTATGTTCGTAAAAAATAAAAGAACCTTCCTCTGTGGTACACCAGGTGCCGTCCAAGCTATTTTTTGTTTCAGATTTTGCGTAGGCTTGCCCCATGTGCGCGAGTATAACCGCAAATATACCCGACAAGAAAAGACTGTTGATAGCCTTATTCGAATCCATAGTGATACCCCATTCCATTATCGCTTCAGTCGGTTTATAAATAAAATGCCATTGATCTGAAAGCTAGTTGGCGTTTGTCGGCTGAATTTGCCCAGCAAATTCTTTAATTAACAAATAGGTAAACCACCGCCTCAGGCGGTGAGACTTGACAAGGCTCTGCCGTTCCGGCGTGCAGAGTGAAAATATGACCTCCATGAACCGGCAAGTTCTTTAAGGAGGCCAT